>NZ_JACHJS010000001.1:4902924-6128655 GCF_014203755.1 Saccharothrix violaceirubra
GCGAGTCCTCCGCTCGGACACCCTGAAATACGCGTTCGGGCGGTGTGAAACTCGCGCTCGGGATCCTTCGACCGGGCAGGGTCGGTGGGGCGGGTGTGTGCTGGACGTGGCGGTACGGGTGGAGGGGGTTCTTGTGGCCACTGTGGAAGCGGGGCGGGTGGTCTGGTTTCGGGAGTTCGGGGTCTTCCGGGAGTTCGGGGTCTCGCTTCGTTTTGGCGCGGGCGGTCGGAAAACGGGTGCGTGGTGGGGTCCTCCCCGCGATCGACACAGTGTCACCGGGTCACTACAGTGGCGCGGTCCACTGATCGACTCCAGTCTCGGCAGGCGGGTGCCATGACACTGAGACGGTTCGGCGTTCTTGTGGGCCTGGTCTGTCTTGTGGTCTTCGTGCTGGTCTGTCTGGTCGTGTCGGGCGTACTCGGGCGGCAGTGGTCGTTGGTCGTCGACAAGTTCGGGCAGCTCGGGTTCGCGTCCGCGGCGGCTGTGCGGTTCTGGCGCAGTGGCGCACGGCGGGTCGGCGCCGCCCGGCGGTGGCGGTGGTGGATGGCGGCTGCCATGGGTGCCCTGGTGGTCGGGCTGGGATCCTGGATCTGGGGGCAGATCTTCCTCGGGGTCTCCCTGCCCTCGACCACGGTCGCCTCGGTCGGGTTTTTACTGGTCCCCGCGTTGGCCCTGTGTGCCGTGCTGGTCCTGGGGCACGGTGGCAGCGGGTCGTTGCCCGCCCATCGCAGTCGCGTGGTCGTGGTGCTCGACGGGGTGATCGTCGTCGGCTCCCTGTTCGTCCTGACGTGGGTCTCGCTGCTGGAGTCCGTGGTCCGGGCCTGGGCCACGTCGGGACCCGGGTTCGCGACCGTCGTGGCGCACCCGGCGGCCTACGTGGTGTTGATGGTGGCGTTGCTGGTCTCGTCCTGGACGCATCGGGCGGTGCGACAGCTGCCGATGTTGTTCGTGGCGTTGGCGGCCGTGGCCCAGTCGTCCTCCGGGTGGGCGTTCGCCTACCTGGTGAGCCAGGGCGCCGGTTCGATACCCACCGTCGCCGACATCGGGTTCATGGTCTCGCCCGCCCTGTTCTTCCTCGCCGCGTTCGCGCCCGGCGCGGGGCGGCGGGATCGGGCCGTGCCCGGACGACTGGGTGCGGGCGAGTTGCTGCACCTGCTCGTCCCCTACCTGCCGATGCTGGTCACAGGCCTGTTCATCGTCGTCGGCACGGCCACCGGGGTGCGGCTCAACCCCCTGGAGATCTACGTCGGACTCGGGGTCGTGCTGTTGGTCATCGCACGCCAGCTACTCACCCTGATCGACAACGTCCGCCTGCTCGACCAGCTCCGGATCAGTCGCGAACGCCTGCGCCACCAGGCCTACCACGACCCGCTCACCGGGATCGCCAACCGCGTCCTGTTCCGCGAGCACCTCGACCAGGCCCTCGACGGCTCCGACCCGGTCGTCGTGCTGTTCATCGACGTCGACGGGTTCAAGCGGATCAACGACGAGTACGGGCACGCCGAAGGCGACACGATCCTCCAGGTCGTGGCCGCCCGCCTCAAAGGTTGTGTCCGCGCACACGACACGGTCGCCCGGCTGGGCGGGGACGAGTTCGGCGTCCTGGTCACCGGCTACGAGCAGGCGCCCGAGGAGATCGGCGAACGCGTGCTCGACGCGTTGCGCGAACCGCACGCCACGGCCGCCGGCGAGCACACGATCCGGGCCAGCGTCGGCATCGCGCACCGGGCCCGTGCCGAGCGCGGGCCGACCTCCGACGACCTGCTCGGCAGCGCGGACGCGGCGATGTACGCGGCGAAACGGATGGGGAAGGGCATGGTCGTGGTGCACGGCACGGTCGAGGCGGAGCTGTCGTGACGCCGGAGGAGGCGATCCGCGAACTCGGTCTGGAGCCGTTGCCGATCGAGGGTGGCCACTGGTCGCAGTCGTGGCGTTCGCCCGAGGTGTCCGCGATCCACTACCTGCTCGAGGCGCCCGAGTTCTCGGCCGTGCACCGGCTCGACCACGTGGAGATCTACACGTTCCACGCGGGCGACCCGTTGCGCATGCTGCTGCTGCACCCCGACGGCACGGTCACCACGCCCGTGCTCGGCCTGGACCTCGCGGCCGGACAACGGCCGCAGGTGGTCGTGCCCGCCGGGGTGTGGCAGGCGAGCGAACCGGACGGCGGGTGGTCACTGGTCGGCACGGTCGTGGTCCCGCCCTACACCGACGACATCGTCACGTTCGCCCACGCCGACGAGATCGCGCCCGCCTACCCCTCGCACGAGGGGCAGGTCAGGCGCCTCTGCCGGTTCTAGCCGAGCTTGCGCAGCAACGGCAGCACATCTTCGGCGAACTGGCCCAGGAACCGCTCCTGGTCGTGACCGGGTCCGTGGAACACCAGGTGGTTCAACCCGGCGTCGACGTACGGCTTGATCCGCGCCACGGCCTCGGCCGGGTCGGAGGCGACGATCCAGCGCTTCGCGACCTGCTCGATCGGCAGTTCGTCGGCCAGCCGTTCCATCTCCTCGGCGCTGTCCACACTGTGCTTCTGCTCGGGCGTGAGCGACAGCGGCGCCCAGAACCGGGTGTTCTCCAGCGCCGCCGCCGGGTCGCGGTCGTAGGACAGCTTGATCTCGATCATCCGGTCGATGTCGTCGAACGAGCGGCCCGCCTGTTCCGCGCCCGCCTTCACAGCCGGGATGAGCTGCTCGGTGTACAGGTCCATGCCCTTGCCGGACGTGCAGATGAACCCGTCGCCCGCGCGGCCCGCGTACCTGGCCACGGTCGGTCCGCCGGCCGCGACGTACACCGGCACGGGCCGCTCGGGCCGGTCGTACACGTTGGCGTTGACGAGCTTGTAGTACTCGCCGGCGAAGTCCACGTGCTGCCCGGTCCACAGCTCGCGCACGAGTTTCACGGCCTCGCGCAGCCGGGCGAAGCGCTCCTTGAACTCGGGCCACTCGCGGCCGGACACGGCGATCTCGTTGAGCGCCTCACCGCTGCCGACGCCGAGGAACACCCGGCCCGGGTAGAGCAGGCCGAGGGTGGCGAACGCCTGCGCCACCACGGCCGGGTTGTACCGGAACGTCGGGGTCAGGACGCTGGTGCCGAGCGTGACGCGCTCGGTCCGCTCCCCCACCGCGGCCAGCCACGCCAGCGCGAACGGCGCGTGCCCGCCCTCGTGCCGCCACGGCAGGAAGTGGTCGGACACGGTCACGCTGTCCAGGCCGACCTGTTCGGCCCGGACCGCGTACTCCACCAGGTCACGCGGACCGAACTGCTCCGCGGACGCCTTGTACCCGAATTTCAACGCCATGAGCCGCCCCTGTGTCGTCGTCGAAGCCCCGGGAGGGGCAAGTCCGGACCCGGCCCACGGTATTCCCTCAGCCCATGGTCTTCTGGCCGTCGATCGACTCGCGGATGATGTCGGCGTGGCCCGCGTGCTGCGAGGTCTCGGCGATCACGTGCTGGAGCACGAACCGGTTGGACCACTTGGCGCCGGGCGGGAACCAGGGCGCCTCGGGCAGCGGGTGTTCGTCGTCCAGGTCGAGCGTGGCGATGATCGCCTCGGTCTTCGTGGCGGTCTCCTCGTAGTCCTCGAGCAGGCCGTCGAGCGTCTCGCCGGGCAGCATGCGGTGCTGGTCCTCCCAGTTCTGCCCCTCCCAGCCCGCGTTCATCAGCTCGGCACCGCCGACCGCGAACCGCAGCCACGACTCCTCGACGCCGCGCACGTGCTTGATCAGACCGCCGATGCACAACTGGCTGACGGTGGGGCGGGACGCCGCCTGCTCGTCGGTCAGGGCCTGCGCGGTGTGCCGCAGGAAGCCGCGCTGACGGGCCAGCATGGCGATGAGGTCGGTCTTCTCGGACATTCGGTGCTCCTTCTTGGTTCCGTGTGCCACCACGGTAGGAGCAATAGCGGACAGGTTCGGTCCTCATTCGCACACCCGGTGGAAAATTCGTCTCCGATCTACCCTCCGGTGGTGAACCTGCCCGTCCGCCCTCCGGTACGGCCGATGCTGGCCAGGGCCGTGCGCGAGGTGCCGCGCGGCGCCGGCCTGGTATACGAGCCGAAGTGGGACGGCTTCCGCTGCGTGGTGTTCCGCGACGGCGCGGGGATCGAGCTGGGTTCACGCAACGACCGGCCGTTGACGCGGTACTTCCCCGAGGTGGTCGAACTGCTCGCGGCCGGGCTGCCGGACCGGTGCGTGGTCGACGGGGAGATCGTCGTCGTGACACCCGATGGGCTGGATTTCGGCCTGCTGCAACTGCGCCTGCACCCGGCCGCGTCGCGGGTGCGCCGGCTCGCCGCCGAGACGCCCGCGTCGTTCGTGGCGTTCGACCTGCTCGCACTGGCCGACCGATCGCTGCTCGACGTGCCGTTCGGGCGCCGGCGCGAGCTGCTGGTCGAGGCGGTGACCGAGCTGCCGGGCCTGTACGTGACGCCGTGCACCGACGACCCGGACGTGGCGCAGGACTGGTTCACGCGGTTCGAGGGCGCCGGGTTCGACGGCGTGGTGGCCAAGGACGTCGATCTGCCCTACCAGCAGGACAAACGCGTCATGTGGAAGGTCAAGCACGAACGGACGGCCGAGTGCGTCGTGGCCGGATTCCGGTGGCACAAGGACGGCGAAGGCGTCGGCTCGCTCATGCTCGGCCTGTTCGACGACGTGGGGTTGCGCAGCGTCGGCGTGGCGTCGAGTTTCAGCGCCGCGCGCCGGGTCGAACTGCTGGCCGAGTTGGCGCCGTTGCGCGAGAACGCGCTCGACGGGCACCCGTGGGCGGACTGGGTCGGCGACCCGACCGGCGCGCCGAGCCGGTGGAACCCGGACAAGACGCTGACCTGGGAACCGGTCCGCACCGAACTGGTCGCCGAGGTGCGCTACGAGCACGTGCACGACCACCGGTTCCGGCACACCGCCCGGCTGGTCCGCTTCCGCCCCGACCGCGATCCGGCGTCGTGCACGTTCGCGCAGCTCGAGGAGGTGGCACCCGCGGAACTCGCGGCGATCTTCGCGGTGCCGGTCCCCTCGGCGCCGAATCCCTCAGGCGAGCACGACGATCGTCGCGTTGAGCATCGTGGCGAACCCGACCCACAGCAGGTAGGGCACGAGCAGCAGCCCGGCGACGAGGTGCCGGCGGACGAACAGGGCGAGCAGCAGCGCGATCACCACTAGCAGCGCCACGATGTCGACGAACGCGAACCCGAGCTTCCCGGCACCGAAGAACAGCGGCGTCCACGCGGCGTTGAGCACGAGCTGCACGCCGTACACGACGTGTTCCCAGACCAGGCCGTGCCGCTGCCAGACCAGCCAGCCCGACAGCGCGATCAGCACGTAGAGCACCGTCCACACCGGACCGAACAGCCAGGCCGGCGGCGCGAAGTCGGGCAGCGTCAGGCTCTCGTACCGCTCGCCCGCCGACGTCGCGGCCAAGGCGCCGATCAGGGCCGTCACCCCCACGGCGGCGGCGAACGCGACGAGTCCGAGCACCGGGCGCGACCGCTGACCGATCATGTGGTCGAGACTATTGCCCGATCGGGCGACCCGCACGCCGGGAAGGGCCGGGTGCGGGGTCCTCCGCGCCCCGGAGGACCCCGCACCCGGGGTCACGGTTCGTCGTGGTCGACCACGACGACGGTCACGTTGTCCCGCCCGCCGGCCAGGACCGCGCGCCGGACCAGGGTGGTCGCCGCCTCCTTGGCGTCGGGCAGGGCGTCGAGGATGTCCGCGATCTCCTGGTCGGGCAGCTCGTTGGTCAGCCCGTCCGAGCACACCAGGAACCGCTCCCCCGGCTCGGGCGGGAACACCCACTGGTCGGGTTCGGGGGCCACGCGGGCGCCGAGCGCGCGGGTGATCACGTTGCGCTGCCGGGCGGTGCGGGCCTGCTCGGCGGTCATCGCACCGGACGCCACCAGGGCGGCGGCCTCGGTGTGGTCGGCGGTCAACGGCACGAGTCCGCCGCCGACGTGCCGGTACACCCGCGAGTCGCCGATGTTGAACACGGCCCAGTGCGGCGAGCCGTTGAACCCGGTCAGCACCAGGCCGGTGGCCGTGGTGCCCATGCCGGCGCGGTCGGGGTCGGCGTCGGCGGCGTCGCGGATGGCGTCGTTGGCCGCGACGAGCACGGCCCTGATGTGCTCGGGACGCGGCTCGTCCACCTCGTCGAGGCCGCGCAGGGCGTCGACGGCCATGGCGCTGGCGACCTCGCCCGCCGCGTGGCCGCCCATGCCGTCGGCCACGGCGAACACCCGCCGCCCGACCAGCAGGCAGTCCTCGTTGGACGTGCGCACGAGCCCGACGTGCGTGGCGGCGCCGACGCGCAGCGGGCCGATCACCGGGTCACCAGCTCGGCGATCCGGGCCACGGCGAGGTCGCGCGAGGACGGGCTGGTGCGCGTCGGTGACGCGAGCGTGTCCGACATCGACCACGTGCCGTCGTCGTCCACGGCCACCGCGAGGTCGACGCTGCCGGTGGCGCCGGCCGTGCGCACGAGCAGCGTGGACCGCCGCTTGCCGGTCAGGTGCCGGTCGAGGAACCGGGCGACCTGGTCGCGCAACGACTCGGCGCGGCCGGGCCGGTGGGCGGTGAACCGGTCGGGCCGGGCCGACACCAGTCCGATGTGGACACCGGGGCCGGTGAGCAGGTGCGCGACGACCGGACGGTCGCCGTCCCAGCCCAGCAGCCTGATCAGCCGGTCCGCCCGGGACAGGCCGTCGGCCACCGCCGCCACCGCCGCCGCGAACACCACCCGCCCGCCGGCGAACCGGCACAGACCGCGCGCGGTCAGCGACCGGCCGCCCGCGTCCGCGTCGGCGGGCGCGAGATGGAGTTCGGTGCGCAACGAGTCCAGCGCGGGCGGTCGCACCCGGAGCAGGAACTCGACTTCGGCACGGCTGAGGGCGAGCGGATCGACCATGGTTCCTTCCTGACGCCGGCGTCCGGTCGGGACGCCGCTCAACGAAGGTCATCGCCGCATCCGTCGGGAATGTTGCACCCGGCACGCACCGTCAGCGGCACTCGTCACACGGTCAGTCGCGGGACGGCGGGGAACGTTCGCACTTTCGTCGTAACCCCCGGTCCGGAACCGGGTCGAATCGGCTTCGGTCCGATCTGGACGTCACTCCACCGCGCAGATCCGTCCCCCGATCAGTTGAAGACCCGCCGGCCGTCGACGTGCAGCTCGACCCGGCCGCCGTAGAACGCCACCAGCCCGGCGATCGGCGCGCTCTCCGGCAGCGGTGTGCGGTACCCCCACGCGACGTCCTCGTGCACGCGTCCATCCAGGACCGCGGACCAGTAGGACGCGGTGCCCTTGTAGGGGCAGGAGGTGGTCGTGGCCGTCGGTCGCAGCACCTCTTGGCGCACGTCGGCGAGCGGGAGGTAGTACCGCGGCGGCAGGCCGGTCTCGAACAGCACGACCGGACGACGCGACTCCGCGATCACCACGCCGTCGATCACCACGCGCACGTGCCTGCTGGAAGGCAACGCGTCCACGCGCACGTAAGGGTCACGCGGGTGCACGTAGACGGGCTGGTCCTCCTCGAACCACTCGTCGAACGCGTCCCACTCCAGCCGGACCAGGTCGCGCAGTTCCGGCTCGGGACGGGTCAGCGCCGCGTTCCGCGCGGTCGTGCCGCCCACCGTGACGTCGTGGACGACGGCGCCGTCCCGGGTCTCGCCGGTCGGGGTGAGCGTGGCGGGCACGTCGGCCGCCGGGAAGTAGTAGGTCGGGCAGTAGGGCTTCTCCCACACCAGCACCGGACGCGTGGTGTCCGCGGCCGGCACGCCGCCGAGGAAGGCGCGGACCCGCTTCGCGCCTTCCTCGAGCCGGATCGTTTCGCTCATGCGGTCGACGCTACGCGCCGCCGACCCGGCGCCCGGTAGGCGAGATCCCACACCCACTCGACCGGCCCGCGCCGGAACCGCTTGGTCCACCACGTGGCCGCGACCAGCAGGAACGTGGCGATCACCAGCCAGACCGCGACCGTGTACGCCGCGCCGAACCGACCGAACGCGGCGGTGAGGTCCAGGCCCCAGCCGTAGCAGAGCGCGGCGGCCAGGACGTTCTGCGCGATGTAGCAGGACAGCGCGGTCCGGCCGACCGAGGTCAGCCCGGTGCGGATCGGTCCGGGCTCGCCCATCCGGTGCACCAGCGCGGTGATCGCGCCGAGCAGGCCGAGCGCCACGAACGGCGCGCAGACGTACCGGTCGACAAGGAACCACTGGCCCGGCGCGAAGGCGGACAGGGCGTTGAGCGGCAGGCCGACGCCGAGCCCGGCGAGTGCGAGCCGGTGCTGGAGGCGTCGACCACGTACCGAGTCCTCCAGCGCACCGGCGCGGAAGAGCAGGATGCCGATCAGGAACAGGACGGTGCTCAGCGGCAGCACCAGCACGCCCTCGGCGCGGAACACCCCGATCAGCTCGATCCGGGTCGCCACCTGCGCGGTCCAGCTGTCGGTCGGGTAGGTCGCCGTCGGCGGTCCGAGGTCGCCGGCGCCCATCAGCACGACCGTGAGCAGGCCGACGACCGCCAGGTGCAGCGCGCCGAACGCGACGAGCCACCGCCGCACGACCCGGTCCGGGCGGCCGACCAGGAACGCCACGACCACCGAGACCATGGCATAGAACATCAGCACGTCGAACTCGAACACCAGGACGTAGTGCAACGCCCCTTCGACCAGCAACAACGTCGACCGCCACAGGTAACGGCCGGGCCACCGCGTCCCGCGCCTCACCGCCGACCGGTGCTGGACCGCCAGCCCGATGCCGAACAGGATCGACAGCAGACCGAGGAACTTCCCGTTGGACAACGCGGTCAGCGCGGTCTCGGCGGTCCCGCCGCCGGCGAAGAACCCGCTGGGTCCCGCCGGATCCGTGAAGATCCAGATGTTGGTGCCCAGCGTGCCCAGGATGGCCACTCCGCGCAGCACGTCGAGCGCGACGATTCTCCCCATGCCGCCAGCCTGACCTCCCGACCTCCTCCCCCGCGTCGGTCGTTCAGCCACCCCGACGTCCGACCTTCGGACGACCCGACCCGCGAGTCCTCCACTCGGACACCCCGAAATACGCGCTCAGGGACCTTCGATCGGGTGATCCGCGACCGCGTGCTCGTGGTCCAGCAGCTGCGCCGCCCGGTCGACCAACAGCCGGTAGTCCGACTCCCGGGCCATCGCCGCCGCCCGTGCCGCGTGGTCCCGCGCCTCCGCCGGGTCGTCCGCCACGACGGCCAACCCCAGCAGGCCCTCCACCGCCGCGTACCGGACCCGGGCCGACATGGCCAGGTCCAGCGCCGTCCGGTGGTGGCGGCGCGCGGCCGGGCGGTCGCCCCGCACCGCGTCGACCCGGCCCAGGACGTTGTGCGCGTTGGCCTGGTGCTGACGGTCGTGCGTCTCGAACGCCTCGGCCAACGCCTCCCGGGCCAGCCGGTCCGCCTCGGCCGGTCGGCCCAGGTCCAGGTGCACCGCCGCGAGGTTGCGCAGCACGTCCGACAGCCCGCTGCGGTGCCCGGTCAGGTCCATCAGCTCCCGCGCCCGCTCCAGGTGGCTCAACGCCTCCACCGGTCGCCCCATCGTGTGCAACGTCTGCCCGATCTCGCCGAGCGTCACGGACATGCTGGACTGGCCGCCCAGCCGCAGGTCCAGCTCCAACGCCTGCCCGTGCAGCTCGAACGCCTCGTCCAGGCGGCCGAGTTCGCGCAGCACGATCGCCAGGTTCGCGATCGCGGTCGTGGTGCCGCCCTCGTTGTCGCTGCGCGCGTGCAGGTCACGTGCCCGCATCAGCTGGTCGGCGGCCAATGCGGGCTTGCCGCGCCGCCAGTGCACGCCCGCCAGGTTCGACCGCGCCGCCGCCTCGATGCGGATCCACCCGAACCGCCCGGCGATCTCCAGGCTGCGCGAGTAGTAGCGCACGGCACCGTCGTGGTCGGAGAGCTTGAAGCGCAGGTCGGCCAGGCTGAGCAGGGCCGCCGCCTGGCCCTCGTCGTCGCCGCACGCGATCGCCGCCGCCAGCCCGCCCTCGGCCGTCGTGCGCCAGCCCGTGGCGTCCATGCGGTGCCAGAAGAACCCGCGCAGCACGTCCGCGAGCCGGCTCGCCGCCCACCCGCGGGCCGCCGCCGTGATCGCGATCAGGTTGTTGCGCTCGGCCTCCAGCCAGCGCTGGCCGGACAGCTCGTCGGGGATGTCGGCGATCGGGCCGCACGACTCGCCGACCGAGAGCCGGGTCTTGATCGGGTACAGCCGGGTCGCGGCCCGGTCGGCGCTGTGCAGGTACCAACTCTCCAGCCGGCCCAACGCCGCCGGGTCGCGCTCACGGCCCTGCTCGGCCGCGTAGAGCCGGACCAGGTCGTGCATCCGGTACCGGCCCGGCACGTGCTGCGCGACGAGGTGCGCCGCCTCCAGCACACCGAGCAGCGACCGGGTCCGCGGCACCGGCAGGTCTGCCATCGCCGCCGCGGCCTCCAGCGGCACGTCCGGTCCGGGCACCAGGCCGAGCAGTCCGAACAGGACGGCCGCGTCCGGCGGCAGCGCGCCGTACGACCACGAGAACACGGTGCGCAGCGCGGCGTTCGGCTCGCCCGCGTCCAACGTGTCCAGCCCGGACTCCTCGGCCAGCGACGCCAGCGTGGCGTTGGGCTGCGCCGCCGCGCGCGCCGCCACGATCCCGATCGCCAGCGGCAGGCCGGCGCACCACCGCAGCAGGTCGGCCGCCGCGTCCGGTTCGGCGTCGACCCGGCTCGCGCCCAGGCGCGTGGTGAACAGGGCGTGTGCCTGGTCGGGTTCCAGCACGTCCAGGGCGACCGCGCGCACGGCGTGCGTCGCGGCCAGCCCGCCCAGCCGGTTGCGGCTGGTCACGAGCACGGCGCAGCGTTCGCCGCCGGGTAAGAGGGGCTGCACCTGCGCGGTGTCGCGGGCGTTGTCCAGCAGCACGAGCATGTGCCGGTCGGCGGTGAGCGTCCGGTACAGCGCGGCCTGGGCGTCGACGTCGCCGGGCATGCGCTCGGCGGGCACGTCCAACGCGTGCAGGAAGCCGCGCAGCGCGGTGCCCGGTGGCGTCGGCCGCCCGCTCGGCTCGAAGCCGCGCAGGTCCGCGTGCAGCACGCCGTCGGGGAACCGGCCCGCGTTGCGATGTGCCCACGACAGCGCGAGCGCGGTTTTGCCGACGCCGCCGATCCCGCTGATCACCGTCACCGCGTCGCCGACCGCGGCGTCCAGCGCGGCCAGTTCCGCCTGCCGCCCGGTGAGCACGCGGGGCGGGGCGGGCAACTGGCGCGGCACGGGCGAGTCCGACAGCAACCGGCGGTGCAGCTCGCGCAGTTCGGCGCCGGGGTCGGTGCCCAGCTCGTCGCGCAACGCGGTACGGGTGCGGCCGAACGCGTCCAGGGCGGCGGCCGTGCGGCCGTCGCGGTACAGCGCCCGGATCAGCTGGGCCGCGATGCGCTCGTCGAGTGGGTGGCGGGCGGCGCGGGCGGCCAGCTCGGGCAGGAGTCCGGCGTGCCCGCCCAGTCGCAGCACGACGTCCGCGTGGTCGATCTGGGCGGCCAGCCGCACGTCCGCCAAATCGCGGCGCAGCTCCACCAGCCACGGCACGTCGAGGCCGGTGAACGGCTCACCGCGCCACAGGTCCAGCGCCTGGGCGTAGAGCGCTCCCGCGGTCTCGTCGACTGTCGTGCGCGCCTTGGCGACCAGGCGCGTGAACCGGTGCAGGTCGATCGCGGCCGGATCGAGGTCGCACGCGTACCCGCCGGCCCGGTGCGTGATCGTCAGGTCCGGCACGACCTGGCGCAGCCGGGTCACGTAGCTGGCCAGCGTCCGCCGGGCGCTGCGCGGCGGGTCGTCCCCCCACACCCGGTCGACCAGCCGGTCGACCGGCACCGCGCGGCCGGGCTCGACCACCAGCGCGACCAGGACGCACACCTGGCGCTGGTGGCCCAGCTCGACCACGCGGTCGCCGACGACCGCGCGCACCTCCCCCAGCACGTCGATCCTCAGCACCACTCCGCCTCCCCAACAGTCGTTCAACCGGTGCTCAACCGCGGTCGTGCAACCTCTCCACCGGGTGGCAGCCGGACGAGGGGTGGGCTGCCGCCGCAGGGTCACCGCCGCCGGGGTCGACGACCACGACACCGACGGCCTCCCGCGCGGAGCGGGCGACGTCTGGTCCGGGCGTCTCCCCCGCGCCGACGGCCGGGGTGCGCGAACGGCTGCGCGCACCCCGGCTGGTCGCAACGCGTGGTCGTCGATCTGTCGACCCCATCAGCCTAGTGAATTAACCCCATCAAGTGGATCAATCCGGCTCCGGGTGGGCGAAATATCCACCGTGTCCACAGGTGCGCCACCTGGACGGTTGGACTTGGTGGGCAACCGGTGGAACGCCCTTGAGGGTCGCCGAAGGTGATCACTACGTTTCGGAGCGTGTCCGGGACGGTTCACCACGGGCACGGAGGGGAAATCCATGTCCGTCTACACCACCGGCCTGCTCTGGGTCGGCGGCGCCGCCGTGTTCGCGTCCCTGCTGGCGTACGTGATCCGCAAGTACGGTCCGGACGAGGGTCGCTCGGAGAACAACGAGGCGGCGGGACAGGTCTTCACGATCGTCGGCGGTCTCCAGGCCGTGCTCGTGGCGTTCGTGCTGATCGCGTTGTTCGACGGTGTCGCCGCGGCGGGCAACGCCTCGTACGAGGAGGCCGACAGCCTGGTCGCGGCCACGTGGGCGGGCGACGCGCTGGGCGAGCGGACCGGCGACGAGGTGCGGCGGCTGTCCCGCGAGTACCTGGAGACCGTGGTCGACGAGGAGTGGCCGCGGATGCGGTCCGGCGACGAGTCCGACGACGCGGGGTGGAGCACGCTCGACCGGCTGCGGCGCGTGATCGCCGAGGCGCCCGCGACCGACGCGTGGCTCGTCGACCGCAAGACCGAGGCCGCCGACAAGCTGTGGCAGGTCTACCAGGCCCGGCAGACCCGGCTCGACTCCGCGACCGAGGGCGTGGACGCCGTGGTGTGGTTCGTGCTCGTGATGGGCGGCATCCTGACGATCGGGCTGCCGCTGCTGTTCGGCGGTCCGCTGATGCGCACGCACGTGATCATCGTGGCGACGCTGGCCGCGACGATCACCCTGCTGCTGTACGCGACCTACCAGTTGCAGAACCCGTTCGGCGGCGGCGCCGAGTTGCAGCCGGACGCGTTCAGCGCGGCGCTGTCGAGACTGTGATGCTCGCGGAACTCGCTTTCTGCGTCTCGATCCACGTCGCGGCGGACGAGGACGGGCCGTCCACCGTGTTCCGGGTCGAACTGCCCGCCGGTGTCGCCCGGCCGCTGGGCGTGCTGCCGGTGCGGGTGACGGCGCTGGGGTACTCGGCCGCGCAGGACCGGCTCTACGGCGTGACGGAGGCCGGGCGGTTCGTGGTGCTGGACCGGAACGGACACCTGCTGGAGACCCGGCGTTCGCCCGAGTTCCGGTTGCGCGCGGTCCAGTCGGGCGCCGTGGTCGGCGACCGGTTCCTGGTGCGGTCCGGCTCGCACCTGATGGCCGTGGACGTCGACCCGGCGAGCCCGGACTACCTGACGGTGGTCGACGACACGCACCTGTCGCCGCTGGGGTACTCGGTGGACGACTTCGACCTGAACCCGGCGGACGGCCTGCTGTACGGGGTGTCGACGTCGTCGGACGGTGCCCGGGTGGTGACGCTGGACCCCGTGAGCGGGAGCGTGCGGGAGGTGCCCGGCACGGGCGACCTGCCCGGTGGCGACGGGTACGGCGCCGTGGTGTTCGGGCGGGACAACGCTTTGTACGCGACCAACAACCGGACGGGTGGCCGCAGCACGTTGTGGCGGATCGCGCTGGACGGGTCGGGCGGCACCGTGCCGCTCGCGTACGGCGGACCGTTGCACACCATCGACGCGAGCGGGTGCCTGTCCGTGCCGCCGGTGCCGGAGGAGCCGCCGCCGAGCCCGCCGCCGTCGCCGACCCCGGTGCCGCCGGTGCCGGGCGTCCCGGCGCCGGAGAACCCGCCGCCGGTGCCGGCGGAACCCACGTCGACCGTGCCGCCGACGTCGCCGACCCCGACGCCGGTGCCGCCGTCGTCGGCCGCCGCGCCGCCGGCGGACTCGCCCGAACCCCCGACGTCCCGCGAGATCCGGGTGCCCGAGGAACGGGCCGCCGCCGCGGAGTCCGGTTCCGCCCGACTGGTCCGCGACCAACGCCGCTGGAGTCTGGCCGTGGTGATCCTGGTGCTGGCGGCCGGGGCGATGGCCCGTGCCTCGGCGCGGCGACGCTGATCGTCCGACGGTGCCCGAATGCACATTTCGTGGTGTCTGAACGCACAACTCGCGGTGTCTGAACGTATGACTCGCGGGTCAGGGGGCGAAGAGGAGGGCCAGGCCGCCGGCGGTGTAGACGACCATCAGCACGAGCAGCGGGACCTGGGCGGTGACCTGGTCGGCCTTGGGCAGCAGGCCGAGCGTGCGGTCGTGGGCGGCGACCACGCCGAGCAGGTGGCCGACCAGCACGGCACCGATCTGCACCGACGACACCACGAGCGGCGCGACCAGTGTCTCGTCGGGGGTGAGGTCGATCCGCAGGAGCAGGGCCGCGGCCCGTTGGCCCTCGACCACGAGCAACGAGTAGTAGTGCGCCACCACGTACCCGGCGACGATCGGCACGAGCGTGGGTGCCAGCGCGGCGGCGAACCCCCTGGTCGCGAGCTGGTACGAACCCGCCACCAGGAGCACCGTCAGGACCAGGCCCAGCCAGTCCGGCACGGGTGACAGCCGGGCCCACGTAGGCGTCCCCCCGATGCTGTCGAACGCGGTGGAGCCCAGGCACACCGCGACGACGGCGACCAGCCCCGGCGCGGGCGGCGTCGCGGCGAGCACGCGGAACGGGTTGCCGCGCACCGGGGACAGCCGGCCCAGCAGCGACGAGTACACCTCGAACCCGTCCGCGTTGGCGAACCAGGAGGCTCCGAAGACCCACCCGCCCGCCAGGTTCAGCGCCGCATAGCCGACCAGGAACCACGGCAGGGCATGGGGTTCGACGAGTTCGACCCAGGTGAACGCCAGCAGGGTCACGGCGGCGGGCCAGTGGCCGAGGCGTTCCGGGTACCGACGGCCCCGCGCCACCAGGACGACCAGGCGCAACGGGTTGAGCACCCGCCACACCGGGCCGAACAGCATCGACAGCACCGCGAAACCGACCCACAGCAGCACGAACACCACGTGCGGCCACGCGGCACCGGGCACGAACGGCAGCCCGGCCGCCACCACCGCCCGCACGATCCACCGCCCGGCGGGCTCGGGCAGGACCAGCGGCGTGAACCGGGGCTTCGTCCACAGCAGACCGAGCGCGAGGAACGACGCCAGCAACGCCACCGCCGCGCCCTGGAGCACCAGGTCCAGGGGCAGCGGCAGGTCGTGCCGGGAACCGACCCCGTGCGCGAGAACGCTCACCGCACCACCAACTGCGCCAACAGCGTCTCCGGGTGGGCCTCGACGTCGAACGTGCCGGTGCGGTCCGCGGTGAACTCCAGCCGGGCGGGCCGGTCGCGGTCGGCCTCGGCGAGCTTGTCGAACCCGTGCACGTGCACGTCGACGGGCTTGTCGCTGTGCACGGTCAGCTTCACCTTGGAGTCCTTGCGGAGTTCCACGCGTCGCGGCGTCGGCTTGTCCGCGAACAGGTCCAGGTCCAGGTCCCCGGCGGGCGGCGCGGCACCGGCGGAACAACCCGCCACGAGGACGAGGGCGAGCAGCAGGACGCGGATCACGAGGACGTTTCCCTTCTCATACGGGCGAATCCGCCGACGGCGAGACCGAGTCCACCGCCGAGCGTGAGGGCGACGAGCAGCCGGTCCAGGTCGGCGGGACCGGCGAACGGCAGGTAGGCGAAGCGGAAGCTGTCGAGGTCCGGGATGCCCGCCACGACGAGCATCGCGCCGACGATCGCGGCCACGAACGCGGTCGCGGGCCGACGGCGGACCGCGGTCACGACGGCGACCGCCGCGAGCGGCCAGCACACCAGGCCGACCCCGCTCGCGCTGATCAGCAGGGGCACGAACGACTGCCCGACCACGACGAGCGTCGAGCCGATCGCGTGCCACACGTGCGCACTGGCGACCACGACCACCCCGATCGCGAGGAGCGCGCGGGACCGGCCGAGCAGCCACCCGCCCAGCGTCAGGGCCGGGATCACCGCCCACCACAACGGGTTCGGGCCGGGCGCCGGTTCGGCCACGCCCTTGATCACCGACGGTCCGATCGCCATCTCCCACGCCACGCGCGTGGTGCGTTCGTCGGCGAACCGCACCACGGCACCGATCTCGACCACCCGGTCCGCCACGGTCACCGCGCCGGTGCCGTGGTTGCGGACCTCGATCTGCGTGCCGTGGTTGACCATGTCGACGGCCACGCCGGGCAGTGGCGGCTCGACCGCCACCACCCGGGCCACCCGGTCGCTGGGCCGCAACCCGCCCGCGTGCGCCGACGCGGGCGGCGCGGCGAGCAGGAGGAAACCCAGCACCAGCAGGACGATCCTCATCGCGCGCGGGTGGGGACCAGCAGCGCGGCCAGCAGCAGGCCGTGCAACGCGGCCAGCACGGGCGCGCCGGTCCACATCTCGGTCACGCTCGGCATGCCGCCCGCGGTGATGCCCGCGACCGCGAAGTAGATCGCCCACGTGGCGAACGAGGACAGCGCGGCGAACAACCGCAACCGACCCGGCGCGTCACCGGACGGCTTGAGCCACCACAGCAGGACGTCGGCGACGACACCCGCGAGCACGAACCCGATCGCGGTGGAGATGTTGGCGTACCCGGCGATGGCCGTGCTCAGCAGCATGCACACCGTGTAGACCAGCGTGGCCAGGCCGAGCGGCGGTCGGAACCGGCGGGCGATCACCAGCAGCGGCACGATCAGCACGATGTTCGTCACCGCGACCGACGCGGCGAGCGTCAGCGTGAACAGGGTCTCGTTGCCCTTGGGGAACGAGAACGCCCGCACGACATCCGCGGACGTCCACACCGTGGCGTCGGCGAACCCGGCGAACAGCAGCACCAGCGAGGTGGTGAACGCCAACGACAGCGCGGCGGGCAGGAACTCCCGCGGCGACGGCCGGTCGCCGAGCTTGACCCACGCGGTGCGCAGCGGCGTGTTCAGGATGATGATCATGGAGGTGATCAGGCCGAGGTGGGTCGGGCTGTAGAGGATGTCCAGGCCGCGCTCGATGCCGAGGAACGTGTGCCACAGGTAGTCGCCGACACCGGACAGCGCGAACAGCGGCAACGCCAGCACCGCCGGTCCGTACCCGGCGGGCACCGCGTCGCGCCACGAGTGGCCGCGCTGCACATTGCGCCAGACCACCCACGAGATCCACGCGGCGGTCGCCGCGAACCCGGAGTAGAACACCGCGTGCCACGGCGTGAAGAAGGTTTCCAGCTCGGGCACGTTGGCGTGTGCCCAGGCGTCGAGGAACAGGCCGATCGAGAACCACGTCCCGAGCAGCACCAGCATGAGGTCCGTGCGGTAGCCCGCCGTGATCCGCCCCTGTAGCGACATGCCACAAGCCTTGCGGGCGCGGGGGTTCGCGGTAACCGGGTCGTCCGCACGGCGTGGTGCGGGTAGCCGCACGACGGGGGTGCGGCCACCCGCCGGGACGATGTCGGCGCCCGCCCGGCGGCGGGCCGGGTTCCGGAGGCGGGCCGGGTTCCGGAGGCGGGCCGGGTTCCGGAGGCGGGCCGGGTTCCGGAGGCGGGCCGGGTTCCGGAGGCGGGCCGGGTTGCGGGGGCGGGCATCACGGCGGGACCGTCGGCGAACCGGGCGTTCCCCGGACGTCCCGGTCAGCCGCCGTTGAGGTGGCGCAGGACGGCGAGCACCCGGCGGTGGTCGTGCGGGCTCGCGGCGAGGCCCAGCTTGGCGAAGATGGCCGTGCAGTGCTTCTCCACGGTGCGCTCGGCGATGTAAAGCCGTTGCGCGATGGCCTGGTTGGTGCGGCCCTCGGCCATCAGCGCGAGCACCGCGCGTTCGCGTTCGGTCAGCACGTCGTCGCGCTCGTCGCGGCGGCGGCCCAGCAGGTGGCGCACCACGTCCGGGTCGAACGCCGAGCCGCCCGAACCGACGCGGCGGATCGCGGCCACGAACTCGGCCACGTCGGACACCCGGTCCTTGAGCAGGTAGCCGACGCCGTCCGTGCCCGCGTCGAGCAGTTCGGCCGCGTAGCTGACCCGGACGTACTGGGACAGCACGAGCACGCCGGTCTCCGGGTACCGGCGACGCAGTTCCAGTGCCGCGCGCAGGCCCTCGTCGGTGTGCGTGGGCGGCATGCGGATGTCGACCACGGCCACGTCCGGCCGGTGCCGGTCGACCTCGGCGAGCAGCCGGTCGCCGTCCTCGACGCCCGCCACGACGTCGACACCGGCTTCGACGAGCAGCCGGCTCAACCCCTCGCGCAGCAGCAGCGAGTCCTCGGCGATCACCACGCGCACCATCGGTCCCCTCCTCGACCGGACGGGATCACGACCCGCACGGCAGTTCCACCCGGACGCTGGTCCCGGTCGGCTCGCTCACGACGCGCATCGTGCCACCCACCGACTCGACCCGGTCGCCGAGTCCGCGCAACCCCGAGCCCGCCGTCGGGTCGGCACCGCCCCGGCCGTCGTCGTCCACGCGCACGAGCAACACCCCGTCGCGGCCGGTGATCCCGATCCGGGTCCGGGTGGCCTCGGCGTGCTTGGTGACGTTCGCCAACGCCTCGGCGACCACGTAGTACGCGGTGGTCTCGACCTGCGGCGGCAGCGGGGTGTCCACGTCGAAGTCGACCTCCACCTGCCGGGCGAGCGCGGCAAGTTCGCGCACCGCGCCGCGCAGACCGCGTTCGGTCAGCACGGGCGGGTGCAGTCCGGTGCACAGGGCGCGCAGGTCGTCGATCGTGGCGAGCACCGACGTCTTGGCCTCGGCGGCCAACGCGGGTCCCCGCTCCGGCGGCAGGCTCTCCGCGAGGCCCAGCGTCATGGCCACGGACAGCAGGCGCTGCTGCACGCCGTCGTGCAGGTCGCGTTCGAGGCGGCGGCGTTCGGTCTCGGCGGCCAGCAGCACGCGGTGCCGCGAGTCGGCGAGCTGCCGCAGCCGGGCGCGCAGCTCGGCGGTGAGCCGTTCGTTCTCCAGTGCCAGTGCGACGGCGGCGCACGCGGCCCGTACCAGGTCGGGGTCGAGTACCGGGTCGTGCAGCAGCACGGCGACCGGCCGGCCGGCGCGGTCGACCCTGGTGCGCACGTGCGGTGCGGCGGGTTCCAGGTCGGCACCGGACTCGTCGACGTAGCGGTCCTGCTCGGCCACCCAGTAGCCGATGCGCAGGCCGGGGTCGTGCAACGCGTCGGCGAGCGCCTCGCGCACGGTCGCCGGGTGGCGGTCGTCGCTGAGGCGGACCACGAGGTCGGCGACCTTGCCCCGGTCCATGCGCCGGCGCAGCAGGCCCGCCAGGTAGGCGGCCGGCATGCCGATCATGGACACGGTCATGATCAGGACCGACGACATGTCGTCGGCGAAGCCCACCGGCTCCCATGCGCCGAAGAACGTGATCGCCACGGCGGAGGCGCCGAGCATCGACGTGAGCGTGCGGCGCTGGGCCGGGCTCGCCACCCGCCACTGGGCGATCAGCAGCGCGAGCATCACGCCGCCGACGGTGAGCGTCATCGGGGTTTCGGTGACGTCGGCGGCGTGCGCCCACGGGGAGTCGGCCGGCGCGAACGACTTGATGCCGGTCAACAGCACGGCTTCGAGATAACCGGCACCGACCGCGAGGCGGCGCGGTGTCGTGCGCAGCCTTCCCGACGGGAACGCGACCAGGACGTGGCCCAGCAGCGCGGGCCACGTCGCGGCGGACAGGCGCAGCGGGTAGGACACGGTCTGGTCGACGGTGAAGTCCAGGAACCAGCCGATGCCGATGAGGACCATCAGCGGACCGATCCGGTTGTGCGGCTGGACCCGGTAAGCGTATGCACCGGCCACCACGTAGACCACGCCGACGAGCACGATCGCGGACAGGACGACCATGGTCGCCACCTTACGGCCGTGATCGGTGCCACCGCGCCGGTCGACGCCGACGGAACCGGCCGTGGCGGCTCTTCCGCGCGGTTCCCGCCAAGGGGGTCGGCGCCGACGGTCGGCGGCGGAATCGGCCGTGGCGACTTTCGAACCCGTGGTCGTCGTGATCTCCGACGCTCGACCGGCCCGACGCGACGGACGGGCCGCCGGTCCCGGACCGCACTTGCGCGGTGCGCGGACGGCGCACCGACTCGGGCTCCGGGCACGGCGGCGTTCGCGGCACCGCGCCGTGTCAGCGCACCGGCTCGGGCGCCGGGCGTGGCACGTACGCGTCGTGCGGGCGAAAGCCGTCGGATTCCAGGCTCGCCAGCGCCTTCCCCCACGACACCGGCAACTTCGGCAGCACCCGGAGCACCGTCCGCATGGTCCGGACGCCCCGGTGGGTGGCGGGGATGATGCGACGGGCCGCCTTCACCGCCATGCCGCGGCTCGCCCGAACGTAGTCGCCGATCGCCGCCTCGTAGGCCGGGAACGCCCGGGTCGTGTCGCCGGACGCGCGGGCCAGTTCGGCGGCGAAGGAGTACGCGCCGACGACCGCGAGGCTGGTGCTGCCCCCGACCGCCGGTCCCGGGCAGTAGCCGGCGTCGCCGACCAGCGCGACCCGCCCGGACGTCCAGCGGTCCAGTTCGACCTGGGTGATCCCGTCGAAGTAGAACGTGCCGTCGAGGTCGGCCAGCCAGCCGGGCACCTTGCCGGGCATCCCCGCGAAAGCCTTGCGCAGCAACGCTTTCTGCCGCTCGACATCGCGGTGGTGGTAGTCGAGCCGCGGACCGCGGAACAGGAACACCGCCCGCGCGTCCTCCCCGGCCCGGTACCCGGTGGCCACGCGGCCGGCGTCGACGTAGCCGATCGAACGGCCGGCCAGGTCCGGGTCGTCCGGGATCGACGCGACGGCCAGGTACGCGCCGACGAACCGCTCGGGCACCTCGCCGAACGCCAGGCGGCGGACGTTCGAGTGCAGTCCGTCCGCGCCCACGACGAGGTCGAACCGCTCACGCGTCCCGCTGTCGAACACGACGTCGTCGCCCAACTCCGCGATCGAGTCGCCGTAGCGGTACTCGATCCGGTCGGACGACGCACCGAGCAGGACCTCGCTCAACTCGTCGCGCATGACCTCGACGTGGTCCTCGGACAGCATTCCGAACACCTTGGCCAGGTGGGCGTCCACGGGCGGCACGCCCGGCGTGTGCAGGGTGATCCGGTCGGTGCCGGTGCGGTGGTCGAGCACGGCGGACCGCAGGCCCATCCGGTCGACGACGTCGAGCGCGGGCGCGAACAGGTCGACCGCGTGGCCGCCGGTCCGGCGCGGCGCCGGCGCGCGTTCCACCACGGTGACGTCGAACCCCCAGTGGTCGAGCCAGTAGGCCACGACCGGTCCGGCGATGCTCGCGCCGGAGACGAGAACCCTCACGAAGACCCCCTCCAGAAAACTTACTTACCGGATGGTAAGTGGAGCGGCGGCCGACGCGCAAACACCTAGACTGCGCGGGTGCCCAAAGACACCAAAGCCCGCGCCCAGGAGGTCGCGCGCGAACTGTTCCGCCGCCAAGGGCTGCGCCGCACCAGCCTCCAGGAGATCGCGGACCGGCTGGGCATCACGAAACCCGCGCTGTACTACCACTTCTCGTCACGCGACGACCTCGTGCGCAGCATCGTGCAGCCGTTCGTCGACGACGGCGACGTCTTCGTCGACCACGTGACGGCACAGCCCGCGATCACGCGCCGCGCCGTGCTGGAGGGCTACTTCGACCTCCACCACCGCCACCGCGAGGTGATGACGCTGGTCCTGCGCGAACTGATCGAACTGTCCGAGCTTGGCCTGGTGAACCGGGTCCTGGCCTGGCGCGACCGGTTGCGCGCGGTCCTGGTCGGCCCGGACGCGTCACTCGCCGACCGGACCAGGGCCACCGTGGCGCTCGGCGGGCTCACCGACTGCGTGCTGGAGTTCCACGACGAGGACGTGGCGGAACTGCGCGTCGTCGCCGTCGACGCGGCCTGCGCGGCGCTCGGCCCCTAACGCGCCGACCCGAGGGCCAGCAGCCCGGACACCGTGACGAACCGGAAACCCTTGGCGCGCAGGCCGTCCACGATCGGGCCGACCGCGTCCCGGCTCGACTTCCGGTTCGCGTACATGCCGTGCAGCAGGATGATCGACCCCGGCCGTGCTTGTTCCACGGTGGACCGGGCGATGGCCTCGGCCGACTTGTCGGCCTCCGGGGAGGAGTCCGGCTCCAGATCCCACATGACCGTCCGACGGTCGTGCCGGGCGAGGTAGTGCGGCAGGGCCACGAGCTTCTTGCCGTACGGCGGGCGGAACGTGATCGGTCCGGTGTAGCCGGTCGCCCGGATCGCGGCGTCGGTGCGCTCGACCTCGTCGGCGACGAAGTCGGACGTCACCAGCACCATCCGCCGGTGCGAGAACGAGTGGTTGCCGATCTCGTGCCCGGCCGCGGCGATCGCCCGCCCCAGGTCCGGGTGCGCGACCAGTTCCCGTCCGGTGAGGTAGAACGTCGCCGGGACGTCCTTGTCCGCCAACGTCCGCAGCAGGTCGGCCGTGCCCGCCGGATCGGGTCCGTCGTCGAACGTCAGCGCCACCACCCGCTGGTCGGTCTCGACCGCGCTGGTCAGGTCCCCGAAGAGCTGGAACGTCCGGGCCGAGGCCAGCCGCCAGCCGCCGACGGCCGTGCCCACCACCACGAGCACGGCGACGACCGCCACGACCACCCACTTGCGCATCCGCCCAGGATGCCCCACCGCATCACGTCACGGGCCGGGCACTCCCCGACCGCACCCGTACCGCACCCGGATCGCTCAGGACGGGTCGTAGGCGAGGTTTGGCCGCAGCCAGCGCTCGATCTCGGCCACGGTCGCACCACGCCGCCGCGCGTAGTCCTCGACCTGGTCGCGGCCGATGCGCCCGACCGTGAAGTAGCGCGACTCCGGGTGCGCGAAGATCAGCCCGCTCACCGCCGCCGCCGGCGTCATGGCGAACGAGTCGGTCAGCGCCAGCCCCAGCTTCTCCGCCTCCAGCAGCGTGAACAGCTCCCGCTTCTGGCTGTGGTCGGGACTGGCCGGGTAGCCCAGCGCCGGCCGGATGCCGCGGAACCGCTCCGCGTGCAGGTCGGCGAGGTCGGGATCGGCGTCCGGCTCGAACCAGTCGCGCCGGACCTGGAGGTGCAGGTACTCGGCGAACGCCTCGGCGAGCCGGTCCGCCAGCGCCTTGACCATGATCGCGCGGTAGTCGTCGTGGTCGCGCTCGTAGGCGGCGGCCAGGTCCTCGGCGCCGTGGACGGCGACCGCGAACCCGCCCAGGTGGTCGCCGCCGTCCGGCGAGATGTAGTCGGCCAGGCAGCGGTTGGCCCGGCTGTCGGGCTTGGCGGTCTGCTGGCGCAGCATCGGGAACGACGGCAGGTCCGGCCCGTCGAGCACGATGTCGTCGCCCTCGGCGTGCGCGGGCCAGAACCCGTACGCGCCGATGGCGTGCATGCTGCCGTCCGCGATGATCTTGTCGAGCATCCGGATCGCGTCGTCGTGCAGCTCGCGCGCGACCGGGTTGTCCAGGATCGCCGGGTACTTGCCCTTCAGCTCCCAGGCCAGGAAGAAGAACTGCCAGTCGATGAACTCGCGCAACGTGGCCAGGTCGGGCGTGAGCGTGCGCAGGCCGGTGAACGCGGGCACGGGCACCTCCGCGAACGACACCTTCTCGGGGTTCGCGCGGGCCTTGGCCAGCGTGAGCAGCGGGGTGCGCAGGCGGGTCTCGTGCTCCGCGCGCAGCCGTTGCTGGTCGGCGCGCGTGGCGGCGGCCAGGGTGACCGCGCGGTCCGCGTCGAGCAGGTCCGACACCACGCCGACGACCCGGGACGCGTCGAGCACGTGCACGGTCGTGGACTCGTAGGCGGGCGCGATGCGCACGGCCGTGTGCTGCTTGGACGTCGTGGCGCCGCCGATCAGCAACGGCAGGTTCATGCCCCGGCGCTGCATCTCCGCGGCCACGCCGACCATCTCGTCCAGCGACGGCGTGATCAGACCGGACAGGCCGACCGCGTCGGCGCCCTCGGCCAGCGCCGTGTCGAGGATGACCGACGCGGGCACCATCACGCCCAGGTCGATCACCTCGTAGTTGTTGCAGCCCAGCACGACGCCCACGATGTTCTTGCCGATGTCGTGCACGTCGCCCTTGACCGTGGCCAGCACGACCTTGCCGTTGCGCCGGGCCTGGCCCTGCGACTCGGCGTCCATGTAGGGCTCCAGGAACGCCACCGCGCGCTTCATCACGCGGGCGCTCTTGACCACCTGCGGCAGGAACATCCGACCCGAGCCGAACAGGTCGCCGACGACCTTCATGCCGTCCATCAGCGGGCCTTCGATCACGTCGAGCGGGCGTGCCGAGGCGTGCAGCGCCTCCTCGGTGTCGGCCTCGATGTAGTCGACGATGCCGTGCACCAGCGCGTGTTCGAGCCGCTTGCCGACCGCGGCCTCGCGCCAGGTCAGGTCGATCTCGCGCTTCTTGCCCTTGCCGCTGACGGTCTCCGCGAGCGTGACGAGCCGGTCGGTCGCGTCCTCGCGGCGGTCGAAGAGCACGTCCTCGACGTGCTCCAGCAGCTCCGGCGGGATGTCCTCGTAGACGGCGAGCTGGCCGGCGTTCACGATGCCCATGTCCAGGCCGAGGCCCACGGCGTGGAACAGGAACGCCGAGTGCATGGCCTCGCGCACGACGTCGTTGCCGCGGAAGGAGAACGACAGGTTCGAGATGCCGCCGCTGATCCGCGCGCCCGGACAGCGCTGTTTGATCAGCGGGATGGCGTCGAGGAACGCCTTGGCGTAGCCGTTGTGCTCGGCGATGCCGGTCGCGACGGCGAGCACGTTGGGGTCGAACACGATGTCGTGCGCGGGGAAACCGACCGTCCCGGTGAGCAGGTCGTAGGCCCGCGCGCAGATGTCGACCTTGCGCCGCGTGGTGTCGGCCTGGCCCTTCTCGTCGAACGCCATGACCACGACGCCCGCGCCGTACTCGCGGATCGTCCGGGCCTGGGCGAGGAACTGCTCCTCGCCCTCCTTGAGGCTGATCGAGTTGACCACGCCCTTGCCCTGGAGGCACTTGAGCCCGGCCTCCAGCACGCTCCACCGCGAGCTGTCGACCATCACCGGGATGCGGGCGACCTCGGGCTCGGTCGCGATCAGGTTGAGGAACGAGGTCATCGCGGCCTCGCTGTCGAGCAGGTCCGCGTCCATGTTGACGTCGAGCAGGTTGGCGCCGCCGCGCACCTGGTCGAGGGCGACGTCCACGGCGGCCTGGTGGTCGCCCGCCTCGATCAGCCGGCGGAACTTCGCCGAGCCGGTCACGTTCGTGCGCTCGCCGATCATGACGAACCCGGTGTCGGCGCCGATCTCGAACGTCTCCAGGCCGCTGAACCGGGTCGCCTCGGCGCGGCGCACCGGCTCGCGGCGGGGCGCGTCGGCCGCGGCACGGGCGATGGCGGCGATGTGGTCGGGGCCGGTGCCGCAGCAGCCGCCGACGACGTTGACGATCCCGTCGTCGGCGAAGCCGCGCAGCAGGGCCGCGGTCTCCTCGGGCTGCTGGTCGTAACCGCCGAAGGCGTTGGGCAGGCCGGCGTTGGGGTGGCACGCGGTGTAGGTGCCGGCCAGGCGTGCCAGTTCGGTGATGTGCGGCCGGATCTCCTCCGCGCCCAGGGAGCAGTTGACGCCGACGACCAGCGGGTCGGCGTGCGCGATCGACTCGAAGAACGCGCCGACGGTCTGCCCGGACAGCGTCCGCCCGCTCAGGTCGACGACCGTGACGGAGATCCACAGCGGCAGGTGCGGGGCGACCTCGTGGGCGGCGGCGATCGCGGCCTTGGCGTTGAGCGTGTCGAAGATCGTCTCGATCAGCAGCAGGTCGACGCCGCCCTCGGCCAGGGCCGCGATCTGCTCGGCGTAGGTGGCCTTGACCTGGTCGTAGGTCTTGGCCCGGTACGACGGGTCGTCGACCTTGGGCGAGAGCGACAGGGCGACGTTGAGCGGGCCGACCGAGCCGGCGACGTACCCGCCGACCTCGTCGGCGGCCTGGCGTGCCAGGCGTGCGCCGTTGAGGTTCATGTCGTACACGAGGTGTTCCAGGCCGTAGTCGGCCTGCGCGATGCCGGTCGCGGTGAACGTGTTCGTGCTGGTGATGTCCGCGCCGGCGGCCAGGTAGCGGCGGTGCGTGTCGAGGATGACGTCGGGCCGGGTGATGTTGAGCAGATCCGGATCGCCGGTGACGTCGTGCGGGTGGTCCTTCAGGAAGTCCGGCCGGTAGTCGGCGGGGGTCAGGCCGGCGGCCTGAAGCATCGTGCCCCACGCGCCGTCGAGGACGACGAGCCGTTCGTCGAGCAGTCTCTTGAGGTTCTCGATCCGACCCATGCGTGACCTCCCGCGTGACGGGAGGCGCCCTTCGTGTCGTCCAAGGGCCGGACGAGCGTGGCGGGCCTTCGCCCGTTGCAGCGCCTCTCGACCGGCCGGTCCACCTTATCGTGCCGTCCGCCCGTCGGTCACCGGGTTCCCCCTGTTGGGATGACCACGCGAGTCCGCCGCCCGGACACCCCGAATTACGCGCTCAGGCACCTCCGACCGGGTACGGCTGGTGCCTGAGCTTGTCTTTTGAGGTCCCGGGCGGTTGACGGACACCCCGGTTGATCACAGAAGCAGCCCTTGGTCGATCATCGCTCTTGCGACAGAAGGACGATCGACCAAAGGGCTGCGTGATCAGTGTGCACCATCTCGACCCCAGATCGGCGCTCGGGGCGTTGTCCGGGTTCCGGCGGGAGTTCCACCGGTGTCTGACCCGTCGGGCGGACGGGTTGTTCGAGCTGGCCGACGCCGTGCTGTGCGCCGACGGACCGGTGCGGACCCTGGTGGGGTTGTCGTTGGCGCCCGAACACCGGCGTGGGCACGGTGGCCTCTACGACGCGGTCAACAACGGCCGCATCGAGGTCGACCGGCTACGCGACGCGCTGGCCGGGACGCCGTTGCCGCGGGCCGCGGACGGCCGCCTGGTGCTCGCGGTCGACGTCTCGCCGTGGTTGCGGCCGGACGGCGCGACCTGCCCGGACCGCACGTTCTGCCACGTCTACGGACGCGGCAGAGGCGAGCACCGCATGATCCCGGGATGGCCGTACTCGTTCGTGGCCGCGCTGGAGACCGGCGGCACGTCGTGGACCGCGCTGCTGGACGCGGTCCGGCTGCCGCCCGGCGCGGACCTCGCCGCGGTGACCGCCGCCCAGGTCCGCGGAGTGGTCCAACGGCTCATCGCCGCCGACCAGTGGCGCCGGGGTGATCCGGAGATCCTGGTGGTGTTCGACGCCGGTTACGACGCGCCCCGCATCGCCCGTCTGCTCGAGGACCTGCCGGTGCGGGTGCTGGGACGGATGCGGTCGGACCGGGTGCTGCGCCGCCCGGGCCCGCCCCGGGTCCACAACCCTCTGGGCGGACGGTTTCGCAAGCACGGCGGCGAGTTCGTCTTCGGCGACCCCGCCACCTGGGGCGCCGAGGACGTGCTGACCCGCACCGACACCCGTCTCTACGGCACCGCCACCGCACAGGCCTGGAACCGGCTGCACCCGCGACTGACCCGCCGGGCCGCCTGGATCGACCACAGTGGACCGCTGCCGATCGTCGAGGGCACCGTGATCCGACTGACGGTGGAGCGCCTGCCCTCCGGCGGGGTGAACAAACCGGTCTGGCTGTGGTGTTCCGATCCCGACTCCGGCCCGGTCGAGGTCGACCGCTGGTGGCGGGCGTTCCTGCGGCGCTTCGACATCGAGCACACCTTCCGTCTGCTCAAGCAGACGCTCGGCTGGACCAGACCCAGGCTGCGCGATCCCGAGGCCGCCGACCGCTGGACCTGGCTGATCCTGGCCGTCCACGCACAACTGCGCCTGGCCCGCCCGCTGGTCGCCGACCTGCGCCACCCCTGGGAACGACCCGCCGAACCCGCCAGGCTCACCCCGACCCGCGTCCGGCGCGGGTTCCGCAACCTCCACATGAAGATCGCCCGCCCAGCGGCTGCACCGAAACCGGTCCGCCCCGGACCGGGACGACCTCCCGGCTCGAAGAACCGCGCCACCGCACCGCGCTTCGACGTCGGACTCGTCCTGGCCACTGGACGGGCACATACCCGACCGGCCCACCACAAGAAGGGCACCAAACCCCGCCGAACAGGTTAAAAGACAAGCTGAGCGCGTGTTTCGGGGTGTCCGAGCGCGTGTTTCGGGGTGTCCGAGTGGACGACTCGCGGGTTTACAGGGTGGACAGGTCGACGGCGTCGGCCATGGCCTGGTAGCCGGCGTCGTTCGGGTGCAGGTGGTCGCCCGGGTCGAACTCGGGGCGCAACGCGGTCGGGTCGGCCGGGTCGGCGACGGCCTTGTCGAAGTCGACCACGGCGTCGTACGCGCCCGACGTGCGGATCCAGTGGTTCACGGCCTGACGGACGCCCTCGCCGCGGTCCGTGGCGTAGAAGGCGCCCTTGAACGGCGTGAGCGTGCCGCCGACCACGCGGATGCCCTTGGCCTTGGCGGCGGCGATGATCTGCCGGTAACCGCCGATGATCTCGTCCGCCGTCACGCGCGGGTTGGGCAGGCCGCACGGCCCCAGGTCGATCTCGCTGAAGCCGATGTCGTTGATGCCCTCCAGCAGGATCACGGTGCGCACGTCCGGGTGGGACAGCACGTCACGGGTGAAGCGCGCGGGCGC
This sequence comes from Saccharothrix violaceirubra, assembly GCF_014203755.1. Taxonomy (NCBI): domain Bacteria; kingdom Bacillati; phylum Actinomycetota; class Actinomycetes; order Pseudonocardiales; family Pseudonocardiaceae; genus Saccharothrix; species Saccharothrix violaceirubra. The sequence continues at coordinate 4,931,726 of NZ_JACHJS010000001.1, forward strand.
CTTCTCGCCCATGCAGGGCGAGTCGTTGACCACGCGGTTGCCGGAGATGCCCGCGTTGACCACGCCCAGTCGACCGCCCAGCCGCCGGGCCAGCCGGTCGGGGTAGCGGCGGTCGGCGTCCACAGTGGATTCCGCACCGTCGGTGATCGAGTCGCCGAATGCGACCACGGTGTCCCGGCGCGGCGACAGGTCCACCACGTCCACACCGGACAGGTAGTACCAACTCGTCGTGCTCTCGGTGAAGGCCGATGCGGACACGTCCGCCCGGTGGTCGCCCTTGGCCCGCCACGACGTGGCCGTGGCGTCACCGTGCGCGGTGGCCGGGCCGGTCCTGCCCGCGAAGTGCAGCGTCACGGTGACCTGCTCGAACGACGGCACGGCGAACGGGATCGGGTCGGACGCCAGCTCCGCGCCCACCGCGACCGTGGTCGACTTGCGCCCCTGGAACGTCACGTGCCGCACCGAGCCCGGACGCACGGACGCGCCCTTGTCGGTGCGGGCGACCGTGGCGCCGGTGAGCCGCAGCGGCGATGTGCCGAACGCGTTGGACAGCCGGACGCGCAGCGCCGGGCCGCCGCGGCTGAGCCGCACGACCTGCCGCACGCTGTGGTCGTCGAACCCCTCGGTCACCCAGGGCGAGCCGAAGAGTTCGGCGCCCGCGTGCTGCGACGAACCCCAGGTCGCGCCCCAGCCGCCGGCGGCGTGGGCGGCCGGCTGCGCCGTCGCGGTGGCGGACGCGCCCAGCAGGGCGGCGGCCACGAGGACGGACAGGACCGACTTTCTCATGCGTACCCCCAAGAATCCGGTGCTTGCGGGACGGGCCAACCCGGTGACGGCGGCGGTTGTTCCCGATGCTGCCGGGCAGCGGACGCTACGCCCACGAAAGTGGCGAAATTACGGCTGACAGGAGGTATGCGGGTTACACCGTCGAACACATGCCGTGGTCCACTCGATAGAGCAGCAGCTGATCGCCCGAACGCCGCGACTCTTGGGGAGGAAGTCGGAACGGCGGGAGGTTGACCGGATGGGAATGGCACGGAGGTCCTGTGTGCTGGCCGTCGGGGTGCTCTTGGCGGGCACGGTCCAGGCGCACGCGGTCGATGGGAATCTGCCCGGCGGCACGGGGATCGGGGTCACGGTGACCTCGCCCACCCCCGGCACCCTGCTGTCGCAGGGTGCGGTGACGGTGACCGGCACCGCGCAGATAGGCGCGGGCCAACCGGTGCGAGATACCGCGCTGACCTACGTCGTGGACGCGTCGGGCAGCACGGGCAGCGCGTGCGCCGGCGGTCCGACCATCCTGGGCTGCGAGGTCGGGTCGACCCGTCGCCTCAACGCCATCGCGGCGCAGACCGACACCGTGGTCGCCGCGGTCGGCGCGGTCGCGTTCGGCAACGGCGCGGCAACGATCGACGTGCGGCCGGCCGCGGGCGATCAGCTCGTGACCGCGCCGGGCGCCGACGAGGACGGCAACGGCATCCGCGACATCGAGGACGCCCTGTCGTCGATCACGCCGGGGGCGGTGTCCCGGTTCACGCCCAAGACGTTCCCGGCCGCCACCGACTACGTGCCGGCGGTCAACGCGGCCACGAGCGTGACCAACGCGCAGACGCAGCGGCGCAAGATCGTGCTGTTCCTGTCCGACGGCTTCTCGTCGACCGACGTGCGCGCGGTTGCCTCCGCGCAACCCGCCGCGGTCGACTACCTGACGTTCGCGGTGGGCACGGGCGCGCGGTGTCGCGGCGCCAATTACAACTCCAGCCTCCAGGCGCTGGCCGACCTGACCGGCGGCCGGTGCACCGAGGTGCTCGACCCGTCGACCCTGCCCAACATCGTGCCCGGCGTCATCGCGTCGCAGCTCACCGACCTGTCGTTGAGCATCGACGGCGGCACGCCGATCGCGGTCTCGTCGGTGACCCCGGCGCTGCCGCGGCCAGGTCCGACCTCGGTGACGTACTCGGTCACCACGCCCACCCTGTCGTCGGGCACGCACTCGCTGTGCGTCACGGCGCGCGGCACGGACGGTGGCGGTGCCGGCACGGTGGCCGCCTGCACGAACGTGGTCGTGAACAACGCGCCGACCGTGCTGGCCGGTGGGCCGTACGCGGGTGCGGAAGGCTCGGCGGTGTCGTTGGCGGGCACCGTGACCGACCCGGACGGCCCACCCGCGGCAGTGCAGTGGACGGCGACCGCGCAGTCCGGCGTCGACGCGGGCGCGGCGTGCACGTTCAGCGACTCCCAGTCGCTGACCACGTCCGTGACCTGCGATGACGACGGCGTGTGGGCATTGCGGCTCACAGCCGACGACGGGTTGCACACGGCCGTGGTCGCGACCACGACGCTGTCGCTGACCAACGTGGCGCCGTCGGTGTCCGTGTCGTCGCCCGCGACCGGCACCGTGGTCGCGCGCGGCGGTTCGGTGACCGTGGTCGCGCCGTTCACCGACGCGGGCCGGCACGACACGCACACGTGCACGATCGACTTCGTGGACGGCACGGCCGTGGAGACCGGCACGGTCTCCAACGGGCAGTGCACGGCGTCGCACACGTCCAACACGATCGGTTCGCGCAACGTGCTGGTGCGCGTGACGGACGACGACGGCGGTGCCGGAACGGCCGTGGTGCAGATCGTGACGTACGTGCGGGGCGAGTCGTGGGACCTGAGCGCGACCTCGCTCGTGCCGGGTCTGCTGACCGTGGCGAAGACACCGCTGGCCACGTGCCCGCCGTCGTCGACCCAGACCACGGCGTCGCTGAACGTGACGGGGTTGGCCTCGGTGTCGGCGCTGCGGGCGGACTGCACGCTCGACATGACGAACGGCCGGACCACGGCGACGGCGTCGATCAGCGGCGCGTCGCTGCTGGCGGGCGCGATCTCGCTGTCCGACGTGCAGTCGACGTGCACGATGACCGCGTCCGGGCCGACCGGGGCGTCGCGGGTCGGCACGCTCAACGGCCAGAGCCTGGGCACGGCGTCGGCGACGATCTCGCTGCTCGGCGTGGCGACGATCTACGTGAACCAGACGACCACGCTGCCCACGGGTGAGCTGGCGCAGTACGCGGTGCGCGTGGTGACGTTGCTAGGCCAGGAGATCGTGATCGCCGGCTGCCGCATCGGCTTCTGATCCACCGGGGTGGGGGCCGTACGCGGCCCTCGCCCCGCTTTCACCCGTTCGCCGACCGACCTTGGGCATGTCAACGCAGCTCAAGGGGTACTCGAGGAACCCAACCCGACACTTTCGGGCTACCCGCCCGCCGCCACGGCCGGGCGCAGTGCGGGCAGCCGCTCCACGCGACGAGGAGTTGCGCCATGAGCACCCGCACCGAACACGCCCGGGACCTGGTCGACGTGCGCACCGGCGACCTGTTCGACCAACCCGACCCCTACGGCCTGGTCTACGCGGTACGCCTGGCCGACGGCGAGGCGGCACCCAGCCAACGCGGGCGGACGTGGGAGCACCTCACCGCGTCGGGCCGCGAACTGCGCCCGACGGGCTGACCGAAAGCCGCCCACTCACCCGTCACGCGTCCGGTCGACCGACCGGACGCGTTGTCCGGTCAAGGTCGAGCCGGGTCCCGAACGTGTGTTTCGCAGGAACGTTCCGCGCGGTGAGCGACAAGCTCACGGCGCCCGCGGGATCTCGGTCGACCTCGACCGCATATGCGGAGTCACCCCCGTCGAAGCCGATGGACTCGAATCGAACCTCACGCCCCGCAGGCAGTACGATGGTGTATCGGACCCCTTCCACGGCGTGCGCGAATCTCAGCCGGAAGTCTTCAGGCTGACCCCACACCATCAAAGGTTCACACATTCCCGGCCAGCTGTATTTGAACCGGACACGGAAACGCTGTCCCACTTTGACGGTATCGGGCAGCGTCACAACGGTTTCCAGCCTGCCGTCGACGAGCCGACGACAGCGGAGGTCGTAACGCGGGCCGTCGCCGCCGTCGGGGCGGACTCCCACCACCTCGCACACGACCTTGGCGCGCTGCCGTTTCGGCTGGTTCCACCCAGGACCGACACGAAGGCGGTAAAATCGCACATCGCCTGTTTCGGCACGGGCGAACACCGTCACGGTCTCGACCACGTTGCCGTCGGAATCGATCTGCGCGACGTCCTCCCACATCGTGATCCGCGCGTTCCCGCTGCGTCCGGTGACGGCGTCCACGAGAGAGCCGATGAGCAGGTCGTCGCGCAGCCGACCGAGCACCTGTTCCTTCCGCCCCGAAGCGAGCAGGGCCATGGCAGCGAGCAGGACGATGACCGCCACCAGGACCGCGGCCACCTTCACCGCGGTCCCGCCGAATACCGCACTCGCCACGGCGCCGAGCGAAAGAATCCCCAGGACCGCGTGGAAAATGCCCGACACTCCACGACGCATCAACTGGTCGTCGAACCACTCGACGAATTCCTTGAGCATGCCACCTCCCGCGGAATGCCACTCGAAAGCCGAGGCCCACCACTATCCCCGAGGCGTGTTGATTCCAGGAAGCGATCGGACCCCGGTCGTAGGCGACATTGGTCCACCAGGACGAAGACCCGGGAGCCGTTCGCGTGTCAGCATTGCGACCTGCGGCACGCAAGCCGCATAACGGCGGAAAGGGACGATACGTGTCCAACCTCAGCAGAACGGTCGGGGTGGTGGTCGGTGTCGCGGCGGTGGCGGCACTGGCGACCGTCCCGGCCCACGCGGCACCCGCCGCGCCCGCGCGGTTCGCCATGCCCGCGCTCAGCGGGCGGTACCCGGTCGGCACGACCGACCTCCACCTCGTCGACCGGGACCGGGTCGATCCGTGGAACGCCGCGCGGCAGCGGGAACTCATGGTCACGGTGAGCTACCCGGCCGCCGGGTCGGACGGGCCGCGCGCCGACTGGATGGGCACCGGGGTGGCGCAGGTCGCCGACGCCGTGCTGTCCAGCGAGTACTTCCTGGACGTCCCGATCGGCTCGGTCGACTGGGACGGCACGACCAGGCAGGCCCGCACGAACGTCCGGGTGGCCGCCGGCGAGTTCCCGGTGGTCCTCTTCTCGCACGGGTGGGGCGGCGCCCGCGAACTCAACGCCGGCGTCGTGGACGACCTGGCCAGCCACGGCTACGTGGTCGTCTCGCTCTCGCACACGTACGAGTCGCTCGCCGTCGGGTTCCCCGGCGGCCGGGTCGAGTACGGCGTCGCGAACGAGGCCGAACTCGACCACCGCAAGACCGCGATCGACACCCGCGTCGCCGACAGCCGGTTCGTGCTCGACCAGCTCGCGCTGATCGACCGGGGTCGCAACCCCGACGCGGAACGCGATCCGTTGCCGCGCGGGCTCGACGACGCGCTCGACCTGTCGCGCACCGGCATGTTCGGGCACTCGTACGGCGGGTACACGGCCGGCGAGGCGATGTACGCCGACCGGCGGATCGACGCCGGGATCGACGTCGACGGCGCGATGGCCTACAGCACACCCGAGCCGTACTTCCCCGGCGAGGCCGTGCGGCACGGCCTCGACCGGCCGTTCCTGCTGTTCGGCGGCGACTTCGTCGAGAACGGGCAGGCCGTCGAGCACTCGCACCGCACCCCGGAGTTCGACCGCACCTGGGCGGACTTCTGGGCCCGGCAGCGGGCGTGGAAGCGGGACCTGCACCTGGACCGCGCCACGCACTACAGCTTCACGGACCTCCAGGTGGCGGTCCCGCAGCTCTCGGGGCTGCTGTCGCCGCGACGCCAGGCCGGGATCGTCGGCACGATCGATCCGCGCCGCTCGCTGGCCGCGCAGCACGACTACGTCGCCGGCTTCTTCGACCTGCACCTCAAGCGCCGCGACCGCGGCCTGTTCCACGGCCCGTCCCCGCGCCACCCCGACGCGCGGTTCATCGTCTGACCCGAGCCGCCGGCGGCGGGGCGATCCCCCGCGGCCGGCGGTTCCCGACAACGGCGTCAGAATCGAAAATTGAGATTGTTCCCCAGCGCGTCCGGATCGGGGCTGGTGTAGTACTGCTGCACGTACATGTGCAATTCACCCCTGGACAAATGGCCCGAGCCGTCGACGTCCAGTGATTCGAAAACGGTCATCGCGTCCTCGCGCGAGGCGTTCCACGCGCGCTGGAGCGCGGCGAACTCCCCGATGCCGATCCGGCCGTCGGCGTCGGTGTCCACGAAGTCGAAGATCGCGTCCACGAAGGCGATCAGTGCGGCGGACATGGTGGCCAGGTCGACCTCCCGGTACGCGGCCACGTACTCGTCCCGCGTCACGTACCCGTCGCGGTCGCCGTCGGCGGGCGCCAGGAAGCGGTCCCACCACCGCAGGCTGGCACTGCGGAACTCGGCGAACTTGACCGGGTCGCCCTCGGGCCCGAAGGCCACCCGGGTCGACTCGACCAGCCCTTCCATGTCCGCGCGGGACAGCAGGCCGTCGCCGTCGTAGTCCAACGCGTCGAAGTCGAGCGACCACTTCCGGCTCAGGATGTCGAATCCGCGACCCATCTGTTCCTCCCGCGTTCCCGGCACGCCCGGACGGCGTGGCCCCCGGCAATCGATCCGCTCAGCTTTCGATCCACGCCGCACAACGGCAACCGCGCGGCCCCGGAGACCGTCACCTCCCGGGTGTCCACGGGGCGTGCGGAACCTGGTCGAGGCTGCACGATCGTGTGAAAGTTCTCGTTCTTCCCGGACCGCGCGGTGACACAGGAGCCGTGGTCATAGCGTTGTCACGGCCGTCCGACACGCCCACGATCGGATTTTGGTGACATGCGCTCGACGGTGGCGAACCGTTATCGTGCGGCACGTCTCCACCGGCCGCATCGCCGTCGATCACGGCACCGCGCGACCGCTGAACGAGGAATTCTTTCGCGTGAATTCGCGAAAGGCTTCGGACGATCGGTGACGCGCGGACGGCCGGGGAATCCCTTCAGGTGAACACTTCTCCTGTCCAGGTGTACGTGTCCGCCGAAACCCGCGCGGGTGGCGTGACCGCGGGACGAACGACGATCGAGTACCGAGGAAATGACATGCACGTTGCCGACGAGGACGGTCCGCGCCCGGCCCCGGTTGACGACCACGAGCCGATCGCCGTCCTCGGGACGGCCTGCCGGTTCCCCGGCGGCGTCCGGGCGCCCGGCGACCTGCTGCGGTTGGCCGTGGACGGGGTGGACGCGGTGTCCGACTTCCCCGCCAACCGCGGCTGGCCCGACCTGCACGACCCCGATCCGGAGGCGGTCGGCCGGACCTACGTGCGGCACGGCGGTTTCCTGCACGACGCGGACCAGTTCGACCCCGGGTTCTTCGGGATGTCGCCGCGCGAGGCGCTGGCCACCGACCCGCAGCAGCGGCTGCTGCTGGAGACCTCCTGGGAGGCGCTCGAACACGCCCGGCTGCTGCCGGAAACGTTGCGGGGCACCAGGACCGGCGTGTTCACCGGCGTCATGTACGGCGACTACGGCTCCCGGGCCCGGCTGCCGCTGGACGGCGTCGAGGGCTACCTGTTCGCGGGCAGCTCCGGCGGCATGGCGGCCGGGCGGGTCGCGTACACGTTCGGCTTCGAGGGACCGGCGCTCACGGTCGACACGGCGTGCTCGTCGTCACTCGTGGCCGTGCACCTGGCGATGGGCGCACTGCGTCGGGGCGAGTGCGACTGGGCGTTGGCGGGCGGTGTGACGGTGATGGCGACGCCCGCGCCGTTCACCGGCTTCTCCCGACAGCGCGGACTCGCGCCGGACGGCCGGTGCAAGCCGTTCTCGGCCGACGCCGACGGTACGTGCTGGTCCGAGGGCGCGGGTCTGGTGCTGCTGGCCCGGTTGTCGGACGCGCGCCGCCGCGGCCACCGGGTGCTGGCCGTGCTGCGCGGGTCGGCGGTGAACTCCGACGGCGCGTCCAACGGCCTGACCGCGCCGCGCGGTCCGGCCCAGGAGCGGCTGATCCGGTCGGCGCTGGCCGACGCCCGCCTCGACGCCGCGGACGTGGACTACGTGGAGGCGCACGGCACCGGCACGCCGCTGGGCGACCTGGTCGAGGCGCGGGCGTTGCAGGCCACCTACGGCCGGGCCGGGACGGTGCTGGTCGGGTCGGTGAAGTCGAACATCGGCCACACGCAGGCGGCGGCGGGCGTCGCCGGGTTGATCAAGGTGGTGGAGGCCGTGCGCGCCGGGGTGCTGCCGCGCACGCTGCGCACGACCCCGTTGGCACCGCACGTGGACTGGGACGCCGGTGGTGTGACGCCGCTGACCGCCGACCGCGTGTGGCCGGAGACCGGCCGCCCGCGCCGGGCCGGGGTGTCGTCGTTCGGTTACGGCGGCACGAACGCGCACGTGGTCGTGGAGCAGGCCGAGGAGCCGCGCCGCGGCGCGATCCCGCCGCAGACTTCCCGCTCACCCGATCCCGCGCGGGCGCGTGCCGACCGCTGGACGCCGCTGACCGACGCGTTCGCCGCGTGGGTCGGCGTGCCGCGCGCGGAGTGCGAGCCGGGCCCCGCGGTCCCGTGCGCGTCGAAGGAGGAGCAGGGCGGCTGGAGCCACGAACCCGTTGTCCCGTGGGTGTTCTCGGGCAAGACGGCGGACGCCGTGCGCGCGCAGGCGAAGGCGGCGGCCGACGTCGAGGGCTCGGCCGTGGACGTCGCCTGGTCGCTGGCCACGACGCGCACCGCGTTCGGGCGGCGGGCCGTGGTGGTCGGTGCCGGGCGGGGCGAGTTGGCACGGGGGCTCGGCGACCTGGTCGTCGAGGAGGCCGCGCCCGGCCGGGTCGCCTTCCTGTTCACCGGCGGCGGTGCCCAGCGGGTCGGGATGGCCCGGGAGCTGCGGGCGTTCCCGGCGTTCGCGCGCGCGTTCGACGAGGTGTGCGACGCGTTCGACGGGCACCTGGCCCGGCCGCTGCGCGACGCGCTCGACGGCGAGGTCCACCGGATCGACTTCACGCTGGCGGCGCTGTTCGCGTTCGAGGTGGCCGTGGTGCGCCTGTTCGAGTCGTGGGGCGTGCGGCCCGACCTGGTGGTCGGGCACTCCATCGGCGAGTTCGCGGCCGGTCACGTCGCCGGGATCTTCCCGCTGGCCGACGCGGTGCGGATGGTCGCGGCCCGGGGTCGGCTCATGCACGCGGTGTCGGCCGGCGGCGCGATGCTCGCCGTCGAGGCCACCGAGGACGAGGTCGTGCCCACGCTGCGCGGACGCGTGGCGGTCGCCGCCGTCAACGGCCCCCGGTCGGTGGTCGTGTCCGGTGACGAGGACGCGGTCGTCGCGGTCGGCGTGCTGTGGGCCAAGCGCGGCCGGGCGACCAAGAGACTCGCGGTGAGCTGCGCCTCGCACTCACCGCACATGGACTCCGTGGTCGAGGGCCTGCGGCCGGTGGCGGCGCGGACCGCCTTCCAGCCGCCCCGGGTCACGATGGTCTCCACCGTCACCGGTCGGCCGGACGCGCCCGTCGCGACCGCCGAGTACTGGGCCGTGCAGGTGCGGCGGCCCGTGCGGTTCCTCGACGCCGTGCGCACGGCCGAACGCCTGGGCGCCACGACGATGGTCGAGGTCGGACCGGACGGCGTGCTGACCGCGCTGGCCGCCGCCGGGGTGGACCGGGCGGTGCCGATCGCGGCCGTGCGGTCCGGCGGCGACGAGCGACGGTCGGTGGTGACCGCGTTGGGGCGCCTGCACGCGCGGGGCGTGCCCGTGGACTGGCCGGCGTTCTTCGCGGGCAGCGGCGCGCGGGTGGTCGACCTGCCGACGTACCCGTTCCAACGGCGGCGGTTCTGGCTGGAGTCCGCGGGTGCCGACCCGGTCACGACGGCGGTCGAGGTCCCGGTCGTCGCGGACCGCGAGCCCGTGTCGCTGGCCGACCGGCTGGGCGACCTCGGACCGACCGAACGCCGGGCGGTCACGCTGGAGGTGGTTCGGGCGCAGGCCGCGACGGTGCTCGGCTTCGGCGATCCGGGCGCGGTGGAGGAGCACCGGTCGTTCCGCGAGCTGGGCTTCGACTCGCTCACGTCGGTGGAGCTGCGCAACCGGCTGAGCGCGCTGTGCGGGTCGCGGCTGCCCGCCACGGCCGTGTTCGACCACCCGACGCCCGCCGCGCTCACCGACCACCTGCTCGGTGCCGTGCTGCCGTCGCGGGTCGCGGCCGAGCTGGACCGCTTGGAGCGGGTGATCGGCGACGTGTCGGAGGCGGACGCGGCCGAGATCGCGAACCGGCTGCGGACGCTGCTGGCCCGGTTGCCCGCCGCGCGCGGGGACGTGGCGATGTTCGACCTGTTCGACCACGCGCGGGGGTGGTCGTGCCCGACCTGAGCCCGGTGGCGGCGGCCCGCCGGTTCTCCGGCGGGACGGCGGTGCGGTGCGGCGCCGTCGTGCTCGGGTACCCGGAACTGGTGCGCCGGGCCGGACGGCTGGCGGCCCGGCTGGGCGAGCCGGGCGGCCGGGTGGCCTACCTGGGCGGCAACAGCCCCGAGCTGCTCATCACGTACCTGGCGTGCGCGTGGCACGGCAGCACGTTCGTGCCGGTGAACCCGAGGCTGTCGGTCGCGGAGGCCGACGCCGTGCTGCGGCACTGCGGTGCGCACGCGGCCGTGGTCGAGCCCGGACACCCGCACGCGGCGCTGGACGTCCGGCGGGTGACCGGCGAGGGTGAGCCGGGCAAGCCGGTGGCGTGCGCGCCGGACGACCTGGCGATGCTGCTCTACACCTCGGGCACGACCGGACGGCCCAAAGGCGTGCGGCTCACGTACGGCAACCTGCACGCCAACGGCGAGGGTTTCGGCTCGGTGGCCGACACCCGGCCCGACGACGTCAACCTCGTGGTCACGCCGCTGGCCCACATCGGCGGCCTGAACTGCTTCACGCTGCGGTCCCTGCGCCGGGGCGGCACGACCGTGCTGCACCGGTCGTTCGACCCGGCACGCGTGCTGCGCGACCTGGTCGCGCACCGGGTGAACACGATGTTCGCGGTGCCGTCGATGTACGCGGCGATCGCCCGCGTGCCGGGCTTCGCGGACGCGGACCTGTCGGCGCTGCGGGTGCCGATCGTGTCCGGCGCGCCCGTGCCGCCCGCGCTGATCCGCCTCTACGCCGAGCACGGGGTCGCGCTCCAGCAGGCGTGGGGGCTGACCGAGACGTCGTGCTACGCCACCTACCTGCCGGGCGCCGACCGGATCGGGTCGGCCGGGAAACCGCTCCCCCACAACGAGATCCGCCTGGTCGACCCGGACACGGGGACGCCGGGCCCGCGGGGCGAGGTGCGGGTGCGGGGCGCGGGCGTCACGGCCGGGTACTGGGCCGAGGACCCGGCCACGGGGTTCGACGCCGAGGGCTGGCTGCGCACGGGCGACGTCGGCGTGCTGGACGACGACGGGTACCTGTACCTGGTCGACCGGCTGCGGCACCTGATCATCACCGGCGGCGAGAACGTCTACCCGGCCGAGGTCGAGCACGCCCTGGCCGACTGCCCCGGCCTGGTCGAGGTGGCGGTGCTCGGCGTGCCCGACGCCGTGCGGGGCGAGGCCGTGCTGGCGGTCGTGGTCGGCGGCGGGCTCACGTTGGCGGTGGTGCGGCGGCACGCGTCCGGGCGGATCGCGGACTTCAAGCTGCCGACCCGGCTGCGCGTGGTGGCCGCACTGCCCCGCTCGCCGACGGGCAAGGTGGACCGGGCCGCGTTGCGGGACCTGGTGGTCGACGTGCGGTCGACCCCGCCAGGGTTCCCGCACCCGGTGTCCGCACCAGGCGCGGCGACGTCGCCCGGCCGGGTCCTGTCGGCCGACGCGTCGTCGATCCTGGACGGCTTCGACCCGCACACGCCGTTCGCCGATCTGGGCGTGGACTCGCTGGGCGCGATCGCGTTGCGCGACCGGCTCGCGGCGGCCACCGGGCTGGACCTGCCGTCGACGCTGGTGTACGACCACCCGATGGCGGCGGCCGTCCGGGATTTCCTCGACGGCGTCGAGGTTTCCGACGGACCCGGACCCGACCTCGTCGCCGAGCCGATCGCGATCGTGGGTCTGGCCGTACGGTTGCCCGGCGGGATCGACACGCCGGAGGCGTTGCGGGACCTGGTGCTCTCCGGCGGCGACGTGATCTCCGGTTTCCCCGCCGACCGGTGTTGGCCGGGAGCGGGGTTCGGGGGGTTCCTCGACGGCGCCGCGGAGTTCGACGCGGAGTTCTTCGGCATCCCCGACCACGAGGCGCTCGCGACGGACCCGCAGCAACGCGTGTTGCTGGAGGTCACCTGGGAGGCGATCGAACGCGCCGGGATCGACCCGAGGTCGTTGCGGGACAAGGATGTCGGCGTGTTCACCGGCGTGTTCGCCAACGATTACGCCCACCGCGTGCCGCCGGACGGCCATCGGGCGACCGGCGGGTTCGCGGCGATGGCCGCCGGTCGGGTCTCGTACGTGCTCGGCACGACCGGTCCGGCGTTGGTGGTCGACACGGCCTGCTCGTCGTCGCTCGTGGCGTTGCACCTGGCCGTGCGGTCGCTGCGGGACGGTGAGTGCTCGCTGGCGTTGGCCGGTGGCGTGACGGTGATGACGTCGCCGCACGGGTTCGTGGAGTTCGCCAAGCTCGGCGCGCTCGCGCCGGACGGCCGGTGCCGGCCGTTCGGCCCCGATGCCGCCGGAACCGTGTGGTCCGAAGGCGTCGGAGTGCTGGTGCTCCGACGGTTGTCGGACGCCGTGGCCGCCGGGAATCCGGTATTGGCCGTGGTGCGCGGCACGGCGGTCAACTCCGACGGCACGTCGAACGGGCTGACCGCGCCGTCCGGTCGGGCCCAGCGCCGGGTGATCCGCCGGGCCTTGGCGGACGCGGGCCTGAAACCGTCCGAAGTGGACTACGTGGAGGCGCACGGCACCGGGACCGTGCTGGGCGACCGGGTCGAGGCGGCGGCATTGGCCGACGTGTACGGCGACGTGGCGATCGGCTCGGTGAAGGCGCACGTCGGCCACACGCAGGCGGCGGCGGGCGTGGTCGGCGTGGTGAACGCGCTCCTGGCGGACGGCCCGCGGCGGGTGGCCGTGTCGTCGTTCGGGCTGAGCGGCGGCAACGCCCACGTGCTGCTCGAACACCACGACCCGGCGCTGCCCGGTCCGGCGCGGACCTCGTTCCGGCGCAAGAGGTTCTGGCTCGACCCGCCGTCGACCGGGCACCCGATGGTCACGGCCGCGGTCGACGACCCGGAGACCGGTGGCGTGCTCGTGGCGGGCTCGTGGTCGACCGCCGAACACCCGTGGCTGCTCGACCACGTGGTCGACGGCACGCCCGTGCTGCCCGGCACGGTGTGGCTGGACGTCGTGGCCTACGCGGGCGCACTGGTGGGCTGTCCGGTCGTGGCGGACCTGACGGTCGACCGCCCACTGTCCCCGGGCGGGACGTTCCGGGTGAAGGTGGGTGCGGAACACGACGGCCGCCGACCCGTGGCCGTGTACGCCGGTTCCTGCCGGGCGACCGGACATGTGACGTCCACGGTGGCCTCGCCGCGTCCGGTGGCCTGGCCGCCGGACGCCCGGCCCGTGCCGGTCGACGACTTCTACACCGACCGCGAGTGGGGTCCGGCGTTCCGCTGCCTGCGTGCGGCTTGGCGGGGTGACGACCTGTTCGCCGAAGTCGCCTTGCCCGCCGCCGATCCCCGCTACGCGCTTCACCCCGCGTTGGTGGACGCGGCCTTGCACGCCGCGCTGCTCGACGACCAAGGGCCGGTGATCCCGTTCGCCTGGGAGGGCGTCGTGCGCCACGGGAGCGCGTCGACGTTGCGCGTGCGCCTGTCCCGCGTCGACGGCGGCTGGTCGTTGGCGGCCTGCGACACCGAAGGCCGACCGGTGCTGTCGGTCACCCGCATGCGGACGGCGTCCGCGCCCGTCCACGTCCTCGCGTGGCGGCCGACGAGCGGGCGTGCCGACTCGACGGGCTGGTACGTGCTGCGGCCCGAACGGGCGGAGGGCTTGCCGGCGCCCGAACGCGCCCGGGTCGTGGTGAACCGGGTGCGGCGGGACCTGCTCGCCTTCCTGCGCCGGCACCCGACCGGCCGACTGGTGGTCAACACCCGCGACGCCGTGGCCGTGCGCCCGGACGAAGAAGTAGACCCGGTGGCGGCGGCGGTCTGGGGCCTGGTGCGCTGCGCCCAGGCCGAGTACCCGGACCGGTTCGTGCTGGTCGACGGTCCGCCGGGCGAGGTGGCCGACGAAGAGCAGTGCGCCGTGCGCGGCGACGCGGTGTTCGTGCCCCGCCTGGTGCCCGCCCGCACCGAGTCGACCCGCACCGGATCTTCTCGGTACGGACGCACGGCGTTGATCACGGGCGGCACCGGGGCGCTCGGCGCCGTGGTGGCCCGGTACCTGGTGTCCCAGGGCGTCACGAACCTGGTGCTGTGCTCACGCCGGGGACGGGAAGCGCCGGGCGCCGTGGAACTGTGCGCGGAGTTGCGCGAGGCCGGGGCCTGGGTGGACGTGGTCCCGTGCGACGTCGGCGACCGCGAGGCCGTGCGTGACCTGCTCGACGGCCTGGAACGCGCACCCGACCTCGTCGTGCACGCGGCCGGGGTGCTCGCCGACGGCGCGGTGGACCGCACGACGCCCGACCGGGTCGACGCGGTGTTCCGGGCCAAGGTCGACGGCGCGGTGTGGTTGTCCGAGTTCCTGCCGGACGCCGCGCTCGTGCTGTTCTCCTCGGTCGCCGGGGTGCTCGGCACGCCCGGCCAGGCCGCGCACGCGGCGGCGTGCGCGTTCCTCGACGGCCTGGCGACCCGGCGGCCGGGCGTGACGTCGCTGGCCTGGGGCGACTGGGGCGGCGCCGAGCCGGCGTTCGCGGCCCGCGCGGGCGTGCGTCCGGTCGACACCGGCACGGCGTTGCGCCTGCTGTGCGCCGACGCGCCCGCCGTGCTGGTCCCGGCCGTGTTCGACACCGGACCGCTCGACCGCGTGCCGACGCCGTTGCGCGACCTCGTCCCGGCCCGACGGGCGGACCTGCCGTCGCGGGTCGCCGCGCTCGAACCCCGGGACCGGTCCGCGTTCCTGGTCGACGTGGTCCTGCGGGAGGCGTCGGTGCTGGTGGCCCGGGTGACCGCCGACCGCGCGTTCCACGACTCCGGGTTCGACTCCCTGACGGCCGTGGCGCTGCGCGACCGCCTCGCCGCCGCGACCGGTCTCGCGCTGTCGCCCGCCCTGGTCTACGAGCACCCCACCCCCGAAGCACTCGCCCGGCACCTGTTGTCCCGACTGGAAGGGGAATGCCCGTGACGGAGGGAATCGGCCCCTCGGTGTTACGCCGGATCGTGGCCGCGTGGCCGCGCCGGGCCGCCGTGGCCCGCGACCCGCAGGCCGCCGACCGCACCGACCCGTACGACCCCGAGGTGCCCGACTACCCGTTGTCGGTGGTGCCGTTCGCCGAGCACCCGAGGTTCCAGGACGCGTCGCCCGAACGCCGGTCCCGGGTGCTGACCGGCCTGTGGCTGGGGTACAACGAACGCGTCGTGGAGACCGAACGCCTGGTCGCCGAACCGGGTTTCCGGCTGCTGGTGGACGGGGCGTTCCCCGGCACCTCGCCGTTGCTGTGCCAGGCGATCAGGCAGTCCATTGTGGACGAGAGTTACCACACGTACATGCACTGGACCGCGCACACGAGGACGATGGAGTTGCGCGGCGTCCGCGAACGGCCGCCGCGGCCGACGTTGGTGACCTACCGAAGACTTCGCGCCGCGATGGACGCGATGCCGGAGGCGTGGGAGCGCGACATCGCGGTGCTGGTGTGGAGCGCGGTCGCGGAGACGTGCGTCAACTCCCTGCTGGCACTGGTGGCCCGCGCCCGGGACATCCAGCCGATGCACTCGTTGATCACCACGCTGCACCTGCGCGACGAGGCCGCGCACGGCTCGATCCTGGTCGAGGTGATGCGGGAGCTGTTCGTGCACATGGGCCGTGAACAGCGGGCGGCCGTGGCCCGGTGCCTGCCCCTGGCCCTGGACGCCTTCGCCGAGCAGGACCCCGGCGTGCTGCTGGCCGAACTGCGCGCGGCGGACGTGGCGGGCGCCGAGGAGATCGTCGGCGACCTGGGGCCGGGCCGGGTGGTGCGCGACTTCACCGGCGCCCGGCGACTGGTGGCGGAACTGGGCCTGCTGGACCGGGTCGACTTCGACTTCGGCGAGCAACCCGACTGGTCCCCCCTGCGCGACCCCGACCTCCGCCCTTGACCGCGAGTTATGCGTTCGGACACCGCGAAATGTGCGTTCAGGCACCCCCGATCGGGGGTGCCTGAACGCCGGGGGACGTCACGGGTTGACGAGCAACGTCACCTCGGACTCGTCGTAGGGCAGGTACTTCGCGCGGACCACGGCACCGGGCTGCACCTGGCCCAACGCGCCCGGCGGCACGGTCTTCTCCTGCGTCACGTCGAAGCGGGTGCCGTCCGGTCTGGTGACGCGCAGGGTCAGGACGATCACCGCCCGCCCGGCCCGCACCTCGCCGGTCGGGTTCATGGCCAGCACGACGGCCTGCGCGTCGAGACCGTTCTCCGCGATGTGCAGCTGCTTGGGCGTGATGTGCCCCTTGGCGAGCTGGATCCGGTCCAGCGCGGCCTGGAGTTCGTACGCCGGCGCGTCGACCGCCAGCACCACCCGGCCGTCCGGCAGGTAGCGCACCGGCAGCACGGCACCGGGCTGGACCGCGCCCAGTTCGGTCAGGTCGACGAGGTGCCGGGCCACCGCGCGGAACCCGCGCCCTTCCGGCGTGTCGACGTCCAGCACGATGTCGAGCTGCGGCTGGTCGTTGATGGACAGGCCGGTGCGGGCGGTGGACACGACCGTGCCCATGCCGATCGGCGCGCCCGCGAACTCGGCCGGCACGTCGCCGCGCAGGGCCGCCATGGACTCGCCGAACGAGCGGCGGAACGCCGACAGCGAGAACAGGATCGGCACCACGGTCAGGAGCAGCACCGGGGCGATCAGCCAGCCGTTGAGCCAGGCGAACTCGTCCGTGCCGGTCAAGCCGGTGTACACGTAGTAGCCGGTGGCCGTGAGGCCGACGATCAGGGCGATCTTGGCGAAGGTCCGCATGGGACGTCCTTTCAGCGGGAAGGGGTACCGAAGAAGTCTGTGTCACCGACTTCGAGCCTGGTGAGGCGGCCTTCGGGAGTCGCGACCACCACCTCGTCGTCGGTGGCGATCGCGGCCGTGCCGTCGGGCAGCACGACGGCACGGTCGACACCGCTCGAACCCAGGGGAAGCGTGGCGGTCACGGCACCGGTCGTCAGGGACACCGCGCTGACCGCCGCGGACCGGTCGTTGACCGAACGGTCGTGCACGACCAGGATCCGCCCGGCCTCGGCACCCACCGCCCGGCCGCCGTCGACCACGATCCGGGCGCCGTGGAACACCTCGGTGCCGATTCCGGTGCCGCGCGCCAGCACCTCGCCGGGCGCGCCGGACCGTTCGCGCACGGTGATCTTGTCGTCGCCCAGCGACGCCTCGGACGCGGTCGTCGACTCCGACCGACGGATCTTCTCGGGCCGCCACCCCGGCACGTCGACCGGCTGTGCGGCCGTGCCGTCCACGGGGATCGCGAGCACCGTGCCGTCGGAGTCGACGGTGAGCACCCGCCGTCCCTCGGGGTCGTACACGTAGGCGTCGGGCGAGGCCACGAACTTCGCGCCGAGACCGGCGATGTCGTCCGGACCGGCGACGTGCGAGCCGTCGACGAGGTCGAGCAGGACCGGACCGGACGCGGTGGCGACGAACGCGTACCGTTCGCCCGCCGCGACCACGGCCGCGTCCCACACGAGCCGGTCGGAGAGCTGCACGTCCCACAGCACGCGGCCGTCGCGCGGGTCGACGGCGGCGAGCCGGACCTGGAACATGTCGTGGAACATGAGCTGCCACATGCCACGCGGACCGCTGCGCTCGTAGGGCACGAGCACGACGTCGCGCCCGGCGACCCGACCGGTGCCGATCCCGGCCTTGATCTCGATCTCCGGGTCCGGCGTCATCAGGTACGAGCCGCCGAAGAACAGCCCGGCGAACAGCACCAGGGGCACCAGCAACGCGAAGGGCGCCACCAGCCTGGTGCGACGTGGCGTCCCGTAAGGCGTCTTGTACATCCGTCCTCCCCGCTTGTGCGACGAGAGGGACTTTGCCGCGCGACCCCCGCCTACCGGTCACAGGAACGGGTTAGGCTCGGCGGCGTGAGCACGGTCCGCGCCGCCGGCGCCGCACTGCCGCGCGGGCTGCTGATCGCCCAGGCGTGGGGCGGTCTCGGCGACGCGGTCGCCCCGCTCAGCGGCGCCGCCGGCAGACCCCTGGCGCGCACGGTGAAACTCATCCTCGACCCGCTGGTGCTGCGGCCCGTGCTGAATCCGGGCTTCGCCGCCGGTGCGGTGGCGATGGATCACGTGGACGCGTTGCGTGATCGGATCGTCGCGGCCGGTCCCGTGCTGGCCGCGACCGCCGCGTGGTTCTTGGTGGTGAAGAAGGAACGCCGTCGGCGCGGCATCACCGAGGGCAACCCGCAGGACCTGTACTTCCAGCGCTGCTTCGAACTGGCGACCGCGCACGGCGACCCGGCCGACGAACCCGACCTGGCGTCGACGCGGGCGGCCGGGGTGCTGGCCGAGGTGCACGACCGCGCCGGGCCGACGGTCGGCCGCCTGCGCGACTTCGTGGCCGACCACGTCGCCGAGTTGGACCGCCTGCTGGAAGCCGCCTGGACGACGGTTCCGGTCCGGCCCGGCCCGGAACCGGAGACCGGTTCGTCCGCGACGGCCCTGTCCACCGGCACACGGCACGTCGACCGCACGGCCTCGACGAGCGGCGACCCCGCGGAACCGGAGGACGCCCGGGGAAGCGAGGCCACCGGATCCCAGGGCCTTCGCCTCCAGGGCACCGACGTATGCCACTCCGGCTCCGGGCACGTGGAGTCGGCCGCTGTCTCCCGGTCCGGCGGTCGCACCGCCGTCCTCGTGCCCGGCCGCACGGCGAGCCTCCAGGTGCCGACGCCCCCGCCCGGCGACAGCCGAGCCGGGTCGCTCGACGAGGTCTTGGCCGCGCGGATCGGCGCGTTCCTCGACGGGTGCGCGACCCGGCCCGACGCCGGGCTGTTCGGCGGACTTCTCGCGGACCGGGTCGGGTCCTCGGCGGCCGTCGGGCACCGGGGCGACGGGGTCGCCCGCGAGCAGGGGCTCACCGATCTGCCCCGGCCGGTCCGCCCGGTGGTGGGCGACACGGCGTCCAAGAAGTCGTTGCCCAAGCCGTTCGACCGGTCGATCGTCGAGCGCCTGTTCGGCGCGCTGTCCGGGTCCGGCGACCGGGACGGGTTGGCCGACGTGCCCGATCTGGTGCGGGCGGAGATCTCGCGGTCGGCGTCGCCCTGGCAGCTCGGCACCGAGGCCGCGCGGGTGACGATCGCGCTCGGTCGGGCGGCGGCCGGCGGGCTCACCGGCGACGCGGCGTCCACCGACGCCGCCGCGCGGCTGCGGTCACGCTGGGAACGCGAGGCGTACGTGCACCGCGTGTTGCGCATGCCCGACAAAGTGCCCGGCGAGGTGCGGGCGGACGTGCTCGGCGTGTGCCAGGCGTACCTGCGGCGGTTGTGGGTCCGCGTGCACGGGCGTGAACTGCGCGGCGAGGACGTCGGAGCGGCGGACGTCTGGGACCTGCTCGACGGCGTGCTGCGGTCCGTGGTGCTCGACCAGCGCGACCGGCTGCGCAGCGCGCTCGAACGGCGGGACGGCCGATGACCCGGATCGTCCGTGCCGACCACGGGATCACGGTCGGCACGCCACCGCCGCACCCGGAGCGGACCGCGTTGCTGGAGGCGCGCGGCGCGGTGCTCACGTGGGACGTGCTCACCGGGGAGCCGTCGCTGGTCGTGCACGACCCGGTGGCCGCCGACTGGCTGTGGGAGGTCGTCGGCCTCGACGCGGCCGACGCGATCCTCGGCGCCGCGGCGGAGGTCGACCTCGTCCCCGGCCCCCTGCACGAGCGGGCCCGGACCGCCGCCCACCTCGACTGGGTCGGCGCGTGGTGGCCCGCGTCCCCGACCGCCGGGATCGCCGGGGTGAACCCGGCGCTGCTGCGGGCCGAACGGGCGGTGGCCGTCAACGCGGTCGAGCACCTGCTCGACGACGAGGACGCCACCGGGCGCGCGCTGCGGGGGATCCCGCCCCTGGACACCGCCGGATGCCGCCTGAGCGTGGACGACCTGGCGCGGCAGGTCCTGGCCCTGGCCGAGGACTACGGCGTCGAGCAGGCCGCCGCGGTCCCGACGCGCGCCGACTTCGCCCTGGCCGCCGGCGGCGACCCGTCGACCGGCGTGACCGTCCTCAGTGGAGTGTCCGAAACGGACTGGTCGACCGTGCCGCGGGGACTGCTCGACGCCACCGCCCCCGCCCGGTGGTCGGTGGTGCGCGAGGGCGGCACCTCGTACCTGGAGGTCGCCGTGCCGTCCGGTCCGACGCCCGGACCCGTGCCGCTGGCCCGTTTCGGCCCGGTCGAGGTCCCGCTGGAGCGCGGCGCGCTCGGCTGGTACACCGGCCGCGCCGCCGTGGCGCCGACCGTGTTGCTGCTGCCGCCCGACCGGCGCGTGCTGTCGGTGTCCGTGCCCGGTTACACCGCGGCGCCCGAGGACTCCGGGCGGCGGGCGGCGATCGTGGCCTACGCCCGTGCCCGCATGGTGCTGCCGTCCGCGACCCTGACCGAACGCGAAGCGGGCCTGCGGTGACCTCGTGGCGCGACCGGCATGACGAAGGCACCCTCCTTGCGGCACAAGGGGATCCACGTGCCGCGGCCGTGCTCGCCGAAGCCCTGGAGCTGGCCTCGGACGCGACCGAGCGCACGGCGACGTCGATCAACCTCGCGGCCGTGGTCGACGACGCCACCGCCCTGGAGCTGCTGACCGGTCTCGCCGGCGCCACGGCCGCGGCGGCACGCGCCCAACTGCTGGCGCGTGCGGGTCGGGTGGCCGAAGCGTGGCAGGACGTGGAAAGCGGCTTGGCGGACGCGTCCCCGCGCGAGGAGACCATGCTGCGCATCGTGCGCACCGGCCTGTTCATGCTCGAAGGCCGGCTGTACGAGGCCGAGGACGAGGCGACGCGCAGCGTCGACCTGGCCCGTGCCCACTGCCCGGACCTGCTCGCGCACCCGTACGAGAACCTGGCCGCCATCGCCGACGCGGTGGGCGACCACGCCGCCGCCACCGCCTACCGCGCCGCCGCGCGGGACGACGTCCGGTCGTGGGACGACCTCAACGCCCGGGCCATCGCGTTCGCGGAGGCGGGTGACCGGGCGAACGCGGCCCGGACGTTCGAGGCCGCCTACCGGGCCACCCTCGACAGCGACGACCACACGACGTCGTGCGCCCGTGCCGTCCTGGCCGGCAACCTCGCCAAGAACGCGCCGGACAGCGCCGCGGCCGTCGACTGGGCCACCGAGGCGATCACGCTGGCGACCGCGCTGCGCCCGGACCCGAACGCCCCGGTCGACCTGGCGGACGTGCTGGTCAAAGCCCTGTCGGACCGGGCGCACCACCTCCGACACCTGTCCCGGTTCGACGAGGCCCTCGCGGATGTCGAAGCGGCGCAAGGGATCCACGCGCGTCCCGCGTTGCGGGCGCTCAAGGCGTCCGTGCTGGTGTCCGCCGGGCGGTTCGCCGAAGGGGCAGCGGAGGCGCGGGCAGCCCTCGACCTCGCGTATGCACAGGCGCCCGAGGTCGCCGCCGCCGTGCACGCCACCCTCGCCGAACTCGCGGACGCGACCGGCGACCGGATCGAGGCCGCCGAACAGCACGGGCTCGCCCGCGCTCTCGCGGCGGCCGTCGACGACCCGGTGACCGGCTGCACGGCCGTGCTGGGCCTGGCCCGCCTCGCCTACCTCGAAGGCGACTACTCCCGGGCCGACGTGCTCCACGCCGAGGCCGAGGCCCTGGTGGGCACGGACCCCGCGATCCTGCACGGTCGGGCCGTGGTCGCGATCGGACGCGGGCAGGCGGACGAAGCCTTGCGCCTCTTGGAGAGCATGCCGGCGGACGGCGCGGGCACGCCGATCCGGGCGATCACCGGACACCAGTTGCGGGGCCTGGCCGCCGCGACCGCCCACCGGTACGACGAGGCCGACGACCGGTACGCCCGCGCCGTCGAGGTCGCCGAACGGGCCGGGCTGTGGCACGTCGTCATCGGCGCGTCCTGGTGGCGGGCCGAGTCGTTGCTGCGGTGGGCCGTGCACACCGGCGAGACGGCCGGTGCGTTGAGCCGACGGGCGTTGGACGTGGCGTTGCCCGCGGCCCTCGCCGCCGAGGCGGTGCGGCACCGCTTCCCGCACGGCCCCCTGCGGGAACGGTGGATCTCGCTCGCCGCCGCGCCCGCCACCCGCACGGCGTTGCGGGCCATCGGAGCGCTCGGCGAGGGCGAGCTGGCCGCCGCCTACCTGGACCACGTCAGCAGCCCAGTGTCGTTCGCCGGCCCGGTGTCGTTCGCCGCCGACGAGGCCGAACCGGGCGCGCGTGCCGAGATCGCCGCCCTTCCCCCGCCCACCGCCGAACCCGATCACCTGCCCTACGCGGCGTCGGCGTTCCTCCTGACCGAGACCGAGGTCCCGGGTTTCGCGCTGCCGCCCCGGGTCCGGCCCGACCCGCGCACGCGGACCCCGCTGGACGACTGGATCGACCTCGCCGAACGCCGCTACGGGTTCCCGGTGCGCGGCGAGGGGGTGGTCTCGTCGTGGTGAGCGTGCAGGTCAAGTACGTGGACGCGGGCGACCTCTACGTCACGTGGCGTTGGGAGCACCTGCGTGACCAGCCCCGGGCCGTCCTGGTCGAACGCGCGCACGTGCGTGAGGCGTCGGCCGCGCTGGACGCTGCCGTGCCCAGTCCGAACCGGAACGAATCCGGCCACGACGCGGTGCGTCGGGCGCTGACCGGACCGTTGCTCGACCTCGGCGCGGAACGTCGACTGGCCGCCGCGCTGTCCGGTGCGCTCTTGCCCGCCCAGCTCTGCGCGGAGCTGAACTCCCTGTTGTCCCAACAGATCCGGCCGCACCTGCGGATCCAACCCTCGCCCTCGACGGCACGTGTCCCGTGGGAGGCGCTCGCGGTCTCCGACGCGGAACGGTTGGTGCACTTGGCGGACACGTCCGTGCTCCTGCCCGCGACCGTCCGCAACGCACCGGAACGCCGCGTCTCGACCGGCGACGGACCGGTGGTGCGCGTGGTCGACCCGGTGGTGCCGGGGTTCGCCGACGCGTCCGCGCTGGGGTCCGTGCTCGGTCCCGGTGCACCACGACCCGTGGTCGACCGTGACTCGTTGGAAGAGCTTCTCGTCACCGCGTCCCGGTTCCTCTACGTCGGACACGTCACGACGGGCGGCCATGCCCTGGACGCGCGGTTGCACCTGTCGTGCGGGCCGGACTCCGAAGGTCGTGCCGGTCTGGTGGGCGGTCACCGGCCGCTGACCGCCGCCGACCTGGTCCTGGGCCACCGTGCCGGACCGCGCCGACCGTGGCGGATTCCGCGCCGGGTCGCCCTGGTCGCGTGCGAGAGCGGCGGCGACCTGCGCTTCGCCGAACCGTCCGGTCTGGTGGCGGCGCTGGTGCACGGCGGCGCCGAGCACGTCGTCGCCACGCGGTGGACGCTGCCGACCGATGCCGGGTTGGCCGCGCTGGTCCCCGTTTTCCCGGGCACCCCGGTACTCCGACCGGCCGTACGCGCGATCGACGCGGCGCAGCAGGCGGACGACCCGGTCGCCGCGCTCAACGCGTGGCAGCGCGAGCGTGCCGACGAGTGGGAGCGCACCGGGGATCCGGCCTGCTCACCCGTGGTGTGGGCGGCGTTCGGGACCGCCTGGGCACCACAGTCCACTGTGTACTGAAAGCGTGTGCACCGGATTTCGTTGGCAGAGCGGACATTTCGCACGAATGTGACATGGCGTGACGGATGGGTGACCGTCCGTCGGATTGCTTCTTGACACGACAGTTGGTCTAGTCCAATTGTGGGGACGTTCCACCGCCGCGGACCCAACCGTCCGGGCGATCCACCCCCTGCACTGGAGCGCACATGCGTCCGTCCAGAATCCTGATCGGCCTCACGGCCGCGCTGGCCGCCGTCGCGGTCGGCTCGGCACCCGCACCGGCGGCACCGGCCAAGGCCGCTGCCGCCACCCCCCTGCCCGCGCACGTGTTCGCGCCGTACTTCGAGGCGTGGACGGGCGACAACCCGCTGACCCTGTCGAAGGCGTCCGGCGCGAAGTACCTGACCTTCGCGTTCCTCCAGACGCAGTCCCCGGGTTCCTGCACCCCGCTGTGGAACGGCGACCCGAACATGCCGATCTCCTCCTCGGTGTTCGGCTCGGAGATCAAGGCGATGCAGGCGGCCGGCGGCGACGCCATCCCGTCGTTCGGCGGCTACACCGCCGACACGACCGGCACCGAACTCGCCGACAGCTGCTCGGACGTCAACAAGATCGCCGAGGCGTACCAGAAGCTGATCACGACCTACGACATCAGCCGCATCGACCTCGACATCGAGATCGACGCCCTGGACAACACCGCCGGTGTCGACCGCCGCAACAAGGCCGTCAAGCTGACCCAGGACTGGGCGGCGGCCAACGGTCGCAAGGTCGAGTTCTCCTACACCCTGCCGACGACCACGCGCGGCCTGGCCGCCAACGGCGTCGCGCTGCTGCGCAATGCCGCGCAGAACAACACCCGTGTCGACGTCGTCAACATCATGACGTTCGACTACTACGACAACGCCACGCACAACATGGCCGAGGACACCAAGACCGCCGCACAGGGTCTGGTGAACCAGATGGCGCAGGTGTGGCCGGGCAAGACCCAGGCGCAGCTCTGGGCGTCGGTCGGCGTCACCGAGATGATCGGTGTCGACGACTTCGGCCCCGCCGAGACGTTCACGCTGGCCAACGCGCCGGTCGTGCTCGACTGGGCGCGCGAGAAGAACATCAACACGCTGTCGTTCTGGGCGCTCCAGCGTGACAACGGCAACTGCCCCGGCGGTTCGGCGGCCGACAACTGCTCCGGCATCGCGCAGAAGCAGTGGGAGTTCACCGGCATCTTCGCGCCGTTCAGCGGCGGCGGCACGCCGCAGCCGGACAACGACTTCTCCGTGGGCGTCACCCCGTCGTCGGTCGCGCTCGACCCGGGCAAGACCGCGTCGGCGACGGTGAACACCGCCGTCGTCAAGGGCACCGCGCAGAACGTCGCGCTGACCGCGTCGGTCTCCGGCGGTTCGGGCGTCACCGCGTCCGTCGCACCGGGCAGCGTCACCGCCGGCGGCACCGCGACCGTGACGGTCAACGCCGCCGCGACCGCCACCCCCGGCGCGTACACGGTGACCGTGACCGGCACCGCGGGCACGACCACGCACACGGCCACCCTGTCGGTGACCGTCAACGGCGGCCAGCCCGGCGGCCCGCTCGCCAACGGCGACTTCGAGAGCGGCGTCCTGGCGCCGTGGACCGCGCCCGGCGACAGCATCGTGTCGACCCCGGCGCACTCGGGCACCCACGCCCTCCAGGTGACGCCGAGCGCGTCGTCGACCGGGCAGGCGTCGCAGGTCGTGACGCTCGCGCCGAACAAGCAGTACACGCTCAAGGCGTGGGTGCGCGGCAACTACGTGTACATCGGCGTCTCGGGCGGCGCGACCGGCAGCGCGTGGACGTCGTCCGCGGACTGGAAGCAGCTCTCGGTCACGTTCACCACGGGCGCCTCCGGTACGGCGACCGTGTACGCGCACGGCTGGTACGGGCAGTCCCCGGTGTTCGTGGACGACGTGACGGTGGGCTGAGTGCTCCCGTGCGGCGGGTCGGCGCCTTGTCTTGGCACCGACCCGCCGTTCGGTCGTACAGTGCGTTTTGTGCCCTATGCGTTGACCGAAGACGGCATCTCAGTCCACTACGACGTGCGGGGCACCGGCGACCCGCTGCTGCTGATCGCCGGGCAGTCGAACAGCCGGCACTGGTGGGACTGGGTGCGGCCCTACTTCGCCGAGTCGTTCACGACCATCGCGTTCGACCATCGCGGTACCGGTGCCAGCGACAAGCCCGAGGGTGACTACAGCACGGTCATGTTCGCCGAGGACGCGCGGGCGGTGCTGGATGATCTGGGTGTGGGTCGGGCGCATGTGTACGGCACGTCCATGGGTGGTCGGGCGGCGCAGTGGCTGGCGGCGCTCCATCCTTCGCGGGTGGAGCGGTTGGTGTTGGGGTGCACGTCGCCCGGGGGGCCGCATGGGTTCGAGCGGGGGCCTGAGGTGCGTAAGGCGTTGGCGCAGCCCGATCGGGGCAAGGCACTTCAGGCTTTGATCGACCTGATGTACACGCCGGGTTGGAACGGGCCCTACAGCACGGTGGGCGATCCGGATATGCCACCTTATGCGCGGCGGGCTCATCTGTTGGCCAGTGCGGCGCACAATGGGTGGGATGCGTTGGCCGCGATCAAGGCGCCGACGCTGGTGGTGCACGGGAGTGACGACGAGTTCAACCCGACCGCGAACGCGCCGTTGATCGCGGATCGGGTGCCGGATTCTCGGTTGCACCTGATCGAGGGGGCTCGGCATGCGTACTTCGAGGAGTTCCACGGTGAGGCCGGGCCGTTGGTGGCGGATTTTCTGACGGCTTGAGGGGTCGGGTGCGGTCGCTCGCCGCGCGGGCCGACCACCGGAAAGGGGCACCCGCCCCGGTTTTCCGCCGATGTGGGTTGCGTCAGATGCCGCCGGTGCTCGGTGTCCTGTTGTCAGCGGGACAGTTCGGATTGGGCGCGGGTCAGTGCGGCTCTGGCGCGGGATTCCTCTTCGGTCAGGCCGATGCGTTCTGCCAGTTCCAAGGCTGTGCGGTAGTGCGGTAGTGCGGCTTCCGGGCCGTCCAGGGCGTGTACGGACGCCGCGTAGTCGTTTCGTACGCCCAATTCCAGTGCTCTCAGCACGCCGCCGCCGACCAGTCTCAGTGCTTTCAGGTGGTGTTCGTGTGCGCGGTCGCGGTCGCCCAGTTTTCGGTAGGTGGTGCCCAGTGCGTTGTGGCCCATGCCGAGCAGGCCGCTGTCGGACAGTTCCGAGGCGAGTTCGCAGCAGCGGTCGAGCAGTGCGCGGGCCAGGTCTGGTCGGCCGCGTTCGCTGTGCACCTCGCCGAGGTTGACCAGCGAGATGGCCTCGCTGTGGCGGAAACCCGCGCGGCGGGCGGCGTCCAGGGCACGCTCGTGGTGGCGTAGGGCCTCGTCCAGGTCGCCGCGTGTGAACGCCGAGATGCCGAGGTTGGTGGCCGCCACGTTGACCAACGCGAGGTCGTCGCCCGCCGCGTCGAGTGCCCGCGTCAGGTGTCCGTCGGCCGGTGCGCCGATCCTGGCCAGCGCGCCGCCCAGGTGGCACAGCACGTAGCCGTCCGTTCCCGTTGACCGTTCCGCCGCCGTCCGGTGCAGGTCGAGGGCGTCGTGGAGGTATGCGGCGACGTCGAGGAAGCGGTGCAGTGCGCGGGACAGGTGGACGGCGTGCCGTACCTCGGCGTGTCTGGCGAGTGCGAGGACGCAGGCCCGTTCGGCGATCATCCACTCGATCGCGTCCTTGATCGACGTGAAGTCCGGTGACGGGCCCGCGGGTGGTGGTACCGGTGGGCGGCGGTGCGGTTCGCCCGGCGTGAACCGGTCGGCGGCTCGGGACGCCACGTGGCAGTAGTGGTCCGCCAACCTGGTCAGGGCGCCTTCGGTGGTCGACTCCCCGGCGTACAGCCTGACCAGGTCGTGCATCCGGTACCGACCGGGGGCTGCCTGGTGTACGAGGTGGGCGTCCTCCAGTTCGCGCAACGCTCTTTGGGCCGCCGCGCGGGGCACGTCCGCCAGTGCCGCCGCGCCCGACACCGGCACGTCCGGGCCCGGAACGACGCCCAGCAGGGCGAACATCCGGGCCGACGTCGGGGTCAGCGCCCGCACCGAGGCGGCGAACACGGCGCGCAGGCTGGTCGACAGGTCGCCGGTGTCCAACGCGTCCAGCCGGGCCTCGGCCACCTCCGCGGCCAGTACGGCGGCGGGCACGTCGGGTTGTGCCTTGGTGCGTGCGGCGAGGATGCCCAGTGCCAGCGGCAGTCCCGCGCAGTGCCGCACCAGCGCGGGGTCGCCTCGCGTGCCGACGTGGGCGGCGAACAGTTCGGCCGACCTTGTCTCGTCGAGCACCGGCACGCCGACGACCGCGGCGCCGTGCGTGGCGATCAGCCCGGTGAGCCGGTTGCGGCTGGTCACGAGCACGGCCGACGTGCCGCCCACCGGGAGCAGCGGCGTGACCTGCGCGGTGTCGCGGGCGTTGTCCAGCACGACCAACAGCCGCCGGCCGACGGTCAGCTCGTGGTAGAGCGCGATCTGGGCGGCGGGCTCGACGGGCACGGACCTCGGTGCGACGCCGAGCGCGTCGAGGAACACGCGCACGGCCGCGTCCGGCGGCAGCGGTGCCGCGACCGGGTCGAAGCCGCGCAGGTCCACGTGCAGGCGACCGTCCGGGAACCGCGCGCGGTGCGCCCAGTGCAGCGCCAACCACGTCTTGCCCACTCCCCCGCCGCCGCTGAGCACGGCGATCGCCGGTCGGCCGGGGGCGAGCAGGGCGTCCAGCCGGGCCAGTTCGGCGTCGCGGCCGATCAGAAACGGTGGTGCGACCGGGAGGCGGTGTGGTGCCCGGCGCTCCTCGACGGCGGTGTCGGTGAGCAGGGACCGGTGCAGCGCGCGCAGTTCCGGGCCCGGTTCGGCGCCGAGGTGGTCGATCAGGCTCGTGCGGACGACCTGGTAGTGGCGCAGGGCGTCGGCCGGGCGGCCGGCGCCGTGCAGGGCGCGCATCAACTGGGCGGCCACGTGCTCGTCCAGCGGGTGGGCGGCTGCGCGCACGGGCAGTTCGGCCAGGAGTTCGGCGTGCCGGCCTTGGGCCAACGCCAGGTCGACGCGGCGGCGGTCGGCCTCGGCGTGTTCGGCCTCCAGCGTCCGGCGCACGGCATCCGCCCACGGGGTGTCGACGCCGCTGAGCGGTTCGGTGCGCCACAACGCCAAAGCGCGCTCCAGGACGCCGAGCGCCGCCTGGTCGTCGAGTGACCGGGCCTGGCGGACCAGGTCGCGGAAGCGGTGCAGGTCGACGGAGTCCGGCGGCACGGTCAGCGCGTAGCCGCCGTCGCGCCGGATGATCGTCGCACCGGTGCCGGCCAGCACGCGGCGCAGCCGGGACAGGTACGTGCGCAGCACCGACCGTGCGCGCAGCGGCGGGCGGTCGTCCCACACACGGTCGAGCAGCCGGTCGGTCAGGACCACGCGACCGGGATCGACGAGCAACGCCACCAGCACGCACCGCTGCCGGGCGTGCCCGGGATCGACGCGCACGCCGTCGATCCGGACCTCGACTCCGTCGAGCAGCCGGAACTCCACCCCCATCGTGCCTTTGTACGCCTGCTGATCAGCGGGTTCAACGTTCCTCGTGCACCCGTTCGGCGGTGTGCGCCCACGCTCGTCCCCGTGACCGGACGAACCGGAGGAGGCCGGCCGTGCATCCGTTCGAGGCTCTGCGCATCACCCGACGCCGACAGCTCGACGCGGAGTCGGTGGCCGCCGGCCACCGACTTGCCCGCGAAGTCATCCGAACGGGCAGCCGACGACCACCGGCGGTGGTTCCACCGGCGACCGATTCGGCTGAAGGAAGCACGAGGAACGGGGAGTGGTCGGAATGATCGGCATTCGTGCGTTCCGAATCCGGGGCCCGCCGTGATCGACGGGCCCCGAACGGCCCACTGGGTCGAGCATGATCCCGATGTGTACTCCTTGATGGTTCCATTTCACTTCGGCACAGTGGCCGCGTGACCAACCGACGTTTACCGGCGGGCTCCTGGCTGCCGGTCGGTCGACTTCCCGGGATTCCCGCCGCACTGTGCGCGGAAGGCGCGTACCTGCCCCGTCCCCTGCCGTCCACACTCGACTTCCCGGTCGCGACGTACCGCCGCGCGGCCGACGCCATGCTCCTGCTCGGCCGGCTCGACGAGGCCGCCACGCGCTCGCCGGTGCGGTCCACCCTGGTGCGCGCGACGCGGGTGCGCGACGCCCGCAGTTCGGCGAACCTGGCCGGCATCGTGCTCGGCCTGACCGAGGCGTTCGCCGAAGAACTCCTTGTCTCCCAAGGAGAAGGTCCGCTGCCGCGCACGGGGCACAGCCGCCTGGTCACGCCCTTCCTCGCCGCCTACCGGTACGGGCTGGACCGGGTGGGCGCGGGCGAACCGGTCGACGACACCATGATCGGCGGGGTGAGCGCGATCATGACCGGCGCACCGGGGCCGCGGCGGCGCACGGGCGTCGGGTGGCTGGGCCGCAAACCGGAACGGGCCTACCTGCTCACGGCTTCCGGCGCGCACCTCGCGGCGTCGGTCGAGCAGTGGTCGACGACGGCGCGCGAGATCAGCGACCAGCCCGTCATCCTGAAGATCGGACTGCTGCACTACCAATTGGAAGTGCTGCAACCGTTCCCGACGGCCAACGGGCACGTCGCGCGCACCTATTCGATGTTGGCGATGGTGGAAAGCGGACTGCTGCGCGATCAGGTGCTGCCGCTCTCGGTGTGGCTCAACGACAGCCTCGACGAGTACCAGCGGCAGATCCGCCGGGTCGTCGACACCGGGGAGGTGCACCACTGGCTGGACTTCTACACCACCGCGATCCGCGACCAGGCGTACGACCAGCTCGGGCTGATCGCCGCGCTCGACGGCCTGATCGCGGAGTTCCGCCGCCTGGTGTCGGGCGACACGGTGTACGCGAAGGTCGCCGAGGACCTGGTCGGCTTCCCGGTGACCAACCACCGTGCGATCCAGGAGCGCTACGGCGTCACGCGCAAGTTCTCCACCGACGTGACCAGGCGGCTGGTGGACCTGGGCATCCTGTCGAGCTGGGAGGGACGCGGGTACCGGCAGGTGTTCGTCTGCGACCCGGTCCTCGACCTGCTCACCCTGTACCCGGCGTGAGCCGGTGCCGATCCGGACCGACGGCCGTGGTGCACAAACGACCGTGGTGCCGCGCCGGATCACCTCGTGCCCCGGTCCGCACGGAGGACCGCCGCGCCAGGCGCGGTCGCCCGGGGGTCAGGCCGTTCGGCGCGCGACTACTCCGCGTCCGGCCCGAGCGGGCTGCCCGGCGGTGTCGCGCCCAGCGCCCGAACGCGGTGCGCGGCCTGGTCGTCCACGCCCGAGTACCCCACCACCGCGCGGTCGAACTGGCGGCGTGCCGCCGCCTCCGCGCCCGTCGCCCACAGCGCGCGCCCCCAGGTCTCCCAGACGACGGCGCGGTCGGCGGCGGACGCGTCGGGTAACCGCTCGTAGGCTTTGTCGGCGCGGATCGCGTAGTCCACGGCCGCGTCGGGCCGACCGGCTTCGAGCATCAACGCGCCGAGGTGGCCCAATGCCGCCGCCGCCCCTTTCTCGTCGTGCGCGCGCAGGTGCAGGCCGAGCAGCCGGTCGCCGCAGTCGATCACCCGGTCGAGCCGGTCACGGGCCCGGAACAGGGTTTCCAGCCACCCGAGCGCGGCGACCTGGCCCTCGTGGTCGCCGAGTTCGTGCCACACCTCCCACTCGCGCATGCCCTCGGCCTCGGCCGCCCGGTGCGCACCCCGGTCCAGGAAGTACTCGGCACCCAGCCGGAACACCCGGGCCAGCGCGGGCGTGCGGTCGAGCACCGCGCCCCGGTCGCGCAGGCGGACGGCCCAGATCTCGTCGACGTCGCCGGGCAGCGCGGTCCAGACGGCGGCCAGCAGCACGGCCGCGCGTTCGTGGTCGCCCAGGGCCACCAGCGAATCCACCGCCGCGAGCACGTCGCCCAGATCCGCGTCGACCCACTCGCCGACCGTCACCCGAACTCCGTCGCCCACGGGCAACCACCCCATCCGCACAAGATCGTCAGTCTGGTCGTCGGCGTCGATCGCCCGGTACCGCCAAGTCGTGAGACCGACCGGGTGAGAGCCGACCACACACCGTTACCAGGAAACGGGCAGTGCGCGCAGCCCGTAGATCGGGGAATCGAAGCGGAATTCCGGCCGGTCGACGGCGATCCGCAGGTCGGGCACGGTCGTGACGAGTGCTCGCAACGCCGCCCGCAGTTCGATCCGGGCCAGGAGCTGTCCGACGCACTGGTGCACCCCGTTG
The DNA here is from genome assembly GCF_014203755.1 of Saccharothrix violaceirubra. Classification (NCBI taxonomy): domain Bacteria; kingdom Bacillati; phylum Actinomycetota; class Actinomycetes; order Pseudonocardiales; family Pseudonocardiaceae; genus Saccharothrix; species Saccharothrix violaceirubra. The sequence goes on from NZ_JACHJS010000001.1 coordinate 4,963,797, forward strand.
CCGAACGCGAGGTGGTGTCGTGATTCCCGGGCGAGGTCGAGCCGGTGTGGTTCGGGGAACACGTCCGGGTCGTGGTTGGCGGCGAACAGGGAGGCGACGACACCGTCACCGGCCTTGACCGGGCAGCCCGACAGGGCGGCTTCGCCCGTGACCGCCCGCACGACCCCGTGGTGCACGGGACTGAGGTACCGCAACAGCTCCTCGACCGCACTGTCCACAAGGGACGGATCGGCGACCAGCTCGGCCCAGCGCCCGCTCTCGTGCAACGCCAGGACCGACAGCGAGATCGTGTTGGCGGTCGTCTCGTGACCGCCGACGAGCAGGAGCACGGTCATCCCGACCGCCTCCTCGTCCGTGAGGTCGGGGAAGTCGCGCAGCAGGCGCCCGACCAGGTCGTCGCGGAACGTGCTTCGCCGCGCCCGCACCAGTTCGGCGAGGTAGTCGTGCAACTCGGTCAGGGCGGCGCCCACCTCGGCCGCCGACAACGACCGGTCCAGGTGCGCCCGACTGCGCGTGGCGAAGAACTCCTGGTCGTCGAGCGGAACGCCGAGCACCAGGCAGATGACGTCCGACGGCACCGGCAGCGCGAACCCGGCGACGAGATCCGCCGGGGACGGACCGGCGAGCAGCAGGTCGAGCCGCCCGGCGGTGATCCGCTCGACCTCGGGCCGCAGTTCCGCCATGCGCCGCACGGTGAACTCGCCGGTCAGCATCCGCCGGTAGCGGGTGTGCAGGGGCGGATCGGTGACCAGGAAACTGCCCGGCGCGGCCGTCCGGTCCACGACGGGCCGCAACTGCGGATAGCCGGGTCGCGCGGGATCGGAGCTGAACCGGTCGTGGTCGCGCAGTACGGCGCGCACGTCGTGGTAGCGCGTGAGCAGCAACGCCTCCTGCCCGTGCCGCAACGACACCGGACGCACCGGGCACCGCTCCCGCAACCCGGCGAACTCCTCCGGCACCCCGAGCCGCTGTGGCCGTTCGAACGGATAGTCCACGACACCGCAGGTTAACGCCCGCGATCCCACCGCTTCGAGGACCGAAGGGGTGCAGCCGGGCGGGTGCCTGAGTGGAGGACTCGCGGGTGCTACAGGGAGGAGGTCAGGCGTTCTTCCACGTGGTCCAAGGCCATGCGGACGGCGCCCAGCGCCACGCCGGCGGCGCCCAGGGCCGACACGCGCAGCTCCACCGGTGCCAGCAGCAGGGGGCGCAGGCGTTTGCGGACGGCCTCGAAGAGGAGTTCGCCGGCGCGGGTCACGCCGCCGCCGACGACGACGCGTTGCGGATCCATCAGCAGCAACTGCACGGCCAGGCCCCGGGCGAAGCGGGCCGCGATGGTGTCGACCACCGACAGCGCGGCCTCGTCGCCCTCGCGGGCCGCGTCGAACAGGAACGCGATGTCGCCCGTGGCCTCCAACCGGTCGCGGACGTCGCCCGAGCAGCGTTGGATCGCCAGCCGCAGGATCGCGCCGGCGCCCACGAGGCGTTCGAACGCGCCCAACCCGTCGGTCGCGGCCGGCGGTTCGGCGTCCAGATCGGTGACCAGGTCGATGAAGCCGAGTTCGCCCGCCGCCGCCGACGCGCCGCCGTAGGGCTTGTCGTCGATGACCATGCCGGTGCCGATGCGTTCGCCCCACTGCACGAACAGCAGGTTGTCGCTGGACTCGCCGCGCCAGCGCTCGGCGCGCACGGCCAGGTTGACGTCGTTCTCGATGTGCACCGGGCAGCCGAGCCACCCGCGCAGCTCCGCCGTCACGGGCAGGCCGCTCCAGCCCGCGATGCTCGGCGCGAGGACGATCTCGCCGCTGGCGTGGTCCACGATGCCGGGCGCGCCGACCGCGACCGACCACAGGTCGGCGGGCGCCACGCCGGTCTCGGCCGCGGCCTTGGCCAGGGTCGTGCGCAGCAACCGGACGAGCCGTTCGCCGGTCGCGTCGGCCGGGGTGGCGGCCTGGCGCTGGGACAGGACCTTTCCGGACAGGTCGGCCACCATCACGAGGACCTTGTGCGGGCCGATGTCGATGCCGGCCACGTGACCGAGTTCGGCGCGGAACCGCGCGCGGGACGCCGGGCGACCGACCTGGTGCTCGGTCGCCCCGGTGAACTCGACCAGTCCGGCCTCGGTCAGCGCCGTCAACGCCCTGGTCACGGCGGGCCGGGACAGGCCCGTCGCCTGGACCAATCCGGAGACGGTCGCGATCAGGTCGTCGACCGCGCGCAACGCGTTGAGCACGGCGAGGGCGTTGATCCTGCGCAGTACATGGGGCCCGGTGGCCGCGTTTCCGGCTGACACGCACCCCTCCCGGTTCTCGTGATCCGGCACCGTAGCAGGTGTGGACCTCTTGACAATTGGTACAGACCACATCAGAGTATCGAACGATTCGTTAGTAAGTCTCCCACCCGGAAGAGGCAGCGATGACGAACGCAACCGCCGCGCCGGTCACCGCACACCGCGCCGGCCGGGTGCCGCGACAGCGTGGTGGCGGCGTCGACGAGGTGAAGTACCGGCTGATCGCCGACCACCTGATCGCCGCGATGAACCGGGGCGAGCACCCCGTCGGCAGCACCCTGCCCACGCTCCAGCAGCTCATGGAACGCTTCGGCGTCGCGCGCGGGACCGCCCGCGCCGCGGTGGCCGTCCTGGTCGCCGAGGGCCTGGCCACGCCGCGCCAGGGCTACGGGACCGTCGTCTCGGCCACACGCACCCGTTCCGACCAGGCAAAACCCCGCACGTTGCCGAGCGGGATCCCGCACCCCAAGGTCGTGTTGAGCGGGTGGACGGCGGCCACGCCGGACATCGCGTCGCGGCTGGGCATCCCGGCGGGGACGCTGGTCGTGCATCGCATCAGGCATCACCACACGGGTACCCGGGTCACGCGGATCGAACAGCAGTGGCTGCCGGAATCGATCGCGACGGCGATCGAGGAGCGGACCGGGCACGACATCTCGGACCGGGACGACACGCCCCAGCCGGACCTGACGCCGCTGCTGCGGCACGCCGGGTTCGACCCGGTGGTGGCGACGGTGCAGGTGGGCGCCCGCCTGCCCGACCACGCCGAGGCCGACACCATGCGGCTGTCGACGGACACCCCGCTGGTCGTGGTCGACCGGATCACGCACAGCTCGTCGGGGTCGCCGGTCGAGGTCACCAGCACCGTGTCGACCACCGGGCGCACCGCACCCCGGTTCACGATCCCCATCACCGGCTAGATGTACTGCCCCGTGAGGTTGGGTACGCGGCTGGCAGGTGGTTGGCCTTTGAGTGCGGTGTGGCCGCGGTGGTGATTGTAGGTGTGCAGCCACCGCGGCAGCGTCTCGCGGCGTTCGGTCTCAGACCGGTATGCCTGGGCGTAGGCCCATTCGTCGAGCAGGGTGCGGTTGTAGCGTTCGACCTTGCCGTTGGTCTGGGGCCGGTAGGCGCGGGTGCGTTTGTGGGTGATGCCCGCCTGGGCGAGGGTGTCGCGCCACAGATTCGAGCGGTAGCAGGAGCCGTTGTCGGTCAGCACCCGCTTGACCGCCACTCCCGCCGCCTGGAAGAACGCCTGTGCCCGGTGCCAGAAGGCGACAGCGGTGTGCTTGGTCTCGTCGGGCAGGATCTCGGTGTAGGCCAGCCGGGAGTGGTCGTCCACCGCGTTGTGCAGGTAGGCGTAGCCGAGGTTCGGGCGGCCGTGGACCCTGCGCGGTCGGGCGGGGTCGCGGTGGGCCGAGCTGTTGCGCCCACCGGCCTGCCGACCGTGAACCTTGTGGCCGCCGCCGTCGGGGATGTTGCCGAGCTTCTTGATGTCGACATGCACCAGGTCGCCCGGTGCGGCGTGCTCGTAGCGGCGCACCGGCGCGGCGGTGGCCCGATCCAGGTGCGCCAGGCGGGCCAGGCCGAAACGGCGCAGCACCCGGTGCACCGTGGAGGGGTTCAGGCCCAGCAGGTGGGCGATGCGGGCCGGTCCCCACCGCCGGGCCAGGCGCACTTTCACGATCCGCCGTTCACGGCGGGTGGGCAGGCGCCCGGGGCTATGGTGGGGTCGGCTTGAGCGGTCGGCCATGCCCACCTCGCCCGACTCGCGGTAGCGAGAGGCCCAGCGGGCCGCGGTGGTCGGCGAGACCTGGAACCGCTCGGCCGCCCGCCGCAGCGGCCAGCCCTCCTCCACGACACACCGGGCCAGGCGCAGCCTGCCCACCGGAGTCAGCGGTGCGTTAGCGTGGGTCACGAGGGCCTCCGTCGGCTTGGTGTAGACGTCGCAATCCACACCGAACCCGGAGGCCCTCCCTCATTCCAACATCATCCGACTACGTGTCGCGTCGGACGTCCACAACCTCCCAGGGCAGTACAGCTAGACCGCGAGTCATACGTTCGGACACCGCGAGTTGTGCGTTCGGACACCGCGAAATGTGCGTTCGAGCACCCCGGAACGCCCTGTGCCCCGAGTCCGCGTGCGGACTCGGGGCACAGGGATGGGACAGGGCGGTGTCTTCCGTGTGATCGCCGGATCACACGGAAGACACCGGACCGGGGCGCCGGGCGCGGTGCCCGGCAGCGGGGATCAGCCCGCGCGCCAGAGGGCCGGGGTCGTCGGCGGCTCCCAGCCGGGCTGGGCGGTGTGGCCCTGGAGGCAGGTGAAGGTCGAACCGTTGAAGGTGACCTTCGCGCCGGCCGCGTACGCCGTGCCGACCGCCCACGTGGTGTTGCCCGGACCCGTGGGGCCGGTGGGACCCGTCGGGCCGGTCGGGCCCGTCGGACCGGTGGGCTTGGTCGTCGTGGTGGTCGGCCGCGTCGTCGTGGTCTGCGGCACGTTCAGCACGAAGTCGTAGGCACCGGTCTTGCCGTTGCCGTCCTGACCCATGGTCATGAGCAGCCGCGGGTCGTAGATGGTGTCCGTGTTGTTGCGCGGCTCGTTCGGGAAGTAGAGCTGCGTGGTCAGGATCGACCGGCCGGGGGCCTGGACCTTGACGTGGATGTGCCGCGTACGACCCGGGTACAGGCCCGGCACGATCGTCGTCAGCGTGAACTTGCCGTTCGCGTCCGTGAACTGGTGGCCGCGGAACGTGAAGCCCACGTTGTCGTAGTTGCCCGCGTTGTCGGCCTGCCAGAAGTCCAGCAGCGCGTTCGCGATCGGCTGGCACGCGCGGCCGAACACGTAGCCGGACACCGTCAGGCGGGTGCCCTGGGTGCTGCCGGTGATCAGCGACGTGCGCTGCGGCGAGTTCGGCTTGAAGTACGGGCCCTCGGTCTGCGGGATCGTCGGCTGGTCGCCGTCGTCGCACGCCGGGGTGAGGGCGAGCGGCCCACCCGACTCCGGGATCGTGCGGGCGAGGGCCGGGACGGCCATCAGGCCGACGGGGACCGCGACACCGGCCGCGAGGGCGGCACGCAGGACCGTCTTGCGGCTCAGGAGACCGGCATCATTCCCAGCCGGCTCGGTCGAGCTGTGTTCGCCGTCCAGAGGCGCGTTCATGCCTGCTCCTTGTGGTGGGACGTCGGGGATTCATCACGAACCTATTTAGGCGGTCCGGCGTGGACGATGGACTGGTGCGGCTGGTCGTGGTGAATCTCCTGGGCCGTAATAACTGTGAACGTCCACGCGCGCCGGTACGACCGGTCTCCCGGCACCCGCACGCCGGAAGTCGCCCGGACTCACCCCCGTCTCGCGGCGGAAGAAGCGGCAGAAGTAGGCAGGATCGACGAATCCGACCCGGTTTCCCACTTGGCGAACGGTCAGGTCGGTCTTCACCAACAGCCGTTTGGCCTCGTGCGCACGCGCCTCGCGGACCAGTTGCGAGGGCGTCCGACCGGTCGCCGCCTTGACCGCCTCCGTCAGGTATCCGGGCGTCACCCCGATGTGTTCCGCGTACGCCCGCACGGACCACAGGTCGAGATCCGCACGGCCCAGCAGCCGCGCGAATTCGTCGGCCACCGCGCCGGGGCGCGCGGGCATCGTGGCGGACGGGGTCTCGGGCAGTCGCGCGGCGCGCAGCACGAGCACGTGCAGCAGGGACCTCAGCACGGACTCGACGCCCTCGGCGGACTCCCGGTACTCCTCCTCCAGCTCGCGCATCAGCGACGACGTCCGGTCGCGGGTGTCGTCGTCCAACGTCAGCCAGGGGCGTTCGCTCAGCCGGCGCAGCACCTCCCGGTCGGCCGGGTGGTCGATCAGGAAGTCGTCGGTGAACAGGACGACGTAGCCCTCCAGCTCGCGCACGTCGTCCCAGTGGTGCACCTGACCGGGCGAGATGACGCACAGGTGCGGTGGTTTCAGGTCCCACCGCGCGAAGTCCACGACGTGCGCGCCGCTGCCGCCGGTGACGTACACGATCTCGTGGAAGGTGTGCCGGTGCGGGAAGGGCGCGTGCGACAGGGGACCGATGGCGTCGAACGTGCCGATCGAGAACGGCATGGAGTTGGGCAGGGCCACCTCCAAGCGGTGCATCGGCAGCTCGCCCTCGCGCGGTGCGTCGCAGGGCGTCCCCGGTAACACCGTCGTTTCGCGCATCGTCACGACCCTTTCGTCACCGGACCTAAGGTCCAGACCAATTGTGCGTTGAATCACGATGGCACGACGAAGCCCGTGGCGGAACGGGAGGAAACGGGCACCCGACGGCCGACGGGTGCGATCGACGCGAAAAGAGACCGTTCGGAGCAGTCCCCCGGGACTGAAAGGCCCCGCAAAACCGGTCGAACAGCCCCATACCGATTCTCTTATACCGCGTCGGGTGTTTTACCGGACAACCATAGGCGAGCCGCCGGGGCGGCGACACCCCCGCGTGCCATTCACACCGGCGGTACGTCCGTCCAATCATCGGACGGCTCACGGGCCGTGACCGGGGCGATAAAGAGCCACAATCGGACCCCCGCAGATCGGCGGTTCTTCGGATAACCGGGACTGCATTCGGTGCGACCGATTGCGCTTGCCGGCCGACGGCACGGGACGAATGTCGGCCGCCGAAAGCAGTACAGGCGACCTGGATCACGTCACCGTCTGTTGAAACGCGACTGCCGGAGTCTTGACGGCTTCTCGACACGGCCGCAATGATCGAGCGGCCAAATCGGATTGCGGCCACGGCGCACCCAGCGCTAAACAGCCTCCCGACAATCACCGGTCCGATACAGGGGGGTGTCGACGTGCGTGTTCTCCGACTGCTCATCGCGGCTGTCGTCGAGTTCTCCGTCCTGTTCGGCGCACCCGTGGTCGCCGACCCGCACCCGCATCGCGAGACCACCGAGCACCAGCTGCTCATCCAGGCGCTCACCTGCGCCCTCGACCGGTGCGAAACGGGCCCCGCCGACCTGGGACCGGAACCGAAAGCCCTGGTCACACCCCCTCCGATCGACCACGGAACCGATGCGGGCGACCACCCTGTCCTGCCCGCCGCCCTGGTCGACCCGACCGCCGCCCGTGGGCCGCCGCCGACCGGATTCCACCCCGAGTCCGCCCTGTAACCGCAGTCGGAAATCAACGGCTGCGGCACCCTGTCGCGCCCACAGAAGGACCATTCCCATGGCCAGCAAATCGGACCGAACCAGACATTCCGGTCAGGCCGTCCCAGAAACGGCCGATATTGGCCGCGCAGCTCCCAAAACCGACATAAAGGCCGGATTCCTGGTCGCCCTCATCGCGTTGCCGTTGTGCCTGGGCATCGCGGTGGCCAGTGGATTCCCGCCCATCGCCGGTGTGCTCACGGCGATCGTCGGCGGCATTCTCGGCGGTCTTCTCGGCGGTGCGCCGCTCACCATCAAGGGACCGGCCGCCGGCCTCATCGTCATCGCCGTGGGCTCCGTGCACGACCTGGGCCAGGGCGACCTGGTCGCGGGCTACCGCCGGGCACTGGCGGTCGGCGTCGTCGCGGCGCTGCTCCAGATCGTGTTCGGCCTGGTGCGTGCGGCCGGCATCGGCGTCGCCATGTCGCCGTCGGTCGTGCACGGCATGCTCGCCGCCATCGGCGTGATCATCATCGCCAAGCAGGCGCACGTCGTGCTCGGCGTGAAGCCGCAGGCCCAGTCGAATTTCGGGCTCATCGCGGAGATCCCGCACAGCCTCGCCACGGCCAACCCGCTGATCCTGCTGATCGGCGTGCTGTCGCTGCTCATCCTGTTCGGCCTGCCGATGGTCCGGGCGCGGTGGAGCAAGGTCGTGCCCGCGCCGCTGATCGTGCTCGCGGTCGCCATCCCGGTCGGCCTGCTGCTGCACGTCGACCGCCCGCACGACTACGAACTGCTCGGCGCGCACCACCTGGGCCCGGAGTACCTGGTCCGGCTGCCCGGCTCGCTGCTCGACGCGATCACGTTCCCGGACTTCTCGCAGATCCTCAGCGGCACGTCCATCCAGTACATCGTGATGTTCGCGCTGATCGGCACCATCGAGTCGACGCTGACCGTGCTCGCGGTCGACTCCATGGACCCGTCCAAGCGCCCGTCCAACCTCAACCGCGACCTGCTCGCCATCGGCGCGGGCAACCTGACGTCGTCGTTGATCGGCGGTCTGCCGATGATCTCCGAGATCGTCCGCAGCAAGGCCAACCTGGACTCGGGCGCGAAGAGCCGCTGGTCCAACGTCACGCACGGCATCGTGCTGCTGCTGTTCGTGGCGCTCATCCCCGGCATCGTGCAGACGATCCCGCTGGCCGCGCTCGGCGCGATGCTGGTCTACACCGGCTTCCGACTGGCCTCGCCACACGAGTTCCGGCACGTCACGAAGATCGGCCTCGACCAGCTCGCGCTGTTCCTGACCACGCTGATCGTCACGCTCGCCACCGACCTGCTGGTCGGCGTCGCCTCCGGCCTGGCGCTCAAGATCGTGCTGCACCTGGTGCGCGGCGTGCCGCTGCCCGCGTTCGTGCGGCCCCGGCCGCAGGTCACCCGGGTCGGCTCGGTGCTGCGGGTGCGGATCCCGGGCGCGGCCGTGTTCCCGGCCCTGCTGCCGCTGCGGCGCGCGATCGCCAAGGCCGGTGACGACGTCACCGAGGTGATCGTCGACGTGCGGGACGCGGCCGTCGTGGACCACACGTTCCTGTCGCGTCTGGAAGAGCTGGGCAAGGAACTGCCGAACGCCACGCTCACCGTCGAGGGTCTCGACGACCTGGTCGCCTCGTCCGCGCACCCGCAGGCCACGCGGAGGCGGGCGCGATGAACCCGGTCGCCGAGCTGGTGGACCGCGCCGCGACCCTGCTCCCCGAGCAGGGTCCCTTACAGGCGTTCGTCCACCACAACACACTGCACGCGTTCGAACACCTGCCCTTCGCCGACGCGGTCGCCCGCGCGGCCGAGGTGTTCGGCACGCAGCCGTACCTGAGCGAGGCCACGTTCCACGGATTCCTGGCCGACGGCCGGATCACGCCCGCCGACATCGCGGCGGTCGTGGCCGCCGAGGTGCCCGACGACGGCGAACCGGTCGTGCCCGGCGGCCCGACCGCGCGCCGGTTCCACGAGCTGCGGCTGGGCGCCCTGGTCGAGGTGCCGCGCGGGGCCGCCCTGCGCTGGCTGCTGGACGAGACCGACGCGGTCGACGTCACCGACCCGCGGTGGGCCCGGCTGCTCACCGCCGAGCCGCCCACCGGCGCCGCCGGCACGCCCGCCGTCCGGCCGCGCGACCGCGTGCTCACCGAGACCGGGATCGACGCGGACCTGCTCACGCACCCGCTGCTGATCCGGCTCACGGCCGCGTTCCTGGACCAGGGCGTGGCCTACTGGCCGATGCCCGATCGGGAGCACGGCCTGTTCGCCGCGTTCCGGTCGCTCTACGCCGGGCCGGGCGCCGTGCTGGACCCGTTCCTGCGCGGCCTGCCCGCGTTCCTGCGCGACCGGTCGGACTGGACGGCCGAGCACGCGGTCGAGTGGGCGCTGGACGAACTGGACGTCGCGTGGTCGGACCGCGAGGCCGTCGTCACGGCGACCCTGCTGTCCCTGCGCGGCTGGGCGGGCATGGTGCGCCAGTTCGAGCACCGGCCCGACCGGGCGCCGGTCGACCCGCACCCGGCCCGGCTGGTCGACTTCCTGGCCGTGCAGCTCGTCCTCGACGTGTTCGCGCTGCGGTACGTGCGCGCCGACGTCGAACCGGAACCACTGGCGCAGCACCACCACGGCACGCTCGAACGCGCCTACGAGGCGTACGTGCTCGCCCGACGGATGGACGTGGACCTGCCCGACCACGCGCACGCGGCGACGTGGCTGGCCGTCGTCGACCGGTGCGACGACCTCGAACGCCGCCGCCTGCTGCACCTGGCGTACGAGCGGCGGCACCGGGTCGGCGTGCTCGACGGCCTGATCGCGCACCAGAACGTGGTCGAGCCGACCGGGAAGCCCGCGTTCCAGGCCGTGTTCTGCCTGGACGAGCGCGAGGAGTCGGTGCGCCGGCACCTGGAGGAGAGCTGCCCCGAGGTCGAGACGTTCGGCTTCGCGGGCTTCTTCGGCGTGGCCATGAACTACCAGGGCCTGGACGACGTGCGCGCGCGTCCGTTGTGCCCGGTCGTCGTCACGCCGACGCACCACGTCACCGAACGCGCGGTCGACGACGTCGTACCCGGCCGCCGGCTGCGCGCCGGGTGGACCAACCTGCTGTCGGTGGGCAGCCGCACGCTGGCCCGGGGCGGCCTGCTCAGCATCGCGATGGGCGCGGCGGGCCTGGCGTCCCTGGTCGGCCGCTGCCTGTTCCCCCGCGCCGCGCACCGCTGGGAGCACCGGTCGGGCCACGGCGGGCCGAAGACGCGGTTGGAGACCGACTTCTCCGTCCCGGAGATGGCCGACATCGTCGGCACGGTCGCGCGCACGGCCGGGTTCCACCGCGACCAGAGCCCGCTGGTCCTGATCATCGGGCACGGGTCGTCGAGCATGAACAACCCGCACGAGTCCGCGCACGACTGCGGTGCGACGGGCGGCGGCCGTGGTGGTCCGAACGCGCGCGCGTTCGCCATGATGGCCAACGACCCGCGCGTGCGGGAGGTGCTGGCCGAACGAGGCATCCCGATCCCGGACGGCACGTGGTTCGTCGGCGGCTACCACAACACGTGCGACGACACGATGCGCTACTACGACGAGGACCTCGTGCCCGAGTCGCACGGGGAACCGTTGCGCCAGGCCAAGGACTCCATCGCGCACGCGTGCGTGCTGGCCGCGCACGAGCGCTGCCGCCGGTTCGAGTCGACGCCGACCGACCTGGCCCTGGAGGACGCCCTGGCGCACGCCGAGGAGCACGCCGTCGACCTGGGTCAACCGCGTCCGGAGTACGGGCACGCGACCAACGCGGTGGCGATCGTCGGCCGGCGTGCCCGGACCCGGGGCCTGTACCTGGACCGGCGCGCGTTCCTGGCGTCCTACGACGTGGCGGGCGACAACGACGACGCGCTGCTCACGGCGCTGCTCGGCGCGGTCGGCCCGGTGTGCGCGGGCATCAACCTGGAGTACTACTTCAGCTTCGTCGACCCGGCGGGTTACGGCTGCGGCACGAAGCTGCCGCACAACATCACCGGGCTGCTGGGCGTGATGGACGGGCACGCGTCCGACCTGCGCACCGGGCTGCCGTGGCAGATGGTCGAGATCCACGAACCGGTGCGGCTGCTGCTGGTCGTGGAGGCGGCGCCGGACCGGCTCAACGCCATCCTGAACGGCCATGCGGTGCTCAACCGGTTGGTGGGCAACGGATGGATCCAGTTCGTGTCGTGGTGCCCGGACACCAATGCGGTGCACGTTTTCCAGGACGGCTCGTTCCAGCCTTACGCGCCGGAGCGCACCGAGTTCCCGGTCGTCACCCGGTCCGCGCAGGTCTACGCGGGCGAACGCGACCACCTCGGCTGTGCGCACGTGCTCACCGGCGCGGAGGTCCCGGTTCCGGTGGCCGCCCGGTGACCGCGTCCTCTCCCCTGGTCGTCGCGGCGCTGCTGCCCGCGGCGGTGTTCCTCGGCCTGGCGGCGGCCCTGTGGCTGGGCCGCCGCCCGTCCGAGGACCTGGTGAACCGGCTCGTGGTCGGCTCGGCGGCGGCGACCGCGCTGGCGGCTGCGCTGACCGGGCTCGGCGTGCTGTCGGGCGGCCCGGTGACGGCCCGGCTCGGCACGTGGTTCGAGGGCTTCCCGCTCGTGCTCCTGGGCGACGGGGTGTCCGTACCGCTCGCCGTGCTGGCCGCGCTGCTGTGCACGCTGGTCGGCGCGTTCTCGCGGCGCTACCTGCACCGCGACCCCGGCTACGCGCGGTTCCACCTGCTGTTGGCGCTGTTCCTGGCCGGGGTGGAACTGGTCGTGCTGGCCGGGACGCTGGACCTGCTGGTGGTGGGCTGGGAGCTGACGGGTCTGTCGTCGGCGCTGCTGATCGCGTTCTTCCACCGCCGGCGCGGCCCGGTCGCGCACGGGCTGCGCGCGTTCGTCACCTACCGGGTGTGCGACGTCGGCGTGCTCGGTGCCGCGCTGGTCGTGCACCACGACGGGCCGCCGCTCGCGGCGGGCCTGCTGCTGGTGTTCGGCTCGCTGGGCAAGGCCGCGCAGTTCCCGCTGGGCGGCTGGCTGCCGCGCGCCATGGAAGGCCCGACGCCGTCGAGCGCGATCTTCTACGGCGCGATCTCGGTCAGCCTGGGTCCGTACCTGCTGCTGCGCACCGCGCCGGAGTGGGCGGACGTGGCGGCGGTACCGGTCGTGATCACGGTCGTCGGCGCGGTCACCGCGGTGTACGCGTCGCTGGTCGGCCGGGCGCAGACGGACATCAAGAGTTCGCTGGCGTTCGCGTCGATGACGCAGGTCGGCCTGGTGTTCGTGGAGATCGGCCTGGGCTGGCACGTGCTCGCGCTGGTGCACCTGCTGTGCCACGCCACGATGCGCAGCGCGCAGATCCTGCGGTCGCCGAGCCTGCTGCACGACCACCACCACCTGGAGCAGTCCCTGGGCGGACCGGTGCCGCGCACGGGTCGGCACCTGGAACGCCTGGTGCCCGCGCCGCTGCGGCGTCGGCTGTACCGGTTCGCGCTGGAACGCGGCCACGTGGACGCCGTGCTGGTGGAACGGGTGGTCGGCGGGCTCGTGCGCGCGGTCCGGCGGATCGGCGACGCGGATGAGCGGCTCGCGGTGGACCCGGCGGTGACCCGGTGATCGCGCTCGCCCCGATCGCGGTCGTGCTGGCGCTGCTGGGCGCCGCTGCCGCCGCCGGGACGCAGGCCGACGCGCGGGCGGCCCGGCGCAAGGCCGTGTACTGGACGTCCGGTGCGGCGGCGCTCGCGATCGCCGAGCTGTTCACGTCCACTGTGGACATTCCGGTCGCGTTGGTGCACACCCGGCACGAGGCGTTGCTGTGCGCGGCGATCGCGCTGTCGGGCGTGCTGGTCGCGGCGATGGCGCCGGTGTCCACGCACCCGCCGGGGGTGTTGGCCCGCGCGCTGCTGCTGGTCGCGGTGTCGTGCGCGTTCACCGTGGTGCGGTCCGAAGTGGTCGACCTGGTGCTGCTGGCGGTGTCCGCGTGGCTGGCGTGGTCGGGGCTGCGTGGCCGACCGGGCGGCGCCGGACGGCTGTTCGCCCTGCACCAGGTGCCGAGCCTGGTGCTGGTGGCGGTCGGCGTCGCGACCGGTGTCGACGTGTTCGTGGTGCTGGGTCTGGCGATCCGGGCCGCGGCGGTGCCGGCGCACGCGTGGTTCCCCCGGTTCGTCGGCACCGCGCCGATGGGCCTGGTGGTCGCGTTCGGCACCGTCCCGCTGGGACTGGTCGTGCCCGAGTCGGCGGTCGCCACGGTCATCGGTGTCGTGACCGCGTTGTGCGGCGCGGTGTTCGCGGTCGTGCAGACCGACGGGCGCCGTTCGCTGGCGTTCCTCCTGGTGTGCGGCAACGGGATCGTGCTCGCCGGCGGTGGATGGGCGGCGGCGGTGCTCGCCGGTTCGGGCTTGGCGATGACGGTCGGCGCGCTGGCCGCGCGCCGGGACGCGTTGTCGTTCGGCACACCGGTGGGCGACCTGTCCCGCACGCCCCGGCTCGCGGTGGCCTACCTCGGTTTCGGGTTGGCACTGGCGGGTTTCCCGCTGCTGGCCGGGTTCGCGACCGCGCACCACCTGCTCGACCACGCGGCACCGGCCGCCGTGGCGTGCCTGCTGGTCGCGGTCGCCGTGGCCGGGATCGCCGTGGTGCGCGGATTCCTCGCGTTGTTCACCGGGACCTCGGCGGAGACCGGCGAGCGGGACCTGACGCCGTTGGAGAACTACGCGGTCGCCGTGACGCTGGCACTGCTCGTCTTCGGCGGCCTCCTGCCCGGGGTCGCGGTGCTGTAGGCCTTGTGCCGTGGCATGCAGGCATACCGGGTCGGCGGTACGCGCGGTGTGGCGGGCGCGGCATGTTCGGGAGCCGGGGTGGGCAGGTCGTCCACCCCGGTTTCCCGGAAGGACCGTGACGATGACCGTCCGAAGACCGCTCGGAATCCTGCTCGGCGTCCTCTTCCTGCTGACCGCCTCGGCCGGGGTCGCCTCGGCGGCCGACCGCAACTACGCGCCCGACGGCGAGGCGACCGCGTCCTCCACCTTCCCCGGCTACGCGGCGGCGAAGGTCAACGACGGCGACCCGGCGACCACGCTGGGCGCCGCGCACAGCTGGTGCAACAACGCGCTGGTCGACTACCCGCCACTGGACCCGCAGTGGGTGCAGGTCGAACTCGACCGGCCGCGCGACGTGCGCAGGATCGTCGTGTTCACCACCGACGGCTACGAACTGCGCGACTTCGACCTCCAGATCCTCTTCGAGGACGAGTCGGACTACGAGACGGTCGAGACCGTGACCGGCAACCAGGCGACGTCCGTCGAGTTCGCCGACCGCCGCCGCGACGTCGTCGGCGTCCGCGTGCTGGCCAAGCACGGACCGGACCACCAGCCCGGCCACGTGCGCGTGAACGAGATCCAGGTCTGGAACCGCTGACCGATCGGTCGTAAACACTCTTACCCAAATCGGCGGTGTGCGCCGCGAGGGCGGCACGGCAGGGTTTTCCCACCGGGGCGGACTTGCCCCGGCACCACCCTGCACTCCGAAAGGACCCCTGGTGAGCACCCCTGTGCCAAGACCACTCCGTGCCGCCCTCGCCCTCCTCGGCCTCGCCGTCGTGATCGCGCTCGCCCCGGCCGCCGTGGCCGACCCGACCGCCGGGACGCCCGGCCTCGCCGAGATCGCGTCCACGCCGACCATGTGGACGCCGCCGTCCTCGTCGTCGACGACACCGCCACCCACGTCGTCGTCCGTCCCGTCGTCGACGATGCCGCCGGTGCCCGACGAGAACATCGCCCGGGGCGGCGTCGCCCAGGCGTCGTCCACGTTCCCCGGCTACTCGGCCGCGAAGGTCAACGACGGCGACACCGCCACCACCCTCGGCGGCGACCACAGTTGGGCCAACGCCGAGGGCCGGTCGCCGACGACCAACCCCGAGTGGGTCTTCGTCCGCTGGTCCGAGCAGCGCTCCGTCGGCCGCATCGTCGTCTACACGTCCGACGGCTACCCGTTGCGCGACTTCGACGTCCAGGTGCTGCACGAGAGCGGCGGCTGGTGGGACACCGTCCGCACGTACAACTACAACACCTCCTCGAAGGTGTCCCTGTGGTTCGCGCCGCGCAAGACCGTCGGCGTCAAGATCCTGGCCAAGGTCGGACCCTCCCACCAGCCGATCTACACCCGCGTGAACGAGATCCAGGTCTTCGCCTACTGAACCCGCCTGCCGTCCGGCGGTGCCCCGGTGCCGCCGGACCAGCGGTATTCGAGCAGTCCCGGAATAAGACCCGATCGCGCGCGACAATCACCACGCACCCCACTTAATAGTATTGCGGGCGATTGACCGAACACATTCCCGCGTCTTGTTTCGAATTGGTTCGCTTGGCGCATCGCTTTTCGGGGACGGCTCGGTACGGTGAGTCGCAGGCCGCCCACCGAAAGGAGTGGAAGTGCCTGTGCCCGTTGGAAAACGCAGTGCACTCGCCCTGGTCGGCGCTGCCGCGCTGCTGCTCGTCGGCACGGCGACAGCGCCCGCACAACCCCGCCCGCACGGGATCGGCGATTGGTCGTCCTTGACCGGGGACAAAGGCGGATCGCGGTTCGCGGCAACCGAACACCGCATCACGCCGCGCACCGCCGGAAAACTCACGTTGAAGTGGGCTTTCGCCTATCCGAAGAGCCCATTCCCGGCGAAAAGCCAGCCGGCCGTCGTCGGCGGCGACATCTTCTTCGGCAGCCCCGACGGCAAGTTCCACGCCCTCGACGCGAAAACCGGCGCGAGCCGGTGGACGTTCGACCTGGCCTCCGTCGACCCGGCGCAGCCCGGCGCCGCCGTGACCGACGCGCCGGCCGTGGCCCGGGGCAAGGTCTACTTCGGCGACAGCCGCGGCTACCTCTACGCGCTCGACCAGCGCACCGGCAAGGTGCTGTGGGCCAAGGACACCGAGACGCACGCCTCCGGCATGCACACCAGCTCCCCGCTGTACCACGACGGCCGGATCTACGTCGGCGCGTCCAGCTCGGAGAACGTCACCTTCGACCCGAAGTACCCGTGCTGCACGTTCCGCGGCCACCTGGACTCGTTCGACGCCGACACCGGCGAACTGGCGTGGCGCTACTGGACCACGCCCGAGCCCAAGGAGACCGGCACCTGGCCCAACGGCGTGGCGAAGTACGAGCCCTCCGGCGCCGGCGTGTGGAGTTCGCCCGTGCTCGACGAGCGCACCGGCACCCTCTACGTCGGCACCGGCCAGCTCTACACGGGCACGACCGGCGACTTCGACTCCCTGCTCGCCCTCGACGCCAAGTCCGGCGCGGTGCGGTGGAAGCAGCAGGTGACCAAGGCCGACACGTGGCGTCTGCTGTGCGGCATCCCGGACAACGAGGGCTACTGCCCCGGCCAGAAGGACGGCACCGCGCTCGACTACGACATCGGCGCCACCCCGACGATCCTGCGCGTCAAGGGCCGCACGCTCGTCGGCGTCGGCCAGAAGAGCGGCGTGTACCACGTGTTCGACGCCAAGTCCGGTGCGGTGCAGTGGCGGCGGCAGCTTTCCGTGCCGATGCCCGGCGGCGGCCTGTCCGGCATCCAGTGGGGCAGCAGCTTCGACGGCACCCGCGTGTACGCGGCGACCAACTGGGGCAATCCCGGCGTCGTCTACGCGCTGGAGCCGACCAAGGGCGACATCGTCTGGCAGACGCCCAACCCGGCCGACGGCTGCACGAAGGGCGGCGCGGCCAAGTTCCCGACCGTGTGCAAGCTCGCGCACACCCCGGCCGTGACGACCAGTCCCGGCCTGCTCTACGAGGGCAGTGTCGACGGCAAGATGCGGGTCTACGACTCGCGCGACGGCAAGGTCCTGTGGGAGTACGACACCGTCCGCGACTTCACCGGCGTCAACGGCCTGACCGGCACCGGCAGCTCGCTGTCCGGCGGCGGCGGCGCGGTGGTGTCCAACGGGATGCTCTACGTCCAGTCCGGCTACTGGCCGGGCTACCCGAGCGACCACGGAAACGTCCTGCTCGCGTTCGGACTCTGACCGACGTCGTCGCGGAACCGGGCACCGTCCCCGTGTCCGGTTCCGCGACCCGCCCGACCGAGGAGTGTGTGATGAGAACCCCGAATCACCGGCGGTTCGGCGGCTTGGCGCTGGCACTCGTGCTGGTCGCCGCCGTGCCGGTGACGTCGCCCGCGACCGCGGCGGCACCGAAGCGGACCACCACCGACATCACCGTCACCGAGGGCACCAACCTCGCCGTCGCCGCGTCACCCCGCGACGGCACGCTCGTGTTCGACCTCCAGGGCCGGCTGTTCTCCGTGCCCGCCGCCGGCGGCACCGCGAAGCCGCTGGCCGACGACTTCCTCGACCCGTTCTGGCCGACGTTCTCCCCCGACGGCTCGACCATCGCGCTCCAGTCGTTCGCCGACGGGCGGTCCCGGATCGCCACGATCAAGGCCGACGGCACCGGCGTCCGGCAGTTGTCGGACAACCCGTTCGACGCCGTGCAGCCGGCCTGGTCGCCGGACGGGCGCAAGATCGCCTACGCCACCGGACCGGACGGCGCCAAGGACCTGTGGCAGATCGACGCCCGGACCGGCGCGATGGAACTGCTGTCCACGGACCCGGTCGACGAGAGCGCGCCGACCTACACCCCCGACGGCAGGCAGCTCACCTACCTGGCGGGCAACGAGGTCCGCAACCTGGACCTGGCGAGCCGGACGCGCACCGTCGTCATCCCGGGCGGGCAGGGCTTCCTGGCCGCGCCCTCGTGGTCGCCGGACGGCAAGCGGCTGGCCGTGCTGCGGACCGGTCAGGGCGGGCGCACGCTGTCCGTCTGGGAGAACGGCGCGCTGCGACCGGTCGCCGCGTTCGCCGACGTCTTCCCCTTCCCGGCGCGCTGGACGTCCAAGGACGAACTGGTCTACGGCGCCGACGGCAAGATCTACCGGACGAACGTCGCCTCGGGCGCGACCGTCGGCGTGCCGTTCGCCGCCACGCTGACCATCGCGCGTGACGACTACCCGCGCAAGAAGTACGACTTCGACTCGCGCGATCCGCAGCGGGTCAAGGGCATCGTGTCGCCCGCGTTGTCCCCGGACGGCAGGACCGTGGCGTTCAAGGCGCTCAACGACCTGTACCTGCTGCCGGTCGGCGGCAAGGCCAAGGCGCTCACCGACGACGACTTCTACGAGACCGACCCGGCGTGGTCGCGGGACGGCAAGCTGTTGGCGTACGCGTCGGACAAGGGCGGCAGCGTCGACCTGTACGTGCGCGACCTGGCCACGAACGCGGAGCGCCGCGTGACCTCCGGGACCGGCAGCGAGATCGGACCCGCGTTCTCGCCCGACGGGCGTCGGCTGGCCTACCAGGACAACAACGCGCAGACCTGGACGGTCGACCTCGCGTCCGGCATGCAGACCCGCGTACTCGGGCCGCAGAACGCGCCCGGTCGCGTGAGCTGGTCCGGCGACGGCACCGCGCTGGTCCAGGCCGTGTCGGTGAACAACGCCAACCACATCCTCGTGCTGGACGTGGCGTCCGGCGCGCAGCAGACCTTCTCCCCCGGCACGTCGATCTCCACGCGCGGCGACGACGGTCCGGTGATCTCGCCGGACGGCCGGTGGACCGTGTTCTCCCAGGACGGCGTCCTGTGGGTCACCGCGACCGCGCCCAACGGCCGGCCGACCGGTGCGTCGCGCCGGTTGACCACCGAGGCGAGCGACGCGCCGACCTGGGCGGGCGACTCGAACACCGTGCTGTACCTGAACAACGGCCGGCTCAAGACCGTGACGCTGGCCGGTCGGACCACCGACGTCCCGCAGGACCTCACGTTCCAGCGCGACAACCAAACCGGTCGCAAGGTGATCCACGCCGGGAAGCTGTGGGACGGGCGCGACCCCACGCCACGCGAGAACGTGGACATCGTCGTCGTCGACGGCCGGATCGTGGCGATCGAACCGCACCGCGACCGTCCCCGACGCGCCGGGTGGACCTACGTCGACGCCTCCAAGTACACGGTCACGCCCGGCCTGATCGACATGCACAACCACCAGCAGATCAAGGCCAAGTCGTTCGGCGACCGGCAGGGCCGGCTGCTGCTGTCCTACGGCATCACCACGACCCGGTCCACCGGCGACCCGGCCTACCGGTCGGTCGAGGACCGCGAGGCCCTGGACTCCGGCGCCCGCCTGGGCCCGCGCCTGTTCGCGACCGGCGAGATGCTCGAAGGCCCGCAGGTCGGCTGGGACTTCGCCCGCCCGGTGCGCACCGAGCAGCAGTTGGAGCTGGAGTGGACCCGGGTGCGCGAACTCGGGTACGACCTGGTCAAGACCTACGAGACGTTCCCGGTCAAGTGGCAGGCGGCCGTGGCGCGCAAGGCGCACAAGCTCGGCGTGCCGACCACGTCGCACTACCTGTACCCGGCCGTCGGCCACGGCGTCGACATGAAGGAGCACATCGCGGGCCCGTCCAAGTGGGGCTTCGGGTTCGCCCGCGACTCGTCGCTCGGCGGCCCGTACCAGGACGTGCTCCAGCTTGCCGGGCAGAGCAAGATGCCGTTCAGCACCACCATCTTCGCGGCGAGTTCGCTGCTGGCCGACGACCCGGGTCTGGTCACCGACCCGCGGGTGCGGGCCCTGTTCACGCCGCAGGACAAGCAGGTGCTCAACGCCAAGCTGCTGTGCGCGCAGGGGCGCGGCCCGTGCGGGTTCCTCGACGGCAACGCCGAGCAGGCCCGGCGGCAGGTGCAGGTGGTCAAGAAGATCGTCGACGCGGGCGGGGTGATCCTGGCGGGCACGGACGCGCCGCTGGACACCACGGCGCTGGCACTGCACCTGAACCTGCGGGCGCTGGCGAAGTACGGGCTGAGCCCGTTCCAGGCGTTCCAGTCCGCGACCCTGCTGTCCGCGCGGCAGTTGGGCGTGGAGGCCGACCTGGGCAGCGTCGAGGTGGGCAAGCTGGCCGACCTGTCGTTCGTCGAGGGCGACCCGTCGAAGGACGTCGGGGTGTTGGCGAACGTGCGGTCGGTGCTCAAGCACGGCCGCCTGTTCACCGTCGACGAGCTGCTCGGACCGTTCCGCGGCTAGACCACGACGGGAGGCGTTGCGGCACGCCTCCCGTCCTTCCGAAAGACGGGTCGGTGCCCGTCGGCCGAGTGGCCGACGGCACCGACCCGCGTAGGCTCGACGGCGTGAGCGAGCACCCGGAGCACGGCGAAGGCGGCAAGTACTCGGTCAAGGGCAAGGAGTTCACCCGCGACAGCCGGTACATCACCACCAGGGTGACCGAGGACGGCGCGGAGGGTTACCCGGTCGAACCGGGCCGTTACCGCCTGATCGCGGCGCGCGCGTGCCCGTGGGCGAACCGCACGATCATCGTCCGGCGCCTGCTCGGCCTGGAGGACGTGCTGTCGCTGGGGTTGCCGGGGCCGACCCACGACGCCCGCTCGTGGACGTTCGACCTGGACCCCGGCGGGAAGGACCCGGTGCTGGGCATCTCCCGACTCCAGGAGGCGTACTTCAAGCGGCAGCCGGACTACCCCCGGGGCATCACGGTGCCCGCGATCGTGGACACGACCACGGGCGCGGTGGCCACCAACGACTTCGCGCAGATCACCCTGGACTTCTCCACGGAATGGCGGGACCACCACCGCGAAGGTGCCCCGGACCTGCTGCCGGCCGCGCACCGCGCCGAGATCGACGAGGTGAACCGGAGGGTGTTCACCGAGGTCAACAACGGCGTGTACCGCTGCGGCTTCGCCGGGAGCCAGGAGGCGTACGACGAAGCGTACGGTCGGCTGTGGACCGCGCTCGACTGGCTGGAGGAACGGCTGACCGGTCGGCGCTACCTGGTGGGCGACACGATCACCGAGGCGGACGTGCGGCTGTTCACCACGCTGGTCCGCTTCGACCCGGTGTACCACGGCCACTTCAAGTGCAACCGCGACCGGCTCAGCGGGATGCCCGCGTTGTGGGGCTACGCCCGCGACCTGTTCCAGACCCCCGGGTTCGGCGACACGGTCGACTTCGCGCAGATCAAAGAGCACTACTACGTGGTGCACCGGGACATCAACCCGACCGGCATCGTGCCGCAGGGGCCGGACCTGTCGGACTGGACGAGCCCGCACGGCCGCGAGGCGCTGGGCGGCAGCCCCTTCGGCACCGGCACGCCACCGGGTCCCGTGCGCGAGTCGGAACGGGTCGACCCGGCCCACACCCCGCTGCGCTGAGATCTCCCGGGCTGAGATCTCCTGGGTTGACGCCCGCCGCTCAGCCGGCGTCCTCGGCGGTGCCGTACTCGTCGTGGCGGCGCCACCACCGGTACGGCGGCTCCTGCGGGTAGCCCGCCGGCGAGTCCTCCCACTCCTCCTGGCGGCCGAGCGGGGTGAGGTCGAGCAGGCTCCAGACGGTGCCGATCTGCTCCGCCGCGCGCCCGTTGGTGAAGTAGGTGCGGTGGACCGCGTCGCCCTCGCGGATGAAGACGTTGAGCCCGAAGTACTCCTCGACGCCGAAGTCCGCCGAGAAGTCGTCGAGCGTCGTGTACCAGGGCACACCGGCCCAGCCCATCCAGGCGCGGTACCGCGCGATGTCGGCCTGCGGAGCCGCGGAGACCAGCACGAACGTGACATCACGGGCGTTGAGGTGCGCGAGGTGGCCGAGGTTGTCGGTGAACAGCGCGCAGCCACTGCACCCGCCCGCGGGCCAGTCGGCGACCCCCGGCTCGAAGAAATGCCGGTAGACGATGAGCTGACGCCGTCCCTCGAACAGGTCCGGCAGACCCACACGTCCCCGCGGTCCCTCGAAGGCGTACTCCTTCCCGACCCGGACCCACGGCAGCCGACGACGCTCGGCGGCCAACGCGTCCTTGGCCCGGGTGTGCTCCTTCTCCTTGCGCAGGAGCACTTCCCGGGCGGCGTCCCACTCCTCGACGGACACGACGGGCGGCGTCCACACGCGACCACTCCTTCCCCTCGGGAACGACCCGCGCGGGCCTACTGCGCAATTCCGTACCCGTGCCGTCGCCGCGCAAACTCCCGCACAATGGCGTCGTGCTGCTGACCCGTCTCGAACGCTTCAACCGGCGACACCCCTGGAGCCACAACGACCACTACGGCCCGTGGGTCGCCCGTCGGGTGGCCGCGTCCGGCGCGCGGCACGTGCTCGACGTCGGCTGCGGCACGGGCAACCTCGTCGCCCGGCTACGCCACCGGGCCACCACGGTCACCGGGCTCGAACCCGACCCCGCGACCGCGCGCGTGGCGGCGGAACGCTTCGCCGGCCGGTCCGGGATCACCGTCGAGCGAGCCGACTTCGCCGCGCGCGACCGGCAGCGGCGGTGGGACGCCATCACGCTCGTCGCGGTCCTGCACCACCTCCCGCTCGAACCGACCCTGCGTGAACTGCGGGACAGCCTCACGCCGGGCGGACGGCTCGTGGTCGTCGGCTGCTACCGCGACGACAGGTCCCCGCGACTGCTCGTGGACCTGCCCGCCGTCCTCGCCAACCCCGTCGTGGGATTGCTCAGACACCCCGCCTGCGCCGACGCACCGCCGCCACACATGACGGCGCCGACCGCGGTCGCGTCCGAGACCCTGGCCGAGATCCGGGCCGCGGCCGGGCGGGAGCTGCCGGGTGCCCGGATCCGACGTCGCCTGTTCTGGCGCTACACGCTCGTCTACGACGCTCCCCCCGGACGCCGGGACTGAATCACCCGGAACTCGCCGTGCTCGCCGAGGACCACGACGTCGGCCGCCTCCTCGACCCGTTCGGCGGCGAAGTACCGGTCCTCGGCGGGCATCCACTCGTCGACCCACCGCGACCGCGCGGCCTCGCCGTCCCGGGCCAGGCCCCGGCTCAACCGCACCTCGGGCGAGGCCCGGCAGAACACGGTCGTGGTGCAAAAGCCCCGTACCGCCGAAGACGTGCTGTACACCCCTTCGACGACCAACGGCACGTCACCGGGCAACTGCACCCAGTCGGCCAACCGGTCGTCGGGCCAGTCGTAACGGCGGTACCGCGTCGTTTTCCCGACCGCCGCGGGCTCGAACACCTCGACCCGCAGCCGAGCCAGGTCGTAGCCGTTCCCCACCCGCTCCGCCGAGGGCAGGTGGAAGTCGTCGGTGTGCACGACCACGGCGCCCAGCTCGGCGGCCAGTGCCGCGGCCAACGTCGACTTCCCCGCGGCACCCGGCCCGTCGATCCCCACCACGACCCGTCCCCCGGCTTGTGCCGCCCACGCGGCCAACCACTCCACAGTCCCCATTCCCCCGACCTTAGGCACGCGGAGGATGATGGGTGGCGTGGAGTCCACCCGAGTAGACCGCTGGCTGTGGGCGGTCCGCCTGACCAAGACCCGGCCCGACGCCGCGGCGGCCTGCCGGGCCGGGCACGTCCGCATCAACGACCGCCCGGCCAAGCCCGCGAGCACCGTGGTGCCCGGCGACCAGGTCCGGGCGCGGGTCGGCGACACCACGAGGATCGTCGAGGTCGTCCGGGTGATCCAGAAGCGCGTCGGTGCCGCCGACGCGGTGACGTGCTTCCTGGACCGGACCCCGAAGCCACCGCCCGAGGTCCCGGTGGCCAAGCGCGACCGGGGTGCCGGGCGTCCGACCAAACGGGAACGACGTGAGCTGGACCGCTTCCGGACGCGATGACACCCGCCGTTCACCGCCTTCGGCTTGACTGGGCAGGACCGCCCGAGAGAGGAGTCGTCCGTGGACGCCCGAGGTGACCGCATCGTCGAGGTGCTGCGCGACGCGTTCGCGGACCTGATGTCCGCCGACCCCGGCGCGTTCCGGCACAAGTTCCGCAAGATGGCCGCCGACCCGTTCGCGTTCTACCGGGGCAGCGCGTGCCTGTTCTACGCGGACATGGCGGACGAACCGGACGACTGGACCGACGAGCGCACGTCCCGGATCTGGGTGCAGGGCGACCTGCACGCGCAGAACTTCGGCACGTACATGGACTCCGAGGGCACGCTGGTGTTCGACGTCAACGACTTCGACGAGGCGTACCTGGGTTCGTACACCTGGGACCTGCGCCGGTTCGTGGCGAGCCTGGCACTGCTGGGCTGGCACAAGGCTTTCCCGGACGACACGATCGCCCACCTGGTCCGGACGTACGTGAAGGCGTATGTCGCACAGGTGCGCAAGTTCGCCGAACACCCCGGCGACGAACTGTTCAGCCTGCGCCTGGACAACACGACCGGCCTCCTGCACCGGGTGCTGTGCCGGGCGCGGCTGGCCAGACGCGTGGACCTGCTCGCGGAGAAGACCACGATCGTCGACCACGACCGCCGTTTCCGCCTGGACCGCAGCGGCACGCACGAACTGGACGCCGCCACCCGGGACCGGGTGCGGGACGCGTTCGATCGCTACCTGGACACCATCCCGAGCGGGAAGCGGTCGACGCGCAGCCTGAGCTACGCGGTGAAGGACATGGTGGGACGCAGCGGTTTCGGCATCGGGTCGGCGGGGCTGCACGCGTACAACGTGCTGGTGGAAGGTCGGACCCAGGCGTTGGAGAACGACGTCGTGCTGTCGATGAAGCAGGCGAACGTCGCCGCGCCGAGCCGGATCGTCCACGACGACCGGATCCGGTCGTACTTCACCGACCACGGCCACCGCACGGCCGTCTCGCAACGCGCGCTCCAGGCCCACTCCGACCCGTGGCTGGGGCACACGAGCATCGACGGCGTGGGCTACGTGGTCGCCGAACTCTCCCCGTACGAGGCCGACCTGGACTGGTCGGACCTCACGGAACCGGCGGACATGCTCCCGGTCCTGGAGCACCTGGGCCACGCGACCGCGAAGATGCACTGCGTGTCCGACGAGGACTCCGACCAGACCCTCGTGGACTTCCAGTGCGAGGAGGCCATCGCGGCGGTCGTCGGCGGCCGGGACGAGGAGTTCACCGAGGACCTGGTCGCCTTCGCGCACCGGTACGCCGCCCGCACCCGCACCGACCACAGCCTGTTCGTGGACGCCTTCCGCTCGGGCCACATCAACGGGCTGAGCGCGACGGCCCACTGATCAGCACGAGACCGGCGGCGCCGGCTCGACGGGTTCCCCGGGCAGCGCGACCGCGTAGGCACGGCCGGCGATCACGACGACCTCGCGATCGTCCCGGTCCGGATCGACCGCGACCAGTCGGGCCGCGACGAAGGTCCCCTTGTCCGGCACGGGAAGTCCCAGGCTCCGGGCGACACGTGGCGACTCGTTCTGGTGGCCGAGCACCACGATGCCCTCCGGCGCCAACTGCCGCCGCGCCTCACGGACCCGCTTGAGCCCGTCCGCCTGCCGGGCGACGGTCACCGCGGCCGTACGCGGGATCAGTCGACCACGCACCCGCCGGAACAGTTCGTTGACGCGCTGCTGTCCGGAGCCCTGCCCCATGATCGCGTCGACGTCCGGCCGGGCGAGGGCGAGTAGCAGGTTCTCCGGCAGCGGTGCCCGCTCGGCCAGCCACACGATCCGCGACCGCGCCGCCGCCGTGATGGTCGTCTTCTGGTCCTTGTTCCGTCCCTTGTTGAGCACGTCCTCGGTGATGCGCAGGACACCGACGTCGAAGGTGCCCTTGCGGTCGACCGCGGCCGACAGGAGGCAGAGGTGCCCGAGCGCCTCGGTCGGTATCGACCACGTACCGCGCACCGAGAACTTCGAGTCCAGGTCGTGCCCGGCGACGCGGTAGTCCATGCGCGTGCCCCGGTCGAGGGCGAACGCGTGCCGGATGATGATCTCGACCTTGGTCCCCAGGTAGGTCTTCTCGGTCTTCTCCAGCAGGTCGACGTCGTACCTGCCGGTGCGCTGACCGTCCAGGACCTCGTCGAGCGACTGCCGCAGGACCTCGCCGAACGTGGCGACCATGCCGGGCACCGACCGGAACCACGCGACGACGGCTTCCAGCCCCGGATCCGTCCCGCCGCCCGGCGGCACGGCGTCCTCCGAGGGATCGAGGGCGAACAGTGCGGTGTCGTCGGTCACCTCATGACGGTATCCGCCGCGGTGTCGTGCCCGGTGTGCGTCGCGCCGACTGTCGGACCCACCCTCTAAACTCCGCTGCCATGTCCTCCTCTCCCTCGCTGCCGTCCGGCCGGGTGCACATGGTCGACCTGTTCGCCGGACCGGGTGGGCTGGACGTCGCGGCGCACTGGCTGGGCCTGTCGGTGCACGGCGTGGAGTGGGATCGCAACGCGTGTGCGACGCGGACCGCCGCCGGCCTGGCCACGCGACCGGACGACGTGCGCGCGTTCGGCCCGGCGGACTTCCCCGAGGCCACGATGCTCGCGGGCGGGCCGCCGTGCCAGACCTACACGGTCGCCGGCGGCGGCGCCGGGCGACGTGCGCTCGACCAGGTCCTCGGCTTCGTCAAGCGGATGGCCGCCGGGGACGACCGGGTCGCGGACGACCTGGCCAAGCTCGACGACGAACGCACCGGCCTGGTGCTGGAGCCGTTGCGCTGGGCGTTGGCGGCCGACCGGCTGGGCCGGCCGTTCGAGGCGATCGTGCTCGAGCAGGTCCCGGCCGTCCTGCCGGTGTGGGAAGCCATGAAGGAGGCGCTGGAGGGCATCGGCTACCGGGCCGTCTGCGGCATCCTGAACACCGAGGAGTTCGGCGTTCCCCAGACCCGCCGGCGCGCGATCCTGATCGCCCGCCGCGACCGGCAGCCCGAACTGCCCCGGCCCACCCACCACGGTTACCGCAAGGGGATCCCCCGCACCGCCACCACCGACCTGCGTCCCTGGGAGACCATGGGCAGCGCGCTGCGGCGTGACCACCCGTTCGTCGTGATCTCCAACTACGGCACAGGCGGTGACCCGAAAGCGCGCGGGCGTCGGACGTCCGACGAACCTTCCGCGACGGTGACGGGCAAGGTCTCGCGCAACCGGCTGGTGTCGCCCGACGGCGCCGAGCTGCCCCGGTTCACCCTCGGCGAGGCCGGGCGCCTCCAGACGTTCCCGGTGGACTACCCGTGGTCGGGTGGTGACATCGCGCAGCAGATCGGCAACGCCATCCCGCCGCGGCTGGCCGCACACGTGCTCGCGGCCGCGCTGGGTCGCACGCTCGACCCGGCCGCGCTGGACGCCGCGATCGAGGGCAGCTGGTCGCGGACCCGCGACAGCGCACCACTGGCCTGAACCGTCACGCGATCGCGGGCAGCACGAACACCGCGTAACCCTCGTGATCGGGCTCGCGGGTCATGCCCAGGCGTCCGGCCAGCGCGATCGACGGTGCGTTGTCGGGCCGGGTCTCGATCAGGACGGGCCACTCGGGGCGGGTTTCCCGGGCGGCGGCCACGGCGGCCCACGCCATCTCGGTCGCGTAGCCGTGGCCCCGGTGGTCGGGGTGCAGGCGGTAGTAGAGGTTCCAGGCCGGCGGTCCGGATCGCTTTTTCGGCTGCACACCGCCGAAGCCGATCACCTCCCGGCGCAGCCTGATCGTCCAGTAGCCCAGGTCGCCCGTGCGCCACGTCTCCACGAACGCCGCCAGGTACCCGGCCGAACGGGTCGGGTCGGCGTCGGGACGCAGGACGCGGTCCAGGGCGACGAACTCGGCGAGGTCCGCCATCGTCACCGGGTCCAGGGTCAGGCGCTCGGTCCGCACCCGGTCGAAGGTAACCGGTCAGGCGGGGAACGCGGAGCGTGCCGAGTAGCCGAAGTCGGCCAGCAGCGCCTGGCCGTTGACCGCACGCGACAACGGCGTCGCCAGGAACAGCACCTGGCGCGCGACCTCCTCGGCCGTCTGCACGGGGAACGCCGCGTCGTCCAAAGCCTCGTCGCCCAGGTCGCCACGTGCCATCGGAGTATCCACAATGGACGGACAAACGCAGTTCACCCGAACACGGTCGAACTCCACGGCCAACGCCCGCGTCAACGACACCACCGCGCCCTTGGACGCGCAGTACGGCACCATCCCCGGCACGGACACGAACGCCGAGTCGCTGGCCAGGAACACGATCGAACCGCCGTCGGACAGGTGCGGGTAGGTGTGCTTGGCCAGCAGCAACTGCCCGGTCACGTTCACCGCGATCACCGCCGCCAGGTCCGCCGCCGACGTCTCGACCAGCGGCGTGCCCACCGGCCCGGAGATGCCCGCGCACCCGACCACCACGTCCAGCCCGCCCAGCAGCGCCACCGCCTCCGCGACGCCCGCCGCCAGCGACGACTCGTCGGTCACGTCCGCGCGCACGACGTCCGCCCCGCCCGCGCGGTCCAGGGCGACGACCCGGGCACCTTCGGCGCGGAACGCCTCGACGCACGCCCGGCCGATCCCGGACGCACCGCCCGTGACCAGCACTTTCCGATCCGTGAGCGACAGCAGCACGCCACCCATTCTGCGCCGGGCCGAAAAGTCGCGTGTTGACGGTCACTGCACCGTCGTTGTCCACCGCCGCACGACCGACCGCACGCCGGTTGGCGCACCGGCCGCACGCGATCGAGGATGCCGGTACGTCGAGAAAGGAACGCCATGACCGAGACCACCCTGTCGGACACCTCGACCTGGCTGCCCCTGGACGGCCTGGCACCGGGCTTCGACGAGAACAAGGCGCCCACCGTGGGCGACCTGTCCGGCCGCGAGTTCGTGCTCGCGGGCGGGTTCACGGCGAAGTTCACCGAAGGCCGGGTCGAGTGGGCGGGCGGTGTCGACGACTGCGAGACGTTCCTGGTCGACGAGGACCTCTACTACACCCAGTTCCACCCCGGGTCGAAGCCGACCGAGGCCGTGTCGCTGTTCCTGGACCTGCGCGCGGGCCGGGCACTGGTCGTCACGACGACGATCAACGAGTCGGGCACGCCGCGCGTGACCCAGGACTTCGCACCGACCACGATCGAGGGCTTCGACGTGTCCGGCGAGGAGCCGGCACCGACGCTGACGCTGGTCGGCCGCCGCGCGCTGTGGGTGTACAGCAAGCAGCACGCGTACGAGCACGTGTACCTCAGCCGGCACTGGTACACGTGGCAGTGCCTGGCGGGCCCCGAGAAGGGACTGGCCGACACCGACGAGAACTCGACCTGGCAGCTGCGTCCGGGCATCTACGTGTTCACGTGGCGCGAGAAGGTCATCCCGTGCGCCTCGGTGACCGTGGCCGACCACCGCGACGTGCACCGCACCCGGTCGCACGGTGTCCTCTTCGGACTCGACGAGACCGGGACGACGCCGACCCACTTCACGTTCGGCGCGCACGGTCGCCTGCTCAGCGACACGATCCACCCCGAGCAGTACGACCCGGCCCTGTAGTGCGGACCGGCGCCGACCCCCGGGGTCGGCGCCGGGTACCGTCTCGACCATGTTCGTGAAGCTGTGCGGCCTGCGCACGGAGGCCGACGTGGCGACCGCGGTCGACGCGGGTGCCGACGCGGTCGGCTTCGTGTTCAGCCGCAGTCCCCGGCAGGTCGACCCGGACACCGCGCGCCGCCTGGCCGCGGCCGTGCCGGCACACGTGCTGACCGTGGGCGTGTTCCGCGAGACCCCGACCGACGAGGTGCGTCGACTGACCGTCGAGTCGGACATCCGCGCGGTCCAACTCCACGGCGACTACCCGCGGTCGGCGTTCGAGAACCTGGCTTCGCTGGACGTGCCGCTCGTACGCGCCGTGACCCTCACGCCCGAGACCGACGTCCGCGTGGGCGCGTTCGGCGAGCGCATGCTCCTGCTCGACTCCCCCGAGGCCGGTTCCGGCCACCGCTGGGACCTGTCCTCGCTGACCACCCGACCCGCGGGCGACTGGCTCCTGGCCGGTGGCCTGACGGCGGCGAACGTCGCGGAGGCCGTCGCGGAGGCCCGTCCCTGGGGTGTGGACGTGTCCAGCGGCATCGAGTCGTCACGCGGCGTGAAGGACCACGCCCTGATGCACGCCTTCGTCAAGGCAGCGCGCGAGTCCTCCACTCGGACACCCTGAGACACGCACTCGGGCACCCCCGATCGGGGGTGCCCGAGTGCGTGTCTCGCGGTGCCTGGGTGGAGGACTCGCGCGTCAGGCCGGTACGGCGTCGGTGATCGTCGAGACCACCAGCGAGACCAGTTCCGCCGTCGACTCCTCCAGGTAGAAGTGGCCACCGGGCAGTTCGTGGTACTCGAACGCCTGCGTGGTGTGCAGGCGCCACGCCTTGACGTCCGCACGCTCCACGCTCGCGTCGGTGGTCCCCGCGATGGCCGTCACCGGGCAGCGCAGCGGTTCCCCGCCGGCGAAGCGGTACGTGTTCACGGCCTCCAGGTCGGCCCGCAGGCTCGGCAGCACGACCGGGCGCAGGCGTGGCTCCGCGTCGAGGCTCGCCCCGCCCGCGCTGCCCAACCGCCGGATGTGGGCGAGCAACTCCTCCTCGTCCGAGGGGTCGACCCCGGTCGAGCGCGACCGCGACGGCGCCGTCCGGGCCGACGCGAACATGCGCACCGGCAGGCGCGCACCGGCCTTCTGGAACGAACGGATCATCTCGAACGCCACGGTGGCGCCCATGCTGTGCCCGAACACCGCGTAGGGCACGGACAACAGGTCGGCGACGGCCGTGCCCGCGCCGGCGGCGAGGTCCGCCACCGAACGCGCGCACGGCTCGCCGAACCGGTCCTGGCGGCCCGGGTACTGGATCGCCACCAGCTCCACGTCCGCCGGCAGCAGGTCGACCCACGGCCGGTACCCGCCTGCCACGCCGCCCGCGTGCGGGAGGCAGAACAGGCGGAACCGGGCGTTCGGCCGGGGGGTGAAGGTGCGCAGCCAGGACATCTCGATCACTCCGTCGAATACTCCATGCTCGCGTGCGCCCGGTGCAGGGCCGCGAAGCGGTCGACCGCCAGGTCCTCCTCGGCGACGAGTTCCATCGCCACCGCGCGGACCAGGTCGTGGTACGCGTAGCGGTCCTGGTCGGGCACTTCCAGCAGTCGCGCGTCGACGAGCTGTTCGGTCAGCTCGCGGGCCTCGCCGACGGTCACGTCCAGCACCACGGCCGCGTTCCACACCGAGAACGTCGCCCGTTCCAGCAGGGCCAGCAGCCGGAACGCCCGGCGCGCGCCCGTGCCCAGGCTCCGGTAGCTCAACCCGACGCTCGCCCGCACGTCCAGGTCCGCGAGCTGCAACTCGTCCAGCCGCCGGCCCCGGTCGGCCAACCGGCCCGCGAGTTCCACGGGCCGCAGGTGCGGTTTCGCCACGAGCCGCGCCCCGGCGATCCGCACGGCCAGCGGAAGGCCGCCGCACAGCCGCGCGATGCGCTCGGCCGAGCGGGGGTCCGGCTGGATCCGCTGCTTGCTGACGATCCGGGACAGCAACTCCAACGACTCCGCCTGCGACAGCACGCCCAGGTCGACCACGGGCACGCCGGGCAACGCCGACAGCCGCGCCCGACCCGTGACCAGCACTCCGCACTGCGGGTTGCCCGGCAGCAGCGGCCTGATCTGCTGCTCGCCGACCGCGTTGTCCAGCACCACGAGCACCCGCCGGTCGGCGAGCCTGCTGCGGTAGAGCCGGACCCGTTCGTCCACATCGGACGGAACGTCGCGCGCGGGCACGCCGAGCCCGGTGAGCAGCTTGGCCAACGCGTCGTGCGGCCGGACCGGTGCGCTCGTCCCACGCAGGTCCAGGTAGCACTGCCCGTCCGGGAAACCGGCACGCAGGCGGTGTCCCGCGTGCACGGCCAACGCCGTCTTGCCCACCCCGGCCATCCCCGAGATCACCGCCGCGGCGGCCGACGACCGGTCCGGGTCGGGCCGCAGCAGCGCCTCCAGCGTGGCCAGGTGGTCCGTCCGCCCGGTGAAGTCCGCGATGTCCGGTGGGAGTTGGGCGGGAACCTGGTGCTGGGTGCGCGGCAGCGGCCGTGCCGGTTTGGCGGGCGTCGACGCGAGCACGCGCCGGTAGATCTCGCGGAGTTCGGCGCCGGGGTCTATCCCCATCTCGACGGCCAGCCGGCGGCGGTGCTCGTGGTAGCAGCTGAGCGCCTCGGCTTGGCGCCCGGTGCGGTCGAGCACGGTCATCAGCTGGCCGCGCAGGCGTTCGCGCAGCGGGTTGGCCCCGACCAGACCGGTCAGCTCGGCGACGAGGCCGCCGTGCCGGTCCAGTTCGATGTCCGCCGCGACGCGTTCCTCCAGGACGACGAGCCGGCGCTCCTCCAGGTCCGGTGCCGCGACCGCTTCGAGGCAGTCGGTGACACCGGCCAACGCCGGTCCGGTCCACTCGCCCAGTGCACGGGCGAAGAGGTCGGCGGCCTCGGCCGTACGACCGGCCGCCGCCGCCTGGCGACCCGCCGCCGCGACCCGCTCGAACTCGACCAGGTCGAGTCGGGCCGGGCCCACGTCGAGCACGTAGCCCGGCCGCAGCCGGGTGATCGTGCACGTCTCGCCGAGGATCTTGCGCAGTCTCGACACGTAGGTCTGGATCTGCGCGTCGGCGGTGACCGGCGGGGTGTGGCCCCACAGCATCTCCGCGATCCGCGAGTCGGACACCAGGCTGCCCCGGCCGAGCAGCAGCAGGGCCAGGACGGTGCGCAACTTCGCGGCGCGCAGGTCGATCCGCTCGCCCGCCACGGTGACGTCCACCGTGCCGAGCAGCGTGAACCGGACCCCGCGCCGCTCAGACCGCGATCCGGACATGACTCCTCCTCGCTGTCCCGAGCGGAGGGCGGTACCGACGCCGCACGTCGGCGTCCAGCTCCTCGTAGACGGGTTCGGCCGCCCGTGCCACGAAGAGGTCCCGCATGAGGGCACGCCGCGCGCGGTCGCAGCCGATCGCGGGCATGCCCGGTCCGAGGAACACCACGCTGCCGAACCTGACCCTGGTCCGACGGCGCAGCCACGAACGCAGCGCGGCGGCGAGCGACCGCAGCTCGTCCAGGTCGTGGTGCTCGACCTCCTGCACCACGACGACCTCCTCACGGCCGACCGGCACGGTGAACACGCTGGCCCGGTGCGCGCCCAGCCCCGGGAACCGCTCGGCCACCTCGCGCTCCACGTCGTGCGCGCGCAAGGTGCGCCCGGAGACGGTGAGCATGCCGTCGGCGCGGCCGAGCACGTACAGCTCGCCGGCGTCGAGCACGCCGAGGTCGCCGGTCCGGACGAAGCCGTCCTGACCGTCGTCCAGGCGCGCGTCGAAACTGCGCCGCGACTCGACCTCGTGGCCCCAGTAGCCGCGGGCGAGCCCGCTGCCCCGGACCCACACCTCGCCGACCCGGCGGTCGGGCAGTTCCCGTCCGGACTCCGGGTCGACCACGCGCACGTCGAGGCGTTCGACCCGACCGGCGCCGACCAGCACCGGGTCCTCGGGGCGTTCGGACTCGACGAGCGTGCGCTCCTCCAGTGCCGTGGCCGACACGCGCGTCCCGACCGGCGCCCGGCCGGGCGTCGACGAACTGACCAGGAACGTCGCCTCGGGCAGGCAGTACGTCGTGCGCAACGCCGCCGGGTCGAAGCCCAGCGGTGCCACCGCGTCGGCGAACCGGCCGAGCACGGCCGGGTCGAGCAACGTCGACGGCGTGTACGCGATGCGCCAGCACGACAGGTCCAGACCCGTCGGCAGGCGCTCCTCGACGGCACGCGCGCAGCGGGCGAACGCGGTCGCCGCGCCGCCGCTGATGGTGACGCGGTGGCGGTCGACCAGTTCGAGCCACCGCACCGGGTCCCGCGCGAGGTCCCGGGTCGGCATGAGCACGGCCGTGGCTCCTGCCGACAAGGCGGTCAACACGTTCATGAGACCGGTGTAGTTGTCCGGCGGCAACCAGCTCAGCAGCCGGTCGTCCGCCGTGACGCCGAACGCCGCGCGCGTGCGCGCCAGGCCCTGTTCGAGCGCCGCGTAACCGATCTCCGTGGCCACGAGTTCGCCCACGGCCGAGCCGTAGCACAGCACGGCGGCGTCGGCCGGCCCGCGCACGACGTCGACGGGGTCGCCCGGATCACCGAGTTCGACCACGTCGGTCGCGACGCAGACCAGCTCCTCCATGCCGTCCTGGCTCAGCCACTCGTGCACCGGCGACAGGCTGCCCACGTCCGTGAGCACCACGCGGGCGCCCGAGTCGAAGGCGATGCCGGTCGCCCGGGCGAGGTGGTGGTCACGGCCGGTGGGTACCGGCGCGACCACCGGAACCACGCCGGCGTACAGGCAACCGAAAAAATTCTTCACGATCTCCGGGCCGAGAGGGCTCAGCAGGAGCACTCTGTCGCCCGGAACACACTGCTCGGACAACCACGCGGCGACCGTGCGCGCCGAGCGGTCCAACTCGGCGTAGCTCAGTTCCGACCCGGTGGCGGCGCCGGCGGCGGCCGACGCCTCTGCGATCACTGCGATCCGGTCCCGGTCGTTCCGGGCCGGTCCTCCCATTAATCGCCGCACCATCTGGCGGATGTACACCCGTGTCCCCCTGGATGTCAGATAACGAGTCGTCGACGAACATCCCAGGAACGCCTCGATCACGCTGTGCAGCAGAACGCGGCAGACCTGACTCCCCGCAAGGAAAATACTCACCTGAATGGCAGATGTCAACGACACGAATCAGACGGGGATTGCACCGGGTGACTACCGGACGGACCAACCCGGTTATACCGAAACGCCCGGCCGAACAATTTTCACAAAACTCGGCCGGCCGTGCTCAGGACATTCCGACGAGCACCCTCCGCGAACCCTGGAACGGGCGCCGACCGTGGCCGACCAGCAGGTTGTCGATCAGCAGCACGTCACCGAGCCGCCAGTCGACGTCGACCGCCAGTTCCAGGCCGCGGTCGCGGACCTGGAGCACGTACTCGGCCGGGATCGGCCGGTGGTCGGCGAAGGTCACGCTCTGCGGCATCTCCTCGGCGCGCAGCACCTCGGCCATGGCCTTGGCGGTCTCGTCGCCCAGCGTCGCGTAGTGCCACTGGTCGGCCTGGTTGAACCACACCTCCGCGCCCGTGACCGGGTGCTTCGTGGTCGACGGCCGCAGCTGGCTGACCCGCAGGCCGCCGTCGTCGTGCCACTGCCAGGTCGCTTCGGTCGACCGCAGGAACTCGTCGACGACCTCGCGGTCGTCGGTCTCGAACGTGTCCTGCCAGCTCTTGCCCAGGCCGAACCCGCCGTGCAGGTTCTGGGTGTAGCGGACGCCACCCGCGAACGCCTCGCGCACGTCGTCGTCCAGCGACTCCAGCCACAGCTGCGCGTCGACGACCGGCGTCGCGCCACCGGTCATGTCGGCCAGGACACAGCAGAAGAGCAGGCGCGACGGCCACGAGTGCGCGTAAGACAGCTCGTTGTGCATGGAGATCGTGAACTCGGGCGGGTACTCGGTCGACGTGTAGATGTTCGAGCCGACCTTGGTCCGCGGCGAGTTCCCGTGCACGTACGCGAGCCGGTTGGGCAGCAGTCGGTCCATCACCCCCGCGATCGTGTCCTCGGTCACGCCGAATCCCCGGAAAACCAGCGCCTTCTCCGCGACGAGCCGTTCGTCGAGGTCGGTCGCACCCTCCAGGTACTCGATCAGCCCGGCCGCCGTCGGCCGCGCGCCGACGTCCGACGGTCCGATCTCGGCCGGCGCCCAAGTGAGACGGGTGTTCATGTGTGTTACCCCATTCCCGGAAATGCCGTGAGGGTTTTTCCCAAGGCCATCCGAGGATCACCCCGGCGACCACCGCGATCATGGCAGCCGGCGCTATACTCACACTACGCTGGAGTGATCAGGTCTATTCCGTGTACTGAATCCGAACGTCCCCCGAACGCGATTCGACGTCGATCTTGCGGGACGCGGTGCTGTTCTGCTCCACGTCGACTATCCGGGTGCCCGATTCCACGCTCAGCAGGACCGCGAACGGCCCGCCGCCGCGGGGGACCCGCATCACGAAATCACCCGAACGCACGTTGGCCTTGACCTGGTCGGGGACTTCCGCGAACCGCAGGTCCGCGCCACCCGACGTGGCGGCCACGTCGATCGAGTCGGTACGCAGTCCCGAACCGACCAGGTCACCGGACTGGACCCGGGCCCACAGCGCGCCGCCGACGTCGTCGGCCGTGATCCGCCCGGACGTCGTGGTCAACCGCAGGTCCCCGGTCAACCCGACGACCGACAGCACACCCGACGAGGTCCGCGCGTCGACCGCCACGCGGGCCGGCACCTCGACCCGGTAGCGCACCGAGCACCCCGGCAGCCGGGGGCTCGACGGGCAGCGCGCGCTGATCCGCAACGTCGAGCCGTCCCACACCTCGCGCACCGTCGGCCGGCCGAACGACCAGTTCAGCTCCCGGTCCACCACGACCCGGTCGGACCGGCCGGCGACCAGTTCCACGTCGACCGAACCGCTGTCCACCTCGACCCGCCCGGCCGCCCGGTCGTAGACCTGGTGCTGCGACTCGGTCCGGTTGCCGATCCAGGCCCACAGGTACAACCCGCCGAGCAGCAGACCGGCGGTCACCGCGAGCGCGCCCGCGACCAGCCAGACCGGCCGTCCGGCCCGGTGCTCGGCTGTCCGCTCGTCCACGACTCCCCCTCACCCCTGAAGGAACCGCTGCACCGCGATGACCCGGCGGTGGTCGCTGTCCTTGATCGGGATGTCCAGTTTCCCGAAGATGCTGTTCACATGTTTGGCCACCGCGCTCTCGCTCACGGACAGGGCCTTCGCGATCCCGGAGTTCGACCGGCCGGCGGCCATGAGGCTGAGCACCTCGGACTCGCGCGGCGTCAACCGGTCGAGGGGCTGGTGGCGGTGCTTGACCAGCAACTGCGCGACCACGTCCGGGTCGAGCACCGTGCCGCCGTCGAGCACCCGGCGCACCGCGTCGAGGAACTCGCCGACGTCCGCGACCCGGTCCTTGAGCAGGTAGCCGACCCCGGTGCTGTAGGTCGACAGCAGCTCGGAGGCGTACCGCTCCTCCACGTACTGCGAGAGCACGAGCAGCGCCAGGTCCGGCCACGACCGGCGCAGCACGAGCGCCGCGCGCAGACCCTCGTCCCGGAAGTCCGGCGGCATCCGGACGTCCGTGATCACCAGGTCCGGCCGTTCGGCGTCGACGGCCTTGAGCAGCGCCTCGGCGTCGCCCACCGCGGCGACCGTCTCCAGCCCGGCCAGCGCCAGGAGCCGGATGAGCCCCTCGCGCAGCAGGACCGAGTCCTCGGCGATCATCACACGCACGGCAGCTCCGCCCGGATCGTCGTGCCGCGGCCCGGCCGGCTGTCCACGACCAGCGCACCGTCGACCGCGGCGACCCGCTGCCGCAGGCCACGCAGGCCCGAGCCGTCGCGTTCGACCGCGCCGCCGACGCCGTCGTCGACGACCTCGACCGACAGCCGTCCCCCCACCGCGCGTCCCCCCACCGTGCGCACCGACACCTCCACGCTCTTCGCCTGTGCGTGCTTCGCAATGTTTGTGAGGCTCTCGGACACCACGAAATACGCGATCGCCTCGATTCCCGCCGATGGTCGTACGTCCACGTCCACCCGGAGGCGTACCGGAACGGGTGACCGGGCACACACGCCGGCGAGCGCCGCGTCCAGGCCGCGTTCGTCCAGCACGGCCGGGTGCAGGCCACGGACCAGGTTGCGCAGGTCGGCGAGCGCGGACTTGGCGTCCTCGTGCGCGGACACGATCACCGACCGGACCGGCTCCTCCAGGTCCGGCAACGTCTGCCGGGCGATGCCGAGGTTCATGGCCAGCGACGTGAGCTGCTGCTGGGCGCCGTCGTGCAGGTCGCGCTCGATGCGCCGGCGTTCGGCGTCGGCCGCCTCCATCAGGCCGGCCCGGCTCTCCACCAGCGACTCGACCTTCTCGGCGAGCACGTCGCGTGCGCTGCGCTCCAACAGCGTGCGGGCCAGCAGGACGTCCAGTGCGGACAGCCCCAACGCCGCCCAGGGCGCGGCGAACAGCAGCGAGAGCCCGAGCAGCCCCAGGCCGACCGGTCCCGTCGACCGCTCGTAATCGCCGTCGACCAACCGCACGACCGCGAACAACGGCAGCACCACGCCCGCGACCCACGAGCCGAGCACGACCGCGGCGCTCAGCGGTGCCAGCAGACCGGCGAGCAGGTGGTAGCCCACCCGACGCCAGGTGAGCTGTTCGCGCAGGCGCGCGATGAGCCGGCGGGTCGACGACCCGTCGGGCGGGTCGCGGCGGGCGACCTGGATGCCGATCTCCAGGAACGCCGCGAACCGCGTGCGCTGCACGGTCGTGGCGGCGTCCACGGTCGCGACCAGCCCGGCCAGGCAGGCGAGGCTGCCGACCACCGTCAACGCCAGCATCGCGCTCACGACGCCGAGCACCACGAGCGCCAGGGCCGTGATGCTCGCGAGCGGCGCGCCGACGGCCAGGTGCATGGTCGCCAACCACGCGCGGCGGCTCAGCGGCTCGCGCACGACGGTCGAGAGCACCCCCGATCGGGGCATCCGGACGTCACCGGCGGTCATTGTCCCACCGTACGGGCCCTTTCCAGACGAGACCATGCAACCAGTACCCGTTCTGGGGCTGTACCCAGGTGCAGGTGAAGTCGGGGGTGTGCCTTAACGACACGCAGTCGGACCATCGACAAGCTGTAACCATGCTGTCTCGGATCGGGCGCTTCTGCTACCAGCGGCGCGTCTGGGTGTTCGGTGTGTGGCTCCTGGTCATGGCCGTGGGCGGCGTGGCGTTCAGCCCGCTGTTCAACAGCCTGGCGCTCAACAAGCCCTCCCAGGGCATGGAATCCAACGTCGCCCGTCAGGTGCTCACGACCGAGGGCGACTACTACGACAAGCTCATCGCGGTAGTGGACGGCGGCGACCTCAGGTCGGTTCCCGCGCAGGACGCGATGGGTCGCGCGGTCGACGAGGTCCGCGGCATCACGGGTATCAAGGAGGTCGCCGACCCGGTCGCCTCGCCCGACGGCTCCGCCGCGCAGATCACCGTGCGCTTCGGCAAGCTGCCGAAGACCGAGAAGAAGCGCGTGCTGACCGAGGCGTCCGACCGGCTGCACAAGGTCGCGGACGACGTGCCGGGGTCGAAGGTCGTCATCGGCGGCGACGAACCGCAGGCGCAGGAGACCAACGCCACTTCGGGTGCGGACACGCTGCGCGCCGAGTTGAGCACGTTGCCCATCATCCTGATCGCGTTGGTGGTCGTGTTCGGCGGGCTCCTCGCGGCGCTGTTGCCGCTGCTCGCGGCGATCGGCGCGGTGTGCGGCGCGATCGCGATGGTGCTGGTGTTCTCCACGTTCCTCAACCTCGACAGCACCGTGATGTCGGTGGTGACCCTGCTGGGTCTCGGTCTGTCGATCGACTACGGCCTGCTGCTCGTGGCCAGGTACCGCGACGAACTCGCGGTCGGCCACGCGCCGGAGGTGGCCGCCGCCCGCACGTGGGCGACGGCGGGTCGGACCATCCTGTTCAGCGGCCTGACCGTGTCGGCGGCGTTGAGCGGTCTGCTGGCGTTCGACGTGGCCCGGTTGCAGACGATGGGCGCGGCGGGCATCTCGGCCACGCTGATCGCCATGGCGGCGGCGTTGACGCTGACGTCGGCACTGCTCGGGTTCTTCGGCAAGCACATCCGCCCCTCGAAGAAGGCGATCTCCCGGGAAGCGCGGGCGGACAGCTCCGAGATCGGCGCGTTCGCCAAGCTGGCCAGGTTCATCCAGGGCCGGCCGGTGGTGATCACCGTGATCGCGTCGGCGTTCCTGGTGCTGCTCACGCTGCCCGCGTTCACCGCGACGCCGAAGCTGCCGCAGCTCGCGGGCCTGCCGCGCGACGTCATGGAGTCGGCCCGGGCCGCGGACGTGCTGCAGGACAAGTTCGGCCTCGCCGTGCAGCCGCCGGTCGTGGTCGTGGCGCGGACCGACGCGGCGACCCTCGACCAGTGGGCGCAGCGCTGGGCGGACGACCCGGCCAAGCCCGTGGCGCGGCCGGCCGAGCAGACGGGCGAGAACCTGTCGACCGTGTCGTTCGACATGGCGGGCGACAGCCAGAGCGAAGCGGCGCAGGAGTTCGTGAAGCGGGTGCGCGCGGACCGGCCGCCGGCCGAGACGTGGGTGCTCGGCGACGCGGCGGTGATCGTGGACCTGTGGGACAAGACGGTCGACGGCCTGCCGTTGGCGATCACGATCATGCTGTTGTCGATGTTCGTGCTGCTGTTCCTGATGACGGGCTCGCTCGCGGTGCCGTTGAAGGCCATCTTCACGAACGTGCTGTCGCTGGGCGCGACGATCGGCGTGATGGTGGCGATCTTCCAGCACGGCTTCCTGGCCGGACCGCTGGACGCACTGGTGGTGGGCGGGTTGAGCCCGTACATCCTGCTGCTGGTGTCGGCGTTCGCGTTCGGCTTCTCGATGGACTACGAGGTGTTCCTGCTGGGCAGGATCAAGGAACACGTCGACGAGGGCATGGAGACGAACACCGCCGTACGGCGCGGCTTGCAGCGCAGCGGCCGGATCATCACCTCGGCCGCGGTGCTCGTGCTGATCGTGTTCACCGGCTTCACGATCGCCGACCTGGCGGACGTGGAAGAGCTGGGCATCGGCCTCTTCCTCGCGGTCCTGATCGACGCCACCCTGGTGCGTTGCGTCCTGGTCCCGTCCACGATGACCTTGCTGGGCAAGTGGAACTGGTGGACGCCCAGGTTCCTACACCCCATCCGTGACCGCTTCGGGTTGCGGGAACACGAGGACGTCCCCACCGGCACCCGGCGCCCGGAGAACCTGGAACCCGCCGGCCGGTGATCACAGTGGAGTCGGCCCGCCACCCCCTCAGGGCCGACTCCACACCCCGTCCGTGACAGCCGGACGAACGACAAGAACACATCAGACCAGCGTCGGACCGGGCCTCCCAGGCTCGCCCGGCCCGACGCCCCCGCGAGGGGTCGACGACATCCCCCGGTGTCGCTCGACCCCTCGTTCTTCTTTCCTTTGAGGACTGTCGCGTTCGGACGTTCACGGACCTCAGGCCGGGAGGTGCACCCGCCTGGCCAAAGCCGACAGTCCGGGCATGGCCGCCTGGCGAGGTGCGGCCATCAGGTCCGAGACCAGCAGGCGCACGGCGTTGCGGGTGCGGACCTCGCCGGGTGCGACGCGTTCGGCCGTGAGCAGGGCCCGACATGCCTCGTCGGGTTTGTCCCACCGGGCATAGGCCAGGGCGGTGTCCACGAGCAGCCGGGCGCGGCGTTCGGTGGTGGGCACGGCGGCCAGGGGCAGGCTGTGCGCGTAGGCGAGCGCGGCACCGGCGTCCCCGAGCAGGTAGGCGGCGGACACCTGGTGGCTGACCAGGTTGGTCAGCGCCGCGCGATGCCGTCCGGGATGGTCGACGAGTACGGCGGTGGCGACACCGGCCTGGCCGAGCAGCTCCCGGGCGCGCTCACGATCGCCCGCACGGGCGGCGGCGTACCCGGCCGAGCAGTACAGGCTGCCGACCATCGCCGACCGCGCCGGTTCACGGCCGGTCCGGACGAGGTCGTCGGCGGCGGCGAGGGTGAGGGCGAGGGCCCGGTCGTGGTCACCGGCCCGGCGGGCCACCGACGCGAGCAGGCGCTGCGACTCGGCGCGGACGAGCGGGTCGGCCGCCAGGTTCGCCGCCCGCGCCGCACGGTCGGCGGCGAGCCACTCCAGGCCGGAGACCCTCAGCTTGATCAAGGCCCGGGTGGCCAACTGGTAGGCGGCGGCGAGCACCCGGTGCACCCCCGGTTCCGCACCGACTCCGGCGGTCGCCTCGGCGTGTCCGAGCAGGGTCGGCAGGCGGTCCGCGAGTTCGAGGTAGCGGCA
Organism: Saccharothrix violaceirubra; assembly: GCF_014203755.1. NCBI lineage: Bacteria > Bacillati > Actinomycetota > Actinomycetes > Pseudonocardiales > Pseudonocardiaceae > Saccharothrix > Saccharothrix violaceirubra. Next base: position 5,005,858 of record NZ_JACHJS010000001.1, read on the forward strand.
GGCGCTGAACTCGTGCCGTGCGGAAGCGAGTGCCCGGGTCAAGGTCGCGATCGGGACGGCGCGGCCGTTCGGGGCCGGACCGAGCAGTGCGTCGCCGAGCCGCCGGGTGAGCACCTGCGCGGGGTCGACCCCGTCGGCACCGGCCGTACCCGGCCGGACGAGCGCCGAGCCCGCGAGGGCGGCGAATCCTGCGAGCAACGCGCGTCGACGCACCGGGTCGTCCTCCTGGTCGGGCGAGGTCGTGGCCCGGCCCACCCTAAGGCCCACCGCGACGGGTCGACGGGAACGCGCCCCGGGGGTGTCGTGGTCGGACAGGCCGAACGCCGCGTGCGGCAGCGCGAGCACGTCGGCGAGGATGCGCAGCAGTCCCACATCCCGCAGCGGCAGCCTGCCGGTCTCCCACCGGGAGACCTGACTGGCGGAGTAGCCGCAGCGGCGGCCGAGGTCCGCCTGGCTCCAGCCCCGCGCGGCGCGGGCCGCCCGGACGACCACGCCGGGCTCCGACCGTCCACACGGCAGGGCGGCGACCAGGCCGTCGGGTAGGGGCGGTGTCATCACGGCGCCTCCCGGGGACGCGGCCGACACCGCCACCGTACTGGCCCGAACCGCGTCCGTCGGCCCCACTTGCAGGATCTGCACACCGCTTGCGCGACCGGTAGGGGTACGACCGGACAGGAGCAGGAGGCGGTCTCCTGGACGGACCTCGACACCGCCAGACCGACATCGGAGGTCCTCCGTGCGGAACCTGCCCGTTCCACTCCACGACCGCGCGGCCGGACGCCGCCTCGCCGACCCGACGGCCGTGGTCGACCTGCTGACGCACCCGGCTGCCACCGCGGTGGCAGCGGTCGCGGTGGCTTGTGTGGTCGGCCTCGTCGCGCTCATGGCGACGGGTGTTCCGGCTCGGCACCTCGGCACGGCGACCGCGGCGTTCGTCACCGCGACCGCACTGTGCCTGCTGCTCTTCGGGTTCGTCCTGCCCTGGCTGTGATGTCCGGGTGCCTGAACGCACAACTCACGGTGTCCGAACGCATAACTCGCGAGAAGAGAGAAGGGCCGGTGCTTCCTGGAGGGGAAGCACCGGCCCGAGGGGGAGAGAGGATCGAGAGGGAAAGAGGATCAAGAAGGACGGGGGGCGTTCATCACCGTGTACCGGGCCGCACGGACGATCGGCGTGCCCAGGGCCACCAGGGACAGCAGGCCCATCACGGCGGCCATGCCCAGCACCGTCGGAAGCACACCGGGACCGTCCAGAAGGGGGCCGGTGAGCAGGGCGCCGAGGAAGGCCAGGCCCGAACCGAGGAGGGTCATGACGCTGACGGCCCGGCCCATCATGGCGTCCGGTGCCACGGAGACCAGGTAGATGCCGCCCGCGACGTTGAAGACGCCGCCGACGTAGCCGAAGGCGGCGAAAGCCCCGCCCAGCACAAAGGGATCGGAGGTGAAGGCCACCGGGACCACCGTCAGTGCCCAGACGGCGAACCCGCCGACCAGCAACGCCCGCATGGTCAGCCACTTGAGCCAGCGGGTGGCGGTCAGCGCGCCCAGCATGCCGCCGACACCACCGATCGCCGTGATCACACCGACCAGCAACCCGGTCCCCCCGGACTGCTTGATCAAGAAGATCACCGTGATCCCCAACCCGGCGAACACGATGTTGCTCACCGAGATCAGGATCATGGCCGTGCGCAACAGGTTCTGCGCCCAGATCCACCGGAACCCCTCGACCACCTCGGCCTTGAAGTCCCGCTTCGCCGAAGAACGCTCGTCCTGGAAGTCCTTGCGGATCAACAGCATCGACACCAACGACACCAGGTGCGCGAACGCCGTGAACACGAACGGCGTCCAGTGCAGGAACGCGAACAGCGAGCTGCCCAACGGCTGCCCCAGCGTCCCGGCCGCCCGCGACCGGGCCTCGTTCTGCCCCAACGCCGCCGAGAGCTGCTCCTTCGGCACGACATGTCGCACCGCGGACCGCTCGGCCAGGTCGTAGCAGATGGCCAACGCGCCCTGCACGAACGCCACGACCACCAGGTGCGCGATCCACGTGTGCCCCAGGAACACCGCCACGGCGACGCTCAACGTGGACAGCACGCACCCCACGTCGGCGAGGATCATCAACCGCCGCCGGTCGACCCGGTCGACCAGTACCCCGGCGGGCAACTGCACCAGCAGCTGCGGCAACAACGCCGCCGCGCCGACCAGACCGGCCATCGTCGCCGATCCCGTGGCCCACAGGGCGAGCATGGGGTAGACCGTGATGGTCACCCGGGTGCCGAGCAGGGTGCCGCCGGCACCCAGCCACAGCAACAGGAAGTCGCGGTTACGCCGCAACGGCGGCAACTGTGTCTCGACCGTCGTCATCACACGGCCCCGGTCTGCGAAGGAACGCCCAGCAGGCTCCACTGGACGACGGCCATGGCGCTGAACATCTTGTACCGGGCCTGCTCGAACGCGATGCTGCGCGGCCCGTCGAGCACCTCGGCCGTGACCTCCTCGCCCCGGTGGGCGGGCAGGTCGTGCATGAACAACGCGTCGGGCGATCCGGCGAACAGTCCATCGTGGACCTGGAACGGCGCGAACACCGTCCGCCAGTCCGGATCCGGCTTGGACGTCCCGGTGGTCTGCCACCGCGTCGTGTAGACCACCCGCACGTCGGCCGGCAGGTCGTCCATGTCGTGCCGTTCCACGACCACCGCACCGGACGACGCGGCCTGCGCGACGGCGGTCTCCACGATCGAGGCCGGCATCCCGTAGCCGGGCGGCGTCCGGGCCTCGAAGTGCACGCCCGGGAACCGGCTCAGCGCCAACGCCAGCGCGGTGCACGTGTTGTTGCCCTCGCCGACGTAGAGCAGTCGCAGCCCGTCGAGCGTGCCGAACCGGGCGGTCAACGTGGTCAGGTCGGCCAGGGCCTGGGTCGGGTGCTCCAGTTCGCTCATGGCGTTGACCACGGGCAGCCCGGACGCGGCCAGCTCGCGCAGGTCGCGCTCGGCACCCGCGGTCCGGGCCACGAGCAGGTCGAGCATCCCGGCGAACACCCGCCCGGTGTCGGCGATCGACTCGCCGGTGTTGAGCTGGAGGTCGTTGGGGCCGTACGCGATCACGTCCGCCCCCAGCCGCAGCGCACCGCTGGTGAACGCGGTGCGCGTGCGGGTTGAGGTCTTGCTGAAGTAGACGCCGACGACGCGCCCGTGCAGCGGTCGTCCCGGTGCGTCCGCCTGTCCGAACCGCACCCCCTGGTCCACGATGTGTCGCAGATCCCCGTCCGTCAGGTCCGTGACGGAGATCAGGGTTCCTCCGGTGCTGTTCATTCCTGCCCCATGCGGTTCGGTGGTGGTCAGTAGGCGTGCGCGGCGGACAGTCCGGTACCCAGGTCGCCGACCAGGCGGTCGGCGTGCGCGGCGACGAACTTGTGCGCCTCGCGGCCGTTGTCGGAGTTGGTCAGGACGACGAGTCCGGTGCCCGCCGTGATCCCGGTGAGGGTCACGGCCCGGTAGCCGGGGGATTCGCCGATGTGGCCGAACTCCAGGTCGGCGCCGGTCGGGTCCACCGACGTGCCGAGGCCGAACAGGCTGCCCTCGTGCGCGACGGTGAGCATCCGCTCGGCGATCGCCCGCGTCAGGACCCGCGGGGACCGGCCCAGGTACGCGGACCGGATCTCGGCCGCCACCCGGGCCACGTCGGACGCCGTGGTCCACAGCCCGCCGCACGCGGCCGTCGACCGGTTGCGCCAGCCGCCGTCGAGCACGACGCCGTGCTCGTCGTGGCCGAGCGCGACCGGCCGGCCGGACGTGAGCGGGTGGTCGACGGCGTAGCCGCTGTCGTCCATGCCCAGCGGGTCGAGCACCAGCGTGCGCATCGCCTCCGGGAACGGCTGCCCGGTGACGTCGACGACGAGCTGCTGGAGGACCGCGTAGTGCGTGTTGTGCTTGACGAACTCGGTGCCGGGCGGGCTGACCACGTGCACCCGCGGCGGGTCGGCGGGCGGCTCGCCCTGGAGCAGGTCCAGCACGGTCGGCATGGCCGCGTCGCGGTGGTACTGCTCGTTGGACGTCTCCGACAACCCGGACAGGTTGGCCATCAGCAGCGCGGCCGTGATCGGTTCGGCGTCGGGCGGGTACGGGACCTGCCACGACGTCAGGTACTCGTTCACGTCGGTGTCGATGTCGATCCGGCCCTGGGAGGCCAGCGCCAGCACGGCCACCGCGGTGACGTGCTTGCTGATCGAGCCGACCTGGAACAGCGTGTCCGGGGTGGTCGGCCCGCCGCCGGGGGTCAGCTCGCCGTAGCCGAACGCGGAGACGACCTCGCCGTCGGCGACCACCGCGATGGACACGGCGGGCACGTGGTGCTCGGCCATCATCCCCAGCGGGGACGGGAAACCCTCCTCCGCCGACGAGGACGAGTCGCCGTCGAGCATCCGGCCCAGGTTGGCGATGGTGTCGTGCCGGTACAGCGTGGCCAACGACAGCTCCACCCCCTCCTCCTTCGCCACGGCCAGGAACCGGACCACGCGCAGCGAATCGCCGCCCAGGTCGAAGAACCTGTCGTCCCGTCCCACCTGCTCGACCCCCAGGACCCGACTCCACATCGCCGCCAACCGGCGCTCGGTGTCGGTCGCCGGCGGCTGGTAGGGCTTGCTCGCCCCCAACGCGGTCCGGTCGGGGGCGGGCAGCGCCTTGCGGTCAACCTTGCCGGCCGCGCTCAGCGGAAACGCCGTCATGGTCACGAATGCCGCCGGGATCATGTACTCGGGCAGCGACTGGGCCAGGTGCGCGGCCAACTCGGCCGGTTCGGCGGACGCGCCGGGCGCCGGGATGGTGTAGGCGACCAGCGAGTGGCCGCCCTCCTCGTCGCCCCGCGCGACCACGACGGCGTCGGCCACGGCCGGGTGCGCGACCAGACCGGCCTCGATCTCGCCGAGTTCGATCCGGTGGCCGCGCACCTTGACCTGGTGGTCGGCCCGGCCGAGGAAGTCGACCGAGCCGTCCCGGGTGAACCGGGCCAGGTCGCCCGTGCGGTACATGCGCGAACCGGGGTTACCGCCGAACGGTTCGGGGACGAACCGGTCGGCGGTGAGGTCGGGTCGGTTCGCGTAACCGCGGGCGACGCCGTCGCCGGCGATGTACAGCTCGCCGGTGACGCCTACGGGCACCCGCCGGTACTTCGCGTCGAGCACGTACAGGCGGGTGTTGGGGATGGGCCGGCCGACCAGCACGCGGTCGACCGCCTCGGGCACGTCCCAGCTCGTCGACCACACCGTGGTCTCGGTCGGGCCGTACACGTTGACCAGGCGCGCGACCAACGGCCGCAACCGGGTCGCGAGCGTCTCGGGCAGCGCCTCGCCGCCGACCAGGGCGACGACGTGCGGCGGCGGGAAACCCGCCGCCAGCACCAGCTTCCAGCCCGACGGCGTGGCCTGGACGTGGCTCACGGCGTGCTTGTCGACGAGCTTGAGCAGCTCGCCGCCGTCGGCCGCCTGGGTGTCGCCCGCGAGCACGATCCGCCCGCCGGTGATCAGCGGGAGGTACAGCTCCAGGGCGGAGATGTCGAAGGACACGGCGGTCGAGGCGAGCCACGCGTGCTCGGGCCGCGAGCCGACCAGCCGTTCCATGGACTTGAGCAGGTTGATCAGGGCGCCGTGGGAGATCTGCACGCCCTTGGGCTCGCCGGTGGACCCGGACGTGAACATCACGTACGCCAGGTCCAGGCCGTCGCCGGGCACGGTGTCCGCCGGGGCGGCGCCCGCGACGTCGGCCGCGGGCACCACCGTGCCGGAGAACACCTCGGCCACGCGCTCGGCCGCGTCGGTGACGATCACCTTCGCGTCCGCCGTGGCGAGCACCTTGGCGATGCGGGCGGGCGGGGTGGCGGCGGTGAGCGGCACGTACGTGGCGCCCGCCTTCCACACGCCCAGCATCGCGGCGGGCAGGTCGGCGCCCCGGTCGAGCAGCAGCCCGACCGCGTCGCCGCGCCGGACCCCGTTGGCCCGCAACAGGCCCGCGTACCGCGCCGCGAGGTCGTCGAGTTCGCGGTAGGTCCGCTCGACGCCGTCGACCACCAGCGCCACCGCGTCGGGTGCGGCCAGTACCTGCCGCTCGACCAGGTCGAGCACTCTGCGCGTCATCACCACTCCACCGCCGTGTCGTTCCAGTCGGGCACGTCGTCGGCGGCGAGTTCGGCGGTCGCGTCGCCGTCCGGGTCGGCGGCCATGGCTTCGAGCACCCGCCGGTAGAGGTCGGCGAGCCACCGGCCGTGCTCGGGCGCGACGTAGGACGGGTCCACGGTCAGCGCCAGATGGCCGGGCACCGTCGACACCGCCAGCGGGAACTCGTTCGCGCCCTCGCCCGCGCCCTCGCCGACGCCGATGCCGCCCTGGCCGCTCTGCCCGTCCAGGTCGGTCTCGGCCGCGTCGAAGTCGCGGTAGCTGAACATGACGTCCAGCAGCCGGCCCGGTCCCGCCAGGGCGGCGATCGCGGGCATCGGCAGCGTGCGGTGCGGCCACAGCGCGGTCTCGGTCTCGAACACGCCCGAGACCAGCTCGCGCCACGTCGTGGCCCGGCCCTCGAACGCGATCGGCACGGTGTTCAGGTACATGCCGGGCACGCGTTCGACGCCCTCGACCGCCGGTCGCGAGTCGGAGACCAGACCGCTGTGGAAGCCGCCGTCGGCGCCGAGCCGGGACAACACCGCCAGGTGCGCGCCGAGCAGCACGCTCTTGAACGGCGCACCGGCGGCGGCACCGAGCCGCTCCAGGTCCGTCCGCAGGTCGGCGAACGCCACCGGCAGGATGTAGGACGCGCCGGGTGCGCCGGCCCACGCCTCGGGGAGGGTGAACTTCGGCAGGCCGGTGACGACCGACGTCCAGTACTCGGCGGTCTCCTCCGACGCCAACGACTTCTGCTCGGCGGCGATGAAGTCGGCGTAGCGGACGGCGGGCAGGGCGGGCAGGCCCGCGTCGCCGCCGTCGCGCTCGGCCCGGTACAGGGCCAGGAGTTCGCCGACGACCAGGCGCTGGCTCCAGCCCTCGGTGATCGCGTGGCACACGGTCACCGACAGCCACCAGCCGTCGTCGCCGTCGACGTGCACGGTGATCCGCTCCAGCGGGGCGGTGCGCAGGTCGAACAGCGTGGCCCGCTCGTGCGCGACGAACTCGCGCATGGCGTTCTCCTTGCCCGCCTGGTCCAGGTCGCGCAGGTCGCGCGCCGAGACCGACAGCTCGGCGTGCTCGTGCACGAGCTGGAGCGGGGTGGAGTAGTCCTCCAGGTGGATCGCCGAGCGCAGGACCTCGTGCCGGGCCACCAGCTTCGCCGCCGCGCGGCGCAACGCGTCCACGTCGAACGGCGTGGTGTCGTTGACCCGGAACGACTGGCAGTTGTGGTACCGGTTCACGGTCGGGTCGGAGAGCATCTCCACGACCATGCCCAGCTGCACGCGCGACAGCGGGTACGCGTCGGCCAGGCCGCCGGGCAGCGCCGCCCGGTCCTCCGCCGACAGCAACGCGAACGGCTCGACGAGCCGCTCCCCCGGCACGGTCTCGGCGGACTCGCCCGAGATCGCCTCGGCCAGCTCGGCGATGGTCCGGTGCCGGAACACGTCCTGCACGCCGACCGTGATGCCCGCCGCGCGCAACGCGCCGACCACCGCGACCGCACGGATCGAATGCCCGCCCACCGCGAAGAAGTCGTCGTGCACACCGACCGACGGCAGCTCCAGGACCTTCCGCCACACCTCGGCGATCTGGGTCTCCAGCGCGGTGCGCGGACCGCCCACGGCCGGCGCACCCGAGATGGCCTCGGCCAGCTCGGCGATGGTCCGGTTGCGGAACACGTCCTGCACACCGACCTCGACACCCGCCGCGCGCAACGCGCCCACGACGGCCACCGCACGGATCGAGTGCCCACCGACGGCGAAGAAGTCGTCGTGGATGCCGACCGACGGCAGGTCCAGGACCTTGCGCCACACCTCGGCGATCTGCGCTTCGAGCGGCGTGCGCGGTCCACCGACCGCCGGAACGCCCGAGATCGCCTCGGCCAGCTCCGCGATCGTCCGGTGCCGGAACACGTCCTGCACACCGACCTCGACACCGGCCGCGCGCAACGCGCCGACCACCGCGACCGCACGGATCGAATGCCCGCCGACCGCGAAGAAGTCGTCGTGCACACCGACCGACGGCAGGTCGAGGACCCTGCACCACACCTCGGCGATCTGGGTCTCCAGCGGGGTGCGCGGCGCGTCCTCCTGCACGGGCACGCCGGAGATGGCCTCGGCCAGCTCGGCGATCGTGCGGTTGCGGAACACCTCCTGCACACCGACCTCGACACCGGCCGCGCGCAACGCGCCCACGACCGCCACCGCGCGGATCGAGTGGCCGCCGACCGCGAAGAAGTCGTCGTGGACGCCCACGGACGACCGCTCCAGGACCTTGCACCACACCTCGGCGATCTGCCGCTCCAGTGCCGTGCGCGGTTCGGACGAGCGGACCTCGGCCGCCGCCTCCTCGACCGACGGCAGCGCGCGCCGGTCGATCTTCCCGTTGGCGTTCAACGGGATCGCGGTCAGCCGCACGACCGCGGCGGGCACCATGTACTCGGGCACGCGGGTGGCGCAGAAGCGACGCAGCTCCTCACCATCCACATCGGACACGACGTAGCCGAGCAGGCGGACGTCGTTGCCGGTGCCGTCGGCGATCACAGCCGCGTCGGACACCGAGGGGTGGTCCAGCAGCACGTTGCGGACCTCGCCGGGCTCGACCCGGTAGCCGCGGATCTTGACCTGGTCGTCGACGCGGCCGAGGAACTCGACCGTGCCGTCGGCCGCGCGGCGCACCCGGTCGCCGGACTTGTAGAGGCGGCCCGGCCCGAACGGGTTGGGCAGGAAGCGCTCGGCGGTCATCGCGGGCTGACCCGCGTAGCCGCGCGCCACACCCGTGCCGCCGACGTACAGCTCGCCGACCACGCCGATCGGAACCGGGTGCATGCGGGCGTCGAGCACGTACATCGTCAGACCCGGCAGCGGCTTGCCGATCGGCAGCACGTCGACGGTCGGCGTGCCGTGGATCGGGTGGATGCTCGTGCCGACCGACGCCTCGGTCGGACCGTACTCGTTGATCAGCCGGCAGTCCGGCGACAGCTCCTGCCAGCGCCGCACGGTCGTGCGGGTCAGCGGCTCACCGGCGACGACGAGCACGTCGGCGAGGTGCGTGCCGGCCGGGACCTGCGACGCGATCACGTCGAGGTGGCCGGGCGTGAGCTTGATGAACCCGAACGGTCCGGCTTCCAGCAGCAGCGCGCCCAGGTCGGCCAGGTCGAGGTCCTGCGGCAGGAACGCGACCCGGTGGCCGGTGACCAGCGGCGCGTACAGGTTGGGCACCACGAGGTCGAACGCGACCGAGGAGAACACCGGAGCGCCGCCCTCGCCGGCCAGCTCGTCCGCCGCCCAGCGGACGTGGTTGGCCAGGCCCCGGTGGCTGATCTGCACACCCTTGGGGCGGCCGGTCGAGCCCGACGTGAAGATCACGTAGGCGAGGTTCTCCTCGTCCACGGCCACGTCCGGCTTGGTGTCCGGCCGGTCGGCGAAGGCCTCGCGGTCCAGCAGCACGGTCGGCACGCCGGGCACGGTGTGCTTGGACTCGGTCACGGCCACGACCGCGCCCGAGTCCGTGACGACGGCCTCGACGCGCTCCACCGGGTAGCTCGGGTCGAGCGGCACATAGGCACCGCCCGCCTTCCACGTGGCCAGCAGCGCGGTCATCAGGGCCGGGCCGCGGTCGACGAGCACCGCGACGACCGACTCCGTGCCGACGCCCTGGTCGCGCAGGTGGTGGGCCAGCCGGTTCGCGGCCCGGTCCAGCTCGGCGTAGGTCGTGCTCTCGCCCTTGTAGGTGATCGCGACGGCGTCCGGCGTGCGGGCGGCCTGCGCCTCGAACCCGTCGAGCACCGAGCCCGCGAAACCCTCGACGACCACGTCCGGCTGCGCGAGCACGGACCGCCGCTCGGCCTCGGGCAGCGGCACGACCCTCGGGTCGCCCTGCGGGTCGGCGGCCATGGCCGTGAAGACCTCGCGGTACAGCGCGCCGATCCGCTCGACGTTCGCGCGGTCGAAGTGCGCGCTGTTGGCCATGAGGAACACGTGGCCCAGGCGGGCGAGCACGGCGAGCGGGAACTCGGTCGGGCTGTCGTCGATGCTGGCCGCGTAGTCCACGAGTTCGCGGTCGACCATGGTGAAGTCGTGGAAGCTGAACCGGACGTCGAGCAGCCGCTCGCCGCCGCCCAGCTCCTGCTGGATCACCGGCATCGGGAACCGGCGGTGCGGCCACACCTCGGCCTCCTGCGCGAACACCGCGCCGACCAGGTCGCGCCACGTGCGGGCGGTCCGGTCGTGGTGGAACGGCAGGCTGTTGAGGAACATGCCGTACACGCGCTCGGCGCCGAGCACCTCGGGCCGGCCGTGCAGGACCAGGCCGCTCAGGAAGCTCTCCTGCTCGGTGAGCCTGCTCAGCACGGTGAAGTGCGCGGCGAGCACGACGCTCTTGAGCGACGCGCCCGCGCTCGCGGCCAGGTCGCGCAGCTTCGGCTCCAGGTCCACGAACGGCACCGCGTGCGTGACCGTGTGCGGCTCGACCGAGGGGTCGCCCCAGCCGGTCGGCACGGCGAACCGGGGGTAGGTGTCGACCACCGAACCCCAGTAGGCGCGGTCGTCGGGCGAGTCCAGCGACGCCAGCTCGGCGGCGATGAAGTCCGCGTAGCGCAGGTCGGGCACCTCGACGGCGGCCGGTGCGCCCGTGTCGCGGATCTGCCGGTAGCAGTCGAGGACGTCCATCAGCAGCGTGTGGTGCGTCCAGCCCTCGATCACCGCGTGGCACTCGGTGATGGTGAACCACCAGACGTTCCCGTCGGCCTCGTGCGCGCCGATCCGGACCAGCGACTTCTCGGCCAGGTCGAACGGGTTCGCGCGCTCGTGCGCCACGAACTCGCGCACGGCCGCGTCCACGCCCTCGTCGTCCAGGCCGCGCACGTCGAAGTGCTCGACGCCCATGGCGGCGTCCTCGTGCACGATCTGCATGGGTACCGAGTAGCCGTCGATGTCGATGCTCGTGCGCAACACCTGGTGCCGCGAGGAGATCACGCGGGCGGCCTCGCGCAGTGCGTCGGCGTCGAACGGCGCGTCGTCGCGGACCCGGAACGACGTGGCGTTGTGGTACGCCGCGCGCTCGCCCGAGGTCAGCATCTCCACGACCATGCCGGTCTGGATCTTCGACAGCGGGTAGGCGTCCACGACACCCTCGGGCAGGCGTGCCCGGTCGGTGTCGGAGATCAGCTCGAACGGCTGGACGCGGCGGTCGAACACGCGCTCCTCGCGGGTGTCGACCAGCGCGGACAGCGCCGCGACCGAGCGGTTCTCGAACACGTCGCGCACGGCGACGTCGACACCGGCGGCACGCAGCCGGCCGACGAGCGCCACGGCGGTCATCGAGTTGCCGCCCAGGTCGAAGAAGCTGTCGCCGGCACCGACGCGGTCGATGTTCAGCAGGTCGCCGAACAGGCTCGCGATGCGCTCCTGGGTCGGCCCCTCCGGCGGCAGGTACGCGGCCTTGGCCAGCGCGTCGTCGGTCGGCGCGGGCAGCGCGCGCTTGTCCAGCTTGCCGTTGTTGGTCAACGGCAGGCGTTCGAGCACCACGATCGCGGCGGGCACCATGTACTCGGGCAGCCGGGCACCGATGAACTCGCGCACCTCGCGGGGCGACGGCTGCGCACCGGCCTCGGGCACGACGTAGCCGACGATCCGGCGGTCGCCCGGCACGTCCTCGCGCAGCAGCACGGCACCGTCGAGCACACCGGGGGACGAGGTCAGCACGGCCTCGATCTCGCCCAGCTCGATCCGGAAACCGCGCACCTTGACCTGGTCGTCGATGCGGCCCAGGAACTCCAGGCTGCCGTCCGGGTTGCGCCGCGCGAGGTCGCCGCTGCGGTACAGCCGCTGCCCGGCCACGAACGGGTCCGGTACGAACCGCTCGGCGGTCAACGCCGGGCGGTTGAGGTAACCGGAGGCCACACCCGGACCGCCGACGTGGATCTCGCCCGGGACGCCGACCGGCACGAGGTTGCCGTTCGGGTCGTACAGGTGCACGCGCAGGTCGGCCAGCGGCACGCCGACCGGGTTGCGCCAGCCGTCGGCCACGTCGGCGGCCGTGACCTCGTAGTACGTGGTGTGCACGGTCGTCTCGGTGATGCCGTACATGTTGAGCAGCTTGGGCCCGGCGGTGCCGAAGCGGTCGACCCACGGCCGCAGCTCGCCCATCTCCAGCTTCTCGCCCGCGAAGACCACGGCGCGCAGGCGCAGCGCGTCCAGGCGCGGGTCGTCCGCCTCGGCGAGGTTGACCAGGCCCTTGAACGCCGACGGCGTCTGGTTGAGCACCGTGACGTCGTGCTCCAGCAACAGGTCCAGGAAGTCCTCGGGCGAACGCGTGACCGACTGCGGCACGACGACGAGCTTGCCGCCGTAGAGCAACGCGCCCCACATCTCCCACACGGACACGTCGAACGCGTAGGAGTGGAACAGCGGCCACACGTCGTCCGGGCTGAACGCGTAGTGCCGGTGGCCCGCGTAGAGCAGGCGGGCCACGTTGCGGTGCGTCAAGCACACGCCCTTGGGGCGGCCGGTGGAGCCCGACGTGTAGATCACGTAGATCGGGTCGTCGGCGCCGGTCCCGAGGTCCACATCGGACTCTTCGTGCGCCGCGATCGCCGGGTCGCCGTGCACGACGCGCGTGCCCTCGGAGAACTCCGCGACGACGTCCCGGGTGGCGGCGTCGGTGATCACGACGGTCGTGCCCGCGTCCTCGACCATGAACCGCAGCCGGTCCACCGGCACGGCCGGGTCCAGCGGCAGGTACGCGGCACCGGCCTTGAGCACGCCCAGGATCGACACCAGCACGTCCGCCGAGCGCGGCAGGCAGATGCCCACCAGCGACCCCGGCGTGACGCCGACGGAGACCAGGTGGCGGGCCAGCCGGTTCGCGCGGGCGTTCAGCTCGCCGTACGACAGCACCTCGTCGCCGAACACCACGGCGGGCGAGGTCGGCGCCGCGGCGGCACGGGCCGCGAACAGCGCGTGCACGCCCTGGTCGACGGTGAACGAGAGGTCGACCTCGGAGCGCACGAGCAGGTCGCGCTCGGCCGCGTCGACGAACTCCAGCTCGGACACGCGCGACTCGGACGCGGCGATCACCGCGTCCAGCAGGCCGAGGTAGTGGCCGGCGAGCCGCTCCACGGTCGTCCGGTCGAACAGCGCGGTCGCGTACTCCAGCTCCAGGCGCAGCGCGCCGTCGCGGCTCTGCTTGACCAGGGCGGTCAGGTCGAACCGGGACACCTGCGAGGGCAGGTCGAGCGGCGAGACCTCCAGGCCCGGCAGCGCGAACAGGTCGTCCTGCGCCTCGTGCAGCGTGAACGCCACCTGGAACAGCGGCGTGCGGGACATGTCGCGCTGCGGCTGGAGTTCGTCGACCAGGCGGGCGAACGGCACCTCCTGGTGGTCGAACGCCTCGTAGACGGCGGTCCGCGTGTCGCCGAGCAGCTCGGCGAACGTGGTCGCGGGCGTCCAGCGGGTGCGCACGACCAGGCTGTTGATGCCGTAGCCGATCAGGCGCTGGAGTTCGGGCCGGGTGCGGCCGGACACCATCGTGCCGACCGCGACGTCCGTGCGACCGGTGTAGCGGGAGAGCAGGGCCTGGAACGCCGACAGCAGCACCACGAACTCGGTGACGCCGTAGCGCTTGGCCAGCTCGCGCACGCCCTGGGCGGTCGCCTCGGGCACGGACTGCCCGTGCACGGCGCCGCGCCAGTCCCGCGCCGCCGGGCGCTGCCGGTCGGTCGGCAGGTCCAGCGGTTCGAGGTCGACGAGCTGCTTGCCCCAGTAGTCGAGGTGGCGGCGGTGCGCGACCTCGGACCGTTCCCGCTCCCACGACGCGTAGTCGGCGAACTGCACGGCCGGGGGCGCCACCGCGGGCGGCAGCTTCTCCACCGCCGCGCCGTAGCCCTCGCGTAGTTCGTCCGCGAACACGCCGAACGACCAGGCGTCCCACGCGATGTGGTGGAACACGGCCACGAACACGTGCGAGTCGTCCGCCACGCGGATCAGCTCGGCCCGGACCGGCCACTCGCGCTCCAGGTCGAACCCGGTGCGGGCGGCGCGGTCCACGTGGTCGAGCACGGCGACGGGGTTGCCGTCCACGTCGTGCACGGGCAGGTCGATCACGCCGGGCTCGTCGACGACCTGCACGGCCTTGTCGTCGACCAGGGCGTAGCGGGTGCGCAGCACCTCGTGGCGGGACACGATCCCGGCCCACGCGGCACGCAGCGCGTCGACGTCCAGCGCGCCCTTGATCCGCAGGGCGACCGGGATCAGGTACTCGGCGCTGCCCGGGTCGAGCCGACCGAGGAACCACATCTGCTGCTGGCCGTAGGACAGCGGCAGGTCACCCGACCGGTCGGCACGCGGGATCACCGCCCGCTTGGCCGACCGGCCCTGTTCGAGGCGGCGACGCAGCAGTTCCGCGCGCCCGGCCTCGATCTCGCTCGTCGTCACGACGTGAACCCCTTGTCGTCCGCCGAGTGCGCGAGCACCTCGGCATCGGTCATGTGCTCGATCTCGGCGCGGATCGCGTCCTCGACGGCCTGCGCGAGCCGGGCCACGGTCGGGTGCTCGAACACCTGGCGCACGGTGAACTCCAGCGCGAACTCCTCGCCGATCAGCGAGGTGAGCCGCACCGCGAGGATCGAGTTGCCGCCGATCTCGAAGAAGCTGTCGCCGGCGCCCACGCGGTCGACGCCGAGCAGCTCGGAGATCAGGTCGGCGATGCGCTCCTCCACCACGCCGGCGGGGGCGACGAAGTCGACCCTGGCCAGCGCGTCGTCGGTGGGTGCGGGCAGTGCGCGCTTGTCCAGCTTGCCGTTGTTGGTCAGCGGCAGGCGTTCGAGCACGACGAGCGCGGCGGGCACCATGTAGTCCGGCAGTCGGACGCCGACGAAGTCGCGCAGTTCGCGCGGCGACACGTCCGCACCCGCGGCGGGCACGACGTAGCCGACGATCCGGCGGTCGCCGGGCGTGTCCTCGCGCAGCACGACGGCCGCGTCGCGCACGCCGGGCGCGTCGGCGAGGACGGCCTCGATCTCGCCCAGCTCGATCCGGAAGCCCCGGATCTTGATCTGGTCGTCGATGCGGCCCAGGAACTCCAGGCTGCCGTCCGGGTTGCGCCGGGCCAGGTCACCGCTGCGGTACAGCCGCTGACCGGGCGCGTACGGGTCGGGCACGAACTTCTCGGCGGTGAGCGCCGGGCGGTTCAGGTACCCGTCGGCCACGCCGGGGCCGCCGACGTGGATCTCGCCGGGGACACCGACCGGCACCAGGCGGCCGTGCCGGTCGTACAGGTGCACGCTCAGGTCCGCGAGCGGCACGCCGACCGGGTTGAGCCAGCCGTTCTCGACGTCCTCGCGCGTCACCTCGTAGTACGTGGTGTGCACGGTCGTCTCGGTGATGCCGTACATGTTGACCAGCTTGGGCGCGGAGGTGCCGAACAGCTCGACCCACGGCCGCAGCTCGCCCATCTCCAGCTTCTCGCCGCCGAACGTGACGGCGCGCAGCCTGAGGTCCCGCAGGCGCGGGTCCCCGGCGGCGGCCAGGTTGACCAGCCCCTTGAACGCCGACGGCGTCTGGTTGAGCACCGTGACGCCGTGCTCCACCAACAGGTCCAGGAACTCGTCCGGCGAGCGGGTGACCGACTGCGGCACGACGACGAGCTTGCCGCCGTAGAGCAGCGAGCCCCACATCTCCCACACGGACATGTCGAACGCGTAGGAGTGGAACAGCGTCCAGACGTCGTCCGGGCTGAACGCGTACTCGGCATGACAGGCGTGCATCAGACGCGCGACGTTGCGGTGCGTCAGGCGCACGCCCTTGGGCCGGCCCGTGGAACCGGACGTGTAGATCACGTAGATCGGGTCGTCGACGCCCGTTCCGTTGTCCACATCGGACGCGTCATGCGCGGCGATGGCGGCGGCCTGGCGCTCGTCGTCCAGGACGACCCGGACCCCGGTGAAGAAGTCCGTCGCCACGGCGGCGTGCGTGAGGACCACGGACACGTCCGCGTCCTCGACCATGAACTTCAGCCGCTCGTCGGGCACGGCCGGGTCGAGCGGCAGGTACGCGGCACCCGCCTTGAGCACGCCCAGGACCGACACGAGCAGGTCGTCGGTGCGCGGCTGGCAGATGCCCACCAGCGACCCCGGCGTGACGCCGACCGAGACCAGGTGGCGGGCCAGCCGGTTCGCGCGCTCGTTCAGCTCGCGGTACGACAGCACCTCGTCGCCGAACACCAGCGCGGTCGAGTGCGGGAACCGGGCGGCGGACTCGGCGAACACGGCGTGCAGGCCGCGGTCGACCGCGTAGCCGGGGTCCGCCGGCCGGGCCACGAGCAGCGCGTGCTCGGCCTCGTCGAGGAATTCCAAGGCGGACAGGCGCTTCCCGGCGTCGGCGGTGGCCGCCTCGACCAGGCCGAGGAAGTGCCCGACGAACCGCTCGACCGTGGACCGGTCGAACAGCGCCGCCGCGTACTCCAGGTAGCCGGTCACGCCGCCGTCGCCACGCCGCTGCATCAGCAGCGTGAGGTCGGTCTTGGCCACCCGCCACGCGTCGGCGAACTCGTCCACGTCGGACGCGTCGTCGGTGGTGCCGGTCAGCCCTTCCTCGTGGAAGTCGAACGACACCTGGTAGAGCGGCGTGCGGGACAGGTCGCGCGGCACGTCGAGCGCGTCCACGACCCGGTCGAACGGCGCGACCTGGTGGGCGAACGCGCCGCGTGCGGCGTCGCGGACGCGGACCAGCGCGTCGGCGAACGTCGGGTCGTCGCCCAGGTCGCCGCGCACGACGACCGAGTTGAGGAAGAACCCGACCAGGTCGGCCAGTTCGGGCCGGTCGCGACCGGCGACCGGGCTGCCGACCGCGATGTCGCCCTGGTCGGTGTAGCGGGCCAGCAGGACCATGTAGCAGGCGAGGAACGCCATGTAGGGCGTGGCGCCCTGACGGCGGCCGAGGTCGGCCAGGCGGTTCGCCAGCGCGGGCGGCACGTCGAACGCGACCATGCCGCCGCGCGCGTCGCGCTCGGCGGGCCGGGGCCGGTCCGTGGACAGCTCCAGCGGCCCCAGGCCCGCCAGGTTCGCCCGCCAGTACGCCAGGTCCCGCTCGACCTGCTCGCCGGTCACGTGCTCGTGCTGCCACAACGCGAAGTCCGCGTAGTGCAGGCCGACCGCGGGCAGGTCCGGCTCGCGGTCGCCCTGGTGCGCCGCGATCAGCTCGCGCAGCTCGCGTTCGAGCACCACGCTGGACCAGCCGTCGCACGCGATGTGGTGCACGGTCAGCAGCAGCAACGACTCGTCGTCGGAGACCGGCATGAGCAGCGCCCGCCACAGCGGGCCGCCGGCCAGGTCGAACCCGCGCGAGAGCTGGGCCCGGACCTGGTCGAGCCGGTGCGGCTCGTCGCCCTCGACCAGGGTCAGCTCGACCTTGCCGGGGTCGCCGATCCGCTGGGCCGGCACGCCCTGCTCGGACACGTAGGTCGTGCGCAGCACCTCGTGCCGGACCTCCAGCGCGTTGAGCGCGGCCCGGACGGTGTCCGACGGGATGTCGCGAGACACCCGCAGGAAGATCGGGGTGACCCACTCCAGGCTGCCCGGCCGGAGCTGGTCGAGGAACCAAAGCCTGCTCTGGCCGGTGGACAGCGGCAGCGTGCCGCCGGTGCGCGGCCGGGCCACGACCGGCGCGACCGAGCCGCCGGTCAGTTCGGCCTGCGCCCGCACGGTCGGCGAGGTGAACAGGTCGGACAGCCGCACGTCGGCACCGGTCTCCTCGCGCAGCCGGCCGGCCAGCCGGGCGAGCAGGATCGAGGTGCCGCCGAGCTGGAAGAAGTCGTCGTCCGCGCCGACGCGGTCCACGTCGAGCACGGCACGCCACGCCCGTGCCACGGCGGTCTGCGCGGCACCGACCGGTTCGACGTGCTCCGGTCGGGCGTCGGCGACCGCGAGGTCCGGGTCGGGCAGGGCGTTGCGGTCCACCTTGCCGCTCGCGGTCGTGGGCAGCGCGTCCAGCGCGACGAAGACCGTCGGCACGAGGGCCTCCGGCAGCCGTTCGCGCAGGAACGCGCGCAGTTCGTCGACCGGGATCTCCCGGTCGGCCACGAAGTAGCCGACGAGCCGCTTGGGCTCGGCGGTCACGGTGACGACGGCCGCGCGCACGTCCGGGTGGGCGTGCACGGCGGCCTCGACCTCGCCCGGCTCGACCCGGACGCCGTTGACCTTGACCTGGTGGTCGACGCGGCCCACGTAGTCGAACCCGCCGTCCGCGCGCGGCACGGCGATGTCGCCGGTGCGGTAGAGGCGGGCGCCGGGGCGGCCGTACGGGTCGGGCACGAAGCGCTCGGCCGTGAGGTCGGGTCGGCCGAGGTAGCCGCGGGCCAGGCCCAGGCCGCCGATGTGCAGCTCGCCCGGCACGCCGACCGGGACGGGTTCGCCGTGCGCGTCGAGCACGAGCGCGCGGCCGTTGTCGATCACCGAGCCGATCGGCACCGGCCCCTCGGTCTGGGCCGGGTCGAACCGCTGCGCGGTGATGTCGATCGAGCACTCGGTCGGGCCGTAGGTGTTCCACACCGTCGGCCGCGGCCCGGCCAGCGCCTTCTGGACCAGCTCGGCGTGCAGCGGCTCGCCCGCGGAGAACAGCAGTCGCAACGACCGGCACTCGCCCCAGCCCGGGTCGTCGACCAGCATGCGCAGGACCGTGGGCACGACCTGGAGCACGGTGACGCCGTGCTCGGCGATCGTGCGGGTGAGCAGCCCCGGGTCGCGTTCGGCTCCGGTCGGCGCCATCACGACCGTGCCGCCGGTGATCAGCGGAGCGAACACCTCCCAGCCCGCGGCGTCGAAGCTCATCGACGTCTTCTGCACGACCTTGTCCACTTCGGACAGTCCGTGCGTACGGGCGGTCCACGTGACCCGGTTCGCGATGCCGCCGTGGGTGACCACGACGCCCTTGGGCCGACCGGTCGAGCCGGACGTGTACGCGACGTACGCGGCCTGGGTCGAGGCGACCCGGACACCGGTGCCACCCGCCAGGCCCGCCCGCGTCGTCGCCTCGACGTCGAGCGGCTCGGCACCGGCCGCGCGCACCTTGTCCGGCGCGTCGGTCAGCACGAACCGCGTGCCCGCGTCCGCGATCGTCCACTCGATCCGCGAGACCGGGTGGCCGGGGTCCATCGGCAGGTAGGCCGCGCCCGCGCGCCACACGCCGAGCAGGGCCACCGCGAGGTCGATCCCGCGTTCGAGGCTGACGCCGACGACGTCCTCGGCACCGACGCCGCGCCCGCGCAGGGCCGCGGCCAGGCGGTCCGCCCGGTCGAGCAGGTCCCGGTACGACACCGACGCGGTGCCGGACACGACGGCGGTCGCGTCAGGCGTGCGCGCGACCTGCGCGGCTACGAGGTCGGGCAGCGGTCCGGTCAGCGGTCGCGCCGCGGAGTGGTTGGCACTCACTGGTTTCCTCACCTCCCCCAGAGGTCGTACTGGCTGTCAGGAACGGGCGTCGGCCATCCGCCGGCGCAGGCTCGCGGGCCGCATGTCGGTCCACACCTGCGCGATGTGGTCGAGGCACGCCTGCTTCTCGCCGCCGAAGCCCTCGGCGGTCCACCCGGCCGGCAGCTCGCGGTCGGCGGGCCAGATCGAGTACTGCTCCTCCTCGTTCACGACGACGAGGTAGCGCTCCTGCTCGCTCATGTCCTGCCCTCTCAGCTGGTGGTCCCGGGCAGGAAGCCCGCGACGGTGGTGCCCAGTCCGCGCGCGGCGGCCTCGGCGTTGACGAACTCGGCGACGGCCATGTCCAGGGCGCCGAGGCCGAACGGCGAGTAGACGAGCGGCCGGGTGGTGTCGCGGGTGAACGCCACGCGTCCGCGCAGCACCCCGCCGATCGGGCCGTCGACGAAGTCCCGGCCGCCGGTGTGCTGCTCGGCCAGGTGCAGCGAGGTGCGCTCGCGGCAGACGTGGTCGGCGTCGTCGACGATGTTCTGCGCGCCGAGGATGGTCTCCACGGTCAGGTCGCGCAGCGACACGTGCAGGACCGTCGCGCCCGGCCGGGCCTTCGACAGGTCCATGTGGGGCGTGCCGGCGGTGGTGGCCAGCGACAACGCGTCGTGCGCGCCGACCGCGTCGTCCAGGTCGGTCGCGATGGCGACCTTCAGCGTCGGCGACAGCTCGCGGGCCTTGGCGGCGAACGCCTCGGCACGCGCGGGCGACAGGTCGAACAGGGTGATCTCGGCCAGCGTCGGCACCGCGACCAGGAGGAACCGCAGCACCTCGAGGTTGATCGGACCGCAGCCGACGAAACCGGCGCCGGACAGGCCCGCCGGACCGAACTCGCGCGCGGCGAGCGCGGCGCTGGCGGCCGTGCGCTTCGCGGAGATCAGCGACGACTCCAGCAGCGCGATCGGCCGACCGGTGTCCAGCTCGTTGAGCACGATCACCGAACTGGCCCGCTCCAGCCCCTTCTCCAGGTTGCCCGGGAAGGACGCGATCCACTTCATGCCCGCCGACGGCCGGTCGCCGCCCAGGAACGCGGGCAGGCCGATGATCCGGTTGCGGTCGTCGTCGGGGAAGCGCAGGAACGTGGAGTGCGGCACCGCCGAGCGACCCTCGTCGTGCAGCCGGTAGGCCGCGGCGACCAGCTCGATCAGCTCGGCCTCGCGGTCGCGCAGGACCCCCGCGACCTCGTCGTGCGTCAGGATCAGCAAGGGTTGGTCACCGCTTCGGCCAGGCCGGGCACGGCGCCGAAGCGCTCGGTCACCCAGGAGTCGGAGTAGACGGTCTCCAGGTACCGGTCACCGGTGTCCGGGAAGACCAGGGCGACGTGCGCACCGGCCGGGATGCGGTCGGCGAAGTGCTCCAGCGCGGCCACCGTGGCGCCGGACGAACCGCCGGCCAGGATCGCCTCGGTCGTGGCGATGCGCCGGCACGCGGCCACGCAGTCCAGGTCGGACACGTGGATCACGTGGTCGGCGGCGCCGTCCTGGTAGAGGGCGGGCCGCACGGACGCGCCGTGCCCCGGGATCAGCCGGGGCGAGGGGCGCTGGCCGTCGAAGATCACGCTGCCGATGGCGTCGACGCCGATGATCTCGGTGTTGAGGCCGTAGTTCTTGATGTAGCGCGAGCAGCCCAGCAGCGTGCCGAACGAGCCGACCGAGCAGAACAGGTAGTCGACGCGGCCGTTCATGGCGTTGGCGATCTCGTGCATGGTCTGCTCGTGCGCGGCCGGGTTGCGCGGGTTGGCGTACTGGTTGGGCCAGTACGCGTGCGGAATCTCCGCCAGCAGCTCGCGCACGCGGGCGAGGCGACGCGGCAGGAACTCGCCGGTCGCCGGGTCGCGCTCGGTGACGACCTCGACCTCGGCGCCGTACGCGCGCAGGATCGACAGCGTCTGGCGGTTGGTCTTGCCGTCGACCACGCACACGAAGCGCAGGCCGAAGTAGCCGCACACCTGCGCCATGCCGACCGCGAGGTTGCCCGAGCTGGACTCGACCACGGTCGAGCGGCCGGGCACCAGCTCACCCAGCTCGACCAGGTTGCCGAGCATGCTCAGCGCCGAGCGGTCCTTGATGCTGCCGCCGGGGTTGAACTGCTCCAGCTTCGCGAACACCCGGATGTCCAGGTGCGGCATGAGCCGGGTCAGCTCGACCAACGGGGTGTTGCCGACCGTGGAGAGCACCCCGCCGAACCGCGGACCGTCGTCCGCGTCGACCGAGGTCAGCCCCGGCAGGGACGCGACCCGTCCTAACGGGTCGCGTCCGCGCACGGTTGCCAGCAGTTCGGTCATCGCGCGACGCTGCCCGCGGTTTCGGCACTCTCGACGAACGCGACGAGGTCCCCGACGGTGGTCAGCTCGGCGAGCACCGAGTCGGGGATGGTCACGGAGAACTCGCGCTCCAACGCGACCACGAGGTCGACCCGGCTCAGCGAGTCGACGCCCATCTCCTCGAAGTTCGACGACAGGTCGATGTCGCCCTCGTACTCGGGGATCAGCTCCCGGATCACGGTGCTGATGGCGTTGACGATCTCCACGGACATGGCCGTGTTCCTCTCGGTTGGCGGAAGTGGTGTCAGCACATGCGGGCGACGAGGCCCGCGTGGCTCAGTCCCGAGCCGAAGCCGAGGAACAGCACGAGCTGTCCCGGTTCGGTCCGGCCGCTGTCGCGCAGTGCGGACAGCGCGAGCGGGATGGACGCCGACGACGTGTTGCCGGTCTCGCCGATGTCGTCGACGACCTTGTCCGCGGGCACCTTCAGCGCCCGCGAGATCGTGGTGATGATGCGCCGGTTGGCCTGGTGCGGCACGAACCAGTCGATGTCCGCGAGCGTCACGCCGAAGCGCTCGCACGCGGCGTGCGCGACGGCGGGCATCTCGCCGGTGGCCCAGCGGTAGACGATCGGGCCGTCCATGGTGGCGCGCAGGGCGCCGTCCTCGCGGGTGCGCGACTCGATCACGTCGTGACGCGACCCGTCGCTGCCCCAGACCGCCTGGCCGATGCCCTCGTGGTCGGCGCCGGTGACGACGACCGCGCCCGCGCCGTCGGCGAAGATCGCGTAGGTGTCGGGCAGCTCCGGCCCGATCATCGGGGACAGCTTGTCCGAGCCGACGAGCACCACGTTGCGCGCCTGGCCCGTGCGCACCGCCGCCGATGCCATGGACAGACCGAACGTGAAGCCGGCGCACACCGCGTTGAGGTCGAACGCGCCCGCGCCGCGCGCGCCGAGGCCGGTGGCGACCTGGGGCGCGCCCGCCGGGGCGAGCTGCTCACGGGTGGAGGTGGCGAGGATGACCAGGTCGATGTCGTCGGGCACCAGGTCGGCGGCCTTGACCGCGGCGATCGAGGCGGCCGTCGCCATCGAGACCACGGTCTCGTCGTCGCCGGCGTAGCGGCGCGCGCTGATGCCGGTGCGCTCGACGATCCACTGGGCGCTCACCGTGGTGGTGGCGGCCAGCTCGTCGTTGGACACTCTGCGGACCGGTCGGTAGGAGCCGACGCCCGCGATTCTGGAACCACGGTTCACCGGAGACCTCCACCGAAGACGGAAATACGCAATCTGCCGTTCACAGTCCGATACCGCCGTCCACCCGGAACACCTGGCCGGTGATGTAGGACGCCTGCTCGGAGGCCAGGAATGCGATCGTGTCCGCGACCTCGGCGGATTTGCCGAAACGGTTCAGCGGAACCCGCTGCAGATAGCCCTTGATCGTCTTCTCGTCGAGCCCGGCGGTCATGTCGGTGTCGATCAGGCCGGGTGCGACGACATTCGCCCTGATGCGGTAGCGGCCGACCTCCTTGGACAGGGCCTTCGTGAACCCGATCAGGCCGGCCTTGGACGCCGAGTAGTTGGTCTGCGTCGCATTGCCCTCGACACCGGCAATGGAAGACACCGTTATGATCGAGCCGCCGCGCAGACCGATCATCGGGCGCAGCGCCGCGCGGCACAGGTGGAACGCGCCGTCGAGGTTCGTGCGCAGGACGTCGTTCCAGTCGTCGGTCGTGAGCAGCGCGAGCGGCTTGTCCCGCACGACACCCGCGCACGAGACCAGCGCGCTGGGTACGCCCAGCTCCGCGACGGTGCGCTCGACGTACTCGTCGACCTGCGCCTTGTCCGCCACGTCGACCTGCTCGGCGATCACGCGACCGCCGTGCAGCCCGGCTTCCTTGATCGTCAGTTCGGCCGCCGACACGTCCCGGCGGTAGCAGAAGGCCACGTCGTAGCCCGCCTGCGCGAGTCGGACGACGACCGCCCGACCTATTCCCCGTGCTCCCCCGGACACCAGCGCGACCGGGCGCGCCAACCCATCGTTCGCCATGTAACGGCAACTCCTCCACAAGATTCCGATCTGCGGCGTGCGGGGCGGGGGCGGCCCGCCGGCACGGCAGCAGAGACCCAGGCACCGCAGAGCCTCACCCCGAATCCAATACTGGGCCCATATCGGCGGGCCGGGGTTCTATTTTTGGCCTCTATCGGAGAACTCCGGCCGGTTTAGCAGGTCGATCGGCTACCGTGGGAAAAATGTCGACGTCCCCGTTGTCGGTCGGCCAGGAAGCCCTGCGGTTCCTGCACGACCTCGCTCCCGACAGCGCCGCGTACAACGTGGCATTCGCATTCGGCATTCGCGACGAGATCGACCTCGACGCGTTGGCCGCGGCCGTCCGGCTCACCGCCCGGCGGCACGACATGCTGCGTTCGTCCTTCGACGATGCCAGAGGCCGTGTGGTGCACGACGACGTGGTGCGCCTGGACGTGCGCCGGGTCGACGACGAGGTGCTCACCGACCTGGTGTCGGCCGTGATCACCGAGCCGTTCCGGCTGCGCGAGGCACCGCTGATCCGGTTCGTGCTCCTGGTCGGGCCGAACGAGACCGTCTTCGTGATGGTGGCACACCACGCCGTGGTCGACGCAGGGTCGCAGACCGTGATTTTGCGGGATCTGTTCGCGTTCTACCGCTCCGGCGCGGATACCGAACTGCCCGAGCTGCCCGCGACCTTCGCCGATCATGTGCGCGCCGAGATCGCGGTGCTGGAGTCGCCGCGCCGGGCCGAGCTGGTGGCGTACTGGCGGCAGGCCGTGGCCGGCGCGCCGTTCACGCTCGACCTGCCCACCGACCGGCCGCGCCCGCCCGTGCAGCGCTACCGGGGTGCGGCGATGCTCACGCGCGTGCCCGACGACGTGGTGGCGGACCTGCGCGCGGCGGCACGCGGCGTGCGCGTGACGCCGTTCGTGTTCCTGGTGACCGCGTTCCAGTTGCTGCTGCACCGGTACAGCGGGCAGGACGACTTCCTGCTCGGGTGCGTGCTGTCCACGAAGGACCGCCGGATGGCGAACGTGGTCGGCAACTTCGCCAACCCGGTGCTGCTGCGGCCCCGCGTGGGCCGGGCGACGACGTTCCGCGAGCTGGCCGAGGAGACCTCGCGGCAGCTCCGGTACGCGACCGCGCACCGCGACCTGCCGTTCGCCCTGCTGCCGGCGGAACTGGGCGTGCCGCAGGACCGCAGCCGGTCCGCGTTGTTCCAGGTCGTCGTGAGCGCGTATCTGGCGGGGGGTGAGGACACTCTGCTGGATGAGCTGTTCCGGGGCAGCACCGATTTCGAGTACCAGGGCGTGCGCGTGGCGGCCACGACGATGCCGCCGCAGCAGACCGGGCAGTTCGACCTGACGCTGGAACTGCACATGAGTCGCGGGGCGGTGGGCACGGTGCTCAAGTACTCGACCGATCTGTTCGACGAGAGCACGATCCGCCGCATGGCCGGGCACTACCACGCGCTGCTGGCCTCGGCCGCCGCCGACCCGGACGGCGTCGCCGCCCGACTGTCCATGGTGGACGGTGCGGAGCGCGCGGAACTGATCGCGGCGAGCGCCGGCGCGACCGGCGAGCCGCTGGACTGGTGAGGGGAACCGAGTGGAGACGTCGATAGGACTGTTACCTGGACAGGGGAGTTTCCGGGCGGGCGCGGTGGACGTGCTGCTCGCCGACGGGGTGGCCCGCGCGGAGCTGGCGACCGTCGACGAGGTGGTGCGCGAGACGCTGGCACTGCACCTGCTGAAGTCGACGACCGGCACCGACCGGCTGGGCGAGGACGAGCTGTACGCGACCGAGCCGGACCTGGCGCAGGTGGCCGGGTTCGCGACGTCGGTGGCGCTGGCGGCGCTGCTGCGGTCACGGGGCGCCTCGGTGTCGGTGTTCGCCGGGCACAGCCTGGGCGAGATCTCCGCGCTCGTGTGCGCCGGCGCACTGTCCACCGAGGACGGCGCGTGGGTGTTGGCGCAGCGGATCGCGGTGTTGCGCGAGGTGGACACCAGCGGCGGCGGGATGCTGGCGTTGAGCTGCGAGCGCGACCGGGTGCAACGCATCCTCGAACTGCTGCCGACCCGGGACGTGGTGGTGGCCGTCGACAACGGGCGGCGGCAGACCGTGGTGTCGGGCCCGGCGGACTCGTTGCGCCGGGTGGAGCGGATCGGCTCGGCCCTGGGCGTGCCGGTGGCGGCGTTGCGCGCACCCCACCCGTTCCACCACGTGCTGCTGGAACCGGCCCGCGTGGCGTTCGCGGAGGCGCTGCGGGGGATCAGGACGTCGATCCCGCACACGCCGGTGTTCTCGCCGATCCTGGGCCGCTACTACCGGCCTCGGGAGGACTTGTCGGAGTCCCTGCCGGCGCACCTCGTGCACCCGGTCTCGTTCGGTCCGACGGTCGACCGCGCCCACCGCGACGGGACCCGCGTGTGGGTGGAACTGGGAGCCGGCCGCACGCTGACCACCCTGGTCCGCTCGGCCCACCCGGCGGACACCGTGCTGACGCCGCTGCACGGCGGCCCGGACAACCTGACCCGGACCGTGGAGTTCCTGACCACCACGCCGCCGGTGCCGACCCTGGCGACCCGCGTGCCGCCCGCCCACTCCGCCGCGGTGGGTACGGACGGCGCCACCACGGCGGACCTCTTCCCCACAACACTCCCGGCGCCCTTCCCCCGCCCGGCCTCCGGACCGGCCAAGGCGCTTTCGGCACCCGTCACCCGACCGGCCGCCATCGACGTGGCGGGGGCACCCCTCGCTCCCGCGACCGTTCCCGCCAGGGCGGACGCCGTGCGAGCCGCGCACCAGACCACCGACACCGTCGGGGCGTCGGCACCTCACGCACCCGCGGCCCTTCCCCACCCGGCCCCGACCGCCGAGGACGTCGAGTCCCGGATCCGGCGGATGTACGCGACGGCCCTGGAGTACCCCGAGGAGGTGTTCGAGTCGGCCGCCGAGCTGGAGGCCGATCTCGGCGTCGACTCGGTCAAGCAGACCGAACTGATGAACCGGCTCGGGCAGGAGTTCGGGCTCGGGCCGCGCCCCGACCGGGCGCGGGTCGGGGACTACCGGACGTTCGGGCAGGTCGTGGCGTTCGTGCGGGAAGCGCTGAGCCGGTGACCGGGCCGCTCGGGGGTCGGGTCGCCCTGGTCACCGGTGGTGCGGGCAGCGTGGGCGAGCGGATCGTGCGCGGGCTGGCCGAGGCCGGCGCCACGGTGCTGATCAACTGCTTCCACTCCTACGACGCGGGCCGACGACTGGCCGACGACCTGGTGTCGGCCGGTCACCACGCCGAGGTCATGCGTGCGTCGGTCGCCAAGCCCGCGCAGGTCGAGCGCATGGTCGCCGAGGTGGACCGCACGCACGGCAGCCTGGACATCCTGGTCAACAACGCGGCGGCCGGGACGTTCGCGTCCTGGGACGAGTTGACCGAGGAACACCTCGACCAGGCGTTCGCGACCAACGTCAAGGGCGCCCTGTGGTGCGCCCGCGCGGCCCGCCCGCTGCTGGCACGCGGCACGGACCCGTGCATCGTGAACGTGTCGTCGATCGGCGCGAGCCACGCACCGGCGAACTACCTGCCGGTCGGCATCGCCAAGGCCGCACTGGAATCGCTGACCCGGTACCTGGCCGCCGAGTTCGCCGAGGACGGCATCCGCGTCAACACCGCGTCGGCCGCCTTGCTGGACAACGAGGTCGGCCGCCGGTTCCCGGGTGCCGACAGCGTGCGGGCCAACACCGTCGCGGCCACGCCCGCCGGGCGGCTCGGCGATCCCGACGACCTGGCGGACGTGGTGCTGTTGCTGGCCTCGCCCGGCTCCCGGTTCGTCACGGGTCAGACGCTGCTGGCCGACGGCGGTCTGTCCCTGATGCGCCACGCCATGGCACCGACCCCGAGCACGCCGTCCACGACGGCCTCCAGCACCCTTCACGGCGACGAACGGCACCCGGTCCGGCACAGCCGCCCGACTTCGACGGACCCGGCCACCGACGGCGAGTCGCCATCACGCGTCACCACCCCGGACCCGGTCGGCAGCGACCACACCACCGCATCCGTCCCGACCACCGACCGCCCGTCCCTTCCCACCGACCCGGATCCGGTCGTCGTCGTCGGCATGGGACTCGCGGTGCCGGGTGCGTCCGACCCGGACGGGTTCTGGCGGTTGCTGGAGCGTGGCGGCGAGCAGTTCGTCGAGGTGCCGCCCGACCGGTGGCCCGCGCACGCCTTCCACGACGACGACCCGGACGCACCGGACAAGACCTACCAGTCCCGGTCCGGGTTCATCACCGACTTCACGCCGCACCCGCGCCTGGAACCCGACTTCGCGGCCGACCCGACCGCGAAGTGGTTGCGGCACAGCGCGATCCAGGCGTTGGAGCACGTGACCACCCGGCCGGGCGACCGGTTCTCCGTGTGCGTCGGCTACACCCCCGACGGCAGCCCGCACCTCCAGGAAGCCCTGGTGCGCGGTGAACTGGAGGCGTTGGCCGATCCGGAGCACGCCGCCGAGGTCGCCGCCTTCGCCGACCGGGTGCTGCCCGGCAGCCGTACGGGCCACCTGCCGCTGTCCCACCGGATCGGACAGGACGCACTGCGCGGGCTCGTGCCCGACGACGCCCGGCTCGTCATGGTCGACACCGCGTGCTCGTCGTCGCTCTACGCGATCGACCTGGGCATCCGTGACCTGGTCGCGGGACGCGCGGACGTGGCCGTCTGCGGCGGCGCTTTCGCTTTGGCCCCACCGGGTTCGGTCCTGTTCGCCAAGGTGCGCGGGCTGAGTCGGACCGGTGCGGTGCGGGCGCTCGACCGGGACGCCGACGGCGTGCTGTTCTCCGACGGCGCGGGTGTCGTGGTGGCCAAGCGGTTGTCGCGGGCGTTGGCCGACGGCGACGCGATCCTGGGCGTGCTCGCCGGGTCCGGGCTGTCCGCCGACGGTCGGGGCAAGGCGATCTACGCCCCGTCGAGCGGCGGGCAGTCGCTGGCGATCTCGCGGGCGTTGGCGCGCACCGGGATCGGGCCCGCCGACGTCGACTGGGTGATCGCGCACGCCACAGGCACGCCCGCCGGCGACGAAGCCGAGTTCACCGCGCTGCGGGACGCGTATTCGTCCGGCACCGTCCAGGTGACGTCGAACAAGTCGCTGATCGGCCACACCGGCTGGGCGGCGGGCGTGGTGTCGGTGATCCAGGCGCTGCTGGCGTTGCGGCACGGCCGGATTCCGGCGCAGCACCGGTTCACCGCCGTGCCCGAGCGGTTCGGCATCGAGGGCACGGGGTTGACCGTGCCGACCGAGTCGGTGCCGTGGCCCGCCCGTGCCGACCGACCGCGGACGGTCGCCGTGTCGGGCTTCGGGTTCGGCGGCACGAACGCGCACCTGCTCGTCCAGGAATACCGACCCGGTAGGGCGAATCGTTCCGGCTACGGCACGCGCGCCGCGCGACCGGCGGTCGTCGTCGGCTGGTCCACGCACCTGGCCGACGGCGGCACGTTCGGCGACGCCTACCCGCACCCGCCGTTCCACCTGTTGCGGATGCCCGCGGCGGCGGTCCGCGCGACCGACCGGACCCAGCTGGCGATCCTGGAGTGCGTCGACCGCCTGCCCGCCGAGGTCAGGGCGGTGTGCGAGGCGCACCACGCGCGGGTGGGCGTCGTGGTCGGGCACACCGGGCCGACGCGTTCGGCGTCGCTGTACGGATTGCGCGCCTACCTGGACGCGCTGGACGAGGCCGCCGACACGGAGTCGGTGAAGGTGCTGCTGAAGCGGGCACGCCACCACGCCACCGGGCTGATCGGCGCGCCGACCGAGGACTCGTTCCCCGGCGGCATGCCGAACGTCATCGCCGCCCGCCCGTGCAACCGCTTCGACCTGCGGGGCCTGAACGTGGCCGTGGACGGTGGCGACGAGTCCCTGTCCCAGGCGTTCGCGACGGCCCGGCGCTACCTGGAGTTCGGCGACGTGGACCTGGTGCTGGTCGCCGGGGTGCACGGCAACACGCTCCCGTCCTGGCGGGCACTGACCGACTCGGCCACGCCACCCACCGAGGGCGCCGCGTTGTTCGCCGTGGCGACCGGGGACCTGGCCGAGGCCACCGGCCTGCCGGTCCTGGCCGAACTGACGGAGGAGTCCCCGTGACCGCCCGCGACCTCGTGGCCTGGCTCGCCGATCCCCGGGCACCACGACACTTCGACCGACCGGGCCTGCACCTGCGCCGCCCGCACGACGACCACGCGGCCACGCCCGGAAACCCACCGCACACCAGCCGACCCGCGCCCGACGCACACCCGGCCGACCACCTGTCGGAGTCCCCGCCCGCCGAGCCGTTCCTGCTCGACCGGCACGTCCTGACCTGGGTCGAGCACCCCAGGGTCGTGGTGCGGCCGACCCCACCCGCGTTGCCGCCGGGTGTCCTGGTGTTGACCAACTCCCGCGCGGCCGTCGCCGGGCTCGACCTGCCGCACGACGCGACCGTGCTCGTCGCGGACGGCGTCTCGCCGGTGGTCGCGCCACCTCCTTCGAGGCACGTGCGCGTGCTGGTCGACCACGGTCGGGTCGGGGTCGGTTGGTCGCCTGCCGTCCGCGCGTTGCTCGACCTGCACGAGCTGCTGTTCCTGGCCGCCCGCGCCAAGCCGGACACGCTCCTGGTCACCCTGCTCGACGCCGTCCACGACGGTGTGCCGGGCGCGTTCACCGGGCTGTTCACCGGGTTCGTGAAGAGCCTGGCGCTGGAGTTCCCGGACGTGCCCACCGTCGCCACGCTGCACGAACCCGGCCCGGTCGACCAGGCGCTCGCCCGATCCGTGCGAGAACTCGGCGCCCGACAACACCTCCCCGTCGTGTCCTATGTGGACAACCGCAGGCGCACGCCCAAGGCCGTCGGCAAACCCGCCGGCCCCGGCGACTTCACGCTCGACACCACCTCGCTGGTCGTCGCCGCCGGCGGCGCCCGGGGCATCGGCGCACCGATCCTGCTCGCACTCGCCCGCCGCTTCCGCCCACGCCTGCTCGTCCTGGGCAGCACCGAGCCGGACCGGTCGACCACCGCCGACAAGGCCCGCTACATCCGGGAGCAGGCCGCCCTGGGCGTGCCGGTCGGGGCGGCGTCGGCGAGGTTCGAGAAGCTGCGCGAGGCCCGCGAGGTCGACGCCACGCTCACCGCCCTGTCGGAACTCTGCGGACCGGGACGCGTCGAGTACGTGCGCTGCGACCTGCGCGACCCGGCGGCGGTCCGGGCCGCCGTCGCCGGTCGGGGACGGGCGGACCTGCTGCTCAACATCGCGGGCACCAACCGCGCGGCCGACGTGCGGTCCAAGTCGCCCGACGACTTCCGGGCCGTGCGCGACCTCAAGCTGCACACGTACCTCAACCTCAAGGACGCGCTGCGCGACCGGCCGCCGCGCCGGTGGCTCAACTTCGGCTCGTTCGTCGGGTTCACCGGCCAGCTCGGCGAGACGGACTACGCCTCGGCCAACGACTTCCTCAACACGGCGGCCGGCGCGGCGGGCGGCGGCGAGTCGACCACGGGCTGGACGCTGTGGCGCGACACCGGCCTGGGCGCGACGCCGATCATGCGGGCGTTCCTGGCCAAGAGCGACCAGTTCACCGCCACCCCGACCGCCGAGGGCGTCGCGCACTTCCTGGCCGAACTCGGCACGCCCGAGACCACCGTGTTCTACGGGGACAAGGAACGCGCGGCGATCGCGGCGGCACTGCCGGGCTACGCGCACCTGCGCCCGTTGCCGTTCCTGGACACCGTCGAGCACCCGTCCCCGACGACCCTGGTCGCCACCCGCACGTTCGACCTGGCCCGCGACGGCTGGCTGGCCGACCACCGGGTGCACGGCTACCCGACGTTGCCCGGCACGTTCGTGCCCGAACTCGCGGCCGAGGCCGCGCTCGCCCTCGTGCCGCACCGGATCCCGGTCGTGTTCGAGGACGTCAGGCTGCACTCGTTCCTGCGCGTGTACGACGAACGCCCGCGCACCAAGAAGATCACCGCCGAGCTGGTGTCGGCCGACGAGGTCGAGTCGGTCGTACAGGTGCACGTGTCGGGCGACGTGCACGCGCCCGACGGCCGGGTTCTCGCCGCCGACCGGCCGCACTTCTCGGCCGTGGTGCGGCTGCGCGACGAACCCGTGCCCTCGCCGACCTGGCCGCACTGGGACGACCACGGCACGACCCCGGTGCGCGACCCGTACCACGTGCCGGGCGCGGCCGTGGAGCTGACCGGCGTCTTCGTGTCCACATCGGACACGCGACTGCACCCGCACGGCAAGAAGGCGCTGTCCGCTTTGGACCCCCAAGCGATCCGACGCGATCTCCCCGACCTGGTCGTCCCGTCGGTGCTGCTCGACGGCCTGGTCCGGGTGGCCGTGCTGGACCTGGTGGACCGGCACCACACGCCGGTCGCCGTACCCAGGGCGATCCGCCGGGTCGACCTCTACGGCACCCGTTCCGATTCCGACCTGGCCGGCACGCCGGTCCGGCTGTACGTCACCCCCGCCGATCTCGACCTCGAAGCCGAACCGGCGGACAACCGGTGTGTCGCGGTCGCGCCGGACGGTTCCGTGCTGATGCAGGTGAAGGACGTCATCGGCACGGTCGTCGGGCACGTCGACCAGCGCGACGGCCGGTTCGACGACACCCCGAGGAGACGACCATGACCACCACCCCCGCCTGCCCGGTGGCGCGCGGCCCGCGCGGACTGCCCGTGCTGGGCGTGGCCGCCGAGTACTTCCGCGACCCGGCCGGCTACACGTTGCGCCTCCAGGAGGACCACGGCGGCATGGTCGACGTGACGCTGCCCAAGCCGTTCGTGCAGGTTACCGAGCCCGAGGCGGTCGACCGCGTGCTGCGTGGCAACCCGGACAACTGCACGCGCGGCGAGCTGTACAAGGGTTTCATCGGCTACATGGGCCGCGGGCTGCTCACGCTGGACGACCCGCAGTGGCGTCCGCACCGCAAGGTCGTGCAGCCGGCGTTCAGCCGGACGCGGATCACCGCCGACGCCGAGGAGGCCGTGGCCGCGACCAGGGTCGTGCTCGAACGGTGGGCCACCCGCGCCGGCCAGGTGTTCGACATGGCGGCGGACGTCATGGCGATCTCGACCCGCACCATGGGCCAGGCCCTGATCGGCCGCGACCTGTCCGTGCCGGGCCTGGGGTACGACCGGGCGGCGGCGATCGCGTCCAAGGTCATGTACACGCGGACGGTGTTCGGCGTCAACGAACTGCTGCCGGGCTTCCTGAACACCCGCTACCAGCGGGAACGGCGCTGGTCCCACCGCGTGATCGACGGTGTCGTGCACGCCGCGATCACGTCCCGCCGCCGCTCGGGGGTCGAGCGCGGGGACGCGCTGGACCACCTGCTGGCCTCCGACCTCGACGAGCAGGCCATCCGGGACGACCTGCGCACGCTCCTGCTCGCCGGCACCGACACGACCGGCCAGGCGCTGGCGTGGACGCTGTACGAACTGGCCCGCCACCCGGCCGTGCGCCGCGAGGTGGAGGACGAGGTCGACCGCGTGCTGGGCGATGCCGCGCCGACCCCGGCCACCAGGGACGAGCTGGTGGTGACCCGGTCCGCGGTCGACGAGGCGTTGCGCCTGCACCCGCCCGTCTGGCAGTTCCCGCGCGATCTGATCGAGGACGACGTCCTGGCCGGCCGCTCCGTGCCGGGCGGGTCGACGGTCCTGCTGAGCACCTACGGCACCCACCGGTCGGCCGAGCACTGGACCGACCCGGAGGCCTTCGACCCGTCCCGCTTCCGCGACGGGTCGACCCGCCACCGCCAGGCGTACTTCCCGTTCGGCGGCGGGCGGCGGATGTGCATCGGCCGCGACCTGGCCCTGGCCACCCTGGTCACGGCGGTCGCGATGACGACCCGCAGGTTCCGCCTGACGCTGTCGTCGCGCCCGGTGCGGGTGGGCACGTACATCACCATGTTCCCGTCCGACGGCATCCACGTCACCGCCCGGGAACGCCGATGACCGGGCGGCCGACCGGACCGGTGGCGGCCGACCGCTCCGGACCGACCGCCACCTGCCTCCTCGCGACGGTGGCGACCAACCCCTCGGGACCAGTGGTGGAAGCGGTGGCTTGGCACGGCTTCCGGGGGTGGCGGCGATGACCGCGTCCGGAGTGCCGGTCCGGCCGCACCTGGTCTCGTTCGACCCGGACTCCTCCGCCCGCCCGGTGCACCGGATGACCTGGCACCCCGTGCCCGTCGAGGCCGCGCCACCGGTCGACCTGACCGGACGGCGGGTGCTGGTGCTGGGCGTCGACCACGACCTCGTGGCCCACGTGGGCGCGGCGTTGGCGGCGGCCGGGGCGATCGTGGCCGCCCCCGACCGGGACACCACCGATGCCATCGACGGCATCGTGGACCTCAACGTCACCGGCGTCGGCATCGACGCGGACGGGACCGGGGACTGGCGCCGGGCGTTGACCGCGACCACCGAGGCGCTGCGCGCGCGGTACCCGGCCTGGGGCCGTGAACACCGCGTCGACCACCACTGGTACCTGGCCGTCACCGCGATGGGCGGGCTCATGGGGTACCGGCACGCCGCCGACGGGCAGCCCCTGGGCGGGGTGTGGGCCGGGTTCGCCAAGTGCCTGCCCCGCGAGCTGCCCGCCCTCGGGGTCAAGGTGGTCGACGTCCAGCACGCCGCGCCGGACGTCGTGGCCGCCGCCGTGCTCGCCGAGATCGGGTCGTGGGACCTGTTCGAGATCGGCTACCGGGACGGTGTGCGGTACGCGTTGACCGCACGCGCCGAGGCGGTCGAACCCCCCGCCGTGACGCTCGGACCGGACGACGTCGTCGTGGTCTCCGGCGGCGCGCGGGGCGTCGGGTTCGCGTTGGCGCGGGGACTCGCGGAGCGGTTCGGGTGCCACGTCGTGGTCACCGGGCGGGGTCCGCTGCCGGTGGACGCCCCGTGGTTCGGCCTCGACCACGCGGCACACGACGAGGCGCAGCGGGCGGAGATCGCCGCGGCACGCGGAACCGCCGACCTGAAGCGGGCACGGGCGGCGCACCGCCGCGAACGCGAGCTGCGCGACGTCCGCGACCACCTGGCACAGGCCGCCCACGACGGCCTGCGGATCACCTATGAACCGTGCGACTGCACCGACGAGGACCAGGTGCGGGCGTTGTTCGACCGGGTACCGACGCCGACCGTGGTCGTGCACAACGCGGGCATCGACGAACCCAAGCGCCTGGACCTCAAGACCGCCGACGAGGTGGTGCGCACGGTCGACGTGAAGGTGACCGGGTTCGGGAACCTGCTGCGGGCCGTGCTCCCGTTGCGGCTCAAGGCGTTCTGCAACGTCGGCTCGGTCGCGGGCCGGATGGGCGGCATGATCGGCCAGGTCGACTACGCGGCGGGCAACGAGGCGCTGGCACGCCTGGGTTTCCACGCCCGCGACGCGTACGGGGTGCCGGTGCGCACGCTGTGCTGGCCCACGTGGGACCGGCTCGGCGTGATCGCCAACCACGACGCGGCCGTGCGGTACGTGTCCACGTTGGCTCCCGCCGAGGGCGTCGAGCGGTGGATCGCCGAACTGCTCACCGGAGGTACCGGCGAGGTGATGTTCCTCGGCCGGGTCGGCAGCGCGCTGGTGCCCGGCCAGCTCCGCGGTTTCCGGTTGTTCACCGGGCACCCGGACCTCGCGCGGCTGCACGGACTGGCCGACCACCTGGGCGTCGTCGAGGAGTTCGAACCGTTCCGCCGGTTGCGGTGCCGACGCGCGTACGTGCCCGGTTCCCACCCGTGCCTGGCCGAGGTGACGGTGGCCGGTGCCCCGGCGGTGCCCGTGTCGGTGATGGTGGAACAGGCCTGCGCCCTGGGCGACTGGATCGTGCCGCCGGGCTGGCCGCGTCAGCACCTGGTCTCCCTCGACTGGTCCCTGGACCACCGCGGTCTCGTGGTGGACGGTCCCTTCGGGTTGACGGCCGAGGGCTCCGGCGACGAGGACCTGTGGCAGGTCACGGTCACCGTGGACGGTGCCGGCACCGTCGTGCTGACCTACCGCCCGACACCGCCACCACGGCCTCTCGCCCCCACGACCCCGACCGCACCGCCGCGCTTCGCCGACGCGTGGGCCGGTCTGGCGCTGGGCCGGCCGCGGTGGACGGCGGACGCCGTGCACCTGCCCGTGACCACTCCGGCCGACCTGTGGACGACGACTTTCGCGCCACCGCACGGCATCGCGCCGACCGCCGTCGAAACCCTGGACCGGCTCGGCGCCCGCCGACCGGAGGTGTGGCCCGACGCCCGCGACACCGACCGGTTGGTCGTGGACGGTGGCGTGGTGTTCGGCCTGCACGGCGACACCGTCACTTTGCGAGCCCCTCTCACCCGCGAGTCCTCCACTCGGACACCCTGAAATACGCACTCGGACCCACTCGATCGGGTGGACCGACCGGTCGACGGCCCGCCGCCCAACGGCGGCGATTGGAAACGCCACGGCCGGTCAGGACGCCGAGCGGTGGACCGAAGGGCGGACCTCTCGCCCGGCGTCCGTCGGATTGTCCGATCTTCGGCCCTACCTGGACACTGGACGCCATGACGCGTCTGAGCACGGTGTCGGCGCGGATAGGCGTCGCCGTCGCCACCGTGGCGTTGGTCGCCCCCGCACCGCTAGCGCACGCGGAACCGGTCCAGCACGCCGCGATCCCCGCGTACTGGAGCCCCGACACCCCCGACGGACGGGCCCTGTTCCACCGGCTCGCGGGCAACCACCCGACCACCGGCATCGTCGTGGTCAACGGCAGCCTGAGCAGACCCGAGGCGCCGCACGACGCCGCGTGGGCGGACGCCATCTCCACCGTCCACGCCTCGGGCGCGCGGGCACTGGTCTACGTGGACACCGGCTACCTCGGCGTCGACCTCGGGCAGGGCTCCCACCACACCCGCGAGGGCGAGATCTCACCGGAGGCGTGGCTGGCGCAGGCCAAGGTCGACGTCGACGGCTGGTACTCGCTCTACGGGGACATCGACGGTGTCTTCCTCGACCAGACGCTGTCCGCGTGCGGCCCGGACAACCTGCACGTCCGCCATTACGCCGACCTGGTCGCGTACGTCAAGGCCCATCACCCGGGCGCGTACGTGGTCCTCAACCCCGGCCGCGCGGTCGAGGAGTGCTACGCCGACGTGGCCGACACGATCCTCACGTTCGAGGGTTCGCGGGCCGCCTACCTCGCCCACACCCCGCCCGCCTGGGAGCTGGCCAGACCCGACCGCAAGAAGTTCTGGCACCTGGTCTACGACGTGCCGGCCGACGCCATGCCGGCCGTGGTCGCGCGCAGCAAGGCCAACGGCGCGGGCTACGTGTACGTGACCGACCGCGCGCACGACCCCTACCCCTGGGACACGATCGCGACCTACTGGGACGAGGAACTCGGCCACGTCGCCGGGGTCGAGGACGTCACGTCGCCGGAGACCCCGAAGGAGATCAGGGCCGCCGTCTCCCCCACCGAGGTGGTGCTCAGGTGGACGCCGTCCCGCGACGACGTCGCCGTGGTCGACTACGAGATCCTGCTCGGCCGCACGGTCGTCGGCACGACCTTCGACACCGCCTACACCGCGACCGGCCTGGTGCCCGGCGGCACCTACACGTTCCGCGTCCGGGCCCGCGACTCGGCGGGCAACACCTCGGCCACCGGCAACCCGGTCACGGTCACCACCCCGGTCCCGCAGGTCCACCACCCGACGGCGTGCGTCACGGCCACCAGCGCCCGCTACGCGGCGAGCTTCGTCCGCGAGTTCCCGCACCAACGCGTGTTCGTGGACAGCGACGACGACGCCACCACCGGCTACCCGCTCCCGCCCGGCCTGCCGCAGGGCGTCGACCACATGATCGAGGGCGGGGTCCTGTACCGGCACTCCGGCGCGGGCTGGACGTGGACGGCGGTCACGGACGTCGCGGTCACCAGTGCGGACGGCACCACGACCTGGGAGTTGCCGACGTCGGCGTACGGGCAGGTCGCGACCAGGCAGGTCGTGGTCTTCAACGGCTACGACGGCGTCGACGAGTACAGCGAACCGATCACCGTCACGATCGGCGACACCTGCACCTGAAAGTCCACAGTGGACTCGAAGGTGCCGGCGGTCGGGGTGGCACCCGGCTCCCCCCGGTGCCGGCCCTGCCGTGCCGCCCCGACCGCCGACGCCGATCCGGGGACTCCCCCTCGGCGTCCCGCCTGCCACACCCCCCGGGTGGCACGCGGCCTACCCCCGATTGTCGGCAGCCTTCCTTACAAACCGCTGACGGTTATTCCGGGGAACGCCGACAGTGATCTCCCGACTCCGTGTAGTTTCGGACCCGACCGTCCGCCGGTATGCGTTCGGGTGGCGCGGCCGGTGGACCCGAAATGCCAGGAGCCAGGGTGGAGTTCCGGATTCTCGGTCCGTTCGAGGTGCACGGCGCGACGGGGAGGGCGCGGCTGGGTGGGGCGAAGCAGACCGCACTGCTCGCGACTCTCGCGGTGCGGGCCAACCGCCTGACCACGGTCGACCACGTCGTCGAGTCCACCTGGGCCGACTCGCCACCGGTCGGGGTGACCGCGGCCGTGCACACCTACGTGTCCCGGCTGCGCCGGGCGTTCGACGCGGTGGAGGACGACGGCGGCGCACGGATCGTCACGCGTCCCACCGGCTACCTGCTGCGCCTCGCGCCCGACGAGCTGGACCTCGACGTGTTCCGCCGGCACGTCGCCCGGGGCCGCGAGGCCGCCGCGGCGGGCCGGTCCGGCGAGGCGTCGGCCGAACTGACCGCCGGCCTGCGGCTGTGGCGCGGTCCGGCGCTGGTCGACGTGTTGTCGGAGCTGATCCAGCGCACCGAGGTGCCGCGCCTGACCGAGGAGATGCTCGGCGCGCTCGGCCGCCGGATCGACGCCGACCTGGCGCTGGGCCGCCACGTCGACCTGATCGGCGAGCTGCGCGCGCTGACCGTCGAGCACCCGTTGCGCGAGCAGTTCTCGGGCCAGCTGATGCTCGCCCTGTACCGGGACGGCCGCCAGGCCGAGGCGTTGGACGTGTACCGCGAGGTGCGCGACCGGCGGGTGGACCAGCTCGGCATCGACCCCGGCCCCGAACTGCGCCGCCTGCACCAGGCGATCCTGTCCGAGGACCCGGAGCTGGCCGGACCGCGGCGACCGGCGGCGGTCGCCCGGCCGAGCATGCCGCCGCCCATGCAGCTCCCCGCCGACCTGGTCGGCCTGGTCGGGCGGGCCGGGATCGCCGACGCCGTGGCCGGCGAGCTGTCGTCCGGCGCGGACCGCAACGCCATCCCCATCGCGGTCCTGTCCGGCCTGCCGGGCGTGGGCAAGACCGCGCTGGCCACACACGTCGCGCACCGGCTGCGCAAGGACTTCCCGGACGGTCAGCTGCACGTGAACCTGCGCGGCTACGCGCAGGCCGAGCCCGTGACGCCGACCCGCGTACTGGCCCGGTTCCTGCGGTCGCTGGGCCTGTCGCCGGACCTGGTGCCGCTGGACGTGGACGAGCAGGCCGCCGCGTACCGGTCCCTGTTGGCGGACAAGCAGGTCCTGGTCGTGCTGGACAACGCGAACGCGGCCGAGCAGGTCCGCCCGCTGCTGCCCGCCGCGCCCGGCTGCGCGGTGCTGATCACCAGCCGGGACCCGCTGGCCGGGTTGGCGGTGCGCGAGGGCGCGGTCCGGTTCGACCTGGACGTGCTGCCCGCGCGGGACGCGGTCGCGCTGATCGCGTCCGTGGTCGGCGTGACCGTGGTCGACAGCGACCCGGAGGCCGTGGCCGAACTGGTCGACCTGTGCGGCCACCTGCCGCTGGCGTTGCGCATCGCCGCCGCGAACCTGTCCGCGCGCACGCCCGCGACCGTGCGCGACTACGTCGACCTGCTGCGCGACGGCAACCGGATGGCCGCGCTCGCCGTGGCCAACGACGAGCAGACCGGCGTGCGGGCCGCGTTCGACCTGTCCTACGAGTCGCTGTCGCCGTCGGCCGCCCGCCTGTTCCGGATGACCGCCCTGGTGCCCGGCCTGGACTTCACCGCGTACACCGCCGCCGCCCTGGCCGACACCACGCCCGACGAGGCGGGCCGGTTGCTGGACACGCTGGTCACCGCCGGTCTGGTGCAGGAGGCCGGTCCGGCGCACTTCCAGTTGCACGACCTGGTCCGCTACTACGCGGCGCAGCGCGGTCGGGTCGAGGACGCGGCCACGACCCGGGACGCCGCGGTGGACCGCCTGTACGCGCACTACTTCCGGGCGGCGTGCGCGGCGTCGGCGCTGATCGAGCCGATCCGCCGACCGCCGGAGCCGCCGGCGCGGCTGCCCGACGTGCCGTTCCCGGAGCCCGCCGACCGGGCCGCCGCGACCGCGTGGTTCGAGCAGGAGTACCCGAACCTGCACGCGGCCGTCGACCACGCCGCCGAGCACGGTCCGCGCCACCACACGTGGCACCTGGCGGACGCCATGTCCTCGCCGTTGGCGCTCGCGCCGAGGTTCGGCGAGTGGGTCACGGTCACGCGCACCGGCCTGCGCGCGGCCCGGTACGAGGGCGACCTGTCCGGCGAGGCGATCATGCTCGTCAGCCTGGGCCACGCGTACAGCTCGACCGGGCGCATGGGCGACGCGATCGACGCGCTGGAGCAGGCGTTGGCGCTCTACCAGCGGTTGGACCGGCCCGTGTACCAGCAGCCGTGCCACCACACGCTGGGCATGTCGTTCCTGTGGACCGGACGCCTGCTCAAGGCGTGCGAGC
The DNA here is from genome assembly GCF_014203755.1 of Saccharothrix violaceirubra. Lineage (NCBI taxonomy): Bacteria > Bacillati > Actinomycetota > Actinomycetes > Pseudonocardiales > Pseudonocardiaceae > Saccharothrix > Saccharothrix violaceirubra. Next base: position 5,046,513 of record NZ_JACHJS010000001.1, read on the forward strand.
ACTTCGACCGCACGATCGAGCTGACCGCGAACGGCGACGACGGCGGCTACTACCGCGCCGGCGCCCAGCACGGCCTGGGCATCGCCTACCGCTACCTGGGCCGGCTGCCCGAGGCCCTGGACCTGCTGACCGCCGCCGTGCCCGTCGAGCCGCCGCCGGACGAGTCGTACGTGCAGACCGCGTGGCGGTTCACGCTCGGCCTGACCTACCGCGACCTCGACCGGTACGCCGAGGCGACGACGCAGCTCACCGCCGCGCTGGCCGCGTACGAGCGGATCGGCAACGCGTTCGGCACGAGCCGCTGCCTGGTGGCGCTGTCCGGGGTGCGCCTGGCGTGCGGCGACGCGGCCGAGGCCGCGGACGCGGCCCGGCGCGGCCTGGAGCTGAGCCGCCAGGTCAAGCACCGCCGCACCGAGGTGGACGCGTTGAACGCGCTGGGCCTGCTGTCCACCGCGCGGGGCGCGCTCGACGAGGCGACCGCGCACCACCGCCAGGCGCGGACGATCGCGGGCGCGATGGGCCCCTACCTGTACGGTGTGATCGAGGCCGAGATCGGTCTGGCGGACGCGGCGACCGACCCGGCGACCGCACGCGGGCACGTGCACACCGCGTTGAAGTCCATCCAGGACAGCGGTTTCCTGCTGCACGAGCCGGGTGCACGGCTCACCGCCGCCCGCGTCGAACTGGCCGCCGGCGACCGGCTCACCGCCGTGGAGCACGCGGAGCGCGCGTTGACCGTGGCCCTGGACACCGGGCGCCCGCTGCGCGCCGACCGGGCGCGGGCGCTGCTGGCCGACACCGCCGGCGACCGGACGGCGGGCACATGACGGGTTTCCCGCCGGCATCCGGCCGGCGGACCGGGGAGCACTCCCCTCCACTGGGAGATCGGGGAACATGAGCGCGGCAGACGCGTCGCCGATCGCGTTGGACGAGGACTTCGTCCAACGGCGGCATACTTTCCACCAGCGGTTACGCGAGGACGGCGGCGGCGCGGTGCGCCGGGCCGTGTTGCCAGGCGGCCTGCCCGTGTGGCTGGTCGTCGGGTACGACGAAGCGAAAGAGGCCCTCGCGCACCCGGCGTTGAGCAAGGACTCCCGCCGGGCCGCGCCACTGCACGACAAGCAGGAGGAGCAGGGCGTCCAGGTGACGCGCCTGGCCCGCATCCTCCAGTCGCACATGCTCAACCAGGACCCGCCCGACCACACCCGGCTGCGCCGGCTGGTCACCGCGGAGTTCACCCAGCGGCGCGTCGAGCTGCTGCGGCCGTGGGTCGAACAGGTGGTGGACGGACTGCTCGACGGGTTCGCCGACCGGGACCGGGTCGACCTGCTCGGCGACTTCGCGTTCCCGCTGACCGTCACGGTGATCGGCGAGCTGTTCGGCGTGCCCGAGGACGAGCGGGCCGAGTTCCGCGTGATCTCCGACGGGATCGCGTTCGGCGCCACGCCCGCGGAGATGGGCGCCGCGTCCGCGCGGATGGCCGACTACCTGGCCGATCTCGTGGCGCGCAAGCGGGCGGGCACCGATGAGGACCTGCTCGCCGCGCTGGTGCGGGCCCGCGACGACGAGGACCGCCTCGACGAGGACGAGCTGGTCGCGATGGCCTTCCTGATGCTGACGGCGGGCTACGAGTCGACGGCGCACCTGATCGGCAACGGCGTGCTCACGTTGCTCACGCATGCCGACCAGCTCGACCGGCTGCGCCGGGACCCGGCGCTGCTGCCCGACGCGGTCGAGGAGGTGCTGCGCTTCGAGGGTCCGGGCACGACGACCACGCTGCGGTTCGCGGCCGAGCCCGTGCGGCTGGGCGACGTGGACATCGCCGCGGGCGAGTTCGTGCTCGTGCTGGTGGGCCCGGTGAACCGGGACGCCGAGCGGTTCGCCGACTCGGACCGGTTCGACGTCGGCCGGGCGGACAACCGGCACCTCGCGTTCGGCCACGGCGTCCACCGCTGCCTCGGTGCGCCGCTGGCCAGGCTCGAAGGTCAGGTGGCGTTGGGCCGCCTGGTCGACCGCTTCCCCCACCTGGCCCTGGCCGTGGCACCGGAGGAACTGCGCTGGAAGGACAGCGTGCTGTTCCACGGCCTGACGGAGCTGCCGGTGGTACCCAAGTCGTTGGAGGACCAGTGAGCACACCCGATTTCGCCGCACCCGCGTCGGCCGACCGTGTCGACCACGTCGCCGAAGCCGCCCGGGGCAACGGTCTGACGGTCGACGTGGTCGACACGGTCGCCGACGCGCGCCGGCTGCTGAACGACACCCTGCCCACCGACAAGACGATCTTCACGGCGGCGAGCGAGACCTTACGCCTGTCCGGGATCGCCGAGGACGTCGACGAGTCCGGCCGGTTCCGGTCGGTGCGCGCCGCGTTGCGCGAACGCAACGCCGACCGCGACCCCGAGCAGGTCCGGCTGGAGGCCGTGACGCCCGACGTGGTCCTGGGCAGCGTCCACGCGGTCACCGAACAGGGCCACCTCGTGATCGCCTCGGCCACCGGCAGCCAGCTCGCGCCCTACGCGTACGGGGCGGCGTCGGTCGTGTGGGTGGTCGGCGCGCAGAAGGTGGTGCCGGACCTGGAGACCGCGCTGCACCGCGTGCGCACGTACACGCTCGCCAAGGAGAACGAGCGCTGCCTGGCCGTCTACGGACAGCCGAGCGTGCTGTCGAAGATCCTGATCGTGGAACGCGAACTGTTCCCCGGCCGCGCCCGGCTCGTGCTGGTGCGCGAAGCCATCGGGTTCTGAGGCTGCCGGGTTCCGAGGCGCCGGACGGGCCGGTGCTCACCGCACCGGCTCGTCCCAGTCCACCTCGGGGCCGACCGGGACCAGGCCGGACGGGTTGATCCACGGGTGCGTCAGGAAGTAGTGCCGTTTGGTCTGCCCGAAATCCGTGGTGGACCGGAATTCCGGTCGGCGGTACAGGTCGCGGGCGTAGCGCCACAGGTTCGGGTGGTCGACCAGGCGCCGCAGGTTCGCCTTGAAGTGCGTGACGTAGACGGAGTCGAACCTGGCCAGCGTCACCCAGAGGCGGATGTCCGACAGGGTGATCCGGTCGCCGAAGAGGTAGCGGTGGGCGCCGAGCCGTTCCTCCACCACGGCCAACGCCTCGAACAGCGCGCGCACCTCCTTCTCGTGCGCTTCCTGCGTCGGCGCGAAACCACACCGGTAAGGTCCATTGTGGACTCGTTCGTACAGGAAGTCGTTCAGCTCGTCGATGTCCGCGCGCAGGTTCTCCGGGTACAGGTCGATCTCGTTCTTCGCCACGCCGTCGAACGCGGTGGCCAGGTCGACGTCGAGCGTGCGGAAGTCGTTGGTCGCGATGCGACCCTCGTGCCGGTCCCACAGCACGGGCGCGGACCAGTGCCCGTCGAACTCCGGGTCCGTGGCCTTGTAGGCGTCGCTGAGCAACGCGAACCCGTTGACCTCGTCGAGGCCGTGTCCCGGTCCTTCGCGGAACGCCCAACCGCGACCGTCCCGCATGGGGTCGAGCATGGTGACCGTGACGGCGTCCTCCAGGCCCTTGAGCGCGCGCACGATCAGCGAGCGCTGGCAGAACGGGCACGGCGTGGCGGCGTACAGGTGGTAGCGACCGGGTTCGACCCGGTCGGCGGCGATCCGGTGGGGGAACGCCGGTCCGGGCCGGGCGGTCGCGCCCGGCTTGGGCTTGGGTGCGTACGGCCCGTGGGTCTCGAAGTCGACCGGGCTCGCGGCGGTCATGGTCCTGCCTCCAACAGTGTTCGGGTGTAGGGATGTGCGGGTTCGACCAGGACGCGGTCGGCCGGGCCGAGTTCGACCACGCGTCCGGAACGCAGCACCGCGACCCGGTCGGCGACCTGCCGCACGGCGGCCAGGTCGTGGGAGATGAAGACGACGGCCAACCCCGAAGCCTGCTGGAGGTCGGCCAGCAGGCGCAACACCTGCGCCTGCACGGAGACGTCGAGCGCGGACGCGGGCTCGTCGCACACCACCAGGTCCGGGTCGGGCGCGAGGGCGCGGGCGATCGCCACGCGTTGGCACTGGCCGCCGGACAACTCGGCCGGTCGCCGCCGCAGCAGCGCGGGCGGCAACGCGACGCGGTCGGCCAGCTCCGCCACGCTCCGGTCGCGGATGCCGAAGGCGCGCAACGGTTCCGCGATCAGCTCCGCGGCCGTGTAGCGGGGATCGAGGCTGCTGAACGGGTCCTGGAAGACGAGCTGGATCCGGCGTCGGAACTCACGACTACGCAGTCCCGCCAGGTCCCGACCCGCGAACCGGATGCGTCCCGACGTGGGATCGTCGAGCCGGAGCAGCAGCCGGGCGAGCGTGGACTTGCCCGCGCCGGACTCGCCCACCAACGCCACCGTCTCGCCTTTGCGCACGGTGAAGGACACGTCCTCCACAGCGGTCGTCGGCCGGCCGGACCGCGCGGCGGCGTAGACCTTGGTGAGGGACTCGACCTCCAGCAGGACCTCGTCGGTCGCGGTCGACGGGCGCAGCCGCGCCGGGTTCAGCGCGGGCGCGTCGGCGGCCAGGGCTTTCGTGACCGGGTGCGCGGGCACGTCGAGCAGCGTCGGCGGCCCCTGCTCGACCACCGTGCCGCCGGACAGCACCACCAGGTGCCCGGCCCGGCGGGCGGCGACGGCCAGGTCGTGCGTGATCAGCACGAGCGCGGTGCCCGACCGCTCGGTCAGCGCGGCGAGGTGGTCGAGCACGAGCGCGCGCACGGTCGGGTCCAGCGAACTGGTCGGCTCGTCGGCCACGATCAACTCCGGGCCGCACGCCAACGCCATCGCGATCAGCACGCGTTGCCGCATCCCGCCGGACAGCTCGTGGGGGTACTGCCGGGCACGGGCCTCGGCGTCGGGCAGGCCGGCCGCGGTGAGCAGCGCGGTCGCCAGCACTCGCGCCTCGCGTCGCCCGGCCAGGTCGTGCACCAGCAACGCCTCGGCCACCTGCGCACCGACCGGCACGACCGGGTTGAGCGCGGCCGTGGGGTCCTGCGGCACCAGCGACACGACGCGTCCACGCAACGCCCGCAACCGCTTCTCGGACAGCCCGACCAGCGACCGGCCACCGAGTTCCACCGTGCCCGACACCCTGGCCGACGGCGGCAACAGGCCGGTGATCGCCCGCGCGATCGTCGTCTTGCCCGACCCGGACTCGCCGACGAGGGCGACGGCGGTGCCGCGTTCGACGACGAACCCCGCACCGGTCACCGCGTCGACCACGCCCGTCCTGCCGACGTAGGACACGCACAGGTCGCGCACTTCGAGCACCGGGGTCATCGCCGCGTCACCGCCCGGTGCACCGCGGTCACGGCCGACACCACGGCCACCACGACCGCGCCGGGGAACGCCGTCAGCCACCACGCCGTGCCCACGTAGTCCCGTCCGGACGCGGCCAACGACCCCCAGTCCGCGTCCGGCGGGTGCGGGCCGAAACCCAGGAAGCTCAACGACGACGCGGCCAGCAACGCCACGCCCAGGCTCATCAACGCCAGCACCAGCACCGGACCGGCCGCGTTCGGCACGATGTGCCGCAGGAGCACCGCGACCGGGCGCACACCGCTCACCGTGGCGGCGGCCACGAACGGCCGGGTGCGCACGTGCAGCACCTGCGCCCGCACCACCCGGCAGTAGGGCGCCACGCCCGCGACGGCGACCGCGACGGCCACGTTCACCGGCGACGAGCCGAGCACGCCGATCACGGTGAGCGAGAGCAGCAGGGCGGGGAACGCCAGCAGCACGTCGACGGCCCGCATCAGCAGCGCGTCCAGCCACCCCCCGAGCATGCCCGACACCACGCCCACCAGCGACCCGATCAGCAGCGAGGCCACGCACGCCGACCCGGCGACCAGGACCGTGCGCCGGGTGCCGTGCACGACGCGGGCGAACAGGTCACGGCCCAGTTGGTCGGTGCCGAAGAGGTGGTCGGCGCCGGGTGGGCGCAGGGCGCCGAACGGGTCGACGGCGTCCGGCCGGGCCGCGGCCACCAGGTCGGGGACGGCGGCGCACACCACCGTCGCCGCCAGGACGAGCAGCGCGAGCACGACACCGGGACGGCGCACGTCCTCACCCCCTGATCCGGTCCGCGGTCACCCGCGGGTCCACCAGCACGTAACAGACGTCGACCAGCAGGTTCACCACCACGTAGAGCAGGCCGAGCAGGGCCACGACGCCTTGCAGCACGGGCAGGTCGTGGGTGGTCACGGCGGTGAGCGTCACGCGTCCGAGCCCGGGGCGGGCGAACACCGTCTCGGCGACCACGGCCGCCGCGAGCAGGTTCCCGACCGTCGTACCGACCAGGGTGATCGTCGGGATGGACGCGTTGCGCAGGGCGTGCCGCAGCAGCACCCGCCACCGTCCCGCGCCCTTGGCCCGTGCGGTCAGCACGAACGCCTCGGCGTCGACCGCGGCCAGCCCCGCGCCCAGGACCTGGGCGAACACGCCGATCGCGGGCAGCGCGACGGTGATCGCCGGCAACACCAGCGCGGCGAACCCGTGATCGCCCGACGCCGGGAACAGCGGCAGCCGGAACGAGAACACCTCGATCAGGACCAATGCGACCCAGTAGCCGGGCGTCGACATCGCCACGACCGGCACGCCCTCGCACACCGCGCGCAGCCACCGCAGGCGCGTCGCCCGGCCGAGCAGGGCGATGCCCACGCCGAAGACCAGTGCGAGGACCAATGCCGCGACCGCCAGCTCGACGCTCGCGGGCGCGACGGCGGCGATCACGTCCCCGACCGGTTCGCCGGTCCGCACGGACCGGCCGAAGTCGCCGTGCGCCGCGTCGGCCAGGAAGTCCAGGTACTGCTCCACCACGGGCCGGTCCAGGCCGAGCTGGTGCCGCAACGCCTGTTCCTGCTCGGGCGTGGGCGGCGGACCGGCCGCCAGCATCGTCTCGACCGGGTCGCCGGGCACCAGCCGCATCGCCAGGAACGCGAGCGTGAGCACGGCGAGGAGCACCGGGATCGCCGCGGCGAGCCGGCGGATCACGAACCCGCCGGCCCGCCGCGCGGTCGGTCCGCTCAGCGCGACACCCAGGCCTGGTGGAACGCGGGCAGGCCCTGCGGGTCGAACCCGAGGTCGTGCACGGCCTTGCCGGTGCCCAACAGGTACGTCGGGTCGTACACCGGCACGGACGTGGCCAGCTCGACGATCGACCGCTGCACCTTGCCGTAGTTGGTGCTGCGCACGCCCTGGTCGACGGTCGACGCGGCGGCCGACAGCAGGCCGGGCACCTCGGGCGCCACGACGGCCGGCGCACCGACGCGGGGCGCGGTCAGCACCGTGCGCAGCACGTCGCCGTCCGCGCGGACGAAGCTGATGTCGCCGACCTGCCACTCGCCGCGCGCGCCCTTGGCGACCACTTCGCCGGCGGGCAGCGGCGTGAGCTTCACGTCCACGCCCACGGCCTTGAGCTGCTGCTGGACCGCCTGGGCGAGCAGGTCGCGCTGTTCGCGGGCGGGCGAGACGTACGCCCACTCGACGGCCAGCGGATTGCCGTCCTTGGCCCGGACGCCGTCGGCCTGCCGGGTCCACCCCGCCTCGTCCAGCAGCCGGTTCGCACCGGCCTGGTCGAACTGCGCAGTGCCCAGCACCTCGGCATAGCCGGGCGTGGCGTTGGTCAGCACGCTCTTCGCACGCGGGTACTTGCCCTGGTAGAGCGCGTTGACCAGTTGGTCGGTATCGACGGCCTTGGCGATCGCCTGCCGCACCTTGACATCGGTGAACGGTGCGCGGTTGCCGTTGAGGTTGATCGAGTACGCGATGCCCGGCTGGGCCTTGGCCGCGACCTCGACCCCGGCGGCCTTCAGCGCGTCGACGTCCTTGGGCGGGACGTTGGCGACGGCGTCGACCTGGCCGGTGCGCACGCTGCCGGTGCGCACGCCGTTCTCCGGGACGACCTTGATCGTCACCTGGTCGAGGTAGGCGGCGCCGCGGTTCTTCGCGGTTTCCGGACCCCACCCGTAGTTCTCGCGCTTGGTGAGCGTGATGTCCTGCTGCGCGGCGCGCTCGCCGACCGTGAACGGCCCACTGCCGACCGGCTTGCGGCACAGGGCCTCGGGTCCGGCGGCGAACGCGGCGGGCGACTGGATGCCCAGGAACGCGGTGCTCGCGGCCTGCGGGAACGACGCGTTGGGCGCCGAGAACTTGACGGTGACCGTGCGCGGGTCGTCGACGGTCGTGCCCGCGTACCCGGCCAGCAGACCGGCGGCGAGCAGCGATTTCGTGGCCGGGTCGACGATCCGGTCGAAGTTGGCCTTGACGGCGGCGGCGTCGAGCGGGGTGCCGTCGCTGAACGTGACCCCGGACAGCAGGGTGAACGTGAAGGCGGTGGCGTCGGGGTTCGCGGTCCACTTCTCCGCGAGCCACGGTCTGATCTCCAGGCTGGTCGGGTCCTGGGCGGTCAGCGAGTCGACCACGCCGCGGGTGACGAGCTGGGAGGCGGCCAGCGGCGACTGGTGCGGGTCCAGGCAGCCGGGGTCGGCGTCGGTGGCGAAGGTGAGCGTGCCGCCGGTTTTCGGCGGCTGGTCCTTCGACTCGGTCTCGGGCGCGGGCGTCGCCGCGCACCCGGCCGCGAGCAGGGCGGTCGTCGTGACGAGAACGGCGGCTCGTAATCGGGTCATCCACTCCCCCGTTCGGGTTTGCCGTGCGCAGAGTGCGGCAAGCCCGGCTCCTGAGGAGGGCTCACCGGCGGGCCCACCTTAGCGGCGTGGGGCAAGCGTGCCGCTCCAGGTCGGTCGGCGGCGGGTCATCGGGGCGGGCCCACCCCGGCACCACGGGCGCAGCAGGCCGCACGCACGCATTCATCGCCCATCACCGCGATGACTCTCCGAACACACGAGCCGTGTCGGGTCAGCGGACGAGCCTGCTGGTGTACCCGGCGGTGACCAGGCGCTCGAAGGCTTCGTGGACCTCGGCGGGGACCTCCTGGGAGATGGCGTATCCGGCGTCGGCGAACACGGTGACGCGTTGGGTGTCCCCCACGAGCATGCTGATCACGAAGTCCACGTCGCCGATCCCGGCCGCGTACTCGTCGATCGGCGGCCGGTGGGAGGTACAGGTGATCTCGAGTTCAGGCCAGAGCTTGCGGCACGTGGCGTAGGACCGGCGTTCCTGGTACGGCCGCGACACGATGACGGCTGATCGGACTTCGATAGCGTTGTCCCGCAGAACTTCCCGGCTGAGCGTGAAGTTCTCGGCGGTGTTGGTGGCCTTGGTCTCGATCAGGATCGCGTCGTCGGGGACTCCGTTGTCCAACGCGCGTTCGCGATAGTGCACGGCTTCGCCACGGGGAAACCGCTTGATCGTGGTCGGGGCGTTGGCTCCGGTGAAGAGCAGACGGGGCGCGGTCCCGTGGTGGTACAGCTCGACGGCCCGCACGGCTACGCCGATGTCGTGGCTGCCCAGGGCGATGACGATGTCGGCGGGGTGCACCTGGTGTTTCATGTCGTGGTAGTCCCACAGGGTCAGCACGTCGGCGCGGTGCTCGGCGGGGATCGCGCTGGAAGGCATCGGCCCTGTCCTACTGGTCGGGAAGCTGGAAGCTGTACGTCCACTCGAAGCGGCTCGCCGCGTGGAAACCCCGGGCGAACTCGATGGGCACGTCGTTCTTCGTGAAGGTGTGCCTTGTGAGGATCATGACCGGTTCGCCTGACGGCAGGTCCAGGATGTCGACCTCTTCCGGCGTCGGCATGCGGGAGCTGATCGTCTCGGTCATGTGGTCGGGCTCCAACCCTTGCAGGTCGTCTGTTCGACCAGCAAGGCAAGCAAGATGCGAGCGGAAACCGGTTCCAATACTGGAAGTTCACTCGGTAGGTGCACCACGACGCCACCCCTGTCCGCATCGGTCGGACGTGGCCGTCGTGCTCGTTGCCAGTAGGTGCCCCGATCCTGGTCTACCTGCCTACCGTGCAGGTCAGCGCCTACGCCGGTGTGCCCGACAGGCCCTACCGAGCGACGACCGGTAGACCTCACGATCGGCTCCGGATGGTGAAAAACTCCCGTCGGTAGCCGTTGCGGTTACGTCCGTTGATCTTGACCTGGACCGGCCGCACGCCAAGCGGAGCGAGCACGCCCGCCAACGCCTCACCCGTCCAACCCGCATAGCGGCCGTCATGCTCCGCAAGGCGTGACAACAGGTCTTCGGTCCACAGTCGATCATCGGAGCCGAACACCGCCAACACATCACGGACAGCGCCTTCGTCGACCGCGTTCCCCGCACGGTTCACGGTCGCGGCCAGGGTGTCCGCGTCGATCCTCGGCAGACCGTGCGCGGCACGCCGTTCGCCGTTGAGCCGTGCGCGTGCACCCGACACCGGACGGATCTTGTTGACTTCACCACACGGTGGCCGCGCACCGTGATGATCCGCGAGGCCCGCGATTCCGCACGACTGGACGGCCTGCCCGTCGCCTTGGTCGAACTCCTGCACCAGGCCCTCTACCGGGCGCACCCGACGCACGTCGATCCCGACCTCAGCCCGTATCTCTACGGCGTTGAAGGCCCCGCGTCGCCGACCCCGGCACCGGAGCCGGGCATGCCCACGACCCTGGTCCTCACCCACGTCCGGCGCCTGCTGAATCCGCAGGCCACACCGGCGGCCCGCCACGCCCAACGGCTGGGCCTGGTCGAGGACGCCGTCCACGACGGCCTGCTCACCCGCCCCGTCCTCCCGATCATCGGCTGGCCGGCCGACCACGCCGAGAACGTCCGACAAGTGACGGACGCCGCCACGACGAAAGCCGGCACGGACGGGTTCGTGCGGTTCCTGGCGGAAGGGATCATCGCCGCCTGCCACCACGAGATCGCCCTGGTCGACGCCCTTCCCGGCCTGTACGGCCGCCTCGCCGGGAGGCTTCCCCACAACCCCGGCAGGTTCCAACGCCGCGTGCTGGCCGACCTGGTGGCACACCCCGTCACCAGCGGCCCGGACCTGGTGCACCGCCACAACACGACCTCACGCACCGCCGTCAACACGATCACGGCGTTCCGCGACGCCGGAATCCTCCTTCCCCACGGCACCACCCAATACGGCCGAACCGTCTACTGCCCGGCCGCACTCGAACTCGTCCACCACCACGACACGACGGGACGACCATGAGATACACCGTCCGCCTGCGATCGGGCGACTTCACCAAAGCGGCCACCCTCGCGGGTCTGCGCTCCGACTGCGCCCGATCCAAGGCCATGGGCGTCCACCGGTCGACCGTCACCCGCGTCCTCGCCGGCGAACTCCGACCCGGAGCGGCCTTCATCGCCGGAGCCCTGACCGCACTCCACCCCCTGGACTTCACCGACCTGTTCGAGGTTGTCGAAAAGGTCCGGCCCATGACGCGGCCCAAACCCGGTAGTGGGTCACACGGCCACGTCGTCAACCTCCCAGAAAATTCGACAAAGTGACCACCACAGTGACCGACACCCACTCACGTACGCTCCACGTCCCCTACATCACCGCATGGTCCGCCGAACAGACCGAACCCCACGACCTGGTCGCCCTGCCCGGAAACACCGGCATCGGATACCGCGACGAACGTCCCCGCGACCGCGACCGCGACGGTGTCCTCTGGCGACGTGTTCCGCTCGCCCGGGGCCAGGGAAAGCCCCTGTTCGGCGTCGTCCACTCACCCCGCCAACGCCGCGCGATGCGCAAACTCCTCTGCCAGGTCTGCGCCCACCCCGCCGACACCGACCCGGACGGCACCCTCTTCGCACTACCCGACAATCGGACCGACTGGGCCGACTGGCCCGAAGGCATGGCCTGCACCGAACCGCCCGTCTGCGCCGACTGCCTCACACTCTCCACCCGCCTGTGCCCCGCACTGCGACGCGGCCACGCCGTGGTCCGCGTACGAAACGCACCCATCGTCGGAGTCCACGGCGCACTCCACGTCGCCTCACCCAACGGCATGCGGGCATGGAAACCCACCATCGCCACGTTCGACGACCCCGCACTTTCCTGGGTCCTCGCTTCCCACCTGGTTCGCGAACTCCGAGACGTCACGCTGCAACGCTGAGCCTCCCGGCAATCCGACCGCATGGGAACCGTGACAGGAGCAGAGCCGCACCGAGTCAGCCCACCGTGGACAGGACAAGGCATGTGGATAGTGCACAAGTCCGCCTACCGACACGCCCACCCTGACGGCGGCCGGAGCGACTGCCACTCCCGATCCGTCGGCAACAGCTCGTCAGCGGTCGGGCGACAAGAGTCGCCGACACCACCTGCCCCGACGCGGCGAGCGGCGTGCCCGGCACGCAGGCGAAGAACCACCGACACACTCACCTCAGCGGCGAAGAGAACGACTCCCGCTCCTGATCCGTCAGCGGCGGCTCGTCGGCGGGTCGACCGGTGAGCACGGCGGACATCACGTGCCCCAGCACCGCCGGGCGCAGCAGGCCACCGAGCGGCGCGTTCAGCGTGTACGCGTCGAGCATCGCCAGCGCCAGATCCGGGTCGACGACGGCCGCCGCGCCCAGCCGGTCCGCGTACCAGGCACCGACCCGGTCGCCGAGGGTGCGCGGCGGCGCGAACGTGCCCGGGTAGCGCAGGTCCTGGCCGGTGGCCAGCGCCCACGCGGGCGCGGTGACCCGGGCGATCGCCCGGCGTGCGGTCCGCGTGTCCGGGCCGTGGTCGCGCAGGTTGTCGCGCAACGCCACCGCGTCGAGCGCGGCGACCGTCATGCCGTGCCCGTAGACCGGGTTGAACGTCGCGACCGCGTCGCCGACCACCACGAACCCCTCGGGCCAGCGCGCCACGCGGTCGTAGTGACGCAGCCGGGCCGGCGGCGCACCGTACCCGCGCAGCGTGCCGAGCGGGCGCGAAGCGGCGATCAGGTCCGCGATGATCGGGTGCCGCATCCCGGCCGCGAACGCCGTGAACCCGTCGAGGTCGGTCGGCGGCACCCGGCCGCGCAACCCGGCGAGGCTGACCAGCCACCGGTCGTCGTCCACCGGCAGCACGACGCCACCGCACGCCGGACCGTTCGGGTCCGACTGCACGACCACGGCCGGGAAGTCGTCGCCGAACGGCGCGCGGAACTCGCCGGTGGCGTACCGGATGCCCGCGTCGACCTCGACCTCGCGCACCGGGGGCAGCCCGAGGTCGACCAGCCACCGGTCGGCCCGCGACGACACGCCGGTCGCGTCCACCACGACGTCGGCGGGCAGCGGCCGGGTCTCGCCGGTGTCCCGGTCGCGGACCAGCGCGGCGGTCACCCGGTCCGCGTCGCCGACGAGACCGACGGCGTCCGCGCCGGTCATCAGCTTCACCTCGCCGACCAGCAGGACCTGGTGGCGCAAAACGGTTTCGAGGGTCGGCCGCCGACACGCGACCAGGTACCGGTCGTGCTCCACGCGCGGCAGCCACCCCGACGGCGTGCGGGTCAGCACGTCGTACGGCATGCGCAGGCGACGCGCACCGGCCGTCTTCAGCGCGGCGTCCACACCGGGCAGCAGGTCGACGACGGCCCGGAAACCCCGGTCCAGCAACAGGTGCGCGTGCCGGCCCTGCGGCACGCCGGGGCGTGGACCGGAGTCGACGCGGTCGCGTTCCACGACCGTCACGGTGTCGACGTGGTGGGCGAGCGCGGCGGCGGCCAGCAGCCCGGCCACCCCGCCTCCCAGGACTACGGCTCTCGTGGTCATCCTCAGACCTTCCGCCAGGGGTTCGCGCCCTCGGCGCGGAATCTCCGGTGCAGGAGCACGGCGTAGGCGACGTCGAGCACGATCTCGGCCGCGACCATCAGGTGCAGCAGCCGACGGTCGGGGTAGAGCAGCACCAACCCGACCGCGCCGGACGCGTCGATCACCGTTTTGAGCAGTGCGATGTACATCGTCTGGCCGACCGTGGACCCGCGCACGCGCAACGTCGTCAGGAAGAGCGCTTCCATGAGCACGACGACGAACACCGTGGTGTAGGAGCCGTCCCGGTCGCCGAACTCGCGGGTGGCCAGCACCATGAAGGCGAACGCGAAGACGGACCAGCCCGCGGTCATGGCGGCGAACGCCGGACGGGACAGGCCCGGGAAGTCCTGCCGTCCGAAGCGGAGCGCCTGCCACAGCAGCACGAGGTTCAACGGCAGCCAGAAGTAGAGGACGACCCGCAGCTCGGAGTCCACCGGGTACACGAACGCGTACGTGATCTCCCAGGAGACGTTGGCGCAGGCCGCGAAGACCGGCAGCGTGGACCGCCGGTCGAGGAAGCCGCGGCGGATCGCGAGCAGGTAGACCAGCAGCGTGCAGACCCCGACGATCCCGAACGCGATGCCGGGCAGGAGGGGGTCGACGTCGGCGCGGGTGTCCAGGACGGGCGGGGTCACGCGGACCACCTCCGACGTCGGGCGCCGGGTGGACGGCCGGTGCGGGGAGTCCCGCCGCGGGGTCCTGCCTCCGAGGGGTTCACGCGGACCTCCTCCGGCGCAGTGCGTCGAGCACCTGCACGCCTGACGCGGGCACCACGTACAACGCGAACAACACCACGCACGCCCACACCGACGGCGTGAACCCGTGCTCGACCGCGGCGGCCACCACGAAGCCGAGCACCGCGACGATCCCGGTCGCGGCGGCGTGCGTGGTGGCCAGGTGGGCGGTCGCCGTGGCGCGGTCGGGGGCATCGGGCGACGGCGGGTCGCGGCGCAGGCGCACCGCGAGCACGTAGCCGCCGGGCGCGGTGATCAGCAGGCCGACGCCGACCGCGAGCGGCAGCACGCCGACCAGCGTCGTCACCAGCACCGACGTGTAGGCGGCGGCCTGGAGTCCGGCGAACAGCAGGGCCGCGCGGCGGGCGCCCAGCGTGTTCGGCAGCGTGCGCTTGCCGGCCACCAGGTCGGATTCCCGGTCGCAGAAGTTCATCACGGTCATCCGCGCGGTCATCACCAGCATGAGCGGGATCGCCACCGCGACCAGCGACGCGGGCACGCCACCGGTCAGCGACACCCCGGTCAGCACCGGGCAGAACACCGCGAGCGAGGCCGCCGTGGCGATCTCGCCGAGCCCCCGGTGGTTCAGCTTGACCGGCGGCGCCGTGTAGAACCAGGCCACCGCGATGGCGGCCAGCGCGATGAGCCGTTGCGCGGGCGTGGGCATCGCGACCGTCAGCCCCAGCACCACGAACAGCAGCACGAACGCCGCCGACAGGCTCACCTCGGGCCGCAGCGCGCCGGACACCAGCACCTGGCTGCCGCCGGTCCACCGGTTGGGCGCGGTGTGCGCACGGTCGGCGGCGAGGTCGAAGTACTCGTTGCAGTAGTGGGTCATCAGGTGGGTCAGGGCGACCGTCGCCTGGACCAGCAGCCACGTCCCGAACGCGAAGCCGTGCCCGGCGGACACGGCCGCGCCGACGCCGACCGTGACGGTCAACTGGCTCTCCACCAGGAACCGCGGCCTGCTCAGCCGCACGAACGCGGCGATCCGCCCGGCCACGCTACCGGTTCCGCCAGGGCGCGTCCGGCGCGTACAGCCGGGCCGGGGTGTCCCGCTCGAACGGCAGCCCGGCGGGCAGGTTGATCAACTCCAACTGCATGCCCCACGGCGTCGTGAAGTACACCCAGCGGTCGCCCGCGATCGGACCGTCGGTGAGCGTCTCCGGGTCGCCGAACACGGTCACGCCGGGCTGTTCGCGCAGGTACGCGGCGGCCACGTCGACGTCGGCCACGTGGATGGCGAGGTGGTGCCCGCCCCAGTCGCTGTTGCGCGGCAAGGCTTTGCGCTGGTCGCGTGCGGAGTACTCGAACAGTTCGAGGTTGGTGACCGGCCCGAGCCGCAGCATCGCGATGTGCGCCACGGCCGCGGCGTCGACACCGAGCTTGCGCGCCATCCAGTCCCCGCCCGGGTCGTGCACCGGGCCGAGCCGGTAGGCCAACTCGGCACCGACCACGTCGACGAAGAAGTCCACCGCCTGGTCGAGATCGGGCACCGTGCAGGCGAAGTGGTGCACCGCCTGCGCCCCCGGAATACCGCCCACCCCGGTCACTCCCCTTCCGCCCGGATCACACCGACCCGGCCGCCCGTTGTGCCGTCCGGTCCTGTCACGCCCGTCCACCGCCGGTCCGGCGACTCCTGCCACACCCGGCCCGCCGAGTCGACCACCCGTCTTGCCGTCCACCCCTCGCAGCCCACGTCCCAGGTCGGTGCCCCTCGTCGTGCCGGCCCTCCGGTCCGACCGCCCCACCCGAGCCGACCGACCTCGACGTCGCACTCGGCACGCCCCGGCAAGTCGACTGGCGCCGGCCTCGATCCGCCGCGCGAGCGAGTCGCCACACCACCCCGCGACGTTCTCTCCCGCCCGGCCGCACCCGGTCACGTCCGTCCCGCGTACGCCTGGTTGGGAATCGCGCCCATCAGCGCGAGCCCGCCGTCGATGTGCAGCGTCGACCCGGTGATGTAGGCCGCCGCCTCGCTCGCCAGGTGCCCGACCAGCGCCGCGACCTCGGCGGCCCGACCCGGTCGGCCGACCGGGATCATCGGGCGGTCGATCTCGCCCGCGTCAAGGTGCTCCGGCACGCCGTTCATGGGCGTCGCGGTTTCGCCGGGCGCGACCGCGTTGACCGTGATGCCGTACGGCGCGAGTTCCAGTGCCATCACGCGGGTCAGCATCAGCAGGCCGCCCTTGGCCGCGCAGTACGCCGACCCGCCGTCGATCGGGATCCGCTCGTGCACCGAGGTGACGTTGACGATCCGCCCGCCGGTGCCCTGCGCGACCAGTCGCCGGGCCATCGCCTGCGCGCACGCGAACGGCCCGGTCAGGTCGACGGCCAGCAGGCGGGTCCAGCCGTCGAGCGTCTCGTCGAGGAACGCCGCACGCCGGTTGACGCCCGCGTTGTTCACGAAGACGTCCACGCCGCCGAGTTCGTCCGCCGCCCGGTCGACCGCCGACGCGGCGCCGCCGGGGTCGGTGTGGTCGAGCGTGAACGTCACGGCACGACCACCCGCGTCCCCGACCTCGGCCGCGGTCCGCCCGGCCGCGTCCGCGTCGACCCGGTACCCGATCGCGACGTCGAACCCCTCGCGGGCCAGTACCACCGCCGTGGCCCGTCCGATGCCGGAACTGGCGCCGGTCACCACGGCCCGCCGTCGGGTCATCGCCCGTCACCGCCTTCGTCGACCGCGTACCCGGCCTGGTCGAGACTCCCGACGCCCAGGTAGCCGTAGAGGGTCGTGGTCACCGTGCCCGGGTCGGTGCGGAACCCGTGCGGCTCGTCGGCCGGCACGAACACCAGGTCGCCGGGTCCGACCCGGATCGGCCCGTCCGGGGCGAGGTGCAGTCCGCCGCCGGACAGCACGAGGAAGAACTCGGCCGCGTTCGGGTGCCGGTGCGTCCTGTGGTGGCCGCCCGGCCGGAACACCGAGGTGGCGACGACGATCCCGCGTGCGCCGACGGTGTCGTCGGTGACCAGCCACCGCACGGCCATGTCGACGAACCCGCCGCCCTCGGCCAGGACCAGGTCGCCGGCGGAACCGGACCCACGCGTCCACACCGCCGGTGTTCCCGGCGGTCCGGGCGAGCCGACGACCAGCACCCTCGTGCCGGGTGCCGCCGGGGACACGCGTCCCGGGCAGTAGACCCCTTCGCCGACCTCGAGTTCAAGTCCACTGTGGACGATGGACCCGGAGAGCACCGCGACCGCGGACTCGCCGTCCGGCACCAGGTCCACGTCGAGGTCGAGCACCGTGACCAGGCCGGCCGCCGACCCGATCGGCCGACCGGTCGGGTCGGCGGCACGCCGGACTCCGGTCACCACTGGGCTCCCAGGATCACCTTGGGCGGCCCGGTGCGGCCGTGCTCCAGCAGGTCGAACGCGCGGCCGGGGTCGTACGCGGGCAGGACGGCGGCGACCAGCGGACCGCCGTCGAACACGCCGCCCGCGAACAGCGCCACGGTCTCCGTGTAGTGGTCGAGCCCGTGCTGGATGCCGTACACCGTGATGCCGCGCAACACCAGGTCGCCCGCGACCACCGGTTCGGCCGCGCCGGACACGCCGACCACCGCGATCCGGCCGCCGTCCTCGGTCAGCCGCACCGCCGTGCCGAACGCGTCGATCCCGCCGGATGCCTCGACCACCAGGTCGAAGGACCGGCCGGGCGCCTCGGCGACGCCCACGGCCTCGGCGGCACCGCACCGCCGGGCCAACGCCAGCCCGGCCGGGTCGACGCCGACGGCCACCACCTGCGCCTCGCGCCACGCCGCCAACTGCACGGCCAGCAGGCCGATCGTGCCGGTGCCCACGACCGCGACCCGTTCGCCCGCCCGGCAGCCGGCCCGCGTCAACGCCTCGACCACGGTCACGGCCGGTTCCACCAGCACGGCACTGGGCACGGTCAACGCGCCCGGCAGCCGGGTCAGGGCGTGCGCGGGCACGCGGACGTACTCGGCCGCCGCACCGGCCCGCCCGTACAGGCCGACCTCGGCCATGCGCAGGCACTGCTGCCGACGGCCGACGGCACACCGCGCGCAGGTGCCGCACGTGACCATGGTGTGGCCGACGACGGCGTCACCGGGCACGAACCCGGTGTCGGCCGCGACCACCTCGCCCCACCACTCGTGGCCGGGCACGTGCGGGAACGTCGTGCGGCCGTCGCGCACGTAGGTCGCCTTGCCGTGCAACAGTTCCAGGTCCGTGCCGCACAACCCGACGTACCGGGTGCGGACGAGCACCTCGCCCGGCACGGGGTCGGGGATGGGCACCTCGCCGCGCTCGACCCGGCCGGGTGCCGTGAGCAGCACCGCCGGCATGGTGCCGCGCGGCCAGGGGTCGGTCATGGCGCCACCGGCGATCGTCGCGGCAGAAGGGCGGACACGGCGGCGGGCAGCACCGCGACCCACAACACGTCGAGCCCGGCGGAGCCGGCGGCCAACCGGGTAGGGGTCGCGGCGAGCACGACGTCGCCCGTGCGGACCGGAAGGCCGTCCGCCGAACCGCTGCCGCGCACCACGAACCAGGCCGACTCGACACCGTCGCGCCCGGGAGGTGCGAACGTCGAGCCGGGCGGCAGACTCACCAGGTCGACGGCCTCGCACTCGCTGTGCACCATGCCGCGCCGCGCCAGGCACCGCCACGCCACCTCACCGGTGCGGGACGGGTCGACGAAAGCGGTGACGATCACGGCCCGCCCCCACCCGGCCCGGCACCCCGGTCGGCTGCCCATCCGACCACGCGCCCCGACACCGACCCGACGCCGTCACCCCGGACCGGCCCGGCACCCTCACCGCGCACCTGCCCGGAGTCCGGATCGGCCGACAGCCCGGGTGCCCCGCCAGACCCCCGCACAGCCGGCCGACCCGACACGGGCTCGACCACACCGCCTGCTGCCCGCGCAGCGTGCGTGCCCGCTACCCGCCCAGCCGAACCCGACGGATGCCCGAACGCCGTATCGGCCTCCGGGTCCGACACCGACCCGGCCTCCCGGCCCCGCACCCGGCCGGAGTCCGGACCGGTCGGCGACCCGGCTGCCTCGTCGACCGCCCGACCCGACACCGGCCCGGACTTCCGGTCCGCTTCGACAGTCGCCCCCTCGTCCGCGACCGGCCCGGCGCCGGGGACAGGTGCCGGATCGGGAACGGCGAGTTCGACCAGGAAGTAGTCCAGCCCCGCGCCCGCGGTGATCCGCGGCCGGGTGTGCAGGGGCGCGGTCACCGAAACCCCTTCGCGCAGTGGCACTTGCGCGTCGCCGGTCGTCACCGTGCCGTCGCCCGAAAGCACGAACAGGCTGAACTCCGCGTCGGGCGCGTCCAACACCGCCGATTCCCCGGCCGCCAACCGCACCCGGCGCAGCGCCCGCAGCGGCCCGGTCAGCACCTGCCGCGGATCGAGTTCGCCGGGCTCGCCGAGATGGAACACACCCGAGTTCACGACGCACCCCCGCGCAGGACCGCGGCGGTCGTCGGGCCGAGGATCTCGATCACCAACCACGTCACGCCCTCGTCGGCGGACGCGCGCAACCCGTGCCGGGTGCCCAACCCGGTCAGCACCACGTCACCCGGTCCCACCTCGGTGGCCACCCCGTCCAGCAGGATCTGGCCCCGGCCGGACAGGATCAGGTAGACCTCCTCGGTCCGGGTGTGGACGTGCTCGCCGCTCATGCCGCCGGGCGGAATCCGTGCCCACTCCACGGCTTCCCAGTCGCCGTGCAACCAGGTGCGGCGCGCGAAGCACTTCCACGCCGACCGGCCGGACGCGCCGTGCACGTCGTACACGTCGGCGGCGGACGCGGTGTCGGCGACGATCAGCCCGCTCACCGGTAGTCCCCGAGTTCCTTCGCGGCCACGGCCAACTCCCCCTCGGTGACGTCGTCGCAGAACCGGGCCGAGCCGATGCCGGTCGGCAGCGGCATCCGCTGCCGACCGCCGCGGTGCCGGGTCGTCGCGGCGAGACCGGCGCGCAGCAGGTCCGAGTCCAGCGCCTCGTGCGTCAACGGCAGGCCGACCGCGCGCAGCACGTCGAGCACGCGGTCGCGATCGCGCGGTTCGAGCAGGCCACGCCGGGCCGCGACGACCGTGGACAACGCCATGTCGACGGCCACCGCCTCGCCGTGCAGCAACGCGGGCAACGCCTTCATCTCCAACGCCGGGCTGATCGAGTGCCCGTAGTCGACCAGCCGCGCGAGCCGCTTCTCCCACAGGTTGTCGCGCAGCTCGTCGAGCATCCCGCCGACGGCGCGCGTCAACACCTCCAGGTCGTCGTCGCCCTGCAACCTCTCGTCGACCAAGGCACCGCCGCGCGCGGCGATCAACTCGAACAGATCGCGATCGCGGATCAGCGCGATCTTGAGGATCTCGGCGAGCCCGTTGACGACGTGCCGCCGGTCGAGCGTGGCCAGCAGTCGCCGATCCAGCAGGGCGGCCACGGGCGGGTGGTAGGCGCCGAACAGGTTCTTGTGCCCGCCGTGGTTCACGCCGGTCTTCGCGCCGACCCCGGCGTCGACCAGACCGACGACGGTCGTCGGCACGCGCAGGTAGGGCGTGCCGCGCCGGTACAGGCTCGCGGTCAGGCCGACGACGTCGAGCAGCACGCCGCCGCCGATCGCGAGCACGGGCTGCCGGCGGTCGACGCCGTGCGCGTCGAGGGCGTCGGCCACCCGCACCACGGTGTCGAGGGTCTTCGTCTCCTCCGAGGTCTCGAGGACGAACGGGTCGTCGCTGATCCCGTGGTGGTCGAGGTAGGCGCGCAGGCGCGCGCCGTGCAGCCGGTCCACGTTCGCGTCGACGACGACGAACCGACGCGTCGTCGCGGGGTAGGCGGCCACCGACAGCGCGGCCAACGACCCGTTCACGGTGTCGAAGACGTCGTCCGCGAACACGATGTCGTACCGCACGGCCGCGCCGGCGGAAATCGACCAGCCCGGGAGGACGGGGTCATGAGTCACTTCGCAACCCTTCCCCCATGGTCGCTTAATCGTGTGCTTCGCGGCGACGAGTCTAGCTATCACCGATAGCGCGCAATACGTCCGAAAGAGTGGCGATCTTGAGTCCAATCACACCCCGGACGATATGCCGGCCATTTTTCCGACATTTTCCACCACACCAGCAGGGAATTTCCGGACATTCACTTGAATGATTTTCACCAAGCCGGTCAGGGCCTTCGCGACGTGCGCGGCCCCGACCTCCGGGGCCACCGCCGACGCGGACCGCACCGACCGCGACCGGATCGCCTGCGGTACCGTCGGCGCACGCCAGCCGCCCCGCCGACCGAACCGGCAGAGTTGTTCAGCGACTTGTAAGGACCCTCTGCC
Source organism: Saccharothrix violaceirubra (assembly GCF_014203755.1). NCBI lineage: Bacteria > Bacillati > Actinomycetota > Actinomycetes > Pseudonocardiales > Pseudonocardiaceae > Saccharothrix > Saccharothrix violaceirubra. Next base: position 5,068,220 of record NZ_JACHJS010000001.1, read on the forward strand.
AACCTGATCGTGTCGGTGGTTCCGCCGGACCTCCGACACCAAGCAGCAGGGGCTTCGCCAGGGCCGGGTCACCACCCGGGAAGAACCGACGAGGGGGGCTCATCGGGTCGGGTCTTTCAGATCCGAATTCCTGGCGATGGCGGTCGCGGTGCCGCCGTCCTCGACCAACTCTCCGGTCGAATGGACGACGACACTGCGACCGCCGGACCATCCGGCCACGACACGACGTCACCGGTCGTACGGTCGGTACCCCACATTCGGCCCAGGGGTTCCCGATCTCCGGACACCCGCTGTCACCACCGTTCGGGAGTCGTCATCCGAGCACGATCGTTCGAGCACGATCGTTCGAGCACGGTCATCTGAGCACGGTCATCCGAGCACGTCCGGTCCGCCGTCGTTCGAGTTGGATGTCGTCGCCCGGGGTCCGCACCTCGCGGCCCGCCATCGCCCGCGTTCTCGCGGACGTCTCCGACACCCGGTCCCCGATCCGTCGTCTCGACACCATCGACCCAGCCGGCGTGGTTCTGTCCAGCCATGCGGTCCGCTCCAGCCGTGCGACCCGCTCCGGCCATGCGGCTCGTTCCGGCTGCAACCGGCGGGGTTCGTTCCGACCGGAGGGGTCACGCACCCGGTCCGTTGCTCGTGCGGCTCCGCAACAAATTCGCGGCCCGGTCCACCCGACCCCGCACCTGGCGCGGTGCGGCGGCGATGCGGTGTGTCGGTTGTCCTCGCCTCAGACCAGGTGGCGGTCGGCGGCCCAGCGGGTGAGTTCCCGACGGTCGGAGAGTTGGAGTTTGCGTAAGACGGCCGCCGCGTGGGTCTCGACCGTGCGGGCCGAGATCGACAGGCGGGTGCCGATCTCCTTGTAGGTGTAGCCCGCCGCGACGAGGCGCAGCACGTCCCGTTCGCGACGGGTCAAGCGGTCGAAATCGGGGTCGGGGCTGGTGGACGGGCCGCCGCGGAAGGCGTCCAGCACGAAGCCGGCGAGTCTCGGGGAGAAGCATGCGTCGCCGGCGGCCACCCGGATGATCGCGTCCACCAGCTCGGGGCCGGACACGGCCTTGGTGAGGTAACCGCGTGCGCCCGCCCGGATGACCGCTATGACGTCTTCCGCCACGTCGGACACCGACAGGGCAAGGAACCGCACCTGTGGATAGGCGGTGGCCACGTCGTCCAGTACGGCCCGTCCGCCGCCGCCTGGCAGGTGGACGTCGAGCAGCACGACATCGGGTTCGAGTGCCCGGATGCCCTGCACTGCCGAGGCGACGTCATCCGCCTCGCCGACGATGTCGACCCGATCCCCCACCTCAGCTCTGACACCGGACCGCACCACCGCGTGGTCGTCCACCACGAATACCCTGACCCGCACTTCGTCCTCCCCTGACGAGGTCATCACAGGATGGTGGCGGTTGCCACCGAATCCCGTGGTGAGTTCGGCTCGATGGACCGTTCATCGTGCCGAGGTCCTCGTGGATGCCCCTGTGGATGTTGTTGTGGATGTCCCCGTGCATGCTGCTGTGGAGGGCCGACCGGGGTCAGTGCGCCACGATCATCCGTAGTTCCACCTCGGTGCCCTCGCCGGGGGTGGAGCGGATCGCGGCCACTCCCCCGTACTGGCGCACGCGGTGCTCGATGGAGTCGGCGATGCCCCGGTGGTGTGCCGAAGTGGTGTCCTTCCTCGTGAAGCCGCGTCCACGATCGCGGATCAGTACCAACATCTCGATGTCGACCACCTCCGCGTAGACGGACACCTTGTCGGCGCCCGAGTGTCGGGCCGCGTTGGTCAAGGCTTCGCGGATGGCTCCGACCACGGCTGAGGTTCGTTCGTCCACGCGGCAGGTGCCGACCGTGACCACCTCGACGGTGATCGCGAACGTGTCCTCGATCGTGGCCGCCGTGGCGGTGACGGCCATGGCGAAGTCGTCCGGGTCGTCGGTTTTCGTGCCGTAAAGCCACGAACGCAGATCGCGTTCGGTGCTGCGGGCCAGTCGGCGGACCTCCTGTTGTGCCGAGCGTTTCTGGATCAAGGTCAGTGACTGGAGCACCGAGTCGTGCAGGTGCGCCGCCATCTCGCTGCGTTCCTCGGCCCTGATGCGTGCCGCGCGCTCGCGGGTCAGGGTGCGTGCCATGAGGAACAGCCATGGCAGTGCCACTCCACCCACCAGCAGCACCGCGCCGGCGGCGAGTACGGACACGATCGCCGTGGCCGTCTGGAGATGGGACTCCCGGCGGATCACCACGAGCGAGATCCAGATTCCCGCCGTCACCGTGCAGGCTGCCACGAAGGCGCCTCGGAGGTGCAGGGCTCGGGCCTCCTCGTCGGCCAGCCGTGCCGAGACCAGCACGGCCCAGGGGACCACTGCGAGTCCTATCGCCATGAGCATGACCAGCACCATCACCGGGAGGCTCGGGGGTGGGGTGTGGCGCATTGCCCACATCAGCCAGGCCAGGCATACCAAACCCAGGCAGCCCAACAGGATCATCAGATACGAACGACTACGCACAGCTGGGATCGTAGATCTGTCGGGTGGGGTGGGTCGTCGTTGTTGTCGGAGGCGGTCTTGCTCTTCCGGGTGATCGTGAGGTCTTCGGGGGGCGGGTGATTTGGCGGTCGTGTGATCGGGCCATTGGCGTGTTGGGTTGTGTGTGTGTGTGTGTGTGGGTGGAGGGCCTGCGGGCTGGGGTCTGGTGTCGGTGGTGCCTGGTGTCGGCGGTGTCCAGGGTGGGTCAGTGGGTGAAGAAGGGGTTCTGGGGTAGGTGGTTGCGGGGGATGTCGGTGTTCTTGGCTATCAGGGTGGTCAGTGATTGGCGGTAGTCGATGCCGTAGCGCTGGTTCAGCAGGGAGAGCACGGGGTCGTTCTGGTAGTGGAAGCGGTTGCCGTCGCGTAAGGCTTCGAACTGGCGTTTCCAGATTGCCAGTTGCAGTTCGCCGAACTCGGTTCCGGGGACCGGAGGTTCGGACATCATGCCCGCGAATGCGTCCACTGTGGACATATCGCCGTTGTAGAGTGCCTTCAGGCGTGCGGCTGTGGTGGTGCGGCGGACTCCCCTTACCGCCGAGGTCTTGGCGGCTTCGGTGCCTGGTTCCAGTGTTGCGCCCCTGGCGTCGTACAGCTTGACGAAGTCCAGGGAGTTCGGGTCGTCGATCTCCGCACCCGGGGTCAGTTCGGGGTCCGTGGGGAATGACTCGGTGGCTTCGCCGGTGATGGCGCGGAACGTCGGCTTGGGTGTCAGGCCGTAGGCGCGGCGCAGGTCGTTGTACGACGGCATGCCGTGGTCGCGGGAGCGTTCGATGTCGAACGCGGCGATGTCGAGCACGGCCTTGAGGCAGGTGGGCGGGCAGTCGGGCGAGCGGAGTTCCACGCTGCGGACCACGTCGCCGATCAGCTCGTCGTTGCGGGCCTGCGGGCGGGCGCCCAAGCCCTGGAGCACGGGGCCCAGCTGGAGGCGGTCCAGGAGATCCGGGTTGAAGATGATGATCGACGGGGGCACGGTCAGTTCCAGGCGGCCGTCGGCCAGGTCGGTGATGCGGACGCCCTGTGCGCGCAGGGTTTCCCGGACCTCGGCCGGGTAGCGGGTGGCCTCCGTCGTCACCGTGATCTCGTCGGCCACCATGCTGTGTGCGCGGTAGCCGACGGTGGCGAACTCGTTGCCGATGCCGGCGTCCACGGTCGGCCGGTAGCCCTGGTACGGCTTCAGCCTCACGCCCAGGCTGGGCAGGAACTCCTGGTAGGTGATCCACTGCTGGGTCGCGATCACCACGCGGCGGGCCAACTGGAAGCGGGTCTCCTCGCCGAGCGCCTCTGGCAGTCGGGCGACGATGCGGTTGTGCTCGCGGGCGAACAGGGTCTGCACGGCCAGCAGGGCGATGTTCTCGTTGGCGCGGATGTCCCCCGCCACGGCCAGGCGTGCGGTGGCACCCAACGCCGTGTCCATTCCCGGCGCGGTCGTGGTGTCGCCGCGCGCGTCGCGGCGGGGCAGCATGTCGGCGGGCAGGAGCAGGCGCGCGCCGTTGTTGGTCGGGTCGCCGTCCACCGGACCCTCGCGCATCCACTCCAGGCGGGCCGGGTCGGCGCCGTACACGGCGTACGCGTCGAGATAGGAGCCGAGGGTGTTCGGTTGTTGCCTCGGCGTCGTGACGCCCGTACCCGGCACCACCGTGCTGCGGGAGAACGGCATGGTCGGCAGGTCGCTGGTGAAGCGTTCGAGCGGGTCGGCCGGGTCGAAGCGGACTGTGCCCCGCTCCGCCGAGTTGGCCCGCAGGCCGAAGGTGTGGTCCACGAACTGGCCCCACGCCGTGCTCCACTGGCTCACCCCGCGCGGTGAGAACAGGTTCTGCCCGCGACTGTCGAACACGCGGTTGCTGACGCGGCGCGGTGCCGGACCCGCGACCTGCGCGCCTATCCCGTCTGCGTAGTGCGCTGGCGCCACGCGCGGGTACGCCTCGCCGGCTCTGCCCCACTCGGGATGGGCCCGGTTGTTGCCCGAGCCGTCATAGCTCTGCACCTCGAAGTCGCGCGGACCGTGTGCGGCGGCAGCGGTGGCAGCGGTCGTGGCCAGGAGTTGGGCCGCGACCACCGCCACCAGCACCATCGGCGGGGTCCTCTTGCGGAGAGCTGTGGTCATGGGATGAGGATCTCGATTTTCGGGATGACTCACATCCGTACAGAGCCCTCGAGAATCCCTTAGGTGCTACGGATTCCGATCCGTAGGGGCTACCAGCGGGCGGCCATCCAGGAGTACGTGGTGTGCTGATAGTTGTTGATCACCAGGAACAGGCGGTAGTTGCCCGGTTCCAGGTAGCCGCAGGTCCACGACTGCGCCGGTGCCACCAGGTCGAACTCCGTGCGGCAGAGCTGGTCGTTCCACTTGTTGAAGATCAGCCAGGTGCCCTTGCCCTGCCCGTTGGCATCGACGTCGATGCTCATCGTGCCGCCCGGGAACGGCGGGATGGCCCGCTCGCACACCAGGCCGGGGCAGTCCCAGTGGTAGGTCACCAGCGCGGACATCCCGCCACCGGGAACCGCGACCGGCGCCTGGGCGGACGTCGGCTCGGCGAAACCGGTACCGGTCGACACCGTCACCATCGCGAGCACGGCGGCGACCACGACGCCCAACGTCGTGAGAACACGTTTGATGGACACAGCACTTCCCCCAAAGGATGAGTCCGATCACCGGAGAACTCCGGCAGGCCGACGGTAGCCGACCAGGGCCCCGCCGCGCCCGGGCGTTCAACCGTTCCTCAACAGTCCACAGAGGACAGTCAGGGGGCGTCGTCCGCCAAGCGGTTCAGGACGTCGAGGGCCCGGGGGCCGGACCGGCCCAGCAGGTCGCGTTCCACCTCGTCCACCTTGACCGAGACCCGCCGGTACAGGGCCCGACCGCGTTGACCCAGGTACACGCGCACGCGTCGGCGGTCCTCCGGATCGACCTCCCGGTACACCAACGCCCGGCCGACGAGCTTGTCCACCACCCGGGTCAACGTCGGCCCGCTCGCCGGCGTACAGGCGGTCAGCTCGCTCATCGTCAGCCCGCGCCGGTCGGCCAGCGCCGCGACCACGAGCCACTGGTCGAGCGTCAGCCCCTCCGGGCGCAGCACTTCCTCCACCCGGCCGGTCACCGCGCGGACCGCCCTGGTGAGCGCACTGGTCAGCGGCTCGCGCACCGGCCCTCCCTCTTGCGGACGTCCGCCGCCGATTGTAAGACTCGCCCCACGAAACGACAGCCGAGGGACGTGGTCGTCCGGATGGCAGGAACCGGCCGGGAGCAGCCGTGGCGGATCGCCATGGTGATCCCGTCGCGCGGACCCGCCGGGCTGTACGGCCCGTCGTGCGAGGCGGTCGCCGAACTCGCCGCCCGCGAACTCGACGCGGAAGGCGGCGTCCTGGGCCGGCCGGTGGCGATCGAGGTGGTCGACGGCGGACGCGCGCCGCACCACGTGGCGGCCGAGGTCGGCGCGCTGCTGGACGCGGGCCGGATCGACGCGGTCAGCGGCTGGCACATCTCGTCGGTGCGCAACGCGCTGGTGCCGGTGGTCGCCGGGCGCGTCCCCTACGTCTACACCTCGCTCTACGAAGGCGGCGAACGCCGACCGGGCGTGGTGTGCTGCGGCGAGACCCCGCGTGACCAGATCGCGCCCGCGTTGAGGTGGTTGCGCGACCACATCGGCGTGCGGAACTGGTTCGTCGTCGGCGACGACTACGTGTGGCCCCGCGCGTCCACGGCCGCCGTCCGCCGCTACGCGCGGGAACTCGGGCTGCGGATCGCGGGCGAGGCGTTCGTCCGGCTGGGTTCGGGCGCCACCGACGGGCTGGTGCGCCGGGTCGCCCGGACGCCGTGCGACGGCGTGCTGATGTTCCTGGTCGGCCAGGACGCGGTCGAGTTCAACCGGCGGTTCGCGGCGTGCGGCCTGGACGAGCGGGTGGTCCGGTTCAGTCCGCTGGTCGAGGAGAACACGCTGCTGGCGGCCGGTGCCGAGGCCAACCGGAACCTGTTCGCGGCGGCGGCCTACTTCCGTTCGGCCGTGTCGCCCGACGCGCTCGACCTCGTCGGGCGCTACGTCGCCCTGCACGGCCCGACCGCACCGCCGCTGAACAACGCGGCCGAGTCCTGCTACGAGGGCCTGCGCACACTCGCGCTCCTGGTCCGCCGCGCGGGCACCGACCGCCTGCCGGAGGTCACCGCGGCACTGGACGGTCTCGCCTACCACGGTCCACGCGGGACCGTCGAGTTCCGCGACCGCGACGCGCGCCAGCACGTGCAGCTGGCGGCGGCGGACGGCTACGACTTCGACGTCGTGACCCGCCTGTAGCCCTTGACTCGGACGCGGACCCAAATTAGTTTCAGCTGAAGATATTGCCAGTGAAGGCGAACGCGGACACTCCCGACCAAGGAGGACCGATGCGACACGGCGACATCTCGTCCGGACCCGACACCGTCGGCGTGGCGGTGGTGAACTACAAGATGCCCCGGCTGCACACGCGGGCCGAGGTGGTCGACAACGCGCGGCGGATCGCGGACATGGTGGTCGGCATGAAGACCGGCCTGCCGGGCATGGACCTGGTCGTCTTTCCGGAATATTCCACGCACGGGATCATGTACGACCCGGAGGAGATGTACGAGACGGCCTCGTCGATCCCCGGCGAGGAGACCGACATCTTCGCCCGGGCCTGCCGGGACGCGGGCACGTGGGGCGTCTTCTCGATCACCGGCGAACGCCACGAGGACCACCCGCGCAAGCCGCCGTACAACACGCTCGTGCTGATCGACGACGCCGGGCACATCGTCCAGAAGTACCGCAAGATCCTGCCCTGGTGCCCGATCGAGGGCTGGTACCCCGGCGACACCACCTACGTCACGGACGGACCCAAGGGCCTCAAGGTCTCCCTGATCGTCTGCGACGACGGCAACTACCCGGAGATCTGGCGCGACTGCGCGATGAAGGGCGCCGAGCTGATCGTGCGCTGCCAGGGCTACATGTACCCGGCCAAGGACCAGCAGGTGCTGATGGCCAAGGCCATGGCGTGGGCCAACAACTGCTACGTGGCGGTGGCCAACGCCGCCGGGTTCGACGGCGTCTACTCCTACTTCGGCCACTCGGCGGTCATCGGCTTCGACGGCCGCACGCTGGGCGAGACCGGCGAGGAGGAGTACGGCATCCAGTACGCGCAGCTGTCGCTGTCGGCGATCCGCGACGCGCGCCGGTACGACCAGTCCCAGAACCACCTGTTCAAACTCCTGCACCGGGGCTACTCGGGCGTGCACGCGGCGGGCGACGGCGAGCACGGCCTCGCAGACTGCCCCTTCGACTTCTACCGCACGTGGGTGGCCGACCCGACCAAGGCGCGCGAGAACGTGGAAGCGATCACCCGCGACACCGTGGGCGTCCGCGAGTGCCGCGTCGGCGAGTTGCCGGTCGACTGACCTTCTCTCCCCTGCCCACCGCCTCGGCGCCGCTCCGGCGCCGAGGCGGTGCCCTGCTTCCCGGAGTCGAGGGCGCGAACCTCAGTGGACGGTGAGCGCGCGGGCACTTCCGGTCACGGTCGACGTGTCGCGTTGCACAATCGAGTAGTAATACCCAGGTACCCCAGGCAACCCGTGTATAGCGTGCACGGCTGGAGGTGGTGTAGTGGGTTCACGACTCGCCGGTGTCGCGGTGCACCTGCCCGAACACAGGATGAGCACGGCCGAGGTGGAACGCCGGCTCGGCCCGTTCACACCGCCCGCCGGTCTCGTCACGCGGTTGACCGGGGTGGAGTCGCGGCACGTCATGCGCGACGACGAGCAGGCGTCGGATCTCGCGGTGGCGGCGGCGCGCAAGCTGCTCGCCGACACCGGCACGGCGCCCGCGGACGTCGACCTGCTGCTGTTCGCCTCGGCCAGCCAGGACATGGTCGAGCCCGCGACCGCGCACATCGTGGCCGCCAAGCTGGAGCTGTCGTGCCCGGTGATGGACGTCAAGAACGCCTGCAACAGCGTGCTCAACGCGATCGAGGTCGCCGACGCGCTCATCACCACCGGCCGCTACCGCCGGGTGCTGATCGCGAGCGGTGAGTCACCCTCGCGTGCCGTGCGGTGGAACGTCGACAGCCTCCAGGCGTTCCTGCGCGCCTTCCCCGGGTACACGCTGTCCGACGCGGGCGCGGCCCTGCTGCTCACGCCGGGTGACGGCGTGCTGGGCAGCGGGTTCACCGCCGACTCCACGCAGTGGGAGGTCGGCACGCTGCCCGGCGGTGGATCACGTCACCCGCGCGACCCCGAGCACACCTACTTCGACCTCGACGGCGCCCGGCTCAAGTCCGCGTTCCTGTCGCTGGGCGGCGGCGTGCTGGACGCCACGCTCGACCGGCTCGGCCTGACCTGGGCCGACTTCGCGGTGATCTGCGTGCACCAGGTCTCGCTGCCGTACCTGGGCGTGTTCGCCGAACGCCTGGGCGTGCCGACCGACCGGCTCGTGATCACGTTGCCCGAGCACGGGAACGTGGCGTCCGCGAGCCTGCCGCTGCAACTGGCCACCGCGCAGCGGCTGGGCCGGTGCGGTCCGGGTGACCTGGTCGCGCTCGTCGGTCTGGCCGGCGGGGTCAGCCTGGGCATGGTGGTGATCCGGCTGTGACCGCGCTGTGGGTCGTCGTGCCCGCGTACAACGAGGAACGCGGCATCACCGCGACCCTGGAAGCGTTGGCCGCGCAGGACGACAGGGACTTCACCCTCGTCGTGGTGGACAACGCGTCGACGGATTCCACTGTGGATGTGATCCGGTCTTTCGCCGCACGCCACCCGGTGCTGAGGCTGGAGATCGTCCACGAGCCGGAGAAAGGCACGGGTGCCGCCGCCGACACCGGGATGCGGCACGCCATCGCGCACGGTGCCACGTGGCTGGCCCGCACGGACGCCGACTGCCTGCCCGCACCCGACTGGACCGCGCGCGTGAAGGCCGCGTTCGGGTCGGGTCTGCGCCTGGTCTCCGGGCGGCTGCTGCCCCGCACCGACGAGGGGCTCTCGGCGGTCGAACGCGGCGTCCTCGTCGCCGCCGTCGAGGTCGCCGGGTTGTTCGGCAGGATCCGGCCCGGCAACCGCGATCCCCGCTACCTCGGCCCGTACGTGATGACGGCGGGCTGCAACATGGCCGTCACCGCCGAGCTGTACACGCTCAGCGGCGGTTTCCCGCGGACCAGGATCGAGGACGTGCACGAGGACCGCGCGCTGGTCAACGCGGTCCGCCGGCACACCACCGCCTACGGGCCGCGCCGGGACGTCGTCGTCCGGGGTTCCTCGCGTCGCGCGCTCGCCTGGGGCCTGCGTCGTACGCTCGCCTGGTACGCCGACCACCGCTACCGGCCCGAGCACGTGGACATCCGATGACCCCCGAGACCAGGCTCCAGCTCGCCGCGCACCCGGTGGCGTACCCGTTGCTGCGGGGCATCGCCCTGCTCGGACCGGCGGTGCGCGTGCCCCGCGTCGGCGTGGTGGTCTCGGATGCCGCACTGGCCAAGGAGGTCCTCACCGACACCGCCAAGTTCACCAAGACCGGGCCCGGATCGCCGGCCGACCTGTGGACACCGGTCGTCGGCCCGTCGGTGCTGCTGAACATGGACGGCGCCGCGCACGTGGCGTTGCGCCGCAAGCTGTCCGGCCTGTTCACGCCACGCGCGGTGGCCGGTTTGTGCGCACGGGCCGGCGAAGGGCCGCTGTCCCGGCTGCGGGACGACCTGGCCTCGGGCCACGAGGTCGACCTCGTGGCCGTGGTGCGCGACCTGGTCGGCGCGGTCATCTGCGGGCTGGTCGGCCTCGATGCCGCGCAGGCCCGGCAGGCGGCCGACGCCGGGTCCGCGATCACGGGCATGGTGCGGCTGGGCCGGCCGCGACTGGGACCGGCCCAGGTCGCACGGGCCCGGGCCGCGCTGGGCACGCTCACCACCCCGGCCGCGAAGGCGTACGCCGAGGGCGACCCGTCGACCGTGCCGGGACGGATGCGGGAACTCGGGCTCGGCGAGGACGAGGCGCTCGGCGCCGTGGCCGCGTTCGTGCTCACCGGCACGGAGACGCTGGTGTCCTACATCCCCCGGTTGGTCGCGTTGCTGCACGACTCCGGTTGGCTGACCCGGCTGCTCGCCGAACCGGAGCGGACCGGCGACGTGGTCGCGGAGGCGTTGCGGGTCACCGTGCCGTCGCCGGTGATGTTGCGCAGCGTCGCGGTCGACACGTGGGTCGGGCCGGTCGCGGTCCGCCGGGGCGACCGGGTGGTGATCGCGACGATCTCGGCGTGCGCCCTGGGTCCGTTCGACCCGGACCGGCCGCACCCGCACGCGGTGCGGCAACTCTGGTTCGGCGCGGGGCCGCACTTCTGCCTGGGCATGCCCTTGGCCGACGCGGAGATCCGCGCGTTCCTGGACGCCGTACTGAGCGCCGCACCGGTGTCCATTGTGGAGCGTAAGGCGGCACGCCGGGTGCTCGTCCCGCACTACGAACGCCTGGTGGTGCGCCGTGCCTGACCTGCTCGTCGACGTCCTCGACGCGGCCCGCGAGCACGGCGACGCGCCGGCCGTGACCGCGAAGGGCCGCACGCTCACCTACCGGCAGCTCGCCGAACGGGTGCTCGCGACCGCACACCGGTTGGCGGAGAACGGTTTCACGCCCGGCACCCGCATGCTGTTCTCGGTCCGCCCCGGCCCGGACGCGATCGTGCTCGCCCTGGGCACGGTGGCCGCGGGCGGCACGGTCGTGTTCGTCGACCCCGGCGGCGGTCCCGAGTTGTTCGCCCGGCGCTGCGCCCTGGCCGGTCCGGGGTGGGCGGCGGCGGAATCCCTGCTGTACGCGGTGAGCGCGCCCGGACCGCTGCGGGCCGTCGCCCGCCGGAGGGGCGTGCTGCTGCCGGACTACGGCGCGTTGCCCGTGCGGCACGCCAGGTCCGGTCCCTGGCTGCCGGGCGTGCCCCGGGGTGCCGTGTCGACGAAGCGGCTCGCCGCACCCGTCGCCGGTCACCTCCGGCCGCCGCCGGCGGACCCCGACCAGGAGGCGGTCGTCGTGTTCACGTCCGGCACGACGGCCGAGCCGAAAGCCGTGGTGCACACGCGGGGATCGCTCGGCGCGGCGCTGCGCGTGCTGGCCACGCGATGCGCGCTCGGCCCGGACTCACGTGTGCACACCGACCAGATGATGCTCGGACTGCCCGCGCTCGTGGCGGGCGCGCACTGGACCATGCCGCCGTACGGGTTCGCGCCCGCCGCCGACCCGGCCGCGCTCGCCGCCGGTCTGCACGGCGCCACGCACACGTTCCTCGTGCCCGCCGACCTGGCCGTGATCCTGGACAGCGGTGTCGCGCTGCCGGGGTCGTTGCGCCAAGTGCTCCTCGGCTCGGCGCCCGTGCTGCCGCCGCTGCTCGAACGGGCCCGTGCCGCGCTGCCGGACGTGGAATTCCTGGCCGTGTACGGGATGACCGAGATCCTGCCGGTCGCCATCGCCACCGGCGACGAGAAGATCGCGCACGGCGGCGACCTGCTCGGCGTGCCGCTGCCCGGCGTCCGCGCCCGACTGGCCGACGACGGCGAACTCCTGGTCTCCGGGCCGAACCTGTGCCGGGGCTACCTGGGCCGGCCGCCGCTGACCGAGCACGCGACCGGCGACCTGGCCCGGTTCGACGGCGACCGGCTCGTGCTGATTGGGCGCAAGAAGGACATGATCCTGCGCGGCAGGACCAACGTGTACCCGGGTCTGTACGAGCCCGCGATCGCGGGCCTGCCCGGCGTCGCGGAGGCCGTCCTGGTCGGCGTGCCGGACGAGATCGGCGACGAGCGGATCGTGCTGGTGCTCCTCGCACGGCCGGGCGAGCGGCCGGGCCTGGCCGACCGGGTGCGGGCCGCGCTGCCGGGGGTGATCGACGTGTCGGCGTTGCCGGACGAGGTCGTCGAGGTGCCGGAACTCCCGCGCACCGCCCGCAACCGCAAGGTCGACCGGGTGGCGTTGCGCGCGGCGGTGGGCCGGTGAGGATCGCGGTCACCGGCGCGACCGGGTTCGTGGGCGGCGCCGTCCGCCGGGCCGCCGAGGCGCGCGGCTGGGAGGTGCACGCGTACGGCTCGCGCGCGTGGGACATCACGACCGGCCCGTTGGCGGACCCGCCCGAGGTCGACGTCGTCGTGCACGCCGCCGCGGCCGTCACCGACTGGGGCGGCGCGGGGCAGGTGCGTCGGGTCAACGTCGACGGGACCCGGCACGTGACGCGTACGTGGCCCCGGGCGCGTTTGGTGCACATCTCGTCCGCGAGCGTCTACGACCCGTTCACGCCGACAGTCGACGCCACGGAAGACCAAGCACCCGTCGCCCGTTACCTGACCCCTTATGGCGCGACGAAGGCCGCAGCCGAACGCGTAGTCGCGGAAAGGCCCGACACGGTCGTCCTTCGCCCACACGCCGTCTACGGTCCGGGCGACCCGACCCTGCTCCCCCGCGTGCTCGCCGCGATCCGGGGCCGGTCGCTGATCCTGGTCGGCGACGGCCGCACCAGGCAGTCCCTGACGTCGATCGACAACCTGGTCGACGCGACGGTCCTGGCGTGCACGGGTCCGCCCGGCGTCTACAACGTCGCCGACGCCGAACCCGTCGTGCTCGTGGACGCTCTCCGCGACCTCCTGCGGGAGCGCGGTCTGGGCCACGTGCGGACCCGCCACCTGCCCACGAACCTGGCGTGGCCGCTCGCGACCGTCGCCGAACGGGTCTGGCGTGCCGCGCGGAAGTCCACGCCACCACGCCTGACCCGGTACGCGATCAGCCACTTGGCGCACGAACGCACCCTGGACCTGACGAAGGCCCGTGAACGCCTCGGCTACGACCCGGGGCCCACGTCGTTCGCCGGCGCCGCGCACTGGTGAAGCGCCCCGGGCGGAGCGGGGCGCTTCGGTGTCGAACCCGGGATCAGGTCAGGACCTCGGCCAACCGGGCGGCGAACTCGACCGGCCGCTGGAGGTAGCCCACGTGGCCACCCGGGAACGCGGTGACCTCCGTGCCGATCTCCTTGGCCAGCACGCGCATCGCCTGGACCGGTGGCGTGTCGACCGACTCCTCGCCGACCGCCGGCACCAGCAGGTCGCGGTGGCGGCCCAACGCCGGCAGGTCCGGGCGGTAGGCCACGAACTGGAGCATCTCGTGCCGGAAGAAGAACGGCGCGTTGCCCTCGATGCGCCGCAACGCCTCCAGCGCCTCGGGTCCGGCGTCGGCGAACTCGTCGGGCACGCCCGTGCCGTTGCCGAACACCGCCATGCCCGCCGCCGCACCGGCCCGCTCGAACTCGGCCGCCGCGCGGTGCAGGATCGCCAGGTGCGCGTCCTCGTCCGGCGTGAGCGTGAACGCGGGTGCCTCGTGCGGCACGACCCGGCGCACCAGGTCCGGGCGGCGGGCCGCCACGTCCAGCGCGATCAGCGCGCCGGAGCTGCTGCCGAACACGTCGGCCGGTCCGGTGCCGAGGTGTTCGATCAGGCGGATCGCGTCGTCGGCGTGCTCCTCGATCCGCTGCGGACCGGCCGGGCCGTCCAGCGTGCTGCGGGAGTTGCCCCGCCGGTCGTAGCTCACGACGGTGTAGCGGTCCGCGAAGTGCGGGCCGACGCCGTCGTAGTTGGACGTGTCGGACGTGCCGCCGCCGATGAACAGCAGCACCGGGCCCGTTCCGGACACCTCGTGGTAGAGGCGGGCGCCCGGCACCTTCAACGTGTCTCCCATCGGGCGCACGTTAGGCGCGGTGCCTGGAACGCGGCTTGACCGCGTCACGCCTTGGCGCTCGCGATGCTCAGGTAGTGCTCGTTGTACATCAGGCCGAGCACGTTGCCGAACGGGTCGACGACCGACGCGGTGACGAACCCCGGCCCGTACGCCGTCGGCGGGCGGTGCGGCGTGGCACCGAGGGCGACCAGGCGCTCCAGGCTCGCGTCGAGGTCGTCGACGGCCCAGTAGGTGATCGGGCCGCCGGCGGTGTCGTGCGGCGCGAACTTCCGGTCGACGATGCCCAGCTCGTGCTCGAAGTCCCCGACCCGGAACTCGACGTAGGACGGCGTGCCCTCCTCGGGCCGCGCGAAGTAGGCCGGCACACCCAGCACCTTCGCGTACCAGTCCCGCGCCTCGACGACGTCGTCGGCGTAGTAGCTGATGGTGGTGAGACCGCGCAACATGGGTGATTCCTTCCTCGACTGACCGTACGACTCCATCGTCCGGTCTAAAGTGCTCATCAACCGAGCACTTTGGCAGAGAATCCGGACCCAGATGCGCGCCGACCGGCTGGTAGCGGCACTTCTCCTCCTGCAATCACGCCATCGGGTGACGGCGGCGGACCTGGCGACCGAGTTGGAGGTGTCCGTCGCGACCGCCCGCCGGGACCTGGAGGCGCTCTCGGCGGCGGGCATCCCGGTGTACCCGCAGCCGGGGCGTGGCGGCGGCTGGTCGCTGGTCGGCGGTGCGCGCACGGACCTGAGCGGGTTGTCCGCGCCCGAGGCCCAGGCGTTGTTCCTGCTGGTCGGACCGGCGGCGGCGGTGTCGAACGAGGCCAAGGCGGCGTTGCGCAAGCTGCTGCGCGCCCTGCCCCAGGGATTCCGGGCGGACGCCGCGGCAGCCGCCGACGCGCTGCTGATCGACCCCGCGCGCTGGGGCGACCGCGAGCCGACCAGGCCCGAGGTCGTCACGCTCCTGCAGCGCGCGGTGATCCGGCGGCGGCGGGTCGTACTGAGCTATTCGGGCCGGTCGGGCACGCCGTCGCGCCGCCCGGTCGACCCGTGGGGTCTGGTCGACAAGGACGAGACCTGGTACCTGCTCGCGGGCACCGACGACGGGCCGCGCACGTTCCGCGTCGACCGGATCTCGGCCGCCGAGGAGACCGACGAGCCCGCGCCCCGGCCGGACGACTTCGTGCTCGCCCGCGAGTGGGAGCGGATCGTGGGCGAGATCGAGTCCCGTCGGTCGCGCACCGGTGCCACGGTGCTCGTGGACGCGCGGTACGTGTCCGTGCTGCGGTCGCACTTCGGCCGGCACTGCGCGGTCGAGGCCGAACTGCCCGACGGCCGGGCGCGGGTCCGGGTGGCCGCGCCGACCCCGCTGGACATCGCCCGCAACCTGGCCGGGTGGGGCGCCGGTGTCGAGGTCGTCGAACCCGATTCCGTACGCGCCGAACTGGCCCGTATCGGCACCGAACTCCTCGACCGCTATCAGCTCGAAAAACGACCGGAATACTCATAGGATAGAACCGGGGAAATCGCCTCGATAAGAAGCGGTTATCGCTTTTCCATTGCTCCTTTCGCCGACGCGCGAATAGGCTGGCCGCAAGCGTCAGACCAGCGACTTCGAGCGAAGGGGGCGACGTGAGGTTCGGCCTATACCCGGCTTACATCGGCGGCCGGGACGTCTTCGGCGACAACGTCCGGTACGTCCACACGATCTCCGCCCGAGCGCTGCTGACGGATACTTTTCCGGCGCTGCGCGCGAAACAGGATCTCGATCGCGGGCTCGTCACGCCCGACGAGGTCGGCGACATCGCCGTCGGCGCGTGCGTCGTCGCCGACGACCTCCTGGCCGACGCCGCCCTCGAAGCCGCCGCCGGTGCACAGCCGGCCTGGGCGCGCGTGCCGGTCGGGGAGCGCGTCGAGATCGGCCTCCGGATCGCCCGGCGGATCCTGGAGCACCTGGACCCGCTCGTGGAGATCCTGGTCGAGGAGGGCGTGCCGCGGTCGGCGGCGCTGGGCATGGTCGGCGGCATCCCGCACACGAGCTGGAGCGCCGAGACCATCCGGTGGTGCGCCGAGCAGCTCGAGGTCCGCCGCTCCGACGGCAACCGGGACATGATCCTGCGCCGGCTCGCCGACGGCGTCGTCTGCATCAACCCGCCGCAGAACGCGGCCACGCCCAACGCGCTCAACGGCCTCATCGCGCTGCTGTCCGGCAACACGGTCGTCGTCCGCGCGCCGCGCGGCGTGGCGTTGAGCTGTATGTACGCGATGCGCGAAGTGGTCGCGCCAGTGCTGGAGGAGTTCGGGGCACCGCCCGGCACGCTCAACGCGTTCTGCGGTGCGCCCTCCCTCGACAAGTGGCTGGCCAGCGAGCACGTGGACGACGTCCTGTACTTCGGCGGCAGCCGCAAGGGCCTGGAGTTCGAGCGCGATGCCATCGCGGCCGGCAAGAAGCCGATCCTGGAGCTGGCCGGCAACGACTGCTGCGTGGTGTGGCACGACGCCGACCTGGACGCGGCCGTCGAGACGATCACCCAGTTCTTCCTCAACTCCGGCCAGATCTGCAACGTGCCCAACCAGGTCGTGGCGCACCCGGCGATCGCCGACGAGCTGATCCGGCGACTGGTCGAGGCGACGCGGGTGATCACGCCCGGCTTCCCCGAGGACCCGGACGTGGTGCTCACGCCCGTACTGGGCGCGGACTGGTTCACCGGCTGCCTGGCCGAGGCCCTGACCAAGGGCGCGCGGCTCGTGCACGGCGGACGGCGGCTGGAGGTCGACGGCACACCGTCGGACACCGGGTACTTCGTCGAGCCCACGATCGTGCGGATCGACGGCCTGCGGGACGCGCGGTCGCTGTCGGTCGTGCGCGACGAGACGTTCTTCCCGCTGCTGCCGGTCATCGTGCCGGAAGCCGCGTCGGACGAGGACCTCCTGGAGGAGGTGCTGGAGTTCGTCGACGGCAACGCCTACGGCCTGCGCAACTCGTTCTGGTCGACCGGGCAGGCGGCGATCGACCGGTTCCTGGCGGCCACGCGCAACGGCGGCAACCTGCGCGTCAACGACTCGCACTCCGGCTTCCTGCCGTTCCTGCCCAACCAGGGCGGTCCGGGGCTGACCGGCGGCGTGTTCGGCGAGGCCAGCCATCCCATGCTGCGGACCACCCACTACCAGGCCGTCAGCGTGCTGCGGCCGTCCTCCGAGGAGGGGCGATGACCACCCGGACGCTGCGGGCCGAGGTGCCCGCCACGGCCGCCGAGGTCGTCGCGTTCCTCGAACGCGACACCGACTTCCCCACCTACGCGCCCGACCTGGTGTCGGTGAGCGGGCGGGGCGAGTGGGTGCTGGCCTTCCGGGGCGGCACGGCGACGTGGACGCAGGCCGTCCGCCGGTCGGCCGATCACCCGGACCGGTTGGAGTTCCTCCAGATCGAGGGGGACTTCCAACGACTGATGGGCTCCTGGACCGCGACCGACCTGCCCGAGGGCGGCAGCGAGGTCGAGTACCGGGTGGACTACGGCACGAGCGTCCCGCACCTGGCGGGCGCGATCGACTCGGCGGTCGGCCGGGTCCTGGTCCGCACCGCGCACGCGATCGTCACGGCGATCGGCGGCCGGGCGCGGGTGACCGAGGGCGGCGAGTACGTCACCGACCCGCTGGAACGGCTCCTGCGGCGCTGAACACGAGGAGAGACCGAAGATGGACCGCGTCTGCGTCATCGGAGCAGGTTGGTCGGGGCTTGCCGCCTGCCAGGTGCTCGACGAGCGAGGGATCGCGTTCGACTGCTACGAGGCCGGGTCCCAGGTGGGCGGGAACTGGCGCTACCTCAACGACAACGGCCTGTCGTCGTCGTACCGGTCGCTGCACATCAACACGTCGAAGAAGCTGTCGGAGTACCGCAGTTTCCCCATGCCGGCGGACTACCCGGCCTACCCCGACCACGAGCTGATCGCGCGCTACCTGGACGACTTCGTCGACCACTTCGGTTTCGGCGACGCGATCTCGCTGCGCACGTTGGTCACGCACGTCGAGCCGGTCGACGGCGGCTGGGCGGTGACGGCCCGCGACCGCGACACCGGCGTCGAGACCGTGCGCCGGTACCGGGCCGTGCTGGTGGCCAACGGGCACCACTCCGACCCGAAGCTGCCCGACTTCCCGGGCGCGGACACGTTCACCGGCACGCAGATCCACTCGCACCACTACAAGGTGCCCGACGAGTACGCCGGCAAGCGCGTGCTCGTCGTGGGGTTCGGCAACTCCGCGTCGGACATCGCGGTGGAGACGTCGGGTGTGGCCGCGCGCACGCTGCTGTCCACGCGGCGCGGCGGGTACGTGTTCCCCAAGTTCATGTTCGGCAAGGCCAGCGACGACCTGATCAACCCGTTCCTCACCACGGTGCTGCCGCGCGAGGTCCAGCGCTGGATCATGGCCGGGCTGCTGCGGTTGACGATCGGCAAGGTGACCGACTTCGGCCTGCCCGTGCCGGGGCACCGGCTGTTCAACTCGCACCCGACGGTGTCGGAGACGTTGCTGCCCAAGCTCGGGCACGGCGACATCGCGGTGAAGCCGAACGTCGAGCGGCTGGCGGGCGACACCGTGCACTTCACGGACGGCAGCAGCGAGGTCGTCGACTCGGTGATCTACTGCACCGGGTACCGCGTGGGGTTCCCGTTCCTGGACCCGTCGGTGATCGCGCCGACGGACAACGACGTGTCGCTGTACCACCGGGTCGTGGACCCACGCCACCCCGGCCTGTACTTCATCGGCCTGTTCCAGCCGTTGGGCGCGACGACCGTGCTCGCCGAGGCGCAGTCGCACTGGGTCGCGGACCTGTTGCAGGGCAGCGCCGCGCTGCCGCCGCCGGCCGAGATGGACCGGGAGATCAAGCGGTACAAGGAGAACCTGGCCAAGCGGTACGTGACGTCCCAGCGGCACACCATGCAGGTGGACCACTACCCGTACCTGGCCGAGCTGCGCGGTGCGCGCAAGCACGGCGCACGACTGGCGCGCAAGGGCGCACTGCCCGCCGGGTACCGGCCGGAGGAGGTGTCGATCACGATCGACGCACCGCCGGAGCTGGTGTGGGACCTGGTCAGCGACGTGACGCGGATGGGCGAGTGGAGCCCGGAGTGCCGCAAGTGCACGTGGCGCGGCCCGGAGCGGGGCGTGGGCGCGCGGTTCACCGGCGTCAACCGGCGCGGTTGGGTCAAGTGGGTGACGTCGAACCTGGTCGAGGAGTCCGAGCGCGGCCGGTCGTTCGCGTTCCACACCACGACCAACGGCGTGCGGTGGAGCTACCGGTTCGAGCCGGACGGCAACGGCGGCACGGTCCTGACCGAGCGGTGGGACGTGTCCGGGCAGAGCCGGGGGCAGCGCAAGCGCACGGCGTCGTTCGCGAACATGGTGCTGGGCGGGCACGACGTGCACACGCGCGAACTCCGTGACGGGATCCACCAGACGTTGACCCGGGTCAAGGCGGCGGCCGAGGAGTCGGCCGCCGAGCGGCCGACCGCGGTGTTGGCGGACTCGGCGGCGTGAAGGGCGTGCGGCGTCGACGCGGGTCGTCGGCGCCGCACTGCCGACGGGTGTGCCGATGGGACACTCGGGGAAAGGTTCTGCGGAAAGGGTTGGGACATGGCGGACACCGCGCTGCGCTGCGAGACGATCGAGGAGTTCACCGACTGGATGGAGGCGAACCACGAATCGTCGACCGAGGTGTGGGTGGCACTGCCGAAGAAGGGCACGCCCGTGCCGTCGATCACCCGGTCGGAGGCATTGGACGTCGCGCTGTGCTACGGCTGGATCGACGGCAAGGCGTACTCCGGGGACGTGCCGGACGGGTGGTGGGCCCAGCGGTTCTCGCCGCGGCGCAAGCGCAGCCCGTGGTCGAAGATCAACTGTGGTCGGGTCGAGGAGCTGATCGCGGAGGGCCGCATGCGCCCGCCCGGTCTGGCACAGGTGGACCAGGCCAAGGAGGACGGCCGCTGGGGTGCCGCGTACGCGCCGCAGAGCACCGCCGAGGTGCCCGCCGACCTGCGGGCGGCGTTGGACGCCTCGCCGGTGGCCGCCGAGAGGTTCGACGCCCTGAGTCGCAGCAACCGGTACCAGATCCTGCTGAACGTGGAGAAGGCCGTGAAGCCGGAGACGCGGGCGCGGCGCATCGCCAACTACGTCCTGAAGTTGGCTTCGGACGGTCCTTTCCGGGCGTGACCGGCGTCGGGTAGCGTGCGGATCATGGTGAGTCCCGAGTCGGACGAGTCGGGGGCTTTCGGTCACGCCGTCAGCCCCTAGGACCGCTCGAACGCGCCCCGGGGGCGGGCGGTGGTGACGAGACGACCTCTTCGGCCTCTCCTCACCTCGGAGTCCTCCCTTTCCCGCATCGCTGTACCTGCTCGCCCTGGCCGTCTTCGCCATGGGCACCTCGGAGTTCATGCTCGCCGGGTTCCTGCCGGACCTCGCCGGGGACCTGCACGTCACCGTCGGCACGGCCGGCACGCTCACCACCGCGTTCGCGGTCGGCATGGTCGTCGGCGCACCGCTCGTGGCCGTACTCGCCCGCCGGTGGTCGGGTCGGGTGCTGCCCGGATTCGTGCTGGTGTTCCTGGCGACCCACGTCGTGGGCGCGACCACCTCGTCGTTCGCGGTGCTGTTCGCGACCAGGGTGGTCGCGGCGCTCGCGTACGCGGGATTCCTCGCCGTGGCGCTGACGACCGCGACCGGACTGGTCCCACCCGACCGGACGGGCCGTGCCCTCGCGGTGTTGCTGTCGGGCACCACCCTGGCGACGGTCGTCGGCGTGCCCGGAGGGGCGGTGCTCGGCGCGCTGTCCGGGTGGCGGTCCGCGTTCTGGGTCGTCACGCTGCTGTGCGTCCCGGCGGCGGTGGGCGTTCTCACCGGACGCCCCGCGCGAACCGCACCCGCGGCACGACCGGCCCTGCGCTCGGAGTTCGCCCTGCTCGGACGTCCGCGACTTGCCCTGGCCATGCTGCTCGGCGCCTTGGTGAACGCGGCGACGTTCGGCGGCTTCACCTTCCTGGCACCGGTCGTGACCGACACCGCCGGACTGGACGGACTGTGGGTACCTGTCGTCCTGATGCTCTTCGGCGTCGGGTCCTTCTTCGGCGTCACGGCCGCGGGCCGGCTGTCCGAGCGGCACCGCGACCGGGTCCTCGCGGTCGGCGGCCCCCTGCTGTCGCTCGGGTGGGCCGCCCTGGCACTACTGGCGGACGAGTCGGTCGCCCTCATGATCCTGGTGCCCGTCCAGGGCGCCCTGTCGTTCGCCGTGGGCGGCGTGCTGATCACGCGGGTGGTGCACGAGGCTTCCGGGGCGCCGACCCTGGCCGGCGCCTACGCGACCGCCGCGCTCAACGTCGGCGCCGCCGTCGGGCCGCTGGTGGCGGCGGGCACGTCGGGAACCCGGGGACCGCTCTGGGCGAGCGTGGCTTTGGTCGCCTTGGCGTCGCTCATCGCGTTCGCCGCGCGGAACGTCCTTACCGCACGGGAAGCCCACGACGCAGGGTCCGGAGAAAGGCGTCGAACCCGCCGTCGGTGAAGGACAGCTCACGCTTGTCCGGGTCCTTCGAGTCCCGGATCGCGCGGACGCCCAGCGTGGCGGCGACCTCGACGCACTGTTCGGGGTTGCCCACGCTGTGGCTGGACTTGCGCCATCGTCCGTCGTTCATCCTCGTGCCCTTTCAGCGCTTGTGGTTCAGGTCGTACTTCTCGGCGATGGCCGCGGCACAACGCATCAGCACCCGCCGCGCGTCGTCGCCCTCGGCCGCGACCGTCCACAGGGAGTCGGCGAGTTTGTGGTAGGTGGCGAGGTCGACGGGCGAGTCGGTGTCGATCTCGCTGTCGACGGTCTCGACGAGGACGCGGTGGCCCACGATCCAGAAGCCGTTGGTCGGCACGCTCGGGAGCACGGTGTCGAGCGGAATGATGCCGAAGCGGACGGCGGCCAGGCCGATCAGCGCGAGGAGCCGGTCGATCTGGGCGAGCATGACGTCGGGCGGGCACACGAAGTAGCGCAACGCCGATTCGCACATCAGGAGTTCGATGCTCTTGGTGCTGTCGTACAGGACACGCTGGCGTTCGAGGCGGATGCGGACGGCTTCATCGGTGTCCGGCGGGGTTTCCTGCAACTCCGCTGCGGTGACGAAGACGTGGCGGGCATATTCGGCGATCTGCACGAGCCCGGGGACGACCATGAGTTCGAAGGCGCGAATCCTGGTCGCGGCACCCTCGACCTCGACGCTGTACCGCTGGCGGTCGCCGTGCCCCTTGCGCAGCCGGTTCTTCCAGGAGTTGGTCTCGATGCGCATGCCGCGCAACTCGTCCCGCATCCGGGTGGCGACCGGTGCCGGCGCCTCGACCGCGTCGAGCCACGCCGCGACATCGGCATCCGTCGGGTCCTGCCGGTTGTTCTCGATCTTCGAGACCTTCGACGGGTGCCAGCCGAGCCTGTCGGCGAACTCCTTGCCGTTGAGGCCGGCTCCAATGCGGAGGAACCGCAGTTCGTCGGCGAACTCGACTCGACGCTTGTCCGGCGTGCTGCTCACGGTCTCCTCTTGATGGCTATCGCGATACGTACCGCTCGAACGCGACCGAATGCCGCCACGCCCGGTCGCGGTGGTGCCTGTACCGCGCCACCGTAGCCGGATCGGTCACGATCTCCGCACCGTCGAGCCCCGTCGGGGTGAAGCGCAGGATCGCCAGTCGTTCGTCGTCGAACAGCCAGAAGTCGTGTTCGGGCAGGTCGAGCCCCTGGGCCAGGGCTTGCGGAAGCACTCGGATGATCTCCCCGGCGTGGCGGCGGGGGCCTCGGGGTCGGTGACGACGGAACCTTGGACCACGTAGGTGTCCCGGTCGGTCAGGTAGAGGTTCGGGCAGGACCCGGTATTGCCCGTCGAGCCCAGGAAGGTCAACTTCGACACGAGGTCGTCGGCGACGACATCCACATCGCCGTCGGGCGCCAGGAGATCGACCTCGTGCTCACCCCACGAGCCACGCGGGAACCGCTGAGCCGCCGCACGGACGCCTTGAATGCCCCGGCCGCGCCCGACTCCCCTGACGCCGTGGACGACTGCGCCGACCACTCGACAATCCGACCCTGATCGGGAAACACCCGTCCGGACCGAGGACGTCGGCATGTCATCACGACAGTTCAGATGGCTTCCCCACGAGGGACACCGGCACGCCGTTCAGACCGACCTGGTGGCGGGGAGGGGAGGCACGACCCTGTGCGGACTCGCGGTCACGGCCCCGACCCACCCGCCACCGAGGTACCCCGACGGGTGTCGGCCCACCTGCGCGTTGTGCGATGCCGCGTGGCGACGTGCCGAAGGAATCCCGATACGCGCGGAAGGTCGACCTTCCGCGAAGTCCGTAGCGGACGCGCGAGGAAAGCCGCCCCGAGAGTCGGAATCGAAGCGACCCCATCCGCGACAATCCCCCTAGAGCAACGAAAGGTGCAAGGAACGCAGCCGAGACGACGGTTCGACGCCCAGCTCGCGGACCAAAGTGGTGCGCAACGTCCGATAAGCCTCAAGTGCCTGGAACTGGCGGCCCGAACGCGCCAACGCGGTCATGTGGTGGGCGCACAGGTTCTCGTTCAGCGGGTGGCGGGCGGTCAGCACGGCCAGTTCGCTCAACAGCACGTGGTGCCGCCCGCACCGCAGCTCGGCGTCGATCCGACACTCCACTGTGGACAGTCGGCTGTCCTCCAGCCTGGTCACCTCGATGGACAGCGAGTCCCCCGTGGGCACGTCCACCAGGGCCGGTCCGCGCCACAGGTCCAACGCCGCCCGGAAGTGGTGGGCCGCGGTCTCGTGGTCGGCGCGCTCGACGGCCTCCCGCCCCGCCTCCACCAGGCGTTCGTAGTCGGCCACGTCGACCGCCGTCGACGGCACGTCCAGCACGTAGCCGCCGAAACGCGTACCCAACGCGTCGCACCCGGCGTCGCGCATCAACCGGCGCAGCTGCTTCACATAAGTCTGAAGCGTGGCGTGCGCGCTGCGCGGCGGCCGGTCCCCCCACAGTTCCGCGAACAGCGTCGGCACCGGCACGACCCGGCCCGCACGCACCGCCAGCAGCGCGAACACCTGACGCGGCTTCGCCGCGGACGGCAGCACGGAACGGTGGTGCTCGGTCGCCTCCAACATGCCCAGAACCCTGATCTCCATCGCCGTTCCTCCCCTCGGCACCCGTTCGAGCCAAGTGGACCCCACGAACGGGCCGGCGCCCCAGTGGGCGGCACACCAGTCGGGGGTGAAAATCTCATGTCCGCTCCCGTTACGGCCGCACTACCGGCGACTTCGCCCGGCTCAGCAGAATTCCGACCATCAGATCACGGGCCGCCACCCGAGGAGCCGAGATGAACACCGACGCCATCACCGCCACCACCACCGACTGCGACCTCGTCATCCACGAGTTCGACCGCCCGAGCACGCTCGCCCTGGACTTCCTCGCGTTCAGCGTGCACACCTCCGGCCCGACGGCCGCCGCACCCGCCCTCGCGGTGTGAGCCGGAGCCGGCCGTGCGCACCCGGGAACGGATCGCGTTCAAGCGTCACCTCAAGACCGAGATCGTGCCCGGCGAGGCCGTCTACCTCGTCTCCGACGACCACGTGACGACCCTCCAGGGCCGGCACGTCGAAGCGCTCGCACCACTGCTCGACGGCACCCGCACGCCCGACCGCGTGCTCGCCGACCTGCCCGCCGACATCCCCGCGGACCAGGCCCGGCGCCTGCTCGACCGGCTGGACGCGGCGGGGTTGACCACCCTGCTGCCCGACGACGACCCCGAAGACGACCCCGAGGCGGCGTACTGGGACGCCGCCCGCCTGGCCGCACCGCGCGGCCGGGTCCGGGTCGTCCGGGTCGGCGACGTCCCCTTCGACACCACGGTCGACGCCCTGCGTCGCGCCGGACTGCACGTCACCGACGACGACGCCGACTTCACGATCGTCGTCTGCCGCGACTACCTCGACCCCGGCCTGCGCGTCGTCGACCGCGGCACGACGCCGTGGCTCCCGGTCAAACCGACCGGTGCGCGGGCCTGGGTCGGCCCGGTCTTCACCCCCGGCGACGGCCCGTGCCGCCGCTGTCTGGTCACCCGACTCGCCGCCAACCGCCCGGCCGAGGCGCACCTGTGCGCCTCGCTCGGGCGGCCCGGGCCGCTGGCCCGGCCGCTCGTCGGCCTGGCACCGGTCGCCGCGATCGCCTGCCATACCGCCGCACTGGAGGCGGCGAAGTGGCTGGCCGGGCACCGCCCGACGGGCCGCCGTGCCATCTGGGAGTTCGACAGCCTCGACCTGCGCGGCAACCGCCACGAGGTGTCCCGGCTGCCGCAGTGCCCCGAGTGCGGCGACCCCGGCGTGTGCCAGGAGCGCAACACCGCACCGGTGCTCCTGCGCTCCCGCACCAAGCGCTCCGTGGACGGCGGCGGGCACCGGTCCGCCTCGCCCGGCGAGGTGCTCGACCGCTACCGCCACCTGGTCGGCCCGGTCACCGGCGTGGTCCGGGACATCCGCCGGGACGACCGCGGCCACGCGTTCTTCAACTCCTACCGCTCCGGGACGAACACCGCGGTCGGTCCCACCGGCCTGGCCGCGTTGCGCTCCACTTTGCGCTGCGAGAACGGCGGCAAGGGCGTCACGCCGCTGCACGCCGAGGTCGGCGCGCTGTGCGAGGCGCTCGAACGGCACAGCGCCGTGCACCGGGGGGACGAGACCGTGGTGCGCGGCAGCTTCGACTGCCTCGACGACGCGGTGCACCCCGACTCCGTCCAGCTCTACGACCCGCGCCAGTACGTCGACCGGCATGCCTACAACGCCGCGCACTCCGCGTTCCAGCACGTGCCCGAGCCGTTCGACGACCGCGAGGTCCTCGACTGGACGCCGGTGTGGTCGCTGACCGCGCGACGCCACCGACTGCTGCCCACCGGCATGCTCTACTACGGTGCGCCCTCCCCCGCGTCCGTCACCGCGAACTCCAACGGGTGCGCCGCCGGGAGCAGCCTGGAGGACGCCGTCCTCCAGGGGATGTTGGAGATCGTGGAGCGCGACGCGATCGCGCTCTGGTGGTACAACCGCACCCGCATGCCCGCGGTCGACCTCGACGCGGCGGGCGACCCGTTCGTCGACGAACTGCGGGACGTGTACGCCGGACTCGACCGCGAGGTGTGGGTACTGGACCTGACCGCGGACCTGGGCATCCCGGTGCTGGCCGCGGTCTCGCGCCGGATCGGCGGGCCGCACGACGACGTCATGTTCGGGTTCGGGGCGCACCTGGACCCGAAGGTGGCGCTGCGCCGGGCGTTGACCGAGTTGAACCAGGTCATGCCGGCGGTGTGCGCGTTGCGCGAGGAGGACCGGCCGGGGTTGGACGTTGACCTGCGGAACTGGCTGCGGGACTGCACGGCCGACAACCAGCCGTACCTGCGGCCCGACCCGGTGCTGCCGGTCCGGCGGCCGGGCGACTTCGGGTACACGCCCGACGACGACCTGCTGACCGACGTCGAGGCCGTCCGGTCCACGTTGGAGCGGCGCGGCATGGAGGTGCTGGTGCTCGACCAGACGCGGCCCGACATCGGGTTGCCCGTCGTGAAGGTGGTCGTGCCCGGCATGCGGCACCACTGGTCGAGGCTCGGTCCGGGCCGGCTCTACGACGTGCCGGTGGAGCTGGGCCGGGTCGCCCGACCCGTCGCGTACGAGGAGACCAACCCGGTGCCGATGTTCCTGTGACCGGTGCCGGGCACGTGGGCCGGCAGAACTGGAGAAGCACCCGTGACATCCGAGTTCCCTTCCGGGAAGCCGCTGTTCTCGCTCCTGGAAGGCACGAGAGTCAGTGCCGGACGGCACCGGTTGACGGTGCACGGGCGGTGGGCCGACATCGACGTCGAGGACGACAGTCCGCTGGTACGCGAGGCGTTGTACCGGATGAGCCTGGGACCGGTGTCGCTGGAGCACATCCCGGTGCTGTTCGCCGAGTACAACCGGTGGTTGGCCGACGGGTTCTGCGGCCCGGAGTGGCCGCGGCTGAAACTGGCCCTCGACGGGCTTGGCGGGTGCGTGGTGCCGTCGCTGGGGTTGCACGACGGCGCGGGACCGACCCTGTCCCTCGTCGCCGTCGTCGGCCACGCGGAGTTCCACTGGCCGAGCATCGACGACAAGGAGTGCGTCGAACTGCTGCCGGGCACCCGGATCGGCGAGTACGACGGCGAACGGGCGCTGCTGCGTCGTGGCGCACCCTACGCCGTCGTGCTGCACCGCGCGCCCGCGGACCGGATCGCGGAGCTGCTGGCGAACGGCCCGACCACGGTCGTGGAGCTGGCCGACCGGCTGGGTGTGGACCGGCCGTTGGTCGCCGACGTGGTCGCCTACCTCGCGAGCGCGGGCGTTTTGTACGCCACTGACCAATTCCCACCCGGTGGGGATCCGCCGTACCGACGGTAAAATCACGGCTCGCAGTCGGCGACTGCGAGTTCCCTCTCCGGCTTGGGAGCACCTTGTGGCAGGAAGCCTCGATCCAGCACGACCGACCGGGCACGGCGCCGCCGGCCTCGCACCGCGCCTCACGTTGCTGGTCGTGACGGTCGTCTTCGGCGGCTTCGTCGTGAACGCGGCCCAGTACGTGGTCGCGGAGAGCACGGCGCTCGCGCACGTCGCGCCGGCCGCGTTCTGCCTGACCGTGATGATGGTGCTCCAGCTCGGCTTCTTCGCCACGCCCACGGCCGACGTGCGCAACGCCGTCGGCTACGCGGCGTTGGTGGTGCAGGCCGCCGTGGTGCTCGGCCCGATCGCCCTGTACGGCGAGGGCTGGACCGGAATGCCGGGGTTCCTGGCCGGCGACGTGCTGCTGGTGCTGCGCCCACCCGCCGGGTGGGTGCTGTTCGCGCTGATCGCGGCGGCCAACGGGTACGCCCAGTACCGGCTCACCGACGTGCCGCTGGAAGCCGTCTACATCACGACCCTGACCGCGGTGATCGGCCTGGTCGTCTACGGCCTGTCGCGCCTGCGGGGTCTGGTGCGGGAACTGGCCGACGCCCGGTCGGAACTGGCCGGTCTCGCCGTGGCGCGGGAACGCCTGCGGTTCGCCCGTGACCTGCACGACCTGCTCGGGTTCTCGCTGTCGGCGGTCACGCTCAAGGCGGAGCTGGCCTACCGGCTGGTGCCGGGCCGCAAGGACCACGCCCGGCGGGAGCTGGCCGAGATCCTCGACATCTCGCGGCAGGCGCTGGCCGACGTGCGCGCGGTCGCGTCGTCGTACCGGGAGCTGTCGCTGGACGACGAGCTGGCGTCCGCGCGGTCGGTGTTGACCGCGGCCGAGGTCGTCGTCTCCGTGCGGTGCACGGCGGGCGAGTTACCGACCCGGACCCGGACCGTGCTCGCGACCGTGGTGCGCGAGGGCGTCACGAACCTGTTGCGGCACAGCAAAGCCGAGACGTGCGACATCGTCGCGACGGCCACGGCCGACGGCGTGTCGATCGAGATCGTCAACGACGGCGTGCGGCCGGTGCCCGAGGAACGCCCGGACGGCAACGGGATCCGCAACCTCACCGCACGCGTGGAGGCGTTGGGCGGCACGCTCACCGCGGGCCCCGGACCGGACGACACCTACCGGTTGCACGCCGTGGTGCCGCACCTGTCCGAGGACGGGGACCAGGCCGACGCGACGCCCGACCCGCGCCGTGGCCAGGCCATGGCACCCCGGATCGGCACGTTGATCGCCACCGCCGTGTTCACCGGCTACGCGGTGATCGGCTCGGTGTTCGTCGTGGTCTCGAAGGCGGAGCCGGCCGGGCAGGTCTTCGCCGAGGCGTGCGTGCTGGCCTCGTTGGCGCTGGTGCTCGGGTTCTTCAGCCGCCCCGAGGCCCGGGTCCGCTCGCCCCTGGGCTACGCCCTGCTGGGCGTGCTGGCCCTGGTCACGTACCTGCCGGGCCTGCTGCTGGCCGATCCCTACCTGGGACTGCACGGCCTGCTCGCGGGCAGCCTGCTGGTGGCGCTGCGCGCCCGGGTCGGGCTGCCGCTGTTCTTCGCCGTGGTCGTGAGCGCGGGCGTCATCCACCTGCTGGAGGGCGGCGGCGCGATCAACGTGACGTACGGCTTCCTGGTCACGGTCAACCACGGCCTGGTCGTGTTCGCGTTGTCCCGGCTGCGGTCCATGGTCAGCGACCTGCACGAGGCACGGTCCGAACTGGCCGATCTCGCGGTGACCGGCGAACGGCTCCGGTTCGCCCGCGACCTGCACGACCTGCTCGGGTACTCGCTGTCGGCGATCACGCTCAAGACCGAGCTGACGCAGCGGCTGGTGGACCGCGATCCCGGCCGTGCGCAACAGGAGCTGTCCGGCATCCTCGACGTGTCCCGCCAGGCGTTGGCCGACGTCCGCGCCGTGGCCACCTCCTACCGGGAACTGTCGCTGGACGAGGAGATCTCGTCCGCGCGCGACCTGCTGACCGCCTCCGACATCGCGGTGACCGTGCGGGTCGAACCGGTCGAGCTGCCGCCGGACGTGCGGACCGTGCTGGCCACGGTGTTGCGCGAGGGCATCGCGAACCTGTTGCGGCACAGCCATGCCACGCGCTGCGGCATCACGCTGGCGCACGAGGACGGTGTCCTGGTGCTGGACGTGGTGAACGACGGCGTGCGCCGGGCCGGCGGCACGACCCGTGCGCGGGTGACCGCGGCCGTCGGCGGAAGCGGTTCGGGCATCCGCAACCTGACGGTCCGGGTGACCGGGGTGGGCGGCACGCTGTGCGCCGGTGTCGAGGAGGACGACGTCTACCGGCTGCGGGCCGAGATCCCGCGGTAGGTCGTTCCGGGAGTCACGAATCCCTTGTCGTCGCGGGCGAATGCCCGGCCAGGGCACGAGAACGCCGGTCCACCGCGGTGGACCGGCTT
Organism: Saccharothrix violaceirubra; assembly: GCF_014203755.1. Taxonomy (NCBI): domain Bacteria; kingdom Bacillati; phylum Actinomycetota; class Actinomycetes; order Pseudonocardiales; family Pseudonocardiaceae; genus Saccharothrix; species Saccharothrix violaceirubra. The sequence continues at coordinate 5,098,320 of NZ_JACHJS010000001.1, forward strand.
CGTCGCGGGGGTCAGATCCAGCCCGCGTCGGCCGCGATGCGGACCGCGTCGACCCGGTTGCGGGCGTTGAGCTTGCCGACGATCGCGGTCAGGTAGTTGCGGACCGTCCCGGCGGACAGGGACAGCGCGCGGGCGATGTCCGGCGCGTCCGTGCCGATCGCGGTCAGCCGCAGGACTTCCAGTTCCCGGTCGGTCAACGGGCACTCGCCGCGGTCCCAGGCCGCCAGGGCGAGCTGCGAGTCGACGACCCGCCGACCGGCGGCGACGTCGCGGATCGCGTCGGCCAGCCGCGCGGGCGGCGCGTCCTTGAGGATGAATCCGTCCACACCGGCCGCCAGTGCCCGGCGCAGCGTTCCCGGCCTGGCCAGGGACGTCAGCATCAGCGTGCGCACGCCGGGTAAGGCGGTGCGGATGTCGAGCGCAGCCGTGAGGCCGTCGAGCACGGGCAGGTCGATGTCGATGACGGCGACATCGGGCTCGTGGCGGCGGACCATCGGGACGATCTGGTCGCCCGACTCCACCTCCACCACCACTTCGATGTCGGGTTCCAGGTCCAGCAACGCGACCAGTGCACCCCGGACCATGTGCATGTCCTCGGCCAACAAGACCCTGATCATCCGAGCCGTTTCCCCTCCACGAGGTCCGCCACATGGTAGCGCCGGGCCGTCCGGCGCCGCCGCGCGACGCGCGTCCGCTGTCAGGACGCGAACGTGTGCAGAACGTTCACGTCCGGTACATCCAAAGTGGAATCGGCGTGCAGCACGGCTTCGTGCAGCCGCCGCAACCGTTCCGACGGCACCAGGCCCAGCCGGTCGACCATCCGCTCGTGCAGGGCGCGGTACGACTCCAGCGCACGCCACGGCCGACCGGCGCGGTAGAGCGCGATCATGTGCTGGGCGTGGAAGTTCTCGTTCATCGGGTGCTGCGCGGTGAGCAGCGACAGGTCGGCCAGGACGCCGCGGTGGCGGCCCAGCGACAGGTCGAGGTCGATCCGCGTCTCCTGTACGCCCAGCCGCGCCTCCTCCAGCCGTGCGACCTCCTCGGCCAGGCGGGGACCGATCCGCACGTCCGCGAGCACCGGGCCACGCCACACCGCGAGGGCCTGCCCGAGCAGCGCGGACGCCTCCTCGGGCAACCCCGCGTCGACCGCGTCGCGACCAGCCGTCGCCAGGCGCTCGAACGTGGTCACGTCGACCGCGGCCGGGTCCAGGTCGAGCAGGTAGCCGCCGTAGCGCGTGACGAGCAGGTCCTTGGCCGACGTCGCGCCGGCCGCCGCGTCGATCCGTCGGCGCACGCGCAGCACGTAGGTCTGGAGCGTGGTCACGGCGCTGCGCGGCGGCTCGGCACCCCACAGCTCCTCGATCAGGTCGGCCATCGTCACGACCCGGCCCGCGTGCAGGCCGAGCAGGGCCAGCAGTTGACGCGGTTTGCTCGCCGTCGGGGTCACCGGCACGCCGGCCAGCCTCGCCTCCAACGGTCCCAGCACCTTGATCTGCATGAGGTCTCTCCCCCGGATGAAGTGCGGTCCACGGACTACAAGTCCACCCGAACGGCGACCCTTCGCACCACATACGGCCACACGTAATCGGTGTGATCGCACAACGCGGAGACCATGAAATCGTCATCGGAAATGGCGATCCGGGGATGATCGGACCACCCCGACTGCTCCGCTCGCCGGTCACCGTCGATGCGTGCGCCGGTAGAATTCCCGGCACGGATACTCCCGGGGGGAGGAATGGCCGTGGCACACCTTCCTCCCGCGTTCGGGTCGCTACGCCGGAGCGCCGCACGGGCCGCCGTCGTCGTCGCGTGCGCACTGGCCGTCGCCGAGGTGATCCGGCTGCTGCTCACCGATCTTTCCCCGCACCGGGTCGCGATGGCCGCGGCGGTGGTGCCGGCGACCGCCCTGCAGTTGCACCGGTTCACGCCATCGTCGGCGAAACCCCGGTTCGCGGCGTTCGGTGTGCTGGTGGTCCTGGTGTTCGCGCCGGTGCTGTCGGCGCGGGAGCCGTGGATCGCGTTGCCCGGGTTCGTCGCGGCGGCGGCACTGGGCGTGTTCGCGGTGGTCCCCGGCCTGGTGATCGCGACGGCGACGGTCGTCGCCTCGGGCGCGACGCACCTGGGCGGCGGGCCGAACGCCGTAGTGTCCGGTGTCGTCGCGACCACGCTGGCCGCGCTCGTGCTGTACGGCCCGACCTGGCTCGCGACCGCCGCGGACCCCGACTCCGCGCGGTCGGCGGTGGCCGCCGAACGCCGTCGGGTGGCCCGCGATCTGCACGACCTGCTCGGTTCCGGGTTGTCGGCGATCACCGTGCAGGGCGAGTTGGCGAACCGGCTGCTGCCGGAGGACCCGCTGCGCGCCAAGGAGTGCGTGACCGAGGTCGTGGACATCGCGCGGCACGCGTTGGGCGACGTCCGTTCCCTGGCGTTGGAGTTCCGGACGCCGTCCGTGCCCGAGGTGTTCGCGTCGGCGCGGGCGTTGCTGACGGCGGCCCAGGTCGCCGTGCGCCTGGACGTCGACGACCGCGAGGTTCCCGAGCCCGCCGCGACCGTGGTGGCCAAGCTGGTGCGCGAGGGCGTGACGAACGTGGTCCGGCACAGCCGGGCGACCCGGTGCGAGATCGCGTTGCGGCGTGACGGCCGAGGTCTGGAGCTGGACATCGTGAACGACGGCGCCCCCGCGTGCGCGGGCATGCCCGGCAGCGGCGTGCGGAACATGACCGAACGCGTGCGCGAGATCGGCGGCGTGCTCACGGTCGAACGCCTCGACGGCGACCTGTTCCGCCTGCGCGCCCGGGTTCCCCTGGGCGCGTCCGGCGGGCTGACCGGCTAGTAGCGCAGGAGCAGGTACTCCTTGGGGTTCGCGCCCGTGCCCGGCGCGTAGCACTCGCCGTTGGTCCGCACGGCCTGGTAGGTGTAGCCGGACGGCAGGCCGCACGCCCACGTGCCGGTCAGGTTCCGCTTGGCCGGGTCGGCGAGCACGAATTCGAGGTTGTAGAAGCCCTTCAACGGGCAGGCCACGTTGGTCCGGGACGCCGTGTAGGTGAGACCGGCCGGCACCTCGCAGGCGGCGGTGCCGGTGAGGTCGTAGCGGACGTAGTCGAGCAGCAGGTACTCCACCGAGGTCGGCACGCCGCCGCACGCCATGTTGTCCCGCAGGCGGGCATAGGTGTAACCGGGCGGCACGGAACACGCGTACGTGCCGTGCAGACTGGCTGTGCGGACTTCCTCGGCCTGTGCGGTGGCACTGCCCACGAGCACGCTGCCCGCGAGCGCCACGACGGCGGCCAGTACCGCGGATCTGATCACTGTTCCCCCTGGGGAAGGCGACGGAAAGACCGCCCCATGCAACCGCTCGGGTCGGCGCCCGGCCGGCCGCCGAACGCCCGCACCTCGCGGTCCGGTCTGCCCGGTGCTGCGAAAACCCTTCGCCCGCGGGGAGAACGTCACCCGGACCGCCGCCTGCCGTTCGGGTCGTCGGCCTAGAGCCAGCCCGCGGTGCGGGCGATCCGGATGGCGTCGACGCGGTTGCGCGCCTCGAGTTTCATGGTCACGGTGGTCAGGTAGTTGCGGATCGTCCCGACCGACAGGAACAGGGCGCGGGCGATCTCCATGGCGTCCGCGCCGTCGGCCGCGAGCCGTAAGACCTCCAGTTCGCGGGGCGTCAGCGGGCATTCGTCGCCCTCCCACGCGGCGAGCGCGAGTTGGGACTCGATCACCCGGCGGCCCACCGCCACGCCCCGGATCGCGTCGGCGAGCCGGTCGATCGGGGCGTCTTTCAGGATGAAACCGTTGACCCGCGCGGTGAGTGCCCGGCGCAGGGTCCCCGGTCTGCCCAGGCTGGTGAGGATCAGCGTGCGGGTCTGCGGCACGGTCTGGTGGATCAGCGCCGCCGCGGACAGGCCGTCGAGGCCGGGCAGGTCGATGTCGAGCACGGCCACGTCGGGTTTCTCGCGGGTGACGACCGGGACGATCTCGTCGCCGGTGGCGACCGAGGCGACCACCTCGATGTCGGGTTCGAGGTCGAGCAGGGCGACGAGTGCGCCGCGCACCATTTGCACGTCCTCGGCGAGCACAACCTTGATCATGGTCCCCCCATGGCGGCGCGGCGGTACCAGAGTCTTACACAGCGACTTGGGGCGTCCCATGGAATTGCGCCGAATGTCCGTACCGTTCTTCAGGTTCGGCGGCTGATTTTCCCGAGGTCCATTAATGCGGTGAATCGTCGACACGGTCGGGTGTCCGGACATCGGGACACCCGACCGTTTCGCTCACCGCGCGTCCGCCGTCAGATCGCCCAGGATTTCCCCGAGGATCTCCGCACCATTGCGGGTCAACACGGACGCCAGGTGGCACTGGACCGACGCGAACCCCGGGCCGCGCAAGGCGTGCACCTCGTCCTCCTCCCGGAACACCTCCACCACGCCGCCGCGCGCCGCGCACGGCACGCGGTCGGCCGTCGTCCGGGCCGAGAAGGTGTTGTAGAAGCCCACCAACTCGGTCCGCCCGAAAAAGTCGATCTTGCGCTGGACGCCCTGGTTGGGCACCTCGCGGCGGCGCACCGACAACCCGAGCAGCGTGCTGAGCACCTGGTGTCCCAGGCAGACGGCGAAGAACGGGATGCCGCGCGCCAGCAGGGTCGTCACCAGCCCCCGCAGCGCCGCGATCTTCGGGTGGGTCACGTCGTTGGGATCGCCCGGCCCCGGTCCCACGATCACCAGGTCGTACCCGTCGACCGCGTACGCCTCGTCGAACCGGGCCACGGACACGTCGAACCCGACCGCCCGCAGCAACGTCCGCGCCATGGCCGTGAACGTGTCCTCGGCGTCGACGACCAGGATCCGCCGCCCGACCGCCGCCGGCACGCGCCGGGACCGGGTCGCCGGGTCCTCGAACCAGAAGTCGGCCAACGGCACGTTGCGTTCCGCCAACGCGGCGCGCACGGCCGGGTCCGCGCCCAGCTCGGGCACGCGGGCGAACGCGGCCGGCGGGTCCTCCCCGCGCAGCGCGGCCAGCAGACCCGCCGCCTTGGCCCGCGTCTCGGCCGCCTCGGACTCCGGCGACGAGTCGCGCACCAGCGTGGCGCCGACGCCGATGGTCATCCGCCCGGACGCCGACACCTCGGCGGTGCGGATCAGGATCGCCGAGTCCAGCGACCGCTCCCCCGCCGCGTCCCGACCGAACAACGCGACCACACCGGCGTAGTAGCCGCGTCCGCCCGGCTCGTACCGGGAGATCACCCGACAGGCGCTCTCCAGTGGACCACCGGTGACCGTCGGCGCGAACAGCGTCTGCCGCAGCACGTCGCGCACGTCGGCCGTCGTGCGGCCCTCGATGAGGTATTCGGTGTGCGCCAACCGGTTCATCGGCTTGAGGTACGGGCCGCGCGCGCGGGCGCCGAGGTCGCACACCCGGCCCATCATCTTCAGTTCCTCGTCCAGCACCATGTACAGCTCGTTGGCCTCCTTGGCGTCGGCCAGGAACCGCAGCACCTCGGCCGGGTCGGGCCCGGCCTCCGGGTACCGGTAGGTGCCGCTGATCGGGTTCATCACGGCCAGGCCGGCGTCCAGGCTGACGTGCCGCTCCGGCGAGGACCCGACGAACGTCCGGCCGCCGGCGCACACCAGGAACGTCCAGTAGGCACCGGGATCGCGGCCGAGCAACCGGCGGAAGAACGCCAGCGCGGTGCGCCGGGACCAGTTGGTGATCTCGGCGGTGAACGAGCGCTTGAGGACGAAGTTCGCGCCCGTGCCGCGCCCGATCTCCTCGGTGACCACCCGCCGCACCAGGTCGGCGTACCGCTCGTCGTCCAGGTCGAACCCGCCCGCGCCCAGGTCGATCGGCGCGTCGGGCAGCGTGTCGAGGACCTCGGCGTAGGGCAGCACACGCTGGTCGGCGACGGTGAGCGTGATCAGCGGCTCGCCGTCGTCGGCGTGGTCGAAGCCCCGTTCCCGGATCTGCCGGTACGGCAGCACCGCGAGCACGTCGTGCCGGTCGCGGACGTCGTCCGCCGGCAGCGCGATGTCGGCGATCAGGTCGACCTCGCGCACGTCGCCGAACAGCAGGTCGACGCGGTCCGCGCCGACCGAGCCGGGCCGGTGCAGCAGCGCGAACGCCGGGGCGTCCGGTGCGAGCACGCGGTCGAGCCAGGCGGTCATCGCCCGTCACCCCCGATCATGCCCAGGGCGATGCGCGTGGACACGGCGACCGAGCAGCGCGCCGCCGCGTAGTCCAGCGCCATCCGGTGGTACTCCGAGGAGAAGTCGGCGATCGCGTCGGCCACGAGGAACGTCTGGATGTCGTGGGAGAAGCCCTCGTGCGCGGTCATGAGGATGCCGACGTGCGCGTAGACGCCGCAGATCACCAACTGGTCGCGACCGCCGGCGCGCATGCGCTCCAACAGGTCCGTGCGGCAGAACGCGCTGGGCCGCCACTTGGTGAGCACGATGTCGTCCGGCCCGGGTTCGAGACCGGCCAGGATCGCCTTGTGCTCGGGGTCGGTGGTCATGCCCGGACCCCAGAAGTCCTTGAGCAGACCGCGTTGGCCGTCGGTCATGCCACCCGGCTGCGCGGTGTACGCGACCGGCGCACCCAGCGCGGTGAACCGCTCGCGCAACGCGCGCACGTGGGTGACCAGGTCGGACATCGGCGCCTGGCCGGTCTGGAAGGGACGGAGGAAGAAGTTCTGCATGTCGTGCACCAGCAGCACGGCACGCGCGGGGTCGATCGTCCAGCGGGCGATGTTCTCGGGCAGCTCGTGCTCGGCCGGCATGGGGTACGGCTCGATCACCGGGATGGCCATGATGGGTGGTCTCCTTGGGGCGTCAGTTGCCGAGCGCGGCGCCGCCGTCGACGGTCAGCTCGTGCAGGGTGATGTGCGAGGCGCGGTCGGACAGCAGGAACAGCACGGCGTCGGCCACCTGCTCGGGCCGGGCCAGCCGGCCCAGCGGGATGCCCACCCGGTACTGGCCGGGGATGCCGTCGATGGACGCCCGCAGGGCGGCGTCGGCGGCCTCGGACCACAGCGAGGTCAGCATGGGCGTGTCGGTCGAACCGGGTGCCACGACGTTGCAGCGGATGCCGTACCCGGCCAGTTCCAGGCCGAGGCACTTGGTGAAGCTGCTCGACGCGGCCTTGGACGCGGCGTAGGCGGCCATGTTCCAGCGCGGTGTGCTCGCCGCGTTGGACGCGACCGTGACGATCGCGCCGTGCGCGCGGGTGACCATCCGCCGGGCCACGGCCCGGCTGACGTTGAACACGCCCGTGGTGTTGACCGCGAACGTGATGTCCCAGTCCTCGTCGCGCAGGTCGAGGGCCTCGGCGATGCGCAGCACACCGGCCGCGTTCACCAGTCCGTCGATCGGGCCGAGTTCGTCCTCCACCCGCGTGACCACGTCGGTCACGGCGGCGGCCGACGAGACGTCCACGGGGTAGCCGCGGACCGTGCCGCCGTCGGCGACGAGCGTCTTCACCAGCAGCGCCAAGGCCTCGGCGTCCGCGTCGAGGGCGGCGACGGCCTGCCCCTCCGCCGTGAGCGCGCGCACCACGGCCGTTCCGATGCCACCGGCCGCGCCGGTGACCAGGGCGATCTTCCCGGACATCGCTCACACCCCTTTCGTCGCGCGCCGACCGGTCGCCGCGCGGACAACCTCGGGAGGGACCCCGAGCACCCGCACCGAGAACGACCCGACCGCGTCGAGGTAGTCCGCTTCCAGTTCCGTTTCGTCCACCAGGACCGCGCGCCCGCCGCGCACCAGGACCTTCCCGTCGACGATCACGGTGTCGACGTCGGTCGAGCCGCCGAGGGCGAGGAAGCCCTCCAGGGGGCGCGGGTTGAGCAGGTAGCGCCAGTCGTCGGCGGGCACGAGCACGAGGTCGCCGCGCTTGCCGACCTCCAGGCTGCCGATCTCGCCGGCCCAGTCGAGGCCACGCGCGGCGACGCTCGTGGCCATGGCCAGGGCGTCGGTGGGCCGCAGGTCGGTCGGGTCGGCGGCCAGTTCGTTGAACGCCTGGTACGCCGCCTTCATCGCCTCGGCCATGCCGCCGACCGGCACGGCGCCGCCGTCGGTGGACAGCGACACGTCCAGCCCGGCCCGGCGCAGCACCGGTACGAGACCGGTCTCCGTGAGCGTGGACTCGCCCGCGTGGCCGTACTTGGCGGGCGAGATGCTGATGTGGACCTCGTTGTCCACCAAGAGCTTCCGCTCGTCCTCGTCGACGAACGCGGTGTGCACGGCCATGGTGCGCGGGCCGAGCAGACCGAGGTCGGCGAGCCGGCGCACGGGACTCGCGCCGAAGTAGGTCCGGGACACCTCCGGTTCGTTGCGCAGGGCGCCGACGTGCGTGGCGAACGGCACGTCGTGGCGGGCCGCCAGGTCGGCGAGCCCCCGGCCCAGCTCGTCGGTCATGTTCACGCCGTAGACGGCGGTGGGTCGGGCGCGCAGCAGGCCGGTGGTGTCGGCCTCGGCACGCTGGAGCAGGGCCTCGATCTCCGCGAGCACGCCGTCCGCGTCGCGGGTGCGGCGGAACCGGGTGGCACCCGCCTCGCAGACCGCGTCGCTCGCCCACGTGCTGACCGAGGCGCGCACGCCGAGGAACAGCGCGGCGTCGGCGAGCGCATCGGGCCGGTTGAACGAACCGACGTCGCCGAGCGTCGTGACGCCGGACCGCAACTGGGTCCACAGCGAGTAGCGGGCGATCGCGGCGGCCTCGTCCGGGTCCAGGAGCGCGATCCGGCCGGCGAACGCGTCGAACGTCGTGGTCACCTGGTGCAGGTCGCCGCCCAGGGCCAGGAACGCGGGCTTGTCGTCGCGGTCGTGCGGCGGGCGCAGCGCACCCCGCAGCGGGAAGCGCAACGCGAACAGGTCGTGCCAGTGGGCGTTGACGAAACCGGGCAGGATCATCGTCCCGGTCGCGTCGACGACCTGCGCGTCGGCGGGCGCGGCGACCTCGGCGGCGGGACCGACGGCCGTGATCCGGCCGTCCTCCACCAGCACCGCGCCGTCCGGGATCACCGACGCGGCGGCGTCGGCCGGGTAGAGGGTCCCGCCGGTGACCAGCAGGGCGGCCATCAGTCGGCCCCCCGCGTGCGGTCGAGGTAGGCGGCCCAGGCGTCGATCGTGGGCTCGGCGGCCAGTTCGGAGAACTCGATCGCGAGGCCCTCGCGCCGCCACCGGGTGACCAGGCGCATCAGCTCCAGGGAGCCCAGGCCCAGGAAGACCAGGTTGGCGTCGCCCGCGATGTCGGCGGCGGTCGTGCCGACGATGCCCGCGACGATCTCGCGCAACGAGTCCGCTGTGGACGGTCCGAGCGTGTTCGGGGGCATGGTGTCAGCCTTCCTTCGGTTCGACGGGTGCCCAGTCGCGGGCGAGTCCGGGGTCGGCCGCCGCGGCGGCCAGGACCTTCTTGTCCACCTTCCCCAGCGGGGTCAGCGGGAACGCTTCGACGTACTCGACGCGGTCTGGGAGCTTGAACTCCGCGAGGCCGCGCTCGTGCAGGGCGCGCTTCAGCTCGGGCAGCGCGGGCTTGTCGTCGCGGTGCACGAGGAACGCGTAGATCCGCTCGCCGAGGAACTCGTCGGGCACCGGCACGACCGCCGCCCGCGCCACCTCGGGGTGGGCGAGCAGGTGGCCCTCCACCTCGCCCGCGGAGACCTTGTCGCCGCCCCGGATCACGACGTCCTTGAGCCGGCCCTCGATGACCAGCCGCCCTTCGGCCGTGAGGCTGGCCAGGTCGCCGCTGCGGTAGAAGCCGTCGGCGGTGAACGCGCGCTTGTTGTGCTCGTCGGCGCGGTAGTAGCCGCGCAGGGTGTAGGGACCACGGGTGAGCAGCTCGCCCGCGACGCCGGCGGGTACCTCCCGGTCGTTCTCGTCGACGATGCGGATCTCGTCGGCGGGCGAGATCGGGTGTCCCTGCGTGTGCACGACCGCGTCGAGGTCGTCGTCCGCGCGGGTCATGGACAGCAGGCCCTCGGCCATGCCGAACACCTGCTGGAGCCGGGCACCCAGCTCGGGTTCGATGCGGGCGGCGAGTCCGGGTTGCAGGCGTGCGCCGCCGATCTGCACGAACCGCAGCGACGACAGGTCCGCGGTGGACCACTCGCGTTCCTCCAGCCACAGGTGCGCGACCGTGGGGACGAGCGAGGTGAACGTGACGCGTTCGCGTTCCACCAGCCGGAACGAGTCCTCGGCACCGGGGTCGGCGGCCAGCACGACCGTGCCGCCCACGCCGAACGTGCCGATCACGCCGGGGCAGCCCCAGGTGAAGTTGAACTCGACCGGCAGCGCGGCCAGGTAGACGTCGTCGGCCGTGACGCCGCAGACCTCGGCGACCGCGCGGGTCTGGTACGCGTAGTCGTCGTGCGTCCTGGGGATCAGCTTCGGCAACGCGGTCGTGCCGCCGGAGAGCAGGAAGAAGGCGACATCGGACGGGTCGTTGGACCGCGGCGCCTGGGGCTCGGCGTCCACTTCGGACAGTGTGGTGAACCCGGCGTCGCCCGTGGTGAAGACCTGGCGCAGCGTCGGGACCTCGGCGAGCATCAGCGCGGCGAGCGCGTCGTGGTCGAAGCCCCGGTGCACCCCCGGCACCACGTAGGCGACCGCGCCGGACAGGGACAGCAGGTGGCGGATCTCGTTGGCCCGGTGCGAGGCCAACGAGAACACCGGCTTGGCGCCGACCCGGAACAGCGCGAACACCACGATCACGAAGTCCGGCGTGTTCGGGAGCTGCACCACGACCCGGTCGCCCGGCGCGATGCCCCGGTCGGCGAACCCGGCGGCCGTCCGGTCGATCCGGTCCGCCAGCTCCCGGTACGACAGCCGGGTCTCCCCGTGTACCAACGCGGTCTTGCCGCCCGAGCGTTCGGCCCACCGGCGCGGGAGCCCGCCCAGGTCCTGGCCGCGCCACAACCCGTCGCGGACGTACCGGGCGGCGAGGTCCGCCGGCCACGTCGTGCATCCGTCCAACATCGGTCTCACTCCTCGGTCTCGGGCGGTTCGACGATCTCCAGCACGGCGCAGCCGGCCTCCATGCCGGGCGCGTTCGCGATCAGCAGCACGTGGTCGCCGGGCCCCACCTCGCCGGTGCGCCACAGGTGTTCCAGGCCGATGAACGGGTCGGCCGCGCCCACGTGCCCGGTCCGGGAGGTGACCTCCCAGGTGCCCCGCTCGGGCTCGATGCCCAGGGCGTCCAGGTAGATGGCGTGCAGCGGACCGCGCGCGAAGCCGACGTGGCAGACCCGCGCGATCTTGGCCAGGTCGATCCCGGCGTCGGCCAACGCCCGGTCCGCGGCACCCGCGACGCACTCGCCCAGGTGCCCCATGGGCGGCGTGACGCCCTTGGCCCACTGCGCACGCCAGTAGTCGCTGCGCTCCTCGAAGTTGAGCGAGATCCCCCGCGTGATGCCGGGCGGGAAGAGTCGCTCGCCACCGCGGTGCAACGCCTCCATGCCGGGGTTGCTGTACGCGGCGACCGACAGCACGCGGGCGAACCCGCCGCGGCGCGACACGACCGCCGCCGCACCGCCGTCGCCGAGCACGAACAGCTTGGCCGCCCGCCACCGGTCCACGATCGGCACGGAGAAGTTGTCCGCCGTGGTGAGCAGGACGGCGTCGTGCTCGCGATCGGCGGTCAGCCGGTGCACGGCCAGTTCCAGCGCGGAGATCATGCCCACGCAGCCCTGGCGCAGTTCGACCGCGGAGATCGGGCGGTCGAGCGTCTCCCGCAGCACGTAGTGCGGCGCGGACCAGCCGTCCGGCCCCTGGTGGTAGGTGGTGCTGTGGATCAGCGCGCCGAACGCGTCGGCGGGCAGGCCCGCGTGGCGCAGTGCCGCGCGGGCCGCGTCCACGGCCATGTCGGGTGCGGGCAGGTCGCCCGCGACGAGCACGCTCCGGTAGCCGGCGGCGTTCCGGTCGGCCTCGGGGTAGTCGCCCCGCGCGACCGCGTGCGCGGTCGGCACGGCGGGCGGCAGGTGGACGCCGACCCCGGCGAGGTAGACGTCGTCGGCCCTCATCCCGCCCGCCCTCCCGACGCCGGGACCAGGTAGCGGGCGACGCTGTCCAGCTTCTCGCAGGTCTCCTCGTACTCGCGCTCGGGCGTGGACTGGCCGACGATGCCCGCGCCCGCGCGCAGCCACGTGCGGCCGTCCTGGCGGTACGCGGACCGCAGCACCAGGGCCGCGTCCATCTCGCCGGTGTGGTCGACGGTGAGCACCGCGCCGCTGTACAGGCCGCGGCTCTCGGCCTCGAAGTTGCGGATCGCCTCGTACGCGGCGACCTTCGGCACGCCCGAGGCCGTGACGGCGGGGAACACCGCGCCGAACGCGTCCCAGGTGGCGAACCCGTCGGCCAGCAAGCCCGCGACCTGCGAGGCCAGGTGCTGGCACGTGCCGCGCTCCTTGATGGCCATGAACTCCGGCACCTCGATCGAGCCGGGCCGGCAGACGTCGGTCAGCTCGTCCGTGCCGACCTTCACCGAGATGGCGTGCTCGTAGACCTCCTTGGCCGAGCCGAACAGGTCGTTGCGCAGCTTCTCGTTGACCACCAGGTCGGGCGTGAGCGCGCGGGTGCCGGCCAGCGGCTGGCTGACCACGCGGCCGTCCGCGGAGACCTTGACGACGATCTCGGGGCTGAAGCCGGTGGCCTCGATGCCGCCGAGGTCGAGCAGGAAGGAGCGCGCGGGGTTGTTGCCCTCGCGGCCGACCTGGTAGGTGGCGACGAGGTCGACGTCGTAGTCCACGTCGACGACCCGGGACAGGATGACCTTGTGCAGGTCGCCGGCGTTGATGGAGTCGACGGCGAGCTGGACGGAACGCTGGTACTGGTCGACGCCCAGGCCGCGGACGTCCAGCGGTCGCGGGGTGTTCTCCTCGGACACGGTGTCGGCGGTGACGGTGTCGATCAGGTCGGTCATGGTCCGCTGGTCGGCGGCGCGCAGGTGGGCGGCGCCCGCGATGATGCGGACCTCGGCCTTCGGGACGATCAGGTGCAGCAGGCGGTTGGCGCTGACGTGGTCGAGGTCGCCGTCCTTGGCGTAGGACAGCTCGAACGTGGCCCAGCCGTAGGCCCGCCAGCCGGGGATCGTCACGGCGTCGAGCAGGCGGGAGACCTGGTGCAGCGGCTTGTCGCTCCAGGGCAGGACGGTGTCGGGGGCGTTCTCCTGCTTCAGGACGGCACCGGTGCGGTCCAGCGTCAGCTCGGCGCGCACGCCGCCCGCGTAGGCCCACGTGCCGCCGGTCTCGTACACGACGTAGGAGTCGTGGAGTCCGGACGCGGCGAGGCGGGTGGCGACCGTGACGGGGTCGGCGGTCAGGGGGACCTGCGTCTCGAAGTAGTGGGTGCTCATGGTCTGCGGGTGTCCTCTCGGAGGGCGACGGGATTCCGCCACGACACGAGTTACTGACCAAAACGCTACGGCGGTATCTGTTGTGCGCCAACACTTGCGCGATAAGCCTTGGTACTCGTCCGGCTAACAGAGTTCGCCGGTAACGCGTGCCACACCTGCCCGCGCGAGTTATACGTTCAGACACCGCGAGTTGTGCACTCAGACACCGCGAGTTGTGCGGTGGGGATCGTGGGGTGTTTTCGGAAGCGTGAAGGGCACGCTCGCCGCTGGGCAGGCCGCCGGAAAGCGGCTGTCGTGCCTCACCGGCCTGCCGTCGTTGTTGCGATCTCTGCCGTTGTCGTCGTGTGGCGGGATTGCGGTGCCGAATTCGCTTGCCTGTCCACTGTCGGCATGGTCAAGGCCGGTCCCGGGGGTCCGGGACCGGCCTTGGTGGACGTTCTCCTACACGGTCATCGACGCCAGGGCTCGTGCCATGCCTTCGATGCTGGGCTGGTCGAACAGTTCGAAGAACAGTTCGTCCTGACCCTTCTCCACCTTGAAGCGTTCTCCGATGCGTGCCGTCAGCGTTGCCGCGCGCATCGAGTCGCCGCCCAGGTCGAAGAAGTTGTCCAGCACGCCCACGGCCTCCAGGTCCAGGGCCTGCTCCCAGATCTCCTGCAGCGCCCGCTCGAACTCGTCGCGGGGTTCCTGGTAGTCGGTGTCCACGTCGGGTCGGGTGCGGGGTGGTTCGGGCAGGGCGTTGCGGTCGATCTTTCCGTTCGTACTCAACTCGAACACGCCGACCACGTACGCCGACGGGACCATGAACGTGGGCAGCTTCTGCTTCAACGCGGCCCTGATCCCGCGGACCGCGGGTTCCTCGCCCGGGCTCGCCTCCAGGTACGCGACGAGGCGGGTGTCGCCCTTGTCGTCGGTCTTGGCCAGGACCGCCGCCTGGCCCACGCCGGGAAGCCCGGCCAGTACCGCCTCGATCTCGCCCAGGTGCACGCGGTTGCCGCGCACCTTCACCTGGTTGTCGGTCCGCCCCACGATCTCGATGTCGCCGTCCGGCCAGTACCGCGCCAGGTCGCCGGTCAGGTACAGGATCGGGTGGCGGTCCGGGTCGATCGGGTTGGCGATCCACTTCTCCGCGGTCGCCTCCGGCTGGTCCAGGTAGCCCGCCGAGAGGCTGTCGCCGGTCACCGCGAGCTGCCCCACGACGCCCGGCGGGACCGGCTTCAGGTCGTCGCCCAGGACGAACGTCCGCACGTTGGGCGTGGGCTTGCCGATCGGCGGCGTGCGCCGGGCCCGGCCGTCCTCACCGAGAACGCGGCCCAGCTCGGTGATGTCGCAGATGGCCACGACGGTGGCCTCCGCCGACCCGTACAGGTTGAGGACCTGGAACGGCAGGGACGCGTCCGGCCACGACTGCACACGCTCGCCGCAGATCCGGATGTTGTGCAAGGCCGTCTCCGCCGGCCAGTCCAGGGTGAGGATCCGCTCGCACACCGCCTTCATCAGCAGCGTGTGGGTGATCCGTTCGGTCACGAACCAGTCCCGGAGCCACTCCGGCGAGGTCACCACCGAAGGCTCGGGGATGCGCACGGGCGCGCCCGCCGCCAGCACCGAGAAACATTCGACCTCCACCATGCCGTAGCCCGGTGCGGCCAACCACGTGCCCCGCGATTCGCTGGTGATGCCGCACAGGGTGCGCATGGAGTGGATCAGGTTCCGGGCCGCCCCGTGCCGCACCAGCACGGCCTTGGGCACGCCCGTGGAACCCGAGGTGTAGCAGATGTGGATGAAGTCGTCGGCCTCCACTTCGACGTCTACGGGGGTGGTCGGCTCGGTCCGCCAGTCGGCGGCGTCCAGGGCCAGCACGCGCGTGTCACCGGACACGACGTGCTTGTGCTCGCGCATCGTCAGCACCAGCACGGCACTCGCGTTGCGGATCATGAAGCGGACCCGGTCGGCGGGGAAGTCGGGGTCGAGCAGGATGGCGGCGGCGCCGAGCTTGAAGCACGCGATCTGCGCGATCAGGCTTTCCGGACCACGCGGGAAACACGTGCCCACGTTGTCGCCGCGCTTCACGCCCAACGACCGCAGCCGGTGGGCGAGCTGGGTCGACCGGTCGTCCAGCTCGCCGAACGAGAGCCGCCCGCCCGGCCACACGACGGCGTCCGCGTCGGGGGTCCGCCGGGCGATCGCGGCGATCTCCTCGTGGAAGAAGCCGCCGGGGACCTCCTCGTCGGTGTCGTTCCACTCGACCAGCATGCGGTGCAGGTCGGCGTCGTCGAGCAGGACGACGTCGCGCACCTTCACGTCCGGCGCGGCGGCCAGCACGCGGCCCAGGTGCAGTGCGTACTGGTCGGCCGCGTCGGCACCGAACTCGGCGCGGGCGGCCAGGAGCGTCAGGCCCGTTTGTCCACTGAGGACGGTCAACGCCGCGGTGGCGTGCTCGGCCCGGTCGGTGACGGCGGCCTGGAAGTCGCCGTCCTCCGCCGGCTCGACGACCGTGGTGTCCACGGCGTAGCGCAACTGGGACAGGGTCTGGTCGCCGGTCACCGCCAGCCGGACCGCGCCGGCGACGCCGCGGCGGATCACGACGGAGGTCTGGCCGGTGTAGCGGTGGATCAGCGCGGCGAGGGCGGCCACCGCGGCGGTGTCCTGGCTCGTCCACGGTCGGTCGTCGGGCAGGATCACCGGTCGGCGGTGCGCGGCTCCGGTGCGGTCGGCGCCCGTCGCCCGCGCCAGCGGCAGCGAAGTGCTCTGGGACGTGCTCATCTTCATGTCCTCTCGTGGGTCAGCCGACCAGCGCGGCCTGCGGGTGGAACGCGGCACGACGGGTGGCGACGGCCTCGGCCAGCCGCTCGACCAGGCGGACCGTGCCCGACCAGTCGACGCAGGCGTCCGTGACGCTCTGCCCGTACGCGAGCTGCTCGGACCGGCCGAGCACGAGCTTCTGGTTGCCCTCCACCAGGAAGCTCTCCAGCATGACCCCGGCGACGCCCTCCTCGCCGCGGCCGATCCGCCCGGCGAGGTCGCCGACGACGAGCGGCTGGCGACGGTGGTCCTTGTTGCTGTTGCCGTGGCTGGCGTCGATCACCAGGCGCTGCTCCAGACCGGCCTGCCCGAGCAGGCGCAGGCTCTTGGCGACGTCGATCGGCCCGTAGTTGGGACCGGCGCTGCCGCCGCGCAGGACGACGTGGCCGTCCGGATTGCCGGTGGTCGTGACGAGCCCGACGCGACCGTCGTCGGTCACCGACGGGAACGTGTGCGGGCGGGACGCGGCCACGATCGCGTCGACCGCGTCGAGGACGTCGCCGCTGGTGGCGTTCTTGAAGCCGATCGGCATGGGCAGGCCGCTGGCGAACTGGCGGTGCGTCTGGCTCTGCACCGTGCGCGCGCCGACACAACCCCACGAGACGACGTCGGCCAGGTAGCCCGGCACGCTCGGGTCGAGGAACTCGCAGGCGACGGGCAGGCCGCTGCCGGCGATCTGGGTCATGAGGCCGCGGGTGAGCCGCAGGCCGCTGTTGACGTCGTCGGAGCCGTCCAGGTGCGGGTCGGTGAGCAGGCCCTTCCACCCCAGGCGGGTGCGGGGCTTCTCCACGTAGACGCGCATGACCACCACCGCGTGGTCGGCCACGTCGGCGGCGAGCGCGGCCAGGCGCTCGGCGTAGTCGAGGGCGGAGGCCGGGTCGTGCGCGGAGCACGGACCGGTGATCACCACGAGCCGGTCGTCCTCGCCGGAGAGCACTTGGCGGATGTCCTCGCGGGCCTGTCGGGCGGTGGTGATCGCGGCGGCCGACGCGGGGATCTCCGCGCGCAGGTCGGCGGGCGTGATCAACGGCTCGACTCCGGCGATGCGGGCGTCTTGGGGCCTGATGGAACGCATGGTCGGGGTTTCCTTTTCCCTAGGCGGCGGTCAGGACGGCCGCGGAGAACGTGAAGCCCATCGCGGTGCCGAGCAGCAGCACCGTCGAGCCGGGCCGGAGGAGGTCCTCGGTGACGAGGTGGGCCAGGGCGTAGAGCTGGTCGGCGGGACCGAGGTGGCCGATCGTGAGACCGGTCTCCAGCAACGTGTTGCGGGGCGTGAAGCCCAGGGGCCGCAGGAAGCTGTCCTGGAACAGCGCGCGGCCGACGAACGGGGTGACGAACCAGTCGACGTCGTCGAGCGTGCGACCGGCCTCGGTCAGAGCGCGGGTGACCACGCTGACCGTGCGGTCGCCGGAACGGCGGCGGACCTCGCTGAGCGAGATGCCGCTGCGGGCCAGGAAGGCGCGGGTGCGCTTGCGCATGTCGGGGCGGGGCACGGATTCGGTGCCGAACGGCTCGTCGCCCCGGCTCAGGCCCTCCAGTGCGGCGTCGGTCTCGGACACGATGCTGTCCAGCCTCAGGAGGCCCGCGCGCCGCGAGACCACGGCCGCGGCGCCACCGTCGCCGAACACCATGCCCGGCGAGAGGTACCAGCGGTCGACCGGTTCGGCGAACCGGTCCCCCAGCGTGATCAACGCGGTCTCGGCGCGGCCCGCCTGGAGGGCGGTGGCGGCGAGGTCGAGGCTCGTGAGCGAGCCGTTGGAGGCGGCCTGCACGACGGTCGGCTGGCCTTCGAGGTCGGTGCCGATCAGCTCCTTGGCGACCCAACTGGCCACCGGCCACATGTCCAGGCCCTGGTAGTTGCTGTGGCTGTGCAGGTGCAGCGTGGCGCGGTCGACGACGACGCCGTGGTCGGCGGCGGCCTTGATCGCCTGGCGTCCGGCCGTGACGGCCAGTTCCGGTGGTGCCTGGGTGGCCTGGGCGACGGAGATCATGCCGGTGCCGCGGGCGACGTCGGCGGAGTAGGAGCCGTCCGCGATCGCGTGCTCGACGGGCACCCGGTCACCGAGGGTGCCACCGGTGCCGGCGATCCAGATGTCCTCGAAACGCATCTCGCCAGTCCTTCCTCGTTCGTCTGTTACTAGCTAAAACGCTACGGAGGTAACCTCTGTCCCACAACGGATCTCCGATCACCCCTGCTTCTCGATTGACCACCGAACCTTGTTCGCTGGTAAACCTCGCGAGTTATACGTTCAGACACCGCGAGTTGTGCGTTCAGGCACCGCGAAATGTGCGTTCAGGCACCGTGCAGCCAGGCGACCTGGTCGTACAGGTCCGCCACGCTCAACGCGGCGAGCATCTCGTTGCGGCGCAACGCTTCCGCACCCTCCGGGTGGTAGAGCGCCGACCCGAGCGCCCGCGCGACGAGCTGGATGCGCGCGGTCCGGTCACGCCGCGAGGCCGCGTACTTCGCCAACCGCTGCGGCACCTCGGACCCGCCGCCGTCGAGCACCTCGCCGAGCACGACCGCGTCCTCCAACGCCTGGCACGCGCCCTGAGCCGCGTACTGGAGCATCGGGTGGGCGGCGTCGCCGAGCAGCGCCACGCGGCCGTCGGTCCACCGCCGCACGGGATCGCGGTCGCACAGCACCCAGGTGCGCCAGTCCTCGCCGAGGTCGAGCAGTCGGCGCGCGGTGTCACCCAGGCCCGGAAAGCGCAGCGGCACAAGCTCTTTGGCCACGGGTTCGCCGGAGATCTCCTCCAGCGCGCCGTCGTCCCGCGTGGCCGCGAGGTTGAGGAACTCGCCGCCGCCGATCGGGTAGTGCACGAAGTGCCACTTCGGCCCGGCCCACAGCGTCACGGTGTTCCAGCGCAGCTCCTCGGGCACGCGGTCCATCGGGATCACGCTGCGGTAGATGGTGTGCCCGGACACGCGCGGACGCCCGTCGCCGACGAGTTGGCCCCGGATCACGCTGCGGATGCCGTCCGCGCCGAGCAGTGCCGAGCCGCGGAACGTCGACCCGGACGCGGTGCGCGCGGTGACCGAGCCGGCGTCCTGGGTGTAGCCGACGACCGGCTGGTCGGCGTGCAGCTCGATGTCGGACGTGGCGCGGCACGCGTCGAGCAGCACCTGGTACAGGTCGCCGCGGTGCACGACGGCGTAAGGGTTTCCGAATCTGCGGCGGTACTCGCCGGTCAACGGCATCGCGGCGACCTTCTCGCCGGTCGTGCCGTCCATGAAGCGCAGTTCGTCGATGAACACGGCCCGGTCCCGGGCCCGGTCACCGACGCCGAGCCGGTCGAGCGCGTGGAACGCGTTGGGACCCAACTGGATTCCCGCGCCCAGCTCGGCGAAGCGCGGTGCGCGTTCCAGGACGACGACGTGGTGGCCGTGCCCGGCGACGGCCAGAGCCGTCGCCAGGCCGCCGATGCCGCCGCCCACGATCAGGATGTCCGTCATGGTCAGCTCGCCTCCGGTTACGCGGCTCGGTTCTCCGTCAGGCGCAGGGCACGCCGACGGGCCAGTTCCGCCTGGGACCGGGCGTCGTCGGCCTCGGCGCCGCCGTCGGCGGCGATCAGCTCGAACAACGCGGCTTTGCGCCGGTACCAGGCGGCCACCGCGGTCGGGGGCGAGTGCAGACCGGGACGGGACTGTGCCAGCTCCCCGAGCCGGCACAGGATCTGGTTGTTCACGCGACCCTCCTCCACTCCGACTGTGGTTACCACTTAAGACGTTATGGCGGTAACGCGGAGTGGGGCAACGGGCACGCGATCAGAAGAGTTTCTCGAAAGGCGTGCGGACGTTCACGGAACGCCGGTATCCGGGGTGGGGAGGGAGGCGTGACCGGGGTGCGTGAGTGTGTGTTTCGGGGTGTCCGAGCGGAGGACTCGCGCGGGGAGACGGTCGGTCGGGGGTGTCCCGAGTGCACATTTCGTGGTGTCTGAACGTACGACTCGCGGTGTCCGAACGTATAACTCGCGTGGTGTGGGCATGGGAAAGGCCGGTCCGACGGAGTCGGACCGGCCTTGGGGAGGTGGTGGTGGCTAGTTGCCGGCGACCGGGCTGAGCTTCGTGTCCCGCTCCTGCCGGGGGGCGGGAGCCTGGGGCGGTACCGGGAGGTTCTTCTTGGCGGGCACGACGATCGCCGAGATCACCGCGACCAGCACCGCCAGTGCCGCCGACAGCCAGAACGCCGCCTGGATGCCCTCGACCGAGATGCCGGCACCGGCGCCCGACGTCAGCGTGGCCACGGTGACCGCCACGCTCAGGCACAGGCCGACACCCAGCTGCCGGTTCGAGTTGTACAGACCGGACGCCAGGCCCATGTGCTGCACGGGCACGCCGGACGTGGCCGCGACGGCCGTGCTGATCATCATGACCGTGATGCCCAGGCCCAGCAGGACACCACCCGGCAGCACGTTCACCAGGAACCCGCCGTCGGTGGGCGCCAGCGCCAGGTAGGCCGAGCCGGCGATGAGGAACAGCGCGCCGAACGTCAGCAGCGGCCGGGCGCCGTGCTTCGCGGTCGCCTTGGCCACCGGGAGCGAGGCCAGCACGACCACCAGCGCCTGCGGGAAGAACGCCAGGCCGGTGATGATCGCCGAGAAGCCGAGCACGTGCTGCAGGTACAGCGTCACGAAGAACGTCGAGATCGACATGACGCCGCCGGACAGGAACGCGACCAGGTTGCCGCCGGTCACGCCCCGGTTGCGGAAGACCGACAGCGGCACCAGCGGCGCCGACACCTTGGTCTGCACGAACAGGAACACCAGCAGCAGGACGCCGCCGCCGATCAGCGGGGTCAGCACGCTGGAGTCGCCCCACCCGAGGTCGGACGCGAGCGTCAACGCGTACGCCAGCGAGCACATGCTCGCGGTGACCAGGATCGCGCCCGGGATGTCGATCTTCACCTTGCGCGTCCGCGAGCGGTCGTCGTCGAGCCGGATCGCGGCCCGGACGACCATGTAGATGCCGACCGGGATGTTGACCAGCATGACCGCGCGCCAGCCGAAGACCTCGGTCAGCACGCCGCCGGCCAGCACGCCGCCGGCGAAGCCCACCGAGGACACGGCGCCGAACACGCCCATGGCCTTGGCGCGCTCGGGACCCTCGGGGTACCCGGCGCCGATCATGGCGAGCACGGCCGGTGCGACCGCCGCGGCCGACAGGCCCTGCAACGCCCGCGAGATGATCAGCACGATCGGCGTGGTGGCCACGCCGCCGAGCACGGACGCGGCCGTGAAGATCGCGAGACCCCACACGAACATGCGCTTGCGCCCGATGATGTCGCCGACGCGCCCGCCCAGCAGCAGGAAGCCGCCGTAGAACAACGCGTAGGCGCCGACCACCCACGGCAGCGCGCCCGAGGTGAACGAGAGGTCGGTCTTGATCCACGGGAGGGCCACGTTGACGATGGCGAAGTCGAGCGTGAGCATGAACTGCGCCAGGCAGAGCAGGAGCAGCGGAGGCCGCTTCCTCTCCTGAGTGCTCATGATTCCTTGTCTCCTCTGTCTCTTCGTGCGAGACGGGGTTCGCACTGAGGACGATTCCTGACCTGTGTCGTCGGGGGCGGGCTGGTCGATGACGGCCGGCCCCGGCGTGCGGATGTCGTTGCTCGCTAACGACCCCCCGACGTCGGGCAGGGAGGCTCACGACCGCGGCGTCCGGCCGGACACGTGACGGATTCACCCGGAACGCCTGACATCGTCGCTACCGGCGACTGAACTACACCGGTAACATCACCGACGTGACCAGGCAACCAGGGGACAGGGCGGCGGCACCGGGCGGACTCACGCTGGTGCAGTCGTTCGTCAACAGCATCAACGTCGAGTTCGGGCCGGACGAGTTCGCCACCACCGAGGGCCTCGCGCACTGGTTGGGGCGCAACGGTTTCCCGGACGCCCGACCCGACGACCTCGACCGCCGCGACGCGGTGGCGCTGCGCGAGGCGTTGCGCGCACTGCTGCGGGAGAACAACGGCGTCGAACCGGACCCCGAGGCCCGCCGGACGTTCGAGCACATCGCCCGCGCCTGCCCCCTCGTCCTGCGCTGCGACCCGACGGGCGCGATCGGCCTGGCGCCCGCGCAGAACG
The DNA here is from genome assembly GCF_014203755.1 of Saccharothrix violaceirubra. Lineage (NCBI taxonomy): Bacteria > Bacillati > Actinomycetota > Actinomycetes > Pseudonocardiales > Pseudonocardiaceae > Saccharothrix > Saccharothrix violaceirubra. The sequence goes on from NZ_JACHJS010000001.1 coordinate 5,120,553, forward strand.
ACGTGCGCGGCGCGTTCGGGACCGTGCTGGCGCGGGTCGCCGAGGCGACGGTGGACGGCTCCTGGCAACGTCTCAAGGCCTGCCAGGAGCACCGCTGCGAGTGGGCCTTCTACGACCGGTCCCGGAACCGGGCGAGTCGGTGGTGTTCCATGGCCGTGTGCGGCACGAGAGCGAAGATGCGCGTCTACCGCCAGGCCAAGCGCGGTCAGGACTGACATTTCCCCTCCCTCCACCGACAAACCGATTCCGTCGGAAACCAGTATGGATTCCCCGAAATCCTCGCGACCAGTTCACCGGTCACCAAAAGCGCGTGCTTCGGTCAGGCCCGCACACATGACGAAATCAGGTCGAATTCCCCTGGAATGCGAATCAAGGGGCACGCCAAGCCTTGAACAGCGGTTATACCCCAGCCGATCACACCGCAGGGCCGCCACGCCGCGAACGCCGCCACGCATACGACCACGTGGCGGCGAAAGCGGGGTCCGTCACGCACCCGCCCGCAGGCGTTCGCGAAGGACGAATTTCTGGATTTTCCCGGACGGCGTCCGGGGCAGTTCCGGCAGGAATTCGAGCCGTTCCGGCCAGTAGTGCTTGACCATGCCGAGGCCGTCGAGGTGGTGGCGCACGTCGGCGAGCGTGAGCGGCACGCCGCCGGTCACCAGCACGGCGCACGCGCGCTCGCCGAGCCGGTCGTCGGGGTAGCCCACCACGGCCACGTCCCGGACCGCCTCGTGCCGCAGCAACGCGGCCTCGACCTCGATCGCCGGGATGTTCTCCGCGCCGCGCATGATCAGGTCCTTCACCCGGCCGGTGATCCGGATGCCGCCGTGGCCGTCGTCGCGGGCCAGGTCGCCGGTGTCGAACCAGCCGTCGGGGGTGACGCACGCGGCGTACACCTGGGGCCTGCGGTAGTAGCCCAGGCACTGCGCGGACCCGCGGACCTGGAGCAGGCCGGGTCTCCCGCCGGTCGCGGGCGTGCCCGTGTCGCGGTCGACGACGCGGACCTCCATGCCGGGCACGGCCGTGCCGTCGCTCTCGGCCGCGCGCATGGCCGGGTCCTCGGGGCGGGTGATCGTGACGCAGCCGTTCTCGGTCATGCCCCACAACGCGTACAGCCGGCAGCCCAGGACGTCGCGACAGCGCTCGACGAGCAGCGGCGGGATCGGTGCGCTGCCCGTGGCGAACGTGTGCAACGCGGACAGGTCGCGTGGCGCGTCGGCCTGGCGCGCGATGAGGTCGGACAGGAACGTGGGAGCGCCCATGAAGAACGTGACCCGCCGCTTCTCCAGGATCTCCTGCATCAGCGCCGCGTCCCAGTGGTCGACGTGCACCGACGTGGCGCCCAGCAGCAGCGGCATCACCAGGTTCCACGTGTAGCCGGCCTGGTGCGTGGTCGGGGAGCCCATCGCGGTGACCTCGTCGCCGGACAGGTGCAGCACGTCGGCCTGCGCGCGGTTCATCGAGTACAGGGTGTTGTGGCTGTGCACGACCCCCTTCGGCTCGCCGGTCGTGCCGGACGTGAACATGACCTGGGCGACGTCGTCCGGACCGGCCTCGACTGATCCGTCCAAAGAGGACTCCGGAGCCAGCAGTTCCGCCTCGAAGTCGAGCGAGCCGTCGGCACCGCCGCCGAGCAGCACACGGTGCCGCAACGTCGGCACGGTCTCGGCGACCCGCGCGCTCATCGCCGCGTAGTCGAAGCCCCGGAACGTCGCGGCGCCGACGTAGACCGGGCTCGCGGTCAACCGGGTGGCGAACTCGACCTCGCGCCGGCGCATGATCGGCACGACCGGTCCGGCGACCGCGCCGATCCGGGCGCACGCCAGGATCGTGGCGACGAGCTGCCACGTGTTGGGGAGCTGGAGCGTCACCACGTCGCCGTGCCGCACGCCGAGCCGGTGCAGGTTGCCCGCGATCCGCTCGACCTTCGCGGTCAGCTCGCGGTAGGTCAGCGCCACCGGGCCGTGACCACCGTCAGCGTCTTCCTGGTAGCACACCACTGCGGTCTTGTCGGGGGTCGCGGCGGTCGCCCGCCGCAGGTCGTCCAGGATGGTGCCGTCCCGCCACCACCCGCGTAACCGGTAGTCGTTCACCGGATCTTTCCTCTCATGCTCCGCTTGGCCCGCTCGGCGATCGCGGCGGCGGTCACGCCCGCGCGGTCGAGCAGGAAGCGCTGGGAACCCGACACGCCGACGAACTCGTCGGGCAGCGCCAACCGGTGCACGCGCACCGGCATCAGCTCGGTGAGCGCCTCGGCCACCGCCGAGCCGAAGCCACCGGCGGCCCAGTGCTCCTCGACGGTGACGACGGCGCCGGTGAAGCCCGCCGCGGCGGCCAGCGTCGCGGTGTCCAGCGGCTTGACCGTGTGCACGTGCAGCACGGTCGCCTCGACGCCCTCGGCCGCGAGCAGGTCGGCGGCCTCGATCGCGGACAGCACGGGGTACGCACCGCACGCGGCGAGCACGACGTCCGTGCCCTGGCGCAGCACCTGGGCCTCGCCGAGCCGCACGGGCGGGCCGGCCGGCAGGTCCGGCGTGGCGTTGCGGCCCAGCCGCAGGTACACCGGTCCGGGCAGCGACAAAGCCTGGCGCAGCAGGCTTTCCGTGGTCGCCGCGTCGGCGGCGACCACCACGGTCATGTTCGGCAGCACGCGCATCGCCGCCAGGTCCTCCAACGCGTGGTGCGTGGGACCGAGGTGGCCCGCGGACACCCCGGAGTGGGTGGCGGCGATGCGCACGGGCAGGTTGTTGTAGGCGATGTCGATCTTGACGGCCTCGATCGCCCGCGAGGCCGCGAACGCGGCCATCGTGTTGACGAACGGGACGCGCCCCTCCTTGGCCAACCCGGCGGCGGCGCCCATCACCGTGTGCTCGGCGATGCCGATGTTGACGTAACGCCGCGCCGCCGCGCCGAAGTCGACGCCGGCGAACAGGCCGGTGTCGGTGTCCAGGCAGATCGCGCGCTCGTCGTCGGCGAGCACCTCCACCAGGACGTCGCGGTAGACCTCCCGCGACGAGCGGACCTTGACGGGTGCGGTCACGACGACCGTCCCTCGCGCAACGCCGCGCGGGCCAGCCGGTGCGCCCGGCCGCCGAGCTTGGCGTAGTGGCTGCGGATCTGGTTCTCCACCATGGGCAGGCCCTTGCCCTTGACCGTGCGGGCGAGCACGACCGTCGGACGACCGTTCTCGGGCTCGGTGGTCAGCGCGTCGGTGAGCGCGTCGACGTCGTGACCGTCCACTTCGAACACCCGCCAGCCGAACGCCCGCCACCGGTCGGCCAGCGGCTCCAGGTCGTTGACCTCGTGCGTGCCGCCGGTGATCTGCAGGCCGTTGCGGTCGACCACGGCGACCAGGTTGTCCAGCCGCTGCGCCGCCGCGACCGACGCCGACTCCCACACCGAGCCCTCCTGGAGCTCGCCGTCGCCCATGATCACGAACGTGCGGCGGTCGGACTCGTCGAGCCGGGCGGCCAGCGCGTACCCGATGCCCAGGGCCAGGCCGTGGCCCAGCGACCCGGTCGGCATCTCGACACCGGGCACGGCCGTGTTCGGGTGCGCCATCAGCGGGCTGCCGGGCGTGCCGTACCCGGCGAGGCGCTCGGCCGGGAAGAACCCGGCCTCGGCCAGCGTCGCGTACAGCGCGATCCCGCCGTGCCCCTTGCTGAGCAGCAGCACGTCGCGGTCCGGCGAGGCCGGGAACCGCGGGTCGACCAGCATCACCCGGAAGTACAGGGTGGCCAGGATCTCGACGAGCGACATCGACCCGCCGACGTGCCCGCCCTCGGGACCCGCGCACATGTCGACGACGTGTTCGCGGATACGTGCGGCGATCTCGGCCAGGTCGACCCCGGCCGCGGTGTCCACCGACACCGCCGCCACCGTGCTCGGCGGCGCCAACGTGCTGCTGCTCATGCCTCTTCCCTTCCCCAGCGGTCAGTTCGGGTGCAGACCGGTGAACTCGAGCCCGGCCCGCTCCGACAGGCCGTAGCGCACGTTCAGACACTGCACGGCGTTGCCGGCGCCGCCCTTGACGAGGTTGTCCAGCGCCGAGATCACGGTGACCTGCGGCGAGCCGGCCTCGAGCGCGAAGCCGACGTCGCAGAAGTTGGACCCGGACAGGATCTTGGCGTCCGGGAACCGGTGCAGGCCCCGCCGGTGCGCCACCACGCGGACGAACGGCTCGTCGCCGTACGCCGCCCGGTAGGCGGACCGGATGTCGCGCTCGTCCACGTCCGGCGCGAGGTGCGCCCGGCTGACGAGCTGCACGCCGCGCACCGCCTCGACGCCCGTGGCCGTCATGCGCACCGGCAGACCCGTGGCCTGGGAGATCTCGGCCTCGTGCCGGTGCCTGGTCGGCGCGAACACCCGCAGGGCGCCGCTGCGCTCGGCGTGCAGGTTCTCCGAGCCGGCCTTGGCGCCCGAGCCGCTGGAGCCGGTGCGCGCGTCCACGGTGATCTCGCCGCGGATCAGCCCGGCGTGCGCGAGCGGGGTCAGCGCGAGGATGCCCGCGCTGGCCATGCAGCCCGGCACGCTGATCCGGTCGGCCGTGCGCAGCGCCTCGCGGTGCAACTCGGGCAGGCCGGTGACGAACGACTCGATCAGGTCGGGCGCCGTGTGCGGTGTGCCGTAGTAGTCCTCGTAGGCGGCGGTCGACGCGAGCCGGAAGTCGCCGGACAGGTCGATCACGGTCCGGGCCAGGCCCAGGAACTCCGTCATCCGCGCCATGGTCTCGCGGTGCGGCGTCGCCAGGAAGATCGCGTCGTAGTGGTCGAGTTCGTCCTCGGCGCTGAACCTCAGCGTGGTGCGGCTGCGCAGGTTCGGGTGCACGCCGTCGATCTGGCGGCCCTGGAGGCTGCGCGAGGTGGCCGCGGCCAGCTCGACGTCCGGGTGGGACACGAGCAGGCGGAGCAGTTCGCCGCCGATGTAGCCGGCGGCACCGACGACCGCGACCCGGATCATGCGGCGGCCCTGCTCAGCAGCAGGTCCACGATGCGGTCCGCGACGTCCAGACCGGGGTGGGCGCTCTGGAAGCCCTTGAACTCCACCCGGTCGTTGACTTCGAGCACGGTCAGGCGTCCTTCCTCTGCCTCGATGAGGTCGACCCCGGCGATGTCCGCGCCCACGGCGGCGGCGGCGCGGACCGCGAGATCGGTGATCTCGTCCGTGAGCGGGCACGGCTCGCTGGCCGCGCCGCGCGCCACGTTGGTGCGCCACTCGTCGCCCCGCCGGTGCGTCGCGCCGACGACCTCGCCGCCGACGACGATCACGCGGATGTCGCGGTCGGCCCGACCCACCAGTTCCTGGAGGTAGACCACGTGCGACTGGGGCGAGGGCAGCGCCTCGACGTGTTCGAGCACGGCCGCGGCCGAGTCGCGGTCGGCGACCTTGGTGACCAGCCGGCCCCAGGACCCGACCAGCGGCTTGATCACCGCCGGGTAGCCGATCTCCTCCAACGCCTTGAGCGCGGCCTCGGAGGTGAGCGCCAGCGTGGTCGCCGGTGTCGGCAGCCCGGCCGCGAGCAGGGCCGCCGACGTGTGCCACTTGTCGCCGCTGACGTGGGTCGCGGCGGCCGAGTTCAGCACGGTCGCCCCGGCCGCTTCGAGGGCACTGGCCGCGTAGAGCGCGCGGTAGTGCCCGACCTCGCGGTTGACGACGAACTCCGGACCCGCCCAGGCGGCGCCGCCGGTGACGGACAACGTCCTGGGGTCCAGGTGCTCGAATGCGACGCCGCGCCGGTCGAGCGCGGCCATGATGGCTTTCTCCTCGACGCGCACCCGGGATGCCAGAACGCCCAGGCGCGGACCAACCGGATTCATCCTCATACGTCCCTAGATGAGGGGGCGGACTACTCGCCCCAGTCCTCTTCGACCTCCGGCGCGCGCACCAGGGTCGGCGGATCGACGGATTCGATCTCCAATTCGCTGCGGCACTCGACGCATTCGACGATCTCGCTCACGCGGGCGTCGGCGTCGAGGCCGACGTCGGCCGCGCACTCGGGGCACTCGGCGGCGAGCACGGTCTTCGACATGTCATTCCCTACTTCCTGGCGGTGCGTGATCGGGGTAGGACCAAGTTATGTCCGGAACGTGAAAATATCCAATAACCGCCCGTTGTCGTCTCACACCGGACGACTTATGAGCAGGCACGATAATCACGCGGCTACACATGTATAAGCAGGGCTGCGGCTGCGGAGCGTAAAAATCCCGGCATCCGATCCTATGCTCGTCCGGAGGCTTTCCGACTCTTTCCGCCGCCCACGAGGAGTGCAGATGACTTCGACCCTGACCGTCGCGGACCCCGCCCGTACGCCCGGCGCGGAGTTCGCCGCGATCGCCGGTGCCGCGTCGGACGCCGGGGACCTGGTGGTCCCGTTCTCCACCCACCTGCCCGCGGCGTTCCCGCTGTTCGCGTCCCGCCCGCGCTACCCCGTCCGGCACCTGCTCAAGACCGCGCGGGTGGCCGACGGGCCGGCGACGTTCGTGCACGAGCCGCCGCGCGGCGCGCTCGCCACCGCGGGCACCTCGTACGCGAGCACGCCCGAGGCCGCGTTCGCGCCCCGGCTCGCCGAGACGCCGCTGACCGACCTGGTCGCCCGCGTCCCCGCGCCCGAGGGCGTGCTCGACCACCCGGAGCTGCTCGCCCAGTACGTCGACTTCCGCGTGCTGGTCCGGCTGTCCGTGGTGGAGAACCAGTCCCTGCTCACCGGCACGGCCGACGGCGCGATCACCGGTCTGCTGAACCTGCCGGGCACCCGGCACACCGCGTCGCCGCACGGCCTGGAGCAGGCCGTCACCCGGGCCGCCGCCGAGGTCGAGGAGACCGGCGGGTCGTGCGACGGGATCGTGGCGCACCCGTTCACCTACTGGGAGATGGTGCGCACCGGTCTGCTGGGCCGCCTCCAGGTCGCGGGCATCACCGTGTCGCGCACCCGGATGATCCCGCGCGACTCGTTGCTGCTGGGCGACTTCCGGGCCGCGTTCACGCTGCTGCTGCCCGACGTCGCGCACATCGCGCTGCGCCGGGAGTCCGACGGCGACGTGTTCGAGGCGTCCACCCGGATCGGCCTGGCCGTACACCTGCCGCAACACCTCATGACGCTGTCGTGGCAGGCCGACGATGGCGCCTGAGACCCGCGTCCTCTACATCACGGGCTGGATGCGCAGCGGCAGCACGCTGCTGGGCAACGTGCTCAACGAACTGCCCGGCGTGCTGCACGTCGGCGAGCTGCACTACCTGTGGCGCAACGGCGTCCTCAAAGAGGGCACCAACACGCTGTGCGGCTGCGGCCAGGACCTGACGCAGTGCGAGCTGTGGTCGGCTGTCCTGTACGCCGACGGCTCCGCCGACCCGTCGGCCGCGCGCCGGATGGTCGCGCAGCAGCGGCACTACCTGCGCACCCGGCACACCGCCGCCCGCCTGGCCGACTGGCGACGCGGCGGGAGGCCGCCGCGCGGGGTCGTCGAGGCGACCGGGCGCACGGCCGGGATCTACCGTGGTCTGGCGGGCAACGGCGCCGGCCGACTGGTCGTCGACGGGTCGAAGTACCCCGGCGAGGCCGCCGCCCTGCTCGGCCGCGAGGACCTGGACGTGCGCGTGCTGCACATGGTCCGCGACCCGCGGCCGACCGCGCTGTCCTACAAGCGCGCCAAGGACTACATCGACCCGATGAGCCCGGCGGGCAGCAGTGCCTACTGGACCGCGTTCAACGTCGCGTCCGAACTGCTCGGCCGCGCCGCGCCCGACCGCTACCTGCGGGTGCGGCACGAGGACCTGTGCGCCGACCCGCGCGGCGTGCTGACCGAGGTCATGGAGTTCGCGGGACTCGACGGGGAGCCGCCCGTCGACGCCGACGGTCGGGTGACCCTCGGCGTGAACCACACCGTCACCGGCAACCCGGACCGGCTCGCCCGGGGTGCCACCACGATCCGCGCCGACGACCGGTGGCGCTCCGCACTGAGCACACGGGAGATCGTCGCCGCGTCCGTGCCCGCGCTGCCGCTGCTCGCGCGCTACGGATACCGGCATCTGCCGATCGGATGAAGAGGATGGGACATGGACCTCGGGATCAAGGGGCGGGTGGCCCTGGTCGCGGCGTCGAGCAGCGGACTCGGCCTCGCCGTCGCCAAGGCGTTCGCCGCGGAGGGCGCGCACGTGTCGATCTGCGGGCGCGACCCGGCACGGCTGGCCAAGGCGCACGCCGAGGTGAACGCGGCCGGACCCGGTGACGTGCTCAGCGTCCCCGTGGACATCCGCGACGAGCACGCGGCGGCGGCCTGGGTGCGGCACACCGCCGACGTGTTCGGCGGACTCGACATCGTGGTCACCAACACCGGCGGCGTGCCGTTCGGCCCGGTCGACAGCTTCGAGCCCGCCGACTACCGCGAGGCGGTCGACGGGAACCTGCTGCCGCACGTGTCGATCACCCTGGCCGCGCTGCCGATCCTCAAGGCGGCCGGCTGGGGCCGCATCGTGATGATCGCGTCCGAGGCGGTCAAGCAGCCCAGCCCGGCCAGCGGCCTGTCGTCGGTGGCCCGGCTGGGGCTGCTCGGGCACATGAAGGGCCTCGTGCACGCGTTGGGCGCCAACGGGGTCACGGTCAACGTGATCGCGCCCGGCTACCACCGCACCCCGATCCTCGACGAGCAGTTCGGCGACCACGTCGAGGACGAACTCGCCCGCGTGGCGCGCGGCATCCCGCTCGGGCGCATCGGCGACGCCGGGCACTTCGGCGCGCTGGTCGCCATGCTCTCCGGTGACCAGGCGTCCTACGTCACCGGCACGGTTCTCGTCGCCGACGGCGGCAACACCCGCGGCATCGGCTGAACAGGAGACGCAAGGATGTCCGTACTCGGGCACGTCGCCGGCACACGGAAGTCGGCGCTGTACGTTGTGAAGATCGGAAGCGCGTCGCTGCGCCACGACACCGTCTTCGACGAACTGGCGGGCATCCCGCTGCGCGGCGCGCGCGTGCTGCTGGTGGCGGGCGGCGCGGCCGGGATCGTCGAGCACTACGAGAGCATCGGCCGGGACATCAGGTTCCTGCGGCTGCGCAACGGCGACGACGTGCGCTACTGCCCGCCGGAGGAGATGGCGCACATCGTCGAGGCGTACCGGCGGGTCACGCTGCCGCGCGTGCGGCAGGCGCTGGCCACGCGCGGGATCATCGCCTACACGGCACCGGCGGCGGACGACGCCCTGGTGTGCGGCACGGCCAACCCGCCGATCCGCGCGGTCAGCGACGGCCGGGTGACCGTGGTGCGCGACCACCGCGCGGGCGTGGTGTCCGGTGTGGACGTCGAGCGCATCCTGTCCCTGCTGGAGGCTTTCGACGTGGTGTGCCTGTCGCCGCCGGTGTCCGACAGCGCGGGCGGGTCGGCGTTGAACGTGGACGCGGACGTGCTGGCCGCGGAGCTGGCCAACGCCCTGGACGCCGACCACCTGCGGCTGGTGACCGGGACGCCGGGACTGCTGGCCGACCCGACCGACCCGACCTCGCGGCAGGAGCACGTGCTGCCGGGCGAGGGCGGGCAGTACGCGTCCGGGCGGATGAAGCAGAAGGTCCGCGCGGCCGAGATCGCGCTGACCGGCGCGGCGGACGTGGCGATCACCGGGCCGCACGTGCTGGCACCCGCGTCCGGGACGCGGTTCTGGCGGGCCACGCCGCCGGCCGACGACCTGAACCTGCTGACGCGGACGGTGGAGCTGTCGTCGGTGTCGGCCGACGAGCGCGAACTCGCCGACTACCTGGTCGACTGGTGTACCGAGCACGGCGTGGACTCCGGCATCGACCAGGCCGGGAACTTCGTGGCCGTGCGCGGGTCCGGCGCGCGCCGACTGCTGCTGCTGGGCCACCTGGACACCGTGGCCCACCGGTGGCCGGCGCGGTGGTCGAACGACGAGGTGCTGCACGGACGCGGGACCGTGGACGCGAAGGGCAGCCTGGCCGCGTTCCTGGAGACCCTCGTCGAGGCGGACGTCCCGGCGGGCACGCAGTTGCGCGTGGTCGGTGCGGTCGAGGAGGAGATGACCTCGGCCGGTGCGTTCTTCGTCCGCGACAACTACCCGGCCGACGCGGTGATCGTCGGCGAGCCGTCCGGCGCCGGTGCGTTGACGATCAGCTACCGGGGTCTGCTCAAGATCCGGCTGACCGTGCGCACGCCGGTCGGCCACACGGCCGGGCACGGTGTCGTGACGGCCGCGGACCAGTTGGTGGACGTGGTGGCCCGGTTGCGCGCGGCGATCGCGGAGTACTCGCCCGAGGCGATGATGGCCGTGCTGGGCCTGGACGCGCGCAACGGCGGCGACGTGCAGTTGGGCGAGGCGGTGTTCGACGTGCGGGTGCCGCACACGACCGACGTGCACGCGTTGGCGGCGTTGGTGGAACGGGTGGCCGAGCCGGTGCGGACGACCGTGCTGCGGGCGACGCCGGGCCACGCCACGCCGCGGACCAGTCCGCTGGTGCGGGCGTTCTCGCCCGCTTTCCGGGCGGCCGGGGTCACGCCCCGGTACCTGGCCAAGAAGGGCAGCAGCGACATGAACACGTTGGCCACGACGTGGCGCGACGTGCCCATGGTGGCCTACGGCCCGGGTGACGCTTCCCTGGACCACACCCCCCAGGAGCACATCACCGCCGCGGAGTTCCGCCTGTCCCGCAAGGTCCTGTCCGCCGCCGTGACCCACTGGCTGACCCGCACCGACCACCCCACCACCACCCCCGCCTAATCCCTCCCCGGGTGGGCCGGCCCTCCGGCCCACCCCCACCCTCGCGAGTTATGCACTCGGACACCACGAAATGTGCACTCGGACACCATGAGTTATGCGTTCGGGCACCATGGGCCTCGCCAGGGTCGGTGCACGAATGCATGTTTCACGGTGTCCGAGTGCACATTTCGCGGTGTCTGAACGTATAACTCGCGGGGTCAGGCCGCGTGGTAGGCGGTGGTGGACAGGTGGGTGGCGACGGACTCGGCGACGGTGGTGGCCTGGGCGCGGATCTCGGGGTACGCGGTGGTCTCCCACAGGTCGCCTCGGCGCGGGGCGCCGATGGTCCACAGTGGAGCGTCGAGCGGCAGCACACGGCCGTCGGGGGCGGTGCGGATGCCCAGGCCCAGAGGGTCACGGCGGATCAGACCGGTCCGGAGCAGGGACCGGATCAGGGGGTCGGTGGCGAGCGCGGGGTCGTTGTGCTGACCCGTGCAGTCGACGACGGCACCCACGCGCAGCACCGAACCCGTCGACAAGCGCACGTGCACGGCGCGGCGGAACAGGTCGGCCGCCACGACGGACCCCCGGTGCACGCGCAGACGACCGACGGCCCGCGTCCTGCCCACCCACGAGGCAGCCGCCGGCGGCATCCGGTGCCGACGGACGTCCCACAGCCGCACGTCCTCGGCCAGGAACCGCGCCCGATCCACCTCGGACAGCCGTTGCCACAACCCCGCCGTCACGGGCCGCAGCCCGTCGACGGCCGTGCGCCAGTCCCCCAGCGCACGCACCCGCCCGACGAGCAAGGCGCGCACCGAGTCCAAGTCCGAACACCCCTCCACCCGCGGCACGTCGACCGGCCGGGACGGCGCATGTGCACGGGGCAGCAACCCGTGCCGGGACACCGCGTGCACCACCCGTCCGGGCCGGTCCAGCAGCATGGTCACGTCCACCGCCGTCAACCCGGTCCCCACCAGCAGCACGTCCAGGTCGTCCGGCACCGACACGAAAGCGTTTGCGGACCAGGGGTTCGGCACGAAGCGCGAGTCGGCGACCAGCGCCGGCGGAGCCCACGACCCCGACGACGGGAACGCGCCCACCGCCAGCACGGCCGCGTCGAACGGCAACGCCCGCCCGTCCGCCAACTCGACCGCACCCGCACGCACCCCCACCGCCCGCGCCCGCACGTGGCGCACGGGACACCCCGCGAGCACCGACCCCAGGTACGTGCCGAAGTGGTGGCGGGCCAGGAACTCCCCCGGCCCCACCGCGCGCCCGGTCAGCCGGGACGCCCACCGCACGAAGTGGTCCGGCTCGTCCGGGAACGCGCTCATCCGCCCCGCCGGGGTGTTGAGCAGGTGCCCGGCGTGGCCGGTCGAGTACGCCACGCCCCGGCCGGGCCGCGGGTCCGGGTCGACCAGCGACACGTCGGCGGGCAGACCGGCGAGCCGGGCCGCGACCGTGACGCCGGCGGCACCGGCACCCACGATCACGACCCGGCTCCTGGTGTGGTCCATGGTCATCCTCCCCGGTCATTCGGCGAACGGGTAGCCGTGCAAAGCGTTCTGGAGCGCGCGCTTGGCCACGCGCGTGAAGCCCGGCGACGCCGCACCCGGCGAGATCGCCATCGTCACCGGCACCGGGCCGGGCGGCTCGGGCAGCTCGCGCTCGGTGCGCGGCAGGCCCCACAGCTCGTCGCCGTTGGCGACCAGGCACGCCACGCCGAGACCGGCCTTGGCCGCCGCCCGCAGGCCGATCAGCTCCGCACCCTCGTAGCCGACACGCCAGGGCATGTCGGAGGCGTTGAACGCGTCGACGATCCGGCCGCGCAGGCTGCACGGCTCGGTGAACAGGGTCAACGGCAGCGCGGCGCCGTCGGAGTGCACGGGCCGGCCGAACCAGTCCATCCGCAGCCGCCCCAGTTCGTGGCTGGTGCCCGCGGTGAGCTGCGGCCGGGGTTGCAGCAGCAACGCCAGGTCGAGCCGACCGGCCGCCACCTGCGACTCCAAGGACTCGCTCAGGCCCGTGCGCACGCTCACCTGCGCGTGCGGCATGCCCTTGGCCAGCAACGCCAGGATCTCCGGCAACGCCTCGGCCAACTGGTCGCCGATCCCGATCGCCAGCCGCACCTTGCCCGACTGCGGCACGAAGCGGTCGACGGCCTCGTCGTTGAGCGCGACGATCCGCCGGGCGTAGCCGAGCAGCTCCTCGCCCTGCGCGCTGAGCTTCAGCTCGCGCCCGGTCGACAGGAAGATCGGCCCCTTGACCAGGCTGCCGAGCTGCCGGATCTGCTGGCTCACGGCCGGCTGCGTCACGTGCAACACCTCGGCCGCGCGGCGGAAACCGCCGACGTCGACGACGGTGACCAACGCCCGCAGGCGGTTGATCTGCAAATCGTGGTACATCTCGCGTGCACCTCCACGGTGGCGGACCGCGCGGCCGGGACCGCGCCGGGCGGTCCCGTCGCGACGCGGCTCAGGTCGCCCTGATCGCCGCCAGCACCCTCGGCGCCGCGTCCGCGCGGCAGATGAGCAGGTCGGGCAGGTACGGGTGGGGCCGGTTGTAGACCAGGGGCGAACCATCCACACGGGACGCGTGCAGTCCGGCGGCGAGCGCGACGCCGACCGGTGCGGCCGAGTCCCACTCCCACTGCCCACCCGCGTGGACGAACGCCTCGGCCTCGCCCCGCAGCACGGCCGTCGCCTTGGCGCCCGCCGAACCCATGGGCGTCAGCACCGCGCCGAGGTCGTCGGCGACGGCGGCGGCGAACGACGGCGGCCTGCTGTCGCTGACCAGGATTCGCGGTACCGCTGGAGCGGGCGCTGACTTCCGGACGACGTCGTCGCTGGCGTGCACCAGGTTCAAGCCCGGCACGGCGACGGCGGCGGCCATGATGCCACGTCCGCGTTGCCACAGCGCCACGTGCACGGCCCAGTCGACCCGTCCGGGCCGGCCGTACTCGCGCGTGCCGTCGAGCGGGTCGACTATCCACACGCGACTCGCGCCCAGCCGGGCCGGGTCGTCCGCGGCTTCCTCGGACAGCACGGCGTCGTCCGGTCGACACGCGGCCAGCTCCGCGAGCAGGAACGCGTTGGACTCGGCGTCGCCGCGCCGCATGAGGTCGTCGCCGCCGGACTCGCGGATCTTGAGCAGGAGGTCGCCCGCCTCGCGCGCCAACCGCGCCGCGAGCCGGGCGTCGGCGTCGCTCATCGGTCCAGCAGCGCGAGCACGGCGGCGGCACCGTCCGCCGGGTCGCCGTCGGCGGGGCGCAGCACCAGCTCCGGGTCGACGGGCGCCTCGTACGGGTCGTCGACCCCGGTGAAGCCGCGGATCTCCCCGGCCCGCGCCCGCGCGTACATGCCCTTGGGGTCACGTCGCTCGCAGATCTCCAACGGCGTGTCCACGAACACCTCGACGAACTCCAGCCCGGCCGCCTCGTGCGCGGCGCGCACCGCGTCGCGGTCGGCCTGGTACGGGCTGATCAGGGACACGATCGCGACCGTGCCCGCGTCGGCGAACAGCCGCGCGACGGCACCCGTGCGACGCACGTTCTCCGCGCGGTCGTCGGCGGCGAACCCGAGGTCGGCGTTGAGGTCGTGGCGCAGGTTGTCGCCGTCGAGCAGGTACGCGGGCCGGCCGGACGCGACCAGGCGGCGTTCGAGTTCGGCGGCCACGGTCGACTTGCCCGAGCCGGACAGGCCGGTGAGCCACACGGTCAGGCCGCGCGTCGGCCGCTGCTCGCGGGTGACGGTCGGCGCGTGCCACACGACGTTGGACGAGGACACGCGCGGGCCGGTGATCATGCCCGCCGCGACCGTGTCGTTGGTGGCCTCGTCGACCAGGACGAAGCTGCCCGTGCCCCGGTTGCGCCGGTAGGAGTCGAACAGCAGCGGCGTCTGGGTGTGCAGGCTGATGCGGCCGATCTCGTTGAGCGACAAGCCCGTCGCGGTCTCGTCGCGGTGCAGCGTGTTGACGTCGAGCCGGTAGTCCAGCGTGCGCACGGACGCCTTCACGAGCTGCGACGTGTGCTTCACCAGGTACTTCGCCCCCGGCTTCAACGTCGACCGCTCGGTCAGCCAGCAGACCATGGCGTCCACGTCCTGGCCCACGTGCGGCCGGTTGTTGGGCCGGCACAGCAGGTCGCCCCGGCTCACGTCCACGTGGTCGGCCAGCTCGACGGTCACGGCCTGGGGCGGGAACGCCTCGGCGACCGGCTCGCCGCCGGGTCCCCAGAGCCGCTCGACGACCGTGGTGAACCCGGACGGCAGCACCACGACCTCGTCGCCGGGCCGGAACACGCCGCCGGACACCGTGCCCGCGTAGCCCCGGAAGTCCTGGTGCGGCCGGATCACGTACTGGACGGGCAGCCGCGCGTCGATCAGGTTGTGGTCGGACGCGACGTGCACCTCCTCCAGGTGGTGCAGCAGCGACGTGCCCTCGTACCAGGGCGCCTCGGTGCCCCGGTTCACCACGTTGTCGCCGTTGAGCGCGGACATCGGCACGAACGACAGGTCGGGCACGTCCAGCCGCATGGCGAACCGGCGGAACTCCTCGCGGATCTCGTCGTAGCGCTCCTGGGACCAGCCGACCAGGTCCATCTTGTTCACGCACACCACGAAGTGCGGGATGCCGAGCAGGGCGGCGATGAACGCGTGCCGCCGGGACTGCTCCAACACGCCCTTGCGCGCGTCGACCAGGATCAGCGCCACGTCGGCGGTGGACGCGCCGGTGACCATGTTGCGCGTGTACTGGACGTGTCCGGGCGTGTCGGCGATGACGAACTTGCGCCGGGGCGTGGCGAAGTAGCGGTGCGCGACGTCGATGGTGATGCCCTGCTCGCGCTCGGCGCGCAGGCCGTCGGTGAGCAGCGCCAGGTTCGGCACGTCCTCGCCGCGTTCGCGGCTGGTGCGCTCGATGGCGGCGAGCTGGTCGACGAAGAACGCCTTGGAGTCGTAGAGCAGTCGGCCGATCAGGGTCGACTTGCCGTCGTCGACGCTGCCCGCGGTCGCGATCCGGAGTAGCGGTCCCATCAGAAGTACCCCTCCTTCTTCCGGTCTTCCATGCCCGCCTCGGAGATCCGGTCGTCGGCGCGGGTGGCGCCGCGTTCGGTGACGCGGGTGGCCGCGACCTCCGCGACCACCTCCTCCGGGGTGGTGGCGTCGGACTCGACGCAGCCGGTGCACGTGGCGTCGCCGACGGTGCGGAACCGCACCAGCTGCTCGACCGGCTCCTCGCCGTCGAGCAGCGTGACGAACCTGGTGTGCGCCAACAACATCCCGTCGCGGTGCACCACCGGCCGGCGGTGCGCGTAGTAGATGGACGGCAGCTCGATCGCCTCGTCCCGGATGTACTGCCAGATGTCCAGCTCGGTCCAGTTGGACAGCGGGAACACCCGGATGTGCTCGCCCTTGCGGTGCCGCCCGTTGTAGAGGTTCCACAGCTCGGGGCGCTGGTTGCGCGGGTCCCACTGGCCGTACTCGTCGCGGAAGCTGAAGACCCGCTCCTTGGCGCGGGCCTTCTCCTCGTCGCGACGGGCGCCGCCGAACACGGCCGTGAAGCCGTTCTCGGTGATGCCGCGCAGCAAAGCCGCGGTCTGCAACCGGTTGCGGCTCGCGCGCGGACCCGTCTCCTCGACGACCCGGCCCGCGTCGATGTCGTCCTGCACGCTGCTCACCACCAGCCGCAGCCCGAAGCGCTCGACGGTGGCGTCCCGGTAGGCGATGACCTCGTCGAAGTTGTGCCCGGTGTCGACGTGCATCACCGGGAACGGCAGCGGTGCGGGCCAGAACGCCTTGGCGGCCAGGTGCAGCATCACCACCGAGTCCTTGCCGCCGGAGAACAGCAGCACGGGTTTCTCGAACGTGGCGGCGACCTCGCGGAAGATGTGCACCGACTCGGCTTCCAGTGCCCGCAGGTGGGAAAGCTCGTACGTGGTGGTCACGGGATCTCCGTCCCTTCGCAGGTGTTCGCGGATCACGAGCGCCGCTTGGTCCGGCGCCGGCGTGCGCGGTGGCCGCCCGAGGGACGCCGGGGTGCGCGGGTGCGCAGGGCGAGCCACTCCTGGCCCGCCTCGCACCGGTCCGGTGCGCACGTGGCGTGCCCGCAGTCGGTCACGGGCCGGCCGGCGGCCTCGACCAGCTCGCGCACCTCGACGGCGAAGTCCGCGGCGGCGGCGTGCCCGGCCAGCCAGGCGAGGTTCACGTCGAGGAACACGGCGAGGTCCTCGACCTCGCCGGTGGCAGGCCCCACCACACCGCGCTCGCACACGACCAGCGAGCACCAGGAGGCGAGGATGTCGTCGACATCCGCACGCACCCGCGTGGTCCGCGCGTCGTCGTGCCACGCGCCGCACTCCCGGTGGAGCGCGGGCAGCGAGAGCAGTTCGCGGGCCAGCACCTGCCGGCACTGGCCGCACAGGTGGAATCCGGCCCCGGTCCGGTGCGCGCAGACCGGCGTTTCGCATGCCTTGTCGGCGTCTCCCATCATTCCTCCCAGCGGTCGGTCGCCCCGAATCCTGCGAACGGCCGCTGGACCCCCGGTAGCGGCGGCCTTGACTCCGGCCGGCACACCGTTCGGCGGAGCGGGTGGGATACGCCTGGCAGTGCTTGGACCGCGACGGTCTCGCCGCGGGGTCCGACGGCGGAGATGGCGGCAGAAGCCGTTGCGCGACAGTGAAGACGTGTCAGCACGAGTACGACTGCGCGGCGTGGATTCCCGAGGCGCGATTCGCGACATGAGTTCGACGGACCCGCTCACCCCGTCGACCCGCTCGCTCCGACGGGATGTCCCGCACCGACCCGGTTCGGCCGCCCTGCCCGATTCGGCGTGGTTCGGCCCGCCGCGGTTCGGTGGCGGGCGCGAAGAAGAGGCCCCAAAGAAGAAACCCGAGAGACGAGGCCCGCGTGGAGGCCCGGCGGGTGGGCGCGAAGGGGGTGTCGCGCCCAGCCGCCGGGCTGCTCTCCGACCTCTCGGCGCGAGAGGGGTGTCCGCCGGGTCGGAGAGGCTGGGTCCGAGAGTGCGCCCCCGCCCTGGAGTCCGGACGGACCAAAACGAGATGTTCCCATCATCTGGATTGTGTGCGTATCCTGATGACATGAGTACCGAGCCGGGTGCGCCGTGGTCCGCCTGACCCGCGCCCAACAGCAGGAACGCACCCGTGACGCGGTCCTGGCCGCCGCCCGCGACGAGTTCGCCGAGCATGGCTACCTGGAAGCCCGGATCGACCGGATCGCCGACCGGGCCGACCTGACCCGCGGCGCGGTGTACTCCAACTTCCCCGGCAAACGCGCCCTCTACCTGGCCGTCCTGGTCGACCTCGTGGACCACGCCGAGGGTGGCCCGGTGCCGTCCCCGGGCACGCCGGGTGCGTTCGCCCGCGCCTGGCTCGACCGCCTGCCGCTCGCGGGCGACGCACCGGCGGACGGCCACCTGCGACTGCGGTCGTTGGGCGGCGTGCTGGACGACGAGC
Source organism: Saccharothrix violaceirubra (assembly GCF_014203755.1). NCBI lineage: Bacteria > Bacillati > Actinomycetota > Actinomycetes > Pseudonocardiales > Pseudonocardiaceae > Saccharothrix > Saccharothrix violaceirubra. The sequence goes on from NZ_JACHJS010000001.1 coordinate 5,138,725, forward strand.
CGCTGCGCGCGGCATTGGCCCAGGTCGTGCAGGTCGAAGCGCTGCTGCTGGGGCTGGCCCTGGAGACCGGTTCCCGCCGGGTGCGGTTGGCCGAACTGGTGCTGACGCTGCTCGGCGGCGTCGCCCGGCTCGCCGAGGCCGCGCCCGGCGCCGGCGACCCGTTCGACGTGGCCCGCGCGTGCGACCACCTGGCGTCGCTCGACCTCGAAGACTCCTGGGACCCGCCGTACCTGCCGCTGATCCCGCCGCCGACTCCCGGCGACGACCCGTGGCGACCGCCCGCGTGGTGGCCGGACCTGGTGGGCGGCGGGTCGGCCGACCTGACGCTCGACGGGGTCGTGGCGTTCCTGGGCACGCGGCGCCTCGGCGCGATCGAGGAGGCCGTGCGCGCGGCCGGCCCCGAGGACGCGGTCACGGCCGTGGTGCTCACGTCGAACCCCGCCGAGGCGGGACGGTTGGTGCGCCTGCGGATCGGGGACGTGGCGGGGTGCCTGCACCGGGCGTTCGAGGCACCGCCGGCGCTGCGGATCGTGCTCGACGACGACACCCTGGCCGCCTACGCCGGGGTGGCCAACGCCGACGACACCGAGGCCGCGATCCGGGTCCGGAACGGGAAGGTCGTGGCCCACGCCTCCGGTCGGGGAGCCTGCCACGCGGTCGCGAAAGGGCTTGACCGATGACATCCGTCGCCACGCTGTACGCATTGCGCTGCATGGGTTCCTGCGGCACGGCGCGAATCGCCGTCGCCCTCGGGACCGAAGAGTCCACAGTGGACTCCGACCTGATCGACCTCGCGGTGGCGGGCATGGTCGCACGCGCCCAGGGCGCGTGGTGCCTGACCGACAAGGGCCGGGCCGCCGACGCGTGGTACCGGGCCGAGGAGGTGAAGGCCGTCCACGACGCGGTCATGGCCGCGTACAAGGACTTCATGGTCCTCAACCCGGAACTGCTCGACCTGTGCACGGCGTGGCAGCTACGCCGCGCCGACACCGACCGGGTGCTGGAGCTGTTCGCCGACTTCGACCACCGGGCGGACGCGGTGCTCGAAGCGCTGGCCACCGCGCTCCCCCGGTTCGCGCGCTACCGCGAACGCCTGTCGGCCGCGCTGGCCCGCGCCCGCTCCGGGGAGTCGGCGTACCTGGCGGACCACCTGGAGTCCTACCACACGGTGTGGTTCCAGCTGCACGAAGACCTGTTGGCCACGTTGGGCATGCCCCGGTGGTGAGCCACGTCCACCCCCTTGTCCCCGCACCGGTACGACTTGTCGGTGCCAAGGCACAGGGCCTGGCCACCATGCTGGGCCTGGGCCTTCCCGTGCCGCCCGGCGTCGTCGTGGACACGGCCGCGTGCCGGGAGTTCCTGGGCTCGGGCCGGTTGCCGACGGGCCTGCTCGCCGAGCTGACCGCCGCCGTGCCCGACGGGCCGCTGTCGGTCCGCTCGGGCGCGGCCGTGTCGATGCCGGGGATGATGTCCACGATCCTGGACGTGGACCGCGCGCACCTGGAAAGCGCGGTCGAGGCCGTGTTCTCGTCCTGGAACACGCCGCGTGCGCGGACCTACCGCGCCCTGCACGACATCCCGCACGGCCTGGGCACGGCAGCGGTCGTCCAGGCCATGGTCTTCGGCGACCGGGACCCGCACAGCGGCACCGGGGTGGCGTTCAGCCGCGACCCGAACACCGGCGCTCCCACACCGTACGGCGAAGTCCTTTTCGGACACCGGGGCACGGACGTGGTGTCCGGCAGCCACCTCACGTCGCCGCTCGCGGCGCTGGACCGCGAACCCGGCGTGTGGCACGACCTGCGGTCCGCTTTGGCGACGCTGGAGGGGCACTACCGCGACGTGTGTTCCGTGGAGTTCACCTTCGAGTCCGGGAAGCTCTGGCTCCTCCAGGCCCGAGCGGGTGGACTGGTCGGCACGGCGGCCGTGCGCGCGGCGGTCGACCTCGCGCGGGAGGGTCGGATCGACCGGACGAGGGCGGTACTCCGCGTCGATCCCCGGGATCTGGCGGAGGTCCCCCGCATCGCCGACCCGACCCCGCTGCTGGGCCGCGGCACCGGCGCCGTACCCGGCGTCGCCGTGGGCCGCGTGGCCACGACCGCGGACCGGGCCGCGCGGACGACCGGGCCGGTGATCCTGGTCCGCCCGGAGACGTCCCCGCTGGACCTGCACGGCATGGCCGCGTCGGTCGGCATCGTCACCGCACGCGGCGGTCCGACCAGCCACGCCGCCGTGGTGGCCCGCGCCGCCGGGACCCCGGCCGTGGTCGGTGTCCGTGACCTGGTCGTCCACGAAGGCGAGGCCCGCTTCGGGTCGACCGTGGTCCGCGACGGGACCGTGATCGCGGTGGACGGCGGCGGCGGGCTGGTCGTCGAAGGACGGCCGGACATCACCACGTCGCCGTCCACGCACATGCGCACCTTGCTCGCGTGGGCGGACGAGATCTCGGGAACGACCTTCCCGTCGGCACCCGAACGCCTCGCCACCGCGCACTCCGCGCTCCGGACCACCTGATGGAGTGATCCCCGGAACCCTTCGACGCCACTACCCTCGCCTGGATGCGACGAGCGAAAAGCTTGCGACACAAGCACTTCCGACTGGCCGTGCTCCTGGCACTGGTCGCGGCCCTCGTCCCGGGCACGGCGTCGGCCGCGACCCCGATCGTCGAGTACGGCCCGGTGCCGTCGGCACTGCCGGTGGGCGGGGTCTGCGAGGTCGAGTTCGACGACACCGGCGCGCTGTGGATCGAGCAGTACCTGAGCGGCCAGGTCGCCCGCTTCGACCCGGTGTCCGGCACCTTCGCGAACTTCTCCACACCGATGCCGCTGTCCGTGCCGGGCGGCATGGACGTGGCCGGCGACGGCCTGTGGCTGCCGCAGGTCACCGGCAACAGCCTGCTCCGCGTCGACACGACCGACGGCTCGATGACCGAACACCTCCTGCCGTGGGCGAACGCGTTCAGCCTGACCGCCCTGGACATCCCCCTGCACACCGGGCTCGGCCTGGCCAACGACCTCGCCGTCGGCCCGGACGGTGCGCTGTGGTTCACGCTCGGCGGGCTCGACTCGATCGGCCGCTACGACCCGGCCACCGGGGAGTGGGGCAGGTACCGCGTGCCGGGTGAGATCCTCGGGCAGCTCGGCGCCCTGTTCGGCATCATCAAGCCGGGGCCGGGGCGGACCGTGCTGTTCAACCTGCCGCAGCTGAACAAGGTCGCGACGATCGACGTCGACACCAAGGCGTTCACGCAGTACACGATGCCCACCCCGGCGTCGTACCCGGTAGGCGTCCGCACGGCGGGCGACGGCACGATCTGGGTCGGCGAGTCGCTGGGCATGAAGATCGCGAACATCGACCCCGTCACCGGACGCATCGTCGAGTACCCGCTGTCCGGCCTCGGCGGCATCCTGAACAGCGTGTTGGCGGGTCTGGGCATCGGCAGCGTCGGCAACCCGCTGCCCATGGCCGGTCCGATCGCCGAGGCGGCGGACGGCCGGATCTACTTCTCGGTGAGCTTCCCGGCCGCGTTCGGCCTGGGCAACCAGATCGCCCGCTTCGACCCGACCACCCGCCAGGTCCGCATGTGGCCCACCCCGTCGTCGGCCTCGTACCCGTGCGACGTCAACGTCACCAGCCCGGACGCCGTGTGGTTCGGCCTGCTCACCCCGAACCGGATCGGAAAGCTCCCGCTGTCCACGCCGTGACCCGCCGGCGCGGGGGTTCTCCGGAGAACCCCCGCGCCCTGGCATCAGCCCACGGGTCCGATCAGGTCGCGGACCGCCCGCAGGGGCACGGTCCGCCACTCCGGCCGGTTGGCCGACTCGTAGCGCACCTCGTACAACGCCTTGTCCAGCTCGTAAGCCCGCAACAACGCCTTCGACGCTTTGAGGTCCACGGCCGAGTGGCCGGAGTAGCCGGTGAGGAACGCGCGCCGGGCGTCACGCACCCAGTCGCGCGACCGGCGTTCGTGGTCGGCCGACCACGTCGACGCGTCGAGCCGGTGGTGGCCCGCCACGTAGTCGAACGACCGCAGCATCCCGGCCACGTCGCGCAGCGGCGAGTCCGCCCGTGCCCGTTCGGTCGGCGACGCGCTGGGTTCGCCTTCGAAGTCCAGCAGCGTCCACTGGCCAGAGGAGAGCAGCACCTGGCCCAGGTGCAGGTCGCCGTGCACCCGGTGCGCCACGGCCGGTTCGGCGGACCGCACCCGTTCGTCGAGCAGCACCCGCAGCGCGGACGCGTGCGGCGCCAACTCCGGTGCCACGGCCAAGGTGTCGTCGAGCCGGCCGAGGAACCGGTCGGCGGTGGTGTCCGGCGACAGGCGGGAGAAGCCCAGCGCCCGGCCGAGCCGACCGTGCACCCCCGCCACCGCGACCCCGAGCCGACCGAGCCCGCCGACCAGGTCCAGGTCGCGCGACCGGCCCGCGAGCACGTGCCCGAGGTCGTCCAGGGCCGCCGACCAGCCCTCGACCGCGTCCGCGACGAACGACTCGACCAGGCCGAGCGTGTCCGTGCCGTCCAACGCGAACGTGCCCAGCAGGTCCGGCACGTAAGGACTTTCCCGCAACACGCGGTGCAACGTCACGTCCGGGTTCTCCCCCGGCCACACGCGCCGGAACACCTTGAGCACGCTGTGCCCGCCGATCACCACCGAGGTGTTCGACTGCTCCACGCCCATCGCCCGCACGGACACCGGCAGCGGCAGTTCGGCGCCGGGTTCCGGGCGGAACGCCACGGCACCGGGCCGTCCGGCGGCCACCGCCTCGTACAGCCCGACCACCAGCTCCGGGTCGGCCAAGGCGTCGAAGTGCACCAGGCCGTCCGCCGTGCCGATCACCGCCCCGGCGGGCACGTCGGCCGACGTGCGGATGCCCACGGGCACGTGGAACCGTCCCAGTGCGGTGTCCACAATGGCCAGTACGCCGCCGTCCGCGAACGGCTCGGCCCGCACCACGCGCACCTCGCCCGCGTCCTCGCCGGGGAACCAGCGCTGCCGGGGCAGCCAGTCCGCCAGTCCGGGGATCACGCCGCCGCCCCGATCGCGAACCAGAAGAACCCGTGGCCGGGCACGGTGATCCGGTACGGCGCGGCGCCGACGACCGGGAAGTCCACGCCGCCGGTCAGTTCGGTGACCGTCCGCCCGGCGAACCCGCCGAGGTCCAGGTCGACCGGCTGCGGTCGGGCGGACAGGTTGTTGACGCACAGCACCACGTCGTCGCCGTGCTCGCGCAGGTAGGCGAGCACGGCGACGTTGTCCGGGCGCAGTTCGCGGAAACCGCCGAGCCCGAACGCGGGGTGCCCGCGGCGGACCTCGATCATGCGCTTCGTCCAGTGCAGCAGCGAGCCGGGGCTGCCGAGCTGCGCCTCGACGTTCGTGGCCTGGTAGCCGTAGACGGCGTCCGACACGACCGGCAGGTAGAGCCGGCCCGGGTCGCCGGTGCCGAACCCGGCGTTGCGGTCGGGCGTCCACTGCATGGGCGTGCGCACGCCGTCGCGGTCGGGCAACCAGATGTTGTCGCCCATGCCGATCTCGTCGCCGTAGTACAGCACCGGCGAACCGGGCAGCGACAGCAGCATGGCCGTGAACAGCTCCTGCCGGTCGCGGTCGTTGTCCAGCAGGGGCGCGAGCCGTCGCCGGATGCCGATGTTGGCCTTCATGCGCGGGTCCTTCGCGTACTCCGCGTACATGAAGGCCCGTTCCTCGTCGCTGACCATCTCCAGCGTCAGCTCGTCGTGGTTGCGCAGGAAGATGCCCCACTGGGTGCCGGACGGGATCTCCGGCGTGGCCGCGAGGATCTCCGAGATCGGCTCGCGGGTCTCCTGCCGCACGGCCATGAACAGCCGGGGCATGAGCGGGAAGTGGAACGCCATGTGGCACTCGTCGCCACCCACGTCCGGGTCGCCGAAGTAGTCCACGACGTCGGTCGGCCATTGGTTGGCCTCGGCCAGCAGCACCCGGCCGGGGTACTCGTCGTCGACGACCTTGCGGCACAGCCGCAGGAAGTCGTGCGTCTCCGGCAGGTTCTCGCCGCTGGTGCCTTCACGCTCGAACAGGTAGGGCACGGCGTCGAGCCGGAAGCCGTCGATGCCCAGGTCGAGCCAGAACCGCATGACGTCGAGCATCGCGTCCCGCACGGCCGGGTTGTCGAAGTTCAGGTCGGGCTGGTGGGAGAAGAACCGGTGCCAGTAGAACTGCTTGCGCACCGGGTCGAACGTCCAGTTGGACGTCTCGGTGTCGACGAAGATGATCCGCGCGTCGGCGTACTTCGTGTCGTCGTCGCTCCACACGTAGAAGTCGCCGTACGGGCCGTCGGGGTCGCGGCGCGACTCCTGGAACCAGTGGTGCGCGTCCGAGGTGTGGTTGAGCACCAGGTCCGTGATCACGCGGATGCCCCGGCGGTGCGCCTCCTCCAGCAGGTGCACGAAGTCCTCGACCGTGCCGAACTCCGGCAGCACCGTGTGGAAGTCGCGGATGTCGTAGCCGCCGTCGCGCAACGGCGAGTCGTAGAACGGCGGCAGCCACAGGCAGTCCACGCCCAGCCATTGCAGGTAGTCCAGGCGGGACGCGAGGCCGCGCAGGTCGCCGAAGCCGTCGCCGTCCGAGTCGCTGAACGCGCGCACGAGCACCTCGTAGAACACCGCGCTCTTGAACCAGTCGTCCGCCTGGCTCATCGGGACACCACCGCGGCGACGTGGGCGACGGCCCGCGCCGGGTCGAGCCTGACGTACACCCGCTCGCCCCACTCCCACACCTGGCCGGTGACCTCGTCGCGGACGATGAAGTCGCGCTCGGCGCCCAACGCGGTGTGGTCGGGGGTCAAGGTGCCCTCCTGCGGGTGGTCGGGGTCGAGGGTCACCACGACCAGCACGGTGTCGCCGGTCGCGGGGTCACGCTTGGAATAGGCGATCAGCTTCGGGTTGTCGACGTCGTGGAAGGTCAAGCCGTGCAACGACCACAGGGCCGGGTGCGCGCGGCGGACGCGGTTGAGCAGCGCCAGCCACGGTTCGAGCGACCGGCCCTCGGCGCGCGCGGCGGCGAAGTCGCGGGGCCGCAGCTCGTACTTCTCCGAGTGCGCGTACTCCTCGCTGCCGGGTCGGACCGGTTCGCCCTCGAACAGCTCGAAACCCGAGTAGACACCCCACGTCGGGGACAGCGTCGCGGCGAGCGCGGCGCGGATGGCGAACGCCGCCGGTCCGGCGTCGTGCAGCGGCACGGGCAGGATGTCGGGGGTGTTCACGAACAGGTTGGGCCGCGACTCGTGGGCGTGGGCGAGCAGCTCGCGGCCGAAGTCGGTCAGCTCCGCCTTGTCGTCGCGCCATGTGAAGTAGGTGTAGGACTGGGTGAAACCGAGGCGGGCCAACCCGTACAGCCGCGCGGGCCGGGTGAACGCCTCGGCCAGGAACAGCACGTCCGGCCGGTCGTGGTGGACGCGGTCGATCAGCCACGCCCAGAAGTCCGGCGGCTTGGTGTGCGGGTTGTCGACCCGGAAGATCCGCACACCCCGGTCGATCCAGTACCGGACCACGCGCAGCACCGCCGCGTACAGGCCGCCCGGGTCCTCGTCGAAGTCCAGCGGGTAGATGTCCTGGTACTTCTTGGGCGGGTTCTCCGCGAACGCGATCGTGCCGTCGGGCAGTCGCGTGAACCACTCCGGGTGCTCGACGACCCACGGGTGGTCGGGCGCGCATTGCAGGGCCAGGTCGAGCGCCACCTCGATGCCCAGCCGGTCCGCCTCGGCGACGAACGCCTCGAAGTCGGCGACCGTGCCCAGCTCCGGGTGGATCGCGTCGTGGCCGCCGTGCGCCGACCCGATGGCCCAGGGCGAGCCGACGTCGTCGGGTCCGGGGTCGAGCGTGTTGTCCCGCCCCTTGCGGTTGACCTCGCCGATCGGGTGGATCGGCGGCAGGTAGACCACGTCGAAGCCCATGGCGGCCACCCGTTCCAGCCCGGTCGCGGCCGTGCGGAACGTGCCGTGCACCGGCCGCCCGGCCGCGTCGACGCCACCCGTGGAGCGCGGGAAGAACTCGTACCACGAACCGAAAGCGGCCCGGGGTCGGTCGACCCACAGCGTCAGCGGCGTGCCCTCCGTGACGAGTTCGCGCACCGGGAACTCGTCGAGGTGGGCGAGCACCGTCGGGTCGAACGCGGCGGCGAGCCTTTCGGCCAACGGCAGCGTCTCATCGCGCAACCGGGTCGAGACCCCTTCGCCGGCCGCCGCCGCGTCGAGCAGGCGGGCGCCGATCTCCAGGTCGTTGGCCAGTTCGGTCGCGTCCTGTCCGGCATCGACCTTGGCGCGCACCGCGTGCGTCCACGTCGACCAGGGATCGGACCAAGCGTCGATCCGGAACTCCCACTCACCGACGGCGTCGGGCACGATCACCGCGGCCCAGCGGTCCGATCCGGGGTCCGTCGACCGCATCCGGGTCTCCCGCCGGACGCCGTCCGGTCCGGACCACACCACGGTCGCCGCGACCGCGTCGTGCCCTTCGCGCCAGACCTCGGCGGCCACGGTCACGTGCTGTCCCACCACGGCCTTCGCCGGCCACCGTCCCGACGACACCACCGGCGAGACGTCGTCGACGACGAGCCTCCCCGGCGTCGTGTCACCGTCCATTCCAGACCACCCTCTTCCCGGATTCCCCTGGGAGGAGCAGACCTCCCGCTTTCGAGGGTGAACCCGGGGCACGAGCGGCAGCCACCAACCCGATACCACTCACAAGATTCGACGTAGTAGCCGCGATCGTCGCTTCCGGCGGCCGGGATGGCGCCCGGACAGCCGCACCGACATCCTGTTCGCCGCCAAGGACGTCCTGCTCCCCGGCACCGTCGCCGTGGTCGGGGCATTGGCCGCTTTGGTACTGAGTAGGGTGCGCCGGTGAGCGAACACCCGACCGGCGACCTCGACGACGTGGTGCGCCAGCGTGATCGACTGGGCATCCTCACGATCGCCAACGAGGCCGACCGCGTGGAGTTCGGCTACCTGCGGTCGACCCTGGACCGGACCGCCGGCAACCTGTCCCGGCACATCAGCGTGCTGGAGCAGGCGGACCTGGTCGAGGCGGCCAAGGGCTACGAGGGCAAGCGGCCCCGCACGTGGATCACCATCTCCCGGGCCGGACGCGCGGCGCCGGCCCGGGAGATGGCCGTCCTACGCGCTTTGCTCACCCGCCACGACGACGCCTGACCCGACGACGTCGCGCAGAGCCCGCACCAACCCGGCCTCGGGCAGGTCGACCCGCAGCCCGACCGGTCCGCACAGCCGCAGGACGAAGTCCTCGCCGGCCCGGTCGAACAGCACGGCCAACTCGACTCCCGTGCGCCGCTGCCAGTGCGGTGGCCAGTCGGCGGGCAGGACTTTCGCGGACGTGAACGCGTCCACCACGCGCACCGGCCCTTCGTCCCGGAAGACCAGGTGCGGGCGTTCGCGTCGCGAAGGGTCCAGTGGCAGCACCAGTTCCGCGCCGAGCAGGGCGACCACGACGTCGTCCTGCCCGACCTGCCCGGCTCCGGCGAGCAGCAGCGCGGCCTCCAGTTCGTTCTCCGGCCGGAGCAGGCGCGGGTTCTCCACGTAGGTGTCGGTGATCCGCCCGTCGGCGTCGACCAGGTAGCGCCCCACCACGGCCTCCCCCACCGGCCCGAGCACCTTCTCCAGCACCGGGTCGAACACCTGGAGCCAGGTGTTCGACGTCGCCCGTGCCCGCAGGTCGTCCGTGACGACCGGTCGTTCCCGCACGTCGTTCCCCCTCTGGTCCGAATGGATACGCATGGTGCCATTCCCGCCCACGCAATGTGACCGACGTGCCACGATGCGCCACGACCCACCAGCCGGGACCGATCCACACCGGTACTTAGCCGACTTCGAGCAGCAGTTGCAGCAGGCCCGACAGCGGATCGAGGCCGTGAACGCCGCGTTCCGCGCCGCCCGCACGACGTCCACCAGCCGCGACGGCGCCGTGACCGTGACGGTCGCCTCGGGTGGCCGCATCGAGTCGTTGCGCCTGACGCCCAAGGCGATCGAGCTGGGCTACGCGACACTGGCCGCGACCATCACCGACACCATCCGCACGGCGCAGGTCGGCGCCGCCCGGATGATCGAGGACGCCGTCCGCCCGGTCCTGGGCGACGGCGAGGGCATGGACTTCCTGCGCGAGCAGGTGGAGCGCGGCATCACCGCGATCGACTCGACCGCGGCGCCGACGGACCGCCCGGCCCGCAAGACCTCCCGGAACGACGACGACTACTACGACGGACCGGTCCTGCGATGACCGGCTTCGGTACCAGCGCCGACAACCTGGACGAGCACGCGGACTACATCGAGGACGTGCTGGCCCCGGACGTCAGGGAGGCCGTCGAGGCGGCGGGACGGGTAAAGCTCGGCGACGACTCGATGGGCCTGCTCTGCCAGGTGTACTCGTTCGTCTTCGACGAGGAACTCGACACGGCCCGGGACCTGCTCAGGAAGCTGCCCGACGCCCTGGACGCCACCGCCGGCGACCTGCACGCGACGGCCACCGGCTACCGCACGGTGGACTCGGGCGAGAGCACGAACCTGGACGGGATGAACCGATGACGGACAACGAACTCGTCGCCCCGGTCAAGGACGACGGAAAAGTTCTCGCCGGGGCCGGAATCTTCGACACGGCCGAAGACATCGGTCGCAATGTCTTCGCGACGAGAAGCGACGACGACAGTGGGCGAGCCAAGGAGATCGACGAGATCGCCGCGGCCATCGACGGCATCGCGATGAGCTTGGGTGTCGTCGGTGTCATCGCCGATCCGCTCGGTTCGCTGGCCTCCAGCGCGGTCGGCTGGATCATCGAGAACGTGAGCTGGATCCGGAAGCCGTTCGACGACCTGGCGGGTGATCCGCCTGCCGTCGAAGCGGTCGCCAACACGTGGAAGAACATTTCCGAACGCTTGGCGCAGGTCGCGGGCCAGTACCAGGAGAACCGCACAGAAGTGGTCGACTGGCGCGGCACGTCGGCCGCCTCCTACGGCGAGCACGCGTCGAAGCTCGGCGGGCAACTCACGAACGCGTCGGAGTCGGCCAAAGACGCGTCGTCCGCGATCAAGCTCGCCGGGGCGGCGGTCGCCGCCACCCGGGCACTCATCCGGGACGTACTCGCGGAACTGGCGGGCACGCTGATCACCTGGGGCATCCCGGCGCCGGCCTCGGCCGTGCCCACCGCAGGTGCCTCCATCGCCGCGTTCGTGACCCGCGCGGTCACCAAGGCGATCGAGATCGGCGGCCGGATCGCCCAGTTCCTCAAGAAACTGTTCACGATCATGGACACGCTCTCCGCATTGGCCAAGCGGATGGGTGGCAGCATGCGCGGCCGGGCCGACGAACTCGCGGACATGGCCCGTGTGTCACCCAACACCCCGGTCGGCAACCAACGGGCCGCCGACCTGATGCACGCCTCCACCACCCGCGCCTCCCGCGCCGATTCACTGGACGGCGCGGGCGACACCCTCGCCGGCGGTGCGCAACGCGGACGTGACGCCATGGACAACGTCACGAACAAGGCCGATGCCCTGGCCGACAACTGGAACAGGCGCGCAAGCGACTGGGCCGACCGCGTGAAACAGAACGGCCCGAACAGGCGGCAGAAGGTCCAGGACGTCTACGACAAACTCGGCAGCCCGTCGATGAACACCCGCAGCGCCGACATGCCCGACTCCCGCTGGGCATGGTTGACGAAGGCGGACAACGCCACCGGAAACGGCATCCTGTCCGGCCAGAACTGGGTCCGGGCGGCGCGCACGTTCGATCTGGGCCACCTGATGCCCGCCTGGGGCGACGTCATCTCCCCGATCCGGGAAGGGCTCAAAGAGCTGAACAAAGCGTTCTTGGCAGAGGATTACGAGAAGGCCAAGGAGCACCACCGCAACCGGGGCGACCAGGTCTTCCTGCCCTACCGCAACCGCGAAGAAAAACGATGACCGCGACACGCCGCCCCTGGCACCGCAAGCGCCGCCACCTGGGTCTGCTCATCATCGCCCTCTGCTACGCCATGATCTTCGTGTACGAGGTGGGGCAGGACAACGGCAAACCCGAGACCCCGACCGACGGCGTAGCCAGGGACATCACCTGCGAACGCCGCTGGTTCTTTCTCGGCGCATCCCATGTCTGCCGCGCGGTCGTCCACTACGAAGGCAAGGAGTACCCGAACATATTCACCTACGAGCTGGGCATGGACGATGTGGGACAGGAGGTCCCGGTCACCCGCACCGGGAAGTACAAGAAAAGTCAGACCCCCATGTTCACGACGGCACCCGCCCGCACGGGGGTCCCGATGTTCGTCATCCCCCTGGTCTGGTTCGCGCTCGGTTCGACGAACGTGTTCCTCCTGATCCGCATCATGCTGCTCACCGCCCCCTCTCAGCGCCCCAAGTCCAAGACGCGCATCGACTGATCGGTGGATGTCGGGCCCGCGGGGGTGGAGGTCGGGCTCCGTCGATGCGTCGATCCGCGCACCACCCCCGCCCCGACACGCTGAGCCCATGTCGCTCACCACAGCAAGCCCAGGCCCCCTCGCGGCCCGCGAACGGGTGCTCGGGCCGGACCTCGCGCGGGGACTCATGCTGGCGCTCATCGCGTTGGCGAACTCGGTCTACTACCTGCACGGACGCCCCTACGGCTCCCGGCAGCACATCGTCGAGGAAGGGATCCTCGACCGCATCGTCAGCGTGCTCGACGTGGCCGCGGTCGACGCCCGCGCCTACCCCATGTTCGCCGCCCTCTACGCGTACGGCGTGGTCCGGATCTTCCAGCGGCAGAAGGCCGCCGGGAGGTCCGACCAGGAAGCCAAGAAGCTGCTCCGCCGCCGGAGCCGGTGGTTGATCGTGTTCGGCTTCGTGCACGCCACGCTGCTGTTCCCCGGCGACGTCCTCGGCCTCTACGGCCTGGCGGGGTTCGTGCTCGTGGCGTTGACGCGGGTGTCGAACCGCGCGCTGATCGTCATCGCCGGTCTCTGGCTCGTGCCCGTGGCCGTCATCCAGGGCGGCGCCGCCATGATGCCGCCGACCGGGCAGCGCGAGTACTTCTTCTCGTTCGAGACCGAAAGTCTCACGAAGGCCCTCGCGCTGCACCCGGTCGAGTGGCTCATGGTCCCGATCGGCATGGTCGGCGTGTGGAGTGCCCTGCTCATCGGCACGTGGGCGGCACGGCGCGGCGTCCTCACCGACCCGGCCGCCCACCGGCCGCTGCTGGTCCGCACCGCCGCCATCGGGCTCCCCGTGGCCGTGCTCGGCGGCCTGCCGGCCGGTCTGGGTGTCGGGCGGTTCTGGTCGCCGACGACGGTCGACGGGCTGTGGGCCGTGTCCGCGCTGCACGCCGTCACGGGCATCGCGGGCGGGCTCGGGTACGCGGCGTTGATCGGGTTGATCGCGCTGCGCATCGGCGAACGACGAGGTCCCGTCGTCCGGGCCCTGGTCGCCACCGGTCAGCGGTCCATGACCTGCTACCTGTTCCAGTCGGTCGTGTTCGTGGCCCTGCTCTCGCCCTACACGCTCGGTCTCGGCGCGAAGCTCGGCACGGCCGAGGTCGGGGCACTGGCACTGGCCACGTGGCTGGTCTCGGTGGTGATCGCGGACCTGCTGCGCCGGGCCGACCGGCGTGGACCGGCGGACGCCCTGCTCCGGCGCCTGACCTACCGGCGGGGGAAGATCCCAGCGTGACGTCGATCGGCGAACAGGTCGAACGGCGGTGGAACCGGATCTGGGCCACCGCGCCGTACGCCGTGCTGCTCTTCGCGTGCGTGGTGGAGGTGCTGACCGGCACCTCCGTCCCGCGGGTCCTGGTCACGCTGGGCATCGCGGCGGCGCTGGCGGCGTGGCACGGCTGGTTCGTCCTCGGCCACCCCGCGTGGTGGGACCGGCTGACGTGGATGATGGCCGTCTACTACGTCGGCGTGCTCGCCTTCACCACGCTCCTGCTGTCGCGCAGCGACGCGTTCGAGGTGTTCCTCCCGATGTGCTTCCTGCTGGCGTTCGCCGCCCTGCCCGGCTGGCCCGCCTACCCGGCGGTGCTGACGGCGAACGTCCCGTGGCTGATCGTGTCCGAAGAGGACCCGTACACCAAGCTGGTCACCCTGGCCATGAGCACGTCGTTGGCCGTGCTGATCGGGGGCATGATGCGGACCATGGAGCGCGAGGCGATCCGCCGGCGCATGGTGAACAGCGAGCTGGTCGCCATGGCCGCCGAGAACGCCCGCCTGCACGAGCTGCTGCTGAGCCAGGCCCGCGAGGCCGGGATCACCGAGGAGCGGGCCCGCATCGCCCGCGAGATCCACGACACCGTCGCCCAGGGGCTGACCGGGATCGTCACCCAGCTGGAGGTGGCGGCGGACGCGGTGCCCGCGCCCGTGCGGCACCGGCTCGTCACGGCCCGCAACCTCGCGCGCACCAGTCTGGTCGAGGTCCGCCGGTCGATCGAGGCGCTGCGGCCGGGACCGTTGCAGGACGCCCGGCTCGGCGACGCCGTGCGCCAGGCCGTGACGACGTGGCACGAGCAGTACCACGTGCCCGCGTCGTTCACCGTGACCGGCACGCCGCTGCCCGTGCACTCCGAGGTGGAGGTGACCGTGCTGCGGGCCGCGCAGGAGGCGCTGGCCAACGTCGGCCGCCACGCCGCGGCGACGCGGGTCGCCGTCACACTGTCCTATATGGAGGATGTCATCGTGCTGGACGTGCGCGACGACGGCCGGGGCTTCGACCCGTCGGCGGCGACCGGGTTCGGGCTGACCGCGTTGCGGCAGCGGGTCGCGGCGCTGTCCGGGCACGTGGACGTCGAGTCGGCACCGGGCGCGGGCACCGCGGTCGGCGTGAGCGTGCCGGTGATCGAGGTGGACCGGTGACGCTGCGGCTGGTGGTGGTCGACGACCACCCGGTGGTGCGCGACGGGTTGCGCGGGATGCTCGGCACGCAGCCGGACTTCGAGATCGTCGGCGAGGCGGCGGGCGGGCTGGAGGCGTTGACCGTGGTCGAGGCCGTCGTGCCGGACGTGGTGCTGACCGACCTGCGCATGCCCGAACCCAGTGGCGGCACGCTGATCCGGCTGCTGCGGGAACGCGTGCCGTCCGTGCGGGTGCTCGTGCTCACCACGCACGACACCGACTCCGACGTGCTGCCGGCAGTGGAGGCGGGCGCGATCGGCTACCTGCTCAAGGACGCGCCGCGCGAGGAGCTGTTCCGCGCGGTCCGGGCCGCCGCGCGGGGCGAGACCGTGCTGGCGCCGTCCGTGGCCGCGTTGCTGCTGGAACGGGTCCGCCCGAAGCCCACGCTGACCCGCGCCCGGTTGAGCGCGCGGGAACTCGACGTGCTCGCCCTGATCGCCGAGGGCCGCACCAACCGGGAGGCCGCCGCCGAGCTGTTCATCAGCGAGGCCACGGTCAAGACCCACCTGCTGCACATCTACGCGAAGTTGGAGGTGCCCGACCGCGCGTCGGCCGTGGCCGCCGCCTACCGACGCGGCATCCTCGAACGCTGAGCACATCGGGGAACGCCGAGGGCGCGGGCCGTCCGGAGGCGGGAGGCCCCCCGGACGGCCCGCGGACTCACACCCGCTGCCAGAGCGAGGCCGTGTTCGGCGGCTCCCACCCGGCCAGCGAGGTGTGCGCCTGGACGCACCGGTACGACGCACCGCCGTACGTCACCCGCGTCCCCACCGAGTAGGCCACCCCCGGCGCCCAGTTCCCGACCGGCGTCGTGGTCGTGGTCGTCGGCACGGTCGTGGTCGTCGGTTCCGGTTCCGGTTCGGTCGTGGTCGGCTTCGTCGTGCTCGTCGGGCCGGGACCACCGGGCCCGACCTGGAGGTCGACGCAGTTGTAGAACGCCATCGCGGTGTCGGCGATGTTCCAGATCGCCAGCACCTTGATCCGTCCGGTGCGACCGCCCAGGCTCACGTTGTGCCGCACGGTCACCCCCGGCTGGCGACCGCGCTCGTCGAACTCCGCGATCTTGGACCCGCCGACCCAGTACTGCCACGTCGTGGTCGAGTGGTTGGCCGTGATCGTCCAGGTGAACGGGACGTTGTCGCCCACCGAGGCGGCGGGCCACGGCTTGTTGTCGTCGTTGAGCGGCGCCCACCGCGCGTCGCCGCCGTGGCAGTTCTTCTGCCCCTTGAGTCCTTCGACGCTCGCCGGCTCGTAGATGATGTCGCCGCAGCCGGACATCCGGCCCGCGAAGCACACCGCCTGGCGGCTCGGCGGCGACGTGATGTAGCCGTGCGCACTGGCCGGCCCGGCCGACAGCACCACGACGAACGGGGCAACGGCCGTTCCGGCGACCACCGCCGCGAGTTTTCGTCCCAACCTCATCGTCCGGCTCCTTCGCCAACGGGTTCGCAGGGGATCACGCGGCGGCGGACCTGCTCCGCGAACGTAAGCGTGAACGGATACCCGGATCAACGGACGAAAGCAGGATCGGAACCCTCCGCACGGCGGTGGCGCGTGCTCAATCGCGCGCGACCGAGTCCCAGAAGTCGCACTGGTGCTGCTCGCCGATCTCACCGGTCAGCACGCTGTTGCCGGCCGGCAGCAACGCGAGCGCCCGCTGGTCGTCGCGCGTGAACGGAGTCCACAGTGGAGTGCCGGGCACGGTCGGGTTCCCGGTGCGGGCGAACCCGGTCCACTGGGCGACGAGCTGACGCCCGTACACGGTCTGGTTCGGGTTCCACGCGGTGCCGACGGGCGCGAACAGGAAGCTGTTCTCCGACACGTGGAACGCCCCGTTGGGCTTGGTCTGGTCGAGCCACCCGGCGGGCGGCGAGTCGGGGTTGTCGACCTGGTACAGGAAGACGGTCAGATGACGGGAGAGCTGCCGCGAGGCGCGCAGCGACGGGCAGACGGAATTGGCGTCGGCAGTGATCGTCCGATAGGCCAGGAAGGGCGACGGCTCGGGAAAGCGCTCGAGCGGATAACGTGCGAACACCTCGTCGGCGTACTCGCCATACTGCTCGCGGACCAGCTCCCGGTACCGCTCGGGCGTCTCGGCCGCCGCGAGCTGCACGTCGTCCCGCGCCACCCCGTTCATCACGACGGCCCGGTTGAGCCGTCCGGTCCGGATCGCGTCGGCGGGCGCCAGCGGAATGGTGACCCCGTCCACGACCGGCGCGATAGTGCCGCTCGCGACCCCCATCCCGTTGCCGGCCTGGTCGACGAGCTTCGCGGCGGGAACCTTCCGCAGACAGCCGGCCACGTCGGCGACACCGCCACACCCGACAGCGGCGGCGAACCGCGCACCAGCCGCCTGAGCCTCCTCTTCGGAAGGCCACCGCGCCTTGCAGTCCTGCGCCTGCCAAGAGGTGTCCTTACCCCGCAAGGAGTTGTAGAACCCGCTCTGGATGATCCCCTTGTGGAACAACCCGCGCGACGCGGGCGAGACGAGCTGGGCGCAGACACTCGACCCACCGGCGGACGCACCGTAGATAGTCACGTTGCCCGGATCTCCCCCGAAGGCGGAGATGTTGCGCCGAACCCACCGCAACGCCTCCTGCTGGTCCTGGATGGCGTAGTTCCCGGCGTGCTCGCCCAACTCCTTGGCGGTGAAGAACCCCATGATCCCGAGCCGGTAGTGCACCTCGACGTTGATCACCGCCCCACCGGCGGCGAGCCGGGTCCCGTCACTGGGCCCGAAGAGCAGGAAACCCCCGCCGTGGAGCTGCACCATGACCGGCAGCGGACGGGGGAACTCCCCTTGCGGAACCCGGACGTTGAGGAACAGGCAGTTCTCGTCCCCCGAGCCAGGCTGAGGACATCGACTCCCCGGCCGCGTGGCGGCCAACGTCCCACTCCAGGGCGAGACCCGAACCGGCGCCCGCCACCGCGATTCTCCCACCGGCGGCTGGGCGTAAGGAACACCGAGATAAGACCTCACCCCATTCCCGACAAGCCCGCACACGGACCCGTCAGGCGCTCTGACCGAGGTCCCGTCGGCACAGCCGGGCTCCTCCCCGACAGCCTCCTCGACCCCCGCCCCACCCGACACGCACACGACCGCCGCACAAGCGACCGCGACCACCAACGACCACGCTCTCGACACCGATGCCATGGGACCACCCCTGCACAGTCGGAACGGACCCGCCCATGCTCGAAGCCCGACCGACGAAGGTCGACCACCTTCACCCGACCGCAGCTACTACTTAGGTGTCGACCCGTATCGAGACAGGACGCCCGAATCCCCGACACGCCAAGGGAAACAGCCCACTCCGAGCACCGACCGAGTGTGGATTTCACAGTGCCCGAACGCACAACTCACGGTGTCCGAGTGCACATTTCACAGTGTCTGAACGCATAACTCGCGCGTTCGGGAACGCAAAGGGCCACGGTGCGCCGCAGCACCGTGGCCACTTTCGGGAAGAGATCAGATGTCGAGGAACTCGAAGACGGCCTTGCGCAGGTCCTCGCCCGCCAGCGCGCCGAGGTGGTCGCCGGGCACCCGCACCAGCCGGGCATCGGGGACCAGACCGACCAGGTGGTCGATGCCCTGCGCCATCGGGTCCGCCTCGCCGGCGAGGAACAGCGTCGGCACAGTGGGCGCACCGGCAGCGGGGTTGAACGGCTCGCGCGCGAGGCCCTCGACCAGCAGCAGCAACGACGTGGCGTCCTGCTGGGCCACCATGCTGGTGATGATTCCGGTCAGCATGTCGGTGGGCTGCGGTCCACCCTGGACGGCGGCACGGGCCGCGGCCAGGTCGACGGCGCCGAACGGCTCCATCGGGCTGAGTCCGCCGAGCACCAGGCGCCGCACCCGCACGGAGGACACCAGGTCCCACGCGAGCCGGGCACCCAGCGAGTAGCCGACGACGTCGACCTCCTGGTCGCCGACGGCCGCCGCGATCCGACCGAGAACCTGGGTGGTCGTGACCTCGTCGGCCGACGACACCGCCGGGCCGCCCACGTGGCCGGGCAGGTGGACGACGATGGTCTCCCGACCGGCCGCCGCCAGGGCGTCGGCCCAGCGCTCGGCGGGCCAGTCGGCGGCGCCGTTGGAGGCGAACCCGTGCACGAGGACGACCGGCGGGCCGGACACCTCGGCGGTGGGAGCGGTGCGAGTAGCCGGCAGCGCGGCGAAGCTTGTCATTCTACGAGCGTAGACAATAAGCCGGTACGGGTCCAGACGAGGTCACCCGGCGATGCGCTTCATCAACCCGTCGATGTAGGCGTTGTAGCGCACCACGAGTTCACCCACCGGGTGCATCAGGCTGGCCACGTTCGCCCCGATCGTGACCGAGATGATCTCGTCCGCCAACACACCGACGGTCGGCGCGTCCGACGGCACATCGCCCAGGACGGCCGAGATCCGCGTGGTCAGCTCGGCCCGCCACATGGTCAGCAGCTCCCGGTACTGCCGCGCCAACTCCGGGTTCGCGACCGAGTGCTCCCACAGCACCAGGAGCACGCGCGCCGACGTGATCCGGTGCGAGTCGAGCGGCATCGCCGCCTCGACGAACCCGTGCAGCGCCTCCAGGGGCGTCGCGCCGGGGTCCAAAGTGGACACCCGGCGCTCCGTCTCCTGGAGCACGCTCTGGAACGTCGCGGCGATGATGCCGTCCTTGCCGTCGAAGTAGTGCTTGAGGGCGCCATTGGCGAAACCGGCGGCGGTGACGATGCTGCGCATCGTGGCCGCCTCGAAGCCGCCCTCGGCGATCAGCTTCTTGGCGACCTCGACGATCTCCCGACGCCGCTGATCATGATCTATGACCTTCGGCATGATGGGTGCTCCGATGCGCGTTCGTCACGCCGACGCCCGAAGACCGAGCCACGCGGCCCGGCGTTCGGCCTGACGGGTGGGGTCGGCGACGGGCGCGGCCAGCAGCAGCCGCTGGGTGTAGGGGTCCTCCGGCTGCTGCGTGATCTTCTCCGTGGGACCGGCCTCGACGATCTCGCCCTGGTACATCACGGACGTGCGGTGGCACACCCGTCGCACGACGCCCAGGTCGTGCGACACGAACAGGTAGGCCACGCCCGTCTCGCGCTGGAGGTCGATGAACAGGTCGAGGATGGTCGCCTGCGTGGTCAGGTCGAGCGCGCTGACCGGCTCGTCGCAGACGATCAGCCGGGGCCGCCGGACCAGGGCCCGCGCGATGGCGATGCGCTGGCGCTGACCGCCGGAGAACTCGCTCGGGTACCGGTGCACGGAGTCCCCGGGCAGCTTCACGCGGTCGAGCATCTCGGCGACGATCGCCTGCGCCTGGGCCTTCTTCGTGCCGGTGACCTCCAGCGGCTCGGCGAGGACCTCGCCGACCGTCATGGTCGGGTCCAGGGACCCGTACGGGTCCTGGAACACGACCTGGATGTCGTTGGCCAGCTTGCGGCGCTCGGCACCCTTGAGGTGGGTGATGTCCCGGCCGTCGAAGGTGATCTTCCCGCCGGAGACCGGCGCGAGCCCGAGCAGGGCCCGCCCCAGCGTCGACTTGCCCGAGCCGCTCTCGCCGACCAGGCCGACGCACTCGCCGGCGTTCACGTCGATCGACACGCCCTTGAGCGCCCGGAAGTTGACCTTCCGGGAGATGCGGTAGTCGACCACCAGGTCTTCCACCACGAGCAACGGCGTCGTGTCCTGGGGAGCGCTCATCACGCGTCGTCCTTTCCGCCCACGTTCGCGGCGCTCTGCTCCTCGACACCGGCACCGGCCGAAGCCGCCACCCACACCTCGTCGAGTTCGACCCGGCCCTCGGTGTCGTCCAGCGACGCACCGATCAGCTCGGCCGTGTACGGGTCCGCGGCGTCGCGGAAGATCCGCTCGACCGGCCCGGTCTCGACGATCCGGCCGTCCTTCATCACCACGACGCGGTCGCAGATGTCCGCGACGACGCCGAAGTTGTGCGTCACGATCACCAGCGCCATGCCGTACTCCTGCTGCAACTCGCGCAGCAGTTCGAGCACCTCGGCCTGCACGGTCACGTCGAGCGCCGTCGTGGGCTCGTCCGCGACCAGCAGCGACGGCCGACCGGCCACCGCGCCCGCGATGAGCACGCGCTGCGCCATGCCGCCGGAGATCTGGTGCGGGTAGGACTTGAGGACGCGCTCGGGGTCGGTGATGCCGACCCGGACCAGGACCTCGCGGGCCCGCTTGCGCGCCTCTTCCTTCGACAGGCCGATCACGCGGCGCAGCGGCTCGACCAACTGGTGCTCGATCGTGTAGCACGGGTCGAGGTTGGTCATCGGCTCCTGCGGCACGTACCCGATCGACTTGCCCAGCAGCGCGTGGCGGTCGGCGGACGACAGCTTGCCCACCTCACGGCCACCGACCCAGATGCCGTCCGCGACGGCCGTGCCGCCGGTGGGCAGCAGGTCGAGCGCGGCGAACATGGTCTGGGTCTTGCCGGAGCCGGACTCGCCGACGATGCCGAGCACCTCGCCGGGCGCGGCGTCGAGCGACACGCCCTTGACGACCTCCTTGAGCCCGGACTGGGTGGCGTACCCGACCCGGAGGTTGTCGATGCGCAGGGCGCAATTCTCGGCTTCGTGCTGGTGCACACCGCTGACCTCACGCGCGGAGAGGTCGTCCGCCTTCGGCGCGGCCTTGAGTTCTTCCCGCACCCGCAGGCGGATCTTGCGGGTGGGCGTCTCCGCCCGGACGCTGATCAGGTCGGCCAGGATCGAGCCGATGTAGGCCAGGGCCGCGATGGTCAACCCGAGCGCGAGCGACGGCCACAGCAGCAGCAGCGGGCTCGTCCGGATGTTCTGGTAGCCGTCGTTCATCGTCTGGCCCCAGCTCGGCGTGCTGGCCGAGCCGATGCCGAGGTACTGCAGACCCGCCTGCATACCGATCGCGAGACCTGCGGTCAGGGCCGTCTGGACGATGATCGGGGCGTAGACCGCGCGCAGCATGTGCGTGCGGATGATGCGCCCGTTGGTCACGCCGGCGACGCGCGCGGCGTCGATGTACGGCTCCTTGCGCACGGCCAGCGCACGGCCGCGGGTGATCCGGTAGTAGCCGGGTGCCAGGAACACGCCCAGCGTGATCATCAGGATCGTGAACGACTGGCCGGTGCCCGCCGCCACGATCAGCAGCACGAGCATGCCGGGGACCGACTGCAACGCGTCGCTGATCCAGGAGAAGACCCGGTCGGCGGTACCGCCGAAGTACCCGGCGATGACACCCGTGGGCACACCGAGCACGACGCCCGCGACACACGTGATCAGCGCACCGAACAGCGAGGTCTGCGCACCGTAGAGCAGGCGGCTGTACACGTCCCGACCGGCCGAGTCGCCGCCGAAGAGGTGACCGTTGCCCGGTTCGGCGCGGACCAGCTTGAAGTCGACGTGGTCGGGGTCGAACGGCGCGAGCCATGGCGCGAGGATCGCGGCCAGCACGATCAACAGCATCACGACGAGGGCGACCACGCCGGCCGGCCGGCGCAGGTAGCGCCGGAACAGCGACACCCGCTTGACGGGTGCCAGTGCGGTGGGGAACGGGGCTGCGGTCATCGTTCGCGCACCTTCGGGTTGACCCACCCGAGCACGAGGTCGAGCAGGAAGTTGATGACGACGACGAAGACGATGGAGATGGCGGTCAGGCCCAGCAGCGCCGGGATGTCGCCGATCTGCGCGGCGGACTGGGTCCACGTGCCGATGCCGTTGAGGTTGAAGATCGTCTCGACCACCACGGCACCGCCGATCAGGCCGACGAACATCAGCGCGAGGATGGTCAGCGCGGCCGGCGAGGCGTTGCGCAGGACGTGCCGGGTGACCCGGCCGCGCGGGAGACCGCGGGCCCGCAGGGTGCGGACGAAGTCCTGGTTGTTGACCTGGATGACGCTGTTGCGCAACTGCTCCGCGATCATCACGATCGCACCGATCGCGAGCGAGACCGACGGCAGCGTGATCGACACGAGCCACTTGCCCACCGAGATCTCCGGCGACACGTAGCCGAACGTCGGGAACCACTTGAGCTGGACACCGAACCAGGTGACCAGGACGAGGGCCATCCAGAAGCCGGGCAGCGCGAACAGGATCACCGACGCCGACTTCAGGACGCGGTCCAGCACGCTGCCGGGCCGCAGGCCGCACGCGATGCCGACGGCCACGCCGAGGATCGCGGACAGCAGGGTCGCGAAGAACACGACCGACAGGGTGATGGGCACCCGCTGCGCGAGCTGGTCGCCGATCGGCGTGAAGCTGCGCCAGGAGACGCCGAAGTCACCGGTGATCGCGTGGGAGACCCAGTCGACGAACTGGGTCGTCAGCGGCCGGTCGATGCCGATCTTGGCACCCAGGGCGGCCCGCTGGGCCTCGGTCGCGCTGGCACCGAGCAACCCGTAGCTCGGGTCCCCGATGACCAGGTGCGCCAGGAAGAAGGTGCCCGTCATGACGACGACGAGCAGCAGGATTCCCGACAACAGGCGTTTCGTGATGAAAGACAGCATTATCTCGGCTCCTCACCGGCAGGTCCGTCCGAAGTGGACGGACCTGCCGGAGCACGGGCGCGTCAGCCGCGCTGGATGAACCGCAGCGTCGGGAACATCATGCCGGTCATCGGAGTGACCTTGATGCCCTGCACGCTGAAGTAGGTGTTGTCGGCCTGGTACCACGGGCTCCACCACGCCAGGTCGACCAGCTTGGTGTTGAGCTGCTTGAGCAGCGCGGTCTGGGCGTCGCCGGGCTCGGCCTTCTCGACCTGCTCCACCAGGGCCTTGACCTCGGGGAAGGCGTCGACGGCCGGGTTCGGGTTGTACCACTGGGCGGTGGTCACCTGGTCGGTCAGCGTCGCCATGTCGTTACCCGCCAGCGCGATCACCGCGAGGAACATCGGGTAGGTCGGGGCGTTCTTCTGGTAGTCGGGCATGGCCATGTCGACCCACTCGACCTTGATGCCCAGCTCGGTGAACGTCTGGGTCGCGACCGGCTGCCACGCGGCGAAGATCGGCGACATCGGCATCTTGACCGAGAAGCCGTCGGCGTAGCCGGCTTCCTTCAGCAGCGCCTTGGCCTTGGCCATGTCGGTCTTGTACTTGTCGTTCATCGACTTGTCGTAGACCTGCGCGTCCACCGAGAACACCTGGTTGGTGACGGTGCCGGAGCCGGCGGCCACCGCGGACAGGATGCCCGCCGAGTCGAACGCGTAGCTGATCGCCTGGCGGACCTTCTGGTCGCCCAGGGCCTTGACCTGGCCACCGGTGCGGTCGGCGAACTGGACGCCCACCCAGGACGCGGCCTTCGAGGCCACGTTCCAGTTGTTCTCCTTGGCCTTGGGCAGGTTCGCCGCGTTCGCGAACTGCATGTTGAGCTGGCCGGAGAGCATGCCGTTGAACGCCGCGGTCTGGTCCGTGATCGGGAACAGCGTCACCTTCGGGAAGGGGAAGGTGGCGGAGTCCCAGTGCTTGTCCTTCTTGTTGAAGACGTACTGGGACTGCGGCGCGGACAGCGCCTTGTCGTACGTGTACGGACCGGAGCCCACCGGCGCGTTGACCAGCGAGTTGGCCTGGATGGCGGCCGGGGACGCCATCCAGCTGCGGCCGAGGCCCATCTGGTAGAGCAGCGCGTCGTCCCGCTTGGACAGCTTCAGGTCGACCGCGTCCGGGCCCTTGGCCTCGGCGCTCGCCACGTTCAGGTACGCCTGACCGGAGCGGACGCCCTTCTTGAGGTGGTCGATGTTCGCGACGGCCGCCGCGGAGTCGAACTTCTGGCCGTCCTCGAACTGGGCGTCGGTGCGCAGCTTCAGGCTCAGCGTGAGGCGGTCCGCCGACCACTCCCACGAGGTCGCCAGGCCCGGGACCGGCTTGCCGTCCTTGTCCAGGGAGACCAGCGGGTCGTACACGGCCGACAGGTACGGGCCGTCGAAGCCGATGTCGGCGTTGGCCGGGTCCCAGGACGTCACGTCGAGGAAGACGCCGGCCTTCAACTCGTCGATCTGCGGGGCACCCGCGGCGTCCGTGGGGGCGGCACCGCCGCCACCGGTGCCGGTACATGCGGCGAGCGCGGTGGCCGCCACCGCGGCGATAGCGACCAGGGCCGCTCGTGTCCTCGTCATCGAGTCCTTCTCTCGGGTGATGGACTGCCGGCGGGGTCACGCGCCGCGGAGCGGGCTGGTCCTCGCCTGAGGCATCTAGATCAAGGAGTGAGACCTGGCTCACTGTCAGGATGCGGGATAGTCTACGACCGTCGGCAAAAAAATCAACGGTTGACCAACCCGGAATTATCCGAAAAGTAACCGAGCATCCGTCGAGTGATCAGGCGGAATCGTATACGAGTCGGAGAATCGTATACGAAAAGCGACGACTCAGACCGCTTCGGCGACGAGCACGCGCGGGCTGCCCGGCAGCGAGAGCACCTCGCGCGCCTTCCAGCCGGTGGCCGTCAGCCAGTCCCGCACCTCGGACTCGAGGTAGACCACCGTGCCGTCGATGACGAAGTACTCGCCCGCGTGCAGGGCGTCGATCGGCCGCTGGCGGGCGTCGTCGTCGAGGAAGAAGTCGAGCAGCAGGAGCGTCGCACCCTCCTTCGCGGCGGCGCGCGCGTTGGCCAGGATGACCTTGTTCTGCTCCGCGTCGAAGCGGTGGATGACGTGGTTGACCATGACAAGGTCGTGGTCACCGCCCGGAGCGGCGGTGTCGGTGGCCGCCGGTTCGATGGTCGCCCGGTCGGTGAAGCCGTTCGCGGCGAGGGCGTCGGTGATGCCCTGCGTGGCCGACGGGTCGAAGACGAAGCGGGCCGTCAGTTCCGGATTGGCCTTGAGCGCGCCGACCGCGAACTCGGGCGACAGACCACCCAGGTCCAGCAGCGAGCGGTACCCCGAGAAGTCGAACCCGCGGGAGAGCTGCTCGGCGTGCAGCGAGTTGTAACGCATCACGCCCGCCATGAACACGGCCCAGCGACCTTCGTCCATCTGCAAGTCGCCCGGCGTGGTCGTGTCCACCGTGTTGTCGAATTGCAACCAATGGCCGTAGCTGATCTCGTTCAGGAAGCCGAGGAACGGTGCGAGATCGGTTGCACCATTGCCACCAAGGTATTCCGCGGCGTCCTCCGCAAGGGAGTAACGACCTTCCTCGCGGTTCAGCAAACCCTTCGCGTTCATCGCGTCGGCGAGGATGCGGGCGAACTTCTCGCTGATGCCGGTCGTCGCGGCCAGCTCGGCGGCCGAGCGGGGGCCGTCGGCCAGGGCCTTGAACAGGCCGACGCGGGACGCGGCGAACAGCTGCTTGGCACCCATGTAGCCGATCGCGATGTCGACGATGCGGTCCGGGGTAGGGACGGTCATGAGTTGCGGACTCCTCGTTGGGATGCGGACGGACCTGGGGGTGCCGCCCGGGGCGAGAGAAGCGTTAGTCTACGCACGTCGACTAAAATCGCCAGCCCCCCGAGACACGTCCCGGGCCCGGCCGCGCGAGTGCCGCCGACCGCGACCGCGAGGGCGCCCGTACGGACGGTTCACCTTGTGGTCCAACAGGTTTATTT
Organism: Saccharothrix violaceirubra; assembly: GCF_014203755.1. NCBI lineage: Bacteria > Bacillati > Actinomycetota > Actinomycetes > Pseudonocardiales > Pseudonocardiaceae > Saccharothrix > Saccharothrix violaceirubra. Next base: position 5,165,125 of record NZ_JACHJS010000001.1, read on the forward strand.
TCTACGCTTGTATACTGCAAGCCCGATCGGCCACCGGCCACCCGAGAGGATTCGACGATGACCTCTGCCCGCACCGTCCTGGTCACCGGAGGCGCCGGCGGCATCGGCCGCGCGATCGTCTCCGCGTTCGCCGCCCTGGGTGACGACGTCGTCCTGGCCGACGTCGCCGGCGCCGCCGAGGCCGCCGCCGAGCTGGGTGTGCGCGGCGTGACCGCGGACATCACCGACGAGGACTCGATCGCCAAGGCGCTGGACGAGGCCGGCCCGGTCGACGTGCTCGTCAACAACGCGGGCCTGCTGACCATCCACGGCGGCCTGCTGGAGCTGCCCGCCGCGGACATGCTGCGCATCCTCCAGGTCAACGTGCAGGGCACGTTCCTCATCACCCAGCAGGTCGCCCGCCGCATGGTCGAGCGCGGCCAGGGCGGTGTGGTGGTCAACCTGTCCTCCATCGGCGGTCGTCAGCCCACCCCGGGCATGGGCGGCTACGAGAGCAGCAAGGCCGCGGTCGACGCGCTCACCCGGTGGTCGGCCATCGAACTCGCCCAGCACGGTATCCGCGTGAACGCGGTCGCGCCCGGCCCGGTGCTCACCCCGATGCTGGCCATGGGCCTGCCCGAGGGCTCCCCCGCCCGCGAGGCGTGGCTGGCCCGCATCCCGCTGCGGCAGCTCGCGGCCGTCGAGCAGGTCGCGGCGGCCGTCGTGTTCCTGGCGAGCGCGAACGCCGCCCACATCACCGGCACCAGCCTGCCCGTCGACGGCGGCCAGCTGCTGGTCTGACCCCCGCGCCGGGTCGGCGACCGACCCCGCGATCCGCGCCCGTGGATCACCGTCCCGTGTGGACGGTGATCCACGGGCGCTCGCACAACCGGGGGTGCACGATCGTCGTGGTCAGCACCCCACCTCGGACGATCCGGACCGATGTGTCCGGGGTCTCGACATTTTTGTCGACGTACGTAGACTAAAACGCCGGGTGGCCGGTCCGTGCCCACCCGCCATCCGGAAGGAGTCCGATGACCGTCCCGACTTCCACCCGAGCGGCGGTGCTGACCGAGCACGGCAAGCCGCTGACCCTCACCGAACTCCCCCTCCCGAGCGAGATCGAGCCCGGTGCGGCCCTGGTCCGCGTCTCGTGCGCCACGCTCTGCGGCACCGACGTGGAGATCTGGTCCGGCAAGATGAGCTTCCCGGGCATGCTGCCCATGGTGCTCGGCCACGAGATGGTCGGCGAGGTCGTCGCCGTCGGCGAGGGCACCCGCGACGCGCTCGGCCGAGACGTCACCGTCGGCTCCCGCATCGGCTGGTCCGAGTCGACCTGCGGCGAGTGTTACGGCTGCGTGATCCTGCGCGAGCCGGTGGCCTGCTCGCGTCGTGGCTACGGCTTCCTCCAGCGCTCCGACGTACACCCGTACGCCACCGCCGGCCTGTGCGAGTACGCCTACGTCGTGCCCCGCTCGGCCAAGCTGCTGCTGCCCGAGGCCCTGCCGGACACCTGGACGGCCATGGCCGGCTGCGCGGCCAAGACCGTGCTCCGGGCGTTCTCCTACGTCGGCGGCCTGACCGGCAAGAAGGTCGTCGTCCAGGGTTCCGGCGCGCTGGGCGTGTTCGCCACGGCCGTCGCCCACATCTCCGGCGCGGCCCAGGTCATCACGGTCGGTGCGCCCGAGTCCCGGCTCACGCTGGCCCGCGAGTTCGGCGCGAGCGACACCGTGGACATCGCGCTGGGCTCCGACGGCATCGTCGAGCGGGTCCGCGAGGTGACCGGCGGCCACGGCGCCGACCTGGTCCTGGACTTCGCCGGTGCGCCCACCGTCGGCGTCGAGGCCGTGAACATGGCCGCGCAGCGCGGCCACGTCGTGATCGTCGGCAGCACCGGCCCGGTCGGCGCCCCGCTCGCGCTGGGCACGATCATGGGCAAGGAGCTGACCGTGCACGGCTCCCTCAACGGCGACATCTCGGACTACCACAAGGCGATCGAGTTCTTCTCCGCCTTCACCGACCGCATGCCCTGGAACGACCTGTTCGGCTCCCCCGTCGGCCTGTCCGCCGCGTCCGAGCGCATCGAGGCGATGCACCGGCTCGACGAGGTCAAGGCCGTCATCGACCCCCGTCTCGCCTGACCGGCAGGAGGCACACCGTGTCCCCACTTCCCCGCCGACGCCTCGGCACGACCGACCTGGACGTGTCCGCGCTCTCGCTCGGCTCCTGGCACACCTACGACCGGATGGACTTCGCCGACGCGGTCACCATGATCCGCACGGCCGTCGACGCCGGTGTCAACCTGTTCGACGTGGGCGTGTACAGCGTCCCGCCGATGCCGCCGGTGTTCACCGACGTCATCTGGAACTCGATCATGCGCGCCTCGGGCATCCCGCGTGACGAGTACCTGGTCTCGGCCAAGCTGTGGCTGGAGGGCTTCGGCGAGAACGGGTTCCGCCCGCAGTTGGAGAACGCCTTCCTGCGCGGCGGCTTCGACGTCGCCGACCTGGTGATCCTCGGCGACATCCGCACCGAGGGCGTCGTCCTGGAGGACTTCGTCGAGGACCTGGGCGCGCTGACCAAGGCCGGTCTCATCCGCGCCTGGGGCGTCAACAACTGGTCCGCGACCAACATCCGCCGGCTGCGCGAGATCGCGGCCGAGCGCGGTCTGCCCGGCCCGGTGATCGCCCAGCTCAAGTACAGCATCGGCCGTCGGTCCATTCCGGACGGTGAGCCGTTCGGCGCGCTGTTCGCCGACGGGTTCGCGATGCAGGCCTCCGACGTGCTGGAAGGCGGCATCCTGGCCGGCAGCACCGGCCAGAGCCGCGAGATCGGCCGCGACCCCGGCGGCGTGCGGGAGGCCATGCGCGAGCAGGTCGCCGGCATCGCCGAGGTCGCCGAGCAGCTGGGCACCAGCCCGGCGCGGCTCGCGGTCGCGTTCACGCTGACCCACCCGGCCAACGTCACCACGCTGTTCGGCGCGACCAAGCTGACGCAGCTGGAGGACAACCTGGCCGCCGCCGAGCTGGTCGAGCGGGTCGGCGCCGAGGAGCTGCGCGCGCTGGTCGAGCCGTTCTGGGTCGACCGCGGCATCGTCGACCCCGAGGGGCCGTGATCCCCTAATCATGAGCGAGGAGCCCGCCGTGACCCACACCCCCGTCCCGTTCGACCCCGAGATCGAGGCGGCGCTGGCGCAGATCGTGCAGCCGGACGCACCGCCGTTCACGCCCGAGAGCATCCCCGCGATGCGCGCGGGCATGGCCGCGATGTTCCCGCCCGCCGCCGAGCAGGTCGGCGACGCGCCGGTCGACGTCGTCGAGCGGACGATCCCCGGCCCCGAGGGCGCACCCGACCTGGAGATCACGATCATCTCCCCGCGCGGCCTCACCGGCCCGGTGCCCGGCCTCTACAACATCCACGGCGGCGGCATGATGGTCGGCCACCGCAACATGGACGTCGGCCGGCTGCTGGCCCTGGTGCTGGAGCTGAACGTCGTCGCGGTCAACGTCGAGTACCGGCTCGCCCCCGAGCACCCGGACCCGGCGCCGGTCGAGGACTGCTACGCGGGCCTGGTGTGGACGGCGGCCAACGCGGCCGAGCTGAACATCGACCCCACGCGCATCGTGGTCATGGGCGGCAGCGCCGGCGGCGGCCTGTCCGCCGGCGTGGCCCTGCTGGCCCGCGACCGGCAGGGTCCGGCGCTGGCCGGGCAGCTGCTGCTGTGCCCGATGATCGACGACACCAACACGACGATCGCCAGCAAGCAGTACAGCGGCATCGGCACCTGGACCCGCGAGTCCAACATCGCGGGCTGGAACTCGTTGCTGGGCGACAAGGTCGGCACGGACGAGGTGTCGCCGTACGCGGCGCCCACCCGCGCCAAGGACCTGTCCAACCTGCCGCCCGCGCTCATCGAGGTCGGCAGCGCGGAGCCGTTCCGCGACGAGGACACCGAGTACGCCACGCGGATCTGGGCGACCGGCGGCAACGCCGAGCTGCACGTGTGGAGCGGCGCGTTCCACGGGTTCGACATGTACGTGCCGGACTGGAACGTCACCAAGATCGCGTTGGAGGTCCGCACCAACTGGCTGCGGCGCGTGCTGGGTCTGGGGGCGGCGTGAGCACGGAGAACTCCTCGGGCCGAACACCTCCCCCGGTCCCCTACGACCCGGAGCTGGAAGCGGGTCTGGCGGCGTTCCTCGACATGGTCGAGCAGATCCCGCTGCGCGCGGACACGATCCTGGCCAACCGGGACCACTTCGCCGGGATCATCCCGCCGATCGAGGTCATCGTCGGCGACAGCCCGGTCGTGGTCGAGGACCGCACGGTCCCCGGCCCCGAGGGTCAGCCCGACATCGTGGTGACGATCGTCCGGCCGCGTGAGGCGGTCGAGAACGCGCCGGGTCTCTACCTGATCCACGGCGGCGGCATGGTCCTGGGCACCCGGCACTTCGGCATCGACGGCCTGATCGCCGACGTGCTGGAGTTCGGCGCGGTCGGCGTCTCGGTCGAGTACCGGCTGGCGCCCGAGCACCCCGCGCCCGCCGCGGTCGAGGACTGCTACGCGGGCCTGGTCTGGTTCGCCGAGCACGCCGCCGAGCTGGGCGTGGACCCGTCGCGGATCGTGGTCATGGGCGCCAGCGCCGGTGGCGGCCTGTCCGCCGGCGTGTCGCTGCTGGCCCGCGACCGGCAGGGTCCGGCGATCGCCGGGCAGCTGCTCCAGTGCCCGATGATCGACGACCGCAACGTGAACGTGTCGACGTTGCAGTACGACGGCCTCGGCGCCTGGGACCGCAACAACAACGACACCGCGTGGAACGCGATCCTCGGCGAGCTGCGGCACACCGACGACGCGTCCCCGTACCAGGTCCCGACCCGGATGACCGACCTGTCCAACCTGCCGCCGGCGTACGTCGACGTCGGCGCGGCCGACATCTTCCGCGACGAGGCGACGGACTACGCCCTGCGGATCTGGGCCACGGGCGGACAGGCCGAGCTGCACATCTGGGCGGGCGGGTACCACGGGTTCGCGGGCTTCTCGCCCGACGCCCTGGTGTCCCGTGCCGCCGCCGCGAGCCGCTTGTCGTGGCTGCGGCGGATTCTGCGGACACCGTGAGCCTGCGCCGGGTCGCCGTCGTCCTGGGGCTGCTGGAGATGTTCGGGCCCATCTCGATGGACCTGTACATGCCCACGCTGCCGCAGCTCGCCGGCGACCTCGGCACCAGCGACAGCCTCGCCCAGGCGACCATGTCGGCGTGCATGCTGGGCCTCGCGCTCGGCCAGCTCGTCCTCGGGCCGCTCAGCGACCGGTACGGGCGGCGCAAGCCGCTGCTGGTCGGGGTGGGGCTGTTCGCTGTGCTGTCGTTGGTGTGCGCGATAACGCCGTCGATCGAACTGCTGCTGGCGGCGCGGTTCTTCCAGGGGCTGTGCGGCTCGGCCGGGATCGTGATCGCCATCGCGGTGGCGCGCGACCTGGCCGACGGCGTGGAACTGGTGCGGCTGCTGGCGATGCTGGGCACGGTCGGGGCCATCGCGCCGATCGTGGCGCCCGTGATCGGCGGCCAGTTGGCGCCGTTCATGGGGTGGCGTGGCATCTTCGCGGTGCTGGCCGGGATCGGCGTGCTGCTGTTCGTGCTGGCGTTGACGTCGTTGCCGGAAAGCCTGCCACCGGAAGCCCGGCAGGTGCACGGCAGCACGGGCGAGTTCGCCGTCGTGCTGAAGGACAAGCTGTTCCTGTGCTTCCTGCTGGTGGGCGCGTTCGGCGGGGTCGCGTTCTTCACGTACCTGGCGTCGATCAGCTTCGTGTTGCAGGGCAGCTTCTCGATGAGCCCGCAGCTGTTCAGCGTGTGCTTCGCCGCGAACGCGATCATGTCGGTCGTGGGTGCCCAGATCAACCGCCTCGTGGTGCGCAGGCTGGGACCGGCGCGGATGTACACGATCGGCACCACGATGGGTGCCGTCGCGGCACTGGCGATGCTCGTGTCGGTCCTGTTCGACGCGGGGCTGGTGGCACTGCTCGTGCCGCTGGCGCTGCTGATGGTGGCCAGCGGCGGCTCGTACGGCAACGGCACGGCGCTGGCCCTGGAGGACCACCGGGACCGGGCGGGCACGGCGGCGGCGCTGCTGGGCACGGCCGGGTTCGCGGTCGGTCCGCTGGTGGCGCCACTGGTGTCGCTGGGCGGCACCAGTCCGTTGTCGATGAGCCTGACCATGACCGTCGCGTACGCGCTGGCGGCCGTGTTGGTGTGGACCCTGGTGCTGCCGAGGTTGCGCCGCCGTCAGGCAGCATCCCCTGAGCCTTCGACGGCGTGAGTTCAAGGCCGGCTCCCCCTCGCGGGAGCCGGCCTTCACCGGTCGAGGTCGCGCACCGAGGACGCCTCGCCGAGCCGAGCCGACGCGGGTCCTCGTCGGTCATGGTCACGCGTTCCTCCGCGCCGCGATGCCGTGCGCCAAGAGTCCTTTTCGGACACTGGTCGGACCTGTTCCCCCGCGGTGCGGCGGAAAGCCCCTCGCCGGGACGGAGCGGGACCGGACCCCGGCCTCCCCGACGACATGGAGCGTGCGCCGCGACAGGATTTCCCGGTCACGCACGCGGCGCGGGAAGGTCGTCGGCCCGGACGATCCGCACCCGACAGCCGCGCCGGGTCCGCCGCACGAACGTGGCCACGCGCTCCGTCGAGGACGACTTCAGCCGGCCGCCTCCCGCCAGCACGACCTCGACGTGGTCGGGCCAGGCCAAACCCCAGGCGGCGATCTCGGCGTCCGTCCGCTCGCCGTACTCGGCCAGCACGGCGAACAGGGACGGCCGGTCGTCCGCGATCATCTCCGCGACGAACCTCTCGTAGTCGTCCAAGTCGCCGTCCTCGATCGTGTCCACCATGCCGTGGCCTCCGTGTCGTTCGTCGTCGATCGCGTGTAGCAGCGCTACCGTGTCGCACGGGATGGCCAAGCGAAAAGTGGGATACCACTTTTCCACCTGATCGGGGTACACCATGGGGCAGGAATTCGACGACCTGGCCAGCGCGACGGTCCGCCGCTGGCAGCTCACCGAAGGTCTCCGACAGCTACGCGAGCAGCGCGAACTCACCATCGACGACGTCATGGAACGGCTTCGGGACGCACCGGGCCGGTGGTCGAGGTCCAAGCTCAGCCGGGTCGAGACGCGGGAGCAGCGCGTCAAGCCCCACGAGGTGGAGCAGTTGCTCGACGCGTACGAGGTCACCGACGAGGACACGCGCACGTGGCTGGTCGACCTGGCGGCCACCGCGCACCGGCGCGGCCACTGGCTGTCGGTCCGCAAGGACCTGCCCGAGGACTTCCACAACCTGCTCAGCGTCGAACCGGCGCTCGTGGCCCGCCGCCAGTTCGAGACCATGGTGGTACCGGGCCTGCTCCAGACCGCCGACTACACCCGCGCGCTGATCCACGGCATCAACCCGGGCATCACGCACGAAACCGTGGAGCGCCGAGTCCTGGCGAGGATGGCACGGCAGCACGTCCTTGCTCGACCCGTCCCACTCCGACTCCACGTGGTCCTGGACGAAGCGATTCTGGAGCGGCAGGTCGGCCCGGCGTCGGTCATGCGCAATCAACTCCAGCGTTTGGCCGACACCGGTTCGCAGGAACACATCACCGTGCAGATCCTGCCGAGGTCGGTCGGCGTGACTCCCGCTCTGCTCGGGCCGTTCTCGTTGCTGACCCTGCCCGACCCCATCCCCGACTTCGGCTACACCGAGGGTCCGGGCGGCGCGATCTACATCGAAGACCGCGCCGCCGTGCGAGTGTGCACCGAACGCTGGGGCATCCTGACCGGACGAGCACTCCCGGCCTCCGACTCACTGGACGCGATCAAAAGGGCCGTGAAGACTTACGACCAACGGACATGACCAAGGACGGTGCCGATGACCAACTGGCGCAAGAGCAGCCACTCGGGTGATGGCGGAACCGGCGGGGGCGACTGTGTCGAACTGGCGGTGGACGGGAACAGGTTCCTGGTCCGGGACAGCAAGAACCCGGACGCGGGCACGGTGACCGTGACCCGCTCCTGGCTCGACGCCCTCAAGTCCGACCGGCTCGGCTGACCACCGGGTACCGCGTCACCGGCCCGAGAACCCGTCGGTCGCACGTTCACCCGCCGGGCCGATAGGCCGGAACGCCCCACTCGTTCGGGGCGCTATGCCATCATCGCGGAGCGAGCGGCGACGATCGAGGGGAGAAGCCCTACACGAGGCCGATGGCGGCGGAGGCAGGGTCGAGTTCCTGGCCGAGACGGTGAGCGCCAGAGGGGTGGAAGCTCCCTGACCGGCACCCAGACCAGGTTCAGCGTCGACCCGACCCAGGCCCGAAACTCATCGACGACCTCAAAGTCGCCCTGGAGAAGTTACTCGAACTCGAAAAAGCAGGCGACCGACTCAGCCAAATGGAACCGCCGGGCAAGGACTTGTACAGCGGTGCCGCAGCGAAGGCGATCCGCACGAGTTCAGGTCACGAACCAGGCGGCTATCTCTGGGCCAACCTCCAAGCCCGCAACGCACTGCAGAAGACCATCGAGAACATCGAAGCCGCACTGGCACAGTACCAAGTCACCGAAAAGAACGCCGAACTCGGACTGAAGGCCTGATACGCCGTGAACCGCAGACTCGCCGCGGCGGCACTCGCCGCGATCCCCATCATCATGGTCTCCGCGTGCACAAAAACCACCACCACCGGTAATCCCACCCCAGCCACCGAGCAAGGCGGCACCACCAGTACATCATCCCCCACCGGAAAAGACCTCAACATCTCTCGATTCACCGACCGCCCTTGCGAACTGGTCAAACCAGAACAGCTGAGTACGCTCGGAAAGCTCAAGACACCCAAACAAGAAGTCAGCATACTAGGACCCACCTGCACGTGGCCGGGAAAGGATCCCACAGCGGACAACACCTACGCACTCACCCTCGTAACCAAAGGATCAACCTTCGAATCAATGCGCGAGAATGTGAAAGACCGACCCATCTTCAAGGACACGACCGTCGCAGGACGAGAGGCTTACAGCTCAGACGCAACCAACGGCACACGTGATTGTGGAACCACCGTAAAAACATCCGGAAAAGACGCCGTACTTATTCAAATGACCCTTGGTGACGAAGACACGGCCAGAACCGGGAAATCCTGTCGGGAATCCGAAAAACTAGCCGAGATCGTCATCAAGAATCTGGCCGGCTAATCATGCCGTCGACGAGATCCAGGAACACCACCTCGTCAGGATGAGTTTTCTCACGAGCCGGTCCGGCGCCGGACCGGTGACACGGGTCACCTGGCGGCAAGGCCCGGGTATCGGTGGGCGGGCCGCGGTATCTCCCAACTCCCGGATCGACCGGCGGGCCGGCTTGACGTCGGACACGCTTCACAACACGGTGGTGAGGGCTGTCCACGTCTTTCCGAGACGGCCGGACCCGATGCGCACCGCGAAGCGGTGCGTCAAAGGGTGAAGGGGCGAGGGGGCAGCCTCAAGTCTTGGTCGACACTGCCGGGACCGCGCGCCTTGGCCGAGGCGGTCAAGACGTCAGCCAGTCCCGCACCGTCCCGATGACGAAGGCTTGCCACGCCTGACTTCGAGGATTCAGGTATAGCGGATCGTCATGGACGGCGAAGCCGTGCTGGGCACCGTCGATCTCCACCAGACGACATTCGGCGGTCAGCCGCGTGACGGCCGTCCGCGACGACTCCACCGGGACGAACGTGTCCTTGGTGCCGTGTACGACGAGGGTCGGCGCGACGATCTCGCCGAGGACCTCGTTCGGGCGGATCCGGAAGACGTCGTTGAGGAATGCCCGTCCGTGGCGGACTGTCGCGGAGTGGGCGATGAAGCCGTTCCTGGTGACTTCTGCCCGGCATAGCGGTCGAGGTAGTCGAATTGCGGGTTCAGGAGTACCAGACGGCCGACATCGGCGTGCCGCCTCGCGGCGTAGTAGGCGACCAGGCAGCCGCCGAAACTAGTGCCGATCAGGTGGACGGTGCCCGTCTCCCGGCGGCCCAGGTCGACCGCGACCGAAATGTCGTTGAGGTGCATGGTCAGGCTGCATTCTTCTTGGCGCCCTTCGCTCTCACCATGCCCACGGAGGTCGAATCGAAGCGACGTGATCCCCGCTTCGGCCAGGCCGGTCGCCAACCTCCCGAAGAAGCCGCCCTCCTCACGAGTGACGCCACCACCGTGGACCAGGACGGCGGTACGGGTCGACGGTGTGTCGGGTTCGACCAGCGTGCCGACCAGGCGAAGCCCGTCGAAGGTGCGCAGAGCGGTCACGGTGCTGCGTGGCATCGGTTCGACTCCGGGATCCGGTGTGGGCCACCCCATGGTCGCGCACGGGTGGCCGGGTGTCACCCGGTGCGGAACGACTTCGGAACCTCGACCTTCACCGGTTGGCGTCGTCCTTGGCGAAGCGCACCCAGCCGAGCGCGAGTGCACCGACAGCCCAGCAGAGCAACGTCACCACCGATCTCGTCGTGGTCATCCCGGGAATCTCCTGCAGCAGCAACGACACCACGCCCGAACCGGGCAGCACGTCGGCGACCGCCGTCGACCATTCGTAGCCGAAGTTCCGCAGGATCAGCGGCAGCACGAGCATCGCCAGGAACACCACGACCAGTGCCCCGGCCGTGCCGCGGGCCAGGAAACCCAGGCCGACGGCGAGCGCGGCACCCGCCGCGAACACCACGGCGACCTTGGGCAACGCCTCCCCCACCCCGTCCAGCGGCAACACCGGACCCGCCACGAGGTGGGCGGTGAGCGTGGACGCGGTCGCCGCCAGGACGCCGAGGACAGCGGCCGTCACCACGGCCGTCGTCGTGCGTGCCAGAAAAAGCACGCCACGCCGGGGCGTCCACTGGAGGCTCGGCACGATCCCTCCCGTCGCGTAGTCGGACGTGACGGCGAGCAGTGCCAGCGTGAGCAACGCGAACTGCGCGGGCATCGCGGCGAAGGACGCCGCCGTCCACGCCGACGCACCGGTGGGCGGGCGGTCGGCCGCCTCGGAACCCGTGATGAACCCGACCGCGACCATCAGGGCGGCGGCGACGCCCAACAGCAGCCAGGTCGCCCGGACCGTCCACAGCCGCGACCACTCGGCGGCACACGTCCTGATCATCGGCCGACTCCCCGGTACTCCACGCTGTCGTCGGTCAGGTCCAGGTAGGCGTCCTCCAGCGACTGGCGCACCTCGGACAGGTGGTGCAACAGGATCCGCGACTCGTGCGCCACGGTCCCGACGTGGTCGGCGCCGCTGTTCTCCACCCTCAGCTCCTCGCCGTCGCGGTGGACGACGAAACCCTTGTCCACCAACACCTTCTCGAAGTTCGCGGCCTCCGGGCTGACCACGCGCACGTGGCCGAGCCCGCCGAGGATCCGCTCGGTAGTGGTGTCGGCGATGAGTTTCCCGCGCCCGACGACCACCAGCCGGTCGGCGATCTGCTGCATCTCGCTCAAGAGGTGACTGGACACGAGGACGGTCCGCCCCTCGTCGGCGAGTTGGCGCAGCAGTCCGCGGATCCACCGCACGCCGTCGAGGTCGAGGCCGTTGACCGGCTCGTCGAACAGCAGCACCTTCGGGTCGCCGAGCAGCGCGGCGGCGATGCCGAGGCGTTGCCGCATGCCCAGCGAGTACCCCTTGATCCGACGCCGGGCGGCCTGGCCGAGTCCGGCCCGCTCGATCACCTCGTCCACCCGTCGGGTGGGGATCGCGTTGGTGCGGGCGGCGATCCGCAGGTGGTCACGACCCGTGCGGCCCGGGTGCACGGCGCCGGGGTCGAGCAGCGCGCCGACCTCGTGCAGCGGGGCCGGGAAGCTCGCGTACGCCCGCCCGCCGACCAGCGCCGTGCCCGAGGTGGCCCGGTCGAGCCCGAGCACGATCCGCATGGTGGTCGACTTCCCGGCGCCGTTGGGGCCCAGGAATCCGGTCACCGCACCGGGTTCGACGGTGAACGTGAGGTCGTCGACGGCGAGCACGTCGCCGTACCGACGGGTCAGTCCGCGTACCTCGATCATGCCTCGTCCTCGACCCACTCGAGCAGGTCGCCGGGCTGGCACCCGAGGACCCGGCACATGGCCTCCAACGTGCTGAACCTCACGGCCTTGGCCCGGCCGTTCTTCAGCACGGCCACGTTCGCGGGCGTGAGCCCGACGCGTTCGGCGAACTCGCCGACGCTCATCTTGCGCTTGGCCAACTCGACGTCGATGCGCACGACGATCGCCATCAGATCACCGAGTCCATGTCGGACCGCAGAGTGGTGGCCTGGACCAGCAACGCCCGCATGACGATCATCAACAGTCCGGCCACCGCGACCCCGACGGTCATCAGGAACAGCAGCATCGGCAACCCCGGGTCGTCGGCGTTGAAGCCGACGTAGAGCAGCACGGCGACCAACACGACCCACCCGGCGACGATCGCCCAGATGATCGCGTCGACCCACTTCAACGCGCCGGCGCTGAAGATCCGATCCCGCTTGACCATGGTGAGCAGCCGCCAGGTGGCCACGAGCACGACCTGGACGCACAGGACCCAGAAGACGGTGATCGCCGTGGCGGGCCACCGGAGGTAGGCCGCCTCCGGGTCCTGCTCGGCCATGTACCGGAACTGGCCGGGCAACGACATCGTCTGGAAGACGACCAACACCCCGAACAACACGACAAGGAAGACCCGAAGGGGCGCCACCGCCCGCTGCACTGCGACCATGGATCGAGTATCAAGTGAGATCTATCGAAAGTCAATCGCTTGCTATCGATCTACCTCGCCCACGACATACCGCCGTCAGTCAGGACCGGCACCGACCCGACCACTCCCGATCGGCGACCGCGCGCCGCGTCGACACTGTCGGTGGGAGCTGATTACCTGGTCGGGTGTTCGAAACTCCGGACGAACTCCGCAGCATCCAGGTCCTGCTCGACACGTCGTTGGCCGCCTCCAGCGGCCATCTCCAGTCGATCATCCGGGCAGGTGAGAGAACCTTGGACGCCGAACAGGTCGTCCGGGTCTGCCAAGGCATGTGCACCCTGGCGATCGCCACGGTCACCCGGCGTGGCGAACCGCGCATCAGCGGCGCCGACGGGCACTTCCTGCACGGCCGTTGGATCGTCGGCACCCACCGCCAGGCCGCCAAAGCCCGCCATCTCGCGGCACGGCCCGGCATCAGCGCGACTTTCCTGCGCGGCGAGCAGCTTGGCATCTTCACGCACGGACATGCCGTTCCGCTGAATCCGGAGGGAACGAGCAGCGACCCGACCTGGCCGACCATCCGCGACTACCTCGTCGACCACTACGACGGTGACGGTGACGACCCGTTCTGGGACGAGAGCGTCTGGTACCGCATCGACCCCACCTGGATGGTCGCCTACAGCGCCGACCCCGTCGGGCTGCTCGACCGGGAACCGCCGGTCTGACGAGAATCGGGCACGGCCTGTGCGCCGGGATCAGCGCACAGGCCGTCGGACCGGAGCGTCAGGGCCAGATCCACCGCTGGGGCGGCTTGGTCTTCAACACGCGGCGCAGCATGTCGATCATCGCGGGACACCTCCTCTCCGGGTTCGGGGAACGGTCGTGCACCGTCAAGCGGTGCGACGCAGGGTGAAGGGGCGGGGTACCGCGCCTTCGATCATCACCGGACGGGGTTCGCCGTCCGGGGTGTCCAGGCGGGTGTCGGCGGCCAGTGCGGCGAGGGCCTCGGTCGCGAGCAGCTGCGCCACGGTGGCACCCGTGCACGTGAAAGGCCCGGCCCCGAACGGGATGTAGGGACCGCGACCGTCCGGTTCGGACCACCGCCCCGGGCGGAACTCGTCCGGTGCCGTCCAGTGGCGTTCGTCGTGGTGGAGCAGGTAGGGGCTGACCGACAGGATCTCGCCCGCGGGGAACGCCACGCCGCCGAGTTCGGTCGGCCGTTCGACGACGCGGCCGACCATCCACACCATCGGCCGGTGCCGCAACGCCTCGCGCACGACCCACTCGGCGGGCCACGGCCAGGGGCGGGGCAGGTACAGGCACGCCAACAACACCGACCACGCCAGCGACGAGGCGACCGGCGCGAGGATCGACCGGTACAGCACCAGGAACACCTCGGCCACCGTCCGGTCGGGGGTTTCCGGCGGGCACGCGAGCAGCATCGCGTCCAGCACGTCCCGGGCCCCGGTGATCCCCCGACGACGCCCGACCTCCGCCGTCAGGGCCGCGATCAGCCGTGCCCGCAGCACTTCCGCCCGCGCCCGTTGCCAGACGCGACCCGGCCGGAACAGCACGCCGCCGTGGACGGCACGGTCGGCCAGAGGACGCGCCGGGCTGTCCGGCAGCAGCAGGACGTCGGCCAGGCACCGGTACACGAGGTCGATCCCGGCCCTCGGCCACCGGGTCGACGCGGGCAGTCGGGCGACCGCGGCACCGAGTTCACGCCGGTAGTCGGGCATCCGGTCGCGCAACAGGTTCCGCGCCGCGTGCCCGACGTCGACCTGCGCGGCCCGCGTGGGCAGCAGTCCGTTGAAGAACGCCGACGGGCCCGCGTTGAACTCGGGGGCGCGCAACAACGTCCGCGCCGACTCCGCGTCGCCGACGCACCAGCCGCCCCACGGCAACCGGATCACGTCGCCGTCCGCGCGACGTCGGAGATCCTCGATGAACTCGAACGGGTCGTGCCGGAAACGACGTTTCTCCGCAAGCTTCATCGAACGATCTCCTCCCCGAAGAATCGTCCAGGACAAGCCGGGTCAGGCAACCGTAACCACAGCGGAACCAGGCCGTGAATCGGCGATTCGGGGGTAGCACGAGGAGAAGGCGGTCACGCAGGGTCGCGTGGACTCATCCGGCGGAATCTCTTTGCGCCCAACGGACACCGGCACACCGACCGCGCACAGCAGGACGTCCTGCCGCACCTCCGAACCCTGCGCACCGAGGAGGCGGAGCGGGGGAGACGGTGATCCGCGAGATGCTCGACGTGCCCGCAGCCACGGTTCGCCGCAGGCCCCGCCGGGCACGACGAGCCCTGTCTCGTACTGGATCGTTTCCGCCGAGAAGCCGACCCCGCCCAGGCGGAGCCGTTGTGCGCCCGACCGGCTCGACGGTTCGGAACAGCACCCACCGACTGCCACCGGAACCCGGATGGCCGGATCGTGATCGCCAAGTCCCGCGAAGCAGGACGCCCGCACCCTCGGCACCACCACTCCACGTGAAGAGCCGACCGAAGAATTCCGCGAAATACGGGCCAACCACCCTCGAACGCACTATTCAACGAAACTTGACCAATCGAAAATCAGCCGGACAAACACCCTCGAACAGCCCATGCGCGTTCACCATAATATTTCTGCCACCATCCGAAAATTGCCTCGAAAAAGCGGAAAATGTGGACCGATCGGTTTCTGGCGACGAACGGCATGCATGTTCCCTCGGGCTCACATCCGACTGGGCACGAACAGATCGAGTCGGGCCGGGCGCGAATCCGGCGGCAGGTCGGGTTCGCGGGGCAGTAGCATCGCTCGCACTGCCGTGGGAGAGCGCTTCAGGGAGATCATCGTGGTGTCAGCGGACCGACCGGTACCCAAGCCCGGCCCGCCACCAGCTCCCCAGCGGTGGTTCCAGGAGCGCACCTCCCCGTACCCGTGGGAGCAGGACGGGCTCGACCACATCCGCCGGCTCATGCCGAACGTCGAACCACACCGGGCCTGGGCCACCTTCTCCTTCACCGCCGCCTCCGGCCGGATCAACGAGTGCGATCTGCTCGTCGCCGTGCCGGGCGGTCTCTACCTGGTCGAGTTGAAGGGACACCCCGGCAGGGTCGTCAACAACGGCGAGACGTGGAGCTTCTACCACGAGGACACCCGTCGTCCCCGCACCCTGTCCAACCCGCTGCACCTGACCGACCTCAAGTCCAAGGAACTGAAGGCGCGGCTGGCGTGGGCGGCCAAGCAGCTCGGCCTGCGTGACCGCGTCCCCCGGGTCGAACCGATCGTCTTCCTGTCCGCGCCCGGCCTGGAGTCGACGCTGGACGAGGTGCAACGCACCCGCGTCTACGGCCGTGACGACAACAGCACCGGACTGCCCTGGATCTGGCGCGACCTGCTGGGCCGCCCGCCCCAGCGCGAGTCACAGCGGATCAAACCCGAGTTCTCCCGTCGGCTGCCCGATCTGCTCAAGAAGATCGGCATCCGGGCCTCGACCGCACACCTGCGCTTCGGCGACGACTGGACGCTCACGCCCGACCCGCTCGACGCCGGTCCGACGTGGGAAGACCGGCTGGCCGAGCGCACCGGCATCGTGCAGGAGGAGGGTCGGGTCCGGATCTACCTCACAGCACAGCAGGCGACCGAGGAGGCACGGCAGTCTGTCGAACGCGCGGCCCGACGTGAATACCAGGTCCTGCAGGGCATCACGCATCGCGGTATCGCGCAGGCAATGGAGATCCGCGAGCACCAGGGCGGCCCGGCGATCCGCTTCCGGCACCGGGCAACCGATCTCAGGCTCGACGCGTACCTGGCCCTGTACGACGCGACCCTGACCCCCGAGGTGCGACTGGACCTGGTCCGCCAACTCGGCGAGGCGGTGCGCTACGCGCACAGCCGCTCGCTCTACCACCGCGCGCTCGCCGCACGGTCCGTCTACGTGTCCGCCAAAGACGACGGCTCCAGCCCGGTGCTGCGGATCATCGACTGGCAGAGCGCGGCCCGGGACTTCGACACCACGGGGATGTCGTCGATCCTGACCTCCACCGGAGGCAGGCACATAGGTGACATCGCGAGCGGGTTCCTCGCACCCGAGTTCGACACCCCGTACGCCGACCCGGTCGACCTGGACGTGTTCGGGTTGGGCGCACTCGCCTACCTCATCGTGACCGGGCAGCAGCCCGCGACCACACGTGGCGCACTGGTCGAGCGGCTCAGGTCCGAAGGGGGCCTGCACCCCTACGCGGTGACCGACAGCGTCTCCGACGCACTTGACGAGCTGGTCTTCCGGGCGACGAGGGCCGACGTCGCCGACCGGCTCGACTCGGCGGACGCGTTCCTCGACGGCCTGAACCTGGTCGAACAGGACTCCCCCACGCCCGAGCCGACCGGTGGCGGCGTCGATCCGCTGGAGGCGCTGCCTGGACAGCCGCTCGACGGCGACTGGGTGGTCGAGCGTGTGCTGGGTACCGGTGCCACCGCGAAGGCGTTGCTGGTGATCCGGTCGACGGAGGCCGACGACGACCGATCACGACCGGACAAGCGAGTCGTCAAGATAGCGCTCGACGAAGAGAAGGCGGAACGGCTACGGGCCGAGGCCCGTGCGCTGGAACTGGTCGGCGGCGGTGTGGTGGTGCGCCTCCTGGACGGGCCGCGCACGCTCGGCGGACGCACCGTTCTCGACCTCGAGTTCGCGGGCGATCGCTCTCTCGGTGCCCTGCTGCGTGCCGAGGGCCGGGTCGTCTACCACGAGCTCGAACGTTTCGGCAACGACCTGTTCACCGCACTGGACCAGCTCGCCGCCAAGGGAGTGCGGCACCGCGACCTCAAGCCGGACAACTTCGGCGTCTTCGAACGCGCGGACGGCACCCGGCAGTTGGTGCTGTTCGACTTCTCCTTGCACGGCGTATCCGAGCGCGATGTGAAGGCGGGCACGCGGGGCTACCTGGATCCGTTCCTCGACACGGCGCGTCGACCGGTGTTCGACGACCACGCCGAGCGGTACGCGGCCGCGGTCACCCTGCACGAAATGGCGTCCGCGCAACGACCGGTGTGGGGCGACGGCATGACCGACCCTCGTACGGCGACCGATGAGACACCGACCATCGCGGCCGACCTGTTCGAGCCCGCCTTGCGGGACGGACTCGTCGACTTCTTCCTGCGCGCGTTCCACAGCGACGTGGACCGCAGGTTCGACACCCTGCAGCAGACGCACGAAGCCTGGCGCTCGATCTTCGCCGGTGCGGACGCGGCGCGGCCGGTGACGACCCCGGCGACGGTCGACATGGGCACCGGGGACGCGGAGGAGACCAGGGACGCCCACGTCCGAGCCGCCGATCGGGACACGCCCCTGGAAGCCGCCGGACTCACCCCCCGCGCGGTGTCCGTGGCGCAGACGTTCGGCGCGTCCACCGTGGGCGAGCTGCTCGACGTTCCCCTGCACCAGATCGCGAAGGCACGAGGCGCCGGCGCGGTGATCCGCAAGGAGTTGAACCGCCGGCACAAGCAGTGGACGGCTGCCCTGCGCCGCCCGGCCGAGCGGTCCTCCTCCCGGACACCGAAGGACTCGCCGGAGGAACAGGCGGGGCTCGCCACACCCGGATTGCTCACGGTCGACGACATGGCGGACCTGCTGACTCCGTCCGCGGACCGCAAGCGGTCGTCGAAGGCGGACGCGGTGCGTCTGACCCTGGGCCTGCCGGACGCATCCGGCGTGCCACAGTCATGGCCGACGCAGGGCGAGGTCGCCAGGCGGTTGGGCATCACCCAGGCGTCGGTGTCGCGGCACCAGTCGGCCGCGGCGAAGGAGTGGGCCGCCGCGACCTGGCTCGACGCGGTCCGCGACGAGCTGGTGGACGCGGTTGTCGCCGCGGGTCGGGTGATGACGGCGCACGAGCTGGCCGCCGCTCTGCGCGCCCGGCACGGCGCCACCGGCGAGAATCCCGAACTCGCGGCGGCCAAGGCGTCCGCCGTGGTGCGGGCGGCCGTCGAGGCCGAGGTGTGGGCCGGGATGAACTCCGGCGACGAGGACGCGGGTCCCCGACTCGCCGTGCTGCGCCGCGGAGCGCGGGTGCTGGTGGCCTGCGAGTCGCTGGTCGGCACCGATGATCCGAGCGCGCCCGAGCTGGCCGATTACGCGCAGGCACTGGGCAAACAGGCCGACGACCTGGCCAGTCGGGACCCGCTGCCGGGCCGGGGTGTGGTGCTGCGGGAGCTGCGCGCGGTGACGCCGCCCGACGGCCTCGCGCCGTTGGCGGACACCAGGCTGGTCGCGCTCGCCGCGGCAGCGTCCGGGCATGCGGCGGGCTCTCCTCGGCTGGAGCTGTACCCGCGCGAGCTGGACCTGGCCAAAGCGTTCCGTATCGCGCAGGCCGGTGCCGGAGTGCGCCGCGACATCGGTGTGACCGTGGACGACGTGGTGAGCCGGGTGCGGGCCCGGTTCCCGGAACTGGTGCTCCCCAAGCCGCTCACCCACGTACCGATCGGCGAGGCTTTGCGCGCCGCCGGGTTCCCGTTGGAGTACGACACGACGGCGAAGAGGTTCCAGCCTCCGGCACCGGAGTACGCGAGGGTGCCGTCGTCCACGGGCACGTCGGTCAGCG
Organism: Saccharothrix violaceirubra; assembly: GCF_014203755.1. Lineage (NCBI taxonomy): Bacteria > Bacillati > Actinomycetota > Actinomycetes > Pseudonocardiales > Pseudonocardiaceae > Saccharothrix > Saccharothrix violaceirubra. Next base: position 5,184,382 of record NZ_JACHJS010000001.1, read on the forward strand.
CGCACGCGAGGCTGGTGGCCACCGGCCACGACCCTGCCGTGCTGATCCGGACCAAACTGACCGCCGCGATCGAACGGGGCGGGTTCGTCGCGCTCACCTTGCGCGGCGGCCAACTCCCGGGCACCGCCGAGGCGATCATCCGTGACCACCCGGTGCGACCGGTCGACCTGGACCGGGAGTTCCTGGACGAACTTCGGGCGCTGGTGGCCGAACGGGGCCAGGACTGGGAGAAGGTCCTCAGCGTGGATGCCCGGTTCGCCGAGTCCGGTGAGATGTCCCCCGGTCTGGCCTCCTACGTGCGGGCCACGTGGACGCGTGTCGCGGACCACCTGCTCGACCCGGCGAACTCCGCCGACGCGGTCCTGTTCGTGCACAACGCCGGACTGCTCGCCCGGTATTTCGACGAGGGTGGGCACGACCTGCTCACGCGGCTGCAGAACGCGGCGCGGCGACCGGCGGACGCCCCGCGCGGGCTCTGGCTGCTGTGCCCGGGAGAATCGGCGCTGGACACTGCCCAACTCGACGGCAGGACCGTCGAGGTCCTGGGAGACTCCGAGCGCGTCGCGCTCACCAGTACGTTCTTGGTCGGGTTGCGCGGCGACGTGGCCTGAACCGGCCTTGGCATGGCATCGATGGAGGGACACCCGGCGTTGGCGACTCGTGGACTGGACCAGGACGAGTTGGTGAAAGACCTGCGCAAGCAGGTGGTCGCGTTGGAGAACGACCTGCGCGTGCGCGGCGCGGAGGAGGAGTTCGAGACATCCTTGCGCGCCGAGTACGACCAGGCGTGGGAGGCCAAGCGGACAGCGGCCACCTTCGACGCGTGGCGTGAGGACCGGATCACCCAGGTCGCCGCGGCGTGGGTGCTCGGCACGGTGTTCGTGCGGTTCTGCGAGGACAACGGCTTGATCGAGTGGCCGTTCCTGGCCGGTCCGGGTGAGCGACTGGCCGACGCGGAGGAACGGCACGAGGCGTTCTTCCGGGAGAACCCGCGACTGAACGACCGTGACTGGCTCGTCGCCGCGTTCGACCACCTGTCCGACGCCCACCCGACGGTGGCGGGGTTGTTCGACAAACGGCACAACCCGCTGTGGGAGATCACGCCGTCGTTCGAGGCTGCGACCGCGTTGATCGGGTTCTGGCGGCGGCGGGGTGACGACGGCGGTATCCGCCACGATTTCACCGATCCCGAGTGGAACACCCGGTTCCTCGGCGACCTATATCAGAACCTGTCCGAACAAGCCCGCAAGACCTACGCACTGCTGCAGACGCCCGAGTTCGTCGAGGAGTTCATCCTCGACCTGACTTTGGAACCGGCGGTCGAAGAGTTCGGGCTCAAGGGTCTGCGCACCATCGACCCGACCTGCGGCTCGGGCCACTTCCTGCTGGGCTTGTTCCGCAGACTGCTGGCGAAATGGCAGGCCAAGGAATCTGGCACCGAGCCCTGGGTACTCATCCGCCGCTCGCTGGAGTCCGTGCACGGCTGCGACAAGAACCCTTTCGCCGCCTCCATCGCCCGGTTCCGCCTGCTGGTGGCCGCCCTGCACGCGGCCGAAGCGACTCGGCTGGACCGGATCAGCGCAGACTTCCCGATCAACGTCGCGGTCGGCGACTCCCTGCTGCACGGTCGCGGAACGCCCGGTGTGCAGGTCGATCTGTTTGAGCCTGTCAACGCACACACTTACCGCCCGGAGGATGTCGAAGAATACTCGACATGCGATCTTCTCGGAATTTCGTCATATCACGTTGTAGTCGGCAACCCGCCCTATATCACAGTGAAGGACAAGCGAGAAAACGAAAACTACCGCAGCATTTATGATGCATGCTCAGGCACTTACGCGCTCTCGGTTCCATTCGCGCAAAGATTTTTCCAACTAGCCGTGCGCGCAAACGGCTCCGACGAAAATTCCGGCCACGTCGGCCAGATAACCGCCAACTCGTTCATGAAGCGGGAGTTCGGCAAGAAACTCATCGAGAACTTCTTCCCATCCATCCACCTCACCCACATCATCGACACGTCCGGCGCCTTCATCCCGGGACATGGAACTCCAACTACGATTTTGGTCGGCCGCAACCACCACGCCCGGATGGCGCAGCCTGTGCGGGGAGTCCTAGGGGTGCGGGGCGAGCCATCCCAGCCCGAAGATCCGTCCCAGGGTCTCGTATGGTCGGCAATTGTCGACCACGTTCACAACCCTGGCGCAAATTCGGATTGGATTTCAGTCGAAGAAATCGAACGCGGTCATTTTGGCACTCACCCCTGGTCGTTGAGTGGCGGCGGTGCCGGAAGCCTTCAAATTTTCCTGGAAAGAGCCTGCTCAAACCGACTTGGAGCCAAGGAACCTACGATAGGCTTCGGCGCAGTGACGCGTGCAGACGATGCCTATGCGATCGGGGGAAGATCTCTCGATCGGCACAGGATTCCCTCCAGGTTTCAACGACCCACGGTCGACGGGGAGTCCATCCGCGACTGGTCTACGAACAGCCTCCTAGGCTTCCTATGGCCGTACGACACCGAAAGCCCGACACTCTCAGCGAGGACCACTCCAGCAATCGAACGCCTTTTGTGGGCAAACCGTGCGACCTTGCAGGCGCGAATTGCCTACGGAAGCAATCAGACCGAACGCGGGCTCGAATGGTTCGAGTACTCGATGTTCTTCTGGCGTCGCTATCTCGGACCCACACTGTCATTCGCTTTTGTTGCAACACACAATCACTTTGTACTCGATCACGGAAGCAAGGTATTCAAGCAATCTGCGCCGATGATCAAGTTGCCAGCGACGGCGACCGAGGATGACCACTTGGCGCTGCTCGGGGTGCTGAACTCGTCTACGGCGTGCTTCTGGCTCAAGCAGGTGTGTCACGACAAGGGAAGTCAGTCTGGGACCGGCGGCTTCATGCACGACGAGTGGGAACGGTTCTACGAGTTCACCGGCACCAAGTTGCAGGAGTTCCCGTTGCCTGCGGCCTTGCCGCTGGAGTTCGGGCAAGCGTTGGACGGCTTGGCACAGGAGCTTGCTCGACTTGAACCGTCGGCGGTGGCGGACCGCGAGGTTCCCGCGCGTGAGATTCTCAAGGACGCCCAAGCCGAACAGGAACACATCCGCGCCCGGATGATCGCCTTGCAGGAGGAGCTGGACTGGCAGGTCTACGGCTCCTACGGTCTGCTCACCGACGCCGAGGTCGCCCGGCTCACCGCGCCCGACCTCGACTCCGTGCCGGAGATCAAGCTCGGTGAGCGGGCGTTCGAGATCGTCTTGGCGCGCAAGGTGGCGGCCGGTAACGCGGAAACAGTCTGGTTCGACCGACACGGCTCGACCCCGATCACCGAGATCCCCGACCACTGGCCCGACTGGTACCGCGAGATCGTCCAGGAACGCATCGACACGATCACGCGGCGCCGGGACCTCGCGTTGATCGAACGCCCCGAGTGCAAGCGGCGCTGGTCCCTCGTGCCGTGGGAGAAGCGCGAAGCCGAGGCGCTGCGGGACTGGCTGCTGGACCGCTGCGAGAACCCGGACCTGTGGTACGCCCTGCGCGACACCATCAAGCAGCCCCGCGCGCTCACCGTGAACCAGTTGGCAGACAAGCTCGGCAGCGACGCGGACCTTGTCGCCGTCGCCCAGCTCTACGCCACCGACCACCTCGGCAAGCGCGACCTCACCCTCGCCGAGACGCTGGAACGAATCGTGGCCGACCAGCACGTCCCCTACCTCGCGGCCCTGCGCTACAAGGACTCCGGTCTGCGCAAGCGCGCCGAGTGGGAGAACGTGTGGGAACTCCAGCGCGAGGAGGACCGCACCGGCAGGCAGCTCGACATCCCGGTGCCGTCGAAGTACGGCTCCGGCGACTTCCGCCGGGCGAGCTACTGGTCCCAGCGCGGCAAGCTCGACGTGCCCAAGGAGCGCTTCGTCTCCTACCCCGACGCCAACCCCGACTCGGATCCGACGTTGCTGCTCGGCTGGGCCGGCTGGGACCACCGGGACCAGGCCCAGGCGATCGTGAACGTCGTCAACGACCGGGTCGACCAGTCCGGCTGGGACTCGGACCGGATCACGCCGCTGCTCGCCGGCCTGCTGGAACTGTTGCCCTGGGTGCGGCAGTGGCACGGCGAGTACGACGACGAGTGGGGCGGCATCCCGGCCGAGGAGTATTCGGCCTACCTCACCACGAAGCAGACCACCCACCAGCTCACCGAGGATGACCTTCGCACGTGGCGGCCCGCCGCCCCCACGCGTGGCCGGCGAGCGGCGGGGAAGGACTGAGCGACCGTGAGCACTTCGGAGAAGTTCCTCAGGGACGTCATCGAGATCCCGGAGTCGGTGCACGCGGGCGACTTCAAAGTCGAGCTGTCCGGCGGGTTCGCGGACACCGAGGCCCGCGTCGCCGAGTACGTGGTCACCGACCAGCTCCGGACGGCGTTCGGCAAGGCGCTGTCGATTGTGCGGGCCGCGGTCCGCGACGGCAGCTCACACGCCGCCTACCTGCACGGCTCGTTCGGTTCCGGTAAGAGCCACTTCCTGACCGTGCTGCACGCGGTGCTGAACAACGAGCCGGCGGCCCGCGCCAAGCCCGGCCTGCAGCCGGTCGTCGCGGAGCACGACGAGTGGCTGCGCGGCCGGAAGTTCCTGATGGTGCCCTACCACCTCGTGGGCGCCGGGGACATCGACTCGGCGATTCTCGGCGGTTACGTCGCCACGGTGCGCGACCTGCACCCCGGTCGGCCTACACCACCGGTGTACCGGGCGGACGCGATGCTCGACGACGCCCGTCGCCAGCGCGCGTACGAAAACGACGACGAGAAGTTCGCACGGTGGCTCGGCAACGACGGAGGGCAGCACGGTGGCGCCGTCGGCGCCGGTGACGATCTCGACGTGATCGATGCCGGCGCGGTCACCACGTGGACGACGGCCCGGCTCGACCAGGCGTTCTCCGCCCCTGCCGGCGACCCGGTGCGTGGCGCGCTGGTCTCGGCGCTGCTGTCCGGCCCGATGTCGTCATACGCCCGCGGCGCGAGCGGTGACCGCGACGCGTTCATCCCGCTGGAAAACGGTCTGGCCGTCGTCAGCCAGCACGCGAAGGACCTCGGCTACGACGGTCTCGTGCTGTTCCTCGACGAGCTGATCCTGTGGCTGCAGGCCCACATGTCCGACCAGCAGTTCGTCAACACCCAGGTCGGCAAGCTGGTCAAGCTGATCGAGTCCGGCGTCGCCGACCGCGCCCTCCCGATCGTGTCGTTCATCTCGCGCCAGAGGGACCTGTCCAAGCTGGTCGGCGAAGACGTCACCGGCGCCGACGTGAAGAACCTCGAATCGCAGGTCGAGTACCTGGCCGGTCGTTTCGACGTGGTGAACCTGGACGACCGCAACCTCATCCCGATCATCAAAGAGCGGGTGCTCAAGCCGAAGCCGGGCGCGCGGGCCGCGCTCGACGACGCGTTCGCCGGTATCGAGTCCGCGAACGCGATGTCCCGGGACGTCCTGCTCGACTCGACCGGCGTGACCGGTGCGACCTGGTCGGACTTCCGCGACGTCTACCCGTTGTCGCCCGCACTGCTGAACGTCCTCGTGGCACTGTCCGGTGCCCTTCAGCGGGAACGGACGGGCTTGAAGCTCCTACAGGAGATGCTTCGTCGCCGCCGGGCCGACATGAAAGTCGGCGATCTGATCCCCCTCGGCGATCTGTGGGACGTGCTGTCGGACGGCACCGGCGAGGCGTTCACCGACCGCCTGCGTCGTGAAGCCGAAGCGGCGCAACGTTTCCACGCGAGGGTTCGCGCGCATTTGCTGGAGAAGTACGGCAGCTCGGGCGACCAGCGATTCGTCGCCGACGACCGGCTGGTCAAGACGCTGCTGCTCGCGTCGCTCACGCCCAAGGTGCCCGCGTTCGCGCAGCTGACCGGCGCCCGGCTGGCCGCGCTCAATCACGGCTCCATCAGGTCGCGTACCGTCGCGCCGGGCGACGTGGTGGTGAGCCGGCTGCGCGAGCTGCAGGGTCAGTTCGGCGAGTTGCGCTCGGACCGCGACGAAGATCCGATGTTCGCGCTGCACCTGTCCGATCTGGACATCGAGCCGTTGCTGGACGCGGTCGGCGAGAAGGACCGGGTCGGTGCCCGCCGGGTATGGGTGCGCGACCAGTTGTGGAAGGCGTTGGGGATCAAGGACTCCGGCGAGTTCGTGTCGGAGCGGGAAGTCGTCTGGCGTGGTACCCGACGCACCGCGGAGTTTGTCTTCGCCAACGTCCGCGACAGCCAGGAGTTGGTCGACGCGCAGTTCGGTCCCAGCCTGGCCGGGCGGGTGCGCTTCATCCTGGACTACCCGTTCGACTCGGCGGGGCAGCACCCCAGCGACGACGCGGCACGGGTCACGGGGCTGGTCCGATCGGGGTTCGATGCGGCGACCGTCGTCTGGCTGCCGCACTTCCTGTCGACGCAGAAGGCCGCGCAGCTCGGCAGACTACTGAAGATCGACTACCTGCTGGAGCGCGACCGGCTCGACGACTACGCCGTGCACCTGTCCGCCGACGACCGCATCCGGGTCCGGCACCAGTTGCAGGCCCAGCGCGACAACCTGACTTCACAGCTCACCGCGGCGCTGCGCCAGCTCTACGGCATCGCGCAGGCTGAGGAGAGCACGATCAGCGCCGAGGTCGGGCAACAGGGACACGTGATGTCCCTGTTGCCGGCGCACAAGCCACGCCTGCTCGCGGGTGCCGGGTTCGAGCACAACCTGTTCGCGCTGGCCGACGGGGTGTTCGAAACGCTCTACCCGAAGCATCCCGATTTCGACCCCCAGCGCAACCGCAAGCCGGTCACCACCGGCGAACTGCGCACGGTGCTGGGGTGGATCACCCGTGCCGCGGAGGACGGTGGCCGACGTGTCGTCGTCGACCGCAACCACCTGGCGCTGGTGAAGCGGATCGTGCACCCGCTGGAACTCGGAGAGGTCAGCGACGGCCCGCTGAACCTGTCCAACGAGTGGCGGCGGCGGATCGAGCAGTACGCCGCCCAACAGGGCGTGACCGGCGACTACGCCGTCGAGGACATCAGACAGTGGATCTCCGGGCTCGGCTTCACCGGTTTGGACAAACCCGTCGCCAACCTGGTCGTCGCGACCTACGCGCTGCTCGCCGACCGTGCGTGGCTGCACCACGGCGGTCCGACCGATCCACCGGACCTGGATCGGATCGGTCCCGGCTACGCGTTGCGGGCGCAGGAACTGCCCACCGCCGAGGAGTTCACCGCTGCTCGCACGAGGGCGATGAGGCTGTTCGGCGTGCACGTGCCCGACGCGCTGTTCGCCCGCAACGTCAACCGACTCGCGGCAGAGATCCGGACGCAGATCGCCGCGCACGAGTCAGCGGTGAACGGAGTCCGCGTCTCGCTGGGCAAGCACGCGGCGGCGCTGGGCGTCACCGACGCGGACGCGCGACCGCGAACCGCGCGGGACGCGGCGGATCTGCTGGCCGCGCTGTCGACCCTGCACGACGCGACTCCGATGCTCCGGCACCTGGTTCGCGTCGCGTACGACGCCACGGACGAAGTGGTCGGCAACGCGATCAAGTCCGCGGTGTCGGTGCTGTCCGCGCTGGACAAGGTCGACTGGTCCCTCCTGGAGTCGGTAAGGGGATTCACCGGTCGTGAGGACGGCGTAGGCGACCGTGCCCGCCGGCTGGTCTCCGATGTACGGCTGGCCGCGGCGGACGACGAGTTCAACCGGCCGCTGGCCCCGGTGCTGGATTCGATCAGGCGGGACGCGGTCGCACTGATCAGTGAAGCGGCGCGTCTCGCCGGAGCCGCCGCCGGCACGACCTCCGGGAACCGGGTGATCGTCGAACCGGTGCCGCCGGTACCCGAGGGGGGCGCCGACCAGATCAGCTTGACCGACCACGGCACTCCCGCGGTGCCCGGTGGGAGCGGCGACAAGCCGGCCATGACGCCTCGCCGGCACGTAGTGCGGTCCAGTGCCGTGGAACGTGAACTGGCCGGGATCATCTCCGACATCCGGCGGGAGATCCACGCCTACGCCGGCCGACACCCGGGCGGGCGCATCGAGATCACCTGGCGCGTGGTGGCAGAGGAGGAATCCTGATGGTGGCGCCACCCGAGGTGAACCGACGCATCGTCGAGTCGCTGCTGGAAGCGGAACTGCCGCATGCCGGCGACCGCCGGCTGGTGCTCGTGCACGGTCGTTACGACGAGTCGTCGCCGAGCGAGTTCGCCCTGCGGGTGGGCGGCCGGCAGCGCCGGGTCACGGTGACCGACCAGCGGTCGGTCCTCGGCATCGTCGACGCGTGGAGGCGACACCGGGTGGGTGCGGACACCGACGACGTGCTCGTCGTGACCACCGGGGTGGACGACGCCCAGCTCGGCTGGAACCTGCGCGGCCACGCCGTCGGCCGGGCGACACGCACGGTCGACCGGGCCGAGATCGTCAAGCAGCGGTTCGGCGCGGTCGACATCGACCCGCGCATCCGCCGCGAACGCTGGCTTGTCGACGCGTTGCTGGCGGCCGAGCCCGCCGCCGGCTGGCGTCGCTCAGGCCCCGTGCTGACCCGGGACACCGCCGTACGTGCGTTGATCGGGGCACGGGTCGGAGGTACCGAACTCGCCGAGGGGACGCTGGACGCGAGCAGCCTGCTGAGCTGGTCGCGCACCGCGGCGGGTTCGGCCTTCGCCGCCCTGCCCGAGGCGGAACAAGCGGGACTGTCCTCGTGGTTGGTGGAGAACGTCGGCGCGGCGGCGGTGGTGGTGATGTCGCTCGCCGCCGCCGGACAGGCGGACGACGTGATGGCACTGGGGGTGCTCGCGTCGGCGATCGCCGGGCCGAACGCCTCGACCGACGCGGCCCTGGCGATCGGTGGCCTGCTCGGACGGGTCCGCCCACGCGGCAACGAACTCCAGGCGTTCGTGGACGCGGTCGAGGGCGTACTCGACCGGTGGGCCGGGGAGGCTGCGACCGGCACCGCGACCGGGCAGGAAACCCGCCGCCAAGTGCTGGACGTGGTGCGCCGGGCCGACGATTTGGCCGTCTCCGCGGACCTCACCGCGAGCCTCACCGCGAACCGGTTCCTGCCGAGCAGCTTCGACGCCCGGCTGCGCGACCTCGCCGGCGCGCTGGCCCGGGGACCGCACAACGCCGCCGACACCGCACTACGCGCGGTCGAGGAGCACGCGCTGGCGCGGTTGTTCCCCGGACGCGCCGCCGCGGCGGCCACGGCCGTCCGCCTCGCGCGCTGGATCGCCGAGCCCGAGGACGATGTCGAATCCGTCGCCTCGGGAGTGCGGAACCACCTCGCGGACTGGGCGTGGGTGGACCGTGCGCTGGCGCTGCTGTGGATGGGCGACAGCGTGCACGACCCGGTCGTCGGGCAGGCGTACCGGTCCGTGCACGACGCCGCGCGTGCCCGCCGGGACAGGCTGGACGAGCGGTTCGCCAAGCACCTGGCGGTGTGGACCCGGCACGCGTCGACCCAGGACACCGGTGGCTGTCTGGTGATCGAGGACGTGCTCGGCCAGGTCGTCGCACCGTTGGCGGGCGGACACCGGTCCCCCCTGATGATCGTGCTGGACGGCATGAGCGGCGCGGTCGCCACCGAACTCGGCGAGCAGCTTGCCGCACGGGGGTGGGAGGAGGTCTCGCCGGAGGCCGACACGCGGGTCGTCGCCGTCGCCGCGATCCCCTCGGTGACCCGGGTCAGCCGTGCGAGCCTGCTCACCGCCGGCCTGGCAAGCGGCGACCAGTCGAGCGAGAAGTCCGGGTTCGAGGCGTTCTGGCGTCGACACCGCAGGACGGCCTCGCTGTTCCACAAAGGAGAGATCGGCGGCCATGCGGGGCAGCGGCTGTCGGACGATCTCGTCACCGCACTGGCCGGCGACGAGATCGTCGGTGTCGTGCTCAACACCGTCGACGACGCCCTCGACCACGGACGTGAAGGCGACCGCACCGGATGGCGGGTCGGTGACGTCACCTACCTGGCCGACCTGCTGGACGCCGCCCGCGCCTACGCCCGGCCTGTCGTGCTGGCCTCCGACCACGGGCATGTGCTGGAACGAACGGAGCCGGGCTCCGGGCCGATCGACGCGCCCGGTGTCGAGTCGGCCCGCTGGCGTACCGGTACACCTCGGGAAGGCGAGGTCTCGCTGACCGGGCCCCGGGTGCTCGACGGTGGTGGCAGCGTAGTCGTGCCCTGGCGTGAAGACATCCGCTACACACCGCGTAAGGCCGGCTACCACGGTGGCGCGTCACTCGCCGAGATGGCGGTCCCGGTGCTGGTCCTGCTCCCCTCGGTCGACCTGATGCCGACCGGCTGGCACCTGTTGTGCCCGGAGGCGGTGACACCCGCGTGGTGGAGGCGTCCGGTCGAAGCCGCCACGCCGGCACCCGCGCAGCGGCGCAGGCCACAGCGCGCCGAGCCCCGCGCGGACGAACGGTCCACACCGCTGTTCCCGGTCGAAACAGCGAGCCGGGACGCCGAGACTTTGGGCCGCCGGGTGGTCGCGTCGAAGATCTACGACGCGCAGAAGGAGTACGTGCCGAAGGCTCCCAAGAAGCCCGAGGTCGCGGCCGTGATCGACATGCTCGCCGCGGCCGACGGAACGCGCTCGCTCACTTCCGTCGCCACCGCGGCAGGTCGGTCGGGACGCAATCCGGAGTTCCTCGTCAGCACCCTGCAGCGGCTGCTCAACGTCGAGGGCTATCCGGTACTGTCCTCTGTGGATGGTGGTCGCACGCTCAAGCTCGACCTGGAGCTGTTGTGCGAGCAGTTCGGGGTGGAGAAGCCGTGACCGGTCCCGTCAGCGAGGCCCGCCGCCGTGAGGTCGTCGCGGCCTTGCGGCGGGGTACCGTCCCACAAGCCGGGCTCGACCTGTTCGCGGTGGGACTCGACCGGTTCGTCACCGCGATGGACGAAGACCTCGCCACCGCGTCGAAAGGTGGCGCCGCGTTCCACGCTGTGCGGGGCGAGTACGGCTCGGGCAAGACGTTCTTCGCCCGCTGGCTGGCCGAGCGGGCCAAGCGGTCGGGGCACGCGACGGCCGAGGTCCAGATCTCGGAGACCGAGACTCCCCTGCACCGGTTGGAGACGGTGTACCGGAGGTTGACCGAACGGCTGACCACGGCGACGCACCGACCCAGCGCGCTCGGCCCTGTTGTCGATTCCTGGTTCTACACCCTTGAGGAGGAGGTCCTCGACGCGGGCGAGGTGGCCGAGGACGACCGGGACGCGTTGTCCGAAGCGGTGGACGCACTGCTGGAACAGCGCCTTGCGGAGGTCGCCCGCACGACACCCGCGTTCGCCGCGGCCCTGCGCGGTTACCGACGCGCACGGGTCGAGGGTGACGCCGCGACCGCCGAGGCGCTCATCGCCTGGCTGGGCGGGCAGAAGTCCGTCGCGACGTCCGCACGTCGGGCCGCCGGAGTGCGGGGCGACCTGGACCATTTCGCCGCCCTGGGATTCCTCCAGGGTCTGCTGACCGTGCTCCGTGACTGCGGCCACCCTGGCCTGCTGCTCGTGCTCGACGAGATCGAGACGCTGCAACGGGTTCGGACGGACGTTCGGGAGAAGGGGCTCAACGCGCTCCGGCAACTGCTGGACGAGATCGACGCGGGTCGCTTCCCCGGGCTGTTCCTCGTGATCACCGGGACGCCTGCGTTCTTCGACGGACAGCAGGGCGTGCAGCGCCTGGCCCCGCTGGCACAGCGCTTGGCCACCGATTTCACCACCGACGCGAGGTTCGATTCCCCCAGGGCGGTGCAGCTGCGACTGCCCGGGTTCGACCTCGACCGCTTGACCGAGCTCGGCAGCGCCGTCCGCGACCTCTACGCCGGGGTGGCACGTCATCCCGACCGGATCGGATCCATCGTCGACGACGCCTACGTGGCGAAGCTGGCCGCGGCCGTGACAGGGGGGCTCGGCGGCCGGGTGGGTGTGGCGCCCCGGATCTTCCTGCGCAAGCTCGTAGCCGATGTGCTGGACCGGGTCGACGAATACCCGGAGTTCGATCCGCGGGTCCACTACGCCCTGACGATGACCTCCGCCGAGTTGACCGAGGTCGAGCGCAACGCCGCGGCCGGCGCGGACGACATCGAGTTGGACATGCCGTGACGGACGGCTCCGACGACCTGCACCCGACCCTGGCCCACCACATCGTGAACACGCTCGGGTGGAGGTCGATGCGACCTCTGCAGTCCGCGGCGGTACGGCCGCTGGTCACGGGCGATGACGCCCTCCTCCTCGCACCCACGGCGGGCGGCAAGACCGAAGCCGCCTGCTTCCCTTTGCTCAGCGCGATGGAGCGGCACCGATGGACCGGCTTGTCAGTGGTCTACGTGTGCCCGCTCAAGGCGTTGCTGAACAATCTCCTCCCGCGCCTGGAGTCCTACGCGTCGTGGCTGGGGCGTCGCGCGGCACTCTGGCACGGTGACACGACCTCGTCCGCGCGCCGGGGCATCCTGCGTGAGCCTCCGGACATCCTGTTGACCACGCCCGAGTCCCTCGAAGCGATGCTGGTGAGCGCGAACGTGGACCACAAACGCGTGTTCGCCGACCTGCGCGCTGTCGTCGTGGACGAGGTGCACGCGTTCGCGGGTGACGATCGGGGCTGGCACCTGCTCGCGGTCCTGGAACGCCTCACCCGGATCGCCGGGCGGCCGGTACAACGGGTGGGCCTGTCGGCGACCGTCGGCAATCCGCATGACCTGCTGACCTGGTTGCAGGGCTCCGGCCGAGGATCCCGCCCCGCCCAGGTCGTCGCGCCGGAAGCCGACAGTCCGCCCACCGCCCCGGCATCCGTCGACATCGAAGTGGACTACGTGGGCTCGGTGTCCAACGCCGCCACGATCATCGCCACGTTGCACCAGGGTCGGAAACGGCTCGTGTTCTGCGACTCGAGGCAGCTGGTCGAGGAACTGGGCGCCGCGCTGCGCTCCCGCGGCGTCACCACCTTCCTGTCGCACGCGTCGTTGTCCGCCGACGAACGACACCGTGCCGAGCAGGCATTCGCCGAAGCCCGCGACTGCGTGATCGTCTCGACCAGCACGCTCGAACTGGGCATCGACGTCGGCGATCTGGACCGGGTGATCCAGATCAACACACCCCGCTCCGTCGCCTCGTTCCTGCAACGGCTGGGCCGCACAGGACGCCGGCCGGGCACGACCCGCAACTGCCTGTTCCTCGCGATCCGACGGGACGAAGTGGTGTGGACGTCGGCACTGCTGCTTCTGTGGAGCCGGGGCTACGTCGAACCGGTGACCGCACCACCCGAGCCGCGGCACATCGTGGCCCAACAGCTGCTGGCGCTGTGCCTGCAGGAGAACCGCATCGGGGCACGGCTGTGGGATCGGGAGTGGAACGGGTTGACGCCGTTCGACCGCAGTGCGGAGCCGGTTCTCGGACACTTGACGGACAACGGATTTCTCGACCGGGACGGCGAACTGCTGTTCATCGGTCCCACCGCCGAACAGCGGTTCGGCCGACGGCATTTCATGGACATGACGGCCGTGTTCACCGCGCCGCCGCAGTTCACCGTGTTCCACGGACGCCGCGAGATCGGCCGCACGGACCCGGCGCTCCTGACGGAGAAGGTGGAAGGACCGCGACTGCTCCTGCTGGCCGGGCGCAGTTGGCAGGTCGGCTGGATCGATTGGAAGCGCCGCCGGTGTTTCGTGGAGGAAGCGGATCGCGGCGGCAAGGCGCGCTGGCACACCTCGGGCATCGGCGGCGCGTCCTTCGACCTCACGCGGGCGGCGCGGGAGGTGCTGCTCGGTGAACGGCCGCCGGTCACGCTGACCCGACGTGCGGAACGCGCGCTCGCGGACGAACGTGAGGACGCGGGAAGTCGGGTGTACCCCGGCGGCACGGTGATCACCTCGGACGGGGTCGACACCCGGTGGTGGACCTGGGCCGGTTACCGGGCGAACGCCACCCTCGCCGCCACCTTGTCGGACCTTCTCGACGAACGGCAGCGAGTCGACGACGCCTCGATCCGCCTGCGCAACGACCTGAGCCGCGAAATGTGGCGGGTGGCGACCACCGGCGCATCGGGACGGCTGGTGCTGCCGGAGGTCGACGAGCAGGCTCTCACCGGGCTGAAGTTCGGCGAGGCGTTGCCCACGCGCCTGGCGGTGGCGACATTGGCGACCCGCATCGCAGATGTCCAGGGTGCGACCCGAACGCTCGCGGAACCAGTCCGTCACCACGTCCGGCCCCGTTGACGTCGCCGCACGACATGGTCGTCCGGGGCCACCGGCGAACAACCTTGCGCACGGTCCAGAGCGTGTTCCGCTGGAGCTTCGACCTGACTCGCGGTGTGGAAACCGGAACTCCTTCCTGCCGAACCACAAGCGATCCGGGAGTTCCTTCGGAAGGTTCCCACCGACAAGCGTCAGACCGGCCGGGCCCGGACCCAGCTCCTGTCCTCGGTCAGGAACGACTCCAGCTCCAGGTCCGCGGCGCGCAGGCACGCCGCCAGGGCATCGTCGTCCAGCAGGTGGTTGGTGATCCGGTGCGTCCAGACCTGCCCGTCCAGCCGGTATTCCAGCGTGGCCACGATGAGGTCGTCGCCGACGCGACGGATCTCCCCCACGCTCACCTCGCCCCCGTCGGAGTCACCGTGGCTGGGCACCGCGCGTTCGACCAGGACCACGCCGTCGTCGCGCACGTGCGCCCGCGCGGTGTCCAGGAAACGGCGGCCCAGCGCCGGTCCGGCCGAGTTGATCAGGAACGATCCCAGCACCACCGCGTCGAACCGCCGGTCGAGGCGCAGCTCCTCGATCGGGGCGCACACCACCTCGGTCCGCACGTGCGCCAGCATCTCGGGCGATTCGTCGACGCCCACGACGGGATGCCCCAGGGCGAGCAGCGGGTGCGTGACGCGCCCGGCTCCGCAGCCCAGTTCGAGGATGGCCGCGCCCTCGGCGACGGCCCGGTGCACGACCTCGGGTTCGCGACGCGCCGGCGACCGGGCGAAGAAGCCCACCGGACTGCCGTCGGGCGCGATGGCCCCCGGTCCGTTCCCCGACTGCCCCATCGCGCCCATACGACCAGGATGGCACGGTCCGCGGACGCGGTGTTCCCGCTTTCGCCGTAGCGGGTCACAGCCCGTCGAGCACGGTGGGCGCGAGACCGAACGCCGTCGTCATGCCGATCCCCGACGTCACCGACACCACCCGCGTCGTGGGGTGCGGCGCGGCGACGAGGAATTCGCCGGGCGCGGACGCGTACACGCCCGTCCACCGCCGCCGCACGGTCAACGCCGCCACGCCCAGCAACCGGGCGGCCTCGCGCAGCACCAGCTCGTCGACGTCCTCGTCCAGGAACGGTCCGTGCGTCAGGGCGTAGTGGTGGGTGTCGCCGACGACGAGGTTGCCGTCGGGACGCTGCGTGAACATCAGGTTCACCACGGCGTCGAGCAACTCCGGTCGCGTACGTGCGATCCGGGCCCGCACGTCGGCCGCCGCGGGGGTCGCGGCCAGGCCCGCGTAACGCAGCATCGACAGTCCGGAAAGGACAGCCGGTTCGACCACGTGGCCGCCGGGCGACGCCACCTCGAACATCCGCAGCCGGCACCGCGTCAGCCCGGCCTCGTCGGCGAGGTCGGGCAGCAGCCGGTCGACGTCGTGGCCGACCGCGACCACCACGGCGTCGGCCGCCACGACCCCGCGCGTGGTCCGCACCAGGCCCGGCTCGACCGACGTCACGGCCGTACGCCACCGGAAGTCCACGCCCCGCGCGGAAAGCCACGCGGCGAGCGCGGGCACGACCTCGCGCGGATCGACCCGCAGGTCCAACGGCAGCAGGGCCGCGCCGACGACGTCGTCCGCGACCAGCGGCAGCGGGACCTTGTCGAGCAGCCGCACCTGGGAGTCCCCACGCAGCCGCGCGAACTGGCTCAACACGGCCATTTCGTCGTCGGCCCGCGCGAGCACGACCGTGCCCGCCCGCCACACCCGGAAACCGACGCGCTCGGACAGGTCGAGCCACGTACGCCGGGCCGCCAACGCGAGGTCGAGCGCGTGACCGTCCTGGGCCGTCACGCACACGTGGCCGAAGTTGCGGATCGATGCGCCGACCGCGCGTTCGTCGCGGTCCAGCACGACCACGCGCATGCCCCGCCGCACGCCTTCGACGGCGTGCGCCAAGCCGACGATGCCCGCGCCGACGATCACCAGAGTGGGTTCCACAGCGCCGACCCTGCGTCCACCACCCCCGAGTTGCAAGACTTGTACTGACAAGTTTCCCAGTTATTCACCCTGATCGCAGGCCACCTCCCCCACGATTGACCGGCACTCGTATGGTCAAGTTCCCGCAGAGAAGGAGAAGCGCGTGGGTTCCCTGCGCAACCTCGCCGCGACCGGTCTCGCGCTCGCCGCGCTGACCACCCTCCCCCTTCCCCAGGCCACCGCCGCCGCCACGCCCAAGGTGCTCGTCATCGGCGTCGACGGCCTGATGCTCGACCGGATCGCCGCCGCCGACGCCCCGGCGCTGGACAACCTGATCGCCACCGGTTCCGCGAACAAGACCGTGCTCTACGCCAACCCCATGGCACCCACGCTGTCCGGTCCGGGCTGGGCGACCATCGCCACCGGCGTGTGGCCCGACAAGCACGGCGTGCTCGGCAACACGTGGGGCACCACGGGCCACCGGCTCGCCGACAACCCCGACTTCCTGACCCGCCTGGAACGCGCCGACCGCGCCACGACCACCTATGCCATCGCGACGTGGTCCCCGCTGGTCACCACGTCGGCGGGCACCGCGATCTTCGGCTCCGAGGTCGACCTGCGCGTCTCCTCGGGCGGCGACCAGGCCACCGCCGACCAGGCCGCGCAGCACATCCGCACCACCGACGCCGACGCCGGGTTCCTGCACTTCGACGACGTCGACGCGGCCGGGCACGGCTGCGGCGCGGCCGGCGCGTGCTACCGCACCGCGATCACGGCCGTGGACAAGCGGATCAAGCAGGTCCTCGACGCGGTCGCCGCGCGCCCGACCCGGGCGCAGGAGGACTGGACGATCATCGTCACCGCCGACCACGGCCACACCGACACCGGCGGCCACGGCGGCACGAGCCAGTCCGAGCGCTCGTCGCTGATCATCTCCAACCGCCCGGCCACCGCGCCGAAGAACGTCGACGTCGCGGCCACCGTGCTGGCCCGCTTCGGCGTCCCCACCGCGGGTCTGGACGGCCGCCCGCTGGGCACCGCGTCCACCGACCCGTTCGACACCGTCACGCTCAAGCCCGCCGTGCACGAGGCGATCCCGGTGCTCGGCTGGTCCGACACCGCGCCGAACGGCTGGCGGATCGACGACACCGGCATGGGCACCGGCGGCGTGACCGAGTGGCACGGCTGGGCGTTCACCAACGACGACTTCTGGACGCGCACCGAGGCCGGCCAGAACCGGGAGACGAACGTGCGCGCCCGCGGCGTGTTCGCCGTCGCCGACTCCGACGAGTGGGCCGACCGCGCCCGCACCGGCAAGTTCACCAGCGCGCTGGTGTCGCCCGCGTACGACGTGACCGGCCGTTCCCAGGCCGCGGTCTCGTTCAGCTCGCACTACCGCAAGGAGGGCACCGAGACCGCCACGGTGTCGGTGTCGTTCGACGGCGGTGCGGCGCGGACCGTGCTGACCTACACCGGCGACGTCGTCGCCAAGATCGAGAACATCGCGGTCGCCGTGCCCTCGGGCGCCAAGAAGATGACCGTAACCTGGAAGCTCGCCAACGGCGACAACAACTGGTTCTGGGCCGTCGACGCCCCCGCTCTGAACTAGCACCGTGAACCAGCACTGTGAACTGACCTAAAAGGACACACCATGCTCCGCGAGCACGCCCGCTACGCCAGGTGGGACGGCGTCGGCACGCCGTTCGCCCTCGTGACCACGCCGCTGTCCGAGCCCGGACCGGGCGAGGTGCTGGTCCGCGTGGACCTGGCGACCGTGTGCGGCAGCGACCTGCACACCGTGCACGGTCGACGCCCCTCCCCCGTGCCCGGCGTACTGGGGCACGAGCAGGTGGGCACGGTGCTCGCGGTCGGCGACGACGTCCCCGCGTGCGTGGACGGCACCCCGGTGACGACCGGACTGCGGGTGGTCTGGTCGGTCACCGCGTCGTGCGGTTCCTGCGACCGGTGCGCGCGGGGCATGGCCCAGAAGTGCCGGGTGCTGCGCAAGTACGGGCACGAGCGGTGGGACGCGGACGCGCCGCTGACGGGCGGGTTCGCGTCCCACTGCGTCCTGGTGCCGGGAACGGCCGTCATGCCGGTCCCGGCGCACGTCCCCGACGAGGTGGCCGCGCCCGCGTCGTGCGCCACGGCGACGGTCGCCGCGGTGGTCGCCGCCGCCGGGCCCCTGGCCGGACGACGTGTCCTGGTCACCGGCGCGGGCATGCTCGGCGTGACGGCGGCGGCCATGGCGTCCCGATCCGGCGCCCACGTGGTGGTCCTCGACCCCGATCCGGGTCGACGGGCGCAGGCGATCCGGTTCGGCGCCGCCGAGACCCCGGAGGCGGCGCCGGTCGAGGACGTCGACGTCGCCCTGGAACTCTCGGGCCGCACCGAGGCCGCCCAGGCGTGCCTGGGCGCGGTGACGATCGGCGGCACGGTCGTGCTCGCGGGCACGGTGTCGCCCGGTGCGGCGATCGGTCTGGACCCGGAACGGGTGGTGCGCGGTCTGCACACGATCGTCGGCGTCCACAACTACCGCGCGGCGGACCTGCGCACCGCGGTCGACTTCCTGGCCGCGCACGACGATCTGCCGTTCGCCGGGCTGGTGTCCGGGCGGTTCGCGCTCGACCGGCTCGACGACGCGATCGCCGCGGCCCGCACGTCCACCGCACCCCGGCAGGCGGTCGTCCCCTAGAACGCGACGGCCCGCGTACCGCGCGTGTTCGTCACGGTCACGGTGGCCACGTCGGGCCGGTAGCGGTCGTCGGACCACTCCAGGGGCACGCCCCTGGAGTCGGTCGTCAACCGCCGTTCCCGCAGCAGCGGCGTGCCCTCGTCGACCTCCAGCAGCGACGCGTCCAGGGCGTCGGCCGCCACCGCGTCGAACGTGTGCCGGGCCGAGTGCAGGTCCACGCCCTGCTCGATGAGCAGCGCGTAGATCGACCCGGCGTCGAGGTCGGCGTCGAGCAGCGGCCGGCCGACGGACTCCACGTACGTCATCCGCTCGACCATCGCAGGCCGGCCGTCGAGCAGCCGCAACCTGAGCAGCTGCACCACGACGTCGTCCGGGTCGACCTCCAGTGCCGCCGCGACGGCGGGTTCCGGGCGCCGCAACGCGATCTCGCGCAACCGCTGCCCCGGCACGTGCCCGGTCAGCTCGGCGCGGCGCGTGAACGACAGGAACGACTCGAAGGGCTGGGCGGGCACGGCGTCGAGCACCACGGCCCGCCGGCCCTGCCCACCGCTGATCAACCCCTCGTCGCGCAACGCCGCGAGCGCCTGGCGGACGGGTCCGCGCGAGGCCGAGAACTCCCGGCAGAGCTGGGCTTCCGACGGCACCGCCTCGCCGACCGCGAGTTCGCCGCCGCGGATGCGCCGACGCAGTTCGGCCGCGACCGTCCGGTGCAGGGGTGTCGACATGCACCTGACTCTACAAGTCGCACTCACGTCGTGGCGCGGAATGCACTCGGGCCTACACCAGGTGAACAGAGCATGACTTGTCAATACAAGTCGTTGACCCGGACGGCTCAGGGTTGCGAAGGTCTTCCCGAATCCCCCGCCTCCCCCGGAGCCCCATCATGCGCCTTACCGCGCTTGCCACCGCCCTGATCACCGCCACCCTGACGCTGACCGCCTGCGGCGGGTCCGCCGACGAGGCCGCGTCCTCCCCCACGTGCCCCGACGGCAAGGTCCGCTTCGGCGTCGAGCCGTTCGAGGACCCCGAGCGCCTCACCCCGGCCGCCCGCGTGCTGGCCGACGCCCTGTCCAAGTCGCTGAACTGCCCGGTCGAGCTGACCGTCACCGAGGACTACGCCGCCGAGGTCCTCGCCATGGAGAACGGCAAGCTCGACATCGGCGTCTTCGGCCCGCTCGGCTACGTGTTCGCGAGCAAGCGCGCCAAGGCCGAGGCCGTCGCGTCGTTCGGCGAGGCCGACGGCAGGCTGTCCAGCTACACGGCGGGCATCTGGGTGCCCGTCGGCTCGGACATCACCGGTGTCGACAAGTTGCGCGGCCGGTCCCTGGCGTTGAGTTCGGTCGGCTCCACCTCCGGCGACGCCCTGCCGCGCAAGGCGCTCAAGGACGTCGGCATCGCCGAGACCGACCTGAAGATCTCCTACGCGGGCGGCCACCCCGAGGCCCTGCTGGCGTTGACCAACGGCTCGGTCGACGCCGCCGAGATCAACTCGCAGCAGCTCGCGAGCGCCACGGCCGCCGGCACGTTCGACAAGTCGAGGTTCCGCCAGGTCTGGACGTCCGCGCCGATCCCGAACGACCCGATCACCGTGCGCGGCGACCTCAAGCCCGAGTTCAAGACCGCCGTCAAGGACGCGCTGCTGGGCCTGTCGCCCGAGGCGGTCAAGGAGATCGGCGCCCTGCTCGACGTCGACCCGCCCGGCAGGCTCGTCGCCGTCGACCGCTCGACCTACCAGCCGCTGTTCGACCTCGCCGAGACCCTGGGCCTGACCGAGAAGGACGTCTGATGCTGGCCTTGAGCGGCATGACGGTCCGCTACGGCGACCGCACCGTGCTGCACGGCGTGGACGTCACCGTGGCCGGCGGCGAACTGCTCGCCGTCCTGGGCGCCAACGGTTCGGGCAAGTCGACGCTGCTGCGCGCCGCCGCCTCCCTCGTCCCGGTGGCGGCGGGCCGCGTGACCGTCGACGGCCGGCCGTGCGGCCGGTTGGACCTGGCGCTGGTGTTCCAGCGGATCCACCTCGTGCAACGCCGTTCGGTGCTCGACAACGTGTGCGCCGGCGCGTTGGGCCGCCTGCCGCTCGGGGCCTCGCTCTTCGGTTTCCCCCGCGACGTGCGCGAGGAGGCGATGGCCTGCCTGGACCGGGTGGGCCTCGCCGACCGCGCGCACGACCGCGCGGGCAGCCTGTCCGGCGGCCAGCAGCAACGCGTGGCCGTGGCGCGGGCGTTGTGCCAACGCCCACGCGTGGTCCTGGCCGACGAACCCGTGTCGGCCCTGGACCCGGCGGCCTCGGAGCAGGTCCTGGCGTTGCTGGCCGAACTCGCGCACGTCGAGGGCCTGGCGGTGCTGGCCGTCCTGCACCAGCCGGCGCTCGCCGCCCGCCACGCCGACCGCGTGGTGGGCCTGCGCGACGGCCGCGTGGTGCTGGACGGCCCGCCGGACCAGCCCGTCGACGCGCTCTACCCGACCCTGGAGGCGGCGTGATCACCGTCGACCGGCTTCCGGTTCCCCCGAAACCCAAGCGCCCCAAGGCGGTCCTGTTCGGCTGGCTGATCGCGGCGGCCGTCGTGGCCGCCCACGTGATCGCGTGGGACGCCACCGACGTGTCGTTCGGCGCACTGGTCGAGGGCTGGGAGGGCATGGCCGACTTCCTGGGCGAGGCGATTCCGCCGGACCTGTCGTGGAAGGTGCTCGGCCCGAGCCTGTCGGGCGCGCTGGTGACGTTGTGGATCGGCCTGCTGGGCACGGCCCTGTCGATCCCGCTGTCGCTGCTGCCGGCGTTGGCGGCGGCCAAGGGCACCGCCCCGTCGGCGTGGGTCTACCAGGCGTCCCGGGCCGTCCTGTCGTTCCTGCGGGCCGTACCCGACGTGGTGTTCGCGCTGATCTTCGTGACGGCGGTGGGCCTGGGCCCGTTCCCCGGCGTGCTGGCGTTGGTGTGCCACAACGTCGGCGTGATGGGCAAGCTCTGGGCCGAGGCCCTGGAGGACGCCGACCCCGGCCCGCCGCAGGCACTGCGTTCGGCGGGCGCCGGCCGCATCCAGGTGGCCGTGCACGCCCTGTTCCCGTCGGTCCTGCCGCAGCTGGCGGGGCTGCTGATGTACCGCTTCGACGTGAACGTCCGCTCGTCCCTGGTGCTGGGCCTGGTGGGCGCGGGCGGCATCGGCTTCCTGATCAACCAGTCCATCAAGCTGTTCAAGTTCGACGAGATGCTCACCCACATCCTCGTGGTGGTCGTGCTCGTCGTGGCCGTGGACCGCCTGTCGGCGACCGTCCGCGCCCGCCTGTCCCGAGAGGAAACCCGATGATCACCCTGGCCGCCTTGGACATCGCCGGCACGACCGTGGACGAGGGCGGTGCCGTCTACCGCACGCTGGCGTCCGTAGTGGCCGACCGGGGCATCGACGCCGACATCCGGCCGTGGATGGGCGCGGACAAGCGCGAGGCGCTGGCGGCGTTGACGGGCACGGACGACGTGGAAGACCTGCACACCGAGTTCGTGACCCGGCTGCGCGCCGAGTACGCCGCCACGCCACCGACCCCGCTGCCGGGCGTCACGGAGGCCCTGGCGACGCTGCGCGCCAACGGCGTCCGCGTGGTCCTGACGACGGGTTTCGACCGCCAGATCACGGATCCCCTGCTGGAATCGGTGGGCTGGCGCGTGGACGAGCACCTGGACGCCGTGGTGTGCGCCTCGGAGGTCGGCGGCGGCCGGCCCCTCCCCCACATGATCCACCGCGCGATGGCGTTGACCGGCACGACCGACCCGGCCGACGTCCTGGTGGCGGGTGACACGGTCCTGGACGTGCGCGCGGGGCGGGCCGCCGACGCGGGCTACGTGGTCGCGGTCCTCACCGGTGCCCAGACCAAGGCGGAACTGTCGGCGGAACACCCGACCCACGTCCTGGCCGGTGTCCGCGACGTGCCGACCCTGCTGTTCTGACCGACCTCTACCCTCGGACCCTCGGCACGATCAAGGGGGATTCCACATGACGGCACTCGACGATCTCTCGTGGGCCGACGCCCACGCCGGTCACGACCGGTTCCTCGGCGAGATCTTCTGCTTGACGTTCATCCGGGACGTGGACGGTCCCGAGGCACTACGGCGCATAGGCGGCTTACCCGACACGGTGGCGACCCGCACGCCCGAGGAGTGCGCGGCACTGCACGACTTCGACCACGGCTACCCGGACCTGGCCGCCGCCCTGTCGCTCGGCACGTGGACCGTCCTTTTCGAACCGTCCGGCTTCACCGGCTCGAACCTGGTGGACACGTTGTCCCGCGGCACCGAGGCGGTCTCGGTGCTGCGGCACGACTACGCCTCCAACGCGTTCGACCACGCGATCGACGGCAGTCCGGTCACGGGCTTCGATCCCGACTTCCCCGTATACCGGCACGGCACCGATCCCGACCGCCTGCTCCCGCACATGCGCGAACTGGGCTTCTCGGACGAGGAGGACGGCGCCTTCGACGATCACCCCATCGCACGGGCGTTGCGCCTGGCTGAACTGATCACCGGTGTCCTGCCCTCGTTCGAGGCGCTGTGCGGCCCGTTGCCCAGTGCCCACGTCGAACCATGGTTCAGCGCCGCACCGAAACCCCCGGCCGCACGCCCCGGCTACGACGGTCCGCTCGACGCCGTCGCGGAGGCACGGCGACTCGCCGCCCTCCACGGCGTGACCGACACTCCGGAACTCGCCGAAGCCCTCGCGGCGGCCGAACGCGCCGAACGCGTCACGATCACGCCCGACAGTCCGCTCGGCCGCCACGTCCGCGCCTGGCTCACCGAGTCGAACCGGGCCGGCTGGTCGCTCAACGACCACGGTGGGCGTGGCCGCATGACCGACGCCGACCGCGACCGCGCCCACGGCCTGGGCTGGTTGGCCCGAGCCCTGGGCGCCGCTGTCGACCAAGTCACCTGACCCCGGTCAACGCCTCCTCGACCGCCTCGGCGATCCGCCGGTCGGTGGCCGCCCGACGTCGGCGTGCCCGCAGCCGCAGCACCACGACCAGCCCGGCCACCGCCACGAGGACGAGCAACGCCACCCACGGCACGGCCCAGGTGCCGGTCTCGGCCGTCACCTCGGCCAGGGCACCGCCACCCGCGACCTGGGGCACGAGCCGCACCGACGCGTCCAGCCACACCAGGGGCGCCACGTCGGCGAAGGGCACGGTGAAGTCCGACCCGGCACCGGGAAGCAGCTCCGGCACGCTCACGGACCGCTCCCGGCCACCGAGTCCGAACAGGCCCTCGACCGCGATCGTCTGCGTACCGCCCGCCCGCAGGTTCCCGGTGTTGGTCACGCGGAACGACACCGTGGCCGTGCCGAACCCGAACGGGTTCCCGTCGTAGGCCACCGACAGTCCTTCGATCGCCAACGCGGGCTTCTCCTCGCCCGTGACCCGCAGGTGGACGCGGCTGCCGAGCCTGCGGTCGACCCGCACGCCGCCGGAACTCTCCGGCACGGCCAACGACGTGACGATGCCGCCGCTGTGGTCGCCGGGTCCCGCGTCGGCCGGAACCGTGATGGTGAAAGGGACTTCCACGGCCGAGCGCGCCGGAACCTCCACTTGGGACTGTGCCAGGGCCACCCAGGTGCCGAGGTCGGTCGAGGGTTGGCCGGCCGGCAGCAGGTCGAGCTGGCCGGACGTGGTCGTGAACCCGTCGGCGGCGTAGACCAACAGCGTGATCGGGCGGTCGCCGTGGTTGGCGATGGCCACCGCGTCGCGGATCGTGTCGCCGGGAGCCGCCGAGTAGCCGTAGTTGGGCCGACCGTCGGTACCGGCCGGGCGCACGCCCCACGTCACCGACTCCTGGGCCGACGCGGGTGTCGTGATCCCGAGGAGGAACACGACGAGGACGAGCAGGACGCGCAACGGCATCGGGGTCTCCCAAGAAGAAGACGGGGTGGCGCGGAGAACCCGCGCCACCCCGAAGGACGATCAGCCCAGTGCGGTCAGGGTGAGGGTCGCGCGGTACGTGCCGTCGGCCACCGTGATCGGCAGCCGCAGGTCGAGGTCGGCCCGCAGGACCGACGACCCGGCCGCGTGACCCGCCGGCGCGCTGCCCAGCGTCGCCGAGCGCGCCAGACCGTCGCCGGACAGGAAGCCGGACGCGACGGCGGCACCGGCCACGGCGCCACCGGCGTTGTCGCCCAGGAACGGCGACCAGCCCAGGTACTTGCCGCCGACCGCGCGGCCCGCCGACGTGAAGTCGCCGACCTGGCCGGACAGCGACCACGGCGCCGACGTGATGCGGGTGTCGGTGACGCGCACGGGGTTGAGCGTGCCGCGGGCGGCGAAGTGGTCGCCGGACTCCTTGGCCGTGCCCAGGTCCACGACGCCGTTGCCGCCGTCGATGCTCCACACCAGCTCGCCCGGCGCACGCTCGGGCACGGTCACCTTGACGCGCTGCTCGTCGTCGCCGACCGGCGCCTCGATGCCCGCCTCGGTGACGAACTTGGTGCCGTTGCGCTTGGTGATGGTGAAGCTGTCGAACAGGTCGCCGACCTTGTGCGGCTCGGGCGAGTTCGCGGTCTTCTCCGCGACGTAGGAGCGGTACGTGACGGTGTCGCCGTTGACCGAGATCACCTGGTACGTGGTCACGCCCTGGCCGCGCCGGACCTGCGTGGCGGCGTTGCGCGTCCACACGTTGTCGTTGGCGGGCGCGAGCGTGTAGTGCTTGGCACCGGAGTTGCTGACCGCGTACACCGGGCCGGTGGTGATGCCGGGCGTGGCGGTGGCGTCGGAGTTCTTGTAGCCGCGGGCGTAGGTGTGGTCGTGGCCCATCAGCACCAGGTCGATGCTGTGCTTCTCGAACACCGGGACCCAGTTGTCGCGCAGCAGCGGCTCGTCACGGCCCTCCGCGCTGCTGTACACCGGCTGGTGGAAGGTCACGACGGACCACTTGTTCGGGTTCGTCGCCAGCACGTGGTCAAGCCACGCCGCCTGGAACTCGATCCACAGCGCGTCCGGCTCCGGGCAGTCGACGGCGCACGCGGGCAGCGACGCGGGAGTCAGGTAGCCCGTGCTCTGCGTGGCGTTGAGCGTGATGAAGCGGACGCCCTGGAAGTCGCTGAAGTAGACGGTCTCCTTGGCGACGTCGTCCCAGTGCGCGAAGTAGGCGGCCGTCTGCCGGGCCGCGTCGGTGTCGCCCTTCGCCCGGTCGGCGAGGGCGCCGATCGTGGTCAGGCCGGGGTGGTTCGCGGGGTACTCGAAGTTCATCTTCCAGTTCCGCAGCGCGCCGTCGTTCTTGTACTCGTGGTTGCCGGGCGCGGCGAGGACCTGGGTGGTGGCGGCGCTCTCACCCATGCCGGCGAACCAGTTGGTCCACTGGATCTGGGTGCTGGAGTCGATCAGATCACCGGCGTGCACGCTGCCGGCCGAGTTCGGGGCCTTGGCATTGGCCGCGGCGACGACGGCGGGCCACGTCGACTCGAGGCCGATCTGGGCGTCGCCGTAGTAGAGGAACTCGAACGGCTTGGCGCTCTTGGCGGCCGAGCGGAACTGCCGCCACCTGCTCCACTCGGTGCCGGTGCCCACGCGGTACTCGTACGCGGTGTCGGCGGTCAGGCCGGTGGCCGTGGCCGAGTAGTGCGTGTAGTCGACGCCGTTGAGCGTGCTGGTGTCGACGGCCGCTGCGGCGATGTCGACGGCGGACCCGCCGACGGGCCGCAGCTGCACCGTGCCGCCGCCGACGTCGGTGCTGCGCCACGTGAAGCTCTGCGACTCGGTGGGCGTCGCGGTGGGCGTGAGGATGACCCGGCTGACGTTCGCCGTGTCAGCCGAGGCCGAGCCGGGGAGGGCGAGGGCCGCGGCCACCACCGTCCCGGCGAGGGCGACGGCCAACACGGCGCGTCTTGACTGCTGGGGGGACATGCTGCGGGTGCTCCTTCTGCTCGAGGTCGTCGTCCCGCACGCTCGCAAGCAGTTCGAACAAGATGAGCAACTTTCACAAAACTGCGGGTGACCTTATGTCGACGGATGGGCATACCGGACATAAGCAAAGAGCGACACATCCGGGACCTTGCGTCACCGGACCGTCCACAGCGGCCGGTCGGGTCACCCGCTCGCGACCCGGCCGGCCCGGTCGCCCGCCGTGGTGCGCCGCCGCGTCCGGAGGAACATCCGGGTGGCCAGGCGGAAGCCCTGACGGGCGTTCAAGTGGGGCAGGTAGGCACGGCCGACCGCGTTCGCGATGCGGGGCAGCGCCGCCGAGTCCGGGTAGGCCATGAACATCGGGCGGTACGTCGGTTGGAACTTCGCCTTGAACGCGAACAGGGAGCGGAAGCCGTAGACCGGTTCCAGGACCTGACCGGTGAAGTCCAGGACGCGTTGCAGCGCGCGGGGGCGTTCGCCCCGGTCGAGCCGGGCCAGGGGTGCGCCGGACAGGCTCAGGAACTCGGCGCCCTCCGCGCGGAACCGCTGGGCGGCCGAGGCGATCAGGAACTCCATCGAACCGGCGAAGCCGTGCGCACGGCGGCGCATGAGGTCCAGCGTCCACCCGACCACCCGACCGTCCGCGTACACCGGCAGCCAGCTCGTGATGCCGTGCACCGTGCGATCGCCGTCCACCGCGAGCAGGCAGCGCACGCCGTCGCCCGCCAGTTCCGCCAGGCCGCCCAGCGTGAAGCCCATCTCGGGCAGGCCCTTGTCCGCCACCCACTGCGCCGAGATCGACCGGACCTGGTCGGTGATCGCGAACGGGGCGTCGGCGTACGTGCACCACTCGGCCGTGATGCCGGCCTTGGCCGCCCGGTTCGACGCCGTGCGCACGTCCTGCCACTTCTTGCCGGTAAAGCTCAGACCGGGCAGGTCGATCACGGTGTCCTCGGCGACCTGCACCGCCGACCACCCCAGGCGCTCGACCGCCTCCCGCGTCTCAGCGCCCACGCTGTACAGGCAGGGCGTCCACCCGTTGTGCGCGCAGAACTCCGTGAACCCGCGGACGGCCTCGACGCGCGCCGGTCCGACCGGGTCCCCGATCGTCAGCGCGATCGTCGCCACGACCCGGTACGCGATCGCCGTCCCGCCGTCGGGCGTGAACCAGTACTGGTTGCCGCGCCACGTGGTCATGTACGACAACGACGAACCGCCGTGGCGCCGCACCAGTTCACGAGCGCGTTCCGCCGCTTCCGCGCCCGAGCACGGCCACGCGCGCCACGACGCCATCAGCAGACCGGTCATCACGATCAGCCAGAACACCACGCCCGTGTACTCGAACAGCAGCGCGCCCACGAATCCCTCCGCGGCGAACTGCAAGGGCACCAGGTCGAGGTACCCCGGCGGGAGGAACCGCGTCGGCAGGTCCGCGAGCAGCCGCAGGAACCCCGGCTCGGGCGTGAACTGGTCGCGCACCAGGTACCCGCCGAAGACGTAGAGCGCCGACAACAGGGCCACGCTGCCGAACGTGAACCGCCGGAACCGGCGCGCGGCGTGTCGGGGCAGGCGCACGGTGAAGTGCCCGCGCGTCACCACCAGCACCACCACCATCGCGAGCGGTGCCAGCATCGGGACGGCGAGGGAGAACGCGGCCTCCCCCACCCCCGCGTCCGGGAACCGCGCGACCGCCATGAGGTACCACCCGATGAACCCGGCGTACGCCGCGTTGGACACCAGCGCCGACCACCACGCGAACACCCGACCGCGGCGCAGCCCTTCCGCCAGCACGAGCAGGAGCAACGCGGGCAGCAGCGACATCACGAGCGCGGGGAAGCGGTCGTACGTCAGTTGGATCGTCATCGTCCGGCACGCGTCGACCATGTCCGCGCCGCACACCTCGTCGACGAACTCCGGCGACGGTTGGGTGACGACCACGACGTCCGCGAACCACGACAGCGGGCCGTTCGGGTAAGGCGACATCATCGCCACGACCGGGCCGAGGGCCGAGGCCGCGAGCAGCAACGCGACCAGCACGCGCGTCTCCTGCACCGAACGCGTCCTCGGCACGGGCCCGCGTCTCAGGAACACCACCCCGATCAGCGCCCCCGCCATGCCGCCGGACAACCGGAGCACGTCCAGGAGCCACCCCGAGTACAGCGCGAGCACCAGCGACGACAGGATCGTCAACAGCCGGACGCGCCGCCGCCACGGCGGCGGGATCCGGAACGACAGCGCCAGCGCCAGCCCCACCCCGCCGATGGACGGCCCCACCGCGACCTCGCCGTCCAGCGATTCCAACCACGACCAGTGCAGCTCCCGCCCGGACAGCACCAGACCGAGGCCGAGTGCCACGCCCGTCACGTGCGCCGCGAGGAAGATCGCCGCGGTCCGCGCCGCGCCGAACACGCGTTCCGCCCGGGGACCGAACCCGAGCAGCAGCACGGTGGTCGCCAGGTAGCCGAGCGGGTCCGTCGACCACAGCGCCGAGCCGAGCATCGTCCATAGTGGACTGCCGAGGCCGACGCCCACCCGGTCGAGCAGGTCGTCGTCGCGGCCCTGGACGACACCGGTCAGCGTGCCGACCGTCCAGTAGCAGATCAGGAACGCGCACGTCAGCGGTGCGCGGCGGAGGAACCGGACGATCATCCGACCAACCCGGTCCGCGCCGCGAGCCACGGCAGGGACCCGAAGAGCCCCTGCCGCGCCAGGTTCCAGTCGTGACCGTTCGGCAGTTCGTTCCACAACACGTCCATTCCGGCTTTGCGACAGGCTTCGAACACGGCGGCGTCGGCCTGCCGGTACGTGCCGTCGTCACGACCCGCGACGATCACACCCGCCGTGCCCGGGAACCGCCCGCCCGCGAGGATGTCCAGGGGGTTGACCCGCGTGAAGGCGGCCTCGTCGCCGCCGAACGCCGCCTTGACGGTCTCCTGGCGGGTGCCCAGCGTGGGTTCGCCCTGAGGCGCCAGCGCGATGAAGTTGCCGTACACGTCCGACGCGCGCACAGCCAGCTGCACCGAGCACGTGGCACCGTGCGAGAAGCCCGCGACCGTCCACGCTTCACGGCGTTCGTCGACGGTCAGCCGCCGTTCGATCCACGCGGGCACGTCGCGGGCCAGGTACGTCTCGGCCCGGCCGAGGGCGGAGTCGAGGCACAACGGGTTCGCCGTCGCCTTGCCCAACTGGTCGGCCACGACGACGACCGGCGCGAGCCCGTCGTGCCCGCGCGCGTACGCGTCCAGGTTGTCCGCGAGCCGACCGCCGTCGAACCAGTCGCGCGGACTCCCCGGCTGTCCCGCCATCAGCACGACGACCGGCAGCCGAGGGCGCGGCGTCGCGTGGTAGGCGGGCGGCAGGTACACCCACGCCGGCCGGGCCTGGAGCGCGCCCGGGATAGTCACCTCGGACACCGTGCCGCGGTCGGGCAGCCCCGCGGGCCGCCGCCAGACGTCCGCGAGCCGCTTGCCCGCCGGCACCTCGACCACGTCGGTCGGCGGCGGTGCGGCGGCGTCGAGGTCGACCCGGTCGTTCCGGAAGACGTCCAGCACCGCGCGCGTGTTCGGGTACTGGCCGAAGTACGCGTTGGCGGCGACCAGGCCGCCCGCCGCCACGGCCGCGGCCAGCACCACCCCGAGGACCCGCCCGTACCAGCGTCCGGACCGCAGCCGCAGGACCGCCAGCGCCGACGCGACCAGCACCGCACCCGACCACACGGCCAGGACCGGCGGCAACGGCTCGGGCCACGGCTTCCACACGTGGTCCACGACCAGCGTCGCCCCGGTCACGACGAGCGCGCACACCGACACGACGACCGGCAGCACCCGGGTCCACCAGGTCCGGTTCCTCCGGATCGCGAGGTATGCCAGGGCGAGCGCGGCCACGACGGTCGCGGTGACGGGAATGGGTCCCTCGATCAGGGACAGGTCCAACGGGCCGGCCATGCGCCCGATCCTTCAGGAGATCTTCAGCTCGCACATCCGTGGTTCGCCTGAGTTCTCAGCCGCGACCATCAGCCTTGAGGATGACAACCCCGGAGCCGGATGGCGCTCGCGTCGCGCGTCGGACGCCCTTCGCGAACCGCGACGCGGCCTCGACCAGGTCCCCCTCGGCCAGGTGGCAGAGGGACAGGCGCACCGTCGTGGCGGTGGTCGGACCGCCGTCCACGAGCAGCCCGGCGGGCCGCCGGTAGCGGACGCCGGCCCGGACGCACCGGGCGGACAACTCCTCCTCGTCGACCTCGGGGCGCAGGCCACCCACAGGTGGTGCCCGCCCTGCGGGACCGCGTACCGGCACGCTCCGGGCAGGTACCGGTCCAGCGCGGCGGACGTGGTCGGGTCCATCGTCGCTGCCGGCGGCGACGCACTCGCCGTACAAGCGGACGTGACGCGGCAGGAGGACGTCGGGCGCCTGTTCGAGCACGCCGTGGACCTCGTGGTCGACAACGCCGGAATCGCCGTGCACGGGCCCGATCGCGGACTTCGCCGCCGACGACTTCGACCGCTTGGTGGACCTCAACCTCAAGGCCGTCCTCCTGGTCCTGCGCCAAGCCGCGGCCCGTCTGCCCGAGCGGGGCCGGATCGTGAACAGCTCCACCCGGCTCACCAGGTCGCCCGCGCCGGGCATGGGCGTGTACACCGCGACGAAGGCCGCCGTGGAGGCGCTGTCGACGACCCCGGCCAAGGAACTCGGTCCACGCGGGATCACCGCGAACAGCGTGCTGCCCGGCGTGACCGACACCGAAGGGCTCGTCACGGCGACCCGGGCGAACCTCGCCGGGATCGCCGCCGCGACACCCCTCGGCCGGCACACCGAGCCGTCCGACGTCGCGTCGGTGGTCGCCGGCCCGGCCCGACGCGGCGTGGGTCACCGGCCAGTCGATCGCCGCGGCGGGCGGGCTCGGCCGACCGTCACGCCGGGTGCACGAGCCGGCTCTCGTAGGCGAAGACCACCGCCTGGATCCGGTCGCGGAGTCCGAGTTTGTGCAGGATCCGCCCCAGGTGGGACTTCACCGTGGCCTCCGCGAGGTGCAGGGTGGCCGCGATCTCGGCGTTCGACAGCCCGGAGCCGACCTGGACGAGCACTTCCCGCTCACGGGCGCTGAGGCGACCCAGCCGCTCGTCGCGGTCGGCGCTTCGGCCGTCGGGGAGGTGCGGGCGGAACCTGTCGAGCAGGCGGCGGGTGATCCGCGGCGAGACCACGGCGTCGCCCGCGGCCACGTCGCGGATCGCGGTGAGCAGTTCCTCGGGCCTGGTGTTCTTCAACAGGAACCCCGACGCGCCGGCCTTGAGTCCGGCGAAGGCGTACTCGTCCAGGTCGAAGGTGGTGAGGATCAGCACCCTCGTCTCCGGGCAGAGCCGGACGACCTGCCGGGTCGCCTCGATCCCGTCGGTGCCCGGCATCCGGACGTCCATGAGGACGACGTCGGGCCGCAGCTCCTGGGCGAGGCGCACGGCATGGTCGCCGTCCCACGCCTCGCCGACCGGCACCATGTCGGGCTGGGCTTCCAGGACCGTGCCGAAGGCCATGCGCAGCAACGCCTCGTCGTCGGCGATCAGGATGCGGATGGTCATGCGCCCACCGTCCCGCCGCTGCCCAGGAACAGCCGGGTGTGGACGCCCCAGCCGCCCGCCGGGAGCGGGCCGGCGCGCAACGTGCCCCCGTAGGCCGCCGCGCGCTCGCGCATGCCGGTGATGCCGTGGCCGGGCGTGTCCGAAAGCGGGCCGCGGCCGTCGTCGACGACGGCCAGCGCGACGCTCTCGGTCGAGCACCGGATCCGGACCTCCGCACGGGTACCGGCGGGCGCGTGCTTCAGGGTGTTGGTCAACGCTTCCTGCACCACGCGGTAGACGGTCAGCTGGGCGGTGGCGGGCACGTGGGCGTGGTCGCCGTCGACGTCGAGCCGGGTCGGCAACCCGGCGGCGCCCAGCTGGTCGGCGAGCGCGCCGAGCTGCGCGATGCCGGGCAACGGGTGGCGTTCCGCGTCCGGTTCGTCGACGCGCAGGATGCCCAGGGTCCGGCGCATGTCGGTCAACGCCTGCCGACCGGTCTCGGAGATCTGGAGCATGGCGGTGGTGGCTTTCTCGGGCGACCGGTGCTGCGCGTAGACGGCGGCGTCGGTGAGCGCGACCATCACGGACAGGTTGTGGGTGACGATGTCGTGCATCTCCCGGGTGATCCGGGTCCGCTCCTCGGCGACCGCGACCCGCGCCTGCCGCTCCCGCTCCCGCTCCCGCCGGGCCGCCCGGTCCCGCACGGCTTCGAGGTAGGCCTTCGTGGTCCGCACGTTCACCCCGAGGACGGCGGCGGCGACGATCATCGCGGTGACCGCGACGAACGGCGTCAGGAAGGCGCCCTCGGCCGTCCAGCGCAGGCAGGCCAGCACGGCACCGACCTCCACGACGGCACCCGCGACGAGCGTGACGCGCGGGCCCGAGTTCGCGGCGACCGTGTAGAGCGCCACGAGCAGGGCGAAGGCGGACGGCAACTGGACGTCCACCACCCACTGCGCGAACCCCGCGGTCGCCACGAGCGCGAACACCACGAGCGGCGCGCGCCGCCGCCACACCAGGGGCGACGCGGCGGCGACCGTGAGCGTCACGGCCACCGGCCACTCGCCGGGCGGGTGCGTGGTCAGCACGTTGAGCAGGAAGAGCACCACCGGCAACGAGTCCCACAGCGCGGCCGGCACCCGGTGGTCGCCGGCCGCCTCGCCCCCGATCGGAGTCACCGCACCACGGTAGGCGGCGAACCCGTCGAGCACATGAGACCACCGGCTGACGGCACTGCGACCCCGGTAGGAATCCCGGCACCTCCCGCGGTAGCACTCCGACCGCCGATCCGGCCTGTCCGACTGCCACCCGGATCGCACCGGGCCCGGCCGCGCGTTCCGCCGCCGGTGGCAGTCCGAAGAGGACCCGGGAGCGATGTGGTCACGCCTGCCCGGAGCCGACGATTACCCCGTGACCGAGCTGATCACGGGACTGCACATGTCCCCGCTGGAACTCCTTGTCCTCCTCAGCGCCGCGGTGCTGGTGGCCGCGCGCTGGCTCCCGTTGCCCGCCCGACCCCGCGTCACGGTCGTGACGGCCGCGGTGTTCCTGCTGTCCGCGATCACGCTCGTGGTGGCGGGACCGCGCTGGCAGCTGGTGCCGGCCCTGGCGGGCGCCGCCCTCGCGCTGCCGTTCGCCCTCTCCCCCGTCCTGCGCCGCGGCCCCGCGCGCCGGGCCCGCTGGTGGCTCGCGCTGCCGGGCACGCTGGCGTGCGCCGGCCTGGTCGTCACGGCCCCGGTGGCCGCCTGGGCGTTCCCCGTGCCCGAGTTCCCCGTGCCGTCGGGCGACCACGCGGTCGGCACCCGCGTTCTGGAGTGGACCGACCCGGACCGCCCGGAGACCTTCACCGAGGACCCCGGGGACCACCGCACGATCGTGGCCCAGCTCTGGTACCCCGCCGAGGACGTCGCCGCGGACGCCCCGCGCGCCCAGTACCTCGGCCGCACGGAGGCCGAGGCGCACACCGTCGCCGAGGCCATCGCGGGCGGGGTCGGCCTGCCGGGTTTCCTGGTCGACGGAGTCCCCCGCGCCCGCACCCACGCCGTCCCGGACGCCCGGGTCGCCGACGGCCGCTTCCCGGTCGTGCTGTTCTCCCCCGGCGCCGGCGGTGTGCGCACCCAGAACACCGCCTGGGCGGAAGAGCTGGCGAGCCGCGGTTACGTGGTCGCCGCCCTGGACCACCTGTACGACTCGGCCGCCGTGGTCCTGGCGGACGGCCGCATGATCACCACGAAGACCATCTCGTCGGGCGACCGCGACCAGGACGAGAAGCTCGCCGCCGACTGGACCGCGATCCGCGCCGCGGACCTGGTCTCCACCCTGACCCACCTGGCCGGCCCCACCCCGCTGAGCGACCACCTGGACCTCACCCGCACCGCCGTGACCGGGCACTCGATGGGCGGCGCCGCGGCACTCCAGGCAGCCAGGCAGGACCGGCGGTTCGCCGCCGTGATCGACCTGGACGGCTACCCCCACGGCCCGACCACGCCCGACCTGACCCAGCCGGCGCTCGCCCTCACCCAGACCGTCACCCCGGACACGGACCCGCGCTACCTGTCCCGCCTGACTGAGGCGCTGACGCACAGCACCGGGAAGAGCTACCGGCTGACCATCCCCGACACCGCGCACCTCACGTTCATGGACGGCCCGCTGTACCTGCCGCCCGTGCCGTCGATCGTCGGCTCGCTGGGCCGCACGGAAAGCCCACGTGTCGTCGCGGCGACCACCCTCGCCTTCCTGGACGCGGTCCTGCGGGACAAGTCCACCGACCTGAACGCCACCCTGTCGACCTACGGCGACCTCACCGTCCACGAACCGCCGGCCGAGTAGGCGAGTCCGGCCGCGGTGGTCGTGACCGGGACTACCTGCGATCGACGACGACGTGACCGTCCGCGCGAGAGCGCAGTTCCACGAGCGCGGCGCTGACCCTGGCCAGCCACAGGGCGTCCGAGTCGAGGTCGGCGGCGTACGTCATCGGCGGAACCGCCCGTCGCCCGGTGAGGGCCGTGCCGCATTCGCGGACGGCCGCGTCGACGCACGCCGCTTCCGCCCGTACGGCAGCCTCCTCCGCGTCGTGCCCCGCCTCGAGAGCCGCCGCGTGCGCACGCCGGTACACCACGTCGTCGAGGTACGAGCGCAACGGCCCGACAAGCGCGTCCCGGATGACGATCACCTGGCTGTGCGGGGTGTCCCGGGAACGCGACGCGGTGCCCGACATGACCGCACGGGCCACGTCCGCGAGTGGTGCGAGGCTCGCGATCAGGCGACGGCGTTGCCTGCGGCGGGCGATCCGGGACGACTGCGCGGTGATGAGCATGCCCGCGGCGATGCAGGTGAACGACGGTGCCAGCAGGAAGATCTGGAGGCCGTCGGGCCCGCTTTCGTCCCACGGCACGGTGATGTGGAGGAGGCCGAGAGCCAGGTACAAGACCTTGTGCGCGGTGTGGGCCATGCCCAGCAGGCATCCGATGCCCACCAGTCGCAGGCCCAGCCGCATCGGCGCGGGTCGGATCATGCGGTTGCGCCAGGCAAGCATCAGCACGTCGCCCACGGCCCACGTGCAGCACGCCAACCACGTCATGACGTAGCCGATCACCAGCGGGTCGTCCGAGCCCTGCCAGCCCTGGCTCAGCTCGCCTCGGCGCAACGGTCCGAGGAGGTACAGCCCGACCAGCGACACCAGCGCGCCCGGCAGGACCCACCGGTGCCACCGCGGACGTGGGGTGCCCGGCTCCACGGACTCTCGGGCGAAGGTCGTCGCGTAGTGGCAGGCGCCGATCAACGCGGCGTGCTGGAGGAGCTGCGGCAACGCGGGCACCTCGCCCAACACCCGGAACACCCCGCGGTAGATCGGGGGGAGGCCGAGCGCGAACGCCACCTCCAACAGGAGAAGTCCCAGGAAGACCGCCCGCTTGGCGGGGTCGCCGGAGTCCCGGCGGATGGCCTGCCATCGGGTCACCACCGCGACGCCGACGAGCAGCATCACGATCAGGTGGACGACGTTCGCCGCGCGCACTCAGCCCTCCAAGGCACGCATCAACGGGGTGGTGTCGTTCGGGTCGCGCCTCAGGGCCAGCGTCGCGTAGGCGAAATCCTCGGCCTCGCGTTCCTCGTTCTCGCCGAACGTGTGGTGCCGGCGGGCGAGCATCACGCGCAACACGCCGGGATCCAGCGCGGTGAACATCGGGGCCAGGGCGTCGGCCACCTCGGTGGCCTGCGCGTGCCCGTACAGGATGTGCCCGAGTTCGTGGAGGATGATGTGGTCCTGGTGCGGACGCGAGGTGCCGGACTCGTAGCAGACGATGTCGACGTCGGCCGCGGCCAACCACAGGCCGGACATCCCGAGCGGGCTCAGCGGCATGGCGACGAGTTCGATCACGCGGCCTCGTCGCGCGCCGAGCGATTCGCACAGCTCGCGCACGTCGTCATAGGGCCCGATCGTCGGCAGGACCTTCGACCGGCGCCGGAACAGCCGCTTCACCGCGCGCCGGCCTCGGGATCGTTGAGCCCTTCGAGGCGGCGCAGCTGTTCGGTCAACGCGGCGACGGCGTCGAGGCTGCCTTCGGACAGGCCGACCAGGCGGGTGGCCGCGTGGGCGATGCCGACGTCACGCATGGCGGCGGCGAGGCCGAGCTGCGCGGCGACCTGCTCCGTGGTCTGGTCGTCGAAGAAGTAGGCGACCGGCACGCCGAAGAACCGCGCCAGCCGCTCCACCGTCTCCTTGGTGGGGTTGACGTTCTTGCCCGACCGGAGTGCGGACAGCAAACCCGTCGACAGTTGGGTCGCGGCGGCGATCTCGGGGTGCGTGAACGGCTTGCGGTCCCGGGGGTGCACCGTGCGGATGAGGTAGTCGACTTTCTCGGCGAGCGTGCGCGGTACGTCCATCGCCCGCCTCCGATCACATCGACGACCCGTTTCCGGCGGTCAGCCTACCGTCGAACCGTGATCACACGGCGCCAAGGCCGTCGCGATCACCGATGACTCCGATGAGCGAACGCGGACAGCGGACCTCGACGGCAGGTCACCGGCCGGTAGCCCTTCCACCGAGCGATGGAACATGATCGACGACACCAGGCCGGAACCGGTGTTCGAGTTCGACCGCGGCACCGGAGACGTGGTCTCGCCGCACTGTGGCGCGACCAGGTCACGGTCACGGGCATCACCGAGGTCCGCTCGGTCTCCGCGCCGCGGTGGATCGGCGAGGCCCTGACCGCCCGACTCGTCGGCGACGACGGTGACACGTACCGACCGCTCCCCCGCCGTCCGATGGGGCGAGTCGACCGCCACGAAATCCCCTCCTCAGGCGTACGCCGTGCCCCGGTCACGCACGCTCTGTTCGTACTCCGCCTCGGCACGCCGCCGCTCGTTCTCCAACTCGGCGCGCAGTCGCCGTTCCGCCCACTGCCGCCGCTCGTTGGCCTGCCGCCGGTGGCGGTCCCAGGTGTCGCGCTGTTCGGCCAGCAGGGTGTTCCACACCTGGTTCGGGTCGAAGGCGCGGGGATCGCGGGCCAGTGCGCGCCGGATCTCCGCGTACCGGTGCCAGCGTTCCGATTCCTGGTGGCGTTGCAGGCCGGTCATGTACTCCTGCCGCTGCCGGTCGAACTCGCGGATGCCCTGTTCGAGCCGCGCCCGCAACCGCGCGCGGACCGCTTCGCGCGCGATCGCGCGGTCCGCTTCCGGGTCCGGCTCCGGCCGTGGCGGGGTGAAGGTTTCCAGGGCGTGCAGGCGGTTCTCGACGAGCACGAGGTTGCGCGGCTTGAGCGACGCGTCCGGGGCGTCGATCCCGGCGGTCATGGGGCCGTTGTCGTTCCGCACGCGGCCCTTGCCGTCCTGGTGCTGGAAGATCGGCTTCACGGCGTCGGTCTCGTAGTACTCGTCGTGCAGGCCCAGGAAGTGACCGACCTCGTGGGCGAGCCGGCGCGGGTCGGTGTCCACCGGCCAGTTGAGCTGGTCGGCGCGGCCGTCGGGTCCGCCGATCAGGATCGTGCCGTGCGCGTCGGCGGCGGTGTCGGTGAACTCGACGGTGACGTTGAACTGCTCGCCGCCGGGGAGTTTGTTGCCCTGGTTGAAGAACTCCGCCACACCCTGCCGCGCCCGGTCCTCGATCCCGGCGAGCTGGGCGGGGTCGGCGTTGCCGTTCGGGTCGAGGTGCAGCTTGACGGTGAAGTCCTTGACCTTCGTGCCGTCGACGTCCAGGTTCCGGACGTCGTAGGCGATCGGGCTGCGCCACCCGTGGATGTCCACCCCGGTCGGGCCGATCGTGGAACTCGACAGCACCCCGCTGTCCTCGCCGCGGACCCACGAGGTCGGCGGGGTGTTCTCGCGGGCCTGGGCCACTCCTTCCGGGGACGCCGGGGTGTCGGGGTAGAACCAGCCCGATCCGGGGTCCGGTGCGGTGGCGGTGGACGGCAGGGACCGGGTGCCCGGGGCGGACGGGGACGGCTGCTGCTTGGACGAGCCGATCTGCGGGTCGTGCTTCGGCTGCGGGGTCGTCGGCTTCGGCTTGGGCGGGTCCTGGTCGGACTGGGTCGGCTTCGACTTGGACGGGTCCTGCTCGGGCGGCGGGTTGCCGTCCTCCGGGTTCGTCGTGGTGGCGACCTCGGTGGGCGGCGGACCGGGCAGGGTGTTGTTGAAGCCCGCGATCTCCTGGTCGATCGTCAGCTTCGCGTCCCACCACGCCTGCTGCCGCACGTCCGCCGCGTCGCGCAACCCGGCCACCGCGCCCTTGGCCGCCTCCACCTGCTGATCAAGGTATCGCTTCGCGTCGTTGGCGTTGCCCAGCCCCTGTTCGGCGCCGTCGAACACGCCCTGCGCGTCGTCGACCGCCTGCTGCGCGCCGTCCAACGCCTTCCCCGCGGCGTCGAGGTCGGTGCGCGCGCTGTCGAACGCGGCCTTGGCCTTGTCGGACAGGGCCTGCGCGTCGCCCACCGCGATGTCCGCCGCCTTGACGTCCTGCTCGGCGTCGGTCTGCTTCCCCTGGGCGGTCTTGAGGTCCTTCTGCGCCTCCGGCAGCTTCTTCGCGAGGTCCACGAGCGCGGTGTTCTTCCCCGCCAACGCCTGTTCCGCGCCGACGACGTCAGCCGAGAGCGCCTGCTCGGTCGCATCGGGACCCGGGTCCTGGCCCTCGGGCGGTGCGGGCCGGTCGGCGAGGTGGTCGGCCAGCGCCTTCTTCGCGTCCGCAACGGCCTGCTCCGCGGCTTCGACGTCCTTCACGCCCGCCTCGACGGCCTTGTTCGCGCCGTCCAACGCCTGCTCGGCCTTGCCGACGTCCGCCTGGGCCGCCGCGAGGTCCTGCTCGGCGCCGGTCTTGCGGTCGAGGGCGTCGGCCAGGTCCTTGTTCCGCGCGTCGAGCGCGGCACCCGCGTCGCCGAAGTTCTTCTGCGCGTCCCCGAACTTCGTCTCCAACGGCGGCAGCTTGGCCTGCTCCGCCGCGAGGTCGGTCTGCGCCTTGTCGAACTTCGCCTGCGCCTCCTTCAGATCCGCGACGGCCTGGTCGATGTCGTTCTTCAGCTCACCGATGACCTGCTGGGCCTCGTGCTCCGCCTTCTCCACCGCGGCCTCTGCCTTGCGCCAGTCCCCGGCGGCGGCCTTCACGGCGTCCTGCACGGCACCCAGGTCGTCGAACTGCTTGCCCAGCACGGTCTGCGCCTCGGGCGCGGGCATCCGCACCTGCGCGGAGTTCGGCACCGACAGGTCGACCACGCCGACCTTGCCCTTGCCGAGGTCGGCGACGATCCGGTACTCCACGTCGAACCCGACCAGCCCGGTGCGCCCCTCCCGCTTGAGGTCGTTGACCTGGTTGTGCTGCGTGCCGGACGCCCCGGCGTCGGACACCTCGCCCGCGTGCTTGACCTCGCCGCCGGGCGTGCTGAACGTGGTGGCGGGGTCCTTCGAACTCAGACCGCCGGTCACGCCGCCCACCACGACGTCGTTCACCTCGGACTTCTTGGCATCGCTGGACGTCGAGGTGATCGTGGTCCTGGGATTCTCCAGCTTCACCCCGTCGCTCAACCCGGCCAGCTTCGGGTTGACCAGCTTCGCGAACACCTTCACGTCCGCGTGTTGGCTCGTGGTCAGCGCGGCCTCGTGCAGACCGGGCACGCTCATCGGCCCGGTCAGCATCCCGGGCAGCTGCGGTTGCAGGTTCTCCGAGCTGAGCGCCGAGTACAGCGCGTTGAGCGAACCGGTGCCCTTGCCGGTGAGGCCGGACTTCGCGCCCGCCGCGCCCAGTGCCGCGATCGCCGCGTCCCGCAGGTCCTTCGCACCACGCAGGGTCTCCACCGACGCGGACGGCGGCAGGGTGGCCGCGTTGCCGCCCTGCTGCCAGGCGGGCGCGTTCGCGGCCTCGGCCTTCGGCCGCGTGGTCCGCGTCGGGTTGTGCGCGGGCGGGGGCGTGCCGCCGGAGATCTTCTGGTTGTCGGCGTGCAGCCGGATGCCCATGTTCTGCGGCCCGGTCCGCGCCGTCGCGATGGGCCGAGGGCTGGTCCCCTTCTCCACCACCAGTTCGAACCGCACGGGCACGTCGAACTTCGCGACCGGCCCGGTGCCGACCCGCTTGTGCCCGACCTGGTTCGCGGTGGAGTCGGTGACGGTGGTGTTGGTGGTGTTGGCGACGTTCACCGCGACCGAGGCGCCCGCCGAGGTGTTGGACAGGTTCGGGTTCGCACCGCCCGGCAGGCCCGCTCCCGGGGTCTTGAGTCCGAGCCCCCAGCCGGAGGCGCTGCCCTTGCCCTGCGTGGCCTTGGTGCTGCCGGCGATGATGTGCTCGACATCGACGCCGTCGTTGGCCATGCCGGTGAACCTGGGCGTTCCCGTGGTCGCCTTGAGGGTGACCTGGTAGGTGTCCTTGCCGAAGGTGCCGGGTTTGTGCACCAGCAACGGGATGCCACCGTCCAGCGCGCTGTCCATCAACGCCTTGACGGAGGTCGGCGACGTCAGGTCCACGAGGCGCTGGAGGTTGTTCATCGAGTCGTCCAGCACCGAGGGCGGCATGAGGTCGGTGCCCAGCTTGGCGAGGTTCGCGGTCAGCTCGGGCACCAGGTTCGACAGGTTGTCCGGCATCTTGTCGATCATGCCCAGGCCCAGCGAGCCCGGTTCGTTCGCGCCGAGCATCGGCGGCGGCGCGATCTCCCCGACCTTCGACGGCGGTGCGGAGGTGTCGGCCAGCACGCCCAGCTTCTTGGCCGCGTCCTCGCTGATCCGCACGAACACACCGCCCGGCAGGTCGACCTTGTTGCCGGCCACCGAGGGCGTGCCCTTGAGCACCGTGTTGCCGGCCCGGCTCTCGCCGACGACCGTGACCGCCGCGTCCATCTGCACCAGCACGGTCCGCCCGCTCGCCGGGGTGATCTTGACCCGGTCCACGTTGCCCGCGACCTCCGCACCGGTGGTGGAGGACTTCGACCACGGCGTCCACTTCGCGCCGACGCCGACCGCGCCTTGGCCGGTGGCGTTCGACGCGGGTTTCGCGGGCAGGTTCAGACCGGCGTTGAGGTCGACGGACTTGACGTCGACAGTACTGTCGGCGGCCTTGAACCCGCCGCCGGTGGTGTTCTCCATGCCGGTCTTGTCCGAAATGGACATCAGCTTGGGCTGGCTCAGCTCGATCTTGACGCCGATGGCCCCGGTCCGGTCGTTGATCCGGCGGCCGTACTTCAGACCGCCTTCCTGGGCGCCGGTCTCCATCATCCTGGGCAG
Organism: Saccharothrix violaceirubra; assembly: GCF_014203755.1. Classification (NCBI taxonomy): domain Bacteria; kingdom Bacillati; phylum Actinomycetota; class Actinomycetes; order Pseudonocardiales; family Pseudonocardiaceae; genus Saccharothrix; species Saccharothrix violaceirubra. The sequence goes on from NZ_JACHJS010000001.1 coordinate 5,226,360, forward strand.
GTTGGCCTTCATGACCTCGGGGCTGAACATCTTGTCGATCTGGTTGCGCGCCGGGGTGCCGGGCAGCGTGAGCGAGGAGTCTCCGCCGGCGGCGGTGTTCAGCGCCTGGATGGCGGCGTCCTTCACCGCCTGGGTGTTCGCCACCGCCTCCACGTGCAGGATCTCCGGCACGGGGTTGGTCGGCGGGGTGGTGAGCAGGGTGTTGATCGACGGTGGTGCGGCGATCGCGGTCGTCACCGGGGCCTGGGGCGTGAAGTCCTTCGGGTCGGTGTCGAACGTCGAGCTGTCCGACGCCCACAGGTTCACCTTGCCGCCGATCGGCGGGATCGTCGCCGCGTTCGGCGCGCCACCGGTCTTGGCGACGACTGTCGGCGTCGGCACGTCGACCCCCGGCATGCCGGGCGTGATCCGCTTGACCCACGCGCGGTTGCGGCTGAACTCGGTGATCTCGATGTCGAACGTCACGTCGTGCTGGAACACCTGGGCGTTGGACGCGCCGACGTTCAGCCCCGAGCTGCTCACCGACGGGCCGGCCGTGGTCTTCACCGAGGTGTTGTCGTTGTACTTGGCGCCGACGTTCGGGGTGGGGGTGAGACTGGTGGACCCCGGCTTCGTCGGGATCGTCATCTTCGCCTCGACGCCGAGGTTCCAGCCCTTCTGGGTGGTCGTGGAGCTGTCCAGGCGCGGTCCGCCGCCGCCCCAGTTCCGCACGTTGTGGCCGTCGACCTGCCCCAGGTGGGTGCCGTTGGTCAGCTGGGCCTTCACGCTGATGTTGACGAAGTCGTTGGTGGCCAGGCCCTGCTTCTTGAGCTGCACCTGGACGCCCGGTCCCAGCAGGCTGTCCATCTTCGCCTTCAACGCGGTGGGCGACAGCTCGGCGGCCAGCTTGCGCTGGTTGCCCAACTGCTCCACCAGGTCGGCGAACCCGGAGTTCTTGCGCGGGTTGCCGTTCGGGTCGTTCCAGGTGGGCAGGAACTTCCCGAAGCCGGGCAGGTTCTTCAGCGCCGTCTCGACCTGGGCCTGCACGTCGGCGGCGGCCGTGAACTCCCCGACCTTGATGTTGCCCGCGGCCAGGTCGGCGGCGAGGTAGGGCGGCTCGAACCTGGTGCCCTCGGTGCCCGGCTTGGTCAGCCCCGTCGGCCCGTCGCCGACCGGCAGGCCCTGCGCGGCGGCCTCGGGCAGGCCGATCCGCAGGTAGGAGGTGGCCGGGACCTGGACGCTCGCGCCGTTCGGCGTGCGCACCTCCAGCAGGGTGGTCACCTTGTAGATGCCGGTGGTCGTCTTGACCTGGACACCGGAGCGGTTGCCGCTGTTGGTGCCCGCGTTGGACGACTCGGTGACCTTCGCCGAGTAGCCGCCCACGACGCCCGCCGTGCCGCCCAGCTTTCCGGAGACCTGCACACCGCCGCCGAGCCCGGCCGAGACGTCGAACCCGCTCTTGGTGTTCGCGCCGATGCCGGTGGTGGTGGTCGCGATGTCGTGCAGCCGCAGCTGCGCGTTCTTGTTGGTACCGACCAGCTCGACGTCCTGGAGCGTCGCCGTCATCTGCACCGCGGTGGCGTGGCCGGCGTTCGGGCTGACGAGGTCGGGCGAGGTGACCCAGCCGTCGAGCATGGCGCCGAGGTTGTCGCGGATCGTGGTGGGGCTCAGGAAGTCCTGGAGCGCGGTCCGGCCCGGCGCGCCGAGCTTGGTGGTGGACGGGTGGAGCTTGGCGGCCACGTTGTCGAACGCGGTCGCGCTGTCGACGTCGGTGACCGCCTCGGGTGCCGGGTGCTCGATCCTGGTGCCCCAGTCGGCTTCCGGGGTGACCGGGCCGCCCTGGTCGGGCGGCGTGAACCCGGTCAGCTCGTCGGGGATCTGAAGGGTGACGTCCACGGGCGTGACCGGGGTGGGGGTGACCGTCACGGTCCCGGTGACGGCGCCGGTCGCGTCGGTGAGGGTGATGTCGTAGGTGACCGGGACGGTGGCGATGGTGGAGTTCTCGCCCGACCGGATCGCGCGCTGGTCGACCGTGCCGGTCTGCACGGCGGCGGACGTGGCGGGCCGGGCGAGCCCGACCTTGACCCCCACCGAGCCGTAGGCGCCGACCTGCTGCCCGGCCGTGCCGCTGAGCGCGATCTCGCCGGCCGTCGCCACCGTCGTGGTGGTATTGGCCGTGGTGCCGCTGTTGGCGGTGAAGTCGACCTTGGTCTTGCCGGCGGGCTTGGAGATCACGTCGGCGTCGTGGGGCGGGGTGTCGAGGTTCACCTTGACGTTCGCCTCGAACCACTTGTCGCCGACCTTGATCGGGAACCTGCGGCCGTCGCCCAGGAAGGTCTCGAAGCTGTCGCCGAGCGCGCTCTCGATCCGGTCGACACCGACCGGGGTGGCGTTCGGGTTCACCGGGAGGAGCGCGGTGACGGCGGCGGCGACCGCGGGGGCGCCGTTGACACCGGTGACGGCGATGGCCCCGAGCGCCTGGCCGCTCTGGAAGAAGTCGGGCAGGTTCTTCGAGGGCAGGACCTTCGTCGGGCCGGTGTCCTCGTCGTCGACCGGGTTCGGGTTCTCGTTCGGGTTCTCGTTCGGATTTCCGCCGGGGTTCGGCGGCTCGACGGTGATCACGGGCGTGTTCGGGGTGTTCTGGTCCGCGCCGCCGGTGGTCGTGTCGGGCTTGGTGCCCAGCGGTTCCATCGGCAGGGACTCGGGGGTCTTCTTGCCGGACGTGAACGGGAGCTTGAAGGGGAACTTGGACCCGCCCGCCTTCTCCTTGCCCGGGTTCTCGACGGGCTTCTTGCCAGGATCCGCGTCCGTGTCCTGTCCCTTGCCCTTGGGGGCTTTGGGCAACCGCGGGACCCTCGGCGACCGGTCCGTCGGCTTGGGGGCGGGCGGCGGGGTGGACGAGGAATCCCTGGGCGCCTTGGTGATGTCGCCGTTGCCGACCTTCGACTCGGGCGTGCCGAACAGGTTCTTGCCCGGACCGCCCGCGTACTTGCTCGTGCGCTCGGACACCCCACCCGGCGCACCACCGGGCGATCCGCCCGGCGCACCACCCGGCGGCAGGGCACCACCCGGCGGCGTACCACCACCGCCCGCCTTGCCGGCAGTCGGGTTGCCGTCCACCGGGGGCAGCGGTCCCGTTCCGCCGACGGCGGCGGTCTTCCCGCCGGGTGGCAGGTTCGTCCCACCTGCCTCGTTCACGCCGCCGGTGGGCATGGTCGCCCCGCCGGGCGTGAACCCGCCGCCACCACCGCCCTTGCCTCCAGGCACACCACCGGGAACACCGCCGCCACCCGGGATGCCGGGAGCACCCGGCGTCTTCGACCCGCCGGGCAGTTGCGTCCCGACCTCGGGCGCCCCGAACCTGGGCACGTCTACCTTGGGGGTCCCGGCCTTGGGCACGTCGATCTTGGGGGTGTCGATCTTGGGGGTCCCGACCGCGGGTACCCCGACCTTGGACGTCCCGACGTCGGGCACGCCGGCCTTGGGCGTCCCACCGGGCACCGTGCCCGGCACGCCGGGCAACCCGTCCGGTCCCGGAAGACCGGTGCCCTTCAAGCGACCGGGAATGCTCCCCGCACCACCCTTGGCGACGGATCCGGTGCCGCTCGGCACCTTCGCACCGCCGAGTCCCCCGCCTACGTTGCCCTTCGGCCCGTTCGGCGGCACCACACCCGGGACGCCGACATCGCCCTTCAGCCCGCCCGGCCCGCCACCGGCGGTGCCCTTCGGCGTGGTCACCGGCCCGACACCCGACGGGTTCACCCCGCCCTTGGCACCACCGGGACCGCCGACTCCGGCGTTCCCCTTCGGGCTCGTCACCGGACCGACGGCGGGACCTGTCGCACCCTTCGCACCGCCGCCCGGACCGACACCCGCACCGCCCCTGGGCGCGGTGGTCGGCGCGACCGAAGGCCCGGTCGTCCCCTTGGTCCCACCGGTCCCGCCCGGCCCGCCACCGCCCTTCGGCCCCACGGGCTTCGTCACCGCGGGTCCGCCGTTCTTCGCACCACCGGGCGGAAGACCGCCCGGCTGCCCCGGAGGCCGTAAGGCACCGGAGTCCGGGTTGATCTTGGCGAGTTCCTTGCCGCTGTTGGCGTCCGTGAGGACGTGCGTCTCGTGGGTCGCCTTCAAACCCGCCTGGACGTTGCCGAACGTCGTGGCCGCCTGCTGGGCCTGGGTCACCGTGTTCGCGTTGGACTCGTTCAGCGCGGGCACCATGAACAGACCGATCGGCCCCAACGCGTTGGGTGCGAACTGCAAGCCGCGCAAGCCGTTGGAGATCCCGGACAACCGGTCTTGAAAGCCGCCCGCCTTGGCCTGCAACCCCTCCAGGGTGGAACTGCTCATGCCGAACCCGGTCCCGCCCGTCGGTCCGCCCACGGGCGGCGGTGGCGGGGTCGGTCCGGACGTGGGTGTCGAGGTCGGGCCGGACGGGTTCGGGTTCGGGTTGCCGACACCCGGGTTCTTGGGAGCCATGGGCCGTTCTCTCCCGGTTTCCTAGATCTGGACCGACGGAGCGTCGGACTTGGTTTCCCGTTCCCCTGAGGGGTATTTGGCCTTGTAGTCGTCGTAGGACTTCTTGGCCGCTTCGCCGGACGTCTTGGCCTCGGTCGCGGCCGACTCGACCTTCGCCCCCGCCGCCTCGGCGTCCCGGGACGCCCGCTCCGCCGCCGCGATGTCGGCCTCGCTCCCGGTGCGCAGCGCCTTCGCGTTCGCCTCGGCGGCTTTCGCGTTCGCCTCGGTGTACTCGGTGTTGGCCTGCTCGTACTTGGCGTTCGAGGCCTTGGCTGCGTCGTTCTTGGCGGACAGGTCGCTTTCGTCCGCCGCACGCGCCGGGTCTTCCTGGCCGCCGGGGTTCTTGGTCTTGTAGTCCTCGTATGCCTGCTTCGCCGCGTCGTCGGTGGGTTTGGTGGCGTCCAAGGCTTCCTTCGAGTTCTTCGACGCGTCGGACAGGTCGCGGGCCTCCTTCGCCGCGGTGTCCGCCGCGTCCGCCGCTTCGGCGCGGGCCGCGTCCGCCTCGGCCTTCGCGGCGTCGTACTCGGCCTTGGCCTTGTCGAAGGCCTCCTTGTCGCCCGCTTCGGCGGCCTTGTTCACCTTCTCGGCCGCGTCGTCGACCTTCTCGTTGGCATCGGACAACTTCTTGGTCGAGTCGTTGAGCTTCTCGTTGGCCGCCTTGGCTTCCTCGGCCTGCTGCTTCTCGGCCTCCTTGGCGTCCTCGTACTGCTGATTGGCCGCCTTGGCGTCGTTGTTCGCCTTGTCGACCACGTCCTGGTCGTCGTCCTGCTTCTTGGCCTTGCCGATCGTCTCGTCCACGTCACCGACCGCCTTGACGCCCTCCCAGGCGATCTCCGCGACATCGGCGATGTTCTCGAACCGCTCCCACCCCTTACTGATCATCTTGACGATGTCGTCCAGCTTCCCGACCCGCCCCAGGTTGCGCCCCAGCGCCCCGACCAGCTTCGCGATGCGCGAGGCGATGTTGGAGGCCAACGCGACACCACGCCCGACCGCGTAGCCGATGAACGCCGGGATCGACGCGCCCGCGGTGGGGACCATCGCCGCGGCGGCGGTCAGGGCACCGCCGATCAGCGAACCGAGGAACTGCGCGATCATGTCGCGGACGATGTCCCGCAGCACGGTCACCAACATCCCGGTGACGGCGACGACCTTCGCCTTCGTCTCCACCGCACCGGCCAGGTCGTCCAGCTCCTGCCCCATCGCGGTCATGCTCGCCTGGAACCGCTCGGACGCCGTCCCGGTCCAGCCGTCGAACGTGGCCAGCCCCTGCTTGTGGTCCTCGGCCAACACCCGGATCTCGGCAGCCTGCCGCTTGGTCGCCTCGACGTTCGCCTGGATGTTCGCCGGATCACCCATGAGTTGGTCGAACCCCTCGCGGATGAACGTGATGTGCTCGATCAACCACCCGATCCCGGCACCGAGAATGCTGCCGAACGGATCGGTGACGATCATCGCGACCGAGGACGCCGCACCGATCGCGTTGAACGTGATGTCCAGGACGCGCTCGGTCTCGGACTCGGCATCGGACCCGATCGAGTCGATCAGGCCGTCGAAGGCCTCGACGAACATCGAGCCCTTGAACTTGTTCTCCTCGGTGATGTCCATGCCGGGAGGGGACGCGAGGGGCGTTTCGGGCGCGGTCATGACCTGGCCTTCCTGGGGACCGGGACGAAGTCTCGTCGTGCGCCGAGCCGGACCCGCCCGGTCCACCGGGCAGGTTCTCGCGCCACTACACGGCCCGGGCACCGCTCCGGTTCACCTTGATCACGACGGACTTCGGACCGTGTCCGGAGATCGACGTCCGGGGCGGTCCCGTCCACCACCGCGGCCCACCCGAAGAACCGGTCGGCGTCCTCGCCACCCGACACACGTTCCCTGCGCGGCCCCTCCATCACGGGCCGCGGCACATCAGGGGGACACCGCACTCGCGGGCCCACCACCGAGGCCGATCCGCTCCCGAGTTCCGCGGGCTTACGGCACGGCGTCGTCCCCGCCCAGGGCGGTGGTCTGGACGGCGTCGATCCGCACAGCGGTCTCCCACGAACGGCGCCGCAACGCGGCCGACAACAGGTCGTCCAACTCGTCGGAGCCGGGATCCCCGTCGTGGACCGTGCCGTGCGGCACGACGAGCGTGTTGGTCGCGACAACCAGGAACCGCAGGCGCACCAGCCGGTAGTCCGGGCCGGACAACTCGCGGTCGTTGTCCCACGGACTCTGGAACTCCGCACGCGCGGCCAACAGCGCCGCCCACCGACGCAGGCGCGCGGCGGTGTGCCGCCCCTCCCACGAATACAGGTCGACGTCGGGAAGCAGGTCGTCTCCGAGCCCGTCCACCAGGTGTCCGGCACGCGGAACGGGCCAGGGCGGCACGTCCGCACCACTCGAAGCCGACGAACCGTGCCCGAGTTCGCGCTGCCGGGCAACAGACCGCGCCCTCAGGTCGAGCACCGCCTCGTCCACACGCGCCGTCGTCAGGGAAACGGGCACACCAAGCACGACGGATCCGCGATCGAGACCGGCCACGACCAGACACAACGCGAGCACGACCGGGTCGGTCAGGTCGTGCTCGGTCAGCAACACGACCCGACGATCCCCACGGTCGTGCTCGCCGTTCCGGTAGGAGGCGCCCAGCCCGAACAGCGTCGTCGCGCCGACCCGGTAGACCGTGACCCGGTGGGAGAAGCGGCCGTCGTCAAGCCGGGCCAACACCTCTTCCACGTCGGCGGAAAGGCCTCCACCCGACGCGACGACGCTCACCTCACCGTCGGTCACAAGGTGGCACAGGTCAGCCCGGTCACAGGCAACGGCCATCCGCGCGAGGTTGTCGTGAAGCGGGGCGGGTCGACACGGATCGCTGGGCGGTCCTTCGAACACGGGCCGGATCGACGACTGACATCCGACTACCGATCACGGTAGTCCGCCCACCGCAGCCGTGACGGTGTCGCCATGAAGCCGAACTGCCGCCACAAGCCCGAGAATCGTTCCGCTACCCCCACAACCGCATCCAAGATCGGCAAGAGCACACGAAAAGCCCGCTGAACTGCGGGTCTGTCAATCTCGTTCGGTTCTGTCGCTGATTGCGTGATCAACGAGTTCGGGTGGCTGCCGGCAGGTATAGCGGGTCTGTGATCATGGTCGGGTGTGGTCGTGACTGGTTGGCAGCCCTGCTTCCGCACCTTGCTGACGTGGTGGTGGAGCGAGTCGAGCCGGCCTCGGCGGGCGTGCGGATCTGGGCGTGCACAACGGTGAAGACCGCGCGCTGCCCTTCCTGTGGTGTCCGGTCAGATCGAGTGCACAGCCGCTATGACCGGAAGCTGGACGATGCGCCGGTGGCAGGCCGGTGGTGCTGCGATTACGGGTGCGTCGGTTCTTCTGCGACGACCAGGGCTGTGCGTTGGAGACGTTCGTCGAGCAGGTCGACGGTCTGACCGTAGGGCACGCGCGCCGTACGCTGTTGTCGCGCACCGCGTCGGAGCGCATCGGGTTGATGTCGGCGGGCAGAACCGGGGCGCGCCTGGCCGCCGGTCCCGGACTGCCTTCCAGTCGAAGCACGCTGCTGCGGTTGGTGCACGCCCTGCCCGATCCACCGGTCGGGGTGGTGGAGGTGCTCGGGGTCGACGACTTCGCCCTGCGTCGCGGTCGCCGCTACGCGACCGTGCCGATCGACGCGGTCACCCACCGCCGCGTTGACGTGCTGCCCGACCGCAGGGCCGCGACCCTGAGCGCGTGGCTGTGTGCGCATCCCGGCGTGAGGATGGTCTGCCGGGACGGCTCGGCCACCTACGCCGAGGCCGTTCGCCAAGGCGCCCCGGACGCGGTCCGGATCGGTGACCGGTGGCACCTGTGGGACAACCTGGTCGCAGCGGTGGAGAAGACCGTGACCGCGCACAGCACATGGTGGTACGTCGGACCGGAGCGACGCACGAAGACCGCGGAGGAGCGGACCCTGCAGCGGCACGCGGCGGTCCACGGCCTGCTGGACCAGGGCGTCGGACTGTTGGAATGCGCACGACGCCTTGGCGTGTCACTCGACACGGTCAAGCGCTACGCCCGCATTCCCTCCGCCGAACAGTTGCGACGCCCGCCGCCCTACCGGCGCGGCATGGTCGACCCCTACCGCGGCCACCTGCGCCGCCGCCTCGCGCAGCAACCCGACGTCCCTGTCACCCACCTGCTCGCCGGGATCCGCGTCCTGGGCTACCCCGGCAGTGCCAACCTCCTGGTCCGCTACCTCGAACAAGGCCGCGCCGAACCCGACCGCGTCCCGCCCTCGCCACGACGCCTGGTCACCTGGCCGACGAGCAAACCGGAGAGCCTGCCCGGGCATCATCGCCGCCATCTCGACGACCTGATCACCGGCTGCCCGCCGATGACGACGCTCGCCCAGCGGATCCGCGAGTTCGCCGTAATCCTGACCCACCGTCGAGGACAGGACCTCAATGCCTGGATCGACGCGGTCCTGGCCGACGACCTGCCCGCTCTGCACCGCTTCGTCCACGGTCTGCGCAAGGACGACGACGCCGTGGTCGCCGGACTTTCCCTGCCCCACAGCAACGGTCCCACCGAAGGAGTCGTCAACAAGATCAAGCTGCTCAAGCGGCAGACCTGCGGGCGAGCGGGCTTCGCCCTGCTGCGCAAGCGGATTCTGCTCAACCGATAACCGCCCCGGATCCGCCATCTGCCCTTGACCTCAAGTCATTGATCACGCAATCAGCGACAGAACCGAACGTTTTACAGTCCCCCGCTTGGGCGATCTCGAAGACAGGCGCTGACCAGGCACCCAGCACCGCGCAGGGAGTTGGCGTGCCGCGCTGATCCGGTTGCGGCTGTCGCGGCCGGACTCCCCGACGGCGCCTGTCCGTAGACCAGGTCGCCCACAGCCTTGGCCGGAGTGCGACATATTCGGGCGGCCATGAACCGGCCAACTTCGACATGGCGCCCGGATGCCGTCGGACAAATTGCACGTCCTTCTATCTAGAAGCTTATCGAAATATTGCCGCCCACGATGCCGCGAAGGTAGCGTTTCGCAGCTCTGGGGGTGATTCGTATGGGTCTCGTACTGGTGCTGACACTCATCGCATTCCTGGCAGCCGCCAATGGGAGCAATGACGTGCCGAAGGGTGTGGCGACTCTCGTGGGTGCGGGAGTGACGAACTACCGCGTCGCGATCTTGTGGGGTACGGCGGCGACGCTCGTCGGGTGTGTGGTGTCACTGACGCTGGCGACGCGGATGACCGCCTTGTTCTCCACCGGGATCGTGTCCGTGGCTCCGACGACGGAGTTCACCATCGCCGTCCTCGTCGGTACGACCGGTTGGGTCGCGGTGGCGACGCTGCTGCGGCTCCCGGTGTCGACGACGCACGCCCTGGTCGGTTCGCTGGTCGGAGCCGGGACGATGCTGGCCGCCGACTCCGTCCGGTGGTCCGCCCTGTTGCCGAAAGTGGTCCAACCGCTGTTGTCGAGCGTGCTTGCCGCGTATGCGGTCTCGGCGGCGCTCGCCGCGTTGGGCCGTGTCCGGCGTCGACGAGTGGATGTGCCCGGCTCCGCGCGGGCGGACGTGGCGCGGGGCCGGGTGGTCGACGCGATCGTGGGTCGGGCGCACTGGGCCACCAGTGGCCTGGCCAGTTTCGCGCGTGGGCTCAACGACACGCCCAAGATCGTCGCCATCGGTGCCGCCGCACTGGTGCCCGCGGGGTTCGCGACCTGGCACATCCTCGTGGTGGTGACAGTGGCGATGGCGGTCGGTTCACTCGCGGGTGGGCTCCGGATCGCCAAGCGGCTGGCCGAGGACGTCGTGACGATGAGCCACCGGGAGGGTTTCACCGCGAACCTGACCACCGCCGCGCTGGTGGGTGTCGGCGCGTGGGCGGGGCTGCCGATGTCCACGACGCAGGTGTCGACGGGTGCGATCGCGGGCTCGGCGGGTACGGCGGTACGGCGGATCAACGGGAAGACCGTCCGACAATTCGCTATCGCTTGGATTGTGACGCCGCCATTCGCGGGAACCGTGGCCGCATTGATCTTCCTCGTCCTCCGCTGAGCACCTGATTAGACATCCCTCTAATCAACACCACCCGTCCGCCTATATCGAAGCATTGACATGTCTCGCGACAGGGGTCGAAACTCTGTGCCACTCGTAGGATTCGGGGAGGGATCTTGACGGAGCGGAAGGTATTGGTCGTATCGGCGTTCGAAGCCGAGATGCAGCCCTTGGCCTCCGCGTGCGCCGCGGCGGCACTGAGTGAAGTCGGTGCCGAGGTGACAGCATGGGACGCCCACCTCTTCGCCCGTCCCGAACCGGTGGGCCGGTTCGATCTCGCGCTGGTCGGCGTGGGGCAGTTCGAGGGTCTGGCCCGCGGGTTGGACCTCGTCCGTCGGCTGAGGAACCGGGCTTCCCGCACGATCGTGTTCGGCCAGTATGCCCAGATGAACTCCGCCGCGTTCCTCGACGAGGCGGACGGGGTGCTGTTCGAGGAACCGGAACGGGTCGCACGGGAACTGGTGTCCGGTGAACTTGCGAACGTGCCGGCGCTGAGGGGTTCGTGGGGCATGGCGCCACGCCCTCCGCACCGCCGGTTGGCGTACACCAAGCCTGCCCGCGAACTGTTCCCCTCGTTGGTGCATTACCACGCCCACCACACCCGGTACGGCCTGATGGGCAACATCGAGGCGACTCGTGGTTGCCACCACCGGTGCACCTACTGCTCGGTCTACGGCGCCTACGACGGCGGGATCGCGCCGATCGAGGCCGAGGCGGTGGTGCGGGATGCCCTCCAGCTCGCCGACGAGGGCGTACGGCACTTCTGCTTCATCGACGCGGAGTTCTTCAACTCGCGCAGGCTCGGCATCCAGGTCGCGGAACGGATCGTCGCCGAGGTCGGGCCGTGCACGTTCGAGATGACCACCCGGGTCGACCACATCCTGGACTACACGGCCGAACTCGAACGCTTCGTCGAGCTGGGCCTGCGGCGGGTGACGTCGGCGCTTGAGTTCCCGTCCGACCGTATCCTGCGGATCTTCGACAAGGGCATCGACCTGGGGGACACCCGGCGGGCGATCGCCGAGGCCGACCGGCTCGGGTTCGCGCTCAACCCGACCTTCATCCCGTTCACGCCGTGGGTGAGCTACGAGGAACTGCTGACCTTCGAGGACTTCCTCGCCGAGACCGGGCTGGAGCGGACGACCGATCCCACGGCGTTGCAGACAAGGTTGTTGCTGTTCAAGGGATCGCCGTTGCTCGGCTCTCCGTGGCTGGACGGTGTCGACACCGTCGACCGCGGGTTCTTCGTCGAGTGGACGCACCCGGACCGTCGGGTCGAGGAGCTGTGGCTGCGTCGCCGCCAGGACGCGGAGGACGTCGGCAAGGTGCGCTGCTGCGTCAAGTGCTGAGACCCGGGAGGCTGCCGAATGAGTGGTTCGCACCGCGTCGTCGTGGAGTCGGGCACCACGCTGCCCGACGGTGACTGGCCTTGGGAGCAGGGTGATCTGAAAGAGGCGTGGCCGTACCTGGGCCCCACCTGGTTGCGCGCCACCGAGAAGGCGCTGCCGGAAGCCGGACCGTGGCACACGGTGGCGCGTCGAGGCCGCGGTGAGATCGCCTACCTGCCTGGGTTCGTCTTCGACGGGCCTCCCGCCGTCGACTTCGATCCGCGCACCTACCTCGGGTGGCAGGCCGCGTCCGGGCAGGAGGTGTGCTGCGGCACCTCGGTCTGTTCCGACACCGTCGCCGAGATCGACGCGTTGGGCCTGGCGCCGTTCTTCCCCGTGCTCGTGCTCGGTTCGCCGTTGGGGTATCGGACGGAGGCCGCGTTCACCTTCTGGACCAGGTCGTTGTTCCCGACGCTGCTGGGCAACGCGGTCGAGTCGGCACTGGCCCAGGGCGTCCGGTCGGTGATCGCGCCGTGGATTCCCGATCGCCTGGGGAACGAGCACCTGGCCGGCTCGTTCGGTGCGGTGGGGGGAAGCACGACGTTCTGGGGTTACGAGGACTTCCTCCGACTGGACGCCACCGACTACGAGAGCCACCTCGAAGCCCTTCCCCTGAAACGACGTCGCAGGATCACCGAGGACTTCGACCGGGTCTCGGCGGCGCGGGTCGACCTCTCCCGGGTGACCGGCGAGGAGATCCGGCCGTTCGTGGGCCGGATCGCCGAGCTGACCTGCCTCAACCGGGAGAAGAACGGAGCGGGCGAGGAACCCTCGCACATCGAGACGATCCTGACCGCACTGCTCGACGCGGGCGCCGACGTGCGTTGTCACCTGGCCCGCAAGGACGGCGCGGTGGTCGGCGTGTGCGTGGCGATCCGCAAAGGCGACCGGCTGTTCCTGAAATGGGCCGGCTTCGACTATGCGGTTCTGGGCGACCGCAGCGGCGTGTACTTCGGCCTGGTGCTCGACGCACCGGTACGCGAGGCGTACGACGAGGGCCTGCGCTTCGTCGAGTACGGAGCCGGCGCGCACCAGGCGAAGGCGTTGCGGGGCTGCGCACCGCGCGCCGTGACCACCGGGCTCGTGGTGGCCGACACCGGTCTGCGCGAGCGGGTCGCCGGCCGGCTGGCGGAGTTCGGACGGACCAGGCACGAGGTGTTCGGCGGAGGGCGGAAGAGTTGATCAGATTCATCGCGCTCAGCGGCTTTCTCGGCGCGGGCAAGACCACCACGATGCTGGCGGTGGCCAGGCGGCTGGAGGCCGCGGGCCGCCGGGTCGCGGTCGTCACCAACGACCAGAGCGACGATCTGGTCGACACGAAGCTGGCGCGCGGCGCCCTGGGTGCCGTCGGCGAGGTGACCGGAGGGTGTTTCTGCTGCCGGTTCGAGGACCTGGTCGACGTGGTCCGCGAGATCGTCGAGGAGCACCGGCCCGACACGATCATCGCCGAGTCGGTGGGCAGCTGCACGGACCTCCAAGCCACCGTCATCCGACCGCTTCGCCGCTACTACGGGAACACGTTCGCGGTCGCGCCGTTGACTGCGGTCGCCGACCCCCTGCGCTTCCGGGCGTTCGCCCGCGTGTGGGAACGCGGTGAGCCCGACACCGACATGACCTACCTGTACCGGCGGCAGCTCGACGACGCCGAGGTGATCGTGGTCGGCAAGGCCGACGTGGTGCCCGCGGCCCACCTCGACGTGACCGAGGCAGCCGTGCGCGAGCACTTCCCGCACGCCAGGGTGCTGGTCTGCTCGGCGTTGACCGGCCTGGGCCTCGACCGGCTCGTCGCCGAGTGGAGCGTCGACGCCGCCGAGGGCCGGGACCTCGAAGTCGACTACGACCGGTACGCGGCGGCCGAGGCGGCGCTGGCCTGGCAGAACCGGACCTTCGACGTCGAAGCCGCCGGCGACGTGCTGCCGGTGGACTGGGGCCGGTCGGTGCTGCGCCGGATCGGCGAGGAGTGCGCCGTCCGCGACTGGCTGGTCGGACACGCGAAGGCGTCTCTCGAATCCTCCTCCGGCCTCACGAAGCTCGGCATCACCGGAACCGGAGTCGAGCCCGTGGTCGACGTCGAGACCCCGGACCCGGTGCGGACGTTCCGCGTGGTGCTCAACGCCCGGATCGCCTGTGAACCGGAGGAACTCGACCGACTCGTGGCCGAGGCCGTCGGCGCGGCCGACGAACGGTTCGGCACCGGGTCGCGGGGCGCCCCGGCGTCGGCGTTCAAGCCCGGCTATCCACGACCACTGCATCGACTCGCCGCGGAGGTGGGAAGGTCATGACCGTCGAGAGGGAAGATCTGGTCGAGCAGGTCAGGGCGCACTACGCGGCCAAGGCCACGACCTGCTGCGGCCCGTCGGACGTGACCGTGTTCGGGGTGGCCCGCTACGCCGACGTCAACCCCGACGAGGTGCCCGGACAGGCGCTGCTCGCGAGCCTGGGCTGCGGCAACCCCACGGCGGTCGCGGCACTCGGTCCGGGCGACCGCGTGCTCGACCTCGGCTGCGGCGCCGGTCTCGACGTCATCCTCAGCGCCCGCCGGGTCGGCACGACCGGAAAGGTCTACGGGCTCGACTTCCTGGACGAAATGCTCAGCCGCGCACGGGAGAACGTCGCGCTCGCGGGCGTGCACAACGTCGAACTGCTCAAGGGCACGATCGAGGCGATACCGCTGCCTTCGGACTCGGTGGACGTCGCGATCTCCAACTGCGTCATCAACCTGTCGGTCGACAAGCAGGAGGTCTTCCGCGAGTTGTTCCGCGTGCTGCGCGCGGGCGGCAGGCTCGGTGTGAGCGACGTCGTCGCCGACGACCGGCTCTCCCCGGCGGAGCGTGCTCGACGCGGCGGCCACGCCGACTGCATCGCGGGTGCCCTGTCGTTCACCGAATACCGGGAGGGCCTGCTCCAGGCCGGATTCGTCGAGCCGACGATCGAGGCCACCCACCCGGTCGCCGACGGCATGCACGGCGCGATCGTGCGGGCCGTCAAACCCGCTGGGTGCTGCGGATGACGGACGAAGGCGTGGCGATCAGCGCGGAGTGCGCCGACTACCTCGCCGGACTGTTCAAGGCGATGGCCGACCCCGTCCGGTTGCGGCTGTTGAGCATCGTGCTGTCCCACAAGGACGGCGAAGCCTGCGTCTGCGAATTGACCAACGCCTTCGGCCTGTCCCAGCCGACGGTGAGCTACCACCTCAAAGTCCTCCACCAAGCCGGGCTGGTCGCCCGGGAGAGGCGAGGCACCTGGGTGTACTACCGCGCTGTTCCCGAGGCGATCGCCGAGGTGGCCGCGCTGGTGGGAGGCATGGACCGCGTCGGGACAGGGTGATGGGCGCCGAGGCCGCGATCAGCGTCCGCCACGCCGAGGAACTCGCGAAGACCCTCAAGGCCCTTGCCCACCCGATCCGTCTCCGACTCGTGTCGCTGCTCGCGCACGAGCCGGACGGGGAAGCGTGCGTCTGCGCCATCTCGGCGGAATTCGGGGTCACCGGTCCGACCATCAGCCACCACCTGAGATTGCTGCGCGAGGCGGGCGTCCTGGCGTGCGAACGCCGGGGCACATGGGTGTACTACCGCCTGAACCCGGACGTGCTGGACCCGGTGCTCCAGGCGATCCCGTTGACCTCGACATCTCCATCTATTATCGTCGATTGACGATGAACGAAGTTCCGGCAGTTGACCAGGAGACCGCCGAGGTCTACGCCTCGTGGTTCCGCGCGCTCTCCGATCCCTCGCGGATCAGAATCCTGAACCTCCTCGCGCGACAGGAGGCACCGATGTCGGTCGGCGAAGTCGTCGACGCGGTGGACATCGGCCAGTCGACCGTGTCCCACCACCTCAAGATCCTGCGCGAGGTCGGATTCGTCGTCGGCACCCGCGAAGGCACCTCGACGCGGTACGAGGTCAACAGGGCCTGTGTCACCAAGTTCCCCACCGCCGCCGACGTGGTGATGGGGGTACGACCCGACGACTCGTAGTACTCGTAGGAGGAACGGATGGACCGCTTGGGCGACATCCTGGAGTTCACCTGGAAGTACCTTCTCCACCTCACGCCGTGGTTCCTGCTCGCGGTCGTGCTCGGCATCGTCGCGAACCTGTTCGCGCTGGACATCCTGGCCCGGCGCGCGTTCACCAAACACGGGGTGCTCGCCATAGTGGCGACGACCGCGATCGGCGCGTTCAGCCCGTTCTGCTCCTTCACCGTCATCCCCCTGATCCGACGGTTCCTCGCGGTCGGCGTGCCGCTGTCCGCTGTCATGGCGTTCTGGGTGGCCTCACCCTCGATGGACCCCGAGATCTTCGGCCTGTCCGCCGCGCAGTTGGGGATGCCCATCGCACTGGCCCGTCTTCTCGGCGCGCTGGCCCTGAGTCTCGCCGCCGGGTTCATCGTCCTCGCGTTCGAGAAGCGCGGCCACCTGCTCGACCCGTTGCGCAAGGACGTCGTCGAGGAAGCCGCCGCGCCGAGTTGCCGGCAGGTACCGGTGGCGGCGGGAGCCGGCGACGGGCCGGGCGCTCCGGCTTCGGACGACACCCGGCCGAGCGCGTGCGACGCGGCCGTGCGACCGGAGCCGACCTCGTGCGGTGCGACGCCGACTGTGGTCGACGACGGCGCACCCTGGTGGCCGATGGTCCGCAAGAACCTGCGCGAGGCGAACCCGGTCGCGCTGCTCAAGGAGGCGTGGGGCGACACCATCCGACTGGGAAAGTGGTTCCTTCTGGCCCTGATCGCCGACGCCGTCATCGTGTTCTACCTGCCGGGCGAGGTCATCGCGAACACCGTGGGCGGCGGCCTGCTCTCCATCCTCGTCGCGGCACTGGTCAGTTTCCCGTTGTACGTCAACGGGGTCGGTGCCATCCCGATCGTCGACGGCCTGCTCATCAAGGGCATGGACGCCGGCGCGGCGGTGACGTTCCTGCTGGCCGGCGCGGTCAGCACGATCCCGGCGATGGCCGCCGTGCGGTCGATCGTCAACTGGCGGGTCTTCTCCGTGTACCTGGGAGTCGGGTTCTTCGGCAGCGTGATCATCGGCTACCTGTCGTGGCTGTGGCTCTGAGACCGCGGGTGCTCGACGGCACAGCCGAACTCGACCCGGAGCGGTGGGATTCGCTGGCCCGGCAGGCCGGCTTCTACGTCAGCCGGCACTGGATTCGAGCGTGGGAGGAGCACGCGGGCGCACGGCCGCTGATGGTCGCGGTCTACGACGACGACCGCCTGCTGGGGGCCGTGCCGTGCTTCGAAACCCGTGCCGGGACCGGCAATCCGCGTTACGACCTCGGCACGCTGCTCGACGTGGACAACGCCCGACTCGATCCGCAGTTGTTCGGCGGCGGCAACTCCGGCTATCGCGGCGACGTGCTCTACGAGCGTGCCGCACCGTCCGAGGCGCGGGCGGCCGTCCTGTCGCTGCTGATGGAGACACTGACGAACGTCGCGGCGACGCGCGGCGCGCGCGGTTGGAGCCTGCTGTACCTTGACGGGCGCACCGCGGCCGAGGTCGCGCCGTACACCGACGCCCATCGCCTCATCATCGGCGCGTCGGCCACGATGCCTCTGGAGTACGAGGACTTCGACGGCTACCTGGGGTCGTTGTCCACGTCCAACCGTTCGAACGCCCGACGCGACATCCGGTCGTTCGAACGGTCGGGTGCGACCGTCGAGGCGCGGAGGGGGCTGGCCGGGTCGGTCGACCTCGTCGCCCCGCTGCTGGGCAACGTGCAGGGGCACCACGGCGCCGATCCGTCCGTCGCCGGAGCCGCCGGCTACCTGCGGTTGTGCGCCGCCGGCGGACTCGACGACCAGGCCGTCGTCTTCCTCGCCCGACTCGACGGCCGACCGGTCGCGTTCTCGCTCGCGTACGAGTTCGGGGGCCGGCTGTGGATGCGGGTCGTCGGACTGGACTACGACCGGGCACCCGCTTGCGGCGCGTACTTCACCACGTACTTCTACGAACCCGTTCGTTACGCGCTCGCGCGTGGACTGCGGGAGATCGACTTCGGCATGGAGTCCTTCGAGGGCAAGCTCCGAAGGGGTGCCCGGTTGCGTCCACAGTGGGCAGTGGCGTCTGTACCCGGCGTCGACCTCGGAGACTGGAACGCCCGTCGACGCGCGCACTGGCTGGCGGAGTTCGGCCATCACCGGGGTTTCCATCCCGATGACTGGAGCGTGCGACCGTCTTCCACGGCCGCGCCTGCCTCACGGACCCCATTCGGAGCTTGACCCGGTCGCCGCACGGCTCGCGGTTGCCTCGACCCCGCGTTCCGCCCGAATCATTGATCACCGGCCAATCCATCCCCACTCCCACGCCACCCCCTTGGCACGAGCGGTAGGGCAGGTCGCGCTCCCGACGCACCCCTGTGGGGTTCCAGAACTCTGCGTTGGGGAGGCTGATCTGCGGCGATCCTGCCCTCTGGGCCTCCAGAGCAGGATCGTGAGGTGTGGCGATACGACTGCTGTACCTGATCTTCGTGCGACTCGGTGGCCGGCTGGTCCTGCTCAGCCGATCATCGGCGGCCAAGGACGTGGAACTGTTGGTGCTGCGGCACGAAGTCGCCGTACTACGTCGCACCAACCGCCGCCCGCGGCTGGAGGGGGCCGACCGCGCAGTGCTCGCCGCGCTGGTGCGTCGACTCCCCCGACTGCTGCGCGAGCACCGGCTGGTGACACCGGGCACCCTCCTACGCCGGCACCGACGCCTGGTCGCGAAGAAGTGGACCTACCGCAACCGCGCCGGACGCCCACCGGTCGACGACACCATCGTGGCGTTGATCGAGAGGATGGCACGGGCAAACACCGGTTGGGGCTACCGTCGAATCCAGGGCGAGCTGCTCAAGCTCGGCCACCGGACAGCCGCTTCAACGGTTCGCCGCGTGCTCAAGCGCCTACGGGTACCGCCCGCGCCCCCGCGCGACACCGATACCTCCTGGCGACGGTTCCTGCGCGCCCCTGCATCCGGCATGTTGGCCTGCGACTTCTTCCACGTCGACTGCGCCGTCACACTCAGGCGGGTCTATGTGTTTTTCGTGATGGAGGCCGCCACCCGCTACGTCCACATCCTCGGCACCACCAACCCAGACGGAGCATGGACCACCCAACAAGCCCGCAACCTCCTTATGGATCCGGGCGACCGGGCAGACGACTTCCGGTTCCTCATCCGCGACCGCGCCGGCCAGTTCACCGCCTCGTTCACCGCGGCCTTCTCCGGCACCGGCATCAAGGTCGTGAAGAGCCCACCACGGTGTCCACGAGCCAACTGCTACGCCGAACGGTTCATCGGCACCGTCAGACGCGAGGTCACCGACCGCTTGCTCATCCTCAACGAACATCACCTCCGCACCGTGCTGGACCACTACGCGACCCACTACAACCACCGCCGACCCCACCAAGCACTGCGACTCGCACCACCGCGACCAGACCGGCCGACCGCAGAGCAGGGCTACACCTCGATACACGGCCGATCCGTCCTCGGCAGCCTGATCAACGACTACGAACCCGCAGCAGCTTAACCGCAGTTCAGGCGGCATGACCGACTTTTGGCACCCCACAGGGCGACAAGGACCACCATGGCTA
Source organism: Saccharothrix violaceirubra (assembly GCF_014203755.1). NCBI lineage: Bacteria > Bacillati > Actinomycetota > Actinomycetes > Pseudonocardiales > Pseudonocardiaceae > Saccharothrix > Saccharothrix violaceirubra. The sequence continues at coordinate 5,245,851 of NZ_JACHJS010000001.1, forward strand.
CGACCAGACCGGCGACCACGTGGTCACCCCGTACAAGGGCAGGAACAGGCCCGAGTCGCAGAAGGACACCAACCGCGCCAACGCCCAACTCAAGACCTGACGCGTCCTACGCAAACTCCGCTGCTGTCCCTATCGCGGCGGCCGCCTGGCCAGAGCCATCCACGTCCTACAGAACTACGAAGCCGCCGCAGGATGAAAAGGTTCAGTGCTGGTCCGCTACGCGGCCCACTGCGACCACCACCGGCCACACCGAACACGCCAGCTCTCACGACCACGACCACGACCAGGGGTAGAGCCGAGTTGCGCGTCGATACGTCGCCGACCAGTCCTCGGCGGCCTGGTCAACGAGTACGAACCCACCGCCGCCTAACCGCAAATCAGACTACGTAGCCGAATATCGGCACCCCCACCTCTCCGACCACCGAGCCCGGGCTCAGCGTCCGCTGCCGTCCGGTTCCCTTGCTTCCACCACCTCCCACGGATGGGCGATCGTGCCGTCGGGCTCCCCTCGTTGTCGCGATTCATCGCAATCATCCTGCCCGACGGGGTACCACGGCGGGGTCGCTCCAGGCCGCTGCCGATCCTGTCGGAGTGTGCTTGTCGCAACTGGGAGTTGATCTTCCTTCGGGCCGCACTGTGGTGCCCACACCGGCGTCGGCCGCCAGCCCGGCCCTGGGGCCCGGGTCATCCGAAGGAGAAGCATGACGAAGCCCAGCCACACCCCGTCCAACCAGCCCGATCCGGCGCCGTTCTTCACGGTGCACACCGCTCTCATCCTCCTCGCGGCGGCCTTCATCGGCGCGGTGGTCGGTGGCCTGACCTTCCTCAGCGGCGGGCCCGTCGCCGGCGCGGTCCTTGCCGGCCTGATCGGCTTCGGAACAAGCGTTCCGGTGCTGCGATCACTGATCCGCTGAGGAAGGCCACGCTCGGCTGAAGGCCCATCGGCAGCGCACGGGCATGGAGGCCGTGTCCCTGACGGATGCGGCCTCGGGTTCCGGCTCGACACCGAGCCGTGACGACGTCCCGAACCCTGGTGCCGAGCCGCACGCGGCCCGCCGAGGACGTCGACCACAGCATCGGTGATCAGGTGGTGCTTCGAGCCGAGCTTGCGCCGGTCGACGGGACTCGGCCCGGTGGGTGCGCTCCGAAGACCGAACCCGTCCGGCGGCACAGCAGCGCACTCCTGCTCTACACACCGGGATGACCTACCTCGATGTGGGGTCGCTGCCCAAGCAACGAGACCACCCGACTGCCGGCCCTCTGCGTCGTGGGCAAAGCATGAAGTCCACCGCTTTCCGGAGTCCGCGAGGTGACGACCCGAAACAGATCCGGGGGCACGCGACACTGCTCGATCAAGATCGTGTCCTCGATGCCCTCCTGTGCCAGGAGTTCCACGGCCCGGGGCAACAGGGATGGCTGCTCGATCACGGTGATCAGCCCTGGTTCGTCGCGTCGCCAGCCGCGCGTCGAGATGGTCGTCATCGCGTTGCGGTAGGACACATCGCTGAGCCGCCCCAGCCACCGTGCCCGGTAGAGCAGCGCCTGGATGCTGACACCCCACTGCTCTTTGAGCCGGGCAAGCGACCGCCACGCGTTGCCTCCCATGCTCATCGGAAGGTGGTCGCGGATCTGCTCGGCGGGCATGAGCAGCTCCGCGGCGAAGCGGTGGGCCTGGTCCTCGACCGCCCGGCCACCGGGTTCCGCGTCGCCGTGCATGACGAGGTGGCCCAGTTCGTGCGCCACGTCGAATCGCTGGCGGTAGTAGTCCCGCTTGATCGGGTTCAGTATCACCACCGGGCGGAGCCGGCTGTCGAACGAGTAGGCATCGACGGTCGCGGCCTGGGGTGGGCTGAACACCACGAGTAGGCCGTGGTTTTCCAGCAACCGCACCAGATGTCCGGCGGGACCGTCCTCCATTCCCCACTGCTCACGGACGAGTCTGGCGGCTCGCTCGGGACCGTCGTCGTCCGGACTGGTGACCGTGACCGGGAAGTTCGGCACGTTCGGTTCCGGAAACTCCACGTGCCGTTCGAGGCTGCCCGCGATGTCGACGGCCAGTTGGCCGTACGCGTACGCCTGGTCACGGGCCAACTGGCTGGTGGAGCGCAGCGAACGGAAGTGCGGCGTGGTGCTCAGCGCGGCGATGTCGTCCGGGCGGATAGCGAAGAATCCCGGTTCGACCGCAAGGCTCAGCGCCAACTGCGCCACGGTGGCGGCCGTGGGGCGTTTGGCACCCGATTCCCACCCGCCAACCGCGGTAGGGCTCTTCTCGATCAAGGCCGCCAGGTCGCTCTTGCGCAAACCTGCCAGGTGTCTGGCCATCGTCAGACGGGCGCCGTCGAAGAACGCGGCGACCTCCGCTGCACGATCCGCGGTGGGCACGCGAAAGGTCACTGCCCACCACTTCGACGGTCGTCGCGTCGTTCCTCGGCGGACCGGCGGAGGCGGACCGGTGCGTCCGGAGTGGTGTTCGGTCCGGTCGGCAAAGGGGTGTCGTCGGTGCGACGCCCACCGCCTGCGGGCGGGTCGGTCAGCAGGTTCTCGTACCAGTACCAGGCCTGACCCCCACCCGTGTTCAGCCGGGGACGCCCGAATACGAGTTCGATCTGCCCGCCCAAGCGGTCAAGGGTGTGAGAGACGACGTAGGTGTCGAGGTCCAAGTCCCGCTGCGCCGCCAACAGGGCTTCCAGCCCACCGATCTCCTCGTCGTCGAACAGTGACGGCTGCTGCGGTTCGGGATTGCGTTGACCCGCCACCCATTGCTTCGTCGGGCCCCTGCGGGGCCACGGCAGCGAGTCGAGCTTGCCGTAGTCACAGGACGCCAGCAGGAATCGCCGTTCTCCGCAGACCCAACCGGGACTCCCGTTCAGGTTCGAACGGCGAACCAGGCCGGAGTCCAACTGCGGCATCGAGAAGATGTCCTGGCTGGACAGCTGGTCGTAGAGCACGTCCAGGTCCGCGTCGTCGTTCCCGGAGTGCACCGCGTACCGCTCACACGCGAACACCCGGTCCAGACGGTCACGGAACAGCGTGAACCTCGTGTTTCCCAGCCAGGCCGCGTCGTGGCCGTCGGCCTCGGAGTACTGCTCCAGCGTCCGAGTGGTCGCGGACACATAGGCCCACCGCACACCGGCCAAGACCCCGACACCGCGGAGCGCCGAGATCACTTCACGCTGTTCTTTCACGGCACGGAAGCTACACCACATCCAGTATTTCACGCGACGGAATCAACCAATCGGCGTGTCGACCGTCGAGAGCGGCACATCGGAGCGCCTCAGGAAGATGAGTCCAGGACGTTTCATGTGGTCAACCACGCTCTGTCCGACGTCTCGTCAACCGGCCTGATGGCCTACCTCGGCGGCCTCGTCAAGTACTTCGGCGAGGAGCCGCACCAGCAGCTCGGCGACGACCTGCGCCGGCTCAAGCAGGTGCTGGAGACCGGCGAGGTCGTCCGCTCCGACGGAGCCCCGTGGGCAGGCGGGCACGTGCGGAGTTCCCGCAACGGCCGGCGCAGCCGCTGTCGGACGCCGAACGGGAGAAGGGCACGGACGCATGAGGGCGAACACCCGGGCGGGCCGCAACAAGGTCGAGGTCCGCGACGTGCCGGACCCGAGGATCCTCAACGGCCGCGACGCGATCGTCCGGATCACCTCCACCGCGATCTGCGGCTCGGACCTGCACCTGGTCGACGGCCACGTGCCCACCATGCAGGACGGCGACGTCCTGGGGCACGAGTTCATGGGCGAGGTGGTCGAGGTCGGCTCCGGCGTCGGCCCCGACAAGTTGCGCGTCGGCGACCGGGTCGTGGTGCCGTTCCCGATCGCGTGCGCCGCCTGCGCCGCCGAGCTGTACTCCTGCTGCGAGAACTCCAACCCGAACGCCGGGATCGCGGAGGGGATGTTCGGGCACCCGGTCGCCGGGATCTTCGGCTACTCGCACCTGACGGGGGGTTTCGCGGGCGGTCAGGCGCAGTACGCGCGGGTGCCGTTCGCCGACGTCGGTCCGTTGAAGATCGAGTCGGACCTGGCCGACGAGCAGGTGCTGTTCCTGTCCGACATCCTGCCCACCGGCTACATGGGCGCGGAGATGTGCGACATCCAGCCCACGGACGTGGTGGCGGTGTGGGGTGCGGGCCCGGTCGGCCAGTTCGCCATGGACAGCGCCCGCCTGCTGGGCGCCGCGCAGGTCATCGCCATCGACAAGGAGCCCTGCCGGCTGGCGATGGCGGAACGGGCGGGCCACACGCCGGTGGACTTCGACGAGGTCGACGTGCGCTCCCGATTGCTGGAGCTGACCGGCGGGCGCGGCCCGGACAAGTGCGTCGACGCGGTCGGCATGGAGGCCGCCCACGGCAGTGCGCACATCTCCGCGTACGACCGGGTCAAGCAGGCGGTGAGGTCGGAGACCGAACGCCCGCACGCGTTGCGCCAGGCGATCCTGTCGTGCCGCGGCGGCGGTGTGGTCTCGGTGATCGGCGTGTACGGCGGCCTGATGGACAAGTTCCCCGCCGGCGCGTGGATGAACCGGTCGCTGACCCTGCGCACCGGCCAGTGCCACGTGCAGCGCTACATGAAGCCGCTGCTGGAGCGCATCGAACGCGGGGAGATCGACCCGACCCGGATCATCACCCACACCCTGCCGCTCGACGAGGCGGAACGCGGCTTCGAGATCTTCAAGAACAAGCAGGACGACTGCGAGAAGGTCGTCCTCAAACCCTGACAGCCACCTGTGCCCCGCCTACGGTGATCGCCGTAGCCGGGGCACGGCCCCCCTATTGCTCCTCCACTACACGTACGTCCTGGTCGCCGAGCGCACTGCCATCCCGATACAGAACGGCGCGGACCGGTAGTTGTCAAGTCAAGTGAGACACGTTGTGTCTATGGGGCCGGTTGTGGTTGGTCGAGGGGTTGGTTGATCCAGGCCACCTCGGGCAGCGCGGGTGGGCGGGGTCGGCGGGCGAATCGCTCCGGGTGTCGGGCGTGGGCGCGGTCGAGAGTGGCCTGGCGTTGATCGCGGATCCGTCCGGCGGTGCCGAAGTGCACCGAGGCCGGGGTGTGCATGCCGATGCCGGAGTGGCGGTGCTCGTGGTTGTAGGCCAGGAAGAATCCTTCGCAGAACAGGCGGGCGTCGGCGAGGGAGCCGAACCGGTCGGGGAAGTCGGGCATGTACTTCAGGGTCTTGAACTGCGCCTCGGAATAGGGGTTGTCGTTCGAGGTGCGGGGGCGGGAATGCGAACGCAGGACGCCGAGGTCGGTCAGGAGTTCGGAGACCGGTTTGGACACCATGGCGCCGCCTCTGTCGGCGTGGATCGTGTGCGGTTCGGTGCCGTTGCGGGCGATGGCCTCGGCGAGGAAGTCCTTCGCCAGGACGGCGTCCTCGGCGGCGGCGACCAGCCAGCCGGTGACGTAGCGGGAGAAGATGTCCAGCACGACGTAGCACTTGTACCAGACGCCTTTGACCGGTCCTTTCAACGCGGTGATGTCCCAGGACCACACCTCGCCCGGGCCGCGGGCGGACAGCTCGGGCCGGGTCCGCGGCGGGTGGGTGGCGATCCGGCGGCGTTCGCGGACCTGGCCCTGGGCGCGGGCGATCCGGTACATCGTCGAGATCGAGCACCAGTAGCGGCCCTCGTCCAGTTCGCGCGCCCACACCTGCGGGATCGCCAGATCCCGGTAGGCCGGTGACGTCAGCACCTCCAGCACCCGGGCGCGCTCGTCGGCGTCCAGGGCCTGGGGTGGGGGTGTCCGCGCCGGCCGTGGCCCGTGGATCGGGCCTGTCGGGTTGAGGTGCCGGTAGTGCGTCGCCCGGGAGGTCCCGGTCAGCGCGCATGATTTCTTCACCGAGAGACCGGCCGCGCGCAGTTCGGTGAACGCGGTCGTCAGGATTTGCGAGGCGGCGTGTCGTCCTCCGCGCTCCCGGACAGTTCCTCCAAGAGCGCGTGTGCTTTTCCCATGATGTCCAGTGCCATTCGGGTCTTCGCGAGATCGGAGGCGAGTTTCTCGTTCTGGCGGCGCAGTCTCTCCAGTTCGACTTGTTCGGCGGATTTCCTCGCCGGTTTCGTCTGGGCGCCGGGTTCGGCCGCCTGGCCGGTCAGGCGTCCCGCGTCGCGTGCCCGGGTCCATTCGATGATGTGGGAGGAGTAGAGGCCCTCGCGCCGCAGGATCGCTCCCTTCTCCCCGGCGGGGGCGTTCTCGTACTCGGTGACCACGGCCAGTTTGTAGTCCGGGGTGAACACCCGGCGCGACGGACGTGGCGCCGGGTCGGCCTGGTCGTCGCGGGAGGGCCGGGACTGCTTGTCGGATGGCGAGGACACGGTCATCAGGATCTCCGATCCCGCCCTCGATCATGAACCCACCCTCACACAGGGTGTCTCACGTAAGTCTGACCAAGAGGGGACCGCCCCGCCCGCCTCGGTACCCCGGGCCCGGCGAGTGCGGGCGGAACTGGAGCGGGCCGGCCGCGACTACCACCCGGTGCACGACCGACCCTGTCCCACGAACAAGCGGACCGCCGCCATCTGGGGTTCTGTCCACACAACCGCCTGCGACCCGCCAACGAGGTCCGTGTCGTTTTGTTCAGGGCTGGTTGCCGGTGGCGGTGGAGTTCGGGGACACATGGCGGGGCGGGCACCACCGACCTCCAGGTCGGCACCCGCCTGGTGCCTCAGCCGTAGGGGCGGTCCGCCTCCACGTCGTAGGAGGTGGTGCGCCGGTCGAGCACCTTCTTGATCCTGACTTTCTTGCCGATCCCGCGGAAGGCGTCGAGAGTCCGCGGCAGCGACTCGGTGGTCATGCTGTAGTACAGGGTGAAGGTGTCCATGGCGATGCCGAGGTGGACGTGGATCTCGTCGGTCTCGCTGATCTCGTCGTCCTCGCGTTCGTGCACCACGACGGTGCGGCGGCCGCGTTGGATCGGTCGCACGACGAGCCCCTTGTCGAGCGAGTACGTGTGTGTTTTGCCGCTTCGACTGCGTATCAGGAGTTGCCGGGCGTCCCGGTCGACCTCCACCGCCACCACCAACCGCCGCGTGTTGGTCCACTTCGAGATCCCCCGCCACGTGAACACGGCCACGCCCACACCGGTCCAGAACGCGACCTCTGGCAAGAGGACCGCGAGCACCGCCGTCACCGGGGCCAGCACCGCCACCGGCCGCACCCCCGGCTCCCGGTACCACTCGCGCGCCTTCGCCCGCCACGTGCACTCCATGGTCATCAGGATGGCCGTTCCCCGACCCGGGCACCAGCGCCTTGGTCTTGCCCGGGCCCGCAGTCGACCCGTTGGCGGACACGTGCCGGACGAGGACCAGACACCGTGGGTGCGCAACGCGGACTCCGCCAACGAGGTGCCGACCGACGTTCCACCGAAACGGGAGCACGTAGCTGACCGGCGACCTATCCGATTCCACTCCACCGGGGTGCCCGGGAAAGCCCTCGCGAAGCACCGGCGGACCGGGGAGCGCCGACCACCCGCGATGCGGCGCGCGGAGCGGTGGGGTTCTCGAGGTCGCGGACCGCGGCGGGTCCGCCTCCGACCACGCGGGGGAGTTCGTCGTCCACCGGGTCACCCGCGGCGGAACGCCGGAAGATCTCGTCGATCCACTTCGCCACCGATGCGGACCTCGGCACCACCGGACCATCGAGGCGGTCGACGACCAGGTCCGCGCCATCGCCGGTCTCGACCACGGCCGACCAACCGCGGTGCTCATTCCACAGCAGCGCCACGTCGTAGTCCGGGAACGACCCCCACCGGCCTTCCAGCGCCAGGTACAAGCCCGCCGGCCGCTCGCCCTGGACGCACCAGCAGTCGCCGCTCAGCCCCAGCGCCGCCGTGGCCGACCGCGCATACCTCCGCGACGCCCGCGTCAGCGTGTCGTCGAAATCGAGGCCCACCGCGCACCACCGCCTTCGCACGTGACTCACCGCGCCGACTGCTTGACGCTCCCGCCGACTGCCCCATCAAGCCCGCCTGACCGCGGATCCACCCGTCGCCCTCCTGTTCCGTTCAAGAAACAGGTCGAACGCTCGCACCGCCGGTCACCGCGCCGCCCTCGTCCGCGCGGGCCCGGCGCGATCGTCACCTGCTTCAACCCGGGCGTTCTCGACCCGACCGTATTTCTTCGCGGTGCCGCCATGGGGAAACACACGGTCGCGGGTGCGGTGGAACCGCCGGGCGAGCACCGTGGGCGGGCAAGCCCTGCATCCGGTCCGGGAAGCGTGATCCGGGTCCGGACGTTCGAGTCGCCCAGCACCGGGTACGCGCCCCGAGTGGACACCACGACCGAACGCCGCTCGCTGTGGCTCCTTGAGACCACCCGCGTCCACCCTCTCGTCGCCGATACCGCTGTGGACGTGGCGGTGGTCGGCGCGGGTGTCGCCAGGGTCACCACGGCGGTGGTGCTCGCGCAGGCCGGCCTGCGCGTCGCGCTGCCGAGGTCCTCGTGGGCCTCGTCGGCGAGGTCTCGTCGGTGGCCGAGGTTCGGCTCGGCCAGGGCCGGCTACTGCGCCAGGGGCTCAGCAAGATCGGTGTGTTCCGCGACCACGAGGATCGGCTGCACGCGGCGTCCGCCCGCTGCACCCACCCGGGCGGCCTGGTCCGCTTCAACGACACCGAGCGCGGCCGGGACTGCCCGTGCCACGGCGCCCGCTTCGACGTCGGCGGCGCGGTCCTGGAACACCCGGTCACAGCACGTCCCGGACGCCTGAACCCGACGAGCACCCATGACGACGACACCTCGACCCGCACAAGCCCCCGTCGCATCGTCGGCGAGCGCGGAAACCGGAAGGTCATGACCGAGAAGAACCCCGACACGCCCGCGCAACTCTCCAAGAGGACGTGGTGGGGGGTGCTGAAGCGCACCGTCAAGGAGTTCAACGACGACAACCTCACCGACTGGGCCGCTGCCCTCACCTACTACGCCGTGCTGTCGCTGTTCCCCGGCCTCCTGCTGCTCACCTCACTGCTCGGCCTGCTCGGCCCCGACGCCACCAAGTCCCTTGTGGACAGTCTTAACGTGCTCGGCCCTGGTGAAGCCAAGAACCTGATCGTCGGCGCGATCGAGAACCTCCAGTCCTCCAAAGCCCTCGCCGGACCGCTCGCGGTCATCGGCGTCGTCTCCGCCCTCTGGTCCGCCTCGGGCTACCTCGGCGCGTTCATGCGCGCCGCCAACTCCATCTACGACACCGAGGAAGGCCGCCCGTTCTGGAAGGTCATCCCCCTCTGACTCGGGCTCACCCTCGGCGTGGTCGTCCTCCTCACCCTCACCGCACTGGGCGTCGCCGCCACCGGCGGTGTGGCCGACTGGCTGGGTGACGTCCTGGGATTGGGCGACACCTTCGTCACCGTGTGGGACATCGCCAAGTGGCCGGTCCTGTTCGCGCTCGCCGGCCTCACCGTGGGCCTGCTGTTCTGGGCCTCCCCCAACGCCCGCCAACCCCGCTGGCTCTGGATCACCCCCGGCGGCCTGCTCACCGTCCTCGCCTGGGTGGCCGCCTCCCTCGGCTTCGCCTTCTACGTCTCCCACGCCGGTTCCTACAACAAGACATACGGCTCCTTGGCCGGCGTCATCGTCTTCCTGGTCTGGCTGTGGATCTCCAACCTCACCCTCCTGCTCGGCGCCGAACTCGACGCCGAACTGGAGCGCGGTCGACGCATGGCTACCGGCGAATCGTCCGGCGAGGATCCCGTCGCCCCGCCCCGCGACACCAGGGCAATGGATTGAGGACGCCCGCACGCCGGCCCGACCACCGGAGCGAGGCGCTGAAGGTCGGTCGGATCCGCGGATCCGGTGCGAAAGCGGTGTGCGGTGAGCAGGACGACGACGTCGTACCGATCCACGCGGCGATCGACGCCGGGTCCGGGTCTGCCCTCAAGCTGTGGTCGAGGTGCTCCGATCTCGAGTCGTGGTGCGCGGGGATGAGCCGACAGGCGAGCAGTGGCGGGTGATCGAGCCCTTATTGCCGGTTTCCGGTGCGCAGGGGCGTACGCGAGGGGACGACCGTCTCAATGGTCCTGGCCTGCGGCAACGTCGACGACTGCACCGCCTCGGTCGCCACCCCCACGTTCCCACGGCGGGAACCGCCGGCTCACAGGAGCGCGAGGTGATTGGTTTGCCCACGGAGCGCCAGGGGATTCCCAGGCTTCAAGCGAGCGACGTGGGAGGACCTCCGTGGAGCCCAGGGCTTTGCCGAACGTGGTCGAGAGGGTGTTCGCCGGACTCGGCCGCGTGCGGCACGCACGTGCCTTCCATCCGACTGGACGGTTGTTCGCGGGCACCATACGGGCGTTCGACAGGTGTCCGGAGTGGTTGCCGCTTCCCCGACGGCCGCAGCCGGCGCTGGTGCGGTTGTCGAAGGGGGTCGGCCTGCCCGGGGCGATACCCGACGTGCTCGGGTTGGCGTTGCGCACCGAGGTTCGCGGGGCGCCGTGGGATGTTCTGCTGTCCAGTCACGCGCCGGGGTCTCTGGTGTGGCTGCCGTTCCCGGCCGCGCGGTGGTGCGGTGCGCGACTGAGCACCCTGGGCGGATTGGAAGGTGTCGGCGGCTCGGGGGTGCTGACCGCGACCGGCGCCGCACTGCCGCACAGCACCCGACTCGACGCGCTGTGCACCGCCTCGCCGATGACGTTCACCTTGTCGTTGCACGATTTCGGTCCCGTCGGCGAGGTCTCGCTGACCGCGATCGCGAAGTCGCCGGCACCCGACTTCGACCCCGTGGTCAACGCGGCAGGGCTTGAGCTGAAGCCGACTTGGCTCGGTGCGATTCGGGCTCGCGCCTACGCAGGCAGCCGAAGCGGGCGTGGGGCACCACGATCCACCGGATGAGGCCGGAAGCGGTGCCGGCACCCCCTGGCGGGTCAGAAGATGTTGCTCCAGCCGATGATCTGCGCCACGACGAACGCGAGCACCAGCAGCGTCAGCACGGTCACCGCGACCAGGGTGACGATCGACGGCACGCGGGACGGCATCGGCTGCGGGTGGGACAACCCGGACGTCTGACCCGAATCGGGTGGGGTGTCCCCCGGCGCCACGCCGCCTCCGGGTTCTGGGCCCGGTGTGCGCGCCGGATCCGGGTCGGGAGGGGTGTGACGTGGTTCGGATGTGCCCATGCCGGGTGGGTGCCCGCATTCGGCGCCCTGACGCGACGCTGTGGATCAAGCTGCCCGGCCACCGATGCGGGCGAAGCCTCCACAGCCCCGGGAACTGCTCCGACAACACGTCCACGCCGTCGTCGGACTCCACCCGCACCGCTCGTCCCGAGTGCACCAGGGCGTGCTCCGGTACTCCGCCGCCCGACCGTCCATCGGCAACCAGGTGCTCCCGATCCCGCACGCACCAACCTCACCGCCTCGACCCGCCCTCGTGAATGTTCCACCCAGGGGGATGACGAGTCGGCGCGGGTAGTCGACTGTGGACGACCCACGATCACGAGGAGCACGACCATGAGCGACACCACCACGGCGGACCGGTTGCGGATCGCGCTGTCCGACGTCACCTACCCGGCGGACCGCGACCGCCTCGCCGACCACGCCTCGCGCAACAACGCGGACGAAGACACCGTGCACGCGGTGCGATCGATCCCCGACGGCGAATATCCGTCCTTCGACGCCGTGCTGGAGGCGACGGCCGTGGACGAAACCCGCGAACCCTGATCGTCGACGACCGCGCCGACCACCGACGCGGTGCGCCAAGTGGTGTCCACCGGGAACCGGTGAGGTGGGCGCCGGCCGAATTCGACGCCGGGAGGGAGACGCCGGACGTGAACGCGCGGGTGCTGATGGCGGCTGGGTGGACCCCCGCCCGTTACGGCCTCGACGGACGTGGCGTGGACCCGCGGCGGCCGGCGGACGACCTCCCGGTCGTCGCCGTGCACGCTGCGGGACCTTGTGGCGGACCACTCACCCGGATGGGCCGCCGCTGCCCGCGCGCACCGGCAGTAGGAGATGACGGCATATGAGCCGGAGACGGTGGTGGACGACCCGGCCCGCGCAAGCGTCGACGACACGGAAGCGGCTGTCGCACGCTCGTGTCGAGCGTGCCGGAAGCCGTGCTTCCGACGCTGTCCGGCACCGTGCTCCGGACAGCGGGTGCCAGTGCCCCGAACACGCGGGTAGGTCGGCAGTGGGTACCCTGGCCGGTCGGCTCAGGTGTCGAGGTACTGGTAGTAGTAGCCGCGTGGGATGTGCAGGCACGTGGGGCCCGCCGGTGAGACGACGAACCCCGTTGCCCACGTGGCGTTCTTCTCCGCAACGCACTCGGCTTGGTCGTTCCGATATCCCTCGGTGACCCACCAGCTGTCCGCGCTCGCGCCCGCTGCCCTCGGCAGGACCAGCGCCCAGACCACCGCGAAAACGGCCGCCAGGATCCTCATCATGTTCAACCTCCGCTTCCCTCCACGTCAGATCATCGACCGTGCCCGGGGAGCGGCGCCGCACCACCCGACACGACACCGGCTGCCTGTTCGCCCCGATCTCCCGGCTCGTCCCGCCTTCAGACCATGATCGGGTCGACGCCCTCGACCATCGGCCATTCCGCCGTTTCACGAACCGACGAGCAGGTGAAGGACCCGACTCCCGATCCGCGAAGCGACTTCGACCGATCGGTGCTACGGACGTCGAGACCACGGCACCAGGAGGTACCGATGGGCTTCGCCGCGTGTAGGCCATCCATTCACGGGTAGTCGGCACACGACGCAGGAGGAGGTTCGATGAATTCCCGGAATCCGGTCGAGATCGTGAAGGACGCCGTCGACAAGGTCACCGAAAGGGTGACGCCGGACATTCCCGGCGCACCGTCTGGCGATCCGCCCAGCCTCGCGGAGCCCACCGGTCCGCGTGAGCCCCTTCCGCCCAAGTCCGATCAGGCCGCGCCGGACACCGTGTCACCCACCGGCGCGCCGACCGGCGCGCCGACCGGGGTGAACGCCCAGCAGGACGCCTTCCTGACCACCTCTCAAGGCGTGCGGCTGCACGACACCGACCACTCGCTCAAAGCAGGCGAACGTGGTCCGACGTTGCTGCAGGACCACCACCTGCGCGAGAAGATCATGCACTTCGACCACGAGCGCATCCCCGAGCGGGTCGTGCACGCCCGTGGGGCCGGCGCGCACGGGGAGTTCGTCGGGTACGGCAACGCGGCCAAGATCTGCAAGGCGGGATTCCTTCGCGAAGGCGCGACGACCCCGGTGTTCGTCAGGTTCTCCACCGTGCTGGGCTCGCGCGGCTCCGCGGACACCGTGCGCGACACCCGCGGGTTCGCCACGAAGTTCTACACCGACGAGGGCACGTTCGACCTGGTGGGCAACAACATCCCGGTCTTCTTCATCCAGGACGGCATCAAGTTCCCCGACGTCATCCACGCCGCCAAACCGCACCCCGACCGGGAGATCCCGCAGGCGCAGAGCGCACACGACACGTTCTGGGACTTCGTGTCCCTGCACACCGAGGCCACCCACCACGTCCTGTGGAACATGTCCGACCGCGGCATCCCCCGCTCCTACCGGACGATGGAGGGCTTCGGCGTCCACACCTTCCGCCTCGTCAACGACGCCGGTGAGACCTCCCTGGTGAAGTTCCACTGGAAGCCGAAACTCGGTGTGCACTCGTTGGTGTGGGAGGAAGCGCAACTGCTCAACGGCTTCGACCCCGACTTCCACCGCCGCGACCTCTACGACGCCATCGAGTCCGGCGCGCACCCCCGGTGGGAACTCGGCCTCCAGGTCTTCCCGGACACACCCGACCAGACCTTCGAGGGCATCGACCTCCTGGACGCCACCAAGATCGTGCCCGAGGAACTCGCCCCGGTGCGACCGGTCGGGCTGCTCACGCTCACCCGCAACCCGACCAACTTCTTCGCCGAGGTCGAACAGGTCGCGTTCCACACCGGACACCTCGTGCCCGGAATCGACGTCACCGACGACCCACTGCTGCACGCCCGCCTGTTCTCCTACCTGGACACCCAACTCACCCGCCTGGGCGGCCCGAACTTCACCCAGATCCCGATCAACCGCCCACACGCGCCGGTGAACGACATGCTCCGTGACGGCTTCCACCAGCACGCCGTGCACGCGGGAGTCGCACCGTACAAACCCAACTCCCTCGACGGCGGCTGCCCGTTCCACGCCGACGCGGCGGACAAGGCGTTCATCGAAGTACCACAACGGATCGCCGAGGCCACGAAGGTGCGTCGGGCCGCAGCGTCGTTCGACGACCACTTCACCCAACCCCGACTCTTCTTCCGCAGCCTGAGCCCACTCGAGCAGGACCACGTGATCCGGGCGTTCACCTTCGAACTCGCCAAGTGCTACGAGAAGACGATCAAGGAACGCGAACTGCTGGTGCTAGCCCGGGTCGACGCCCGGCTGTGCGCGGAGGTCGCCGCGGGGCTCGGGCTACCCGTTCCCGAGGCGCAGGACCTCCGCGACGTGCCGACAAGCCCGGCGCTGTCCCAATTCGGGCACACCTGGCCGGTGGATGGCCGGGTGGTCGGCATCGTCGTGGACGCCGACGACGCGGACGGGTTGGCCGGGGTGCGCGCCGCCATTAGCGCGCTCGGGGAGGCCGGGGTCACCCCGTTGATCATCGCGAGCCGAGGTGGGGACCTGCCGCACGGACTCGCCGCCCAACGCACGTTCGCGACCGCACGCTCGGTCGAGTTCGACGCCGTCCTGCTGGCCGCCGCACCGTCGCCCGCACCGGACGCGCTGCCCGTTCGCGCGGCGGTGGACCCGCGAGTGGAACTGCTGGTCGCCGAGGCCTACCGACACGCCAAGGTGATCGGCGCGTGGGGTGGCGGAACGGCGCTGGCCGAAGCCGAGCCAGGCGTCGTGGTCGCCGACGACCCGTCCGACGTCGTCCAGGACGTGCTGACGCTGCTCGCCGGGCACCGCGTGTGGGCGAGGCTCGAACCCCTCCGGGCGTGACGGGGACGGGAGCACCGGGCCACGGTGCTCCCGTCCCGGAACTGCTGTGCCGATCACCAGCTGCTTCACCGGGTGTGACGTCCGGCCAGGGTCCGACGCGACGCTTCAGCTACGCCGAGCGGGGTAATCCCCGATCATCGAAGCCCCGGAGTCGAATTTTTCGAGGAGCGCGTCATGCGACTGCCACACCCACGCGGTCCGATGAGTTCGGTGCTGATCGCAGCCTTGCGCACCGGGCGATTCGACTTTCTCGGATCGGGTCGTGTCACGACGTCGGACGTGGTGGGTGACGAAGACCTCCAGCTGAGTCTGTGGATGTGCTACGAACTGCACTACCGGGGCTTCGACGACGTCGACGACACGTGCGAGTGGTCACCCGAGGTGATCGTGTTCCGCGGTCTGCTGGAGAAGACCTTCCTGGCCGGGCTGCGCGCGATCGCCCCGGTCGAAGACGTGACCCCGGAGGAGGTACCGGACGCGTTGGCGGACCTCGTGGCGGCCGACGACGGGCCGCCCTTGGCCGGGTACCTCCAGCGCGAGGCCACGCTGGACCAGTTCCGCGAGTTCGTGGCGTTGCGCTCGGTGTACCACTTGAAGGAGGCCGATCCGCACTCGTGGGCGATTCCCCGGCTCGACGGTGGCGCCAAGGCCGCGTTGGTCGAGATCCAGGCCGACGAGTACGGCGGCGGGCGTGTCGAGCGGATGCACTCGGAGCTGTTCCGTGACCTCATGCGCTTCCTGGACCTGGACGACACCTACGGCCACTACGTCGACCAGGCCTCCGCCGCGACCCTCGCGGTCACCAACACCATCTCGCTGTTCGGCCTCAACCGGCGCCTCACGGGTGCGCTGGTCGGCCACCTCGCCGCGTTCGAGATGACCTCCTCGCTGCCCAACCGCCGCTACGGCACCGGGTTGCGGCGCCTGGGCGGCGACGCCCGGGCCACCCGCTTCTACGACGAGCACGTGGAGGCCGACGCGGTCCACGAGCAGATCGCCGCGCACGACCTGTGCGGCTCCTACGCCAAGGCCCACCCCGAGGCGGCCGGTGACGTGCTGTTCGGCGCGGCGGCCTGCCTGTCCGTGGAAGCGCGGTTCGGCGGGCAACTCCTGCACCGGTGGGCACGCGGCCTGCCGGCGCTGCTCGTCCCGGCCTTGGGACGGACGGCGTGACCGCCGAGCGCGCCACCATCACCTCATACGAGAACGGGCCGCTGCTCGTGCGCGGGGACTTCGAACTGCGCACGCACGACGGCGAGTTCATCGACCCCGGGCGCGGCACCGTCGCGCTGTGCCGGTGCGGGAAGTCCGCGCTCAAGCCGTTCTGCGACGGGACCCACAAGGCCGCCAACTTCCGGGCGTCCCGCGAACGCTAGCCGATACGAACCGCCGGTACGTCATCGGTGCCGGACGGTCCGAGCGCAGGCTCTCCGCCCTTCCCGCGATTGCGCGGCACACGAACCGCGCAATCGGTTGACTGCACCGCGCGGTTTCCGGTGCGTCAGTTGTCAGCTGAAGGACAGTCCGCCGGTCACGGCGAGCACCTCGCCGGTGACGTAGCTCGACTCCGCCGAAGCCAGGTAGACATAGGCAGGCGCGAGTTCGGCCGGTTGCGCGGCCCGTCCCAGCGGGGTGTCCGCGCCGAAGGAGTCGACTTTCTCCGCCGGCATGGTGGCCGGGATCAGCGGCGTCCACACCGGACCGGGTGCGACCGAGTTCACCCGCACGCCCCGGACGGCCAGGTACTGCGCCAAGCCCTTGGTGAAGTTGACGATGCCCGCCTTGGTGGTGGCGTAGTCCAACAGCTCCGGCGACGGCCGGGACGCCTGGATCGAAGACGTGTTGACGATCGCCGACCCCTTGCCCAGGTGCGGCACCGCCGCCTTGCACAGCCAGAACATCGCGTACAGGTTGGTCTTCACCACCCGGTCGAACTGCTCGGTGGAAATCCCGAGCAGACTGTCGGACTGAGACATCTGGTAGGCGGCGTTGTTCACCAGTACGTCAAGACCGCCGAGTTCGGACGCGCACCGCTCGACCAGGTGTGCGCAGTGCTTCTCCTCGGTGATGTCACCGGGCACGAGCACGGCGCGCCGACCGGCCTCCCGGACCCACTCGGCGGTGCGCTCGGCGTCCTCCTGCTCCTGCTCCAGGTAGGACAGCACCACGTCCGCGCCCTCCCTGGCGAACGCGATGGCCACCGCGCGTCCGATGCCGGAGTCGCCTCCGGTGATCAACGCCCGCCGGTCGCTGAGCCGCCCCCGGCCGCGATAGGAGTACTCGCCGTGGTCCGGTTCCGGGGCCATCTCCGACGCCGTTCCCGGGTGCGCTTGTTCTTGGCCGGGAACCTCTTCAGGTCGCGGGTGCCGCTCGGCGGAGCGACGGTCGTGCTCGGTCATGTCGGGTCCTCCTGCTCGTCGACTGCCGAGCAAGGCGTTCCCGCGATCCGATCGTTCAACCCGAATCGGGACGGGTGACCGGGCGGCCCGATGATCCGGCCGACCACGCCCGGCGACCGTTCGCGTCACTCTTGGCGTCCGTTCCAAGCCGTGGATGTCCGGGTTCATGCCCGGCCGGTCGGGTAGCCGTCATCCGACGCGAAGGAGATGAGATGTTCCCGACCACCTGTACTCCGGTGCGGTCCGTCGCCCACGGCGTCGGCTCGAGCCGACGCACGATCCCGGGCCGCCGTGTGACCCCGTCCTCGGGCAGGTTGTGCGGGCGTCGCGGTGCGCTCGGACGGGTCGCTCCTCAGCTCCGGGAAGGCCGGTCCGGGCCCGTGGGGATGTGCGCGGCAAGCAGGACGACGTCGTCGTCGTGCCGGCCCACCGGGACCAGCAGGCGACGCACACACTCGTCGACGAGGTGGCGAGGATCGTCCGTCACGCGGAGGGCCGCCAGGACTTCGCGGAGGTTGGTGATCCCTTCGTCGATGTCACTCCCGCGGCGCTCGATGAGGCCGTCGGTGTAGAAGACGACCGTGTCGCCCGGGAGCAGGCGGACCTGGTGGTCGAGCACCGGGCGGTCGCGCAGGTGCGGATGGCCGAACAGCATGTCGTGGCCGTGCAGGATGGTGGTGGTGCCGTCGGCGTGCCGGACGACGGGCGGCGGGTGACCGGCGTTGGCCCAGGTCAACACCCATTCCCGGCTCGAGTCCGCCAGCGGTAGCAGGTGGGCCTGGATCATCGTTCCCGTGGCGGCGAGGCCGGTCGCGACACACGCCTGTTCCAGTGCCGTGACCACCGCCGACGGTGGTCCGGCCGGTCGCTCCCAGGCCGCCTGGCGCCCCATGCTGCGAACCTGACCCATGAGCGTCGCGGCGTCGATGTCGTGCCCGGTGATGTCACCCACCACGAGGACCACGCCCGCCGAATCTCCCGGATGTTGTGTACCGGGCACGATGACGTCGTACCAGTCACCACCGACCTGGTCATCCGACGCCGCGGGCACGTAGCACGCGGCCAGGCGCATGCCGTTGACCTCCGGGACCCTCGTCAGCATCGCCTCCTGGAGCCGACGGGCCACGCTCACCCGGCTCTGCAGGAAGTCCGCCCGCTCCAGCGCGTGCGTGACGTACCCGGCCAGCGTGGTGATCACCGTCCGCTCCACGAGATCGACCTCGTGCGGCCGGTCCCAACCGAACAGCAGCACCCCGGTGGTGTCGTCGGCGTACCTCAGCGGCGCACAGGCGATCGCGTGCAGGCCCATTTCCGCGTAGCGACGTTGCGCGGCGGGCGGGAACGCCGCAGCGATCGACGCCGGATCCGGGTAAAGGCTCAACACGCCCCGGCGGGCGGTCGACGCGATCGGCGCGTCGTCACCGACGTCGTAGACCTCGGCGCCCGACTCCGGCCCGACGGCCTGCCGGGGGTCGTCGATCCGGTGGAGGTCGGCGCGTCCTTCGGGAAGCGTCAGCCCGACGTAGACCGGGGCGAGTTGACCGGACACCAGTTCGGTGACCGTCGCGCGGATCTGTGCCAAGTCCTCGGCACGGGACAGCGCCTGCGAGGCCGTCAGCAGCAGTTGTGACCGGTCCAGTGCCGCCTGCAACGCGGCCTCGGCACGTGTGGACCGCACTTGTTCGCACTTCGCGTCCGCCGCCGCGATCCTCGCCCGCAGTACCGATGAGCACGACTCGGCCAGGAGGTCGAGCAGATCCAACTCAGCTCCGGACCACTGTCTGGGGACGTGGTCGAGTACGCACAGGCTGCCCAGCACCCGGCCCTCGGCGTCGGTCAGCGGGAACCCTGCGTACGCACCGACCCGCGGAGACCCCGCCAACGCATCGCCCCGCACCCGCAGGTCGACCGTCGTGTCCGCGACGATCAGCGGCTCACCGGTCGTGACCTGGTGCGCCACCGCCGACCGGTTCGCCGAGGCCCGACGAGTCGACCCCCACGGCTCTCCCACGCCGCACAACCCGGGCAACGTCAACTCGTGCCCGGCGATCAACGACACCATCGCCGCAGGGGTTCGTACAAGGTCGCACGCCCGCCGAGCCCACCGGTCGAACTCCGGATCGGAATTCCCGCCCATCCCGGTACCCGTGACCGCTTCCACTCGACCGGCTCCGGCGTCCGCCCGCCACACGGATCCGTCCCCTTCCACGATCGCACTCCCAGCATTCAGGCCGACACACCCGAGCCAGCTCAACCCGATGCGCAACAACTATAAATCGGCACGCTCGATCACGACCGCTCGTGGCGACGACCACGCCGGCCCTCTGATCGGGCCGTCGTCGGGCAATACCCGAGTGGAGACTCCAGCCGGTTCGGCGTCGACCCCGCGGGTAGTCACGAGGAGACGTGCTGACGAAGATGGCGGAACCTGCTGACCCGACGGACAAGTCGGCCCCGGCTCCCCTTGGCCCACTCCTCCGGTCGCACCGACGCCGTTCGCCGTGCTCCGGGCCCTGCCTGGAGGGTGGGGCATCCGACCACGTGCTGGTGGACCGTCCGCGTGCAGCTCGACCTTGGGGTGGCGCCTGTGCTGGCCTCGACTGCCGCCTAGTGGTACCCGGCGACACGTCGCCGGGTACCCGTATGAGCGCAGGGGCGGGTACTCAGGCGTTGAAGCCGTCCTCTACGACATCCGCTGTTTCCTCTCTGCCGGGTAGGCGCTCTCCGACGGTGTCCGAACAGCGGCAAGGTGTTCATCGTGTTCGCGTGGGCGTCGCGATGGGGTCGTCATCGGGACGATCACCAGAGCTGCGCCCACGTCGACCGGACGCGTGAACCTGAGGCACCCTGCTCATCCAGTACGCCACCAGAAGGCCGGCCGACGACTACTCGCCGAACGCCGGCATCCGGCGCAGTTCAGGAGGCGACACCCTCCGTCATGGGTCGACTCACGGAGGGAAGAGCCGCCAGCAGGTCGGGCTGAGAGGTGGCTCCGAGTCCGGCGAGGGCGTCGATCCATCGCTGTTGAAGGGTGTCGAGGATCCTGCGTTCGATCTCGGGTGCGACCGGGTGTACCCGGACTCGCGGGCTGGAGCTGTGGAGGTTGCCATCGGCTGCCGGACGCATGGCGCGGCGGGAGAAGTTGGAGCGTCGTAGGAGCGCGTGGTGTTCGGTGACGAACACGTGCGGGTGGTCGTGGGTGTCGAGGTGGAGGCGGAGCAGTTCCACGAGGAACGGTGGCAGGGTCACGGTTCGGGCGGACTCGGCGGTCTTGGGTGGGCCGAGTTGGAGGGTTCGGTCGATCTCGTGCAGTGCGCCGACGTCGGGGTCGATGACGAAGCGGCCGTCGTCGAGGTGGAGGTTGCCGCGACGCAGGCCGGTCAGTTCGCCCCAGCGGGCTCCGGTCCAGGCTGCGGTGATGTCCAGGACGCCCGCCCATGGGCCGACCAGGGACGCGGCTTGGAGTGCGACCCGCAGGGCTTGGTGGGGTTGGTCCCAGACGATTTCGCGGGTGCGGTGGTGGCGTCGGCGTCGTCGTGGGCGGATGGGGTTGTGGTCGAGGAGGTTCTCGTCGGCCGCGTCGGCGAGGATCATGGCCAGCGGCTTCATGATGGTTTTCACGGTGCTGTCCGCGAGTCCGCCCGAGCGCAGTTCGGCGGCCCAGGTGTGGGCGGCCAGGTTGCCGATGTCGACGAGGTGGCCGCTCCCCCACCGTGGCCGGATGTGGTTGCGGGTCAGGCTTTCGTACTGGGCCAGTCTTTCGTACTGGGCCAGTGTCGTGGGGGCGACGTCGATGCCGTCGAACCACAGGTCGATCCAGTCGTTCACGACCACCGGGGCCGCGCCGGACTTCGCCGGCGGGTTGTCGGTGCTCGTGGAGCCGTGGTGGATGTCGTCGATCCTGCGGGCTTCGGCTTTCGCCTCGTCCTCGCTGCGGAAGCCCGACTTCGAACCGATCGTCCCGTCGTCGCGGAAGTACCGGACTTGCCAGGAGTTCCGTCCGCTTCCATCGGAACCGTTCTCCTTCCCGTCCACGATCACACCGACGTCCACATGGATGCATCGTGTCCACGAGAACTTCAAGCGCGCTCGGGAAGATCCCCGATGTGGGTGTCGTGTCCTGTTGGGACGGACTGGCAGGTTTCGGCGATCTGCTCGACGTCGCGAACGGCGAAGCGCCGGTGTTTGCCGAGGAAGCGGCAGGGCACAGCGCGGGCGGCGGTGCGGCGGCACAGCCAGGAGGGTCGGACCTGGAGTATGGCCGCCGCCTGCTCTGCGGTGAGCAGGATCGGGGGGTGTCACCGGCTGCGGGTTCGCCGGGATTCGGTGCGGTGGGTCCGGGTTGCCGGGCCTGCCCGGTGGGGGCCGGTTCCCGCTCGACAGCCTTCTGCCTCGGTGCGGGTGACGGGGCCGCGAGGTGGGGCCGGTATCGTCAGGCGACGCGTCGTGTGCTGCCCATCGTCTGTGGTCCTTCCGGGTTGGATCTCGAGGGTTCGTAGAACGGTGTCGTGCCAGCGCAATGCGAATCCCAGGCAGTTGGATTCACTGCGGTGCCCAGGGCGGCAGCCCGGCACGTACCTGCCTCGGAAGCTCCACGCGAGGGAGTCGCTTGACGCGAGTGCGTCCGCGTACCGGTCCTCCGGTGCGGTGCACAACGCGCTGGAGAAGCTGGGCGACAGCGGCTACGCCGTGCGAACCTGCGACAAGCCGCGAAAGTACTCACTCGCCGCGACGGCTGCCGCACCCACGCAGTAGCCGTACCCGGTGCCCGGCAAGCCCTGTCGCCACGTTGTGCCTGCCGATAACCTCATCCATGCAGGTAGAGGACGCGCGGCACCCAGGACGTCGAGGGCTCAGGGTCACGGTTGCCATTCGCCGTGGTGTCGGCCAGCACGGCATGATGATCGGCTGTGCTGCTCCGACTGGCCTACCTCGGCGTGACCAACACGTTCGCGCTGCTGCGCCTGCTGCCCCTGAGCGACCGGGACAAGGACACGGAGATCCTGGCGCTGCGCCACCAGATCATGGTCCTGCAACGCCAACTCGGAGACACCCGACCACGGTTCTCCCCCGCCGACCGGGCCTTCCTCGCGGCACTGCTGCACCGACTCCCGACGCACGCGCTAAGTCGACTCCGCCTACTGGTCCGCCCGGAGACGATTCTGCGGTGGCACCGCGACCTCCGCGCCCGCCGCCACGCAGCCCGATCCCGCCCCAAGCGGCCCGGCCGACCACGGACCATCCGCTCGATCCGACTCCTGGTACTACGCCTAACGCGCGAGAATCCCACCTGGGGCTACCGCCGCATCCACGGCGAACTCCTCGTACTCGGCATCACAGTCGCCGCCTCCACCGTCTGGCAGATCCTCCAGGACGCCGGGGTCGACCCGGCACCAGAACGCGTCTCCACGCCCTGGTCGGCCTTCCTCCGCTCCCAAGCCGACGCGATCCTGGCCTGCGACTTCTTCGAGACCACCACCCTGAGCGGCGCCCGCCTTTACGTGCTCGCGGTGATAGAGCACGCCAGCCGCCGGATCCGCGTCCTCGGCGCCACCGCGCACCCCACCGCCTCCTGGGTCACCCAAGCCGCCAGGAACCTCGTCATGGATCTTGAAGAGGCGGGTAGTTCCGCGCGGTTCCTGATCCGCGACCGGGATGGAAAGTTCCCCGCCCTGTTCGACGCCGTCCTCGCCGACGCCGGTATCCAGGTCGGCCTCACCGGTGTCCGGATACCGCGCATGAACGCGATCATGGAACGCTGGATCCGCAGCTGCCGCCACGAACTCCTCGACCGCACCCTCATCTGGAACCAACCGCACCTACTCCACGCACTACGCCAGTACGAACAGTTCCACAACACCCACCGACCCCACCAAGGCATTGCCAACGCACGACCACTACGCGCCCTGCCACCAGCCGTCACCGATCAAGCAGCGATCACCAGACTCGACGTCCGCCGACAGCAACGACTGGGCGGCATCCTCAACGAGTACCACCACGCCGCCTGACCCGCACGGACGACATTCTCGGCAAGCACAGCGCTCGCCCCGGCAGCCGCGAACGTCATTCGCATTAAGGTGTGCCGGTGTCCATGACGATCACGGTGCCGTACGACGAGCGCCTGTTCAAGCGCACGACCCAGTTCCTGCTCCGTCCGCAGCTCAACCGGCTCTACGTGCTGGGCGCGGTGCTCGTCGCGCTTGGCGTCGCCATGCTGACCCTGACGACGATCGACAAGGTGGTGGGGGTCGTCTGCGTGATCCTCGGCCCCCTGCTGGTGTTCCGCATCGGGCGGGTCACGGCCGCCCAGGCGCTGGAGGCGCAGTGGTCCGCCACTCGGGCCGCGTTCAACCTGGTGATCGACGACCAGTGGGTGAGCATCGCGTACCCGCTGGCCCAGATGCGGTGCCACTGGGAGACGCTGGCGCGGGTCGTGGAGAAGCCCGACGTCTGGTACCTGATGTTCACCAAGTCACAGGCCGTCCCGCTGCCCAAGAACCTCATGACCCCGGAGCAGCAGGCCAAGTTCGCCGCCCTCGCCGCCGCGCGGACGTCGGTGGTCCCGCTACGGCGTGCGCCGGCCCAACGCGCGTGAAATAGCCCGGCCACCGGCCCGCACGGCGGGCAGCACGGTGTCGGTGCGGGTCTCGATCGGCACCACCACGGAGACGGCAGCCACCACGTCGCCGTTCGGGCCGCGCACCGGGGCGGCCACCCGCACCCGCAGCACGGCCTTCTCCACCGCATCGCATCCACGAACGACCCACCCACAGGGTATTTCCGCAGCTCGGAGGTATGACTGAGAAACACCCACCCACCACGAACCCCCACACCCACGACACCAATACCCCCACATCGTCCCGACAATCCACTACGTTGCACCACGCAACACGCGGTCATCGACATGAGCGCGCGTTCGCGAACACCTGATCAGCGGCATGACAGAACGTTCGATGGTTGCCGAATCGTTGGCCGTCCGGCGACTGCGAGGTTCCGGGGTGGTTCGGCGTTGGCCGGGGACTGGGCGATCGAGGTCCAGCCAGCCTGTCCTGTCGTGGGACGGCGCCTGGGAACCGCTGGCGCGGTGACTGCAAAGCGACCGAGGTTGAGGGCTGTTTGCGAGAATGGACAGGTGAGGTTCAAGCGCCGAAATCTCGAAGCACTGGCTGACCTGGTCGTTGGCAACATCGGCCGCGACGACCCTCAGAACGAGGACGAGGCGAGGTACTTCCCGTACCGCTCCAGCATGTACATCACCGAGTTCTTTCGCGAGCTGGACACGGAGTACGAACACGACGGCTCCACTCGCCATCGCTGGGTTGCCGACGTCCTGGAGACGATGCTGGCCGAGCCCCACGACGGCCCCACCCGCCCACCCGAGATCTTCTGCCGTCTTATCGACCAGCTCATGAGTCCGGCCGACCGGCACAACGAAGGGCCGGATCGCCCCCGCGCCCTGGCGCAGCTCAACGAGGTCCTCGGCCGCGAGGGCTTCGAGGCGTTCTACGGCGAGGACGAGCACTGCTACTTGCGTCACCAGGGCAGCCGGACCGTCACAGTGCTCGCAGCCAATCCGCACCGACCGTTTAGCAAGGCCGAACAGGAGAGACGGCAACTCCTGACCGCCTACCTGGACGACTGCAGCGAGGACGACCTCATCGAAGAGGTGCTGCTGCCGCTGTTCCGGCAACTCGGGTACCACAGGATCACGGCCGCAGGCCACAGGGACAAGGCGCTGGAGTACGGCAAGGACGTCTGGATGCGCTACACGCTGCCCACCCAGCACATCCTCTACTTCGGCATCCAGGCGAAGAAGGGCAAGCTCGACGCCTCGGGCGTCACCAAGGCCGGCAACACCAACATGGCGGAGATCTACAACCAGGCCCTCATGATGCTGGCACACGAGATCTTCGACCCGGAGACCAACCGGCGAGTTCTGGTCGACCACGCGTTCATCGTGGCCGGAGGAGAGATCACCAAGGCGGCGCGCAACTGGCTCGGCAACGCCCTCGACGCGACCAAACGCAGTCAGATCATGTTCATGGACCGCGACGACATCCTGAACCTCTACGTCGTCGCCAGCCTGCCACTGCCCGCTAGTGCGTTGCCACCGGCACCCGTGGCCCCATGGGCGGTCAGAGGTGAGGAGCCGCCCTTCTGACATCTCCCCGGCTCGTCGTCCACGCGTCCGCCTATGACACCACGCACCAGCCCACCGAACTCGCCCTCCGACAACACCCCCGACCACGACCGCCCTCAGCGCCGCCTGCTCGACGCCGCATCGTCGGCCACCTCGACCAATACACCCTCAACGAGCCTCCCGGTTCACATCGGTTCACGTCGGACCGGCGCAGATCGGGCCAGGTCGAGGTAGGTTCGGCAGAACCACCCGTTCGGGTGGCGACCCCATTTGGTGTTGGTCAAAAATCAGGAGCGAGTCGCTCCTGATCCGCTCCTTCACAACACCCACGAAGATCGTTTCGTTACTGTCCCGTGACCACTTTGAAGATCGTTCCGAACGCATGAAAAAGCCCGCTGACCTGCGCTTATCGCGCCGATCCAGCGGGCTTCCTCAGACCGTCGGGACGACAGGATTTGAACCTGCGACCCCTTGACCCCCAGGACGCCGAAGTGGGCATCCTCGCAGATCAATAGCGGTGTATTGATCGCTTATGTTGTCCAGGGACGAGCGCGTTGTGTGCCTCGGCGCAGGCCGTGTGGTCCCCACGTGGTCCCCAACCTGGACAGCCTCCAAAGACGTAGACGACAGGTTGTCCAGCGATCCGGCGCACCCTCGCCGGGGCATGATGCCGCCGGAAGTCCAGGCTCCTGAAAGACGATCACCGTCGTCACATCGGAATGTGTGGGCCGACAAGCCGAGTGGCACCCCCGCTCCCGTGCCGGGGCTAGAAATATTGGCGAGGGGCAAGCCGGTGCCCGAAATGCCGGTGCGAGCGGAAGCCTCGGCCGCACGGTGGATGAGGTGGGCACCGTACGACGATGCGTGGCGCGGTTGGCGTGGGCGACCGCGATGTTGTCGAGTTCGTAGACTCCCCACAGCGCAAACTGTCCGGGCTCGCTGTTCCTGGTGCCGCGCATTGCCCCTCGCCTTCAGGTCGTCGACATCGGTTCGGTGGACCACCGTGGGCTTCTCGCCCCGTTCCCCCGGCCCTTGCCGCCGGTTAGCGCCGGGACAGCGGTGTCAAGGGTGGCCGTAGGCCATCGCGCAGCGACGCGTAGCGCCCTTGATGCCGCTGTCCCGGCGTTAAACAATCCCGGGGCCTCGGCGGGAAGGCTCACAAACGCCGTGTTGGGACCGACGCCGCTGCCGTTGAAGTGCTTGAGTCCTTCACGGAACGGGCTACGGCGGCGCGCGGCCCGACCACGTGCGTCGCCTTCGCGCGGGGCCGACGGGCGGAGCGGAGCGGGAGCCCGGCGCGCCCCGATGCGAAAGGCGGCGTGACGGTGGTGGGCACCTGGCGCGGCTCGACGTCGCAGCGTGCCGCCGCAGGCGGCACGCCTTGATCCCCTAAAGCTGAATTCTTCAACGCGTCGCATGAGCGGTCAGCTCGCTACGCTCGGGTCGGCAATCCGATCTGAGAGGGACGACGTGACGGATGAGCACGTGGTGGTCATCTCGACCACCGACAGCGCCGAGAGTGCGGCTGAACTCGCGAAGGCGATCGTGGACGCCAGGCTGGCCGCGTGCGTGCAGGTCAGCAGCCCGATTCGCAGCGTCTACCGCTGGGACGGAGTGGTCCAGGACGATCAGGAGTGGCAGCTCTGGATCAAGTCGGCCCGTGATCGCCTGGACGAGCTGACCGCGTTCATCAAGGCGAACCACTCCTACGACACGCCCGAGGTGGTCGCGCTGCCGATCGTCGGCGGCAATCCCGACTACCTGAAGTGGATCACTGACGAAACTCGGGGCTAGTGCAGGGCGACGGCGATCCGGTCTCGCAGTGCCGTCTCGGGGCCGGTCCTGGTCGTGGGCAGGGTCGACGCGAGGGTGAGCAATCGGGTCTTGGCCAGGCTGGCTTCCGTTCGCACCGCCAGGCGGCCAGCCTGGGTCGCCAGCTCGCCTGCCTTGTCGTAGTCCTTGGTCGACGCTGCCGACGTGGCGAGGTCGGCGAGGATCAGTGCGCGGACCTTGTTGTCCCTGGGCGACAAGGAATCGAGCAACGAGCCCGCGACCGCATCCGCGTCCCGGTGCCTCATGATCGTGTAGGTCGACACGGTCATACTGCCCAGACGGCTCGCCGAGAAGAACCCGGTCCAGGACCGTTCCGTCCGGGGTTGGGCGAAGTCGTAGGCCGTGATCGCGCGTTCGATCGAGCGGAGCGCTCCGGTCTCGTCGCCAAGCCGGGCGAGTTCTTCCGCCTGCCTGGCCGCGATCCATGAACGCGTTGCGGGTGCCGACGAACCGGGCACCATGTCGTGGGCCTGGTGGAGCAGCTTGCTCGCCGGGCCGGTGTCGTTGCGGGACGCGGCCAGGTAGCTCCAGTAGCCCAGAGCACACGCGGCCAACGCGCCGTCGTCGACGGCCTTGGCGATCTTGAGGGTTTCGCGCCACGCGTTCGCGGCCTCGTTGCCTCGGCCGGTGTCGAACAGGACCCAGCCGGTCAGGGCCTTCGTCTCACCCAACGCGACCACCAAGTCTCGACGCGTGCGGTCCGACCGGGCGTTCTTGATCAAGCTTTGCAGCGTGTTCCCGTGACCTTCGAGCGAATCCAGAAGTTGGCTCGCGGGCACGGTCTCCTCGGTCTGGAACAGGTCCGCAGTGCGGTCCCGCATGAGCCTGACCGTGGCGTCGTCCACAGGACGTTCCTGATCCAGGGAGTCCTGTAGGCGCTGCCACGGCGAGTTCGTGATCAGTTCGACGCTCGCGGCGGCGATACCCGCTGCCTTGAGCACGTCCCGGCGTCGCACCTCGGGTCCTTCCTCTGCTTCGTCGTGTTCCATGTCCGGCCAGGTGAACCACAGCAGATGACGGGGAATCCTCATCGCCTCGGCCCACGGAATGAGCTTCGCCAGGTCGGTCACGGCCACCGACGACCGCTCCACCCGGCTCAACTGCCCTTGGCTGAGGTTGATCCAGCGGCCAAGGTCGACCTGCTTGACCTCCGGCGATTGCGCTTGTCGATAGGCACGCATCACGCGGCCGATATGGCGTTCGCGCAATGCCTGCCGCAGTTCCGGCTGTGACCAGAACTCTTCGTCGTGGAGAGGCGCGTCCGACATTCACAACCCCCTGTGGATCGTCCGGCACATATGAGTCTAGCCACGATGGAACACGACTACCAGCACGTATGCGTCAGGCGCATATGCGCAGGACTGGGCCGTGCGGCGTATGCGCCCGCGTCCGACAGCGATCGGCCCGGATCGCCGAACCTGTACGTGCCAGGAAAGCCACTACGAAAGGGCAAGGGATGGCAGCCACGGCAGGTCACAGCTCCGGCGAAACGGAGCGGCCTCCCGTGTCGCGACCGGAGACGGACGGGTCCGAACAGTACGGATGGGTGTACACCGAACACGGTTCGGTCGTCCTGTCGGTTCCCGGCCAGCGTGAACTCAGGTTCTCCCCGGACGACGCACGGGTCGTCGGAGAACTCTTGATCAAAAACGCGAGCGACGCAGACCAGCGGATTACCTCGGAGGACGACTGACATGGCGATTGCGGGTGGCCACCGGTTCCCGATCACGTTCGACGAACTGTTCCCGGAAGGGTTCTTCGTGCTGAGCGTGGAACGGGCATCGGAATACGTGGAAGGCAAGTCACCGCGTCCGGCGGTGGACAAGGTGACCGGGCTGCCGGTGTGGCTGGCCCAAGGCACCGATCCCTCGGCCAAGGGCCGGAACACCGGCCAGGTGGTGAAGATCGCTTCGGAGTACCAGCCGGTCCCCCCGGAGACCCTGGCGGGGACGCCGTTCCGCCCGGCCGTGTTCGAGGGGTTGAAGGTGACGCCGTACGTCCGTGACGGGTGGATCGCGTACACCGTCTGGGCCGATCGGATGCTCTCCCCCAACACGGCCACGCGCGGTTCCCGCAAGGCGGACAACGGCACGACTGCGGCCTGAGAGGGGGCCTTCTGATGTTGCGAGCAACGTTCTCACTCGGCCCCGCGCCGACGGTCGACGTGATCAAGTGGCCGAACTCGGACCTCCGCGCGTTGTGCCTGGAAGTCCGACCGGACGAAGTGATCGTCATCGGTCCGACGGACCGACCCGGCGGCGCGGTCGAGTTCGCGGCCTACCTGCGGGAGATGGCGTCGCACTGCGTGCGGTTGGCCGCGCAGGTGGACCCTCAGTCCGGGCGGCACGGCCAGTCACCGGACACGACCATGCGTGCGCTGAACCAACAGGCTTCGAGCTGGTTCCGGCCGCACGGTGACGAAAGCCGGTACGGAAACCTGGGCGAGACCGGCGCCGGGAGGTTGCCCGAATGAGCGGCCACCGGGAGCGGTCATGAGCGGGGCCTACGGACCTGAACGGGTTTCCGGTCAGGGCATCGCGCCGGAAAACTTGCCCGGTGAGTGGGCCGAAGCCGAGAACGTCCTGACGTTGCGGGAGGCCCACATCCTTGCCTGGCGACTCCGGCCGAGGCCCGGTGCGACGGACGCCGCCCAACTTCTGTTCCATCGACGGGCGGCGACGCTCTACCGACTGGTCGCGGACAAAGATGCCGCGCACCAACACGAATCCCTTGCCTGCGCGACGGTGGAGGACAACCACGCGGAGAAGCTGACCAAGACCGAACGGGAGTAGGCCCAGTAGTAGCAGGGACACCGCGCGCCCGACAGTCGCGTGTGGATGACGCACGCCCCGAAGTGGGTGGCTAAAGAAGATCGCGGCCGGTGGGTGTGGTCGCACGGGGAGCAGTCCGAAAGTCTTGGCGGGCTCTGGCTGCTCCCCGGCGACACACCCGACTGGCTGTCTCCTGGTCGTGTTGAGCCACAAGGAGTTCCAGTCGTGTCAAGCGTATCTGTTGTTCGTGGTCGTTCGTCAAGTGGTGACACTCGCCTGTCGGAGTGGACTTTCGGCGGTGACCTCTGATGTCGCGCTGGGTCGATCCGGCGCCGTTCGAGGGTGTCCGCCCTCGGCTGCCGTGGTGGATGTTGTTGCCGGGCAAGCTGAAGTGCCTGGCGGTCGTGGTTGCGTTGGCGTGGCTAGTGGTCGTAGCCCTGGGGCGGTTCGTACTCACGGCTGTGCGGTACCCGGTCACGTTTGTAGCGCCGCTCGTGGCGGCCTGGTGCGTGTGGCGGCACGGCTGGTGGCCTGTGGGCCTCACCTGCACGGGCCTCGCCGGAGTCCTGGCGCTGTGGGCAAAGGTGGCCCCACACTCATTTCGGCGGCTCTGCTGGTACCGGCTGGTTACGGAGTGGCGGCGGGCTGTGGTGTACGCCCCGCGCTGGCGGACCGTCATGAGGCTGGCCGAACTGACGAAGGACGTTCGCGGGCGCGAGTACCGGCCCAGCCTGCGGCACGTCCGCTCCGAAGGATGGCGTGACCGGGTCCGGGTACGGATGATCCCGGCCCAGTCCTCTGATGCCTGGGAGCTGCGGCGCGACGGCCTGGCGCACTCGTTCGGCGCCCGGTCGTGCCGGATCAGGGTCCTGCGGCCCCGGGTGGTCGAGCTGGACTTCATGCACTCCGACCCCCTGTCGCGCAGCATCCCCGCGCCCGCCTTGGTCGACGTGTCGTCCGGTGTCGACTTGAAGCGGGTCACGGTCGGATGCACGGAATCCGGTTCGTCGTGGCGGATTCGCTTGCAGGGCAACCAGGTTCTGGGCGTCGGCGTGCAGGGCTCGGGTAAAGCGTCGGTGCTGTGGTCGATCGTGTGGCACCTGGCCCCGGCGATCCGTGACGGCTTGGTGCGCCTGGTGGGCGTCGATCCCAAGGGCGGTATGGAACTCGGCCAGTGCCCAGAGGCTTTCGACCGCGTCGTGTACGACAACGGCGTCCAGGCCGTGGAGTTGTTGGAAGACCTGGCGGTCCAGGTCAAGGATCGGGCGGACCGGTATCGCGGTGTGCGCCGGTTGTGGACGCGGGTCGACGACGAGCCGTTCACTGTCCTGGTCGTGGACGAGTTGGCGGACCTGGTCGCCTACCAGTCCGACCAGAACCTGAGGGAACGCGCTTCGCGGGCGTTGCAGACGATCGTGTCGCAGGGCCGCGCGCCCGGATTCTGCGTGCTCGCGCTCGTCCAGGACCCGCGCAAGGAAGTCGTGGGGTTCCGCCACCTGTTCGGGACCCGCATCGCGCTGCGGCTCGACGAACCCGTGCAGGTGGACATGGTCCTGGGCGACGGAGTCCGGGCCAAGGGCGCGGCGGCGCACGAGATCGACGAGAACACTCCGGGCGTCGCCTGGGTGAAGACGGACGGTCGCGGTCTGCCCGAACGCGTCCGCGCGTTCCACGTCACCGATACCGACCTCCTGGCCCTGGCCGCGTACCTGACGGACGGTGAGGCGGCATGACCGACCTCGTTCCTGCGGTCACCTCGGACGTGGCCGCGATGACCTCGGCCGAACGTGCACGGCTGCCCCTGACGCTGGACGTGGTCAAGGCTGCGGCCGAACAGCACGGCGTGTGCGTCCGGCCCGTGCTGCGGGAAGTCGTCGACCTGGACAGCGGCGAGGTGCGCATCGTGGGCGTCCGCTGCAACTCCACGCGCACGTCCCGGTGCCCGGCCTGCGCCGATCGCAACCGACGTTCACGCATGGCACAGTGCCGGGAAGGCTGGCACCTCGCCACTGAACCCGTCGCCGAACGCCACGCCCCGACCGCCGATCAAGTCGCCCTGATCACCTACCGGGCCGACCTCACCGCCGAGTACCGACGCGCGAAGCACGAGGACGCGCACGACCAGGTGGACGACCTCCGCGAAGCACTACGCGAGGCAGACGCGGACATCCGGGCGGAAGGAGTCCGCGGTGGCCTCCCCGCCGTGGAACGCACCGCCAAACCTCCGGCCCGCTCCACTCGGCGTCGCCAGGACTCGCCGAACCTGCCCCGCCGTGCCGTGTCCAAGCGGACAGTGGGTCGCGAGTTCGCCGGACGCTACCGACCATCGACCTTCATCACCCTGACCCTGGACACCTACGGCAAGGTCGGTCCGACCGGCGCTCCGGTCGACCCGGACACCTACGACTACCGACGGGCGGCCCGCGACGCCGTCCACTTCGCGTCGCTGGTCGACCGGTGGTGGCAGAACCTGCGCCGGGTCGTCGGCTTCGACGTGCAGTACTTCGGCACGGTCGAGCCGCAACGGCGCGTCACCCCGCACGCCCACTTCGCCGTGCGCGGCTCGATCCCCCACCGGATCGTCCGCCAGGTCACCGCAGCCACCTACCTCCAGGTCTGGTGGCCACCGCACGACCACCCCGTCTACGGCGGCGACCGCCTGCCTGTGTGGAACGCCGACGCCCGGACCTTCACCGACCCCGACACCGGCAAGGCGTTGACCACCTGGGCCGACGCCGTGGCCGACCTCGACAAACCCGCACACCTCGCCACGTTCGGCCCCCAGGTGCACTCGAAAGGCATCCTCGGCGGCACGGAGGAAGCCGGACGACACGTCGGCTACCTGACCAAGTACCTCACGAAGTCGATCACCGAGGTAGTCGACGCCGACAGCTCGCCACGCCTGGCCGACCACGCCGACCGCCTGGCCGCCGAACTCGCGGTGACACCGTGCTCCCAACGTTGCGCGGTATGGCTGCTCTACGGCGTCCAACCACAAGGCACGACCTCACGCACGACACCCGGCCACTGCAAGGGCAAGGCACACCGCCGGGACACCCTCGGCCTGCCCGGCCGCCGAGTCCTGGTCTCCCGCCGCTGGTCGGGCAAGACCCTCGCCGAACACAAGGCGGACCGCACCGCGTTCGTCCGCGAAGCCCTCGCGGCGGCGGGAATCGAGACTCCGACCACGGACACCGCCCGACTGCGCTGGGCACCCGTACGCCCCGGCGACCCACACGTCCCGTCACGCACCGAACTGCTCCTGCACATGATCGCCCAACGCCTGGCGTGGAAGGCGGACTACGAACGGGCCAGAGCGGTGCCCGATGTTTCAGCAGTCCCACCGGCAGCCGCTTGACCAGGGGGAAGACATGAACGAACCGATGCTGGAAAGCCAGTGGTACACGACGGACGAGTTGGCTTCACGGCTCGGCGTCGACAGCTCGACGGTGCGACGTTGGCGCACATCGAGCCCGGTCCAAGGGCCGCCGTTCGTCCGGCTGACCACACGCGTGACGCTGTACAGCGCGGCGGATGTCGAGGCATGGTTGACCGAACGGCGAATCGACCCGGGGACGGCCGCGTGATGAGCGATCCGGTGCAACTTCCGATCGGGGTGTCGCTCTCCACCGATGTCGAACACCGCCCTGATCGACGGACGCCCTACCGGGCTCGCGCGCGGTGGGTCGACCCGGTCACCAAGAAGCGTTCTTCGAAGTCGGAATCCTTCGACACGGAGACCGAAGCCCGGGACTGGCTGGACGCGCTCATCCTCGCCGCTGCCACCGGGCTCAACCCCGCCGTCGCGACCATGAGCCTCACCGACTACGGCAACGCCAACATGGGGTTGGCCATGCGCGGTCTGGAGGCGAAGACGCTGGACCCGTATCTGGCGGGCTGGCGGAAGCGGGTCGTGCCCACTCTCGGCCACATCCCGGTCCGGATGATCACCAACGGCGTCGTGGACCGTGCGGTGCACGCCTGGATCGCGGACGAGTGCAGCCGATCGACGGTGAAGAACAGCATCGCACCGCTTGTCCGCGTCATGGAGCAAGCGTTGCGGGACGGGTTGATCGACCGGAATCCGGCCCGGGTCAGCGGATGGCAGCGCGAGTACGCCCGTGCGGAAGACGAGTTGGACGATCCCCGTTCCCTGGCGCTGCCGGACTGGGAAACGCTCGTTCGGCTCTCGGACGCGCTGGTGGCCCGTTCGCACGGCGAGTTCCGAGGCTGGGGCAACGTCGTACTGTTCGCCGCGTGCACCGCTGCCCGCATCGGGGAGGTGTCCGGATGCCGTGTCGGTGACCTCGACACGACGGAGTGGATCTGGCGCATCCGACGACAGACCACCACGTCCCCCGGCGGCCTGGTGGACAAAGGCACGAAAGGCAAACGCGCCCGCACCGTTCCCCTGATCGAGGAAATCCGGCCACTGGTCCAAGCCAGCATCGACCGAGTCGGCCGTGATCCCGACGCCCGCCTGTTCACCGGGCCTCGGGGTGGCCGGATTTCCACGGCGGTCCTGCGGGACGCGACGCATTGGGACGAGGTCGTAGCCGCACTCGGATACGAACACCTGCGGCGGCACAGCCTGCGGCACACCGGACTGACGTGGATGGCGGACGCCGGTGTTCCCGTGCACCACCTCCAGCGCATCGCCGGACACGGGTCGCTGACCACCACCCAGCGGTACCTGCACCCGGACCGGCGCTCGGTCACCGACGCGGGCGAAATGCTGTCCCGCCACCTGCGGTCCCCACGTCGGCCGAACCTCCGCGCCGTGTGAGAAACGTGGTCCCCGAATGGTCCCCAAAGCATGATCCCGGCGATCATGCACAAGATCGGGACCGGAAACGAGAGAAGCCGCCTCACCTGGGCAAATACCCGTGTGAAGCGGCTTCTCTCAGACCGTCGGGACGACAGGATTTGAACCTGCGACCCCTTGACCCCCAGTCAAGTGCGCTACCAAACTGCGCCACGTCCCGGCCGCATCCCGATCTCTCGGGGTGCTCGCATAGCTTAGCGCACTCCCCCGCATGCTCCGCACGGGGGTCCGCGCTACTTCTTCGGGCGCTTCTCACGCACCCGCACGGAGATGCGCACGGGACTGCCCTCGAAGCCGAACTCCTCCCGCAGGCGGCGCTCGATGAACCGGCGGTAGCCCGCCTCCAGGAAGCCGGTCGTGAAGAGCACGAACGTGGGCGGCCTGGTGGCAGCCTGCGTGGCGAACAGGACCTTGGGCTGCTTGCCGCTCCGCACCGGCGGCGGGGTGGCGGCGATCAGTTCCGTCAGCCACGAGTTGAGGCGCCCGGTCGGCACGCGGGTGTCCCACGACGTCAACGCGGTACGCAGGGCCGGCGCCAGCTTGCGCACCGAACGCCCCGTCAGCGCCGAGATGTTGACGCGCTCCGCCCACGGCACGCGGACCAGGCCGCGCTCCAGCTCCCGGACCATGGCGTGGCGCCGGTCCTCGTCGACCAGGTCCCACTTGTTGAACGCCAGCACGCACGCGCGGCCCGAGTCGACGACCATCGACAGCACCCGCAGGTCCTGCTCGCTCAACGGCTCGGCCGCGTCCAGCAGCACGATCGCCACCTCGGCGGACTCGATGGCCGCCTTCGTCCGCAACGACGCGTAGTACTCCGCGCCCGACGCGAAGTTGACCCGCTTGCGCAGGCCCGCCGTGTCGACGAACCGCCACACCTCGTCGTCGAGTTCCACCAGCGAGTCCACCGGGTCGACGGTGGTGCCCGCCACCGAGTCGACGACCGCGCGCTCCTCGCCCGTCAGGCGGTTGAGCAGGGACGACTTGCCCACGTTCGGCCGACCGACCAGGGCCACCCGCCGCGGGCCGCCGCGAGCGGACTCGAAGGTGTCGCGCGGGGTCTCCGGCAGCACGTCCAGGATCTTGTCCAGCACGTCGCCCGAACCCCGGCCGTGCAGGCCGCTCACGGGCAACGGCTCGCCGAGCCCCAACGACCACAGGGACGCCACCTCGGCCAGCAGGCGTTCGTCGTCGACCTTGTTGGCCACGAGCAGCACCGGACGCTTGGACCGCCGCAGCACCTTCACGGCCGCTTCCTCGGTCGTCGTGGCGCCCACGGTCGCGTCGACGACGAACAGGATCGCGTCCGCCGTGTTCATCGCCAGCTCGGCCTGGGCGGCGACCGACGCCATCATCCCGGTCGCGTCGGGCTCCCAACCGCCGGTGTCGACGACCGTGAACTTGCGGCCGTTCCACAGCGCGTCGTAGGCCACCCGGTCACGCGTCACGCCCGGCACGTCCTGCACGACGGCCTCGCGCCGGCCGATGATCCGGTTGACCAGGGTCGACTTGCCGACGTTCGGCCTGCCCACCACGGCCAGCACCGGCTGCGGCGCTGCGGCCTGGTCGTCCGCGAAGTCCGCGTCGTCGAACGCGGCCCAGTCGGACTCGTCCGCCCACGTGCCGTCCAAGTCCGTCACGATCCCTCTCCTCGCTGGTCGTCCAGCTCGGCCACCAGCATGGCCAAGCGGTCGCGGACGTGCTCGGTGGCGGCGACGAGCGCCTGCCTACCCTTGTCGGCGGGCAGCTCGAAAGCCTCGCCGAACAGCACGTCCACCTTCGGCCGGAACCGACGTCCGGTACCGGCCGGGCGCCGGGTGCCCCGGCAGGCGACGGGCACGACGAGCGCGCCGGTCGAGCGGGCCAGCCACGCGGCGCCCTTCTGCGCCTCCGCGACGTCGCCCGAACCCCGCGTGCCCTCGGGGAAGACGCCGACGACACCGCCGGCGCGCAACACCTTCTGGGCCGCGATCAACGGTGCGCGGTCGGGCTCGCCGCGCCGGACCGGCAGTTGGCCCAGCCTGCGCAGGAACCGCCCGACCGGACCCCGGAACATCTCGTTCTTGATCAGGAACACCGTGCGTCGCGGCACGATCCCGAACAGCAGTGGACCGTCGGCCAACGAGCTGTGGTTGGCCACGACCACGACGGGTCCGGTGGTCGGCACGCGGTCCGCGTGGTGCACCCGCACCCGGTACCCGAGCCTGAGCGGCACGCGCGAGATCCACCGACCGAAGTCGTGCACCCCGTCGCGACCGCCTTCGGGGAGCCGACCCGACCCGCTCACCCGCGCACCGGACCGGCGACGAGACCCCGGCCGGCGGCCAGGTCGAGCAGCGCGGCGAGCACGCCCGCCAGGTCGAGGTCGGTGGTGTCGAGTTCGACGGCGTCGGGCGCGGGCCGCAGTGGCGAGACCGCGCGGGACGAGTCATAGGCGTCACGCCGTTCGACGTCGGCCAGCACCGCGTCCACAGTGGACTCCAGCCCGTCCTGCCGCGCGCGGCGGTGGGCACGGGCACGGGCGTCGGCGGTGAGGAACACCTTCAGACCGGCGTCCGGCACGACCACGGTGCCGATGTCACGCCCTTCGACCACGATGCCGCCGACCGCGGACAACGCATGCGCCACGATCCGTCGCTGCTCGGCCACGAGCAGTTCGCGCACCGCCGGGTTGGCCGACACCGGGGAGACCGCCCGGGTCACCTCGGGGCCGCGGATCTCGACGCCGACGTCCTCGCCACGCAGTGTGGTGGTGGAGTCGGCCGGGTCGGTGCCCTGCGCCAGGCCCGCGTCACGGGCCACGGCCGCGACCCGGTCGGCGTCGTCGAGGTCGGCACCCGAGCGCAGCACGGCGAGCGTCACCGCCCGGTACATCGCGCCCGTGTCCAGGTAGCGGGCACCGAGCGCGGACGCGAGCCGGCGGGCCGCCGAGGACTTGCCGGTGCCGGACGGCCCGTCCAGGGCCACCACGCCACGCAGCTCACCGTGTCCCACGGTCGTCCTCCTCCACTCGTCCGGTCACCAATTGTGCCGGGTGGGGCGGGTCACAACCCCGGCAGGGCCGTCGACGCGCACCGTACGCGTCCGAAACGCCGGACGTTTACCATGAACAGTATGAATGTCGAGGTCACGCCACTTCCCGGCATCGGGACCCGTCAGGACTTCATGATCCGCTCGGGCCGGCGGATCGGGGTGATCACCTACCGCGACGGCAAGTTCGAGTTGATCGTGTCGAGCAAAGAGGACCCCGACGACTGCTCGGCGTCCATACCGCTGAGCACCACCGAGGCGGGCACGCTCGCCGGCCTGCTCGGCGCGCCGCAGCTCGTCGCCCAGCTGCGCGACGAGCACTCGGACATCGCGGGCATCTCGACCAAGCAGTTCCCGATCGTGCCCGGCTCGGTGTTCGACGGCCGCACGCTCGGCGAGACCGAGTTGCGCACCCGCACGGGTGCGTCGATCGTGGCGGTGGTGCGCGCGGGCGCGGTCTCGCCCTCGCCCCGACCGGACTTCGTGTTCGTCGGCGGCGACCTCGTGGTCGTGGTCGGCACGGTGGACGGTCTCCAGCAGACGGCCGACATCCTGGGCGGTGGCTGAACCCCTTGCACAGCACAGCGATCGCACTGATCCAGCTCGGCGCCGTCTTCTTCGGACTCGGCCTGCTCGGCCGGATCGCCTGGCGCATCGGCATCTCGCCGATCCCGCTCTACCTGATCGGCGGCCTCGCGTTCGGGCACGGCGGGTTCGTCCCGCTGTCGGGCATCGAGGAGTTCGCGCACATCGCGAGCGAGATCGGCGTCATCCTCCTGCTGCTCCTGCTCGGCCTGGAGTACTCGGCCGCCGAGCTGATGACCGGGCTGAAACGCTCGTGGACGGCAGGCGTGCTCGACATCGTGCTCAACGCCGCGCCCGGCGCGATCGTCGGGTTGCTGCTGGGCTGGGGTCCGGTGGGCGCGCTCGCGATGGCGGGCGTCACCTACATCTCCTCGTCCGGGATCATCGCCAAGGTGCTCGGCGACCTCGGCCGGCTGGGCAACCGGGAGACGCCGGTCGTGCTGTCGGTCCTGGTGTTCGAGGACCTGGCGATGGCGGTGTACCTGCCGATCCTGACCGCGGTGCTGGCGGGCGTGAGCTTCCTGGGCGGGTTGAGCGCGGTCGGCATCTCGCTGGCGGCGATCACGATCGTGCTGCTGATCGCGTTGAAGTACGGCCGGTTCGTGTCCGCGATCGTGGACAGCCCGGACGCCGAGGTGTTCCTGCTCAAGCTGCTCGGTTCGGCGCTGCTGGTCGCGGGCATCGCCTCGCAGCTGCAGGTCTCGGCCGCGGTCGGCGCGTTCCTGCTGGGCATCGCGATCTCGGGGTCGACCGCCGAGAACGCCACGCGCATGCTGGAGCCGCTGCGCGACCTGTTCGCCGCGATGTTCTTCGTGGTGTTCGGCCTCAACACCGATCCCGCGTCGATCCCGCCGGTGCTGGGCCTCGCGGTCGCGCTGGCCGTGGTCACGACGGCGACGAAGGTCGCGACGGGCTGGTGGGCGGCCAAACGCCAGGGCATCGCCAAACTCGGTCGCGCCCGTGCGGGTGCCGCGCTGGTGGCCCGCGGCGAGTTCTCGATCGTGATCGCCAGCCTCACGGTCGCGTCCGGCGCCGTGGACGGTCGGCTGGCCGCGTTGGCGACCGCGTACGTGCTGCTCATGGCGATCTTGGGGCCGGTGGCCGCACGAATCGTGGAACCGCTGGCCAAACTAGGAGCTGTTTGGGGTTGGGATCATGTGGTTGGGGTAAGGGTCTTCAACCACATGATGGCTCCTCGTAGATGCAGTCCGGCCTCGTAGCTTTGTGGTGTCTTGTCGTAGCGGGTGGCCAGTCCGCGCCATGTCTTGATCTTCTGGAAGAGGCGTTCGACGGTGTTGCGCCGCCGGTAGCGCACGGGATCGAAGGACACAGGCCGCCCGCCGGCGGAGCCCTTGTTCCTGCGGTTGGCCCGCTGGTCGGTCTTCTCCGGGATCACAGCCGTGATCCGGCGGCGGCGTAGGTAGGCCCGGTTGGCTTTGGAGGAGTACGCCTTGTCCGCGGCCACCGCGTCCGGACGGGTGCGCGGCCTTCCGACCGGGCCGGGAACCCGGATCCGGTCCAGCACCGTCCGGAATTGCGGGCTGTCCCCGGCCTGGCCAGGGGTGAGCACGAACGCCAACGGCAGCCCGGCGGCGTCGACCGCGGTGTGGACCTTGCTGCTCAGCCCGCCCCGGGACCGGCCGAGCCCGGCCGCCGCAGCCCGCGCCTTCCGACGGCGCCTACGGGCGGCACGGTCCCGACCGGCAGATGTGCCCGCGTCGGTCGTGTCCGGCGCGGACCGCGACGCACCACCCGCAGCACGCTCCGCTGGACGGGCAACGGAGCCCCTTTTTCCCCGGTCAACGCCTGTTCCAGCGCGTCAAGGGTCTCCCCGGTCACCGCGAGTCCGGCCGATTCGTGGTGTGCCCGCACGATCGTGGAGTCCACGCTCACCAGTTCCAGGTCGACCTGTCCGCGGGAGGCGGCCTCGGCGATCAGCGCCTCCATCAGCGTCTGGAACACTCCGGTCTTCGCCCAGGTGTTGAACCGGGAGTAGACGGTGGACCAGGGACCGTACCGTTCGGGCACGTCACGCCAGCCTGACCCGGTGCGGAACCGCCACAGGATCCCGTTGAACTGCTCCCGCACCCGACGTGGCAACGGCCCGGTGGCCGCCACCGGCATATGCGGCTCGATCAACGCCCACTCGGCATCGGTCAGATCAAAACGCGCCACATCCGTGTTCTACCAGCCCAACCAGCACACCACCGGGCCCACCTAGATCCGAACTTCAAACAGCTCCTAGCCCGAAAGCGTGGTACCGAGCCGGCGACCGCGTGAACCCTGTCGACGCCCCGTGACGACGACCCCGGACGGGCATAGGAAAAGGGCTGCCGTCCACTCCCCCGGAAGGGGTCGTCATGACAGAGCCGACAGGAGCCACGACCGGCCGCTACCTCGTCCTCTTAGCCGACGGCTCGGGTGCCGCCGGCGCACGCGAGTTACACCGGGTAGCCGGTCTCACCGCCACCAGCACGGCCGACTCGGCGACGAGCGAGGAACTCGCCGCCGCCGACGGCCTGATCCTGCACGACCTCGGCGTCGCCGTGGTCGACGCGGAACCCGAACAGGCCAGGCGGCTGTCCCTCGCCGCCGAGGGCGCCGGGCCGATCTCGGTCGTCGAGCCCGAACGCGTCGTCCAGGCGTACTCGACGACCGCCGAGGAAGCGCTCGCCGTCGACGAGACCGTGCACACGTGGGGCCTCCAGGCGGTCGGCGCGACGCTGTCGGCCGCGACCGGCGCGGGCGTGCGGATCGCGGTGCTGGACACCGGGTTCACCACCGACCACCCGGACTTCGCCGGGCGCACGGTGTTCACGAACTCGTTCATCACCGGCGAGACCGTCGACGACGCGCACGGCCACGGCACGCACTGCATCGGCACAGCCGCGGGTCCCCGCAAGGCGCCCTCGGGCGGGCCGGGCTACGGCGTGGCGCACCAGGCTGACATCTACGCCGGGAAGGTGCTGTCCAACGCCGGTTTCGGCTCCGACGGCGGCATCCTCGCGGGCATCGCGTGGGCCGTGGCCAACGACTGCGCCGTGGTCTCCATGTCGCTGGGCGCCCCGGTCGAGCCGGGCACGCCCGCGTCGCCGGTGTTCGAGGAGGTCGCCCGGCGCGCGCTGGGCCGCGGCACGCTGATCGTCGCGGCGGCGGGCAACGAGAGCCGGCGCCCGAACTCGGTCCGGCCGGTCGGCCACCCGGCCAACTGCCCGTCGATCCTGGCGGTCGGCGCGGTCGACGTGAACCGCGCGATCGCGTTCTTCTCCTGTGGCACCAAGGACACCATCGGCCAGGTCGACCTGGTCGCGCCGGGCGTGGACGTGTACTCGTCGTGGAACAAGGACTGGGAGCAGCTCGGCCGCCACCGCCGCATCCAGGGCACGTCGATGGCGACACCGCACGTCGCCGGCGTGGCCGCGCTCGTCGCCGAGAAGCACCAGGCACGCGGGTGGGAGCTGTGGGCGCGGCTCGCGCAGACCGGACGGCGGCTGGAACTGCCGTCGGTCGACGTCGGCGGCGGGCTGGTGCAGGCGCCTTGACGCGGGTGCCGGTCGTCGTCTCGATCGGCGTGGACGCGGAACTGTCCGACGTGATCGCGCGGTTGCGCACGCTCGGGCTGGTCGTGGACCGGGTGCTCGACCCGCTGGGCGTGGTGGTCGGGTCGGTCGACCCGGACCGGCTCGCCGCGCTCGGCACCGTCCCGGGCGTGTCGGGCGTGGAACGGCAGCGCACCGTCGGCCCGGCGTGAGTCCCGTTTCCCGGGATGTCGGATCGACGCCCTACGCTGTGCGGTGCACTCGACCCCGCGTCGAACAGGTGTTCTAGAATGCGGCCGGGTCGATCCGGACGCGCAGAGAGGAAAACGGGAACGTGGAGGCGGACACGCTCGTGGAACAGCAGGACCAGGTGGACGCCGAGGCGCCGGCCGCGCCCGTCGGGGAGACCGCGCCGGCCCCCGAGGCCAAGCCCGCGAAGCGGACCAAGAGCACGGCGAAGAAGACCCGCACCGTCGAGCTGACCCTCACGGTCACCGGCACCGCGGACGGCGAGTGGCAGGCGGACCTGGTGCACGGCACCCGACGGGTCGTGTCGGGTCTGGTCATCCCGGCGGCGGCGGTCTCCCGCGCGGCCAAGGAGCTGCACGAGGACATCGCCGGCGGCATCGAGGAGGTCATCGAGGCCGCCCGTTCCCAGCACCGCACCCGCATGGAGGAGCTGGAGGCCGAGTTGGCGAAGGTCAAGGCCGCGTTGGCGGAACTGACCGACTAGTCCGCGTCGACAGGCATACGGGGGTCGTCCGGACGGACGGCCCCCGTCGTCCGTTGTGGACGGTCGGGGGCACCTGGCGCGTGACGCGTCGGACACACTAAGTTACCGGTCCTCACCGGATCGGGAGGACTGAGACGTGGATCGACGCGTGGCGATCGTGACGGGTGCCGCCCGCGGCATCGGCGCGGCCGTAGCGGCCAGGCTGGCTCGCGACGGGTTGGCCGTGGCCGTGCTCGACCTGACCTCGGAGGCGTGCGCGGACGTCGTGGCCGACATCCGCGCGCAAGGCGGCACGGCCGTCGCGATCGGCGCCGACGTGTCCGACACCGCCGCGGTCGACGCGGCCGTCGACCGGGTCGTCGCCGAACTCGGACCGCCGA
Organism: Saccharothrix violaceirubra; assembly: GCF_014203755.1. Classification (NCBI taxonomy): domain Bacteria; kingdom Bacillati; phylum Actinomycetota; class Actinomycetes; order Pseudonocardiales; family Pseudonocardiaceae; genus Saccharothrix; species Saccharothrix violaceirubra. The sequence goes on from NZ_JACHJS010000001.1 coordinate 5,289,001, forward strand.
CCGTGGTGGTCAACAACGCGGGCATCCTGCGCGACAACCTGCTGTTCAAGATGACCGACGACGACTGGGACGCGGTGCTGGGCGTGCACCTGCGCGGCACGTTCCTGATGTGCCGGGCCGTGCAGCGGCACCAGAAGGCGGCCGGCTGGGGCCGGATCGTGAACCTGTCGAGCACGTCCGCGCTGGGCAACCGGGGCCAGGCCAACTACGCGGCGGCCAAGGCGGGCGTCCAGGGGTTCACCAAGACGTTGGCGATCGAGCTGGGCAAGTACGGGATCACCGCGAACGCCATCGCGCCCGGGTTCATCGCCACCGACATGACCGCGGCGACCGCCGAACGCCTGGGCATGTCCGTCGCGGAGTTCGAGCGCGGGGTCGCGGCCGTGACGCCGGTGAACCGGATCGGCACGCCCGAGGACGTGGCGCACACGGCGTCGTTCCTGGTCAGCGAGGGCGCCGGGTTCGTGTCCGGCCAGGTGGTCTACGTGGCGGGCGGGCCCAAGGACTGACTCACAGGCCGAGGTCGCGGCCGATCAGCTCCTTCATGATCTCGTTGGAGCCGGCCCAGATGCGGGTCACGCGGGCGTCCATCCACGCGCGGGCGACGCGGTACTCGGTCATGTAGCCGTAGCCGCCGTGGAGCTGCACGCACGCGTCCAGCACTTCGTTCTGCACGTCCGCGCTCCAGTACTTGGCCTTGGCCGCGTCGATCGGGGTCAGCTCGCCCCGGGCGTGCGCCTCGACGCCCTGGTCAACGAACGCCTGCGTCACGTCGATCTTCGTGACGAGTTCGGCGAGCGTGAACTTGTTGTACTGGAAGGACCCGATGGACTTGCCGAAAGCCTTGCGCTGCTTGGTGTAGTCGAGGGTCTCGTCGAGGATCTGCCGGGCGTGCGCGGTGTTGGAGACCGCCGCGCCGATCCGTTCCTGGGGCAGGCGCTGCATCATGTGCACGAAACCGCGGTCGACCTCGCCGATCACGTTCTCGGCCGGGACGCGGACGTCGTCGAAGAACAGCTCGGCGGTGTCGGACTCGTGCTGGCCGACCTTGTCGAGCTTGCGCCCGCGTTCGAAGCCCTTCATGTCCGACTCGACCGCGAACAGGGTGATCCCCTTGGCGCCGCGATCCGGGTCGGTGCGCGCGGCGACCACGACGAGATCCGCCGAGGAACCGTTGGTGATGAACGTCTTCGACCCGTTGAGCACCCAGTCCGACCCGTCGCGCACGGCCGTGCTCTTGAGCGCCGCGAGGTCCGACCCGCCCGAGGGCTCGGTCATCCCGATGCCGGTGACGAGGTCGCCCGCGCAGAACGCGGGCAGCCACCGCTTCTTCTGCTCGTCGGTGCCGAGGTCGACCAGGTAGGGGGCGACGACGTCGGCATGCACGCCGAAACAGCTGGCCATGCCCGCGCTGACCTTGGAGAGTTCCTCGCCCAGGACCGCGTTGAAGCGGTAGTCGCCGGCGCCGCCGCCGCCGAACTCCTCGGGCACCTCCAGTCCGAGCAGCCCTTGGCGCCCGGCTTCGAGCCAGACGTCCCGGGCGACCAGCCGGTCCCGCACGAAGTCGTCGTAGCGCGGCAGCAGGTGCCGGTCCACGAACCCTTTGACGGACTCGCGGAAGTCTTCGTGGTCGCGCGTGAAAACCGTACGTCGCACTGTCCGACCTCCGTGCTGGGCGGCGGCTTGGCTGCCGTTCCAGGATTCCACAGCGACCGCCTGGGACCGGATCACTCTTCGAACCGGTCCCGATCGGCGCGCGTGATCACCCCTTCAGGTTTTGCACGACCAGGGCGGCGACCTTCTCGGTGGTGGCACAGGTGTCGGTGTAGTCAGGTGACTTCTTGTTCTCGACACTCGCTTGCAGCAGGAACCAACCACCGGCGCCGGTCACCTCGACACTGGTGCCGCAGTTCCCCTTGCCGTCGGTACCGTCGGAACTCACCGCGCGGTAACCGGCCACCTCAGCCTCCCTGAAGACCGGCTCGTCCTTGGTGTTCGAGACCATGTCGGGGAACCTGGTCCCGTCCGTCACGACGGTCACCTCGTAGGTGGTCCCTTCAAGCACCTTTTGCGCATACCAGGTGCAACTCGGACCAAGCACGCCCTTGTCGGACTCCGGAGCCTTGAACGACCCGAGACCGGACAACTGGGCGGGTTTGAGCAGTTCGCATGGCTTGTCCGCGTAGCGCTCGGGGTTCAGATCCCCTTTCGCCGACGATGAGCCGGTCGTGCCCGGAGTCCGAGTCGTACCCGAATCGGCGGTGGCCACGGACGACGGCCTTCCGGGAGACTTCTCCGAACACCCCGCGATCAGGATCGCGGCAGCGGCAGCCAGCACCGGCAGAGTGGTGCGCCTCATCATCGATCCCCTTGCCCGGTGAATGCGTCGTGGGCGACGCCCTCAGTACGGCGATAGCCGGCAACGGCTGCCTTGATGTTGTCGATGGTCTTCTGCAGCGCTTCACGCGCCTTCTCGTTGGCCCACCGGTAGCCGCCTTCCTCGTCACCGGCGGCTTTGCGCATGGCCATGGCCGCGAACCCGCTGTAAATGTCCTTCCCCGGCGGGTGGCTCTTCGTCAGCTCCTCGGCGTCTCGATACGCCTTCAGCAGCTTCTCGATCGCCTGCTCCAGCGAAGCGATCAGTTGGGGCGCCTTGTCGATGTCGATGCTGAACTGCGTCTGCGTCGACCTCGCCCGAACCCGTCCCTCGGCATCGGCGACCGTCGCGGCGGTCTCCGCGGCGAAGGCCACCCGTCGCCGCTCTAACGCGGCCTCTCCCTCACCCATGACAGTCCGTACCCCTCTCGTCTCTCCCGGTGAGGATGATTCCAGAGGAGCACAGCCTCGTCAGGCGAACACGGACACACAAAGAGAACGGCCCCCGAAGGCTTCAGGGGCCGTTCCGCGCATTCCGCTACCTGTCGAGTCGACGACGGCCCACGGCGCCCGCCGCCACCGTCACGCCGAGCCCGGCGAGGATCACCTGGAAGACGATCTCCAGCCAGTCGATCCCGGCGGTGTCGGCCACGCCGAACAGGCGGGCCACGAACGTGCCCAGGAACGCCGCGACGATGCCGACGACCAGCGTCAGCCACACGGGGATGTCCTGGCGGCCGGGCGCGACGAGTTTGCCCAGGTATCCGATGACCAGTCCGATGACCAACGCGCCGATCACACTCTCGATGCTCATGACGCCTCCCGAAGTGGGTGGTCTTAAGGCGTCAATCATCCCACTCCGACGTCAGCCGAACAGGCCCCGTCGGCCCGCGACCTGGTCCATCCACTGGTGCAACACGCCCGACCAGTCGGTCCGCTGCGCCTGGTCGTGGGTGACGTGGAAGTGCCCGAACGTGTCGCCGCCGGCCCGCAGCAGGCCGCCGCGCCGGTCGGCCTCCAGCACCACGTACAGGTGGTGCGGGTCGGTCACGAAGGTCAGCTCGACCTGGCTGATGCGGTTCAGGAACTGGGGCGGCGGGAGGAACTCGATCTCCTGGTAGAACGGCAGCTGCTGCGGCACGCCGTGGATGCGGCCCTGCTCCGAGTCGGCGCGGGTGAAGCGGAAGCCCAACGCGCCGAACGCGTTGAGCACGTGCTCCTGCGACGGCAGCGGGTGGACGGCGAACGGGTCGAGGTCGCCGGGGTCGACGGCGCCGCGGACCTCCAGCTCCGTGCGCAGGCCCATGGTCATGCCGTGCAGGTGCTGGCCGTGCACGACGGTCAGCGGCGTCTCCAGCGGCACGGGGAACTGGAAGGGCAGCGCGATCCGCTGGCCGGGGCCGACGCCGATGCGGTGCGCGACCGACACGCGGGCGAACTCGACGTTGCGGTTGTACTCGTTGTCACCGCTCTCGACCTCCACCCGGGTGACCAGCGACAGCTTCACCTCGTCGATGTCGGCCGCGTGGTCACCGCCCGCGATCCTGACCTCGCCGGTGAGCACCTCGCCGGGGCGGACGTTCGGGTTGGTCAGCACCGTGTCCACCGTGGGACCGCCGACACCGAACGCGCGCAACATCCTCTTGAACACCACGGTGGTCCTCCTGGACGACCTCAGGGCCTTGGAGCCGATTTGCCCCAAGGACGCCTCGGTGGAGTGATCGGTTCCCGGTGGAATAACGCTAAGCCCGCGTCACGGATAGTGACTGGCATCACACCCGGTCAGCCTAGCAGCCCTCACCTCGTCAATCGTGAACGGTCAACCGGGTGACGTGCGGAACGTCGGTGCCGTGCCGTACGTTGCCCGACCGTGACCACTCTCCTGGGACGGTTCAAGCAGCGGCTCCGGCGGTTCGCGCAGAAGCCGGGCTCGGCGGACCTCGCGCCATACCGCAAGCTGCTCGTCGACGTCAACGAGCTCGCCGACCGCTTCTCCGGCCTGGACGACGAAGAGCTGACCGCCGCCGCGGCCGAACTGCGCGAGAAGTCCGATTTCGGCCGGGTCGAACTGGTCGAGGTGTGCGCGCTCGCGCGCGAGGCCGCCGACCGCGCGCTCGGGCTGCGCCCGTTCGACGTGCAGATCCTCGGCGCGCTCGGTCTCCTCGAGGGTCACGTCGTCGAGATGGCCACCGGTGAGGGCAAGACCCTGTCCGGCGCCATCGCCGCGGCCGGGTTCGCGCTGCGCGGCGACCAGGTGCACGTGGTGTCGGTCAACGACTACCTCGCCCAGCGCGACGCGGAGTGGATGAAGCCGCTGTACGACCTGCTCGGCGTGAGCGTGGGCTGGATCGGCCAGACGTCCAAGCCCGAGGAGCGGCGGGCCGGGTACGCGGCCGAGGTCACCTACGCGCCGGTCAGCGAGATCGGCTTCGACGTGCTGCGCGACCGGCTGGCCACCGACGAGGCGGACCGGATCGTGCCGGAGCCGCGCGTGGCCCTGGTCGACGAGGCGGACTCCGTGCTGGTCGACGAGGCCCGCGTGCCGCTGGTGCTCGCCGGTTCCACGGCCGGCCCGTCCGCCGACCCCGCGCTCGCCGCCCTGGTCAAGCGGTTGCGCCGGGACCTGCACTTCGAGATCGACGACGAAGAGCGCAACGTCTACCTCACCGGCGCGGGCAGCGAGCTGGTCGAGCGCGAACTCGGCGGCATCGACCTGTACTCCGACGAGCACGTGTCCACGACGCTGAGCAAGGTCAACGTCGCGCTGCACGCGCAGGTCCTGCTGCACCGGGACGTCGACTACATCGTCCGCGACGGCAAGGTGCACCTGATCAACGACACCCGCGGCCGGATCGCGAACCTCCAGCGCTGGCCGGACGGTCTCCAGGCGGCGGTCGAGGCCAAGGAGTCGGTGCAGACCACCGACAGCGGCGAGGTGCTCGACTCGGTCACCGTGCAGGCGCTGCTGAGCCGCTACCCCACGGTGTGCGGCATGACCGGTACCGCGGTGGCCGTCGCCGAGCAGCTACGCGACTTCTACTCGCTCGAAGTGCTGGTGATCCCGCCGAACGTGGAGTGCGTGCGCGAGGACGAGGACGCCCGCCTGTACACGACGCTGGAGCTGAAGGAAGCCGCGATCGTCGAGGAGATCAAGGAGGTCCACGAGTCCGGCCGGCCGATCCTCGTGGGCACGCTCGACGTCGCCGAGTCCGAGCGGCTGTCGCGCAAGCTGTCCGAGGCGGGCCTGGAGTGCGTCGTCCTCAACGCGAAGAACGACGCCGAGGAGGCGGCGATCATCGCGGACGCGGGCTCGTTCGGCCGGGTCACGGTCTCGACCCAGATGGCCGGCCGGGGTACGGACATCCGGCTCGGCGGCCACGACCAGACCGACCGCGAGCGCATCGCCGAGCTGGGCGGCCTGTACGTGATCGGCACCGGCCGACACCCGTTCTCCCGCCTGGACGACCAGTTGCGCGGACGCGCGGGCCGGCAGGGCGACCCCGGCGGTTCGGTGTTCTTCTCGTCGTTGCAGGACGAACTGGTCACGCAGTACGTGCCCGACCACGACGAGCCGGCCGAGGTCGAGGACGACGGCCGCATCCTGGACCTGGGCACGCTGCACACCGTGGACCACGCGCAGCGCGTGGCCGAGGGCGTGCAGCTCGAGATCCACCGGAACACCTGGCGCTACAGCAAGTTGGTCGAGCACCAGCGCACGCTGCTGCTGGAGTTCCGCGACCGGGTGCTCACCTCGGACCTGGCGTGGAAGGAACTGGCCGAGCGCAAGCCCGAGCGGGCCGAAGAGCTGGACGAGCTGGACGAGGAGATCCGCGTCCGCGCGGCCCGGTTGATCGCGCTGCACCACCTCGACCAGCGCTGGACCGACCACCTGGTGTTCCTGACCGACCTGCGTGAGGGCATCCACCTGCGTGCGTTGGCGCGGCAGAACCCGCTCGACGAGTTCCACCGCGAGGCGATCCCCCAGTACCACCGGATCGCGCCGGACGCGTGGGAGGAGGCCGAGGAGACGTTCGTCAAGGCGAAGATCGACGAGGACGGCGCCCACCTGGCCGAGGCGGGTGTGAAGCGGCCGAACACGACGTGGACCTACCTGGTCAACGACAACCCGTTCTCGTCGGGTCTCGAGGAGACGTTCAAGAGCCTCGTGAAACTGGTGCGGCGCAAGTAGTCCTCGTCGTGCGCTGCGGGCCGGGTGCGTGTCGCGCCCGGCCCGCGGCATGTGGTGAGCGGGGCAGGGTCAGCGCGCGCCGGTCGCCAGTGGTTTGCCGGTCGGCCGGTTCTCCCCCGGCGCCGGGTCGGCCTGGCGAGGCAGCGGGTCGGCCTTCGCCCGGTCCGCGACCGCCTGCCGGGACAACGCCCTGATCTCGGCCAGGATGTCGAGGTGCTCCTGGGACGGTGGTGGGCCGACGAGGTTCGAGTGGTCGAAGGCGGTGCGCTCCGCGCGGTCCGCCAGCCGTTGAATCCGTCTGATGAGGTCGAGCCCCTGGTCGATGGGCTTCGAGCGCCGTTGCTCAGTCACGCGGGAAGCCTTCACCTCACGCCGGGTGAAGGTAAATCACCTGTGAGTGCGAACTTCACCGGCGACCATTCAGCTACCCGTGGCAAGAACCGCGAAACTCCCCGATCGGTTGGACACCCCTCCGAGCACTGCGAACGTCCCAAGTGACGATCGGGTCGGGGCGGTGCGCAATGGTGACCGGGAGTCATCGGTGAACGCGCTCGCCACTCGTTCGAGCCAAGTGCACGTGCATTCAGGTCGCTGTGACCGGGGACACCATTTTCCCGATTCGGGCGTGTTTGGGCCCACATGTGAGCGGGCATCACAACTCAGCGACCCCCGCGGGCCAGTCGGGCGGTCGAGAGACACGAACCACCTTTTGCGAATACCGCGTGAAGCGGACAACCGGCCCCGAGTAGGCTACTTTGGCCCGATCGGGGGACGTACGAGCTTGTGGGGGTTACCAAGTGTCACTCACGCCGATTTACGACGACCTGATGCGCGAGTTCGAAGGGATCGTCGAGGCCAGCAAGGCGGTCGAGGCCGGCCAGGAGGCGGCCGAGCCCGCCGCCGCCCAGGAGCCCGCCCAGGGCTCCTGACCGGCGTGCCGGCCGCCAGGGCCGAGAGCCAGGGCCACCGACGATCGAGCCGGACGGACCACCGGCACGACGTCGTCCGGCGGCGCCCTGATCGGGCGCCGCCGGACGGGACGAGAAAACTAGGCCGGCGGCTGGAGCAGGTCGGCCGGCACCGGCTGGTCCTGTTCCAACGCACCGAACAGCCGCAGGGCGTTGTCGCGGTCCCACTGGACCACCGAACCGACGTCGCCGATCGTGGGCGTACCGCCCACCGGCACGGTGACGGTGTCCACGCCGCCGCCCATCGCCAACGCCATCCCGGCGAGGTGGTGCAGGTGGTCGCCGTCGGCCACCGAGATCGAATCCGTCGCCGCGAACAGCAGCGGGAACGCGCGGAACGGGTTGGCCAGCACGCTGAAGCCGGTGGCCTTCTCCGACAGCGCGGCGAGGAACTTGCGCTGGTTCTGCACGCGTTCGAGGTCCGCCCGCGCGAACGCCCGCGTCCGCACGAAACCGAGCGCCTGCGCACCGTCCAACTCCTGGCAGCCCGGCTGGAGGTCCAGACCCGCCAGCGGGTCCTTCATGGGCTGCTCGATGCACATGTCGACGCCGCCGATCGCGTCCACGATCCCGGCGAAGCCGCCGAAGCCGATCTCCATGTAGTGGTCGACGTACACGCCCGTCGCGCCCTCGACCGTCTGCACGAGCAACCGCGGGCCGCCGATGGCGAACGCGGCGTTGATCTTGTTCTTGCCGTTCCCCGGAATGTCCACATAGGAGTCACGCGGCACGCTCACCAGCGTCGCCTTCCCCGATCCCTCGGGGATGTGCAGCAGCATGATCGTGTCGGTGCGCCGGCCGCCGGCGTCGCCGGTGGACAGTTGGGTCTTCTGCTCCTCGGTGAGGTCGTCCCGCGCGTCGGAACCGACCAGCAGCCAGTTCGTACCGGGCGTGTCGGCGGGCCGACCCTCGTAGTCGGTGAGCGCGTCGATGCGCTTCAACGTCGAGTCGACGTACACCCACATTCCGATGCCGAACGCCAGCAGCACGACCAGGACGACGGCGACCACCCGGCCGACTCGCACTTTCCGCTTGGGTCGATAACCAGCGCTCATCCACTCTCCCGTGTCGAGGTCTACACACCAACAGACGTGTGGTGGCGAAAGTGGTTGCCACCCTAATGGGACGGCGGGCGCACCAGCGCGTCGAGCAGCCGGTCCAACTCGGCCTCCGGGTCGGCGGTCAGACCGGTGTGCGCGGGCGAGGTCTGCACGATCGTGCTGCGCGGCGCCGTGAGCCACCGGAACCGCTGCCCGACCGTCGTGCGCGACACCGGCCCGGCGGCCGACAGGCCGTCGCAGGACGCCGTGAGGTGCGACAAGCTGCTCCTGAGGATCTCGACGTCCAGGAACGGGTCCAGCGCCCGTACGCGGTCCTCGTCCACGTGCACGCGTGCGCCCAGGAAGCCCAACGGCGCGCAGTAGACCAGGACGCCGACGTTGACGAACTCGCCGCGTTCCTGCCGGGGCACGGCCCGCACCACGGCGTACTCAAACACGTGCGACACGGGCGGCCTCCAGCTCGTCGACCCAGGTGCGATCGGCCAGGCGTGCCGCGAAGAACCGCTCGTAGGCGGCACGCGGTTCGGCGAACACCTCGTCCTGTGCGAGCCACTCGTCGGGCACCAGGGCGAGCACCTCGCGCACCAGCTCGGGCGTGACGCGGGCGGCCAGTTCGGCGTCCACGCCGGCGAGCGGACCGGCGAACGGCAGCATCAGGTGGTCGGCCGCATCGAACCGGTACTTCGCCGCCGGGAAGCGCTCGGGATTCCACGAGTGGTGGAAGTACAGCGAGGCGCCGTGGTCGATCAGCCACAGGTCGCGGTGCCACAGCAGGGTGTTGGGGTTACGCCAGCTCCGGTCGACGTTGAGCGTCAACGCGTCCAGCCACAGCAACCGCGTCGCGTCCTCGACGGACGGGTCGCGCACCACCGGGTTGTAGTCGAACGAGCCGGGCAGGTAGTCCAGGCCGAGGTTGACTCCGCCGCTGGCCCGCAGCAGCTCCTGCACCTCCTGGTCCGGCTCGGCCCGCGCGAGTTCCGGGTCGAGGTCGACCAGCACGATCTCGGGCACCCGGAAGTCCAGGCGTCGGGCCAGTTCGCCGACGACGATCTCGGCGATCAACGCCTTCACGCCCTGACCCGCGCCCCGGAACTTGAGCACGTACATGCCGAGGTCGTCCGCCTCGACCAGGCCGGGCAGCGAGCCGCCTTCGCGGAAGGGCGTGACGTACCGGGTGGCCGCGACCCTGCGCAGCCCGTTCGTGGAGTTCACGCGGGCATCATCGCCGCCGAACCGTGATCCGCGCCAACGGGTTCACGCCGTACCCTCGCGCCCGTGCGACGAGACCCGGCCATCAGCCTGCGCGGCGCCTTGCAAATCCTCGGCCACCACGACCGGCCGTGGTTGGACAGGCTGAACAACGTCCTTGGTGGGGCGATCCTGGCCAGCGGCTTCACCCCGGCCGCGATCTGGGGGTGGGTGGACCAGAAGAACGAGGCCGTGGGGCTGTTACGCAACGCCGTGGACGGGGTTTCGGACCGGATTCTGGGTACGCGTGGCTACGAGCGCCACGAGCTGTGCGGGGCCGCCCACACCGCCATCGTGATCGCCGCGTACTTCGACCTGCTGCACGAGCAGTTGGGCCGTGACTACGAACTCGCCGAGCTGACCGACGCGGACAAACTGCGGTTGGCCGCGGGCGAGTCCACGGACAGCCTGATCCGCCACCTCTACAAGTCGAATGTCCCGGCCCCGTCCGCCCTGACGGGGTTCGAAGAGAACGTCGACCTTGTCGGGCTGTGGGCCGAGCCGCTCACCCCCGCCGTCGAGCGGTTCCTGGACCGTGATCTCCACGCGACGCCGGTGAAGGTCGCGGTCGGTGACCGGTACCGCTCGTACTTCACGGAACTGGCCGCGACCGTGCCGGAGTTCCGGGTGTGGTCCGACCTCGGCGAGCACGCCGCGACCCGTTCGGCGTTGAGGCGACTCGAAGAGCTTCTCACCGTCACGACGACCGAATCGCCGCGTGATCTGCGTGCGGTGATCCGCGACGTCAACCATTCGGAGTTGACCCGACGGGTCGTCGACGTGAATACCGAGGGGTACGGAATCGATGCGGTGTTCCCGACCGTGGAGGACATCTTCGTCATGCCGCGCTTCCGCGCCGTCGGGCGTTCGTCACCCGATGACCTGGAACTGGTGCTGGCGCGGCACTTCAGCACCCCGAACGCGACCCGTCGACCGCTGCTCCTGCTCGGCCATCCCGGTGCGGGCAAGTCCCTGATCACCAAAATCATCGCGGCTCGGCTGCCGAGCGAAAGGTTCACGGCGGTCCGCGTCCCACTGCGGCACGTCGACGCGAACACCACCATCACGAACCAGGTCCGACAAGCATTGACCGCGGCCACGCACGGACGCGTCCCGTGGCCGGACCTCGTGGACCAGAGCGCGGACGTCATCCGCGTCCTGCTCCTCGACGGACTCGACGAGCTGCTCCAGGCCACCACCGACGACCGGTCCGGGTATCTGCACGACATCGTGGAGTTCCAGCGGGTCGAAGCAGCGATGGGTCATCCCGTCGCGGTCGTCGTCACCTCGCGGACACTGGTCGCCGATCGGCTGCGCATCCCGGGCGCCACACCGGTCCTGAACCTGGAGGAGTTCGACGCCGACCGGATTCGGGACTGGGTCCGGCGGTGGAACGCGGTGAACTTCGACCTCCCGTTCAGCGCCGAACTCGCGCTCCGCCACGAGGACCTGGCCGGACATCCGTTGCTGTTGCTCATGCTCGCGCTGTACTACGCCGACCCGACCGTGTCGCGCGATGAGGAACTGTCGACCACCGAGCTGTACGAACGCCTCTTCGTCACGTATGCCCGCCGCGAGGTCACCAAGCAGGCCGGACGCGTGCTGTCGGAGGGGCAACTCGCCGAGTCGGCCAGGGATCAGGTGACCCGGCTGTCCACGGCCGCGCTCGGCATGTTCAACCGGGGACGGCAGGACATCACCGAGGCGGACCTGAGCGCCGATCTCAAAGCACTGGACCGGATCGACACCTCGGGTGAGCGGGTACTGGCCGAGTTCTTCTTCGTCCACGCCCCCGAGGCCCAGGTCGGTGAGACCCGACGCGGGTACGAGTTCGTCCACGCCACCTTCGGCGAGTATCTGGTGGCGGCACGGGTGGTCGACGTCCTGCGTGATGTGGCGGAAGGCGCATACGGGCGCCGCAAGGTGCACGATCCCGAAGACGACCTCCTTCGCGCAATGCTGTCACACCAGCCTTTATGCATCCGCGAACCGGTCCTGGAATTCGCCCGCGACCTGCTCTCAGTCCTGGACGAGGACGAGTTGGATCGCATCCGCCGGACCCTGGAGACTCTGCTGCGGTGCTACCGCACCAGACCGCCGGCCCGCGCTCACACCGACTACTCGCCGCAAGAACCAGATCTGCTTCGCGAGATGGCAACCTACGCCGCGAATCTGGTGCTCTTGCGCGTGCACGGCCCATTCGAACCGCCCAGGGCAGACAAACTCGGCATCACCTGGCCGGATCTGGTCAACCTGTGGCGGGCGGCGTTGACATCCGACAACTACCTGGCGATGCTGGATGCACTCTCGCTCAAGGGAGGGAATTTGGTACGGTTCAGCCCGCTTCAGCACGCGGGCTCGTTGTTCACCGACGTCAAGCACGCACGGCTGACCGGTGATCGCAGTCGGGAATCGCTGCTGCGCACAGGGCTGGCGCTGAATTTCGCGGCCTCTTACCTGGTCATCGACACCGACGACGGGGAGGCCGCTTTCGAGTGGACCCAGCACTTCCTCTCCTGGCTCGACGCGGCAAAAATCCGCCCCTGGGACGAGATCCCGAATTTGATCACCTGCCCGCCACCGCCCACTATGACCGTCGAAGAAATCCGTCAACACGCCGACCGCGCACTCGCCGTAGTCGAGAACCGGAAGAGTTCGTGGCCGCCCGACTATTCCGAACAGCTTTCCACCTGGTCAAAGAATCTGAAGAAGGCCGAACCAATACGATATACAGGCCTGTACTTCACCTTTCAGATGACCAGAACTTTCGGTCGCATCCCAGAAGATACATTCGAGTTCACGAGAGTGATCGGGCCGCAGCGAGCACAGGAAGATATCCCAAGCGCTGACCTTTAGCATTTGGGTGGTACGAGGAGATGACAGGGAACTTCACGCCGTTGATCCAGGGCGACGGGCCGCACAGGCCGTGGCCGGCGAAGGTCGTCCGCACGTCGCCGAAAGTGAAACCGGCCGCGAGAGACCGAGCCTCGATCACGGCGTTCAACCGGTCCGCCGCCGAGTTCAACGCCGCGCGCTCGGCCTTGCTCAACGAACAAGCCCCGGTCGGCTCGAACAGGTGGGGATAGCCCAGCACCACGACCTTCGCCGGGGTGGTGGCGCGGAGTTTCGAGTACAGGCGGTCCAAGCGCCCAGGCAGGGTCTCAGCCGTCAGCTTGTTCGCCTTGTCGACCGCCTTCAGGCACGACTTCTCGCTCTGCAACGTGCACGTGGTCATCACGTCCGCGAAGCCGATGTCGTTGCCACCGACCGTCAAAGTCACCAACGTCGCCGCCGGGGTGATCGACTTCAACTGACTCTCCACGGACTTCGCCGTCGCCCCCGAGCACGCCGCCATCACGAACGACGCATGGATCTGCTTGGCGTACAAAGCCCCGTAAGCGTTCGAACTCCGGTCGCACGAATCGCGCGACGCCCCGGTGCCGGCCGCGTAGGAGTCTCCCAACGCGACCAGCTCCGGGGCGATCGGTGCGGGTACCAGGGCCAGCATCAGCACGGCAGCCATCAGGTTCATGCCACCTGACCTACCACTGTGGACGGTGCCGGCCGAGAAAGTTAACCCTTCAGTGCGACACAGACCGGGATCGGGGCGGTGAACGTGCTCGCGAGCTTCACCCGGCCCGAGCCCTGGTCGACCGTGAACGTAGTGACCGTGTTCGAGTTCTGGTTCGACGCGAACAGCAGCTTGCCCGAGGCGTCCAACGCCAGGTGTCGGGGGAACTTGCCGCCGACGGGCGTGGTCTCCAGCAGCTTCACCGTGTCGCCCTCGACACTGAAGACCGCGATGCTGTCATGACCCCGGTTCGACACGTAGACGAACCGGCCGTCGGCCGACACCAGCACCTCCGCCGGGTAGTTGCGCGGGTTCGCCGGAGTGCCCGAGGGCACGGTCGGCAGCTTCGCCAGCGGCGTGAGCACGCCGTTCGCGTACGACGCCACGACCAGGGTCGAGTCCAGTTCGTTCGCGATGTAGGCGTACTGACCGTTGGGGTGGAACGCCAGGTGCCGGGGGCCGGCACCGGGTTGCACGCGGGCCGTGCTCACGGGCGTCAGCTTCCCGCCCGCCAGCCGGTACGTGTACACCGAGTCCGTGCCCAGGTCGACGGCCAGCACGTACTCGCGCCGCGGGTCGACCACGACCTGGTGCGCGTGCGGCCCGGCCTGCCGGGACTGGTCGGGGCCGGAGCCCTGGTGGCGCACGTGGTCGGTGCGGTCGCCGAGGCTGCCGTCCGCCTTGATCGGGTTGACCGACACGCTGCCCGAGCTGTAGTTGGCCGAGATCACGTGCCCCTGGAACACCACCAGGTGGCACGGGTCGCCGCCGCCGGTCGGCTTGGTGTTGAGCACGCGGGGCGTCGCGCCGTCGAGGGACACCGCGGTCACGGCGCCTTGAGGCGATTCGTTCACCGCATAAAGCCGGTTGCCCTCGACCACCACGAACGACGGGTTGGCCACGTTGGAGATCACGCCCGTGGAGCGGACGCGGCCGGTGGTCCGGTCGGCGACGCCGATCCCGATGCCCTTCCCGCCGCCACTCCACGTGGTGTACGTGCCCAGGTAGACCCGGTACTCGGCTTGCGCCTGCGCGACACCCTCGGTCATCAGCAATCCCGCTCCCACACCGGCCGCTCCGAGGAACCGCCGCCTGTTCACCACCATGTCGCCTCCGGACAATCCGGGGGGCATCCAGAGAGGTCTACCCTGACCCAGATACCGGCGATCATGCAAGAGGCGCAACAGATATTGCGCTCAGCGCAACGCGTGGCCGTGGGACGACCGGCCGAGCGCGGTCGCCGGATCGTACGCCGACCCAAGACCCGGCCGTCACGCAATGTATCGCCGCAGAACCATCCGATTGCGCAATGAACAAGCCCACTGCGCAATGCCTGACGGATGAAATCGCCGACCAAAGCCCTTTAGCCTGGTGACATGACCGCCATCGCCGCACCCACCACTGGTCAGTTCATCGCGCTCGACGACGAGTGGAGCACGCACAACTACCACCCGCTCCCCGTGGTGATCGCCCACGGCGAGGGCGCGTGGGTGACCGACGTGGAGGGCCGCCGCTACCTGGACTTCCTGTCCGGCTACTCGTCGCTGAACTTCGGCCACCGCCACCCCGCCCTGGTCGCCGCCGCCGTCGAGCAGCTCGGCCGGGTCACGCTCACCAGCCGCGCGTTCCACCACGACCAGTTCGGCCTGTTCTGCCGCGAACTGGCCGAACTGACCGGCACCGAGATGGTGCTGACCATGAACTCCGGCGCCGAGGCGGTCGAGTCGGCGATCAAGGTCGCCCGCAAGTGGGCCTACCGGGTCAAGGGCGTGCCCGAGGGTGCCGCCCGGATCGTCGTGGCCGGGTCGAACTTCCACGGCCGCACGACGACGATCGTGTCCTTCTCCACCGACGAGTCGGCCCGCGCCGACTTCGGCCCGTTCACACCGGGTTTCACGGTCGTCGAGTACGGCTCGCTCGACGCCCTGCGCGCGGCCATCACGCCGGACACGGCCGCCGTGCTGCTGGAGCCGATCCAGGGCGAGGCGGGTGTCGTCGTGCCGCCGCCCGGCTACCTCTCGGCCGTTCGGCAGCTCTGCGACGAGCACGACGTGCTGCTGATCGCGGACGAGATCCAGTCCGGCCTGGGCCGCACCGGCGACCTGTTCGCACTCGACCACGAGGGCGTGCGCGCCGACCTGTACACGCTGGGCAAGGCACTGGGCGGCGGCATCCTGCCGGTGTCGGCGGTGGTCGGCAGCCGCGCGGTTCTCGGCGTGCTGCGGCCCGGCGAGCACGGGTCGACGTTCGGCGGCAACCCACTGGCGTGCGCGGTCGGTCGCGCGGTGGTGCGGCTGCTGGCGACCGGCGAGTTCCAGCAGCGGTCCCGCGAGCTGGGCGCGCACCTGCACGCCCGGCTGGGCGAGCTGGTCGGCCACGGCGTCGCGGAGGTGCGCGGACGCGGCCTGTGGGCCGGGGTGGTGATCGCGCCGGGCGGCCCTGGCGGGCGGGCGGCGTCCGAGGCGCTGGCCGCCAAGGGCGTGCTGTGCAAGGAGACGCAGGAGTCGACGTTGCGCGTGGCGCCGCCGCTGGTGATCTCGCGTGCGGACCTGGACCACGGCCTCGACGCGATCGAGGCCGTCCTGCGCCGCTGACGCTGCGCGTCCGTCCGGTAGCGATGGGCGCAGGCCGTGTCCGAATTGGGCGATGAGCACGATTACGCAGGTCACAGCCTTGTCGAGGGTGCCGTGATCGGCACCCTCGACAGGCACAATCTCCCGTATGGGAGAACGCAAGCGGGCCGAGGCCGCCGCCGCACTGGGACGGTGGACCGAGCCCGAGGAGGTCTTGGCGCAGGGACGTGCCCTGCGTTCGCAGGTCGACCACGCCGCACACCGCGCGATGTCCTTGGCCGCCGACCGCCCTTCGGTGGTCGACTACGTCGAGGCGTCCAACGAGGGTCGGCTGCCCGACCTCGTACCGTTGCGCATCGGTCGGATGCTGGCGTCGCCGTTCTCGTTCTTCCGGGGCAGTGCCGGGCTGATGGCGGGCGACCTCGCCGCCGGGGTCGCGAGCGGGTTGGACGCCCAGTTGTGCGGTGACGCGCACGCGGCGAACTTCGGCCTTTACGGCACGCCCGAGGGCACGATCGTCATGGACATCAACGACTTCGACGAGACGTTCCCCGGCCCGTGGGAGTGGGACCTCAAGCGGCTGGCGACCTCGCTCGTGCTGGCCGGGCGTGAGGGCGGCGTGTCGGAGAAGGGTTGCCGGGACGCGGCCGAGGACGCCGTGCACGCCTACCGCGAGGCCGCCGTGCACCTGGCCGGGCTGCCGTTCCTGGAGTCGTGGAGCGCGCTGGGCGACGAGTCGGTGCTGTCCAAGTCCAAGGCGCAGGACCTGACCGACGAGTTCAGCAAGGCCGCGTCCAAGGCACGCAAGAACACCAGCGCCAAGGTCGCCGCGAAGTGGACCCGGCGCGAGGGCGAGCACTGGCGGTTCGTCGCGGACCCGCCCGTGCTGACCCGGATCCCGGACGAGACCGCCCGGGGCGTCGTCGACGCACTTCCGTCCTATGTGGACACACTACGCGAGTCACGGTACAACCTGATCATGCGCTACGGCGTGTCCGACGTCGCGTTCCGCGTGGTCGGCACGGGCAGCGTCGGCCTGCGCAACTACCTGGTCCTGTTGCACGGCAACGGGGACGAGGCGCTGGTGCTCCAGGTCAAGGAGGCCCGGCCGTCCGCGCTGGCGCCGTTCCTGGGCACGTCCGAGCACAAGCACGAGGGCAAGCGGATCGTGCACGGCGCCAGGCTCGTGCAGGCCGAGTCCGACATCCTGCTCGGCTGGACGACGATCGAGGACCGGCACTTCATCGTCCGCCAGTTCCGCAACCGCAAGGGCGAGATCGACGCGACCACGCTCAAGCGCGACGACCTCGACGACTACGGCCGGCTCGCGGGCGCGCTGCTGGCCCGCGCGCACAGCCGGTCGGTCGACCCGCGCCTGCTGGCCGGGTACTGCGCCGACGGCGAGGACCTGGACACCGCGATCGGCCGGTACGCGCTGGACTACGCCGACCGCACCGAGGCCGACCACGCGGAGCTGGCGAAGGCGGTCAAGGACGGCCGGCTTCCCGCGCATGTCGAATAGCCGCCCGTGACACCAGGAACAGCACGACGGCGTTGAGCGTGTGCCACCCGTAGTGCGTGCCGCTCGGCCAGTCCGCGCACAGCGGCTGGTCGAGCGTCCGCACGGTCAGCGACACCACGAACACGACGGCCGCCGCCGCGAGGTCGGTCCACGGCTGCCGCCGGACGGCCGCGACCACCGCGATCGTGATCAACGCGAGCAGCGGCGCCAGGTAGCCGCCCGAGCCGCCGGGGATCAGGTTCGCGAGTGGCAGCGTCACGGCCGCCAGGACCGCGAACGCGGGCACCACGAGCCACGACTTCGCCCATCCGAATCCCAGGTACCAGTGCGCGAAGCAGACCAGGTACCAGAGCACGAACACCGCGATGAAGCCGACGTCGGCCGCGTTGGTGATCGTGTTCGCGAAGGTGTGGAACGACAGGCTCGCGAGCCCGACCAGCGCGAGCAGCACCGGCAGCGCGCGCAGACTGCGCGGTCGTGGCCGGTACCGGAGCCACAGCAGCACCGCGGCCACCAGGAAAGCGGCGTTGCTGACGGCGTTCCAGGGCTCGGCCAGCAGGCCGATGCCGAGTCGTTCGCAGTACGCGTCGACGTGGTCCACGGGCATTTTCTACCCTAAGTTCGTGCGGGTGGACTTCGGTTGGATCGGACTGATCAGACACGCGGAGAGCACAGCCAACGTCGTCGGCGCCCGAGCCGAGGCCGACGGCAGCGAGACCATCGACCTCCCGGAGCGCGACGCGGACGTGCCGCTGTCGGACCGGGGTCTCGAGCAGGCTTCGGCATTGGGCCGCTGGTTCGGCGCCCAGCCCCGCGCGCAGTGGCCGGACGTCGTGGTGTGCTCGCCCTACCGGCGGGCCATCGACACCGCGCGACTGGCGTTGCCCGAGCACCCGCTGACGATCGTGGACGAGCGGGTGCGCGACCGGGAACTCGGCGTGCTCGACCTGCTCACCCGGCACGGGGTGGCCCGCCGGTTCCCCGACGAGGTCGTGCGCGAGCGCCGACTCGGCAAGTTCTACCACCGCCCGCCCGGCGGCGAGTCGTGGGCGGACGTGGCGCTGCGGCTGCGGTCCCTGCTCGGCGACCTCGACCGGCGCTTCCCCGGCCGGCGGCTGCTGCTCGTGGGCCACGAGGTGACCGCGCTGCTGCTGCGCTACCTGCTGGAGTGCGTTCCGGAACGGGACCTGCTCGCCTACGCGCGCAACCGGATCGTGCCGAACGCCTCGCTCACGTCCTGGACCCCGGCGGGCGACCGCTACGCCCTGGAGCACGAGCACGCGACGGCCCATCTGTCCACTTAGGACCTGGTGCGCGCCACGTCCCACACCGGCCCGTCCGTCTCGACCACCTCGCCGTCCGCGCGGAACAGCAGGAACCGGTCGAACGAGCGGGCGAACCAGCGGTCGTGCGTGACCGCGACGACCGTGCCCGCGAACTCGTCGAGCGCGCGTTGCAGGGCCTCGGCCGAGCCGAGGTCGAGGTTGTCGGTGGGTTCGTCGAGCAGCAGCAGGGTCGCGCCGGACAGTTCGAGCAGCAGCACCTGGAACCGGGCCTGCTGGCCGCCGGACAGCGACTCGAACCGCTGGTCGCCGGACGCGCCGAGCCCGTAGCGGCCGAGCACGGACATCGCCGCGCCCCGGTCCAGACCCCGCCGCGGACCTTCGCCGTGCCACAGCACGTCGACGAGCGTGCGGCCCTGCCACTCCGGGTGCTGGTGGGTCTGCGCGAACAGACCCGGCTCGACCCGGGCACCGAGCCGCCACGCACCGTCGTGCGCGACGTCGTCGCCGCCGAGCAGGCGCAGGAAGTGGCTCTTGCCCGACCCGTTGGGTCCGAGCACCGCGACCCGGTCGCCGTAGAAGACCTCGACGTCGAACGGGCGCATCAGGTTCTTCAGTTCCAGCCCGGCGCAGGTGATGGCGCGCACGGCCGTCCGGCCGCCGCGCAGCCGGGGCGTGACCTTCTCCTCGGCCGGCAGTTCCGGCGGCGGACCGGCTTCCTCGAAGCGTTCCAGCCGGGTGCGCGTGGCGCGGTACTTCGCGGCCATCGACTCGGAGATCCTGGCCTGGATCTGGAGCGTGCGGACCAGCTCGACGAGCCGGTCGTGCTCCTCGGCCCAGCGGCGGTGCTGTTCGGCGAGGCGTTCGACGCGGGCTTTCCGGGCGTCGTGCCACGTGCCGAAGCCGCCGGTGTGCGTCCACGCCGAGTGCGCCTCGACCGTGACGACGTGGGTCGCGGCGACGGCGAGCAGCTCGCGGTCGTGGCTGACCAGCAGCACGGCCTTGTCCGTGTCGACCAGGCGTTGTTCGAGCCAGCGCTTCCCGGGCACGTCCAGGTAGTTGTCGGGCTCGTCGAGCAGCAGCACCTGTTCCGGGCCGCGCAGCAGGGCTTCGAGCACCACGCGTTTCTGCTCGCCCCCGGACAGCGTGCGCACTTCGCGGAACCGTGCGCGGTCGAACGGCACGCCCAAGGCGGCGACCGTGACCGTGTCCCACAGCACCTCGGCGTCGTAGCCGCCGGCCTCGCCCCACTCGGCGAGGGCCCGCGCGTAGCGGAGTTGGGCGGGTTCGTCGTCGGTGTCCATCAGCGCGAGTTCGGCCGCGTCGAGTTCGGCGGCGGCCTGGCGCACCGCGGCGGTCGAGGCGTGCAGCAGCAGGTCGCGGACCGTGCTCTCGTCCCGGACCGAGCCGACGAACTGGGGCATCACGCCGAGTCCGCCGCGCACGACCACCGCACCGGCGGCGGGTGCGATCTCGCCGGACAGGATGCGCAGGAGTGTCGTCTTGCCGACGCCGTTCGCGCCGATCAGCGCCACCACCTGCCCGGAGCCGACCTTGAACGCGACGTCGCGGAACAGTTCGCGGCCGTCGTCGAGCCGATAGGCGAGGCCGCTCGCGTCCAGGAATCCCACGGGTGCCGATCGTGCCTGCCGACGGGGTGGCGCGCGAGCGGTTTTCGGCGAGGTCAGCGCCAGGTGAAGCCACGCAGGAGCAGGATCGCGGAGGCCGAGCCGAGCGAGGCCAGGGCCGGGCCGAACGAGCCGAGGAGGAGCAGGAGGACGCCCAGGGCGACGAACACGGCCGCCAGGCTGTACACGAGGACGGGATGCTTGGGCTTGCCGGCGACGAGGGCTGTCGCCAAGGCCGGTTCCTCGTCGGTCAGTCGGGTCTCGATCTCGATCAGCGTTCTGCGCTCGGATTCGCTCAGCATCGCCCGCTCCTCCCACGACCTCGTCGGCACCTTGTGAGTACCCTGACGCGGTCGCCTGAAACCCCGGTCGCCGCGCCTTGGACGCACCGGCCGCCGGATCGGTTTCGCCGGATCCGGTGCCTGATCCCGGCGCCTGATCCCGGCGCCGGACCTCAGCGGGACAGCGCGACCAACCGCGAGACCGCGCGCAGGTACTTCTTCCGGTACCCGCCGCGCAGCATCTCGTCGGTGAACAGTCCGGACAGCGCGGCGCCGGACACCGCCACCGGGATGTCCCGGTCGTAGAGCCGGTCCCCCAACGCGACCAGCCGCAACGCCACGGCCTGGTCCGGAGCCGGGCGCACGCCGCGCAGGTGCACGGCCGTCACGCCGTCGAGCAGCCGCCCGTACCGCGACGGGTGGACGTGGGCGAGGTGCGCGCACAGGTCGTCGAAGTCGTCCAACGTCGAGCCGGGCGTCGACTCGGCCTTGGCCGCCAGGTCCTGGTCCGACATCGGGTCCGGCGCGTCGGGCAGGCCGCGGTGCCGGTAGTCCGGGCCGTCCACCCGCACCACGTCGAACCGCGCCGACATGGACTGGATCTCGCGCAGGAAGTCCGCCGCCGCGAACCGGCCCTCGCCCAGCTTGTCCGGCAGCGTGTTCGACGTCGCGGCCACCGACACGCCGGCCGTCGTCAACTCCTTGATCAACCGGGTCACGAGCATGGTGTCGCCCGGGTCGTCGAGTTCGAACTCGTCGATCGCCAGCAGCCGGTGCCCGGACAGCCGGCGCACGGTCTCGCCGAACCCCAGCGCGCCGACCAGGTTCGTGACCTCGACGAACGTCCCGTACGCCTTCGGGCCGGGCACGGCGTGCCACAGCGACGCGAGCAGGTGGGTCTTGCCGACGCCGAAGCCGCCGTCCAGGTACAGGCCCGGCTTGTGCTCGACCGACCTGCGGAACAGCGAGCCGAACCAACCCCCGGCACCGGCGGTACCCACGGCTCCGGCGAACTTCTCCCCCGCGCGCACCGCCGCGGCCTGGCTGGGCTCGTCCGGGTTGGGCACGTAGGTGTCGAACCGGACCCGGTCGAACCGGGGCGGCGGGACCATCGCGTCGATCATCTCGTCCGCCTCGACGTGGGGGGTGCGGTCGGACAGGCGTGGGGCGGACATGCCGGGCAGCCTAGCGGCGTGCTGGGATGTTTCCGTGCGGATGTTGTGGCCACCACGCGAGCCGGGACCGACCGACGCGGACCTCGAACGCCTCTACGCCTACCCCGACCGGCTGGACCGACCGTTCGTGCAGGTCAACTTCGTGTCGAGCCTGGACGGCGCGGTCGAGGTCGACGGCCGGTCCGGTGCGCTGGGCAACGCGGCGGACAAGAAGGTGTTCGCGCTGGGCCGTGACCTGGCCGACGTCGTCCTGGTCGGCGCGGGCACGGCCGCCGCCGAGGGGTACCGCGGGGTCAAGGCGACCGAGGTGCGGGCGGAACGCCGGGCACGCCTGGGGTTGTCGCCCGTGCCGCCGATCGCCGTGGTCACGGACCGCTGCTCGGTGGCGCCGTCCTCACCGCTGGTCACCGACACGGCCGTGCCGCCGATCGTGCTGACCACGGCCGCCGCGCCGGCGGAACGCCGTCGTGCGCTGGCCGACGCGGGCGCGGATGTCGTGATCACCGGCGACGACCGGGTGGACCTGGTCGCCGCGCTCGACGCGCTGGCCTCGCGCGGACTGTCACGGGTGGACTGCGAGGGCGGGCCGGCGCTGTTCGGCGCGTTGATCGAGGCCGACCTGGTCGACGTGCTGTGCGTCACCTACGCGCCGTTGCTCGTCGGCGGCACGGCCGGACGGATCGCTCACGGCCGCATGCCGGACGCACCGCGCGCGATGGAACTGACGTCCGCGCTGACGTACGAAAGCGCTCTGCTCCTGCGCTACACCCGCGTGCGCTGACGCCTTCCACCAGGCAGGATGTCGACGTGGCACTCCCGTTGAGCCCTCCCGTGCAGCCGATGCTGGCCACCGCGGTCGACGCCATCCCGACCGACTCCGACCTCGTGTTCGAGCCGAAGTGGGACGGCTACCGCTGCCTGGTGTTCCGCGACGGCGACGACATCACGCTCCAGTCGCGCAGCGGGAAACCGCTCGACCGGTACTTCCCCGAGGTCGTCGCGGCGTTGAAGCGGACGCTGCCGGACCGGATCGTGGTCGACGGCGAACTCGTCGTGGCCAAGGACGACAAGCTCGACTTCGACGCGTTGTCCGAGCGCATCCACCCGGCCGCGAGCCGGATCAGGCTGCTGGCCGAGTCCACGCCCGCGAGTTTCGTGGCGTTCGACCTGCTCGCGGTCGACGACGACGTGCTGCTGGACGTGCCGTGCGTGGACCGTCGCGCCCGCCTGGAAAAGGCGATCACGCCGGGGGATTCGCTGTACCTGACACCCGCGACGACCGACGCGGACCTGGCGGCGCAGTGGTTCGGCCTGTTCGAGGGCGCGGGTCTGGACGGCGTGATCGGCAAGCCCGCCGGGTCCGGCTACCAGCCCGGCAAGCGGGTCATGGTCAAGGTGAAGCACGCCCGCACCGCCGAGTGCGTGGTCGCCGGGTTGCGGTGGCACAAGAACACCGAGCCCGGGACCGCCGTCGGGTCGCTGCTGCTCGGTCTGCACGACGACCGGGGCGTGCTCAACCACGTCGGCGTGGTCGGGTCGTTCAAGGCGGCCGAACGCCGGGCGCTGGCGGCGGAGTTCACGTCGTCGATCGTCGCGGCGGACCACCCGTGGCTGGTCGAGCCGGACGGGCGGCGGCTGCCCGGCGAGATCAACCGGTGGCGGTCGGCGCAGGCGGACTGGGTGCCGGTGCGGCCCGAGCGCGTGCTGGAGATCGCGTACTCGCAGACCGAAGGCCAGGAACCGGTGCGGTTGCGGCACAACGGGCAGTTCCGGCGGTGGCGGCCCGACCGCACCCCGGAGTCGTGCCGCTACGACCAGTTGGACCGGCCCGCGCGTTACGACGTGGACTCGGTGTTGCGTGGCGAGGTGCGTCCCGCCTGACTTCGGTGCCACCGTCATGGTCATGGCGGAAGACGTGGCCGCGCTCGTGCGCGAACTGGACGACCGGATGCTGCGCGACTACCGGCGCATGACGATGTGGCGTCAGGTGCACCGCACCACGGGCGTCCTTTACACCGTGGTGCTGATCCTCGTGCCGGCCGTGCTCGCGGTCGGGTTCACGACCTCGGAGACCATGCTGGGCAAGGCGTTGCTGTTGATCGCCGCCGTGGTCGGCGGGCTCAACGTGACGTTCAAGCCGTACCTGCACTCGCAGAAGCGACGGGCGGACGTGAACACCATGCGCCGGTTGCGCGACGAGTACCGGGGCGAACTCGCCCGCGCCGGGGCTTCGGGTGCGGTCGACGTGTACGACAAGTACTCGCGCACCTACGCGACGGTGTTCGAGGCGCGCGGCCAGGACCTCGTCGACGGCACCGTGGAACGCGACCCCCGGCAACCCTGACCCGCGAGTCCTCCACTCAGGCACCCCGAAACACGCGTTCAGGCACCTTCGATCGGGTGAGATCAGACGTCCGGCCGGGCCGATCGCGTCGCGCCGACGGACGCGAGCACCACGCAGCACACGGCGATCCACTGCGTAGGCCGCAACGCCTCGTGCAGCACGACCAGTCCGGCGAGCGCGGCGACCGCCGGTTCCAGGCTCATCAGGATGCCGAAGACGCGCGGCGGGATCTTGCGCAACGCCTCCAGCTCCAACGAGTACGGGATCACCGACGACAGCAGCGCGACCGCGACGCCCGCGATCAACACCGACGGCTGGAGCATCGCCGCCCCGGCCTGGCCGACGCCGAACGGCAGCGCGAGCAGCGCGCCGAACACCATGGCCAGCGCCAGGCCCCGACCGTCGGACGTGCGGTCGCCGAGCTTCGCGGCCAGCAGGATGTAACCGGCCCAGCACACGGCCGCCGCGAGCGCGAACCCGACGCCCACCAGGGACAGACCGCCTTCGGCCCGGGTGAGCAGCACCACGCCGGCCGCCGCCAGCAACGCCCACAGGCCGTCGAGCCACCGCCGTGACCCCAGCACCGCGACCGCCAACGGGCCGAGGAACTCGATCGTCACGGCCGCGCCCAGCGGGATGTGCTCGATGGCGTGGTAGAAGGTCAGGTTCATCGCGCCCAGGACCAGCCCGTAGCCGGCCACCACGGCGTAAGTGCGCGGATCGAGCCGCAGCGACGGCCGCCAGATCAGCACGAGGATCAGCGCCGCGAACACCAGCCGCAGCGTGACCGCGCCGCCCGGACCCGCGACCGCGAACAGCCGCTTGGCCACGGCCGCGCCGACCTGGACCGTGATCACGCCCAGCAGCACCAGGGCCGGCGGCGGGATCGCGCGGAACGCCCGGGAGGCCAGGGCCGGCGGTCCCCCGGCCGGGTGTCGCCGCCGAGGAGTGCCGTGCGCCGTCGCCATCACCACGGGGACCATCATCGCTGCTCCGCTCACCGAAGTCTCACCTGAATTGTGTGAGGCTGGTCCGCACCCGTCGGGAGAGAGCGAGGGACGACTGTGCCGCGTGTGCGTCATGCCGCCTTGGTGATGGCGGCCTTGAGCGCGCTGGCGGCGTGCAGCGCCGGACCGTCGAACCGGCCGGTGATCGCCGTGCAGGGTGACGGGGAGACCACCGGCGCGGCGGTGCCCGCCGGGCCACGCGAGACCCCGCCGCTGGACGACATGGACCCGACCGGCATCACGTGGTCGGGCTGCGTCGAGGCCACGAAGGACCGGATGGGCGGCACGGCGCCGGCGGGCGACTGGGCTTACCGGTGCGCGCGGCTGACCGTGCGGCTGGACATGCCGTCGCGGCCGGGTCGGGGCAGTCTCGGCATGGCGCTGCTGGGCATCGGCACGGGCAAGAGCCCGCTGGTCGTGATCGGCGATCCGGACGGCGAACCGGGCACGCTCAAGGCGGCACGCCTGGCCGCCACGCTGCCCCCGTCCCTGTTGAGCACGTTCACCCTGATCGGTGTCGACCGTCGGGGGACGGGAAATTCGGACGGTGTGCAGTGCGTGCCGGAGATCGCGCGCCTGGGCATCGTCGAGGCCGACCCCGCCGAGCAGTCCCAGGAGGACCTGCTGGAGGACATCGGCCGGGCGAGCCAGGACTGCGTGCTCGACCTGGAGAACCGGCTGCCCGCCGTGGACTCGTGGCGCGCGGCGGCGGACCTCGAACAGCTCCGCGAGGCGATGGGCGTCGACCACCTGAACGCGATCGGCATCGGTGACGGGTCGAAGGTGCTGACCCTGTACGCGAGCCGCTACCCCGAGCGCGTCGGGCGGCTGGTGTTCGACGGCGCGCCCGACCCGGCGCTGGACGTGGCCGGTGTGACCGAGGCCAAAGCGGTGTCGGCCGAGTCGACGTTCGCGGCGTTCGAAAAGGACTGCGTGGTGCGGTCCTGTGCGTTGGGCGCGGATGCCACCAAGCGGTTCACGGCGTTGCTGAGCACGTTGCGCACGCGGCCGATCCGCGGCTACGACTTCGACCTGACGCCCGGCACGGCCACGGTCGCGGTGCTGGCCGGGTTGGCGGACCGGGGGGCGTGGCCGGCGTTGGCGGACGCGATCGTGGCGGCGGAGGGCGGGAACGCCGAACCGTTCGCCGCGTTCTTGCGCCCGATCGTGACGGGGGACAGCGAGAACCCGCCTCGATTGGATGCCGGGCTGGTCACCGAGTGCAACGACACCGCTACGCGGTTGCCGCCGGAGCGGGTAGCGGCCATGGCGACGGACTGGCAGGGGAAGCATCCGCTGTTCGGCGCATACTTCGCGCGGCAGTTGCTGCGGTGCGGGCCGTTCCCGGTGCCGCAGAACCCCAAGCCGGCCAAGATCGCTTCGGCGCCGCCGGTCCTGGTGGTGACGACCGCGGACGATCCGGTGACGCCGAAGTCGGGGTCGGAGCGGGCGGCTCAGGCGTTGCCCGCCGGGGTCCGGGTGGACTGGTCGGGCGGGGGGCACGGGGCCGTGGGGCGGTCTTCTTGTGCCACGTCGGCGGTGGAGCAGTTCCTGGTGAGCGCGAAGGTGCCTACGTCGGGGATGTCCTGCCCGCCCTGATTCTTCGTGCGGTGGCGTGCGGGCGGGGTTGAGCCGGGAAGCCTTGAAAAGGTGGTCGTCGGTGCGGGGCGTTACGAGCTTTCAAGCGTCGCTCGCCGCCGGGGAGGGTGTCGTGCCCCCGGTCCCTGCCGCTGTGCGGTGGGGCTTGGGACTTCGGGGTCGAGGGCCCTGGGAGCCGGGCTTCGAGCGGTGAGGCTTGTTCCGATTTTCGCGGTTTCCCGCCTGTCGCGGGGTTTTCGCCGCTCTCGCGGAGCGGCCCCGGTGTCCTGCGGGACACCGGGGCCGGTCGATGGGGTCTAGCAGCTGGAGCAGCACCCGCAGCCGGGTCCCGTGCATCCGGTGCAGCAACCGCACCCGTCGAGCTGGGCGGTCTCGGTGGTCGTGGTCTCTACCGTCATGGCGGCCTCCCGGTGGAGTGAACGGACATCGGACCGAACCTGTGCCACTTCACAGTCGGCCATACGACCGCTCGGGGAAAGCCCTCTCACCCGAATGTCCTACGGAGAGCGAGTGTGAGTTGCATAGAGTGGCGATTGATCAGCCGTCGAGTTCCTCCAGTGCCCGCTGGGCTTCTTCGAGTTCCGCTCGCAACTGCACGACCCTGGCCAGGTGTCGTTCCCGTGCGGTCTCGATCACGGCGTCCACGGCCTCGGCCACCTCGGGCAGGAGTTGGCGTGCCGCACGGCCCACGGCCGCCGGGGGCACGGGCGTCGCCCGGAGCGGACGTCTGCTCCCCCACTGGAGATCGACCGTCCACTCGCCCTCGGGCGTGGACGTGAGCGTGATCGTCACCTCGCCGCCGGGCGGGCGGGACTGCTTGCGGGGCGCGGACTTCTGCTTCGTGGGCTTCTCCGGCTTCTCCGGTGGCACGGGCTCGTACGGGTACTCCACCGGTGTGTAGATCGGCTCCTCGGGCGCCGGCGCCGCCGGGACGGACTCCTCCCGGGCCGGTTTCGGTTCGGCCACGACCTTCTTGCGCGGCGCGGGTTTCTCCACGGTCAGCTCGGCCGGCGAGAACGACAGCTCGTCCTTCGTCCCGGTCGGGCGGACCTGGATGAAATCTCCCTCCGCGGGCTCCGTGAACGCGACGACCTTCGCCGACCGGCCCGCCTCCACGCCCACCGCCGCGGCGGTGAACCAGACGGCGGGTGGGCGGCCCGCGGCGAGTTCGGCGCGCAGCTGGTCGACATCCTCCGGTGACAAGGACTTCGCCATCGGTACCTCCACTGCGATCATGATGCGTCGCAGTGCAGCTTGCCCTATGGCACCGACAGTTCCGCAGCGGCGGTCGGGGCGGTTGGTCCGGACGGACCATCACTGGTCCACAGTGGACTATCCGGCGGACTATCCGGCGGACTCGTCCTCGGTGCGCAGGTGGTACTCGCAGCCGTACTCGACGGCGTAGCGCAGGTCGTAGTGGTGCACGATCTTCGGCCCGCCGTGCAGGTGCACGTGGGTCACGGTCGGCTTGGGCGACTCGGCCGGCCTCGGCACGGAGTCGACCCGACCGTCGAGGGGCCCGCCGACGTACCGCACCACGTACGCGTGCGTCATGGTCGTGCCTCCCTCGCTTCGGCGTCCGCGTCCATCGTACGAGAGGACGGCCGGACAGGGGCACTGCCGAACCAGTGCCGCGCCAAGGCGTCCAGGGTGTCGACGTCCGCGGGCGGCGGCACCTCCCGCAGGTACCAGGCGAGGTTGCTGTAGACGTGCAGCAGCGTGTACGCCATGACGCGCAGCGGGTCGACCGGCCGACCGTAGCCGGTGTAGAGCGCCCGGTTCGCCGCCTGGTCGCCGCGGGTGAGGAAGATCCCGGTCGCGACGAACTCGTACTCGCGGGCCGCGCGCATCGCGGGCTCGAAGTCGATCAGACCGGTGAGCCGGGTGCCCTCGACGAGCAGGTGCGCGCTCATCACCTCGGTGTGCGCCAACACCGGTTCGTCGGCGCCGAGGTCGACCCGGTCCAGGAACTCGTCCACCCGGTCGGCCCACGCCGGGTCGACCGGCCGGCGCGGTGCGACCCGTCGCGCGGCGACGAAGGACGACCAGTCGGCCGGGTGGTCGACCGGCGAGGGCAGGTCGTGCAGCACGGCCAGCGCCTCGCCGACCTGACGCGCGACCGACTCGCGACCGGCGGCGTCGAGCGTCGGCCACACCTCGACGAGTCCCGTGCCGCGCAGCCGTTCCATGAGGACGTAACCCCAGCCGTCGACCTCGCCGGCCTCGCGCACCGCGGGCGTCGGCACCGGCAGCCGGCCGTGGACGGCACGCAACACGTCCCGCTCGGTGGGCAGCTCTTCGAGGTGCACGGCCGGGAACAGCTTGAGCACGTGCTCGCCGACCCGGTAGACGGGCAGCGACCCGTCGGGGTAGCGGACCGGCTCGCCGCGCAGGTCGAGCCGGCCCAGCAACCGGTCGACGCCGGGCCTCAGGGCACTCTCGTCGTCGACCACTGCCTCGAACCGCTCTTCGGTGTCCGCGAGGGGGAACGTCACCCGATCGACGCTATCGGACAGCGCTCGAGCGCTATTCCGTTTTGCGGGCTTTCGACGGCTGCACGCGGGGTGGCTCGCCGGGCATCTTCGGGTAGTCGGGCGGGTACGGGAGTTCGCCCCGGGGGTCGGCGGCGTACCACTCCAGGAGGGTCTCCAGGCCGTACGCGGTGTCGTCGAGCGTGGCGTGCGGGTCGCCGTCGTCGGCCAGGTAGGCGGGCACGGTGCGGACGTCGAAGTCGTCCGGGTCCACTGTGGACAGCGTCGCCCAGGTGACCGGGGTGGAGACCGTGGCGCGCGGGGTGCCGCGCACCGACCACGCGGACGCGATCGTGCGGTCCCGGGCGGCCTGGTTGAAGTCCAGGAACACGCGCTCGCCGCGTTCCTCCTTCCACCACGACGTGGTCGCCCGGTCCGGCATCCGCCGCTCGACCTCGCGGGCCAGCGCGATCACCGCGTGCCGCACGTCGACGAAGTCCCACTCCGGACGGATGCGCACGGCCACGTGCACGCCGCGCCCGCCGGACGTCTTGGGGTAGCCGACCATGCCCAGCTCGTCGAGCACCTCGCGCAGCACTTCGGCGACCCGCACCGCGTCCCGGAAGTCCGTGCCGGGCTGGGGATCGAGGTCGACCCGCAGCTCGTCGGGCCGGTCGGTGTCGGCGGCACGCACCGGCCACGGGTGGAAGTCGAACGTGCCCAGGTTCGCCGCCCACGCCAGCACGGCGGGCTCGGTCGGGCAGACCTCGTCGGCGGGCCGCCCGGACGGGAACCGGACCCGCGCGGTGCCCACCCAGTCGGGCACGCCCTTGGGCAGCCGCTTCTGGTAGAACCACTCGCCCTCGACGCCGTCCACGTACCGCTTCAACGTCGTCGGCCGGTCGCGCAACACGCGCAGCAGCGGCTCGGCGACCGCGAGGTAGTACCGGACCACCTCGATCTTGGTGATGCCGCGCTCGGGGAAGTAGACCTTGTCCGGGTTGGACACCCGCACGACCCGGTCCCCGACCTGGAGTTCCTCAGCCTTGGCAGCCACGTCCGGAGCCTAACCCCGACCACCGACAGCGGTCGGGCGGAAGGCGGGCGGGATGCCAGGACGCGTGGTTCGGGGCCACCCGAGTGCGTAGTCGGAGGTGCCGGAGTGCGCGTGCCGGGGTGCTTGAGTGCATGTTTCGCGGTGTCCGAACGCATGACTCGCGGGGCTCAGCCGAGGGAGGTGAGCATCTGGGCGCACACGCGGGCGAGGTGGCGGCGCATCACGTCGGCGGCCCGCGTCGGGTCGCCGGCCTCGACCGCCACCACGAGCGAGTCGTGGTCGTCCAGCGACGCGTGCTGGTGCGGCGGGTCGTCGCGCAGGCCGCTGCGCAGGAGCACGACGCGTTGCTGCACGAGCCGCACCTGTTCGGCGATCCGCGGCGAGCGGGCCGCGTCCAAAAGCGCCTGGTGGAATGCGAGGTCGAGCCGGTAGGGGAATTTGTCGCCCGCGGTGTGCGCCTGGCGGGACGATTCGCACACCGCTTTCAGGCGGATGACGTCGGTGTCCGTCCGGCGGCTCGCGGCGAGTTCGGCCGCCGCGCATTCCAATGCGGTGCGCAATTCGAACAACGCTCGGACTTCCGACACGTCCGCCGAAGGCACGTGCGCGCCCCGGTGCGGAACCAGGACGAGCAATCCCTCGGACGCCAAATGGCGGATCGCCTCGCGCAACGGGCCCCGGGAAATGCCGAGCCGCTGCGCGATCCCGACCTCGTTCACCCGGCTGCCGGGCGGCAGCTCACCGGTCAGCACCAGCTCGCGCAGGATCTCGACGGCCTGCGCGGCGAGGCTGAGGTGGAGCGGGGATGTCATCGAAGTCTCCTAGCGCCCGTCGGCGGCCGTGTTGTTGACTGTCGACAGACGACAGCATAGAGGAGGAGAGCATGGCTCACGAGCTGGTCGCCGAGGTGTGGCGGGGCGAGTTCCTGGAGTCCGTGCACCACGGTTCGGTGGTCGTCCTCGCCCCGGACGGCACCACGCGGCTGAGCGTGGGCCAGCCCGCCGCCGTGGCGTTCCCCCGCTCGGCGAACAAGCCGTTCCAGGCGTTGGCCCTGGTCCGGGCCGGATACGCCGAACGCGCCGAGCTGCTCGCCCTGGCCTGCGCGAGCCACTCCGGCGAGCACTTCCACCTCGACGGCGTCCGCCGCATCCTCGGCCGCGCGGGCCTGGACGTCGACGCGTTGCGCTGCACCCCCGAACTCCCGATCGGCGAGCACGCCCTGCACGCGCACCTCGCGGCCGGGCGCGGGCCGGAGCCGATCACGATGAACTGCTCGGGCAAGCACGCCGCCATGCTCGCGACCTGCGTGGTCAACGGCTGGTCGACCGCGGACTACCTCGACCTCGACCACCCGCTCCAGCTCGCGATCCGGGCGACGGTCGAGGAGTGCGCGAGCGAACCGGTCGGCGCCGTCGGCGTGGACGGCTGCGGCGCTCCCCTGTTCGGCATCACCCTCGCGGGCCTGGCCCGCGGGTTCGGCCGGCTCGCGTCGGCCGCGCCCGGCACCGACGAGCACACGGTCGCGCACGCGATGACCACCTACCCCGAGTGGGTCGGCGGCACCGGCCGCGACGTCACCCGGCTCATGCACGGCGTGCCCGGCGCGGTGGCCAAGGACGGCGCCGAGGGCGTGTTCGCGATCGGCCTGCCCGACGGGTCGGCCGCCGCGTGCAAGATCGCCGACGGCGCCCGCCGCGCACAGGGCGTCGTGCTGGTGGCGGCGTTGCGCGCCCTGGGCGTGGACGCGCCCGCGGACCTGGCGACGGTCCCGGTGCTCGGGCACGGTCGCACGGTCGGTGCGGTCCGACCTTCGGCCGCTCTCACGGGGTGAAATCGGCATTACCCTGGGCCCATGGGCAGTTCCCGACCCGGGGGTTCCCCCGACGACAGGTTCGACGACGAACTCATCGGCCTCGACCCGGACGACCCGGAGACGCGGGCCTTCGCCGCCCACCTCGACCGGATGCACCGGGAGCACCCGACCTTCACGGTCGAGGGGTCGCTGGCCGGGGTGGAGCACTTCGCCGACTCGGCCAACCGCGCGGGCGGACTGCGCCGGCAGACCGCCGTGCTCATCGTGCTGCTGATCCTGCTCGGCGTAGGGGTCAGCGTGTGGTTCTACCTGGGCCAGATCCTGTCCGTGTTCTTCGTTTAACGTGGAGGTATGGAACCAGTCGTCGGCGCGACCCCGAAGGTGGTGCGCTCCGAAGCGGAGTGGCGCGAGACCCTGACGCCGCAGGAGTACGCGGTGCTGCGGCAAGCCGGCACCGAACGTGCGTGGACCGGCGAGTACACCGACACCAAGACCGAAGGCGTCTACTCGTGCCGCGCGTGCGACGCCGAGTTGTTCCGCAGCGACACGAAGTTCGACTCCCACTGCGGGTGGCCGTCGTTCTTCTCGCCGCTGGCCGGGGACTCGGTGCTCCTGCGCGAGGACCGCGCGCTCGGCATGGTGCGCACGGAAGTGCTCTGCGCCACATGCCACAGCCACCTCGGGCACGTTTTCGAGGGTGAGGGCTATGCGACTCCGACGGACCAGCGCTACTGCATCAACTCCATCAGCTTGCGTCTGGTCGAAACCACCGCCGGTCCGACAGACTGACCAGTGCTGCTCCGAATGATGTCCGTTACCACACCATGGAGGAAACATGCATCTGTTCAAGGGCACCGACGGTGAGGGCTCCGGCGGCGTCGACGGCGCGTCGTCCTCCTGAATCCCCTTTACCGCAACCCTAAGGGTTGCTCAAGCACTCTTGCTGGGGTGTGAAGCGGCGCACACCATTGCCTCCTGACCGGCGGACGAACCGCCGAGGTCCGCAGGGGGTGGATCGTGGAGCGTCCGTGGGGAATTACGGAACAGGGGTTCTTCGAGCTTTACTGGATCGCGCTCGCCGTGACGATCGTGATCGCGATCCTGATCAGGGTGCGCCTGCGGGGGCAGTCGGACGACGCCCCCGCCGGCGCACCCGACGTCCACGTGCTGGCCGTGCTGGTCGGTGGCGCACGACGCGTCGCCGAGACCGCGCTGGCCGAACTGATCGCCGCGGGAGATGTGCGGCTCACGCGTGACGGCACCGTGACCGCCACCCAGGGTGTCCCGTCCGCACGGGATCCGATCGCGCGCAGTGTGCTGCGCGACGTGGAACGGCCGCCGCTCGTCCTGGCCCGCAAGACGCTGTGGGGCCAGGTCCACACCGTCCGGCACGCGGAGGCCGTGCGCCTGGCCACCGGACGTGCCGTCGAGGCCGGTCTGCTGGCCGACCCGCGCCGGGCGTTGCGGTCGGCCGTCCTCTCACTGCTCCCGCTGGCCCTGCTGTTCGCGGTCGGCCTGGCCCGGTGGGCGTCGGAACTCACGGTCGGCGGGCCGGTCGGGTGGCTGTCGGTGCACCTCGTGCTGACCGGCGTCCTGCTGGCCGCGCTGCCGAAGGTGATCGCCGTGGGACTCACCGCCCGGGGTTCCCGGGTGGTGGCGCGGACCCGCACGAGTGCGGGTGTCGGGGGCTGGAGGGCGACCGGCTCGGCGGGGGGAGTCGAACCGGTCGCCCTCCACGGCATCGAACGCCACCCGGACCCGGAGGTGCGGGACGCGTACGTGGCCGGTCGGCCCCTGCCGCGAACGAATGGTGGCGGCAGGTCCACCGCGGCGGCGTACGGCGCCGGCGCCGGCGCGGCGTGCGGGTCGGGCAGCGGGTGCAGTTCGTCGGGCTGCGGCGGTGGCAGTGGTTGCGGCGGTGGGGGCGGCTGCGGTGGGGGCGGGGGCAGCTGATCCCCCATCGTCGGACGAATCGGACACGGTCCGACCGCGCACCGCACACGGCCGGACCGCCTCCGTGACGGATCATCGTTTTCGCTGGTCACACCTTTACGCTGCGCGGGAACCAGGCGTGGCGCCGGTCCGTCACAGGCGGCGGTACCACCGGGGAGAGGCGGGATGGCCGATGACGGTCACGGCGGGTCCGGCACGACTGTGGCCGGAAGAGCAGGGGTTCCTGGCCGGCGGGCCGGGGCGGGCGGCCGAGGTCGCGGTCGTGTCGTTGCTCGACGCGGGCGCGCTGCGCCTGTCGCGCAGCGGCGTGGTGCGCCCGGTCAGCGGGCCGCCGCGCTCGTGGACTCCGATCCAGTCGGCCGCGCTGCGGTCGGCGTCGCGGCCGTTCGGCGAACTGGTCCAGGCCGTCGCGGCGAGCGCGGAAGCGCGGGGGTTGCGTCGCCACCTGCTGGACCGGGGACTGCTGGTGTCGCCGACGCGGCGGGCGCTCGCGAAGACCACGCGCGTGCTCGCGTTGCTGGTCGGCATCGCGGCCCTGCTCACGGTCCTGATCACGCACGTCCAGGTCCTGCTGTGCATCGGCGTGGTCGTGGCGATGCTGTTCGTGCGCTACTTCGCGGGGAAGCTGCGGGGACCGTTGACCGGCCGCGGGCGTGCCGAGGTGCGCGACCTGGCCCGGTACGCGACGCCCGCGAGCCGGCTGCACCTGGTGGCGTACAAGGGTCTGCTCGGCCGGGTCGGGAGTCTGCGCGTGTGCGACCTGCTCGGGCTCGCCCCGGCGGCCTCGACGTTGCGGCGGCGCAGCAAGAAGCGGTCGACCACGAC
Organism: Saccharothrix violaceirubra; assembly: GCF_014203755.1. NCBI lineage: Bacteria > Bacillati > Actinomycetota > Actinomycetes > Pseudonocardiales > Pseudonocardiaceae > Saccharothrix > Saccharothrix violaceirubra. The sequence continues at coordinate 5,323,945 of NZ_JACHJS010000001.1, forward strand.
GTCGTCGTCGGACTCGTGCGGCGGCGGGGTCTACAGCTCGTGCGGGAGTTGCGCGGGCAGCGGGTGCGGGTCGTCGTCGGACAGTTCCTCGTCGGACAGTTCGTCCTCGTCCGACAGCGGCAGCAGTTGCAGCAGCGGGAGCAGCTGCGGTTCCTCGTGCGGAGGCGGTGGCGGTGACTGAACGACTCGGGGTCGGCATCGGGTGGCGGCCGGAGATCGACCTGACCGTGGAACGGCTGCCCGGCGTGGACTTCGTCGAGGTGGTCGCGGAGAACCTGCACGTCGGGCACCTGCCCGAATCCGTGCTCCTGCTGCGTGAACGCGGCATTCCCGTACTGCCGCACGCCGTGTCGCTGTCGCTGGGCGGCGCCGACCCGGTCGACCCGAAGCGGGTCGCGCACCTGGCCGCGCTCGCCGAGGCCGTCGACGCGCCGTTCGTCAGCGACCACGTGTGCTTCGTGCGCGCGGGCGGGCTCGACTCCGGTCACCTGATGCCCGTGCCGCGCACCCGCGACGCGCTCGACGTGCTCGTGGCCAACGTCAGGTCGATCCAGCCGGACCTGCCCGTGCCGCTGGCGCTGGAGAACGTGGCCGCGTTGCTGGAGTGGCCCGACGGCGAGCTGTCCGAGGGCCGGTTCCTGGCCGAACTCGTCGAGCGCACCGACATCCACCTGCTGGTCGACGTGGCCAACCTGTACGCCAACGCCCGCAACCTGGGTACCGACGTGGACCGGTTCCTCGACGAGATCCCGTTGGAGCGCTTGGCTTACGTGCACGTCGCGGGCGGCGTCGAGCACAACGGCCTCTACCACGACACGCACGCCCACGCCGTGCTGCCCGAGGTGCTCGACGTGCTGGCCGCGTTGCGCGACCGCGTCGACCCGCCGGGCGTGCTGCTGGAACGCGACGACGACTACCCGTCCGACGCGGAACTGGCCGCCGAGCTGGCCGCGATCCGCGCGGTCGTCGAACGGTGACCGCGCCCCAGCGCGCCGAACTGGCCCGACGCCAGGCCGAACTGCTGCGCGCCCTGCTCGCCGACGGCGACGTGCCGGCGGGGTTCGACCCGGACCGCGTCGCCGTCGAGGCGCGGGCGCTGTTGTCGAAGCGGCGCGGGATCGTGGCGATGTTGCGCCCGGATCTGGTCGACTCGTTGGGCGAACGCTTCCGTCCGCTCTTCGACACCTACGGCCGGGGCCGGCCACGAACGGATGGCAGCCGAATGCGTGAGGACGCGGCGGCCTTCGCCGAGTGGCTCGCCGACCGGGGCGAACTTCCGACGCGGACCAAACGGCGCTGGTGGCAGCGAGCGGATCAGTGATCTTCGGCCGGCCGGTCGCCGGCCGGCCGCGCGAACAGCGCAGCGTCGCCAGTCGGGTCACCGCGCGTGACCACCGACTGGGCCGACCAGGGGGCAGGGCCGCCTCGAAACGACGCTGACCCGCTTGCGCCCCGTGGCTAACTTCGGTGGCGTTGGGGGGAACTGGGACACCGCTGCCGCCGCGGTCGGACGGCGTCCTCCCGATTGCGCGTCTCGGACGCGTACCCACCGGATTCGGGAGGTGTCTGTGCTGGGTTCAAGATCGACCGGCCGGGGTGTCGCCTGGGGGGCGACCACCCTCGCCATCGGCCTCGTGGTCGGGGTCACCACGCCCGCGACCGCCGCGCCACCGGAGGTTCCCGCGACGGGAATCCCCTTGGCGGGCAAGCGGATCGCGACACCCGACGCCACGGTCACACTGCTCACCGGCGACCGGGTGTCCCTGGTCGGCGGCGCCGTGTCGGTACGACCGGCGGCAGGTCGGGAGAAGGCCGAGTTCCACCGCTTCGAACGCGACGGGCACCTGCACGTCGTGCCGCGCGACGCCTACGGCGCGTTGGCACGGGGCAAGCTCGACCCGCGACTGTTCGACGTCACCGGGTTGATCGACGCGCGATACGACGACGCGCACCGCGACTCCGTGCCGTTGATCCTCCAGGCGGCGAGCACCGGCGCGGCGGGCGTGAGCGTCACGCACGCGCTGCCGGGTGCGTTGGCCGCCAAGGCTTCGAAGTCCGCGGCGGCCACCGCGTACGCCGCGCTGGTCGCCGATCCGGGCGTGGAGAAGGTGTGGCTGGACGGCCTGCGGCAGCCCACGCTGGACCAGAGCACCAGGCAGATCGGCGCGCCCGCCGCGTGGGAGCGGGGCCTGACCGGCAAGGGCGTCAAGGTCGGCGTCGTCGACACGGGCGTGGACGGCGCGCACCCCGACCTCTCCGGCCGCGAACTCGCCCAGGCCGACTTCACCGAGGACAACGACAACGTCGACCGCGTCGGCCACGGCACGCACGTCGCGGCCACGATCGCGAGCCACGACCCGAAGTACCGGGGCGTGGCGCCCGACGCGCAGATCCTCGACGCCAAGGTGTGCGTGCTCAGCGGCTGCGCCGAGTCGTGGATCATCTCCGGGCTCACGTGGGTGGTCGAGCAGGGCGCGGACGTGGTCAACGTCAGCCTCGGCGGACCGGACGGCCCCGAGACCGACCCGATCGAGGCGCTCGTCGACTCGCTCTCGGCGCGGACCGGCACGCTGTTCGTCGTGGCGGCGGGCAACTCCGGCCGGCCGGGCACCATCGGCTCGCCGGGCAGCGCGGACTCCGCGCTCACCGTCGGCGCGGTCGAGCGCGACGACGACATCGCGGTGTTCTCCAGCCGAGGACCACGCTCTGACGGCGGGGTGAAGCCCGACGTGACCGCGCCGGGTGTGGGCATCGTCGCGGCCAAGTCGGCCGAGGGCCAGATCGGGGACCCGGTAGACGCCACGCACGTCGCCCTGAGCGGCACGTCCATGGCCACCCCGCACGTCGCCGGCGCCGCCGCGCTCCTGGCGCAGCAGCACCCCGACTGGACCGGCTCCCGCATCAAGGCCGCCCTCACCGCCACGGCCGCGTACAACCCGAAACTCGGCGCGTACGACCAGGGTTCGGGCCGGATCGACCTGACCAAGGCCGTCGACTCGACGCTGACCAGTGAGCCGACCGGGCTCGCGTTCGGCGTCCAGGCATGGCCGCACCAGGACGACAAGCCGGTGACCAAGGAGGTGGAGTACCGCAACACGGGTACCACGCCGATCTCGCTGCGCCTGACGATCGACGCGGCCGGACCGGCGGACCTGTTCTCCGTGTCCCCCAAGGAACTCACCGTGCCCGCCGGCGGCACGGCGACGGCCACCGTCACCGCCGACACGCGCGGCACGGCCGACGGCGGGGCGTTCGGCGGCGCGGTCGTCGCGACCGGCGGGCCGACGCCGGTGCGCACGCCCGTGGGCGTCGACAGCGAGGTCGAGAGCTACGACGTCACGTTCGAGGTCGTCGACCAGGACGGCAGCCCGGCGACGGGCCACGCGACCGACGTGTTCGGCCTGACCAACCAGACGGTGAAGTTCCTGCCGGGCGACAAGGGCACGTTCACCACCCGCGTACCCAAGGGCGACTACCTGGTCAACAGCTCGGTGACCGACCAGGGCCGGACCAAGGGCGCCTTCCTCGTGGCGCCGAAGGTCCAGGTCTCCGGCCCGACCACGGTGCGAATCGACGCGCGCAAGGCCAAGCCGGTCCGGATCACCCCGCCCGACCCCGCCGCCAAGCAGGGTCCGGGCGAGCTGACCTACCGGCGGACCCACGGCCAGTACGGGCTGCTGATGGGCGTGCTGTTCATCGGCGGGTACGACGGCACGATCGCGATCGGCCACCTCGGCGAGGCGGTGCCGGCGGCCGAGTTCGAGACCGTGATCGGCACGACCGCCACCTCGGACCGGGCGACCTACCGGTTGTCGTACTCCGATGTCGGCCGACTGCCGGACGGGTTCGTGCGCACACCGTCGATCAGGGACCTCGCCGAGGTGCGGACGTCGCTGGACGCGGCGCCGGCGGGCAGGACGTTCCTGCTCGGTGCCAACCCGACGACGAAGAACGGCACCGGCGGGTGGGGCTCGCTCGACCCGGTCCCCGCGTCCGGCAAGCCGCTCGACTACGTCACGCCCGAGCTGCGGTGGGGTTGGCGGCTGGAGCAGAATTCCGCGCCGGACCGGTCCGACGCGTCGTGGTCGTCGCCCGACCGCGACTACCGCAAGGGCCGCGTCTACCAGCAGCGATTCCTGCGCCCGCCGTTCGGTCCGGCGGTGCCGGCCAACCGGTACCTGCCGTCCATCGCCCGCTACCAGGACCTCCTCCTGGTCAGCCCGTCGTTGCTCGTCGACGGCGAAGGCAACCAGGGCCGGACCGCGGGCAAGGGCACGGTCGCGCTGTACCGCGACGGCAAGCTCCTGTCGAAGGTCGAGGCGCCGGGTGTCGGCCAGTTCCCGGTGCCGGCGGGTCCCGCCGAGTACCGGGTCGACATCGACCTGACGACGGCGGCGGACGTGCTCGCCTACGCGAGCCGGGTGACGGCGAGCTGGACCTTCCGCTCCGACACCGCGACCGGCACGACCCCCGTCGCCCTCCCGGCCGGTTTCGTGCGGTTCACGCCGAAGCTGGACGACTCGGGCACGCTGCGGGGCCGGTCCGCGCGGGTGCCGTTCGTGGTCGAGTTCGACAAGGACTCGGGCGCGGGCAAGGTGCGCAAGGTGGGCGTCGACGTGTCGTACGACGACGGCAAGACCTGGTCCCCGGCTCCGGTCACGGGTGACTCGGTGCTGCTCAAGCCCCCGGCGGGCAGCGGCTACGTGTCGTTGCGCGCCAAGGGGTCGGACTCGAAGGGCAACCGGTTCGAGCACGCGGTCGTCCGCACGTTCAAGTTCGCGAGGTGAGCACGGCGACGGGTCGGTCCACAATGGACCGACCCGTCGCACTCAGGTGACGCGGGTCACATTTCAGCAACACCGACGCACGCTTCGGCACCTCCACTCCGGGAGCCCGCGAACAACGCGGGCGAGGGGAACCACAGGGAGGTGTCTCGTGCCGAGAACAGGTACCGCCGCACTGGCGGTCGCCGTCATCGCCGCCGGGACCGTCGCGGCAGGGGCGGGCACGGCCGCTGCCGCACCGGTGTCGTCGTCCGACACCGTCACGCTGATCACCGGCGACAAGGTCACGTTCGCCGGCGACAAGGTCACCGGGGTCGAACCGGGACCGGGACGCGACAAGACCACGTTCCACCGCTTCGAACGCGACGGCCACGCCCACGTCGTCCCGAGCGACGCGTTCGCACCGCTGGCACAGGGCAAACTCGACCCGCGGCTGTTCGACGTGACCGGGCTGATCGGCTTCGGCTACGACGACAAGCACCGCGACTCAGTGCCGCTCGTCGTGCAGGGGAAGGAAACGCGCGCAGCGGGCATGCGGACCACCGCGACGTTGCCGGGCGCGTTCGCCGCGACCGTCGCGAAGTCCGACGCGTCCGCGAACTGGTCCGGGATGCTCGGCGACCCGAACGTGCGCCGGGTCTGGCTCGACGGCCTGCGCACACCGACCCTGGACCGAAGTACCAGGCAGATCGGCGCACCCACCGCGTGGGAGAAGGGCTTCACCGGCAAGGGCGTCAAGGTCGCCGTGCTGGACTCCGGCGTCGACGGCGCCCACCCCGACCTCGCCGGTCGGGAGATCGCCGAACACAACTTCACCACCGACCCGGACACCGTCGACCGCAACGGCCACGGCACCCACGTGGCGGCCACGATCGCGAGCCACGACCCGAAGTACCGGGGCGTGGCACCGGACGCGTCGATCCTCGACGGCAAGGTGTGCGCCGGGAAAGGCTGCCCCGAGTCCGCGATCCTGGCCGGCATCGAGTGGGCCGTGGACCAGGGCACCGACATCGTGAACCTGAGCCTCGGCGGGCTCGACTTCCCGGGCGTCGACCCGCTGGAAGAGGCGATCAACACCTACTCAGAGCGCTCCGGCACGCTGTTCGTGGTGTCGGCGGGCAACGACGGCCTGCCCGGCACGGTGAACTCGCCGGGCAGCGCCGACGCCGCGCTCACCGTCGGTGCGGTGGACCAGAACGACGCCGTGGCCGGATTTTCCAGCCGTGGCCCCAGGCTCGGCGACCACGCGGTCAAGCCCGACGTGACCGCGCCCGGTGTGCGCATCGTCGCGGCCAAGGCCGCCGAAGGCCGGAACGGCGAACCGGTCGACGACACCCACGTCGCCATGCAAGGCACGTCCATGGCCACCCCGCACGTCGCGGGCGCGGCGGCCCTGCTGGCCCAGCAGCACCCCGACTGGACCGGTGCCCGAATCAAGGCCGCCCTCACCGGCAGCGCCGTACCCAAGTCGGGTACGGGCGAGTTCGACCAGGGCTCCGGCCGGATCGATGTCGCCGCGGCCACCGTCGTGACCGTTGTCGCCGAGCCGACCACCCTCACGTTCGGCGAACAGCGATGGCCCCGCCAGGACGACGAGCCGCTCACCCGTGATCTCGTCTACCGCAACACCGGCGACCAGCCGGCGGTGCTGGGCCTGACGCTGGAGACCGGCGCTCCCTCCGGCCTGTTCTCGTTGTCCGCCAACGAGATCACCGTGCCCGCGCATGGCACCGCTTCCGTACGGGTCACCGCCGACACCCGAACCCACCCGGATGGTCGACACTCGGGCACCGTCGTCACGACCGGCGCGATCAAGGTCCGCGTGCCGCTGAGCGTGCACAGCGAGCCCGAGAGCTACGACGTCCACCTCGAGTTCATCGGGCACGACGGCAGGCCGGCAACCACTCACAACACGGCGTGGCACGGTAGCGCTCCCGGGGAACAGTTCCGGTTCCTCGACCCCTCGGTACCGAGCACGACCCTGCGACTGGCCAAGGGCGACTACGTCCTCACCAGCGTCGTAGGTGAATCGACTCGACAGGCCCTGCTCTCGGCTCCGAAGTTGTCGGTGACGGCGGACATGGTGGTGAAAGTCGACGCTCGCACCGCCAAGCCGCTCACCGTCACCGCACCCGACGCCACGGCGGTCCACCAGAGCGCCATCGTGGGTGTCGCTTGGAAGGGGGAGTCCGTCTTCACCAACTTCCCGAACGGATTCGGCGATCTGACGTCCATCGGAGTCATCGGACCACAGCCCCGACTCGACGGGCTGTACACATTCGCGGCCACCAAGGCGGTGACGGCCACCGCGACCTACATGCTCGGCTACATCGACCGAGGCCGGGTCTCGACCGGATTCATCCGCAAGCCGGCCAAGAAGGACCTCGCCGAGATCCGGATCGACCCGCAGGGTACCCCTGGGCTGAGCCATTCCCTGGCCGAAAGCATGCGGTTGTCCGACGACCAGTCGATCAATTGGTTCTCCCGTCCCGCGACGCCGAGCAACCTCGTCGAGTACGTCACCACCGACGTCTCCTGGAACTGGGGTTTCTCGCAGCACCGCGGCGATTCGCTCGCGGCGGATTGGTCCTCTCCGATGCGCGCGTACCGCCAAGGACAAGTCCACGACCTGCGGTTCCAGGTACCCGCGTTCAACCCGGTCACCCGTTTGGACGAGCAGGGCTCCACGGTCTACGGGACCAGCGGCGCCCTACTCATGATCTTGAAGACATACGTGGACGGCGGGGGGAACCGCGGTGTCATCGGTGCGCCCAAGGTCACCCTGTACCGCAACGGCACGCTTGTCGAAGAACAGAACAGCGACTGGGTCGCCTTCACCAAGCTGCCCGAGGGAATGGCCGACTACCGGGTCGAGACCGAGAGCACGCACTCACCCGAGATGAGCGAGTACGGCACGCTCGTGCGCACCGCCTGGAACTTCCGCTTCGCGCCTTCCGCCACGAGCGACCGGACCCGGGTCCCCGTACCGGTCACCGCCGTCCAGTTCACGCCGACGAACGGGATCGTCGCCGCCGGGAAGTCGGTACGGGTGCCGTTCGGCTTCACCGGGCCGCGTCAGCGGATCGAGGTGGCGGAAGTGTCCTACGACGACGGTGCCACGTGGACGAAGGTGCCGGTCGCCGGGGATTCCGTCCTCCTGCGCACGCCCAAGCGCGACGGCTACGTCTCGTTGCGTGCCAAGGGTTCCGACGGCAAGGGCAACGGGTTCGAGCAGACGACGATCCGCTCTTTCAAGTTCGCCAAGTAGGGCACCGTCGGCCGGGTGCGTCCACTGTGGACGCACCCGGCCGACGGGTCAGGGCAGGTTCGCGACCAGCTCGGCCGCCGGCACGCGGGTGCCGGTGTAGAACGGGATCTCCTCACGCACGTGCAGCCGCGCCTCGGTGCCGCGCAGGTGGCGCATCAGGTCCACGATCCGGTGCAGCTCGTCGGCCTCGAACGCCAGCAGCCACTCGTAGTCGCCGAGCGCGAACGACGCCACGGTGTTCGCCCGCACGTCCGGGTAGTCCCGCGCCTCCTTGCCGTGGTCGGCGAGCATCTTGCGGCGCTCGTCCTCCGGCAGCAGGTACCACTCGTAGGACCGCACGAACGGGTACACGCACACGTACTTGCGCGGCTCCTCCCCGGCCAGGAAGGCGGGGACGTGGCTGCGGTTGAACTCGGCCGGGCGGTGCAGGGCGACCTGGCTCCACACCGGCGTCGACACCCGGCCCACGGCGGTGCGCCGGAACCCGGTGTACGCCTGCTGGACCTGTTCGATCTCCTCGGCGTGCCACCAGATCATGTAGTCCGCGTCGGCGCGCAGACCCGCGACGTCGTACACGCCGCGCACGACGACGCCCTTGCCCTCCAGGCCGTCCAGGTACTCCTGGGCCTCGGCGGCGGCCGGGCCGCGCTCGTCGGGCAGCCGCCCGGCGTCGACCCGGAACACGGACCACATGGTGTAGCGGATGGTGTCGTTCAGCTCGGTGTAGTTCAGGCGGGCCATGCCCTCATCCTCTCACTCGCCCCAGGACGTGGGCCGCGACCCGGGCCGCCGCGGCGTCGCCGGTCGCGATGCACGCCGGGATGCCGACGCCGTGCAGCGTGGCACCCGCCAGGGCCAGGCCCGGCACGTCCTCGACCGCGTCCTCCACATCGCGCACCAGGTCGAGGTGACCCACGCCGTACTGCGGCAGGCCACCGCCCCACCGGGTCACCAGCACGTCGATCGGCGCGGCCGTGATCCCGGTCAGCTCGGCCAGGTCGGCGCGGACGGCGGCGACCAGGTCCTCGTCGTCGCGCTGGAGCACGCGCACGTCGCCGTGCCGTCCCACGCTGCCGCGCACGAGCGCCGGACCACCGGCCAGGTGCGCCCACTTGCGACTGGAGAACGTGAAAGCCTTGGCGCTGAACGGGGTCCCGTCCGCGTACCGCTCCCCCTCGGCCAGCAGCACGCCCGACCGCTCGGGCAGTTCCGTGCCGGGCGGCAGGGCCAACGCGACCACGGCCATGGACGCCAGTTCGACCTCGCCCAGCCGCACGGAGGCCTTGGGCGCGATGTCGGCGAGCAGCTTGCGGGCCGCCGGCGCGGGCACGGCGAGCACGACGCCGTCCACGTCGAGGAACTCCGGCGCGGTGGCCGACCCGATCTCCAGCCGCCAGTCGCGCTCGCGCCGGACCAGGCGCCGCACCGGCAGCCCCAGCCTGATCCGGGCCCGCGTGGACAGCGCGTCGACGAGCGCGGACAGCCCCACGTCGAGCGTGCCGAACACGGGCGGGCGCGGCACGCGCGGCTGCGGCGGCGCGGGCATGGTGGTCGCGGCGGCGGCCAGCAGCGAGCCGACGCCCGAGTCGAGCGCGGTCGCCAGGCTCGGCATCGTGGCGCGCAGGCCCAGCACGTCCGTGCGACCCGCGTACACGCCGCCCAGCAGCGGTCCGACGAGCCGGTCGGCGACCTCGGGGCCGAACCGCTCGCGCAGCAGCGCGCCGACCGCGACGTCCCGGCCCGCCAGGTCGATCGGCGGCAGGTCGGGTTCGGCCGCGACCCGGCGCAGTCCCTCGGCGGACAGCACCGCGCGGACCGCCTCCACGGACGCGGGCACGCCCATCAGCGTGTGCGCCGGGATCGGCCGGATCGCACCGGCCGCCCGGATGGTGGACGGCGCACCGGTGGGGTGCACGACGTGCCCGCCGAGCCCGAGTTCGACGACGAGTTCGGCGGCCTCGGTCCGGCGGTGCAGGAACGCCTCCGCGCCGACGTCGTAGCGCAGCCCGGCGACCTGCTCGGTGCGCAGCTTGCCGCCGAGCCGGTCGGACCGCTCGACCACGGTGATCTCGGCGGCCGGGCCGAGCAGCAGCCGCAGGCGGTGCGCGGCGGCCAGACCGGAGATCCCGCCACCCACCACCGCGACGCGCATCCCCGTCATCCCGCCCGGTGCACCAGCTCGACGGCCTTGGTGATCATGTCCGGATCGGTGTCCGGGAGCACGCCGTGGCCGAGGTTGAAGATGTGGCCGGCGGCGGCCCTGCCCTCGTGCTTGATGCGCTCGACCTCGCGTTCCAGCGCGGGCAGGCCGGCGAACAGCAGCGCCGGGTCCAGGTTGCCCTGCACGACCGGGAGCGGCAGGTCCGGCGCGGCGGCCCGGAGCCGGCGCACGGCCACGTCCAGCGGCGTGCGCCAGTCGACGCCGACGACGTCCGCGCCGGCCTCGCGCATCGCGGGCAGCAGTTCGCCCGTGCCGACGCCGAAGTGGATGCGCGGCACGGTCGTGACGCTCCGCAGCACCTTCGTCGAGTGCGGCAGGACGAACTCGCGGTAGTCGCGCTCGGACAGCGCGCCGGCCCACGAGTCGAACAGCTGCACGGCCTGTACGCCCGCGTCGACCTGCACGCGCAGGAACGCGCCGGTGATGTCGGCGAGGCGGTCGAGCAGGGCGTGCCACAGCTCCGGGTCGCCGTGCATGAGCGCCTTGGTGCGCTCGTGGTTCTTCGACGGGCCGCCTTCGACCAGGTACGACGCCAGCGTGAACGGCGCACCCGCGAACCCGATCAGCGGGACGCCGTCGAGTTCCTTGAGCAGCAGGCCGATCGCGTCGGCGACCGGCTGGGCCTGGCCGGGCAGCAGGGCGGGCAGCGCCTCGACGTCGCGGCGGTCGGCGATCGGCTTCGCGATCACCGGGCCGGTGCCGGGCACGATGTCCAGGTCGACGCCCGCGATCTTGAGCGGGACGACGATGTCGGAGAACAGGATCGCGCCGTCCACGTCGTGCCGGCGGACCGGCTGCATGGTGATCTCGCGGACCATGTCCGGGTCGAGGCAGGCGTCGAGCATGGCCGTGCCCGCGCGCAGCTTGCGGTACTCGGGCAGCGAACGGCCCGCCTGGCGCATGAACCAGACCGGGGTGCGTGACGGTGTGCCTCCGCGCGCGGCGACCAGCAGCGGGGCGTCGGTGTAGTCGCTCATGTCGACGCCATCGTCCCACGGCCCGGCGGCCGTCGTCCGCGTGGTCGCCCATTCCCGGCGACGTGGGTGGCGGGCCGGTTTTCCCGCCGGACCGTCCGCTCCCCGGACACCTCGACCGCGGGGCGTCGATCACCGGCGTGCCGTGCTCACCCGACGGGGTGGGCGGGCCTAAGGTCGGTGTCGTGACCGGAGTGGTGGGGGAGCCCGAACTGTTCCGGCGGGCGGTGGCCACGTTGCGGTCGGTGCGGACCCGGCCGGAACTCGAGCTGTCCGTTGTGCGCCCGCCACAACGACTCGCGCCCTGGGCGTACGCGTTGACCGCCGAGGTGACCGGTCCCGCCGACGAGCTGTCGACCGGGCGGTTGGTGCTGCTGCACGACCCGGACGGGGTGGACTCGTGGTCCGGGATCTTCCGCCTGGTGGCGTACGTGCGGGTGGAACTGGACCCGGAGCTGGCGTCGGACCCGCTGCTGCCCGAGGTCGGGTGGTCGTGGCTGACCGAGTCGTTGGAGGTGTCCGACGCGCCGTTCGTGGCGCTGGGCGGCACCGTGACGCAGACGTCGTCGGCGCGCTTCGGCTCGATCGCCGGTCCCGCGCGCACGGACGACCTTGAGCTGCGCGCGTCGTGGACCGCCACCACCCCCGACCTGTCGCCCCACGGCACCGCGTTCTACGACCTCATGGCCACCGCCGTCGGCCTGCCCCCCGTGGGCGTGACCACCCTCCGCTGACCGCGAGTCCTCCACTCGGACACCTCCCTTCGGGTGATCCCACCCCCAATCCCGCGAGTTATGCGTTCAGACACCGCGAGTCGTGCGTTCAGACACCGCGAGTCGTGCGTTCAGACACCACGAGTTATGCGTTCCGGCACCACGAGTCGCACGTTCGGACATCACCGGTCGTGCACTCGGCACGCCCGGCCGAAAGCCGTCCTCCCCGGAGAACGCGCGAGTCGCGCACCCGGGACCCTCGACCGGGCGGCCGGCCTCAGTCGTTGTCGCGGAGCACCCGCAGCGCGTTGCGACCGGCGAGCTTGGCGCACTCGTCCTCGCTCCACCCCCGCTCCAGCAGGGCACCGAACAGGTCCGGGTACGTGGACACGTCCTCCAGCCCCTCGGGCAGCTCCCGGGTGCCGTCGTAGTCCCCGCCGATGCCGATGTGGTCGATCCCGGCCACCTCGCGGGCGTGCTCCACGTGCGCCACGACGTCGTCCAGCGTCACGCGCGGCGGCGGGGTCGCCGAACGCCACGTCGCCAGGAACCGCTCGCGGACCTCCAGGTCGTTGTGGTTCTCCCCCGCCGCGGTCATCGCGTCCTTCAGCTCGTCGTCCCACTCGGCCAGCCGCTGGGAGACGAACCGGGGCACGAACGTCACCATGCACACGCCGCCGTTGCCCGACAGTCGCGCGAGCACGTCGTCCGGCACATTCCGAGGGTGATCGGCCACGGCACGACAAGAGGAATGCGTAAACACGATGGGCTTGGTCGACACGTCCAACGCGTCACGCATAGTGCTCGGTGCGACGTGGGACAGGTCGACGAGCATGCCGATCCGGTTCATCTCGCGGACGACCTCCCGACCGAAGTCGGTGAGCCCACCGTGCACCGGCTCGTCGGTCGCCGAATCGGCCCACGGGGTGTTCTCGTTGTGGGTCAGCGTCATGTAGCGCACGCCCAACCGCCGCAACGCGCGCAGGACGCCCAACGACCCGTTGATGGAATGCCCGCCCTCGGCTCCGATGAGGGACGCGATCCGCCCTGCGGCGAATGCCGACTCGGCCTCGTCCGCGGTCGTCGCGAGCGCCAGTTCGTCGTGGTACTCGGCGACGAGTTCATGGACCAGTTCGACCTGCTCCAGCACGGCGGTGACGGCTGCGTCGCCCGCCAGCCGGCACGGGACCCAGACGGACCAGAACTGGATGCCCAATCGGCCCCGCCGCGCCCGCACGAGATCGGTCTGGAGGGCGGGCTGGAGGGTCCTCAGATCGATTCGGGACGCGCCGCGACACGGATCGCCCGGTATTGACTTTTCACCGATTTCGCCCTCGGCGGCGAGATCGCGCAGCGCCCACGGGAGGTCGTTGTGTCCGTCGACCAACGGGACGCGGGCCAGCAGATCCGCCGCTCGATCTCGGTGTGCGGTGCTCGACACGGCCAACTCCTAGGTGTCGTCGTGAGACCGACTCGCGTTACAAGCCCTATCCAGTTGTCATCCGATCGTGTGACAACCGAGGCCAACGGTGACGACTCATTCGCGATAGATACCCGATTGATCGTCCCGTAGACCCGCTTGGGCGGCTACGCTGCCCCAGACGACACCACTTTCGGTCGATCAGTGGCGCGGCTGATTGGCCGAAAGTCCCGGTGCCGGTCGGGGGGCACGACCGACTCCAGGGAGGTAGTGACGTGGCTGCCGTCGGCTTAGGTCAGGCCGTTCGTACCACGCCAGCCGGCTCGTTGCCGGCGAACATGGTCCCGCACCCGCGGGAGGAGCTTTTTTCGGTGTTGGTGGTCGACGACCACCCGCTGCTGAGGGAGGCGATAAGTGCCCGGCTCACCCAGATGGGAGCCGGGACCGTACACGAAGCGGCTTCGGTCGCGGAGGCTCGGGCGCGGGCACTCGCAACCGGACCGTGTGATCTCGCGATCCTCGATCTGGGTCTGCCGGACGGAACCGGCATCGACCTGGTCACGGAACTCCGTGCCCAGGGCTGGCCCCGCATCGTGGTCCTCGCGTCCTCCGACGACCCCTACGCGGTCAGGTCGGCCTTCCAGGCGGGCGCCCAGGCGTACCTCCTGAAGTCCGCCTCGCCGATGGTGGTCACCGACGGAGTGCGCAGGGTCCTCGACGGCGGCGTCTACGCGGACCCGAGCGTGGCACCCGTGCTCGCGGCGGGAACACGTGTGCCGGACCCCAGCCGACCCGCGCCACGACACCGCCACGCGGGTGGCACCCGTGCTCGCGGCGGGAACACGTGTGCCGGGCACCGACAACACGCCGCGGGAACTGTCCGCGCGCGAGGTCGAGGTGCTCCAGCTGGTCGCTGACGGCCAGAGCAACAAGGAGATCGGCGAGGCGTTGAGCCTGTCCGCGCTCACGGTGAAGTCTCACCTGTCGCGGATCGGGCGCAAGCTGGGCACGGGTGACCGGGCTCAGATGGTGGCGCTGGCCATGCGTGCCGGCGTGATCCGCTGAGCAGGTCACCACACTGAACCGGCCTGAATCACCCGCGAGTGGTTCGTTCGTCGTAAGGTCATCCGCCGTGGATGCACCCGCCGACGAGCCGACCGAACCAACCGGAGCAGATCCGGTTCCGCTGACGGAACCCGCTGACGGAGTTCCGCCGGTGGTGGCCGATGCCCCGTCGCTGGAGCGTGCCGCGAAAGCGCTCGCTTCGGCGACGGGACCGGTCGCGGTGGACACCGAGCGAGCCTCGGGCTACCGCTACTCGCAACGGGCCTACCTGGTGCAACTGCGCCGGGCGGGCGCCGGGACCGTGCTGGTCGACCCGATCGCCCTCGGCGGTCGGCTCGACCCGCTGGTCGCGGCGCTGGACGGGACCGAGTGGGTGTTGCACGCGGCGTCCCAGGACCTGCCGTGCCTCGCCGAACTCGGCCTGCGTCCGGCCGTGTTGTTCGACACCGAGCTGGCGGGCAGGCTCGCCGGTTTCGAACGGGTGGCTCTCGGCACGCTCGTCGAGCGCCTGCTCGGCTACCGGTTGGAGAAGGGGCACGGCTCGGCCGACTGGTCGCGCCGCCCGCTGCCGGCCGACTGGCTGAACTACGCGGCGCTCGACGTCGAGCTGCTGGTCGAACTGCGTGACGTGCTGGAACGGGAACTGGACCGGCAGGGGAAGCTGGGCTGGGCCCTCGAGGAGTTCGAGGCCGCCCGCACCGCTCCCCTGCCGCGTCCCCGTGCCGAGCCGTGGCGACGCACGTCCGGCATCCACCGCATTCGCAGTCCCCGGCAACTGGCCGCCGTGCGCTCGCTGTGGGAAACCCGCGACACCGTGGCCAGGACCCGTGACATCGCACCCGGACGGGTGCTCCCGGACAGCGCGCTCGTCGAGGCCGCCGTCCGCAACCCGCCGGACGAGGCCACGCTGTCAGGCCTGCCGGTCTTCCGGGGCCGGGCGCAACGGCGCATGGTCGGCGAGTGGTTCGGCGCCCTGCAAAGGGCGGCGGCACTGCCCAAGGCGGAACTCCCCGACCCGGCCCAGCAGCACGACGGCCCTCCGCCGCCCAACCGCTGGGCGGACAAGGACCCGGCCGCCGCGGTACGGCTGGCCGCCGCACGCACGGCGCTCACGGCCGTCGCGGAGGCCAACACGCTGCCGGTGGAGAACCTGCTGCTGCCCGACCTCGTGCGCCGCACCTGCTGGCAACCGCCGGCCGACCTGTCGGTCGAGGGCGTGACGGCCGCGCTCCGCGAAGGCGGTGCCCGGTCGTGGCAGCTCGGTCTGACGGCCGAGGCGCTGGCGAAGGCCCTGGCCACCCGTCCCGAGTGAACCGTCGCCGGACCGGCCCGCCGAGGGCCGGTCCGGGCGCTAGTCACCGTCCCACTCGTTCTCCACGCAGTCCGGGCCGTCCGGTTCCGGTTCGTCCTCGTCCTTGACCTCACCGAGGGTCCGGCCGGAGACCTCGGCCTGGGCGAGCCTGCGCACCGCCGCGACCACCGCGTCGCCGAGCACGGTGCCGATCACCACGTTCTCGAAGGACGTGTCGCGGGTCTTGGCCATGAAGGCGTACTCGACGTCCGCCTCGGCCATCGTCATGCACGCGTCGACGTACCGGTCGAGGTGGTCGATGAACCGGTCGTGCCCGACGTCGCGGGCGGCCGCCAGGACGTCCACGAGCGCCTGGAACGCGGGAAGCTTCGTCCGGACCGGCCACTTGTTGCGCTTCAGGAACGCACGTGCCTGCTCGTAGGCGATCTTGTCGTCGTGCTCGAAGTGGCGGGGTGTGAGGGCCGCGCTCATCGCGCCCATGGCCCGGTGCTCCGACCGTTCCGGGTCGTCCAACGCGCCGAGCACCTCGCGCACCTTCGCGATCGACAGGCCGCCGACCTGCACCATCGCCCGCACCAGGCGCAGCCGGTGCAGGTGGGTGTCGTCGTAGCGGGCCTGGTTGGGACTGGTGCGCTCGCCCGCGTGGAGCAGCCCCTCGCGCAGGTAGTACTTGATCGTCGCGACGGGCACGCCGGCCTGCCGGCTCAACTCGGCGATGCGCATGTACCGAAACCCTTCCTGAGATCGTCCTCAGTATGGATACTGTAGCTATCCGATAGTAGAAAGCGTCACTATCCATAACTGGGAGAGGTCATGAGTCGCATCCTCCGCTGGCACCCACCCTTGATGATCTTCACCTTCCTGATGCTCGGCTTCACGGCCGTCTCGGCGGTCGGCTTGGTCGTCGATGACCGCGTCCTGCTCGACGCGCCGATCTGGTTCAAGCCGTTCAAGTTCGCGATCTCGCTCGCCCTCTACGGGGTGACGTTCGCGTGGATCCTCACGTTCGTCACCCGCTTCAAGCGCCTGGCCCGGTGGGCGGGCACGCTGATCGCCGTCGGCGGGACCCTCGAAATGCTGATCATCACCGGTCAGGTGGTCCGCGGCCGGCAGAGCCACTTCAACGAGTCCACGCCGCTGGACGACGCGCTGTGGGACACCATGGCATACGCCATTCTCGGGGTGTGGGTCATGCACCTGATCATCTCCCTGGTGCTGGCCTTCACGCGCTTCGAGGACCGCGTGGCCGGTCTGGCGATCCGCCTCGGCTCGTTCCTCGCGCTGATCGGCCTGGCCCTGGGCATCCTCATGGCCCGCAACATCGACCCGGACCAGGTCTCGGCCACCGGCATCGCCGGGTCCCACACGATCGGCCGGCCCGACAGCACGACCACCGAGCTGGCGGTGACCGGCTGGAACGCCAACGCGGGCGACCTGCGCGTCCCGCACTTCGTCGGCATCCACGCGCTCCAACTGATCCCGCTGATCGTCGTGCTGTTCGGCCGCCGGGCCAACCGCACGCTGGTGTGGGGGCTGTCGATCGGCTATGCCGGACTCATGGTGCTCACGACGTGGCAGGCGTTGCGCGGCCAGGCCCCGTTCCAGCCCGACGGACAGACGACGGTCGGCGCGCTGGTGCTCGTGGCGTGGTCGGGACTGGTGACGGTCGTGGCCCTGCTGCTGAACTCCCGTCGGACCGCGCGCGTGGCGGTGGCGGCGTGACCGGGTTCCTGTTCCAGATCGCGTTCCTGCTCACGGTCCCGTTCTGGGGCCTGATGGTGTTCGCCCCGAAGTGGTCGGGCACGCTCAAGATCGTCTCCTCGCCGCTGGTCGCGGTGCCGCCGCTGGTCGTCTT
Source organism: Saccharothrix violaceirubra (assembly GCF_014203755.1). Lineage (NCBI taxonomy): Bacteria > Bacillati > Actinomycetota > Actinomycetes > Pseudonocardiales > Pseudonocardiaceae > Saccharothrix > Saccharothrix violaceirubra. The sequence continues at coordinate 5,341,557 of NZ_JACHJS010000001.1, forward strand.
CTGCGTGGTGACGGTCGGGCACCTGCCCGTGCTGTGGGCCACGATGAGCAACCCCGACCTGGACACGTTGCGCGCGTTCATGAACGAGGCGTGGGGTGCCACGGCGGTGTGGGCCCAGGTGATCGCGTGGGACCTGCTGATCGGCGCGTGGATGTTCCGCGAGTCCCGGCGGCTGGACCTGCACCCGCTGCTCATGGGACCGCTGCTGGTGTTCACGATCCTGCTCTCGCCGTTCGGTTTCCTGATCTTCCTCGGCATCCGGCACTTCCGTGACACACCCGACAGGGCGACCCAGGTGGTTACCGACCGGTAATGAGGACTAGAGTCGGGATTACCGATCGGTAGGAGCGGTGTCCACGATCGGAGGACAGCCCGTCACCGAAGCTTGAGGAGACGCCGTGGCCGCACCAGATGCGCGTGCTCGGACCGTGGTCTTCGTCGACGGCGTGCGCACGCCGTTCGGCAAGGCCGGCCCCAAGGGGATCTACGCGGAGACGCGTGCCGACGACCTGGTGGTCAAGGTGATCCGCGAACTCCTGCGCCGCCACCCCGAGCTGCCGCCGGAACGGATCGACGAGGTCGCCGTCGCGGCGACCACGCAGACCGGCGACCAGGGCCTGACCATCGGCCGCACGGCCGCGCTGCTGGCCGGACTGCCCAAGTCCGTGCCCGGCTACGCGATCGACCGCATGTGCGCGGGCGCGATGACCGCCGTCACCACGGCCGCGAGCGGCATCGCGTTCGGCGCGTACGACGTGGTGATCGCGGGCGGCGTCGAGCACATGGGCCGCCACCCCATGGGCGAGGGCGTCGACCCCAACCCCCGCTTCCTGTCCGACAAGATCGTCGACCCGTCCGCGCTCGTCATGGGCTCGACCGCGGAGAACCTGCACGACCGGTTCCCCGCGATCACCAAGGAGCGCGCCGACGCGTACGCCGCCGCCTCCCAGGCCAAGTACGCCGACGCCGTCAAGAACGGCAAGATCGGCCCCGAACTGGTGCCGGTCGCCACGCGGTCCACCGAGCACGGCTGGGGGCTGGCCACCGCCGACGAGCCACCCCGGCCGGGCACGACCGTCGAGGACCTGGCCAAGCTCAAGACCCCGTTCCGCCCGCACGGCCGGGTCACGGCGGGCAACGCCGCCGGGCTCAACGACGGTGCGACGGGCTGCATCCTCGCCGACGAGGACACCGCGCGGGAACTGGGCCTGCCGGTCGCCATGCGGCTCGTGGGCTACTCGTTCCTGGGCGTCGAGCCCGAGGTCATGGGCGTCGGACCGGTGCCCGCCACGGAGAAGGCCCTCAAGCGCGCCGGGCTGACGATCGACGACATCGGCCTGTTCGAGATCAACGAGGCGTTCGCCGTGCAGGTCCTGGCGTTCCTCGACCACTTCGGCATCGCCGACGACGACCCCCGCGTCAACCAGTGGGGCGGCGCGATCGCGGTCGGCCACCCGCTGGCCTCGTCGGGCGTGCGGCTGATGACCCAGCTCGCCCGCCAGTTCGCCGAGCGCCCGGACGTGCGCTACGGCATCACCACCATGTGCATCGGCATCGGCATGGGCGGGACCGTCATCTGGGAGAACCCGAGCTGGAACGGGGAGTCGAAGTGAGCACGCCGACCGCCGAGCAGGCGAAGGAACTGTTTCCCGACGAGGTCGTGACGACCGCGCGCACGCGCCTGGTCTCCGTGCCCGGTCTGGCCGGGCGGGTCGCCCTGATCACGCTGGACAACGGCCACGACCACACCCGGCCGTCCACGTTCGGCCCGCAGGGCCTGGTGAGCCTGGCCGCCGCGTTCGACGAGGCCGCCGCCGCGGACCCGGTCGCGATCGCGGTGACCGGCAAGCCGTTCGTGTTCGCCGTGGGCGCCGACCTGTCCGCCGTCGAGCACGCCACGCGCCGCGAGCACGCCCTGTTCATCGGCGAACTCGGCCACGACGTGTTCCGCCGGTTCACCGACTCGAAGATCCCCACGTTCGCGTTCGTCAACGGCGCGGTCATGGGCGGCGGCCTGGAACTGGCGCTGTCGTGCCACTACCGCACGCTCGCGTCGAACGCCGCCGCGATCGCGCTGCCCGAGGTGTTCCTGGGCCTGTTCCCGGGCTGGGGCGGCACGCAGCTGCTGCCGAACCTGATCGGCCCGGACGCGGCCGTGACCGTGATCTTCGAGAACGCGTTGAACCAGAACCGGATGCTCAAGCCCGAGCAGGCGTTCGGGCTCGGCATCGCGGACGTCCTGTTCGAGTCGGCGGACTACCTGGAGCGGTCGCTGGAGTGGCTCGCGGGCGTCGTGCGCGGCGAGATCCCCGTGCCGCGCAAGGAGATCGACCGCGGCGCGGGCTGGGACGCGGCACTCGCCCGGGCCAAGGGCATCGTGTACGGCCGCACCAAGGGCGCGACGCCGGGTGCGCTGAAAGCGTTGGAGCTGCTGGCACTCGCGCGCGAGAACGACCTGGACCGGGGCTACGCCGCCGAGATCGAGGCGCTGGCCGACGTCGTCATGGGCGACGAACTCCGGGCCGGGCTGTACTCGTTCAACCTCGTGCAGAAGCGGGCCAAGCGACCGGCGGGCGCGCCGGACAAGGCGTTGGCGCGCAAGGTGACCAAGGTCGGCATCGTCGGCGCGGGCCTGATGGCCTCCCAGATGGCGCTCCTGTTCGCCCGCCGGCTGGAAGTGCCGGTCGTGCTGACCGACGTCGACCAGGCCCGCGTGGACAAGGGCGTCGGCTACGTCCACACCGAGGTCGACAAGCTGCTCGGCAAGGGCCGGCTCTCCCCCGACGCGGCCAACCGGCTCAAGGCGCTGGTGACCGGGTCGCTGGACAAGGCAGCGTTCGCCGACGCCGACTTCGTCATCGAAGCGGTGTTCGAGGACCTCGACGTGAAGCGCACGGTGTTCGCCGAGGTCGAGCGGCACGTGTCGGCCGAGGCGGTGCTGGCCACCAACACGTCGTCGTTGTCGATCACCGACATGGCCGCCGGGCTGGCACACCCCGAACGCGTGGTGGGCTTCCACTTCTTCAACCCGGTGGCGATCATGCCGCTGCTGGAGGTCGTGCGCGCGGAGAAGACCGACGACGCGACACTGGCCACCGCGTTCGCCGTGGCCAAACAGCTCAAGAAGTCCGCGGTGCTGGTGAAGGACGCGCCGTCGTTCGTCGTGAACCGGCTGCTCACCCGGTTCATGGGCGAGGTCGTGAAGTCGATCGACGAGGGCACGCCGTTCGAGGTCGCGGACCGGGCCACCGAGTCGCTCGGCCTGCCGATGTCGCCGCTGATCCTGCTCCAGCTCGTCGGCCCGGCCGTCGCGCTGCACGTGGCCGGGACGATGCACCGGGCGTTCCCGGAGCGGTTCGCCGTGTCGGCGAACATGAAGGCGTTCGTCGAGGCGGGCAAGACCGCGGTGTGGCAGTGGGACGCGGCAGGCCACCAGAGCGTCGACCCGGCGGTCCAGGAGCTGTGGCGGTTCGGCGACCACCCGTCGACCGGCGACGAGGTGCGCTCGCGCGCGCTGGAGGCGTTGGCCGAGGAGATCCGGTTCATGCTCGACGAGGGCGTGGTGGCCGAAGCGCAGGACATCGACCTGTGCATGATCCTCGGCGCCGGGTGGCCGTTCTGGCTGGGCGGCGTGACGCCGTACCTGGACCGGACGGGCATCTCGGAGAAGGTCACCGGCCGACGGTTCCTGCCGCCGGGCGTGGCGTCCGTACCCGGCTGAGCCTTCCACCGCGCCCGGTCGCCCTCTCGCGGGGCGGCCGGGCGCGGTGCGTCACGTAGACGTTGCTGCGAGTGGGTGTCAGGCCCGGCGCACTCGGGTGAGCAGTGCTCACGTCGTGGATCACCGCGCGATCTTTGGTGGCATGACCCGCCGTCGTCGCACCCGTCCCCGCACCCCCCGACCGGACCCGGTCCGGGTGGAGGAACTGGTCGCCTACCTGCGTACGGACCGGCGCTGGCGCGACGAGGTGGCGGGCCGGCTCGTGTCCCGCCTCGACCCCCGGCTGGTGCGGTCGGTGCGCACGTGCGGCTGCCGGCCGTTGGCGCACGTGGCCGAGGAGTTCGACAGCCAGGCGTGCGTCGACCTCGGGCCGAGCGCGCCGTACCAGGTGGCCAAGGCCGTGTACGGGCAGGTTCCGCTGCGCGGCGCCGCCCGTCTGCGGTACACGGCCCGCAGCCTGCGCGTCCTGGGCGTGTTCCTGTGCGCGAACGACCTGGCCGCGTGCCCTTGCACGGTGGCCCTGGCCCGTGACCCCCGCCAGACCCGGATCGACCGCGTGGTCGTCGGCGCGTTGGACGGCGCGGGCTTCTAGAGGCGGTCCAGCCCGGGCACGCGGTCCAGGACGACGCCGAAGTGCTCGGCGTGCGCGGCGATGATCCCGGCGTCGTCGAGGTCCTCGACGTGCCGGTCCTCGCCCACCGTGACGATCAGCTTCGACCCGGCCACGGTCACTCGACCGTCGGCGGTGGGCAGCGAACACAGCGGGTTGCGCCGGAAGTACGACCCCGGCCAGGTCTGGTGGTACCAGGACGTGGCGCCGAACTCGTCCAACGACCGTGGCCGGGTCTCCAACCGGAACTGCGTCACGCCGTCGAGCCGCACGTCCAGGTCACCGTCGACGTCGACCACCTCGACCCCGTCCACCCGACCGCCGGGCGCCATCACGGGCAACGGGAAGCGGCCGAAGCCGACGTCGACCAGCAGACCGTCGACGCGCAGGGCGAGGTGGCCGAACGGCGGCCCGAACACGCCATCGGCGAACACCTTGCCCGCGAGCAGTTCCACGTCGTGGCCGAGCGCCCGCAGCAGCAGGGCGAACGCCCCGTTCAACTCGTAGCAGAACCCGCCACGACGACGGTGCACGATCTTGTCGACCAGGGCGTCCTCGTCGAGCGTGATGACCCGCCCGAGGTGGATGTCGAGATTCTCGAACGGCACCGACCGCACGTGCCGCTCGTGCAACTCCCGCAACGGACTGTCACGCCGGGCCCCGATCCGCGCAAGGTAGGCCTCGGCCGTTCGTGTGTCCATGGTGGACAGCGTGCACCGCCCACCCCCGTGGTCAAAGGATGCGATCGGGATCGGCGGGCACCCCGCACCATCGGGCGACTACCGGGAACCTCGCACCCCGTCGACCCTGGGCGGATGTTCCCGATCATCGTCCTGGCGCTGAGCGCCCTGCTGCCCGTCCGCACCGACGCCTGCGAACGGGGTGAGTTCTGTGCCTGGGCCGCGCCGGCCTACAGGGGCACACCCGACCGGTTCGACCTGGAGACGGCCAACCCCGGCGAGTGCGTGCCGCTGCCGCACGACGCCCGGTCGTTCGCCAACCGGCTCAGTCGCGAGGTCACGGTCCACCAGAGCGCGACCTGCTCGACCGAAGCCGACTTCACCACCTACCCCGGTCACGGTACGTATGTGCCGGAGGCGCCCTTTGTCGTCCGAGCCCTTCAAGTATGGGAATCGTGATCCCCGAACGGCGTACACACGACGCCGCTCCGTGATGAACTGTCGCTCACATCTCCCGAGCGACGAAGGGACGACATGCAGCCGCCGGCCGCGATCCACCTGCACCAGAAGATCACCATGATGGTGAACCGCTACGAGGCGTTCGCCGACGACGGCAACGGGCAGCCCGGCGTGCCGATCGCGTTCGTCGAGCAGAAGCGGATGAAGCTCAAGGAACACGTCACCATCTACACCGACTCCTCCAAGAGCCGGGTGCTGGCCGAGTTCCGCGCCCGCAAGGTCATCGACCTCGGCAGCGGGTACGACGTCACCACGCCCGAAGGCCAGGCGATCGGCCTGTTCCGCAAGGACTTCGGCAAGTCCCTGGTCAACTCGACCTGGCACGTCGAACAGCCGGGCCTGGCACCGTTCACCGGCCGGGAGCGCGACCAGGGCATCGCCGTCCTGCGCCGCGTCTGGGGCTTCATCCCGTTCGTGAACAACATCCCGTTCCCGTTCCGCTACCACTTCGACTTCGCGCGCGAGAACGGCCCGGTGTTCAGCGTGGACAAGAAGACCTGGGTGCGTGACCACTACCTGATCCGCATCCTCGACCCGAACGTCGACTTCCGCCTGGTGATCGCCCAGGCCGTCGCCGTGGACGCGCTCCAGTCCCGCTGACCGTGGTGCCCGGACCGCGTCCGGGCACCACACCCGTCACGCCCACGCGGCGGCGTTCTCCTCCACGTACGCGGCGAACAACCGCGCCGGCCGGCCGAGCACCCGCTCCACCGTGTCCGTCAGCGACAGGTACTGCCCCGCCGCGACCGCGGTCAGGTGGTACGTCACCGCCTCGGCGTACCCGGTGTCCAGGCCACCCGCCTCGGCCGCCGCCACGTAGGCGGCCGGCGGCACGCTCGCGATCGCGGTCGACCGGCCCGACACCTTGTCGATCAGGTCGAGGGCTTCGCGGAACGACAGCCCTTCCGGACCGGAGATCTCGTAGGTGTTCCCCGCGTGCCCGTCCTGGGTCAGGGCCGCCACCGCGACGTCGGCGATGTCCCGCGTGTCGATGAACGCGTGCCGCCCCGGGCCGGCTTCCGGCAGCGGCACCGTGCCCGAGAGCACCTGCTCGTGGAAGTAGTCCTCGGTGAAGTTCTGGTGGAACCACGTCGGACGCAGGATGGTCCAGTCGATCCCCGAGTTCCGCAGCGCGGGCTCGTTGCCACCCGCCGGGCCCAGGCCGCCCGCCGACAGCAGCACGATCCGCTCCACGCCGGATTCGACCGCGCGCGGCACGAACGCGGACACCAGCGGCGAGCTCAAAGTCCAGACAGGAGGCACGAGGTAGATCGCCCGCACACCGTCCAAAGCGGACTGCCAGGTGGACTCGTCGGTCCAGTCGAAGCGGAGGTCGGAGGAACGGGACACGGGCCGGACGTCGTCGAGCGCGGCGGCGACGTGGCGGCCGGTCTTGCCGGTGGCGCCGATAACCAAGGTCGTCATGCCCCAAGCGAACCAGCGCGGTGAGCGGACGGACATGGTCGAGCCGCCCGATTCCATGTTCAATCGTCTACATGGACGCACTCACCGATCTCCTGCGCGGTGTGCACGCGCGTAGCGCCCTGCTGTGCCGCTCGTTCGTCACCGAGCCGTGGGCCATGGCCTACACGCCCACCGTGAAGCTGACCGTCACGTTCGTGCTCGACGGCGACGCGTGGCTCCTCGTCGAGAACATGGCTCCGTTGCGAGTGACCGCGGGCTCAGTCGGCCTGGTGCGCGGACGCACCCGGTTCGTGCTCGCCTCGGACCCGTCGACCCCGCCGCAGTTCGACGCCCACCAGGACGACTGCGAACGCTGGCGGATCGGCACCCGCACCTACGGTCTCGCGCCCGAGGGCGACGCGACCGTGATCACCGGCAGCTACGACGTCCAGGACGTGTCCGACCGGCTGCTCAACGCCCTGCCGCCCGCGCTCGTCGTGGGGTGCGACCCGTGCGCGACGTCGACGCTGCTGTCCGAGGAGGTCGCCGTCGACCGGCCCGGCCAGGACATCGTGCTGGACCGGCTGCTGGACCTGCTGCTGGTGTTCGCGTTGCGCGAGTGGTTCGAGGGGGATTCGTCGAACGCGCCCGGGTGGTACCACGCGCTCGGCGACGATGTCGTCGGCCCGGCGTTGCGGGCCGTGCACGGCCGACCGGACCGGGCGTGGACGGTGTCGGAGTTGGCGGCCGAGGCCGGGGTGTCACGGGCGTTGTTCGCCCGCCGGTTCTCCGCGCTGGTGGGCGTTCCGCCGTTGACCTACCTGACCGGGCTGCGCATGGACGTGGCCGCCGACCTGCTCGCCGAACCCGGTGCCACGGTGACGTCGGTGGCCCGTGCGGTCGGCTACGCGGACGGGTTCGCGTTCAGCACGGCCTTCAAACGAGTACGCGGCGTGCGACCCAGTGTGGTAGCTCTGCGGGCATGAACACGTTGGCAGACTTGAAGAACGCGTTGCGCGCGTTCGCGGCGGCCCGCGACTGGGACCGGTACCACACGCCCAAGAACCTCGTGATGGCGTTGTCCGGCGAGGTCGGCGAACTCGCTGACCTGTTCCAGTGGCTCACGCCCGAGCAGGCGGCGAACGCGATGGCGGACCCGGAACTGGCGTGGAACGTCCGCGACGAACTGGCCGACGTCTTCCACTACCTGGTGCGGCTGGCCGACAAGCTCGACGTCGACCTCGTCGAAGCGGCGTTCGCCAAGATCGAGCGCAACGAGACCCGCTTCCCCGCGGACTCGCCGAAGCCACTCGCCTAGACATAGGTCAACAACAGGAGGATCAACGTCGCGAGGAGGATCGCCGCCAGGACGACGGGTGTCCACTGCGACTGTCCCGGACGGTCGCGGGCATGTCTGCCCCGCCGTCCGTGCCAACGCCACGGCACCGAGACCTCCCACGACCACTGCTGGCTGCTCATGACCGTTAACGTAGGGACGACCACCTCGGACCGGCCGCGCGTCACCCGCGTGCCGCAACCGCACCAACCGGTCAGCGGTGCGGACCGGCCGGACCGTGACGGTGGCGGGAAAGGGTGTCGCGGTGCGCGTCGTCGTGGTCGGTGCGGGGATCGCCGGTGTGGCCTGTGCCCGTGCGCTGGCCGATTCCGGGGTGGTTGTGCGCGTCCTGGAACGCGGCCGGGTCGTCGGCGGGCGGATGGCGACCCGCCGTTACGACGGTCGGCGGGCGGACATCGGTGCCGGGTACTTCACCGTGTCGGACGCACGCTTCGCCGCCGTCGTCGCGCGCTGGCGTGACGCGGGCCTGGCGCGCGAGTGGACGGACACTCTCACCGTGCACTCGCCTTCCGGGTGGAGCACGACCGCGGAACCGATGCGGTGGGCCGCGCCGGGTGGACTGAGGTCCCTGGTGGTCGATCTCGCGCGAGGACTGGACGTCCGCGTGGAATCGGAGGTCGAGTGGGTCGAGCCGGGTCCTCGCGTGGACGGTGCCCGCACCGATGCCGTCGTCCTGGCGATGCCCGGCCCGCAGGCACTACGCGTCCTGGACCCACGTTCGCGGGCCGTGCGTGCCGCGGCGGAGGGACAGGGCTGGCAACCGTCCCTCGTGGCGACCCTGAGGTTCCCGAAGCGGACCTGGGACTTCCCCGGCGTGTTCGTCAACGGGAACCCGGTGCTGCGCGCGATCTTCGACGACGGCAGCCGACGCGGCGACAACGCCCCGGTCCTGGTCGCGCACACCGTCGCCGCGTTCGCCGAGGGTTTCGTCGCCGACCCGACCGACGCGGCCGACGACATCGAGGCCGCGGTGCGGGAGCTGATCGACCTGCCGCCGGCCACAAGCCGCGCGGTGCACCGCTGGACCTATGCGATTCCAGGCACTCCGAACCCCGCACCGTTCTTCTTCGGCGAGGAGATGATCGGCATAGCCGGCGACGCATGGGGCCTGCCCAGGGTGGAAACTGCCTGGCTCTCCGGCACGCTCCTGGCCGAGGCCCTGCTCACTCAGGTCTGAGCCGCAGCAAATCCCCTGAAACGCAAAAAGCCCTGTGGGGGTCGACCGGAAGATCGACCCCCACAGGGAAAGAATGTTCGGCGGCGTCCTACTCTCCCACACCCTCACGAATGCAGTACCATCGGCGCTGGAAGGCTTAACTACCGGGTTCGGAATGGGACCGGGTGTTCCCCAACCGCAATGACCACCGAAACACTATGAAGATAACCAACCGACCACACCCGACACTCCCAGCCGACCCTCACAAGTCGACCAGAACCCGCCGGGGGCCTGGTTTCGGTTCCTTCAGAACCGCACAGTGGATGCGTAACATCTTCATGACAAGTCCTCGGCCTATTAGTACCGGTCAACTCCAGCCGTTACCGACCTTCCATCTCCGGCCTATCAACCCAGTCGTCTACTGGGGGCCTTAACCCACAAAGGGGTGGGACACCTCATCTAGGAACGAGCTTCCCGCTTAGATGCCTTCAGCGGTTATCCCTTCCGAACGTAGCCAACCAGCCATGCCCCTGGCGGGACAACTGGCACACCAGAGGTCCGTCCGTCCCGGTCCTCTCGTACTAGGGACAGCCTTCCGCAAGTATCCTACGCGCGCGGCGGATAGGGACCGAACTGTCTCACGACGTTCTAAACCCAGCTCGCGTACCGCTTTAATGGGCGAACAGCCCAACCCTTGGGACCTACTCCAGCCCCAGGATGCGACGAGCCGACATCGAGGTGCCAAACCATGCCGTCGATATGGACTCTTGGGCAAGATCAGCCTGTTATCCCCGGGGTACCTTTTATCCGTTGAGCGACCACGCTTCCACAAGCCATGGCCGGATCACTAGTTCCGACTTTCGTCCCTGCTCGACCCGTCGGTCTCACAGTCAAGCCCCCTTGTGCACTTGCACTCGACACCTGATTGCCAACCAGGCTGAGGGAACCTTTGAGCGCCTCCGTTACCCTTTGGGAGGCAACCGCCCCAGTTAAACTACCCACCAGGCACTGTCCCTGATCCGGATCACGGACCGAGGTTAGACATCCAGTACGACCAGAGTGGTATTTCAACGACGACTCCACAACCACTGGCGTGGCCGCTTCACAGTCTCCCACCTATCCTACACAAGCCGAACCGAACACCAATACCAAGCTATAGTAAAGGTCCCGGGGTCTTTCCGTCCTGCCGCGCGTAACGAGCATCTTTACTCGTAATGCAATTTCGCCGGGCCTGCGGTCGAGACAGTCGAGAAGTCGTTACGCCATTCGTGCAGGTCGGAACTTACCCGACAAGGAATTTCGCTACCTTAGGATGGTTATAGTTACCACCGCCGTTTACTGGCGCTTAAGTTCTCAGCTTCGCCACAAAGTGACTGACCGGTCCCCTTAACGTTCCAGCACCGGGCAGGCGTCAGTCCGTATACATCGTCTTGCGACTTCGCACGGACCTGTGTTTTTAGTAAACAGTCGCTTCTCGCTGGTCTCTGCGGCCGGAAGATCCTAGCCCGCAAGGGGCTTCAAATCCCCCGGCCCCCCTTCTCCCGAAGTTACGGGGGCATTTTGCCGAGTTCCTTGACCACAGTTCACCCGATCGCCTCGGTATTCTCTACCTGACCACCTGTGTCGGTTTGGGGTACGGGCCGCATGAACACTCACTAGAGGCTTTTCTCGACAGCATGGGATCACTCTACTTCGCCTCAATCGGCTACGCATCACGTCTCAGCCTGTATGACGTGCGGATTTGCCTACACGTCGGCCTACACGCTTACACCAGTACTACCACTCACTGGCGGAGCTACCCTCCTGCGTCACCCCATCGCTTGACTACTACAAGTTCAGGTCCCGCGCTCCACGTCACACCATCACCCGAAGGATCAGGCGCGGGCTTCGGGCGGTTAGTATCACAAGGTTCGCCATGGGCGCGTTCACACGGGTACGGGAATATCAACCCGTTGTCCATCGACTACGCCTGTCGGCCTCGCCTTAGGTCCCGACTTACCCTGGGCGGATTAGCCTGGCCCAGGAACCCTTGGTCATCCGGCGGACGAGTTTCCCACTCGTCTTTCGCTACTCATGCCTGCATTCTCACTCGCACAGCGTCCACACCTGGATCACTCCGGCGCTTCACCCGCTGCACGACGCTCCCCTACCCATCCACGCTGATGCGTGAATGACACGGCTTCGGCGGTGTGCTTGAGCCCCGCTACATTGTCGGCGCAGGACCACTTGACCAGTGAGCTATTACGCACTCTTTAAAGGGTGGCTGCTTCTAAGCCAACCTCCTGGTTGTCTGGGCGACCCCACATCCTTTCCCACTGAGCACACACTTAGGGGCCTTAGCCGGCGTTCTGGGCTGTTTCCCTCTCGACTACGAAGCTTATCCCCCGCAGTCTCACTGCCGCGCTCTCACGTACCGGCATTCGGAGTTTGGTTGATTTCGGTAAGCTTGTGGGCCCCCTAGACCATCCAGTGCTCTACCTCCGGCACGAAACACACGACGCTGCACCTAAATGCATTTCGGGGAGAACCAGCTATCACGGAGTTTGATTGGCCTTTCACCCCTAACCACAGCTCATCCCCCAGGTTTTCAACCCTGGTGGGTTCGGGCCTCCACGCGGTCTTACCCACGCTTCACCCTGGCCATGGCTAGATCACTCCGCTTCGGGTCTAGACCACGCGACTATCACGCCCTCTTCGGACTCGCTTTCGCTACGGCTACCCCACACGGGTTAACCTCGCCACGCAGCACTAACTCGCAGGCTCATTCTTCAAAAGGCACGCCGTCACCCCGAAAGGCTCCGACGGATTGTAGGCACACGGTTTCAGGTACTATTTCACTCCCCTCCCGGGGTACTTTTCACCTTTCCCTCACGGTACTAGTCCGCTATCGGTCACCAGGGAGTATTCAGGCTTAGCGGGTGGTCCCGCCAGATTCACAGCAAATTCCACGAGCTCGCTGCTACTTGGGAACACCACAAGGAGACACCGGGTTTTCGCGTACGGGGCTGTCACCCGCTACGGCCACGCTTTCCAGACGCGTTCCGCTAACCACAGTGCTTTCTGACTCCTTGCCAGTCCGGCAGAACTGACCAGTGGGTCCCACGACCCCGTACACGCAACCCCTGCCGGGTATCACACGAATACGGTTTAGCCTCTTCCGCTTTCGCTCGCCACTACTCACGGAATCACGGTTGTTTTCTCTTCCTGCGGGTACTGAGATGTTTCACTTCCCCGCGTTCCCTCCACACGCCCTATGTGTTCAGACGTGGGTGACCCCACATGACTGGGGCCGGGTTTCCCCATTCGGAAATCCTTGGATCTCAGCTCGGTTGACAACTCCCCAAGGCTTATCGCAGTCTCCTACGTCCTTCATCGGCTCCTGGTGCCAAGGCATCCACCGTATGCCCTTAATAACTTGCCACAAAGATGCTCGCATCCACTGTGCAGTTCTCAAAGAACAAACCAGACACCAGCCCACCAACGTCAACGCCTACCCGCACACCCCCGAAGAGGCACACCAGCGGTTCGAAGACCGGACCGGTCGGTCACTGAAAGACACTCGCGTGTTCTCTCAGACACCCAACAGCGCACCGAACAGAAACCCTCGACCCTCTGATCACCTTTCCACGCTCCGGAGAGCAGTACTCACTGACCAGACAACCGAAAACCCCGCATTAGCCAGCATCCACAAAATTGAGCCCCACCCGACGATCATCCGCCGCCGGCGTGGCCTCCACCACGACCCTCCGAAAAGGACCGCGGTGCAGATGCTCCTTAGAAAGGAGGTGATCCAGCCGCACCTTCCGGTACGGCTACCTTGTTACGACTTCGTCCCAATCGCCAGTCCCACCTTCGACCGCTCCCCCCCTTACGGGTTGGGCCACGGGCTTCGGGTGTTACCGACTTTCGTGACGTGACGGGCGGTGTGTACAAGGCCCGGGAACGTATTCACCGCAGCGTTGCTGATCTGCGATTACTAGCGACTCCGACTTCACGGGGTCGAGTTGCAGACCCCGATCCGAACTGAGACCGGCTTTAAGGGATTCGCTCCACCTCACGGCTTAGCAGCCCTCTGTACCGGCCATTGTAGCATGTGTGAAGCCCTGGACATAAGGGGCATGATGACTTGACGTCATCCCCACCTTCCTCCGAGTTGACCCCGGCAGTCTCCCATGAGTCCCCGCCACTACGCGCTGGCAACATGGAACGAGGGTTGCGCTCGTTGCGGGACTTAACCCAACATCTCACGACACGAGCTGACGACAGCCATGCACCACCTGTACACCAGTCCGAAGAGGCCACCATCTCTGGCAGTTTCCGGTGCATGTCAAGCCCAGGTAAGGTTCTTCGCGTTGCATCGAATTAATCCACATGCTCCGCCGCTTGTGCGGGCCCCCGTCAATTCCTTTGAGTTTTAGCCTTGCGGCCGTACTCCCCAGGCGGGGTGCTTAATGCGTTAGCTGCGGCACGGAGGACGTGGAAGCCCCCCACACCTAGCACCCACCGTTTACGGCGTGGACTACCAGGGTATCTAATCCTGTTCGCTCCCCACGCTTTCGCTCCTCAGCGTCAGTATCGGCCCAGAGACCCGCCTTCGCCACCGGTGTTCCTCCTGATATCTGCGCATTTCACCGCTACACCAGGAATTCCAGTCTCCCCTGCCGAACTCAAGTCTGCCCGTATCGACCGCAGGCTCCACGTTAAGCGTGAAGTTTTCACGGCCGACGCGACAAACCGCCTACGAGCTCTTTACGCCCAATAATTCCGGACAACGCTCGCACCCTACGTATTACCGCGGCTGCTGGCACGTAGTTAGCCGGTGCTTCTTCTGCAGGTACCGTCAGTCACCCTTCGTCCCTGCTGAAAGAGGTTTACAACCCGAAGGCCGTCATCCCCCACGCGGCGTCGCTGCATCAGGCTTCCGCCCATTGTGCAATATTCCCCACTGCTGCCTCCCGTAGGAGTCTGGGCCGTGTCTCAGTCCCAGTGTGGCCGGTCACCCTCTCAGGCCGGCTACCCGTCGTCGCCTTGGTAGGCCACTACCCCACCAACAAGCTGATAGGCCGCGGGTCCATCCCGTACCGCCGGAACTTTCCACCCCACGACATGCGTCGCGGAGTCGTATCCGGTATTAGACCCGGTTTCCCAGGCTTATCCCGAAGTACAGGGCAGGTTACCCACGTGTTACTCACCCGTTCGCCGCTCGTGTACCCCGAAGGGCCTTACCGCTCGACTTGCATGTGTTAAGCACGCCGCCAGCGTTCGTCCTGAGCCAGGATCAAACTCTCCAATAATGAACGAGTTGATCGCTCGAACGATGCTGACCCACGAACCGGAATATGGTCCGCGTTTGACAGTCAGTCGTCCAGTATTCGATCTCAAAGGAATACCTCTTGACGAGGTATATCAGTTTACTGGCTATTCGGCACGCTGTTGAGTTCTCAAAGAACACGCGCTCACCATCGTCGCGCTCTCAGTCGAGAGGCTCTTCCGGGGCTTGTGGCCTGCGCTCCGTTCCGGCTTTTCCGGCCCGTTCCGCGCTGACATGGAGAAAGTTACACGGCGGCCAACAGGGAGACAAATCAGGGGTCCAGGGCCTTGTTCGTGCAGGTCAGAACCCCTGTGGAGACCCAAAACCGCGATCATGTGTGACCGGGACCACTCGAACGAGTTTCAGTGGGGTGCCGACGGCAGCGTGACGGCCACCGAAAGCCCTCCTCCGGGCACCGCCGACGCCTGCACCACGCCCTCGTGCG
The DNA here is from genome assembly GCF_014203755.1 of Saccharothrix violaceirubra. Lineage (NCBI taxonomy): Bacteria > Bacillati > Actinomycetota > Actinomycetes > Pseudonocardiales > Pseudonocardiaceae > Saccharothrix > Saccharothrix violaceirubra. The sequence goes on from NZ_JACHJS010000001.1 coordinate 5,356,760, forward strand.
CGGCCACCGCGACCCGCACGATCGACAGCCCCAACCCGGTCCCCGTGCGCGAGGTCCGGTCCGTGCCGCCACGGCGGAACGGCTCGAACAGCTCGTCCACTCGTTCCGGCGCGACGACCGGCCCCGACGACGTCACCCGCAGCAGCGTCCACTGCGGACCGGCCTCGGTGCCCACCTCGATCCACCCGCCGGGCAGGTTGTGCCGCACGGCGTTCTCCAACAGGTTGCCCGCGATGCGTTCGAGCAACGCCGGGTCACCCACGGCCGGCGCCGGTCCACACCGGAACGTCGTCCGCAACCGCCGGTCGTCCGCCTCACCGCGCACCGCGCGCCACGCGGACTCCACGACGGCCGTCAGGTCGACCGGCTCCCGCACGGCCAGCCCCACCGCTTCGGTGCGTGCGAGCAACAGCAATGCCCCGACGAGCTGCTCGGCGCGCAACGTCGCGGCCCGCACCACGTCGGCCATCCGCCGCAGCTCGGCCCCGTCCGCGTCCGGGTCGGCGAGCGTCACCTCCAGCTCGGTGCGGATCACCGACAGCGGGGTGCGCAGCTCGTGCGAGGCATTGGCCACGAACCGGCGCTGCGAGTCGAACGCGGCCTGGAGCCGGTCGAGCATCTCGTCGAACGTGTCGGCCAGCTCCGCGACCTCGTCCCGCGGTCCGGACAGCCGCAACCGTTCGCCGAGCGACTCGGCGGACAGCCGGCGGGCCGCGCCGGTGACCTCCTGCACGGGTCGCAGCACGCGCCCGCCCAGCGTCCACGCGAGCAACGCCGCCGCCGCGACCACGCACAGGAACGCGATCGACCCCGACCGCAGCACGTCGTCCTGGGCCTGCCGGGCCAGGGTGTCGGCGAGCACGCCCGCGTCGACATCGGCACCGTCGACGACCACCGTGCTGCCCTCGGGGTAGCGGGGCATCGAGCCGACCACGCGGGTGACCAGCAACCACCCGAGGATCAGCAGCAGGCCGCTGACGAACGCGACGAGCCCGGCCGCGAGCACGGTGATCCGCGCGCGCAGTCCCGGGCCGCGCCGGCGCGGCACCTCAGGCCTCAGCGGAACCCGCCGTCGGCACGCGGTACCCGGACCCGACCACGGTGTCGATGATGCCCGGCTCCCCGAGCTTCTTGCGCAACGTCATCACGGTGACGCGCACGGTCGTGGTGAACGGGTCGGCGTTCTCGTCCCACACGCGTTCGAGCAGTTCCTCGCTGCTCACCACGGACCCCTTGGCCGCGAGCAGCACCTCCAGCACGCCGAACTCCTTGCGGGTCAGCTCGACCGGCTGGCCGGCGCGGCGCACGGTCCGCCGCGCCGGATCCAGTTCGACGTCGCGCGCGGTCAGCAGGGGCGGGGTCGCGGGTGTGGCACGCCGGGCCAGCGCCCGGACCCGGGCCACCAGTTCCGGAAACGCGAACGGCTTGGCCAGGTAGTCGTCGGCACCCAGGGACAGCCCCGCGACCCGGTCGTCCAGCCCCGCGCTGGCGGTGAGCATCATGACCCGGGTCAACGCCCCGGAGCCCAGGATCTCCTTGCACAGCTCGTCACCGGACATGCCGGGCAGGTCACGGTCGAGCACCACGACGTCGTACCGGGTCACCGTGGACTTCTCGTGCCCGGACTCGCCGTCGTACGCCACGTCCACGGCCATGCCTTCGCGCCGCAGCCCACGCGCGATCGCGTCGGCCAGGGGCACCTCGTCCTCGACTATCAGGATGCGCACCCCACCAAGGTGCCACACCGGCCGGGGAGGACGTTCAGCGCCGGGTCCCGTCGACGACCACCGTGCCCGCCGACTGCAACGCCCGGAGCTGGAGCAGCGCCGGGTGCTCCTCGGCCAGGCGTGCCGCGTTGAGCAGCGACCGGACGGCCGCCGTCTCGCCGCGTGCGCGCTCCAGGGCGGCACGCCCCTCGGCACGGGCCACGATCTCGGCGAGGGCGGCCTTGCGCAGCTCGGCGGGCATGATCACGTCGCGCACGTCCACCTTCTCGACCACGAGCCCGAGCCCGGTCACGGGGTCGCCCAGGGCGGCGAGCACCTCGGCGCCGATGGCGGCGCGCTCCGGTTCCACCCGGTCGTGCGGTCGGGTCAGGACGGCAGCGCGCAGCGCGAGCTGGGCGGCCAGGTGCAGGTCCTGGACGGGATCGGCGCTGACGCTCAGGTAGCGCACGGCGTCGGTGATCATCCACTTGAGCACCGACGTCACCCGCACGAGGACGCCGTCGGCGGTGGGGATGTCCTGCCACGCGCCGACGTGGTTCTTCGCCCGCACGTCGACGCGCTTGACCACGTCGTCCCGGCGCAGCCGGTGCTCGCCGGGTCCGAGTTCGCCGACGATCACACCCCGGCGGAAGTGCACGCCGCGTTCCCACGGCAGAAAAGTGTGCTTCATCGGTTTCCTCCCCTCGGGCGCAGCGACCGTGCCCCGGTCGGGCGGACGACCGGCGGGGGTCCCGAAGACCCGCGTGGCCGGGCGTCCGACCGGTCCGACCGGGGCACGGTTTTCAGGAGTCGAACCTGAGTCGCTCAGCGCGATGCCGCGGACCGGCTCCCATCACGGAACCCGGAGCGGCATCGCCGTCCGGGCCGCCGACCGGCCCGGACACCGAGAATAGGGAGATCACTTGCGGGCTGTCGCGCCGATTTCCGCCGGTTCGGACGCGGCGACCCACTCGGTGATGCGCCGGGCCACGCCCTGGTCGGTCAGGCCGAGGTCGGCGAGCACCTCGCCGCGTTCGGCGTGCTGGTGGAACTCCTGCGGGATGGCCAGGTCACGCAGCGGCGTGGTCACGTCGGCGTCGCGCAGCGCGGCGGCCAGCGCCCAGCCGAAGCCGCCGTGCCGGCCGCCGTCCTCGACCGTGACCACCAGGCGGTGGCGTGCGGCGAGGTCGACCAGGTCGGCGGGCACGGGGAAGATCCAGCGCGGGTCGACCACCGTCACGCCGATGCCCTGGTCGGCCAGGCGACGCGCGGCGGCCACGCCCAGCGAGCCGAACGCGCCGACGGTCACCAGCAGCACGTCGTCGCCGTCGCGCCGGAGCACGTCGACGGTGCCCAGCCGCTCGATCGCGGGCAGGTCCTCCCCCACGGACGCCTTCGGGTAGCGGACCACGGTCGGCGCGTCGGACACGGCCACGGCCTCGCGCAGCTCCTCGCGCAACGCGGCGGCGTCGCGCGGCGCGGCCACCCGGATACCGGGCACCAGGCCGCAGATCGACAGGTCCCACATGCCGTGGTGGGACGCGCCGTCGGGGCCGGTGATGCCGGCCCGGTCGAGCACCACGGTCACGCCCTGGCGGTGCATGGCGACGTCCATCAGGAGCTGGTCGAACGCCCGGTTGAGGAAAGTCGCGTAGATCGCCACGACCGGGTGCAGGCCGCCCATGGCCAGGCCGGCCGCCGAGGTCATGGCGTGCTGCTCGGCGATGCCGACGTCGAAGCACCGGTCCGGGTACAGGCCCGCGAACTTGTCCAGGCCCGTCGGTCCGCGCATGGCCGCGGTGATGGCCACGAGGTCGGACCGCTCGCCGCCCAGCGCCGCGAGTTCGTCGGCGAAGACGTGGGTCCAGGTGCGCTTGGCGGGCGCGAGGTTCTCGCCGGTGATCGGGTCGATGACGCCGGTGGCGTGCATCTGGTCGGCCTCGTGGTTCTCGGCGGGCGCGAAGCCGTTGCCCTTGCGGGTGACGGTGTGGACGATCACCGGCCCGCCGAAGGACTTGGCGCGGCGCAGCGCCGACTCGAGCGCGACCAGGTCGTGGCCGTCGACCGGGCCGATGTACTTCAGGCCGAGGTCCTCGAACATGGCCTGCGGGCTGATCGCGTCCTTGATGCCGACCTTGGCCGCGTGCAGCGCGGCGTAGAGGGGCTTGCCGAACACGGGCGCGTTGCGCAACGCGGTCTTGCCGCGTTCGAGCGCGCGCTCGTAGCCGGGACGCAGGCGCAGCGAGGACAGGTGGTCCGCGAGGCCGCCGATCGTGGGCGAGTACGAGCGGCCGTTGTCGTTGACGACGATGACCACGGACCGGTCGGTGCCGGCCGCGATGTTGTTGAGCGCCTCCCAGCACATGCCGCCGGTCAGCGCGCCGTCGCCGACGACCGCCACGACGTGCTGCCGCTTCCCGGTGAGCTGGAACGCCTTGGCCAGGCCGTCCGCGTAGGACAGGGCCGTGGACGCGTGGCTGTTCTCCTCGACGTCGTGCTCGCTCTCGGCCCGCGACGGGTAGCCGGACAGGCCGCCCTTCTGCCGCAGCGTGTCGAAGCCGGCACGCCGGCCGGTGAGGATCTTGTGCACGTAGCTCTGGTGCCCGGTGTCGAACACGACCGGGTCGGCCGGCGAGTCGAACACGCGGTGCACGGCCATGGTCAGCTCGACAACGCCCAGGTTGGGGCCGAGGTGACCGCCGGTGCGGGCCACCTTCTCGACCAGGAACCCCCGGATCTCGTCGGCGAGTTGTGCCAACTCGTCGGGGCCGAGCCGTTTCAGCTCGTCCGGGCCGTGCACGGATTCCAGCAGCGACACTCGCTCCACCTCGCCCTAGTGGTCCGAATCGTCCGGCCAGTCTACGGACCGTGTGCTGAGGGACCCGGTCGGCGGGACGGCCTCCACCAAAGCAACACATTCCACGTGATGCGTCATCGGGAACGCGTCGAAGGCCCTGAGCTGCGTGGTCCGGTACCCGTTCGCGGCGAACACGGCCAGGTCGCGGGCCAACGCGGCCGGGTCGCAGGCGACGTAGACCACACGGTCGGGGCCACTGCGCGTGATCGCCTCGACGACTTCGCGGCCGGCGCCCTTGCGCGGCGGGTCGAGCACGACGACGTCCGGTCGGCGGTCGGCGAACGCGGGCGAGGCCAGCACCGCCTCGGTGCGGCCGACGTGCCACTCGACCTGCGGCAGGTCGGCCAGGTCGCGGCGGCCGTCGGCGACCGCGCCCGCGGCCGACTCGACGACCGCGACCGACCCGGAGGCGCCGACCTGGTCGGCGAGCACGGCCGCGAACAGGCCGACGCCGCCGTAGAGGTCCCACGCGGTCTCACCCGGTCGGGCGGCGGCCCACTCGGCGACGACGGCGGCGAGCGTGTCGGCGGCCTCCGGGTGCACCTGCCAGAAGCCGTCGGCGCGCACGTGCCACGTGCGGCCGGCGGCGTGTTCGGTGGCCGTGCCGCTGCCCGAGCGGCGGCGGGCGGGTCCGGGCACGGGACGACCCCGGACGCGCTTGGCCGGTCCGATCTCGGTGACGTGCACGGCGTGGTCTGCGTCCCTGGTCACGACCAGTTCGGCGCCGGGCGGCCACGCCCGGTCCACGACGGCGTCGAGCGCGCCGGGCGCGGCGATGGCGCAGTCGTCGACCGGGATCACGCCGTGGCCCCGGTGCGCGCGGAAGCCGGGCCGCCCGTCGGCGCCGACGGCCAGGCGCACGCGCGTGCGCCAGTCGGCCGGCCCTCCGGGCAGTTCCTCGACGACGACGTGGCGCTCCAGGCCGGCCAGGCGGCGCAGCTGCTCCTCGACGACGGCCGCCTTGAGCGCGCGTTGGGCCTTCGGCGTGGCGTGCTGCCAGTCGCAGCCGCCGCAGCGGCCGGGTCCGGCGAACGGGCAGGGCGATTCCACTCGATCGGGTGACGCGACGAGCACCTCGACCGCGTCGCCCCGGCAGAACGAGCCGCCCTTGTCCTCGGTGATCAACACGCGGACGCGTTCGCCGGGCAGCGCGTGCCGGACGAACACGACCCGCCCCTCGTGGCGGGCGACGCAGTGCCCGCCGTGCGCGACGGCACCGACCTCGACCTCGATCAGCCGACCCGTCATCGGCCGGTGTCCCGCTGGTCGAGGCCGCGGCGGACGGCACCGGGCGCGACGGCGTCGTCCCGACCGCTGACCTTGGCCGACGAGGCGAGCTGCCACGGCACGCTGGTCACCATGACGCCCGGTTCGAACAGCAACCGGCCCTTGAGCCGCAGGGCGCTCTGGTTGTGCAGGACCTGCTCCCACCAGCGGCCGACGACGTACTCGGGGATGAACACCGTGACGACGTCGCGCGGGCTGTCGGTGCGGATGCGCTTGACGTAGTCGAGCACCGGTTTGGTGATCTCCCGGTAGGGCGACTCGATCACCTTGAGCGGCACCTTGAGGTTCTCCTTCTCCCAGTCGTGGACGAGCCTGCGGGTGTCCGCGTCGTCCACGTTGACCGTGACGGCCTCCAGGATGTCCGGCCGGGTCGCCTTGGCGTACGCCAGGGCGCGCAACGTCGGCATGTGCAGCTTGGACACGAGGACCATGGCGTGGTTGCGCGCGGGCAGCAGCTTCTGCCGCTCCTGCTGGCGCAGCTCCTCGGCCACCCGGTCGTAGTGCCGGCGGATCGCGGTCATCAGCGCGTAGATGGCGGCCATGGCCGCGATGGCGATCCAGGCGCCCTTGGTGAACTTGGTGATCAGCACGACGACGAGCACCGAGCCGGTGAGCACCAGGCCGACCGTGTTGATCAGCTGGGAGCGGCGCATCCGGTTGCGCGCCGCCGGGTCGGTCTCACCCGCGAGCAACCGGTTCCAGTGCCGGATCATGCCGGTCTGGCTCATCGTGAACGACACGAACACGCCCACGATGTAGAGCTGGATGAGCCGGGTGACCTCGGCGTCGAACGCGATGACCAGGACCACCGCGGCACCGGCGAGGAATAGGATGCCGTTGCTGAACGCGAGCCGGTCGCCGCGGGTGTGCAGCTGGCGGGGCAGGTACCGGTCCTGGGCGAGGATCGAGCCGAGCACCGGGAAGCCGTTGAACGCGGTGTTCGCGGCGAGCACGAGGATCAGCGCCGTGACGACCGTGATGAAGTAGAACCCGGCCGGGAACCCGTCGAAGACCGCCTCCGCGATCTGGGCGACCATGGTCTTCTGCTCGTAGCCGGGCGGCGCGTTCACGAGCTGGTGCGCCGGGTCCTCGGCCATCCGCACGCCCGTGAGCTGGGCGAGCACGATCAGACCCATCAGCATCACGACCGCGATGCCGCCCATGAGCAGCAGGGTCGTGGCGGCGTTGCGCGACTTCGGCTTGCGGAACGCGGGCACGCCGTTGCTGATGGCCTCGACGCCGGTCAGGGCCGCGCAGCCGGACGAGAAGGCGCGCAGGACCAGGAACACGAACGCCAGGCCCATGAGGTGGTCGTCCTCGGCGCGCAGCTCGATGCCGGCGCTCTCGGCGCGCATCGGGTCGCCGAGGACGAAGCCGCGGAACAGGCCGTAGCCGATCATCAGCAGCACGCCGACCATGAACGCGTACGTCGGCACCGCGAACGCGCTGCCGGACTCGCGGATGCCGCGCAGGTTGACCGCGGTGAGCACCACGATCGCGGCGACCGCGAACTCGACCTTGTGCGTGGCCACGAACGGCACGGCCGAGCCGATGTTGGCCGCGGCCGACGAGATCGACACCGCGACCGTGAGGATGTAGTCCACGAGCAGCGCGCTGGCGACCGTGAGGCCCGCTCTGCGCCCCAGGTTGACCGTGGCGACCTCGTAGTCGCCGCCGCCGGACGGGTAGGCGTGCACGTTCTGCCGGTAGCTCGCCACCACCACGAGCATCACCAGCACCACGACGACGCCCACCCAGGGGGCCAGCGCGTAGGACGAGAGGCCGGCGACCGACAGGACGAGGAAGATCTCCTCGGGCGCGTAGGCCACCGAGGACATCGCGTCCGAGGCGAACACGGGCAGGGCGATGCGCTTCGGCAGGAGCGTGTGCGCGAGTCGATCGCTCCGGAACGGCCGGCCCAGTAGGAGGCGCTTGGCCGCTGTTGTCAGCTTGGACACGGGACCAAAGCGTAAGGGGTCTCGTCCCCTGGTCGGAGTAATCCTCGGTAGGTTCTGCACAGGCGTCGTTCGGGAGGCATACGTGCACGTGGTGATCATGGGTTGCGGCCGGGTCGGTTCGACCCTGGCCAAGGCCCTGGAACGCCTGGACCACCAGGTCGCGGTGATCGACAAGGACGCTCTGTCCTTCCGCCGGCTCGGGACGGATTTCCACGGCAGGCAGATCGTCGGCAACGGGTTCGACCGACAGGTCCTCATCGAGGCGGGCATCGAGCGCGCGGGCGCGTTCGCGGCCGTGTCCAGCGGTGACAACTCGAACATCATCTCCGCGCGGGTGGCGCGGGAGACGTTCGGCATCGAGGCCGTGGTGGCACGGATCTACGACGAGAAGCGGGCGGCCGTCTACGAGCGGCTGGGCATCCCGACCGTGGCGACGGTGCCCTGGACGACCGACCGGTTCCTGCGCATGCTGCTGCCCGAGGGCGCGTCCACGGCGTGGCGCGACCCGTCCGGGTCGGTGGCGGTGTTCCCGCTGGACCTGCACGAGGACTGGATCGGGCAGCCGGTCGAGGCGTTGCAGGAGGCGGCCGGCTGCCGGGTGGCGTTCGTGATGCGCTTCGGCACCGGCGTGCTGCCGGACCGGCGGACCGTGATCCAGGCCGACGACGTGGTGTACGCCGCCGCGTTGTCGGGCACCGTGACCGACGTGGCCGCCGCGGTGGCGCACGCGCCCGAGGAGAGCTGATGCGGATCGCGATTGCCGGTGCGGGCGCCGTCGGGCGCTCGATCGCGGCGGAACTGGTCTCCGACGGCCACCAGGTGATGCTGATCGAGCGCAACCGGGCGCACTTCGAGCCGCACACCGTGGAGCTGGCCGAGTGGGTGCAGGCCGACGCGTGCGAGCTGTCGTCGCTGGAGGACACCGGGTTGCAGCTGTGCGACGTGGTGATCGCGGCGACCGGCGACGACAAGGTGAACCTGGTCGTGTCGCTGCTGGCCAAGACCGAGTTCGCGGTGCGGCGCGTGGTCGCGCGGGTGAACGACCCGGCCAACGAGTGGCTGTTCACCGAGTCGTGGGGCGTGGACGTGGCGGTGTCCACGCCGCGCATCCTGTCCGCGCTGGTCGAGGAGGCCGTGACGGTGGGTGACGTCGTGCGGCTGATGACCTTGCGCCAGGGCCAGGCGAACCTGGTGGAAATCACGCTGCCGGACGACACGCCGCTGGCCGGGTCACCGGTCAACGGGCTGGCGTTGCCCCGGGACGCCGCGCTGGTCACGATCCTGCGCGGCGGCCGGGTGATCGTCCCGGGTCCGGAGGATTCACTCGAAGGCGGGGACGAGCTGCTGTTCGTGGCGGCGGCCGACGTCGAAAGCGAAATCCGCACCGCGTTGGGCTACTGAACCCGTGCGCAAACATTTTCCCCGACGATTCACCTGCGGGTGTGGTCGTCGGGGAAATGCTTGCCCGACGACTTCCCCGGGGCGAATGGTGGTGCGCGGCGGCCGGTTTCGGCCGCTTTCGCGTGAACCACGGAGGGAGTGGTCGAACATGCGGGTCACGGCCAGGTTGTCCACGGTGCTCTTGGCGACCGCCGGTCTCGTCGCCGCAGGTCTGGGCCTCGGAAGCGCGTCCGCGCAGGACGATGTGCGGTTCCTGACGTTCGCGGACAAGTGCGTCGACGTGTCCGGTGCGAGCGGGGGCGACGGCGCGAACATCATCCAGTGGAGCTGTCACGGCGGCGCGAACCAGGATTTCTCGATCGTGAACGCGGGCAACGGGCAGGTGGAGATCCGGACGTTCGCCGGAAAGTGCGTGGACGTGTCCGGCGTGAGCTCGTCGAACGGCGCGAAAATCATCCAGTGGCGGTGCCACGGCGGCGCGAACCAGAAGTTCCGGATCGAGGACCAGGGCGACGGGCGCGTGGTGATCCGGACGTTCGCGGGCAAGTGCGTGGACGTGTCGGGCGCCAGTTCGTCGGACGGCGCGCAGATCATCCAGTGGCAGTGCCACGGCGGTGCGAACCAGAAGTTCCGGATCGTCTGATCAGGTCTCGTCGGGACCGCGCGTGAGCGGTCCCGACGACCCGACGAAGGTCCGAACGCGTGTTTCGGGGTGTCCGAGTGCGTGTTTCGGGGTGTCCGAGCGGAGGACTCGCGCGGTCAGTCGCGGGCGGTGCCGTCCTCGGTGCGCACGGCCTCGGCCCGCAGTCGCTCCTCGGCGGCGGCGTTCTCGGCCTCTTCGAGTTCGGCCGCGGCCTTGAGGCGCTTGTCCGAGCGCCGCACCGCCCACACCGTGGCGACCAGGGCCAACGCCATCAGCGGGTAGCCCATCGACAGCCGGGCCACCAGGAGCCAGCCGACCTGGTCCTCCTCGTAGAGCCAGCGCTGCACGGCGAACCGGGCGAAGAACACCAGCGCCCACACCAGCGTGGCGATGTCGTAGTCGCGGACCGAGGCCCGGTCCTTGCGCCACGCCATGCCCTGGCCGTTGAGGAAGCTCCAGATCAGGCCCGCCAGCGGTCGGCGCAGCAGGATCGACAGCACGAACGCGCCGCCGTAGACCAGGCTCTGCCAGATGCCGAACAGGAAGAAGCCCTTGGCCGACCCGGTCTTGTAAGCGATGAACGCGGCGATGCCGACGCCGAACACCGCGGAGACGGCCGGCTGGATCGAACCCTTGCGCAGGGCGAGCACCACGCCGATGACGACCGCCGCGCCCAGCGAACCCCAGATCGCGGGCAGGAGCCCGGCGAACATGTTGACCAGGACGAACACCAGGACGGGCAGCGACGAGAAGACCAGGCCGGGCACGCCGCCCATCTGCTCGAGCATCGTGGGCTGCTTCTCGGGCTCTTGCGTAGAGGTCATGAAGCGTTCTGCAACTCGTAGTAGGGGTTGTAGAGGACCTTACGGCCGTCGCGGACCGCGATCCGTCCTCTGGCCTTTATGGTCCGACCGGGTTCGATGCCGGCGATGCGGCGGCGGCCCAGCCACACCAGCGTGACGCCCTCGGTGCCGTCGTACAGCTCGGCCTCCAGGGTGGCCGCCGCGTCGCGCGGGCACAGCTCGACGGTGCGCAGCCGGCCGAGCACCGTGACCTCCTCGCCGGACTTGCAGTCGCACGCCCGGACGGCGCCGATCTCCTCGGCTTTTCGCGACAGGTCGTCGGCGTCCAACTCGCTGACGTCGGTGGTCAGCCGACGCACGAGGCGGCGCCAGTAGCCGCCCCCAGAACCAGTCATCCCCGACTCCTGGGTGCTTCGTTGGCCTCGCTGCGAGGCCGTCCACCGGTCAGGGTAACCGCGCGCCACGGCGGTGGTATCCGACCGGGGGAGGATCCGCCGTCACGACTTCGTCGTACCCTGTCGGGCCGTTCGACACCCCGTCTCATCAGGGGTCACGTCGGGGATTCCCCGGATCGGCACGCCGCCGCGCCGGTTCACCCGGGCGGCGGCGGTCCGGCCGGGTCAGCCCTGCTGCTGTTGCTGCTGGGCCTGGATGTGCCGGGCGATGGCGTCGGGCAGCTCGACCGGCAGCGGCGTGCGCACCGGCATGGGCTGCTCGCCGCGCACGACGACGGTGAGCCGCAGCACCTCGCGCAGCGCGACCAGGGCGTGGTCGGCCTGGTCCTCGGACGGTGCCGCCGCGACGCCGCGCACCATCCAGCGCGGGCCGTCGACGCCGACGAAGCGCAGGTGCACCTCGTTGTTGCGGGCCGAGATCTCCTCGCCCCACTCGCCGTTCTCCCGGTTGATGCGGAACCCGTCGCCCTTGAGCTGGGTGATCAGCTCGGCGCCCACCTCGGGCCACAGCTTCTCCGTGCGCGGCGCGGCGAACGCGCTCACGGTGAGCTGGCCCAGCGTGGTCAGCAGGTGCACGGCGCGCACCGCGCCCGCCGGGTCCATCTCGACCTGGAGCTGGGCGCCCTCGGGCACCGGGAAGCGGATCGAGCCGAGGTCGAGCCGGTTCAGGCCGTCGTCGGGCGTGTCGGCCTCGTCGAACGGGCCGTGTTCGGGCCGGTCGTCGTCGAGCCCGACCTCGACCTCCGGCTGCGCCGTCCCCCGGTTCGCGGAGTGCCTACCGCGCTTGCGGCGCCTTCCGAACATCGATCACCCCTCCGTCCGGGCGAGCACCTCGTGCCCGCCAGTAGAGCCGTAGCCTCCCGCACCCCGTTCGGAGTCGGGAAGTCCATCGACTTCGCGGAACACCGCGTGTTCCACCTTCTGCACGACCAACTGGGCGATCCGGTCGCCGCGCGCCAGCACGACGGGTGCCCGGAGGTCGTGGTTGACCAGGCAGACCCTGATCTCGCCCCGGTAGCCCGCGTCGATCGTTCCGGGCGTGTTGACCACGCTCAAGCCCACCTTGGCCGCCAGACCGCTGCGCGGGTGCACGAACGCGGCATAGCCTTCGGGGAGCGCGATCGCGATCCCGGTGCCGACCACGGCGCGTTCGCCGGGGTCGATCACCACGTCGCTGGTGGTCACCAGGTCCGCGCCGGCGTCGCCGGGACGCGCGTACGACGGGAGCGGGACGGACGGATCGAGCCGGGAGAGCAGGACCTCGACGCTGGGCACGGCGCGCGAGATTACCCTGGTGGCGTGAGCGAGACCTCCGCAACCGTCCCGACCGCCTTCCGGGAGCGGCAGTACGTGCCCTGGTGGGGCTGGCCGCTGCCGCTGGCCGCCGCCGTGCTGCTGGCCGCCGAGATCCACATGGGCTTCCCCGGCGTCCGGTCGTGGCTGCCCTACCTGATCACGGTCCCGCTGGCCGTGCTGCTGATCGTGCGGATGGGCGCGCTGCGGGTCGAGGTGTCCGACGGCGAGCTGCGGGTGGGCGCGGCGCACGTGCCGCTGGCGCTGCTCGGCGAGGTCGAGGTGTTCGACGCGAAGACCAAGCGGAAGGCGATGGGTCCGAACCTGGACCCGATGGCCTTCGTCGCGCACCGGGGATGGGTCGGCCCGGTGGTGAAGGTGCGGGTCGAGGACCCGCGGGACCCGACGCCGTACTGGCTGTTCAGCGTGCGGTCGGCGGACGAACTGGCCCGCGTGCTGCGCGACTCGCGCTGACCGTGTCGGGAGACTGCCTCCTGGGCGCCACCCCGGCGGTGGGGTGAGCGCCCAGAAAGTCGTGCCCGGTCGAAAGGCTTCGATCAGGCGCAGTCGCGGCAGACGTACTGCCCGTTCACTTCCTCGGCGAGCCTGCTGCGGTGGTGCACGAGGAAGCACTTCGAGCACGTGAACTCGTCCGCCTGCTTCGGCAGGACCTTGAACGTCAGTTCTTCACCGGACAGGTCGGCGCCCGGCAGCTCGAAGTTCTCGGCGGACGCGTCCTCGTCGATGTCGACGACGCCGGACTGCGTTTCGTTGCGCCGCGCCTTCAGCTCCTCGAGGGAGTCTTCAGCGAGTTCGTCGGCCTCGCTGCGACGCGGTGCGTCGTAGTCGGTCGCCATCTTCTTTCACCCCTGCGGTCACATGGAGACTGTTCGTGTCGCTGGTAAACGCACCAGCGCCCCTGTTTGTGCCCTCCGCCTCGGTGACGGAGGTCTCCCTCGCACGGCCGGGCGTCAACCCCCTGGACGTCGACGCTTTTCCGGTGTCCGGCCGTGTGCGGAGCGCCGAGAGGGTAGCTCATCGCGCAAGGTGTCGCGCAGCGGGTTCCCCCTAATTGAGCAGACGGGTGACAGGACCTTCGCACGCAGGCCCGATAGGCTTCGGGAACAGGCTTGCCGACCGGTGGTGGACGCGTACCGCACGGGGTGGGGTGCCGACCGTCGCGACCGGGTGGCCCGGAGCGCGGTCGCGCGGGTGTCGGCATAGCCTGATCGTCATCAGCACTGCCCAGGGGAGGTCGGCGGACGTGGGACCGGGATCGGCGAGTGCGGGGTCGTCGCGGTACCGGAAGCGGCGGCCGGTACCGGCCCTTGTGCTGTTCCTGGTGCTGGGGGTCACGGCGGTGGTGGTCTGGAACGGCGTGCTGGCCGACGCGGGCGACGTGGACGCCGCGATCAGGTGCAACACGCCCGGGAACGTGCCGTCGTCCGTCGTGCCGACCGGGGAGCCGGCCGGGGAGACGATGCCGCAGGCCGCGCGGGGCACGGTGCTCGGTCACGACGCGTTGGACCGCACGGACCCCGTTCCGGCGAGCGATGTCCACTTCCGGGTGTTCAACGCAAGCACGCAGCGCAACCAGGCGCGGTTCGTGGCGACCACGCTGACCGAGCTGGGGTTGCAGCAGGCCGCCGAGCCGGACAACGACCCGGTCTACCCGGCGCAGGACATGGAGTGCCGCGGCCAGATCAGGTTCGGTGCGCCCGGCGCGGGCGCGGCCCGGACGTTGAGCCTGCTCGCGCCGTGCCTGGAGCTGGTGCGCGACGAACGCCAGGACGCGACCGTCGACGTCTCCGTCGGCAAGAAGTTCAGCGAACTCAAGCCCAACCACGACGCCCGCAAGGTGCTCGACGGGCTGACCGCGTGGGCCGAGCAGCACCCGGACCGCCAGGGCGGCCAGGCCGCCGACGGCAACCCGCCGCCGTCGATCGACCAGGACCACCTCGACGCCGCCCGCGACGTCCACTGCTGATCGGCGAAACACCGGCGCGAATGCGCGAGTCGTGTGTTCGACACCGCGAGTCGTGGACTCGGATCGGACTTCCGCGTACTCACCGTGCCCGGACACCGCGAATCGTGTGACGCTCTTGCGCGAATCGGGTGAAATGTGGCGCTACCCACTCCCGAAATTGGTTCAGACCTTTCCGAAGCCGCTTTCCGCGAGCGTCGCGCGCAATGCGTCCGCGATTCCCGGAGCCGCCGCGAAGGTCGCGTCGGCGCCCAACTCCGGGGCCTCGCCCGGCAGCAGCACGACGGCACCGGCCTCTTTCGCCAGCAGCGCGCCGGCCGCCCAGTCCCACCGACCCAACGCGTGCTCGGCATAGGCGTCCAACCGCCCGGCCGCCACGGCGCACAGGTCCAACGAAGCCGCGCCCGCCCGTCGGATGTCGCGCACGCGGGTGGCCATGGCCGCCCACGTCTCGGCCTGCCGCTGCCGGCGGTCGGCACGGTAGGCGAACCCGTAGCCCAGCAGTGAGACCTCCAGCCGGGTGACCGCGGACACCGCGAGGCGACGCCCGTCCAACCAGGCACCACCGCCGGCCGCCGCCGTCCACACCCGGCCGCTCGCCGGTTCCACCACGGCACCCGCCACCGACACCCCGTCCACCTGCGCCGCGATCGACACCGCGTAGTGCGGGATGCCGTACAGGTAGTTCACGGTGCCGTCGATCGGGTCGACAACCCAGGTCAGCCCCTCGACCGCGGCCGTGCCGCCCTCCTCCTCGCCGATCACCGGTTCACCGGGCCGGCGCGTCGCGAGCAGCGCGCGCACGAGCTGTTCGGAAGCGCGGTCGGCGGCCGTCACCACATCCGTCACCGTGGATTTCGTGTCCACCTCGGCGACGGCCGTCTCCCGACTCGTCCGCACCAGTTCCGCCGCCTCGGTCGCGACCTCGACGGCGACTTCGACCAGTCGGCCGGCATCGAAACGCACTGTTCCTCCTGCGTCACTCACACGGGACTATCGGTGAAACGCAGGCTAATGTCTGCGGATCACGTTCCTGAATCGAGTAGGAAGGGCCACGGGGATGGGCAGCTCCCGCGGGTTCGGTGTGGACATCGGCGGCTCGGGGATCAAGGGCGGACTCGTCGATCTGGAAACGGGCACGCTCGACGGCGAACGACTTCGCGTCACGACTCCGCAGCCGTCGACACCGGACGCCGTCGCGGACGTGGTCGCCGAGATCGTGGCCAAGTTCGACTGGACCGGCCCGGTCGGCGTCACGCTGCCGTGCGTGGTCAAGCACGGCGTCGCGCACACCGCGGCCAACGTCGACAAGGGCTGGATCGGCACGGACGCCGCGGCCCTGTTCGCCCGGCGCCTGGGCAGGCCCACCGAGGACGTGGTCGTGCTCAACGACGCCGACGCCGCGGGCCTGGCCGAGATGCGGTTCGGCTCGGGCGTGGGACGTGCCGGCACGGTCGTGCTGCTGACGTTCGGCACGGGCATCGGCAGCGCGTTGTTCCTCGACGGCCGCCTCGTGCCCAACACCGAGTTCGGCCACCTCGAAGTCGACGGGCACGACGCGGAG
The DNA here is from genome assembly GCF_014203755.1 of Saccharothrix violaceirubra. Classification (NCBI taxonomy): domain Bacteria; kingdom Bacillati; phylum Actinomycetota; class Actinomycetes; order Pseudonocardiales; family Pseudonocardiaceae; genus Saccharothrix; species Saccharothrix violaceirubra. The sequence continues at coordinate 5,372,711 of NZ_JACHJS010000001.1, forward strand.
AAGCGGGCCGCCGCGTCGGTCAAGGAGGACCGGAACCTGTCCTGGGCCGAGTGGACGCCGCTCGTGAGCCGCTACCTGTCCGTGCTGGAGAACCTGATCTGGCCGGATCTCGTCATCGCCGGCGGCGGGGTGAGCAAGAAGGCCGAGAAGTGGCTGCCGCTGCTCGAGGCGCGGACGGAGGTCGTGGCCGCCGCGTTGAAGAACGACGCGGGCATCGTGGGCGCCGCGGTCGCCGCCGCGCACGGGACCCACTCATAACCGCACGTCCGCTACCTGCGAGAACGCGTGCCGCCGAAGGTCGGGAGCCGGCGGGGCGCACCGGCACGCGATTCTCGTCGTTACAATGGAACGGTGCCCCGCTGACGAACGATCCGGCGGGCTTCCCCCCGTACTCCGGCGACCGAGGTTCGCGCCCTTCGGTTTGCCTTGATCGACAGTCGCGAAAGGGCGTACGTGGCAGCCGCGAAGACGACCCAGGCAGCTAAGGCTGACGCCGAGGAGACGCCCAAGGCCACCTCGGCGAGGAAGGCGCCGGCCAAGAAGCCGGCCGCGAAGACCGGTGCGGCCAAGACCGCGACGCGGGCACCGCGCAAGACCGCGGCGAAGGCCGCCGCCGGCCCGGTCAAGGCCAAGAAGGCGGGCGAAGGCGACGAGCCCGAAGACCTCGAAGCCGCCCCCGACGCCGAAGACCTGGTCGACGACGTCGAACTGATCGACGAGCCGGTCGAGGAAGAGCCCGCCGAGGAGGAGACCGCCAAGCCCGGCGAAGGCGACTTCGTCTGGGACGAGGAGGAGTCCGAGGCGCTGCGGCAGGCACGCAAGGACGCGGAGCTCACCGCGTCCGCCGACTCCGTCCGCGCGTACCTCAAGCAGATCGGCAAGGTCGCCCTGCTCAACGCGGAGGAGGAGGTCGAACTCGCCAAGCGGATCGAGGCCGGCCTCTACGCCGCCGAGCGGGTGCGCCGGGCCGAGGAGGAGAGCGAGAAGCTCACCCCGCAGCTGCGCCGCGACCTGCGCTGGATCGTGCGCGACGGCGAGCGGGCCAAGAACCACCTGCTGGAGGCGAACCTGCGCCTCGTCGTGTCGCTGGCCAAGCGCTACACCGGCCGCGGCATGGCGTTCCTGGACCTGATCCAGGAAGGCAACCTGGGTCTGATCCGCGCGGTGGAGAAGTTCGACTACACCAAGGGCTACAAGTTCTCCACGTACGCGACGTGGTGGATCCGCCAGGCGATCACCCGCGCGATGGCCGACCAGGCCCGCACCATCCGCATCCCGGTGCACATGGTCGAGGTCATCAACAAGCTGGGTCGCATCCAGCGCGAGCTGCTCCAGGACCTGGGCCGTGAGCCCACCCCGGAGGAGCTGGCCAAGGAGATGGACATCACCCCGGAGAAGGTGCTGGAGATCCAGCAGTACGCCCGGGAGCCCATCTCGCTGGACCAGACGATCGGCGACGAGGGCGACTCGCAGCTCGGCGACTTCATCGAGGACTCCGAGGCCGTGGTGGCCGTGGACGCGGTGTCGTTCACGCTGCTCCAGGACCAGTTGCAGTCCGTGCTGGCGACGCTGTCCGAACGCGAGGCGGGCGTGGTGCGGCTGCGGTTCGGCCTCACCGACGGCCAGCCGCGGACGTTGGACGAGATCGGCCAGGTCTACGGCGTGACGCGCGAGCGCATCCGGCAGATCGAGTCGAAGACGATGTCGAAGCTGCGCCACCCGTCCCGGTCGCAGGTGCTGCGCGACTACCTGGACTAGGTTTTCGATCCGTTCGGAGCCCCCTCCCCTGCCGTGGGAGGGGGCTCCGGTCGCTTGTGGACCTTCTGGCGCGGCGGTGAACCGGACGTGATGCGTCCGGATCGTGGAATACCGGCCCCTGTTCGCGCTGGGCGTACAAAAGTGTCTCCGGTCACAGTGTGGCCCACTTGACGCACACCTTCCGGACCATTGCCGTTCGGCCGGATGTCGCAACGAGGTACCGGAATCCCTTGCTGCGACAGCGGAACGTGACGACCCATCCGGCGATCCGGTGGAGGTCGGCGGGTTCCGCGGACCTGGTCACCGGGTAAATCGGAAGTGACACGGGTCGCCACGACGTCGGGAACACTGACTAACGCCCGTGCGTCTGCAAGAGTGGAACCGGCGAGCACCGCGCACCCGCCACGTGCGATGTGGTCGCAGCAAGGAGTGAGGGCACCGACCCCCGGTGCCGGGACGGAGGGAGATTTCCATGACTACGACGCTCACCCGCCCCGCGTTGACCGCCGCCGACCGCTGCGACCGCTGCGGGGCTGCTGCCCAGGTTCGCGCCATCCTCCCCTCGGGAGGCGAGTTGCTGTTCTGCGGGCACCACGCCCGCGAGCACAACTCCAAGCTGCGCGAGCTGGCTGCCGAGTTGCAGCAGGGCTGACATCACTCGGGCTTCGGGCCCGGAGCAACCCATAGCCGTCCGGGGCGGGGACCGTGAGGTCCCCGCCCCCCTGCATGTCCGGGGCCCGTGCGTGCGGTCGGGCCTGCCCGAGTGCGTGTTTCGGAGTGCCTGAGCGGAGGACTCGCGGGCTACCAGGAGCGGAGCGTGGCGATGCGTTCCTCGAGCTGCTCGATGCTCGCCATGGCGGTCGGCGGGCCGCCGCAGTACTCGCGCAGCTGGTTGTGGATCTTGCCGTGCGGCTTCTTGGTGCGGTGGTGGTACATGGCCACCAGCGTGTTGAGCTCCTTGCGCAACTGGGCCAGACGCTCCTGGACACTCGCCGGACGCGTCGGAGCCGGAGCGACGGGGGCGGCCACCGGGCGTTTGCCCGCGTCGACGAGCTGCTTCTCCTGACGCTGCCGCAGCAGCGCACGGACCTGGTCGGGCTCGAGCAGCCCCGGCAGTCCCAGGTACTCCTGCTCCTCGTCGCTGCCCGCGAACGCCGCCGTGCCGAACGACGACCCGTCGTAGATCACCTGGTCCAGCTCGGCACTGGCGCCCAGCGCGGTGAACGCCCGCTCCTCCTCGCCCGGCTCGTCCTTGACCTGGTTGGCCTGGGCGAGCAGCTCCTCGTCCCAGCCGTCCTTCTCGCGGTGCGGCTTGCCCAGGACGTGGTCGCGTTGCTGCTCCAGCTCGCTGGCCAGGCCCAACAGCACCGGGACGCTGGGCAGGAACACGCTGGCCGTCTCGCCCTTCACCCGCTGCCGCACGAACCGACCGATGGCCTGGGCGAAGAACAACGGCGTCGACGAACTGGTCGCGTACACACCGACGGCCAGTCGCGGCACGTCGACGCCCTCGGACACCATGCGCACGGCGATCAGCCAGCGCTCCTGCGACGCCGCGAACTCGGCGATGCGCCCGGACGCCTTGGGGTCGTCGCTGAGCACGAGCGTGGCGTCGTGGCCGGTCACGCGCTGGAGGATCTCGGCGTACGCCTTGGCCACGGTCTGGTCGGTGGCGATGACCAGGCCGCCCGCGTCCGGGATGCCGCCCGACCGCAACTGGGTCAGCCGCTGGTCCGCGGCCTTGAGCACGGACGGCATCCACTCGCCGGTCGGGTCGAGGGCCACGCGCCACGCGCGGGCGTTCTGCTCCTGCGTGAGCGGCTCGCCCAGACGCGCGGAGAACTCCTCCCCCGCGCTGGTCCGCCAGCTCGCCTCGCCCGAGTAGGCCAGGAAGATCACCGGGCGGACGACGCCGTCCTTGAGCGCGTCCGAGTAGCCGTAGAGGTGGTCGGCACGGCTGCGCTGCACGCCGTCCGGACCGGGTTCGTAGGACACGAACGGGATGGGCGAGTCGTCGCTGCGGAACGGCGTCCCGGTCAGGCACAGTCGGCGCACGGCGGGCGTGAACGCCTCGCGGATGGCGTCGCCCCACGACTTGGCGTCGCCGCCGTGGTGGATCTCGTCGAGCAGGACCAGGGTCTTGCGGTTCTCCGTGCGCACGCGGTGCAGCGTCGGGTGCGCGGCCACCTGTGCGTACGTGAGCGCGACGCCGTGGAAGTCGCGCGAGGTGACCGCGTTGGTGTTGCGGAAGTTCGAGTCGATGGCCAGCCCCGCCTCGGCGGCGGCCTGCGCCCACTGGTGCTTGAGGTGCTCGGTGGGCGTGACGATCGTGACGGCTTCGATCGTGCGGTCGGCGAGGAGTTCGGCGGCGACGCGGAGACCGAACGTGGTCTTGCCGGCACCGGGCGTGGCCACGGCGAGGAAGTCGCGCGGCTTCGCGGCGAGGTACTTGGTGAGCGCACGCCGCTGCCAAGCGCGGAGCGGACGGGTCGATGCGACCTGCGGTTGCGCCAACCTCGGACCCCTTCTCGCTGATCAACGGTGGTGCACATGGGAATGCCCTCGTCGCGGATGGCCGTCGAGGGCACCGACAGCCTACCGGTTGCGCCGAACGGGTACTCGGCACCGATGCCGCGAATCCGGAGGCGATGCAGCATGCTTGACCTTGAGATGAGGTCGCCTAACGACATCGCAGGACGCGGTCGTGCCCGCAACGGGCCGCTGCGTCTGTTGGCGCGCACGCTGTCGAAGGCGTGGGAGCACAGCATCTTCTCCGAGTCGGCCGAGGCCGCGTTCTGGCAGGTGCTGTCGTTCCCGCCGTTGCTGCTGGGACTGCTGGGCAGCATGGGGTACGTGGGCGACTGGCTCGGACCGGACGTCGTGGGCGCGGTGAAGGACCGCATCATCTCCACGTGCCTGACGATCTTCAGCCACGACGTGGTGTCCGGGGTGATCGAACCGACCGTGGACCAGATCCTGACCACGGGCAAGGGCGAGATCGTGTCGATCGGGTTCCTGATCTCGCTGTGGGCGGGGTCGTCGGCGATGTCGTCGTTCGTGGACGCGATCACCGAGGCGCACGACCAGTACGGCGTGCGCAACGAGGTGTGGCAGCGGATCTTCGCGTTGCTGCTGTACATGGCGAGCCTGGTGCTGCTGGTCGTCGGCCTGCCGGTGCTCGCGCTGGGGCCGGACTGGCTCGGCGCGCTGTTCCCGGCGGCGTGGCAGGTCGAGCGGTGGTTGAGCGCGCTGTACTACCCGGGCATCGCGGTGCTGCTGGTGGTGGCGTTGGCGACGTTGTACAAGCTGTCGCTGCCGCGCAAGCTGCCGTGGCACCGGCTCGTGCCCGGCGCGGTGCTGGCGATGGCGGTGTTCGTGCTGTCGTCGATCGTGCTGCGGCTGTACATCCGGTGGATCACGACCACGGGCTACACCTACGGCGCGTTGGCGACGCCGATCGCGTTCCTGCTGTTCGCGTACTCGATCGGGCTGGCGATCACCATCGGCGCGTACTTCAACAGCGCGATCCAGGACACCTGGCCGGCGCGGATGACCCGTCGGCAGCGCCGCCGCTGGCGTCGGCTGGAGTTGGAGCGGGAGGCCGAGCGCATCCGCTCCGACGCTCCCGAGCCCCTGCCGCCCCGCGAGTCCTCCACCCAGGCACCCTGAACTACGCGTTCGGACACCCCGAAATACGCGTTCGGGACGGGCCTGGGAGTGCCCGAACGCACATTTCGCGGTGTCCGAACGCACGACTCGCGGTGCCTGAATGCACAACTCGCGGGTGGGTGACCTGATCGGAGGTGCCTGAGCGCGTGTTTCAGGGTGTCCGAGTGGAGGACTCGCGCGGAGGTTGGGCTAGTCGCCGCCCTTGGGGAGGCCTTCGTAGATCTTCTTGCAGTCCGGGCAGACCGGGGAGCCGGGCTTGGGGCTCTTGGTCACCGGGAAGACCTCGCCGCACAGGGCCACCACGTGCGTGCCCATGACCGCCGACTCGGCGATCTTGTTCTTGCGCACGTAGTGGAACATCTTCGGGGCGTCGTCCCCGGTGGTGTCCGTGCCTTCCGGCCTGGTGTCGAGTTCGGGAAGGGTCTGGGTGCTCACGGCCTCAGCTTAGCTGGGATGATGCCGCCTCGTGAGCGCGCCGAGCACCACCGGAGAGGTCCGCGACGCCCTGGCCGAAGGCCGTCCCGTCGTCGCCCTGGAGTCCACGATCCTGGCGCACGGGCTGCCGCCGGGCCGCAACCGCGAGGTGGCCGGGCGCATCGAGGACGCCGTCCGGGCGGCCGGTGCCACCCCGGCCACGATCGCGGTGCTCGACGGCGTTCCCCGGATCGGGCTGACCCCGGCGCAGCTGGACCGGGTGTGCGACCCGGACGCCGGACTGGCCAAGCTCTCCCGGCGCGACCTGGGCGTCGCGCAGGCCCTGGGCCTCGACGGCGCGACGACCGTCGCGGCCACGGCCACCCTCGCCCACGAGGCGGGCATCGGCGTGTTCGCCACGGGCGGTCTCGGCGGCGTGCACCGGGGCGGCAGCTGGGACGTGTCGGCCGATCTGGACGTGCTCGCCCGGGCGCCCGTGCTGGTCGTGTGCTCCGGCGTGAAGTCGATCCTCGACATCGGTGCCACGCTGGAGGTGCTCGAAACGCGCTCCGTGCCTGTGCTCGGCTGGCGGACGGACCGGTTCCCGGCGTTCTACCTGCGCGAATCCGAGTTCGACGTGCCGTGGCGGGTCGACGACGCGCGGACGGTCGCGAGGGTCGTGCACGCGCGGCGGACCGGGATCCTGCTCGTCAACCCGGTGCCGGCCGCGTTCGAGATGCCGCGCGGACTGCACGACCGACTGCTCGACGAAGGTCTCCGGCTGACCGCCGACGTGCACGGCAAGGACGTCACGCCCCGCCTGCTGCGCCACTTCCACGAGCACAGCGACGGCGCGAGCCTGGACGCCAACGAGGCGCTCGTGCTCGGCAACGCCCGCCTGGCCGCCGAGGTCGCCGTCGCGCTCACCGCCTGATCGGGGGACGCGTCGCCGTCGGGCTCAGGTCCGGGCGCCCGAGGCCGTACTGGCGGTCTGACGGGCGGAGGAGCGACATGCGCGTGACGATCAGGCTTCGGGTGCTGGGGTGCGCCGTGGTGGGCGCGATCGCCATCGGGGTGATCATCGCCGTGGCCGCGTTCGTGAACGGTTCCCAGTCACGGGAGACGGCCACGCTCGCGCGTGTCAGCGCCGCGATGAGCGCGCAGTGGAACGCGGACATGATGCACGACGGCCTGCGCGCCGACGTGATGGCCGCGTTGTACGCGACCTCGGACGAGCAGCGCGGGGCGCTGGGCGTCGAGGAGACCGCCGAGCACGTGTCGGACATGCTGTCGGACTTCGACCAGGCCGCCTCGCTGGCGCCCGCGTCGCTGCTCGACGAGTTCAAGACCGTGCGCCCGCTCGTCGTCGACTACACCGCGTTGGCCCAGAAGGTCGTCGACCTCGCGCGAACCGACCACGCGGCGGCGAACGCCCAGGTCGACGCGTTCATGACCATGTTCTCCAGCCTGGAGGACAAGCTCGGCACGCTGGACGACGACCTCGGCGCCGCGGTCGAGGAGCAGCGGCGACTGGCCGACGCGGCCGGTCTGTCGGGCCTCGGCCTGATCATCGCGTGCGGCGCGCTGGCCGTGGTCGGCTTCGTCCTGCTGGCGTGGTGGACGTTCCGCGCGATCGACCGGCCGATGAAGGCCATGGTCCGCGCGCTCAAGGCGTTGGCCGGCAAGGACCTCACGCAGCGCGTCGAGGTCGTCCGCGACGACGAACTCGGCGAGATGGCCGGTGCGCTCAACGACGCGTCCGCGTCGATCCGCGAGGTGCTCGTGACCGTGCGTTCGGACGCGGACGCGCTGCTCGGCGCGGGCGGCGACCTCGACGCCGTGTCACGACGACTGGGCCAGGCCGTCGACGAGACGGTCACGCGCACCGGCGAGGCCACCAGGTCCGCCGGGCAGGTCACCGACGCGGTCGGCCGGATCGCGCAGGCGTCCGAGCGGATCAGCGACGCCGTGCGCAGCGTGTCGAGCGCCAGTTCCACGGCGGTCGACTCGGCGACGGGCGCGGCGCGGACCGCGGAGACCGCGGCGTCCGGCGTGGAACGGCTGCGGGTGGCGAGCGCGGAGATCGGCGAGATCGTCGGCGCCATCACCTCGATCGCCGAGCAGACCAACCTGCTGGCGCTCAACGCGACCATCGAGGCGGCCCGTGCGGGTGCGGCCGGTCGCGGGTTCGCGGTCGTGGCGGCCGAGGTGAAGGACCTGGCGCAGGAGACCGCACGGGCCACCGAGAACGTGAAGAACAAGATCGGCGTGATCCAGCAGGTGACCGGCGAGACGGTCGGCTCCATCGACGGCATCTGCACGGTGGTCGGCCGGATCAACGACGACCAGCAGCGGATCTCCTCCGCCGTGGACGAGCAGTCCCGGACGACCGAGGGCATCGTCACCAGCGTCGGCGAGGTCGGCACGATCACGTCCGACATCCAGGCTCACCTGGACGGCATCGCCTCGTCGGCGTCGTCGACGGCGGACGGCGCCGCCGCCACCCGGGCGTCGGCGGGCACGCTCACCACGACCGCGCGCCGGATGAACGACCTGCTGGGCGGGTTCACCTTCTGAGTCAGCCGTCGATGACCTGGTGGCCGCGCGCTTCGAGCGCGCGGCGCTCCCGCTCGAAGCGGTTCGGCTCCTCCTTCTTGCGGGGCGGGCGGTCGTTGGCGATCAGCACGGCCATCCACGGCAACGGAATGGAGAGCACGATGAACGCGAGCGCCAGCCACCACGTCCGGTAGAAGACCATCGCCAGCAGCAGGCACGGGAAACGTGCGCCCATCATGATCATGTACTTGCGCTTGCGTGCGGCGTGCTGGTCCTCGAAGGAGTGCGCCGCCTCGGTGATGAGCACCGGTTCGGGATTGCCCACGAGACCACCTCCCCGACCATCGTCCCACCTCGCCGGACGCGTCACCTGACCGGATGGCCTATTTCGCCGACGACACCGGACGCGGCCGTACGATCCGGTGGTGGTCGCCCTTGATCGACTGGTGGACGTGCTCGGCAGCCTCGGCACGCACCTGTGCTGCGCGCCGCGCGGCCGGGACGTGGAACTGCGCGGCGTGGCCCTGCACGACCCGGTCGAGCGGACCGCGACCGCCACCGACGACGTGCTGCTGGGTCTGGGCGTCCCCTCCCCGGCCGCGGCGGCACGCCTGGTCGGCGGCACGCAGGCGGCAGCGGTGGTGCTGCACGGCCGGCCGCCGCTCGACGAACGGGTCGCGGTGGCGGCCCGGCGGTCGGGCGCCGCGGTGCTGCTGGTGGACCCGTCCGTGCCGTGGGGGCAGTTGGCGAACGTGGCGCAGACGCTCGTGCTCGGCGGTCAGCGCAAGGGCGCGGCCGACCTGTTCGCGGTGGCCGACGCGATCGCGGCCGTGGTCGGCGGGCCGGTGACGATCGAGGACCAGCAGTCCCGGGTGCTCGCGTACTCGTACCGGCAGCAGGGCGTGGACGACGTGCGCGTGCAGACGATCCTGGGCCGTCGCGTGCCTGAGGAGGCACGGCGGGCGTTGGACGATTACGGCGTGTTCACGCACTTGGCGCGGACCGACGAGCCGTTGTTCGTGCCCAGGTTGACGCCGTCGTTGGGCGGCCGACTGGTGGCGGCCGTGCGCGCGGGGCGTGAGCTGCTCGGTTCGGTCTGGGTCGAGGTGGACGCCGACGTCGACGCGGTGCGCCACTCGGCGTTGGTCGACGGCGCGCGGACGGCCGCCCTGCATCTGTTGCGCGCACGCGCCAGCTCGGACCTGGAGCGGCAGGCCGAGGCCGACCTGGTGATCAGCCTGCTGGAGGGTGGCGAGCCCGCGGACCTCGCCCGGCTCGGCCTGCCCGCGGGCGATCTGCGGGTGATCGCCGTGCAGGCGCACGCGGGCGAGGGCGAACACGGTGCCGCGCTGCTGGCGTTCGAGCGGGCCACGGCGGGTTTCGGCTGGTCACGTCCTGGTCGCAGCGCGTTGTTCGGCAACGTCCTCTACACCGTGGTGCCGTGCGGCGAGGACGACGCGGCGGCGGTCGAGTGGGTGCAGGCGCTGCGCCGCGAACTGCCGCCGGAGGTCCTCGTCCCGGCCGGGATCGGCGGCCGGGCGGACGCCGTGCACCTGCCGTCCTCGCGCAACGAAGCGGATGAGTGCCTCGCGCTGTCCACCGGTGAGCCGGTCGTCTACGACCACGCGTGGGCCCACGTGCTCCTCGGCCGGCTGGCCGCCGTCGCGGACTCCGGTCGACGACCGTCGCGCGGACCGGTCGCCGACCTCGTCCGGCACGACGTCGAGCACGGGACGCGGTACGCGGACACGTTGCGCGCCTGGCTCGCGGCCCAGGGCGACGCCCGCGAGGCGGCACGCGCGCTGTCCGTACACCCGAACACGTTGCGCTACCGGATGCAGCGCATGGCCGAGGTCACCGCGCTCGCCCTCGACGACCCCGACCAGCGGCTCGCGATGGCGATCGCGCTGACCGTCACCCGTACCGCCCCTTGACCGCGCCCGTGCGCGAGGATTGGGCGTGCTCTCAGACCTTTCCGGTGAACTGGCCACGCGGTTGCGTGAGGCGTTCCAAGCGGCGCGCTACGACGCCGACGGCGTGGTGGACGTGCTCGGCCCGCAGGCGCACGCCGCGCTCGGCCGCGGCGAACCCGAGGCGGCCCGGCGGGCCAGCCTGGACAGCGGTGCGCTCGGCACCCTGATCAGGCTCTTCCTGCTCGGCGATGCCGAGGACGCCGACGCCGTGGCGAAGGCGTTGCCCGGCGTCGACCTGGACGTCGCGCTCGGCGCCGAGGTGGTGCGCGGCGACGGTGACCGGCTGCGTGCCGGGCTCGACATCCGCCCTTACGGCGACGACGAGGGCTCGTGGTGGGTGATCGCCGACCTGGACGCGGACCAGCGCGGCGGCCCGGTGCCGGCCGACCACGTGCTCGGCGTCGGGCACGCGTCCATCAGCCTGGCGCGGGCGACGTCACGCCGGCCCGTGGGCTCGTTGCTCGACCTGGGCACCGGGTGCGGCGTGCAGGCCCTGCACGCGTCACGGCACGCCGAAAGCATCACGGCCACGGACGTGTCCGAGCGCGCGCTGGCGTTGGCGGCGGGCACGTTCCGGCTCAACGGGCTGGACGTGGAGCTGCGGCGCGGCGAGTGGTTCGCCCCGCTGCGCAACCGCCGGTTCGACCAGGTGGTGTGCAACCCGCCGTTCGTGGTCGGTCCGCCGCGCGTGGACTACGTGTACCGCGACTCCGGTCTGGCCGGCGACGACGCGAGCGCGCTCGTGGTCCGGCAGCTGCCCGCGTTCCTGACCGAGGGCGGCGTCGGGCAGCTCCTCGTGTCGTGGGTGCACCGGCGAGGCGAGGACTGGGCGGACCGCGTGACGGGGTGGCTGCCGCGCGGCGTCGACGCGTGGTTCGTGCAGCGCGACGTGGCCGACCCGGCGCTGTACGTGGGCACGTGGCTGCGTGACGCGGGCGTCGACCCGCGGTCGGCCGAGGGCCGGGCGAAGGCCGGTGCCTGGCTGGACTGGTTCGCCGAGAACGACGTCGAGGGCATCGGGTTCGGGTTCGTGACGTTGCGGCGCACCGGCGCCGCGCACGGCGACGTGGTGTGCGAAGACCTGCGCCACGCCTACGACGACCCGCTGGGCCCGGAGTCGGCCGCGTGGCTGGACCGCGTGGCGTGGCTGCGGGCGCACGGCGACGCCGAGTCGCTGCTGGCGACGCGGTTCACGGTGCCGGACACCGTGGTGCTCGAAGAGGTGTCCGCGCCCACCGACGAGGGCTGGGAGTCGGTCGTGCGCCGCCTGCACCGCACGGACGGTCCGGGGTGGCAGCAGGAGGTGGACGCCGCGACGGCCGCGCTGGTGGCCGGGTTCCGGGGCGTGCTGCCGTTGGCGGACCTGGTGGCGTTGCTGGCCTACGCGCACGACCTGCCCCTGGACGCGTTGACCGAGGCCGCGGTGCCGATCGTGCGGGACATGGTGCGGCGGGGCATGGTCGTGCCCGCGTGAGGGCGGTCGTGGCCCGCGTCACCGAGGCGAGCGTGACCGTGGCGGGCGAGGTGGTCGGGTCGATCTCGGAGCCCGGTCTCCTCGTCCTGCTCGGCGTGCACGTGGACGACGACGCGGCGAAGGCGCCGCTGATGGCCAGGAAGCTGCACGAGTTGCGCGTGCTGCGGGACGAGGAGTCGTGCGCCGGCACCGGCGCACCCCTACTCGTGGTGAGCCAATTCACACTCTACGGCGAGACACGGAAGGGGCGGCGGCCGTCGTGGACCGCCGCCGCACGGCCCGAGCACGCCGCGCCGTTGATCGACGCGGTGGTCTCGGAACTGCGGGCCAGGGGGGCCAGGGTCGAAACAGGGCGTTTCGGGGCGATGATGTCCGTGCGCAGCGTGAACGACGGTCCGTTCACCGTGTTGGTCGAACTCTAGATCGGCTCTCAGCCAAATCTCAGGATTCCGGGCGCAACCGCTGTGACGGCAGTGACGTCTTGCAGGATGAGGGAAGCGGGAACCATTTCGATCCGCACAACGTTTCCCCAAGTGTCCAGCCAAGCAGGCGGCGGAAGACCGGTGCCGAAAGGCTCGCCGCGCCGCAGCGCGGGTGTGTGACGCGACCGCACGCCAGCCCGCGAAGGGGGAGGGAGTTCCATGACCGTCCCGAAGGTCCTCGACCGCGAGGTCGGGAACGACACGACCGTCACCGGCGCCGAGTTGGACCTCGACGCCCAGGGACCGGCCGCCGACCTGGTTCGGGTGTACCTGAACGGGATCGGCAAGACAGCGCTGCTGACCGCCGCACAGGAGGTCGAACTCGCCAAGCGCATCGAAGCCGGCGTCTTCGCGCAATACGTGTCGGAGACCGACACGACGTTGTCGCCGACGCGCCGCTCCGAACTGCGCGAGTTGATCCGCGACGGACATGTCGCGAAGAACCACCTTCTCGAAGCGAATCTTCGTCTGGTCGTTTCGCTCGCCAAGCGTTACACCGGTCGTGGAATGCCGCTGCTCGATCTGATCCAGGAGGGGAACCTGGGATTGATCCGCGCGGTGGAGAAGTTCGACTACACCAAGGGTTTCAAGTTCTCCACGTACGCCACGTGGTGGATTCGCCAGGCGATCACCCGGGGAATGGCCGACCAGGGCCGCACCATCCGCCTTCCCGTCCACCTGGTCGAGCAGGTGAACAAGCTCGCGCGGATCAAGCGCGATCTGCACCAGCAACTCGGCCGGGAGGCCACCACCGACGAATTGGCGGCGGAATCCGGGCTCACCCCGGACAAGGTCGCCGACCTGCTCGACCACGCCCGTGACCCGGTGAGCCTCGACATGCCCGTCGGTGCCGAGGAGGACGCCCCGCTGGGCGACTTCATCGAGGACTCCGACGCCACGGACGCGGAGAGCGCGGTCATCTCCGGGCTGCTCCAGGACGACCTGCGCCGCGTGCTGGCCACGCTGGAGCCGCGCGAGCAGGCCGTGATCAGGCTGCGTTACGGCCTGGAGGACGGCCAGCCGCGCACGCTCGACCAGATCGGCAAGCAGTTCGGCCTGTCCCGCGAGCGGGTCCGGCAGATCGAGCGCGAGGTCATGTCCAAGCTGCGCCAGGGCGAGCGTGCCGCCAAGCTGCGCGCCTACGCGAGCTGAGACGCCTCACCTGTTCGGCCGGGTTGACTTGTGACCCGGCTCACGGCACGGTCGTGCGTTACGAAGCCAAGCGACGCCTCCACGTTCCGACGTGGAGGCGGTCGCCTGCCGAGGAAGGTCGGGGCGGTCGGGGGCCGGCCCGGCCTTCCGCATTTCCGGGGTTTCCCGCCCGCGGAGGACGTGAATCACAGCGGTCGCGGGCGGACGGCGGGAACGGATCGGTATAGGTTCGGCGGAATCCGAACGCGCGCAAGGGAGCCCGCGACGTGCCCGCTGTGCCCACCACACCGTTCCAGTACCGCGACGTCCTGCCGTTGGCCAAGGACACCCGCACCGAGTACCGCCTGGTGACGTCCGAGGGCGTCTCGACGGTCGAGGCCGCCGGGCGGACGTTCCTCACCGTCGCGCCCGAGACGCTGACCCTCCTGGCCAAGGAGGCGATCCGGGACATCCAGCACCTGCTGCGGTCCTCGCACCTGACCCAGTTGCGCGCGATCGTCGACGACCCCGAGGCCAGCGGCAACGACCGCTTCGTCGCCATGGACCTGCTGCGCAACGCGTGCATCTCCGCGGGCGGCGTGCTGCCGATGTGCCAGGACACCGGCACCGCGATCGTGCTGGGCAAGCGCACCGAATCCGTGCTGACCGGCGGCACCGACGAGGAAGCGCTGTCGCGCGGCATCTTCGACGCGTACCAGGAACTGAACCTGCGCTACTCGCAGATGGCGCCGGTGACGTTCTGGGACGAGAAGAACACGGGCACGAACCTGCCCGCGCAGATCGACCTGTTCGCCGCGCCCGGCACGGAACCGAAGTACGAGTTCCTGTTCATGGCCAAGGGCGGTGGTTCGGCCAACAAGACGTTCCTGTACCAGGAGACCAAGGCGCTGCTGAACCCGTCGCGGCTGGCCAAGTTCCTGGACGAGAAACTGCGTTCCCTGGGCACGGCCGCGTGTCCGCCGTACCACCTCGCGGTGGTCGTGGGCGGATTGTCCGCCGAGCAGAACCTGAAGGTCGCGAAGCTGGCGTCCGCGCGGTACCTGGACGACCTGCCCACCGAGGGTTCGCCGCTGGGCAACGCGTTCCGCGACGTCGACCTCGAACAGCAGGTGCTGGAACTGACCCGGAACTTCGGGATCGGCGCGCAGTTCGGCGGCAAGTACTTCTGCCACGACGTGCGCGTGATCCGACTGCCCCGGCACGGCGCGTCCTGCCCGGTGGGCATCGCGGTGTCGTGCTCGGCGGACCGGCAGGTCAAGGCGAAGATCACGCCCGAGGGCGTGTTCCTGGAGCAGCTCGAACGCGACCCGGCCCGGTTCCTGCCCGACGTGCGGGGCGAGGACCTGTCGGACGAGGTCGTGCGGATCGACCTGACCCGGCCGATGGACGAGATCCGGGCCACGCTGTCGTCGTTGCCGGTGAAGACGCGGGTGTCGCTGACCGGGCCGCTGGTCGTGGCGCGGGACATCGCGCACGCGAAGATCAAGGAACGGCTCGACGCGGGCGAGCCGATGCCGCAGTACCTCAAGGACCACCCGGTGTACTACGCCGGTCCGGCCAAGACTCCCGACGGGTACGCGTCGGGGTCGTTCGGGCCGACGACGGCGGGCCGGATGGACTCCTACGTCGAGCAGTTCCAGGCCGCCGGCGGCTCGCTGGTGATGCTCGCCAAGGGCAACCGGTCGCGGCAGGTCACGTCCGCGTGCGACACGCACGGCGGGTTCTACCTGGGGTCGATCGGCGGCCCGGCCGCGCGGCTGGCCCAGGACTGCATCCGCAAGGTCGAGGTCCTGGAGTACCCGGAGCTGGGCATGGAAGCGGTGTGGCGGATCGAGGTCGAGGACTTCCCGGCGTTCGTCGTCGTGGACGACAAGGGCAACGACTTCTTCGCCGAGACGTCCGCGCCGACGTTGCAGATCTCGTTCCGCAAGTAGGAGGTGGGCGGCGCCCTGCGCGGACGCCGCTCCGTCCTACTTCTTGTCCTGCCGGTGCGCAAGGACGACCTGACGGTCACCGAGCGGTGCGTCGATCTTGGCGGTCAGCGGGGGGAAGCGGATGTCCATCGTGCACATCTTCTCCTCCTTGGGGACCGTTTCGACGAGCACGAGCTTGACCTTCGTCGAGGTCTGCTCGGCCACCTCGACGGAGGCCTTGCTGCACCCGCCCTCCTGACCGATCACGCCGAGGACCGAGCCGTCGCCTTCGGTCCAGACGGTCCTGGGGAGCTGTTCGGGGAGCAGGGCGGCGTCGACCTTGGCCGGGGGGACTTCCTTGCCGCCCTCGGGGACCGGGCTGTCGAACGTGGGCTGGTCCGGTGCCGGCGTGGGGCTGGGGCGTTCGGTGGTCAGCGCCGGACCCGCCGCGGGCTCGACGCTGGGCTGACTCGTGGCGCACCCGGCGAGCGCGACCAGCAGCGCACCGGCACCGATTGCGGTTCCTAGGCTTCTCATGTGTCCAGGACGGAGCTGTCACGCTCCGGGGTTGCTTTTCACAGTTACCCGATCGGGTGATTCGCCCGGACAGCCAGGGCACGGACATCGACCACTTCGAGCCGTTGGCGCGCAACCCGTTGCGCACGTTCGACTGGCTCAACCACCTGCCGGCGTGCCCGTCGTGCAACAGCAGCCTCAAGCGGGACCGGTTCCCGGTGGCCGGCGAGGGGCTGCCGTCGCTGGTCGACCCGACCGCCGAGGACCCGTTCGACCACCTGCGACTGGGACGAACGGCTGCGGGCCGACCCTTTTGGCGGTCTAGAGCGTCCGACTCAGCCACGTCGAGCGTTCGGGCTCGAAGCCGTGCCGGCGGTAGAAGCGGCGCGCGGCGTCGTTGGGTTCCTCGGTCTCCAGGAAGATCTTGCGGGCGCCGGCGGCGCGGGCCTGGTCGACCAGTCCGGTGAGGACGGTGGCGCCGGTGCCCCGGCCCCGGTCGGCGACGTAGAACTCGTCGAGCAGCGCGTCGCGGCCACCGGATTCCAGGGACCAGCCCCAGGTCAGGACCGCGTAGCCGCGATCGAACAGCCAGACCTGGCCGTGCCGGTCGTCGGCGAGCAGCGGGCCGAGGGCCGCGGTGACCACCGGTTCGTCGTAGTCGTGGCCGTCGATCGCGTAGAACTCGCGCACCAGCGGCAACAGGGTCGACAGGTCGTCGTTCGATGCTCTGCGGATCACCCACGCAACGTCGACGGTGGGTGGTCGGGTTGTCAAACTGTGACCCGATCGGGGGTGAAGAATAGGCCGACGAGGCCGATATTCCCGCGAAATTGTCGGACCCCGGGTCCATCATGGCGCGCATGGCAGACGCAATCGTGGCCGAAGGACTGGTCAAACGCTACGGGTCGGTCGTCGCCCTCGACGGACTCGACCTGACGGTGCCCCAGGGCTCCGTCATGGGCCTGCTCGGTCCCAACGGCGCGGGCAAGACGACGACGGTGCGCGTGCTCACCACGCTCTTGCAGCACGACGAGGGCAGGGCACGGGTCGCCGGGCTCGACGTCGTCGCCGATGCCAAGGAACTGCGCCGCAAGATCGGCCTGTCCGGGCAGTACGCGGCGGTCGACGAGAACCTCACCGGGTTCGAGAACCTCGACATGGTCGGCCGGCTCTACCACCTCGGCCGGCAGGGCAGCCGGGAGCGCGCCCGCGAACTGCTCGCGCGCTTCGACCTCGTGGAGGCGGGCGACCGTCCGGTCAAGGGGTACTCCGGCGGCATGCGGCGCCGGCTCGACCTGGCCGGCGCGCTGGTCGCCCGGCCCGAGGTGCTGTTCCTGGACGAGCCGACCACGGGTCTTGACCCGCGCAGCCGGCTGGGCATGTGGGACGTGATCGCCGAGCTGGTCGCCGGCGGCACCACATTGCTGCTCACCACCCAGTACCTGGAGGAGGCCGACCGGCTCGCGGACAAGATCGCGGTCATCGACCACGGCCGGGTCATCGCGCTGGGCACGGCCGACGAGTTGAAGAACCAGGTCGGCGGCGAGCGGCTGGAGCTGACCGTGGCGTCGGCGGAGGACGCGGCGACCGCGCGGTCCGTGCTGGCGCCGCTGGCGATCGGCGACATCTCGGCCGACGAGCGCGGACACCGGCTGACCGTCCCCGTGTCGGGGGGCGCGGCCGTGCTGGTCGACGGCGTGCGGCGGCTGGACGCCGAGTCGGTGAAGGTGCTCGACATCGGTCTGCGTCGACCGACGCTCGACGACGTGTTCCTGACGCTGACCGGCCACGCGACCGAGGAAGAGCAGGGAGAGAAGTGAGCTTCGCACAGGCGCTCGGTGACGGCGCGGTCGTCGCCAAGCGGAATCTGATCAAGATCAAGCGGGTCCCGGACCTGCTGGTGTTCTCCACGTTGTCGCCGATCATGTTCGTGCTGCTGTTCGCGTACGTGTTCGGCGGCTCGATCGAGATCCCGGGTATGGACTACCGGGAGTTCCTGATGGCCGGCATCTTCGCCCAGACCGTGGTGTTCGGCTCGACCATCACCGGTTCCGGTCTGGCCGAGGACATGCAGAAGGGCGTGATCGACCGGTTCCGGTCGCTGCCCATGGCGCGGTCCGCGGTGCTGATCGGCCGGACGACGTCCGACCTGGTCAACAACGTGATCGTGATCGTGGTCATGTCGATCACGGGTCTGCTGGTCGGTTGGCGCATCCACTCGTCGTTCCTCGAGGCGCTGGCCGGGTTCGCGCTGCTGCTGCTGTTCGCGTACGCGGTGTCGTGGGGAATGGCGATCGTGGGGCTGCTGGTGCGCAGCCCGGAGGTGTTCAACAACGCCAGCTTCGTCGTGATCTTCCCGTTGACGTTCATCGCGAACACGTTCGTGCAGGAGAGCAACCTGCCCGGACCGCTCAAGGTGTTCGCGGAGTGGAACCCGGTGTCGGCGGTGACGGCGGCGGCTCGTGAGCTGTTCGGGAACACCAATCCGGCGTTCAAGCCGGCGGACGTGTGGCCGCTCCAGCACCCGGTGCTGATGACCTTGGCTTGGGTGGTGGTCTTCTTGGCGTTGTTCGTGCCGTTGGCCATTCGGCAGTATCGGCGTGCTGTCAGCCGGTGATGTGGGGGTGGTGAGGGGCGTCGCCGATCTTGGTGGCGCCCCTTTGGTTTGTGTTGGGGTGGTGTAGCGGGGCTGGGTGGTGTGCTGCCGGTGGTCGTCGCGTTCGTGAACGCGCGAGTTATGCGTTCGGGCACTGCGAGTTGTGCGTTCAGACACCCTGAGTTGTGCACTCGGGTGCCTGACGGGCGGGTGTAGCTGTACTCGCTCGCCTCGGAAATCGTTGTGGTGCAGGCGATGGCGTGATGGTTGCCCGTCAGGGGGCATTCGGTCGGTCTATACGCCGGATGTTCGACGGGCTGCGGCCGTCCGGGCGAGTTTGTTGGCTGGTAAAGGTTTTTCCGGCCCGAGATCTTGTCGCGATGCGTAACTCCTTGTCATGACTGGAAATCGCGTTTACGTCCTTCCTCGGCCGGTTATCCGAACGGCAGACCCAGCCGAGCCAAGGAGGATGAGATGTCCACCGGCACCATCATCGGCGTCGTCGTCGTACTGGTCGTGATCGTCGGGGCCGCGGTGCTGCTGAAGGTCGCCCTCCAGCGCCGGCGGTTGCGTGGGCGGTTCGGGCCCGAGTACGAGCGGGCGGTGGCCGGGGCCGACAACCGCATGGCCGCGGAGCGGGAGTTGAGTGCGCGGGAGCGCGAGTACGCCAAGCTCGACATCCGGCCGTTGAACGCCGCCACCCGGGAGAGCTACGCCCGGCACTGGACGCGGGTGCAGGAGCAGTTCGTCGACGACCCCGCCACCGCTGTCGGCGAGGCCGATCGGTTGGTCACCGACCTCATGGCCGAGCGCGGGTACCCGACCGACGGCGGCCACGAGCGTCAGGTCGCGTTGCTGTCGGTCGCGCATGCGAAAACCCTTGGGCACTACCGGGAAGCGCACGACATCAACACCCGCCACGAGCGCGGCGAGGCGTCCACCGAGGACCTCCGCGCGGCCATGGTGCACTACCGGACCCTGTTCGAGGACCTGTTGGGCCGAGGGCGAGAGGAAGCGCGATAGATGACCGAGCGCCAGGAAACCCGTCCGTTGACCACCGAGGACCTCGTCCGCGACGAGCACGACCGGGTCGAGACCCACGACGTCCCGGGCGACGGCCGTCACGACCACGAGACCGCGTACGACCGGACCCCGTACGACCACGAGCCGCTCGACGAGGCCGACGGCGGCGACGTGGCCGACACCCACCACATCGACGTCGACGAGCCCGCGCCCGACCGGTCCGTCGACGCGGACGCCCCGTTGTTCACCGACACCGACGCGGACTCCTACCGCGAGCAGTGGCGGTCGCTCCAGGCCGACTTCGTCGACAACCCGCGCGAGGCCGTCCAACGCGCCGACGAACTGGTCGCCGGCGTCATCCAGAGCCTCGCCACGACCTTCGCCGACCACAAGCGGTCGCTCGAGGGCCAGTGGCAGCGGGGCGACCAGGTGGAAACCGAGGAACTGCGGCTCGCGCTCCACAAGTACCGGTCCTTCTTCGACCGGCTGCTCGCGGTGTGACCCCACGTTTCCCCGTTGTGCGTCCGGCGACCCGGGCGCACAACGGGTGTTTTCGTCGTGGGGTGTCCTGCCGCGGACGATCAGCCGGGCATCTCCCGGATCTCCATCTCCAGCACGTCGATCTCGTCGGCGATCGCCTCGTCGAGCATGTTGTCGAGCAGCTCCGAGCACCCGGTCACCATCGAGTCGAACCGGGGCACCTGTTCCCACCACACGGCCGGGTTGTTCCAGAAGGACCCCGAGCCCTGGTCGACGCCCGCGAGCCCGCGCAGGCGCGGGTCGTCCTCGGGCAACCGGCGGACGTAGTCGATGAACCGCGCCAGCGAACCGGGATGGTGCACCGGTACCGCACCGTAGCCGCGCAGACAGTCCTCGAGTTCGGCCAGCAACTCCTCTTTGAAGCTCATGCTCCACCCCGACTTCCCCCGCGCCGTTGCGGGTGAGGAGGACTCAAAGTCCAGGCACACCACGGTACCGCCGCGGGGTCACGCGAAACGCCTGCCAACGGGCGCTTTACGGCCACGAAACCGGCGGAGAGGGGGAACCCGACCCCGAGGAGCGGCGGCGCGGGAGCGGGGAGGAGCGGCGGTGCGGGCCGGGAGCCTCCAGGGAGGTTCCCGGCCGTGCCGGACGGCCCGGATCGTCCTCAGTGGACGGTTTCAGTGGTCGGCGCGCAGGCGGGCGATGAAGCTGAAGCGGTCGCCCCGGTACAGGGAGCGGACGCGTTCGATGGGTTCGCCAACGTTGTCATACGACACCCGGTGCAGCAGCAGCATCGGCAACGCCGGGTTCGTGCCGATCAGCAACGCCTCGCGCGGGGTGGCCAACACCGTCTCGACGCGTTCCTCGGCCTCCTCGAAGGTCACGTCCAGCTTCTCGGTCAGGCACGCGTACAGCGACGTCGTCGGGTCGAACGCGTCGAGCAGGGTCGGGAACCGGTCGGCCGACAGGTACGTCGACTCCAGCCCGACGCGTTCGTCGTCGGCGAGCAGCACGCGCTCGAAGTGGATGGCCGGGGCGCCGCGCTCGATCCGCAGGTCGCGGGCGAGCACGTCGTCGGCGGGCAGGTGTTCGACGGAGATCACGCTGCGCGCGGGGTCCACGCCCTGGCGGCGCATCCCCTCCGTGTAGCTGACCAACGACAGCGGCTGGACGAGCTTGGGCGGCGCCACGTAGGTGCCGCTGCCCTGGCGGCGTTGCAGCTTGCCTTCGAGCACCAGCTCGCCGACGGCCTGGCGAAGGGTGACGCGGGACACCGAGAAGCGCTCGGCCAGCTCCCGTTCCGAGGGCAGGGCCGTGCCCTCCCCCAACGCCTCGACGAGCCAGAGCAGCTCGGTCTTGACCGCGTAGTAGCGCGGGACCCGACCGTGCTCGGGGATGCCGGCGCGAACCGGTCCGTCCGCGCGGTAGTGCGGAACGAAATGAGAAGCAGGCACGGAATCGAGACTACGTTGAGGTCAGCCCCGGTCGGACCGCTATCGGAGTGGGTTCCGCCTCACGGCACCAGCTCCGGCGGTTCGGGGATCTTGTAGCCCGAACGGCCGATGTTCGCCTCCAGGGACTTGCGCCATTCACCGGACGTCATCATCTTCCGCACGGCTTCGGTGATCTTGGTCTTACTGGCGGTGTCGCCCTTGCGCAGACCGATGCCGTACTCCTCCTTGGAGAACGGCTTGCCGACCACCCGCAGCACCTCGGGGTTCTGCGCCGCGTAGCCGGCGAGGATCACGTCGTCGGTCGTCAACGCGTCGACGTTCTCCGCGAGCAATGCGGTAACGCAGTCACTGAACTGGGGGTACTCCACCAGGCGCCCGCCGGGCGCGTACTCGTCGATGACGTGCTGCGCCGACGTGCTGCCCTGCGTCGAGCACAGCCGCACGCCGTCCTGGGCGAGCGACTCCGGTCCGGTCACGCGGGTGTCGTCCATCCGCACCAGAAGATCTTGGCCGGCGATGAAGTACGGCCCGACGAAATCGATCACCTCCTTGCGCTTGGGGGTGATCGAATATCCGGTGACGACGAAGTCGACCCGGCCGGAAGTGATCATGTTCTCGCGTTCGGGCGGGCTGACCTCGACCCAGGTGATGCCGGATTCCTCGACGCCGAGTTCGGTCGCCACGTAGCGCGCCACGTCGATGTCGAAGCCCTTGAGCACGCCGTCCATCCGCCGGACGCCGAGTCCGGGCTGGTCGAAGGCGACGCCGATGGTCAGCTTGTTGTCGCGGCCGGCTCGCCCGACGACAGTGGTGTCGTCACCGGAGGAGCAGGAGGCGAGGACAAGCACGGCGACGCACGCGAGGGCGCGCAAAGATGCCAGTGCCATTCTTCCCCTTTTCGGGAGATTACCTCGGATTAACGGCAACTTAAGCGGACCCGCACGCTCCCACAACGCGTCTGTGGAAAACTCCGGACACGGAATCGGTCAAGAGTCACGCTGAGTCACCAACGGCCGCCGGGCTGTCGGAGTCGTCGCGGTCCGGTGTCGTGCCGTGACGGCGGCGGCCCGATCGTGAGCCGCGCGCTGCCGACGTACGCGCCCGCCGCGCTGGCCAGCACCGGCTCCAACGCCAGCCCCCGGATCTCGGGCACGTCCTCGGCGAGCGCGGCCAGCCGCAGCACGAGGTCCTCCAGCGCGCGCAGGTCGGCCCGCTCCGCGCCGCCGTACCCGGCCAGCAGCGGTGCGGCCTTCGGTGCGCGCACGAGCGCCGCCGCGTCCGCGTCGGTCAGCGGGACGGCCCGGTACGCGCGGTCGCCCAGCAGGTCGCTGACCACGCCGGACAGCCCGAACGACACCAGCGTGCCGAACGACGGGTCGTCCTGGAGGCCGAGTACGCAGGACAACCCCTTGGGCGCCATCCGCTGCACGTACACCTCGCCGTCGCCGGCCACCTCGGCGAGCATCGCGTGCGCCGAGCGGACCGCGTCCGCGCCGTGCAGGTCGAGGCGGACGCCCACCAGGTCGGTGCGGTGGCGCAGTCGCTCGTCGGTCGACTTCACCGCGACCGGGTAGCCCAGGTCGGCCGCCGCGACCACCGCCTCGTCGGCGGTCGCCACGACCCGGAACGGCACCACCTCGACGCCGTAGCAGGCCAGCAGCCGGACCGCGGTCGAGTCGTCGAGCCGGCGCACTTCGGTCACGTCGAGTGACGCCACGAGCGTGTGCGCCGCGTCCGCGTCCACGCCCTCCGGCCGGACGAAGCGGCCCTGCGGCGCCGATCTCCAACGCGCGTACCGGCTCGCCCGCGCGAGCGCGAGCACCGCGCGTTCCGGGCTCGGGTAGGACGGCACGGAACCGCGTCCGGGCGCACCGCCCGGACCGGGCACGGCCAACTCGTCGGGCACGCCCTCCGCGGCGAGGAACGTGGACACGATCGGCTTGTCCGCACCCGCGACGGCGGCGCGCAACGCCCGCGCGAACTCCGCGCCCGGCACGGCGAGCGGCGGTACGAACACGACGACGAGCGCGTCCGCGTCCGTGTCGCGCAACGCGTCACGGACCGCGCCGGCGAATACCTCGGGGTCCGCCTGCGCGCCCACGTCGACCGGCACACCGACGAGTTCGAGTCCCTGCGCCAGCGCGGTGTCGGCGGCCAGCAGACCGATCGCGGTCGAGTTGCCGACCACGGCCACGCGCGGACCGGCGGGCAACGGCTGGTGCGCGAGCAGCAGGGCGGTGTCGAACAACTGCGCCAGCGACTCGACCCGGATCACGCCCGCCTGCTCGAACAACGCCTGCACGCTGGACTCGTCGACCGGCACCGACGTGGCGGCGAGCGCGGGGGTGACCGCGTGCCGCCCGGACTTCACCGCGACGATCGGCTTGGTGCGGCCGAGCCGCCGGGCCAGCCGGGCGAACTTGCGCGGGTTGCCGAACGACTCCAGGTACAGCAGCACGACGTCGGTGGACGGGTCGGTCTCCCAGTACTGGAGCAGGTCGTTGCCGGACACGTCGGCGCGGTTGCCCGCGGACACGAACGTCGACAGGCCAAGGCCCCGTTCGGCGGCGGTGGCCAGGATCGCGGTGCCCAGCGCGCCGGACTGGCAGAAGAAACCGGTGCGCCCGCGCGCGGGCAGGACCGGCGCCAGGGTGGCGTTGAGGCGGACCGCCGCGTCGGTGTTGATCACGCCGAGCGCGTTCGGGCCGACCACGCGCATGCCGTGGGCGCGGGCCTCGGCCGTGAGCCTGCGCTCGGCGTACCGGCCGTCGGGACCGGTCTCGCCGAACCCGGACGTGACCACGACCAGCGCTTTGACGCCCTTGGCCAGACACGCGTCCATGACCTCGTCGACGCTCGCGGCGGGCACCGCGACCACGGCGAGGTCCACGTCGTCGGGGATCTCCAGCACGGACGGGTACGCGCGCACGCCGCGCACGGACCGGTGCTCGGCGTTGACCGGGTAGACCGGGCCGGTGAAGTCGGCGCGCAGCAGGTTGGTCAGCACCGCGTGGCCGATCTTCGTGCGGTCCTTGGACGCGCCGATCACCGCGACCGAACGCGGGTGCAACAGGTTGTGCACGCTGCGCGCCTCGGCCGCCTGCTCGCGGGCACGGGCCACCTCGACCGACTCCTCGGTGGGGTCGATGTCGAACTCCAGGTGCAGCACGCCCTCCTCGAACGCGCGGCTGACCCGGTAGCCGGCGTCCCGGAAGACCCGGACCATCTGGCCGTTCTCCATCAGCACCTCGGCGGTGAACCGGCTCAGGTCGCGTTCGCGCGCGGCGGCGGCGAGGTGTTCGAGCAGGATCGAGCCGAGACCACGGCCCTGGTGGGCGTCCTCGACGACGAACGCCACCTCGGCGGACCGGCCCGCGTCGATCCGGTCGTAGCGGCCGACCGCGATGATGTCGTCGCCCAGCAACGCGATGAGCGCCACGCGGTCGGCGTGGTCGACGGTGGTGAAGCGTTCGACGTCACGGCGCGGCATGCGCGGGTACGGGCCGAAATAGCGGAAGTAGCGGGTGCGTTCGGACAGCCGGCCGTGGAACGCGACCAGGCGCTCGGCGTCGTCGGGCGTGATCGGGCGCACATGGACGGTGCCGCCGTCGCTGAGCACGACGTCGGCCTCCCAGTGCCGGGGGTGGTCGAACGGGTCCACGTCAGTCCCTGGGGTCGTCGGGGTCGAGGCCGTGCAGGGGGAACACCGCGTGGCGGGTGTCGCGCACGGCGGCGTCCACCGCGTCCGTCGTGACGCCGCCCCACGCGGTGACGTCCGTGGGCGCGCCGTCGGTCATGGAGGCGGGCAGGCGGCGGTCGGGCGCCAGCCGGGCGACGTGGTCGACCCAGTCGGCGGGCACGGGCGTGTCCGGGTCGAGGTCGCGGTCGAGCACGGTGGCCAGCAGGTGGGTCCAGGACCGGGGTACCACGCGGATCAGCTCGTACCCGCCGCCGCCCAACGCGAGCCAGCGCCCTTCGGCGACCTCCTCGGCCAGGTCGCGGAACCGGCGGTAGACGGCGGCGTGCCCGTCGACGCTCAGCGCGAGGTCGGCGAGCGGGTCCTCCCGGTGGGTGTCCACACCGCACTGGGTGACCAGGACCTGCGGCCGGAAGGTCCGCAACAACGACGGGACCACCGCGTCGAACGCCCGCAGCCACGCCTGGTCGCGGGTGCCCGGGGGGAGCGCGAGGTTCACCGCGGTGCCCTCGGCGCCGGCCGCGCCGGACTCGGCGGGCAGCCCCGTGCCGGGCCAGAGGCTGAAGGGACTCTGGTGCAGCGACACGGTCAGCACGCGCGGGTCGTCGTAGAACGCGGCCTGCACGCCGTCGCCGTGGTGCACGTCGACGTCCAGGTACGCGATGCGGTCGAAGCCGTTGTCGAGCAACCACGAGATCGCCACCGCGCAGTCGTTGTAGACGCAGAAGCCGGCCGCGTGGTCGCGCATGGCGTGGTGCAGTCCCCCGGCGATGTTCACCGCGCGGCACGCCGAACCGTCCGCGATGCGCCGTGCAGCGGCGAGCGAACCGCCGACGACCAACGCGGACGCCTCGTGCATGCGGGCGAACACGGGGTTGTCGGCGGTGCCGAGTCCGTGGCCGACGTCCCAGCCGCTCACCGGCGCGGCGCGCACGGCGGCGAGGTAACCGGCGTCGTGCACACGTTCGATGTCGGCGTCGGCGGCCGGCTCCGGTGCGACGAGGTCGACGCCGTCGAGCACGCCGAGGCCGGTCGCGAGCCGGATGGTGAGGTCGAGGCGGACGGCGTTGAGCGGGTGGTCGCCGCCCAGGTCGTAGCCGAGGAAGGACGGGTTCCAGACGACGGCGGGCTTGCCCATGGTCTCCGAACCTAGTCGAGCGATCACGGCCGCGTGGTCGCTCGACGACACTCTCACAGTCGCGTCGCGGTGGCCGGCACGGAAACCGTTTCGCGCCCCACGCCCGGTACGCGGCCGGAACGCGGGTCACCGGGAGGCGACGATGACCGGCCGCGGCACCCGGCGGTGTGCGGCGGTCGGGACCGCCGCACGTGTCGATGCGCGGAAGCCGGTGGCGGTGTCACCGCGCGTCGCGCGTGGCGGTCCAAGTCGACGCCGGACGGTCGTTGGCGGGGAAACGGTGTCGCCGTGCGACGCGGGGTGGTCACGCGGACCGGAGTGGATCACCGGCACGCGTGCCCCGACGTGGTTCCGGGACGGCCGTGTGCGGGACGCGGGCAGGGCGACCTAGAGTCTCCCGGGCGGAACCGGTCACCCGTGGAGCGAGGTCGAACACGTCATGCAGATGCGCCGTACTCCCGTCGTGCTCGCCTTGGCCCTCGCCCTCGGGTTGTCCGGGTGCGCCGCCAAGGTCGTGGGCAGCCCGGTCGCGGCCGGCGGTGCCACGTCGGCGCCGTCGACGACCGCCTCGGGCAAGCCGTCGGCGAGCGGGAAGCCGACCTCGTCGGGCACCGCCAAGCCGTCGGCGACCAGCGCCGCGCCCAGCGGCACCCAGTCGACCGGCAAGGTGAAGATCGGCACCCGCAAGAAGAGCACCGGGCCCGACGCCTGCGGCCTGGTCACGCCGGAGGACGCCAAGGTCGCCGTCGGCGCCGCCCGGGTCGGCGAGCCGGGGTGCATCCTGTCCACCGAGGAGCCGTACGTGGTCGTCCTCGTGCTGGTGACGTTCTCCGACTTCGAGGGCCAGGCGCGTGAGTTCGAGATCGGCGGCAACACCGCGTACGAGATCAAGGACGACGCGGACTGCTCGGTGATCGTGATGCTGACCGACGACCCGGACGAGATCACGCCCGCGCTCAAGGTCGACGTGACCCCGGTGGACGAGGGCCTCGACACGTGCAAGATCGCGGTCGCGTTGGCCACGAAGGGCTTCGAGCGGCTCCCCAACGCCTGACGCCGTCCGTTGTGGACGGCGCCGGCCGTCAGCCCGGGGCGGACCCGGCGGCGACCTCGCGGGCCGGGTCGGTGCACCAGTGCGACCACGAGTCGGGGTAGAGGATGGCGGGCTTTCCGGCAGCCGTGAGACCGGTCGCCTCAGCGGCCGGCACGACCGACGACGCGGTCACGCCCGAGCCGCGGTACGCCCCGACGCGGGCGAGTCCGGCGGCACCAAGGGCATCCACCACGGCATGGCACCGGGAGTGACGATCACGTCACCCGGCCCGGGGGAAGGTTCATCCGTCGACACCGGACGGTTCTCCCGCGTCCACGCCGCGTAGCCGCCGTCCAGCACGGCCACCTCGTCGTGCCCCGCCCAGCGCAGCAGCCACCACACCCGTGCCCCGACCGATCCGTCACCGCCGTCGTACGCCACGACCGGGTGATCCGCCGACACCCCGGCCGCCTGGGCACCCGTCGCAGGTCCGGCCCCGCCGGCAGCGGATGACGACCGCCGGCGCCCGGTTCCGCCGAAAGATCCGCATCGAGGTCGAGGTGGACCGCACCCGGGACATGCCCGACCTCGTAGTCTTGACGTCCCGGCGGTCCGCCGAGGCGTCGGCGCACGTCGAGCACGACCGGAGGCCGGTCGCCGGCGAGCGCGGCGGCGAGGGTTCCGGTGCTGATCAGTGGACGCACGGCACCAACCTGCACCCGTCAGGGGACGACTAGCATTGCCATCACACGAAGGGGAGCAGGTGTGAACGACCTCATCGACACCACCGAGATGTACCTGCGCACGATCTACGAACTCGAGGAAGAAGGCGTCGTGCCCCTGCGCGCGCGCATCGCCGAACGCCTCGGCCAGAGCGGCCCGACGGTGAGCCAGACCGTCGGCCGGATGGAGCGCGACGGTCTCGTGGTGGTCGCCGACGACCGCCACCTGGAGCTGACCGAGCAGGGCCGCAACCTCGCCGTCGCCGTCATGCGCAAGCACCGGCTCGCCGAGCGACTGCTGGTCGACGTGATCGGCCTGGAGTGGGAACACGTGCACAGCGAGGCGTGCCGCTGGGAGCACGTGATGAGCGAGGCCGTCGAGCGCAAGCTGGTCAAGCTCCTGGGCAACCCGACCACGTCGCCGTACGGCAACCCGATCCCCGGCCTGGACAAGCTCCTGGTCGACGGCGAGCCGGCGCCGGCCGTCGAGGCGGGGCTGGTGCGGATCGACGAGGTGGCCCGGCGCGGCGGCGGCACCGTGGAGGTCCGCCGGATCGCCGAGCACGTGCAGATGGACCCGGAACTGATGGCCGAACTCAAGGCAGCGGGCATCGTGCCCGGTCAGACGGTCGACGTCGAGTCGCTCGGCGGTGCCCGCGTGGTGCAGGTGCGTGGCAACGGTTCGAAGGCCGAACTCGACCCGGCGGTCGCGCACGCGGTGCTGGTCCAGGCACGCTGACCGGAACCGACGATCCGGGCCCGACCCGGCCCTGGTACGAGTGGAGGTGCACGCCCGCACGGGCGTGCACCGCAGCATGCGGACGAGGGAAAGAGGTACCGGGGTGAAGCTGCTCGTCACGGGCGGTGCGGGCTACGTGGGAAGCGTATGCGCCGCACGACTCGTCGAAGCCGGGCACGAGGTCGTCGTGCTCGACAACCTGTCGACCGGGCACGCGGACGCCGTGCCCGAAGGCGCACGCCTGGTGTCGGCCGCGATCGACGACGTGATCGAGGACGTGCTCGCCGAGGGGTACGACGGCGTGCTGCACTTCGCGGCCAAGTCCCTCGTCGGCGAGTCGCAGCAGGACCCGGCGAAGTACTGGCAGGGCAACGTCGTCACGTCGCTGCGCCTGCTGGAAGCGATGCGCCGGCACCGGACGCCGCGACTGGTGTTCTCCTCCACCGCCGCCACCTACGGCGAGCCGGAGGTGGTCCCGATCCCGGAGACCGCGCCGACCCGCCCGACCAACACCTACGGCGCGACCAAGCTGGCGATCGACCACGCGATCACCGGGTACGCCGGTGCGCACGGCATCGCGGCGGTCAGCCTGCGGTACTTCAACGTCGCCGGCGCGTACGGCCGGTTCGGCGAGCGGCACACCACCGAGACGCACCTGATCCCGCTGGTGCTCCAGGTCGCGCTCGGCACGCGCGCGGACGTGAAGATCTTCGGCGACGACTGGCCGACCGACGACGGCACGTGCGTGCGCGACTACATCCACGTCGTGGACCTCGCGGACGCGCACGCGCTGGCACTGGCGAACGCGGTCGCGGGCGAGCATCGGATCTACAACCTGGGCAACGGGTTCGGCTTCTCCGTGCGGCAGGTCGTGGACGCGTGCCGCGCGGTGACCGGCCACCCGATCCCGGCCGAGGTCGCGCCGCGTCGCGACGGCGACCCGGCGACGCTGGTGGCGTCGAGCGACAAGGCGCGCGCCGAACTGGGCTGGACGCCCAAGCGGGTCGACCTGGACGGCATCGTCCGCGACGCGTGGGAGTTCACCCAGTCCCGCCGGGAGGCGTGATGACGGACCGCACGGTCGAGGCCGACGACTTCGCCGACCTCGCCTCCTACGTCGCACTGCCCCGGGTCGGGTCGCTCGCCCTGTCCCCCGACGGCACCCGGCTGGTCGTCGTCGTGTCCGAACTGTCGCCCGACGGCAAGCGGTACCAGGGCGCGCTCTGGGAGGTCGACCCGACGGGGCACGCGCCCGCGCGCCGGTTGACCCGGTCCGCCAAGGGGGAGTCGACGCCCCGGTTCGCGCCGGACGGCGGACTGCTGTTCCTCTCCGCGCGCCCCGATCCCGAGGCGAAGTCCGACGCGACCGACAAGGACAAGACCGCGTTGTGGTCGCTCCCGCCCGCGGGCGAGGCACGGGAGCTGCACCGGCCGGCGGGCGGCGTCGCGGACTTCGTGGTGGCCCGCGACAACGGCCGGGTCGTGCTGGTGTCGGCCGCGCACCCCGGCCTCGGCTTCGGCGAGGACGACCGGGAACGGCGCAAGGAGCGCGAGGACGCGGGCGTGACCGCGGTCCTGCACGAGTCCTACCCGGTCAGGTACTGGGACTCCGACCTCGGGCCGTCGTACCCGCGCGTGCTGGCGAGCGCGGAGCCCGTCGGTGCCGAGCGCGTCGAGCGGCTGGTGGACCTGACGCCGGACAACGCGCGTCGGCTGGGCGAGTCGCCCGCAGTCAGCCCGGACGGCGCGTGGGTCGCGTTCGTCGAACAGGTCGACGTCAGCCCGGCGTACGGCGCGCGGCAGCGGCTCGTGGTCGCGGCGGCGGACGGGTCGTCGCGGCGGATCGTCGCCGAGTCGCCCGAGTTCTCGTTCGGCTCGCCCGCGTTCCTGCCGGACGGGCGGTCGCTCGTCGCACTGCGGATCTTCGAGTCGTCGGCCGACGAGCCGTGGCACCACCACCTGATCAGGATCGACCTGGAGTCCGGGGCGAGCACGGACCTCGCGCCCGACTTCGGCGAGGAACCCGAGCACCCGGTCGTGAGCCCGACCGGCGACGCCGTCTACTTCACCGGCAGCCGACTCGGGCACCAGCCGATCTGGCGGGTCGACCTGGCCTCGGGCGAGGTCGTGCGGCTGACCGCGTCCGGTTCGTACACCGACGTCGCGGTCGGTCCCGACGGTGCGACTGTGTACGCGCTGCGCAGCGCGTGGGACGCCACGCCCCGGCCCGTGCGGCTCGACGCGCACGCGGTCGAGCAGGAGGCGGTGGAACTGCCGGCGCCGGGCGCGGTGCGGTCGTTGCCGGGCACGCTCACCGAGGTCGAGACGGTGGTCGAGGACGGGCGCACGGTGCGCGCGTGGCTCGTGCTGCCGGAAGGCGCGTCCGCCGAGCGGCCGGCGCCGCTGCTGCTGTGGGCGCACGGCGGGCCGGTGGCGAGCTGGAGCGGGTGGAGCTGGCGGTGGAACCCGTGGCTGATGGCGTCGCGCGGGTACGCGGTCCTGCTGCCGGACCCGGCGTTGTCGACCGGCTACGGGCGCGACTTCGTGCGCGCGGGCTGGGGTTCGTGGGGCGCGAAGCCGTACACGGACCTGATGGAGATCACCGACGTGGCCGAGCGGCTGCCGGAGGTCGACGGCTCGCGGACGGCGGCCATGGGCGGGTCGTTCGGCGGGTACATGGCGAACTGGATCGCCACGCGGACCGACCGGTTCTCGGCGATCGTGACGCACGCGTCGTTGTGGCACATGGACGCGTTCACCGGGACCACGGACGACTCGTACTACTGGATCCGCGAGATGGGCGACCCGCTCGTCCGGTACGACCGGGTGCGGGACAACTCGCCGCACCTGCGGGTGGCGGACATCAAGACGCCGATGCTGGTCATCCACGGCGCCAAGGACTACCGGGTCCCGGTCGGCGAGGGGCAGCGGTTGTACTTCGACCTGGTGCGGCACGGCGTGCCCGCGAAGTTCCTGTACTTCCCGACCGAGAACCACTGGATCACGTCGCCGGGCAACGCGACGGTCTGGTACGAGACGATCTTCGCGTTCCTGGCCGAGCACGTGCTCGGCGAGCCTTGGCGGCGTCCCGGGCTGCTGTGATGGCGTGGAACACGGAGGAGACGCGCCGCCGCCTCAAGGAGGCGGCGGTCGCGGAGTTCGCCGAGCACGGTCCGGCGGGCACGCGGATGGACCGGATCGCGGGGCGGGCGGGGATCAACAAGGAGCGGTTGTACAACTACTTCGGTGACAAGAACCGCCTGTTCCAGGCCGTGCTCATCGAAGAGCTGGAGAAGATGGCGGCCGACATCCCCCTGGGCCTGGAGGAGCCGGGCGAGTACGCGGCGCGGTGCTTCGACTACCACGCCGCGCATCCGCACCTGGTGCGGTTGTTGCAGTGGGAGGCGCTGGAGTACGGACGTGCGCCGGTGCCGCACGAGGAACAGCGGCTTTCCCACTACGGGAAGAAGATCGCCGCTTTCGAGGCCGCGCAACGGGCCGGGCACGTGACCGGGTCGATTCCGGCGGCCGACCTCGTGTTCATGATCATTTCCTTGTCTGCGTGGTGGTTCGCCGTGCCGCAGGTGGCGCGAATGCTGACCGGGTACCCCGAGGCCGCCGACTCCCGCCGGGAGTCGGTGATCGAGGCGGCCCGAAGGCTCGCCGGTCCCTGAGCACGGCGCCCGAGGGCGACTGTCGGCCCGCTTCGGCCCGGGGCATCGCACCCCGGGCCGAAGCGTTTCCTGGGCGGAACGCACAGGTGGCCCGCTCCGCTTCGTCGCGCGGCCCGGGGGCAGGACGCGGCCTTCCCGACCCGACGGGCACACCGACCCTCGCCGGGTGTGCCACCAGGCGAGGGTCTTCGGGCGTTCGGGGCCGGGGACTTCGCGCTCACCTCGGTGTCGGTGTCCCGGGTCATGCCGCGACCGGAATCCTCGGGCGGGGGCCGACCGCGATGATCGTCAGCGCCGCGGCCAGGATCGCGCCCAGCAGCAGGCAGATCGTGGTGAAACCCGCCGGTGCCAGGACGGCCGCCACCACGGGGCCGAGTCCGCCGCCCAGTCCGACCACGAAGCCGTGGCCCGCCAAGGCGGCGCCACGCGCTTCGCCACCGGCCAGGCCGACGATGGTCACCAACGCCGGGACCGCGACCGCCAAGCCCGCGACGTACACGGCCGAGCCCAGCAACAGCAGCGGCAGCGTCGGGGCCAGTGCTTCGACCGCCAGTCCGACCGCGCCCGCGGCGAGCGCCGTCATGGTCACCCGGTACGGGCCGTATCGGGTGATCATGGGACCGGCCAGGGCGCCCAGCAGGATGCCGGGCAGGCCGGGCAGTCGCAGGAGCAGGAGCGTGCCCGCCTCCGTGATGCCATATCGCTGTGCCACCACCGCGTTGAAGGCCGTGTACATGCCCACGAACGTCAACAGCAGCGTGACCCCGCCCGCGTAGGCGGCCAGCAACGGGCGGTTGCCGAGCAGCGTCGCGAACGACCTCGGCGTCGTCGTCCGGGCGGTTTCGGGCAGGCGGAGAACGGCGATCGCGGTCGCCGCCAGCAGCGGTGCCATCAGCCAGAACACCCACTGCCAGCCGAGCGCGCGGTCGACGGACAGCGCGTAGCCCTGGCCGACCAGTCCGGCCAGCAGGAAGCAACTGGACACCGCCGTCACGCCGATCGCACGCCGATCCGGTGGAACGGCCGCGGCCACGTGCGCCAACGCCACCGTGGGGAACGCAGCCACGACGAAGCCCTGCACCACCCGGACGACCAACAGCACCTCGAAGCTCCCGGCCGCCCCCGCCGCCAGGCAGGCGACGGCGCCGGCCATCGCGCCGACCGCCATCAGGTGCCGCCGGTCGAACCGGTCGGCGACGGTGCCCAGCACCAGGTTCCCCACCGCGAACGCCAGCCCGAAGCCACCACCGACCCAGGACGCGGTGCTCAGCGCCACCCCGTACCGCTCGGCCACCCCGGGTAACAGCGGGACGGTCAGGTAGAGCTGCGACACCACCAGGAGGGCGCCGATCATCAGCACGCCGATGGTCACCCACCACCGTCGGTTCTCGTTCATCGTCATCTCCAACTCATTGGTTGGAATCAGGTTATGCCCAGAGTGCGCACCTCCTTCAAGCGATCGAGACGGACTGTGACGTGGGTCGCAATTCCGCGATTCGGGCTCCGCTCCCCCGGCGGACGTGGCGTGCGACCAGCCCGGCCGTGCGGTCGGTTCGACCACTCGCGACCGGCTACCGGCGCATCCCCGAAGGCGCGGCGGCCACCCGGACTTCGTGGGACGACCCGCCCCTGACTCCACCGGCCTTCTGGTTGCACCCCAACGACTTCCGGGCAGGGCGAGCCGTCGGCCCGACCTCCTGCCGACGCGACCCGGTGGCGGCCGACCGGCCACGTGCGGTGCATGGTCGAAGTCGAGGAAGGGCAGGGAAGACGACCCGAGGGGACCGGGTGGTCCGACAGGCCCGAGGAACGGTGGCAAGGATCTTCCTCCTTCGACATGGACGACGGCGTGTTCGGCAGGCCGGCTGGAGTCGGTTGACGCGGTGGCGGGCCCGGTGCGGTGTCGGGCGGCCTGCCCGAACAGGGATGCGTAACGGCGGAAGACCTGGGCGATGCCGAACAGGTCCCCGCGAGGACTTGGAACGGGTTATTGCGTGGCAGCAACGGGGAGGACGGCACGGAGTGGTGCGGATCCGGTACGGAAGGGCGTCCGACCGCGGTCGGTGTGCGGATGGAGCCGTTGCCGTGGTGGGAAACCGACGCCACTTGGCGGGTCTGCCGCACTGTCACCCACGATCGACACTTCCGACCGGCGGTTGACCGGGGCAGTAGACCGACCCCGGGCCGCCACGGGCCATGGCGGTCGGGTAGGTCCGCCACGGGGCACCGGTGCGCGGCTTCCGCGGGATCGCGTTGATCACCTGACGGTGACCCGGCCGCCCTCCGCGTCCGGACGCCGGTGACGGCGGCTCGATCGCCGTCCACGCACGATCGGTCGGTCCGCCACGGCCGGCCACACCTGGACCACCGGACACACTGATCACCGACTTACCGGACCTCGCCTACCTCCTTTGGAATCGACCATCTCGGTCGGATCGCGCCGACGTCGGGCGGCCGCGATCCCGACCCGTCGTCGGTCAGGCCCTGGCGGTCCGAGCCTGCCGCCAGGTGCCCTGCCCACCGCCGGTCGTCAGCCGTCAGCCGCCGACCACCACAGCCGTCAGCCCGAGCCAGCCGCGCTCGGCCTGAGCCGGTCGTCGGTCGAAGCCCGGTCGCGGCCCGCACAGACCGGCGGTCCGCACCTGTTGCCGGCCGGTGCCCGGCCCGCTGCCGACCGGAGCCAACCGGTCGTGCCTGCCCCTGCCCTGCGGAGCGGGCAGCGGGCGGATGGCCGACAGGTGGGTGGTGGGGAGTCCAGGCGGGGTGGGAAGAACCGAAGGTGCGGTGGTCAGGGTGGTGGGTGGCGGTCTCCGGCGTTCTCGGCCAGGGAGCGGAGTTCGAGGGGACTCATGCCGGCCTCCAGGGCCAGGCCTACGAGCGTGGCCAGGCGGTGGGTCGGGTCGGCGGTCGTGGCCTGGTCCAGGGCTACGTTGGCCAACGCTCCCTCTCCTCTCAGGTAGGCCGAGACCGCCAGCAAAGTGGCTGGTTCGGCGCGTTCCGGGATCGGGGTGGCCCGGGTCAGCTCCGTCCACAGCAGCTCGGCCCCGCGGGCGTGCGGACCGACGGCATGGGCGAGGGCACCGTCGCGCACGTACGGATCCGACAAGGCATACGCCAGGTCGGCCACCTCCTCGTCGGTCAGGGGACGGGTCCGGTCGGCCGCACGGACGATCTCCGCCCGGACCAGGTCGTGGTCACGGGCACGCGTGTCCGGGTCGCGGAGGCGGGTGTACTCGTCCAGCAGCCGGGCCCTCCGGGTCAGGGCGTCCTGGGGATCGGGGGCGAGCAGGGTCGCCAACTCGGCTCGGGCCCGGTAGGTCACGTGGCCGCGCACCGCCGACTCCGCGGCGAACGCGGACGAGCGCGGGTCCGGGACACGTCCCGCCGTCCCCCGGTCGTGGTAGTCGAACCACGGCTGGTCGTCGTGGGTCGAGCGGGTCCACAGGGCATGGGACAACGTCACGTCGACGTGCGTGAGCAGGTGGGTCAGGTGCCCGATCAGGCTGTCGCGGGGCAGCCGCTCCGGCGGGTCGGCACCGCAGCCGCCCACCACGACCGCCAAGGCCGAGTCGACGCCGAAGCGCGCCACCGGCCCGACCAACCGGTGCGCCAACGCCGGGTCGTGGCGTGGCTCGCCCAAGTCCGTCCGGATGGTGGCGTGGACGCGGGAATCCTCCAGCGCCAGCAGGACGATCGAGTCTGACGGGTGGAAGCCGAGCAGGTGCGGCACGGCCGCGATCACGTCGCCGGGGCCGTCGAGGCGGGTGTGGTCCATGGGTCCACTGTGGCCGGGTCGGTGGGAGGGTGCACGCACCCGGTCCGAAACTGTGGACAACTCGGGGGCCTGTGGATAAAGACCCCGCCCTCGGGGAAAGAGGGCGGGGTCCGACGAACGGGAAGTCAGCCGATGGCGCGACGAAGCGCCGCCGTGCCACCCACGACGGGCAGCTCCACCTCGGTCGACTTCAGGTCCAACGACAGCCCCGCACCCGGCTTCGGGCGCAACGTGTAGTCGTAGTCGCTGGACAGCAGCACGAACTCCACCGAGTGCCCGGCCTTCACGATGTAGTCCGTGGGCTGGAACTCGACCTCGATCCGGTACTGCTTGCCGGTCCGGATCGGCGTGGTCACCGACTCGTCGACCCGGTTCTGCGGGTCGGTCCACCCGCGCGTGATCACGTGCGACGTGCCGTCCGGCGCGCGGTCGACCAGCAACGCGGTCACGTTCGCCGCCGGCCGGTCGAACGACAGGCCGAGCTCCACCCGGGCCGTCCCGGAGAACCGCAGGTCACGCGACGTGGCACGGGTCCCGTAGGACAACCGGTTCGGCGACGACGGCGCGTCCGCCAACGCCTCGGCCTTCTGGGTCGCGTCGTCGCGCAACGACTCCACGACCGGCCGGCCGTAGTTCTGCCCGAGCTTCAGGGCACCCTTCGACGAACCGCCCGCGCCCAGGTAGGCCCGCGCGGTCGACGTGCCCGGCGCCGGCCAGTCGGCCTCGTCGGTCCAGGTCGTCCTGTCCTCGCGCTGGATCGTGGACTTCGGCTCGCGGTCCACGCCGTTGTCGATCCCGAACAGGTAGTGCGTGAACCACCGGTTGAGCGTGCGCCGCCACTCGGCCGACCGCAGCGTGTCCGGGTCGGTGTGCCCGGACTGGTGCAGCCACAGCTTGTGGTCGACCCCGTTGCGCCGCAACGCCTCATACCACTGCGCCACGTGCTTGGTCTTCACGTTCCAGTCGCTCAGACCGTGCACGGCCAGCACGGCCGCCCGCACCTTGTGCGCGTTCTTGACGTAGTTGCGCTCGTCCCAGAACGAGCTGTAGTCGCCGGTCACGCGGTCCTGCTTGGCGACGAGGTCGGCGATGACCGGCTTGCAGATCTCCCGGTCGGTGCGCGTGTAGACGTACTCGGCGAGCACGTCGAGGTCCTCGCCCTGGTACGTGCCGGGCGCGACCACGGCGCCGTCGGCGCGGTAGTAGTCGTACCAGCTCGAGATGGCCGCGATCGGCACGATCGCCTCCAACCCCTTCACGCCGGTGGACGCGACCGCGTTGGGCAGTGTGCCGTTGTACGACACACCCATCATGCCGACCTTGCCGGTCGTCCACGTGGCCTTGACGTCCTTGCCCGCCGCGTCGCGCGCGGTGGCCCGGCCGTTGAGCCAGTCGACGACGGACTTCGAGCCGATCGTCTCGTTGCGCCCGCCGGAGGTGGGGCAGCCGGAGGACTTGCCGGTGCCCAGCGACTCGCCGTACACCACGGCGTAGCCGCGCTGGATGAAGTACGACTCGTACCGGGTGGAGATGATCGGTCCGGCGGACGGCCCGACCGACGCGGCGATGCGCTCGTCCGCCTCGGCCTTGAGGACCGATCCGTCGCGCCGGTCGTGGCCGCCGTGCCGGTTGGGCACGTACAGCTCGAGGTCGACGTTGTGGTTGGCGACGGGGTTGCCGCCGGAGAAGTACGGGCTGTTGAGGAACACGACCGGCACCTTGAGGCCGCGTTCGGTCGCCTTCTGCCGCACGACCTCGACGTAGACCTCGTCGTCGCGGCCGTCGCGGTCGCTGTCGACCGGCGCACGCACCCAGAGGCTCTCCTTCACGACGTCGGTCGCGCTGAAGACGGGTTGCGCCTCACCATCGCGGAACACCGGCTCCTCGGTCGCGGCGTGTGCGACCGCGGGCACGAAGCCGAGCGTCACCAGAGCCGCGACCAGCGCGGCTCTCCGAGCACCCTTCACTTGGCGAACCCCCATCATGTGTGGGACAGGATGGGGGCACCCTTCCTGCACGGTGCGAGACGTGTCAAGGGCTCCCAAAGTCCACTGTGGACAGTTCGGGAGAACCCTACGATCGGCCCTTGACCAGCGCCGGAGCCACCCGGACGGAGGCCAGGACGAGCGCGCACGCGGCGAGCGCCGCACCCACCCAGTTCGGTGCGGTCCAACCGAATCCGGCGTCGATCGCCACGCCGCCGAGCCACGCGCCGGCCGCGTTGCCGAGGTTGAACGCCGCGATGTTGGCCGCCGACGCGAGCGCGGGCGCACCCTCCGCCTGGCCCAGCACCCGTGCCTGCAAAGGGGCTACGGTGGCGAATCCCGCCACGCCGAAAAGCGCGATGGTGATCACGGCCGCCACCGGCCAGTGGGCCGCGGCCACGAACACCAGCAGCACCACCGTCAACGCCAGCAGCACGCGCCGCAGGTTGGGCATGAGGTCCCGGTCGGCCAACCGCCCGCCGAGCACGTTGCCCACGCACAGCCCCGCGCCGAACAGGACCAGCAGCCACGTGACCGCGCCGGAGGAGAACCCGGCCACCTCGGTCATCATCGGCGCCACGTACGTGAACGACGCGAACACCGCCCCGAAGCCGAACGCGGTCGTGGCCAGGGCCAGCCACACGCCCGGTCGGCGGAACACGGCGAGTTCCCCGCGCAGCCCGTCCGATCCCGGCAGGCGCGGCACCAACGCCAGCACCCCCACGGCGCCCGCGACCCCCAACGCCGTCACCGCCCAGAACGTCGACCGCCACCCGAACGCCTGCCCGAGCGCGGTCCCCAGCGGCACGCCCAGCACGTTCGCGGCCGTCAGCCCGGTGAACATCAGCGCGATGGCCCGCGCCCGCCGGTCCGGCGCCACGAGGTCGGCCGCCACCACGCTGCCCACGCCGAAGAACGCCCCGTGGCACAACGCCGCCACCACGCGTCCGACCATCAGCACCGAGTAGTCCGACGCGACCGCGCACAACAGGTTGCCCAGCACGAACAACCCCATGAGCCCCAGCAGCAACGTCTTACGCGGCAGCCGTGCGCCCAACGCGGTCACCAACGGCGCACCGACAACGACGCTCAACGCGTACCCGGACACCAACAACCCGGCCGTGGGGATCGACACCCCGAGGTCGCGCGAGACCTCGGGCAGCAGGCCGACGATCACGAACTCCGTGGTGCCGATGCCGAACGCCCCCAGCGCCAAGGCGATCAACGCGGGCGGCATCACCGCTCCCCCAGCCACGCCGAGACCTCGGCCAGCAGCGTCCGCGCCTCGTCCAGCACGCCGTCCATGAGCAGGAACGCGTGGATCGTCCCCGGGAACCGCCGCAGCCGGACCGGGACGCCCGCCGCCGCCAGACCGGCCGCGTACCGCTCGCCGTCGTCGCGCACCGGGTCGTACTCGGCCGTGGCCACGAACGCGGGTGGCAGTCCGGTCAGGTCCCCGCGCCCCGGCGTCGCCTCGACGGGCGTCGTCGCACCCACGTACTGGTCCCAGAACCACCGCATCGTGTCGGCGTCGAGCCCGTATCCCTCAGCGAAGTCCACAGCGGACTGTGTGCCGAAGTCCCGGTCCAGCGCCGGGTAGACCAGCACCTGGAACGCGAACGGCACGGTCCGCCGCAGGGTCAGCGCGGCGGCGAGGTTCCCGCCCGCGCTGTCCCCGAACACCCCGATCCGGTCCGGTTCGACGCCGAACCGGACCGCGTTGCGCACGAACCACGTGGCCGCGGCCTCGCAGTCGTCCAGCGGCACGGGGAACGGGTGCTCGGGCGCCTTCTGGTAGTTCACCGCGAACACCACGTGCCCGGTGGCCTCGGCCAGGGCGCGCAGGATCACGTCGTAGTGGTCGAGGTTGCAGATCGTCCACCCGCTGCCGTGCAGGAACACGATGCCCGGCAGCGGGCCGTCGAGGCGGGGCCGGTAGACGCGGGCGGGCAGGTCGGCGGTCGGTCCGGGCACGAACAGGTGCTCGACGGACACGTCGGCGGGTGCGCCCTGGAACGCGAGGTAGCCCCCGGCGGCCGAGCGCGCGGCGGCCGGGGTGGTCACGGGCGCGGCACCGGACAGCTTGTCCAGCACGGCGCGTGCCTGGTCGTTGAGTGGCATGAGTCGATCATCGAGTCGCGCGGAACCATAAGTCCAAGGCTTGTCTTTTCTCCTTGCCATAAACTGCATTCATGACGCTCCGCCAGTTCGAGTACCTGGTCACGGTCGTCGACGAGGGCTCTTTCACCCGCGCCGCCGAACTGCTGCACGTCACGCAGCCCGCGCTGTCACACCAGATCAGGGCGTTGGAACGCACCGTGGGCACGCCCCTGCTCGACCGCCTGCCCCGGACCGTGCGCCTTACGCCGGCGGGCCGCGCATGGGTGCCCCATGCTCGTGCGGCACTGGCAGAAGCCCGACGCGCGCGCACCGCCGCACGCCGGGCCGCCGACCTGGAGGGCGGCGAACTGCGCCTGGCCACGCTCTACTCGTTCACGCTCGGCGGCCTCCTGCCGCCGGTGCTGCGGCGGTGGCGTGCCGAGCACCCCGACGTCCGGGTCGACCTGATCGAGCACCGGCACGCCGACGAGTTGCGCGAGTCGATGGCACGCGGCGACGCGGACCTGGCGATCGGGCCGGACCCGGTGAACTGGGCCGGCTACCGGGAGGTGCTCGGCGTGGAGGAGTTCGTCGTGGTGCTGCCGCCGGACTTCGCCCACGACGGTCCGATCGACCTGTGCGCGTTGAAGGAGACCGGCTGGGTGCATTACGCCACGACGAACGGACTCGCCGAAGTGCTCGACAACGCCTGTCGCACCAGGGGTTTCCAGCCGCGCGTCGCGGTGCGCACCGAGCAGACGGCGGCGGCGCCGGTGCTGGCGGCGGCCG
The DNA here is from genome assembly GCF_014203755.1 of Saccharothrix violaceirubra. Taxonomy (NCBI): domain Bacteria; kingdom Bacillati; phylum Actinomycetota; class Actinomycetes; order Pseudonocardiales; family Pseudonocardiaceae; genus Saccharothrix; species Saccharothrix violaceirubra. The sequence continues at coordinate 5,413,826 of NZ_JACHJS010000001.1, forward strand.
GGCTGGGTCCCGCGCTCGTGCCGCGCGGCGTGCTGCCGGACGTGTTCGACGGCACCGTGCTGCGGCCCGATCCACCGGTGCGGCGCACGCTCGTGGCGTACGCGCACCGGGCACCCGATCCGCTGACGGCGGCGTTCGTCGCGCTGCTCGCCGGGGCAGGATGGGACGCATGAGGCTCGTGATCCTGGGCGGCGGCGGGTTCCGCGTGCCGCTGGTCCACCGGGTGCTGGCGAACGACGACCTGGTCACCGACGTGGTGCTGCACGACGTGGACGCGGACCGGCTCGCCGCGATCGGCGCGGTGCTGGACGACCGGCCGCACACGACCGCCACGACCGACCTGGACGAGGCGCTGACCGGCGCGGACTTCGTGTTCTCGGCGATCCGGGTCGGCGGCCTGGCCGGGCGCGCGATCGACGAGGAGGTCGCGCACGCGCACGGCGTGCTCGGCCAGGAGACGGTCGGCGCGGGCGGCATCGCCTACGGCCTGCGCACGGTCCCGGTCGCCGACCACATCGCCCGTCGGGTCGCCGCTATCGCCCCGGACGCCTGGGTCGTCGACTTCACCAACCCGGCGGGCCTGGTCACCGAGGCGATGTCCCGGCACCTCGGCGACCGGGTGATCGGCATCTGCGACTCGCCGAGCGGCCTGTGCCGCCGGGTCGCGGGCGCGCTCGGCGTCGACGGCGCCCGGTTCGACTACGCGGGCCTCAACCACCTCGGCTGGCTCCAGGGCGTGTACGTCGGCGACGAGGACCTGCTCCCCCGCCTGCTGGACGACGACGCCGCGTTGCGCACGTTCGAGGAGGGCCGCTTGTTCGGCGGCGAGCGGCTGCGCGCGTTGGGCATGATCCCCAACGAGTACCTGCACTACTACTACTCGACGCGCGAGGCCATGGGCGACGGCCGGGGCGCTTTCCTGCTGGGGCAGCAGGAAAAGTTCTATTCGGGCGAGGTCGACTGGGAGACCACGCGATCCGAGCGCGAGGCCACGTACATGGGCGGCGACCGCGACACGCTGGACGGCGGCGGTTACGAGCGCGTCGCCCTCGCCCTCATGCGCGCGATCGCCCTGGACGAACCGGCCGAGCTGATCCTCAACGTGCGCAACGGAACCACTCTGTCCACAGTGGACGAGCAAGCGGTGGTCGAGGTCCCGTGCCGCGTGGACGCGCGCGGCGCCCGGCCGCACCCGGTCAGCCCCCTGCCCGACGACGCCGCCGCGCTCGTCTCCGCCGTGAAGGCCGTCGACCGGCTGGTCCTGGCCGGCACGCGCGATACCGCGCTCCAGGCGTTCGCCCGCCACCCGCTGGTCGATTCGCCGACCGTCGCGCGGAGCCTGCTCGACACCTACGTCGACCGGCACCCGGAGCTGGCCTACCTGAGGTGACGCCGCCCCAACGAGTCCGCGCGCCGCGTCGTCTCCGGCAGCCGGGTCCGGCACAGCCGCAGGACCTCGGCGCACGCCCGGTCCAGGTCGATCCGGTGTCCCACCGACACGAACACCGGCTTGACGTCGTCGCACGTGCGCAACGCCCGACCCACCACCTCGCCGTCGTCCACCAGGTCGGTGCAGGAACCCTTCGCGGTACCCGGCAGGTCGTACGGTCCCATCGGCGTCTTGGCCACGCCGATGGACGGCAGATCCGCCAGCACCCCGAGGTGGCACGCCAGACCGAACCGACGCGGGTGCGCCACCCCCTGACCGTCGCACACCAGCAGGTCCGGCGCCACGGTCAGCTTCTTCACCGCCGCCAGCAGCGAGGGCAGCTCGCGGAACGCGAACAACCCGGACACGTAAGGGAATTCCGCGACCCCGGACACGACCGCCTCGTCCACGGTCCTCAGGTCCGCGTCGAGCACCACGACCGCGCCCACCACCCGGTCGTCGTCCCCGTAGGCGACGTCGAGCCCGGCGACGAACCGCGGCGTGAAGTCCGGGTCGGCGACCGCGCGCACCAGGGGGCGCAGGCGTTCCTGCTCGGCGACGGCTTCCTCGACGGTCGGCACACCGGGCAACCTATCCTGGCCCCGTGTGGAACGGTGACCAACTCGACCTCGACGCCTACCTCGACCGCGTCGACTACCGCCCGGAACGCGACCGCACGGTCACGTTGCGCGGCCTGCACCGGGCGCACCTGCGCGCGATCCCGTTCGAGAACGGCGACATCGTCGCGGGTGTCCCGATCGCGCTCGACCTGCCGTCGATCCAGGACAAGCTGGTCGGCAAGCGGCGCGGCGGCTACTGCTACGAGCACAACCTGCTGTTCGCGGCCGTGCTGGACCGGCTCGGCTACCAGGTGACGGGCCTGGCCGCCCGCGTCGTGCTCGGCCGGCCGGGCGACGTGCCGGCCACGCACGCCCTGCTGCACGTCGACCGCACGTGGCTGGTCGACGTCGGTTTCGGCGGCGGTGGTCTGCTGGAACCCCTGCCGCTGGTCGAGGACGCGTTCCAGGCGCAGGGCGGGTGGAGCTTCCGGCTCGACCTCGACGAGCCGACGGGCGTCTTCACGCTCCAGACGTACCGCGAGAACGCGTGGACCGACCTCTACCGGTTCACCAAGGACCCGCGCACGCCGGCCGACTACACGGTGCTCAGCCACTACCTGTCCACGCACCCGAACTCGCCGTTCACCGCACGGCTGCTGGTGCAGCGGACGGAGGACCACGCGTTGCGCCGGATCACCGGTTCCGAGTACTCGGTGACGAGCCCGGACGACGCGACGACCACGCGCACCCTCACGCCGGACGAGCTGACCGCAGTGCTGCGGACCGACTTCGCGGGCCTGGAGTTGCCGACCGGAGTCACCCGCCCGGTCGATTAGCATCCTGTGGATGGACGTCCTCGCGTTCGTCGGCACCGTCCGCTTCGACGGGCAGAACGGGTTCCTCGACGACCTCGACACGCCCGAGGGGTTCGCGGCGTGGTCGGGCTCGGCACCCGACGAGGACCTGCGCCAGCGCGTGGTGCGCCTGCGCTGGGCGACGCGGTCGCTGCTGGCGCACCTGGTCGACGCGCCCGACCGCGCCGACACGCCGTTGCTGTTGGCGCCGGACGTGGCCACGGCCGTGCTCAACGACGCGGCGGCGCGCGTGCCCCGGTACGCCCGGCTGGAGTGGGCGACGCGGCCGGCCATGCGGTACGTGGACGCCGCCGACCCTGCCGACCGGTTCGTGGCCGGTCTGGCCACGGCGGCGATCGAGTTCCTGACCGGCGGTGAGCGGGAACGGGTACGGGCCTGCCCCGCACCCCGGTGCGTGCGGTTCTTCGTGAAGGCCCACCCGCAGCAGCAGTGGTGCGCACCCGCGTGCGGCAACCGCGCGCGGGTGAGCCGCCACTACCACCGCGTGCACGCCGGCTAGCTAGCCCTGCGCGATGTACGCGGCCAGGTGTTCCTGGCCCGCCTCCAACTGGTCGATCCGGCTCTTCACCACGTCGCCGATGCTGACGATGCCGACGAGTTCGCCGTCGTCGAGCACGGGCACGTGCCGCACCCGACGCTCGGTCATGTGTACGGTCAGCGTGTCGACGGTGTCGCTGCTGGTGCACGTGTACAGGTCGGTGGTCATGATCGAGGCGACCGGGTCGGTCAGCAGTCCGCCGCCCCGGGAACCGAGGTGCCGCACCACGTCCCGTTCGGACACGATGCCCGCGACGGTGCCGTCCGCGACGACGACCAGGGCACCCACGTTGTGCGCGGCGAGGGCGGAGACCAGCTCCGCCACCGACGCGGTCGAGTCGACTGTCTCCACCCGGGAACCCTTGGCCCGCAAGACGTCCGCGATCCTCATGTGGTGCCTCCCGCGATCTCGTGGTCGGTACCTCTCACAGGTTACGGACCAACCGGACGTTTCGGGAGGTCACGGACCCGTTGGGACCAGACCTGAACGATGCAGCCCGCCGCGGTGACCGCGATCAGGGCGACGACGACCGTGCCGAAGCCGGTCGCGGCGGCGGCCAACGCCGGTCCGAGCGAGAACCCCAGTGTGCGCAGCAACGTGCTCACGCCGCCGGACGTGCCGATCAGGTCGGGCGGGGTCGCCGCCAGGATCGCGGCCGAGTTGGGTCCGGCGAACAGGCCGTGCCCGATGCCCAGGACGAACAGCCGCCACGCCACGTCCCACGGCGCGGCCGACTCGTCGAGCGGCAGGAGCGCGACCGTGCCGACGAGCACGACGACCGCACCGGCGAACGCCACCCGCGCCGCGCCGAACCGGTCCGCGAGCACGCCGCCGACCGGCGAGAACGCCGCCATGCCGGCCGACGTGGACAGCAGCACCAGGCCCGCGACCGTGGCCGACCGGTGCGCCAGGAGGTAGGGGACGACGAAGTTCACCGCGGCGATACCCGTGACCACGAGCGGCAGGGCGAACAGCGACGACGCCGACGCGCGCGTCCGCAGCATCGTCCGGACCGGCCGGACCTGCGGCAACCTCAGCCAGATCACGAGGGCGACGGCCGCGAGCGGCAGCCAGTACCCGCCGAGGAACAACGCCGTCGCGCCGACGCCGACCACCGAAGCCTCGACCAGCGACCGCCGGCCGGGCGCGGGCAGGCCGCCCTTCGCCGGAATCGTGCGCCGACCCACCACGAACGCGAGGACCACCAGCGGCACGTTGATCGCGAACACGGCACGCCAGCCGAACGCGTCGGTCAGCAGCCCGCCGACCGCCGGTCCGGCCACGCCGCTCACCGGGAACAGGGCCAGCACCAGACTCATCGCCCGCCCCCGGTGCTCGGGCCGGGACACGGCCGCGACGAGCGGGATCGTCAGGGCGCCGAGCAATCCGGCGAACACACCCTGCACCGCACGGGCCGCGAGCAACAGCGGGGCGTCCGGTGCCACCGTGATCAGCACACTGGCCACGCCGAAACCGCCGACCGCGAGCAGGAACGCCGACCGGGGACACGCCCGGTCCAGCCACCGCCCGGCCGGGACCGCCAACGCCACCAACGCCAGGTTGTACGCGTGCAACACCCACTGCGTCACGGTCGGTCCGGCGTGGAGTTCGGTGCCGAGCACGGGCAGCGCCACGCCCACCACGGTCAGGTCGAGCGCGGCCAGCACCACGCCCAACGCCACCGCCACCACGGCACCCCACCGGGTCCGCTCGATCGGGATCGTCATGCGCCCACGGTCGTTCTAAGGCGGCCGGGCGGGCATCGGGCACGAGCCCTATTCGAACAGCCGCAACCGGTGCGCCGCGGCAGCCGCCGCCACGCGGTTGGCGACACCGAGCTTGCCCAGGATGTTCGACACGTGCACGCTCGCGGTCTTTGTCGAGATGAACAGGCGGGCCGCGATCTCCCGATTGCCCAGACCGTCGGCGACCAGCCGCAGGATCTCGGTCTCGCGCGGCGTCAACCCGAGCCGGGACCGCCGTGCCCGGCCCGCTCCGTCGAGCACGACCCGCGCCCGTCGCGCCAGGTCCGCGAGTCGCGCGCGCATGTCGACGGCACCGAGCCGGTCGGCGAGGTCGACGGCCCGGCGCAGCGCGTCGGCCTGCCCCCTGGGGTCCGACCGGACCACGTCGAGCAGCGCGCGAAGCGTTTCGAACGGGCGTCCCAGCGCCGTCCACACGTCGGCTGCGGCGGGATCGCGGTCCACGGTCGCCGCCCACGCCCGGTCGACGGGGCAAACCGCCGGCGGGCGTGGCAACCCGACACCGACTTCGGCGGCGATCGCGACCAGCGGCCAGGTCACCGGCGTGGCGGCACGGACGACGTCGGCCGCCACGTCGTCGCGTCCGGCCGCACGGTGGAGGTGCGCGGCGAGCACCGGGTCGTCGCCACCGAGCGCCCGTGCCCGGTCCAGGCACCGCTCGGCCCGATCGGGGTCGCCCCGGTGCAGCAGGACGAAACCGCGTCGGCACAACAGGTCGGCGTGCCGCGCGGCGGGCGGCACGAGGTCGAGCGCCTCGGCGACGACCCGCAGCGCCTCGTCCCACCGGCCGGTCGCGATGAGCACGTCGGCCAGGTCGATCGCGTGCACCGCGCCCGACGACCGGGCGACACCGACCTCCTCGGCCACGCGCAGGCCCCGGCGTGCCGCGGCCTCGGCTTCAGCGGTCGAGCCGTGCGCGGCGGCCAGCAGGGACTCGTAGTGCGTCGCCCGCAGCACGATCCGGTGCGCGGCCAGTCCGGACGCGATGTCCCGTGCCGTGCGCAAACGCTTGGCCTGGTCGTCGGGATCGCCGGTGCGCAGGTCCAACGCCGCCAGGGTGATCAACGCGCCCGCGCGGGCCGGACCGTCGCCCGCGCAGGCCCGGAGCGCCGCGTCCCGCGCCTCGTCGCGCAGACCCGCCTCCAGCAGCCGCACGGCCAACGAGTTGAGCAGGTACGAGCTGATCCGGTCGTCGGACACCAGTCCCACGGCCGCGCGGTGGTCGTCGAGCGCGTCCGGCAACGGCCGCAGGCGGGCCCGCTGCTCCAGCACGGCGGCCACCCGGACCGGTTCGGTCCGGGGATCGAGCCGGGACAGCAGTTCCGTGGTCAACTCCACGCCGCGTGCGTGCTCGCCGGCGCGGGACGCGGCCTCCCCCGCCGACTCCAGCACCGATTCGCGGTCGACACCGAGGTGGGCGGCGTGCGGCCACAGCTCCAGGACGAGGTCGAGCAACGCGGACTGCTCGGCGAACGCGAGGGCGGCCCGTGCCCGCCGGGCAGCACGCCACGCCGTCGTGACCGCGCCTGCCGGATCGCCGGCGCCGAGCCGGTGGTACGCCAACGCCGCCGACTCCGGCAGGACCGCGGCGTACCGGGCGTGCAGGTCGGCCCGTTCGCCGGGCAGCAGATCGCGGTGGACCGCGTCGCGGATCAGGGCATGGCGGAACGCGTAGCCGTCGCCGTCGACCGACAGCACACCACTGTCCACTGTGGATCGCATGGCGGAAACGTCCACCACGCGGGAAAGAACGTCGTGCGACACCCGGTTCCCGGCCACGGACGCGGCGCGCACGATCGCCACCGCGTCGGCGGGCAACCGGTCGACCCGGCCCAGCAGCAGGCGGTCCGGCGGCGGACCGCCGACGTCCACCAGCGCCTCGACGAAGAGCGGATTGCCACCGCTGCGGTCGAAGACCTCGCGCACGAACGCCGGTTCGGGCTCTTCGCCCAGGATCGCGTGCACCTGGGCACGCACCTCGTCCCGCGAGAGCCGTTCCACCTCGAACCGGCGCACGTGCGGCAGCCGGGCGAGTTCGGCCAGCAGGCTCACCGGCTCGGCACGCTCGTCGGACCGGTAGGTCACCACGAACACCGACCCCGGGACGGAACGCTGGTTGCGCACCAGGAAGTCCAGCAACGCCCGACCGGCCGGGTCCAGCCAGTGCGCGTCCTCCACGACGAGCACGACGGGACGCCGTTCGGCCAGGCGTGCCAACAGGATCAGCACACCCTCGAACAGCCGGGGCCGTGCGTCGTCGGCGAACGGGACCCCGTCGCGCAGGGGCGCCAGGGCGGCGTCGTCGACACCGCGCAACGCCGCGACGAACGGCGCGTACGGCAGTCCGGGCGGGGCCACGCAGCCGCCGACCAGTGCCGTCACGTCGTGCGTCGCCAGGAACTCGGCGACCAGCCGGGATTTGCCGACCCCGGCCTCACCGCCGACGAGCACCGTCGCGGGCGCGGCGTGGACCGCGCCCGCGAGGTGCTCCACCTCGGTCGTCCGTCCGACCAGTACCGGGCTCGTCATGTCGAGCCGCGACAGTAGTCGGCGCTCAGCCTCCCGTGCGGCGGAATGCGACCCGCCGGGGCACGTGGGACGAGCGCAGCGTCCGACCGGGGAGCGCGGTCACGGCTTCGGACTTGCCTTTGCCGCGCCGCTCGCGCCGGTTGGGCACGGGCTGGTTCTCGGGATTGTCGTCGCGCATGGTGGGCATGTGCGCCTCCTCGAAATGGGTCGAGGGCATACAGAGGTCACGACGGGACGAAGCCGTCGTTCAAGCCGCTAAGGCCACCGTGAAGGAGCGCGACCGGATCACCGGGCGTCGCGCGAAGAAGAGGAGAACCCTCAGATCTGGAACATGCCGACGACGCTACCGCGCCCGTCGGCGGTTGCCAACCGATTATCCGTCTAGCCCTCGATGATCTCCACGACCTCGCCGTCGATCACCAGCGGCTGGTCGAAATCGGCCCGCTCACTGAAGAAGCGGTGCGCGAACGCGCCGACGGCCCGCGTGGTCACCGCGTCGAACCCGCCGCCGATCACCCCGCCGACCAGGGGCACGCCCTTGGCCAGGGTGATGCTCGCCCGGCTGGTGCCGTACTTGGCCAGGAGTGTGAACCCGACCCGCTTGTTGATCTCCCGGATGAGGTGCGCCGGAACCCGCTCGATCAGGTTCATGGTCAGTTTCGCGCCGACCCGGATGCCCGCCTTCTTCAGCAGCTCCGTCCCGGCGTTGCCCAGCAGGCACACCAGGATCGCGGTGCGCACCTCGTCGCTTTCCAGGTCGTGCCCGCGCACCGCGGCGATCGACGCGATCAGGTGCGTCTGCACGAGGTAGGCGGCGGCGATGTTGGCGGGCAGCGTGACCGGCAGCGTGATCAACCCGCCCAGGTTGGTCGCGAACCCCTGCACGCCGGCCGCCGCCACGTGCCGCCGGATGAGGTACCGGACGGCCTCGTCGCGCGACAGCCCACGCCCCAGCGCCTCCGCGGCCATCGCCTGGGCGCTCTTGAACGGCCCGAAGCCCTCGATGCCGACCCGCAGCAGGTTCTCGATCGCACCCTGCCCGACGCGGGCCAGACCACGCTCCTCCACCATGACGCGAGCCTACGCCGCTAGGCGGGCAGCGGGTCGTCCTGCGGCGCGGCCACCACCTTGCGACTGCGCCGGTTGCGCTTCTCCAGCGTCGTCGCCAACCAGGTCAGCAGCAGGCACATCGCGATGTACAGCGCCGCGACCGAGATCGTGATCGGCACCAGCGGCCGGCCGAACTGGAAGTCGCCGCCCAGGTAGCGGGCGTAGTAGAGCAGTTCCTCGTAGGTGATCAGGAAGCCCAGCGCGGTGTCCTTGAGCAGCACGACGAGCTGGCTCACGATCGCGGGCAGCATCACGCGCAGCGCCTGCGGCAGCAGCACCAGGCGCATGACCTGACTCTTGGCCATGCCCAGCGCGTACGCGGCCTCGCTCTGCCCGCGCGGCAGCGACAGCACGCCCGCGCGGAACACCTCGGCCAGGACCGCGCCGTTGTACAGCGTCAGCCCGAGCACCACCGAGAAGAACGGCGCGCCCAGCGCCAGGCCGTAGTGGAACATGAAGATCAGCACGACCAGCGGCACGGCGCGGAAGAACTCCACGACCACGGTGGCGGGCACGCGGATCACGGCGTGGTCGGACAGCCGGGCCATCGCGAACACCGCGCCGAACAGCAGCGCGAGCACGGCACCTGCGCCGAACGCCTTGAGCGTGTTGAGCAGGGCGGCCAGCAGGTCCGTCTGGATCTTGGTGTACTCGATCCAGGTCCACTTGGAGCCGCTGAACTGGCCGCTGACCGCGAAGCGGTAGGCGACGAACGCGAGGACGGCCACGACGGCGAGCGCCCCGACGACGCCGTACACGCGGTGGCGGACGCGGGCCCTGGGCCCGGGAACGTCGAACAGGACCGAACTCATCGCGCGATGCTCCAGCGCTTCTCCAGGCTGCGTTGCAGCAGGGTCATGGGGATCACCAGCACGACGAAGAACAGCGCGACCCAGGCCAGGCCGACGAGCTGGTCCTCACCGCGCTCGGCCAGGTTCAGGCTGATCGAGCCCGCCTGGAACACCGAGAAGCCGGCCGCGATGGTGGTGTTCTTGAGCAGCGCGTTCAGCGTGCTGACCATCGGCGGCACGACCGCGCGCAGCGCCTGCGGCAGCACGACCGAGCCGAGCATCTGGCCGAACGTCAGGCCCAGCGCCCGGGACGCCTCGGCCTGGCCGACCGGCACGGTGTTGATGCCCGCGCGCATGACCTCGCACACGAACGCGGCCGTGTACAGGGTCAGGGCGATCACCGCGGCCACGAAGTAGTAGCTGCCGAAGTCCCGGGTGTTCACGATCCCCAGCAGCGGGAACGCGAACGCGAAGAAGAAGAACACCAGCGTCAGCGGCGTGTTGCGGACGATGGTCACGTACGTGGCGCCGGCCGCGCGCAGCACCGGGACCGGCGAGACCCGCAGCATGGCCAGCACCACGCCGAGCACCAGGGCGCCGGTCCCGGACAGCAGGAACAGCTCGACGGTGTCGAGGAAGCCGGGACCGTACAGGTCGAGGTTGTCGAGCAGGACGTCCATTCGCTTCCTCGATCAGTGGGGACGGTGCGCGACCGGCCACCCCCGGCGGCCGGTCGCGGTCGTGATCAGCGGTTCGGGACGGACCTCAGTAGCGGTCGATGACCGGCTTGTCGGCCGAGCTGCCCGACTTGCCGAGCGTGGCGTCGTAGATCTGCTGCCACGCGCTGCCCGAGATGGCCTCGTCCAGGATGTCGTTGATCTTGGTGCGCAGCGCCTTGTCGTCCTTGGCCAGGCCGACGCCGTAGGGCTCCTTGGTGAACGGCTTGCCCACCACGCGGAACTTGTCCGGCTCCAGCGAGGCGTAGCCCTTGAGGATGGCGTCGTCCGTGGTCACGGCGTCGACGGCACCCTGGTCGAGCTGCTGGACGCACTGCGAGTAGTTCTGGAACTCGAGGATGTTCTCGGGCTCGGTCAGCGCGTTGGTCTTGACGTACTGGATCGGCGTCGAGCCGGTCACCGAGCAGACCTTCTTGCCCTTGAGCGTGTCCGGCCCCTTGATCGAGTCGTCACCCTTGCGGACCAGCAGGTCCTGGCCGGCGGTGAAGTACGGACCGGCGAACCCGATCTGCTCCTTGCGCTTGGCGTTGATCGTGTAGGTGCCGACGTAGTAGTCCACGTCGCCGTTGATCAGCGCCTGCTCGCGGCCCGCCGAGGCGATGGCCTTGTACTCGATCTTGTCCTCGGTGAAGCCCAGCTTGGCCGCGATCAGCTTCGCGATCTCGATGTCGAAGCCGGTGAACTTGCCGGTCTTGGAGTCCTTCAGGCCCAGACCCGGCTGGTCCTCCTTGACCCCGATGATCACCTTGCCGCGAGACTTGATCTTGTCGAACGTCGGTGAACCCTCGACCTTCACGTCCTGCGCGACGGCCTGGGTGGGCGCCGGGGTGCCCTCACCCGGTGAGCCCTCCTTGCCGCAGGCGGTCAGGGCCAGACCGCTCGCCAACAGCGCAACCGCAAGGGTGCGAACCCTCATCGTCGTTTCTCCTGCTCTTCTTGGGTCGAGCGACGCCGGGCGCGCCGCGGTCGATCGACGTCAGTGCGTCAGGATCTTGCCAAGGAAGTCCTTCGCGCGGTTGGACTTCGGCGAGGAGAAGAACTCCTCCGGCTTCGCGTCCTCGACGATCTCGCCGTCCGCCATGAAGACCACCCGGTCGGCCGCCTTCCGGGCGAAGCCCATCTCGTGCGTCACGACGAGCATGGTCATGCCCTCCTTCGCGAGGGTGGTCATGACGTCGAGCACCTCCTGGACCATCTCCGGGTCCAGCGCCGAGGTCGGCTCGTCGAACAGCATCACCTTGGGCCGCATGGCCAGCGCGCGGGCGATCGCGGCGCGCTGCTGCTGACCGCCGGAGAGCTGGGCCGGGAACTTCTCGGCCTGGTTGGCGATGCCGACCCGTTCCAGCAGCTCCATGGCGGTCTTGCGGGCCTCGGCGGCGGGCAGCCGGCGCACCTTGACCGGCGCGAGCATGACGTTGTCGACGATGCTCTTGTGCGCGAACAGGTTGAACGACTGGAAGACCATCCCGACCTCGGCGCGCAGCTTCGCCAGCGCCCGGCCCTCGGCGGGCAGCGGCCGGCCGTCGACCTCGATCTGCCCGCGGTCGACCGGTTCGAGGCGGTTGATCGTGCGGCACAGCGTCGACTTGCCCGACCCGGAGGGACCGAGGACGACGACGACCTGACCCTTCGGCACCTCGAGGTGCACGTCCTTGAGAACATGCAGGTGGCCGAAGAACTTGTCCACGCCCGCGATCCGGATCATCGGCGGAACGGCGGTGGTCATCGAATCCTCCAGCTGGGGGTTCTCGAGCGTTGGCGGAAACCTAGGTGTGCCCGACCACACCAGTCCAGGCGGTTGAGCAAGACTTAGGGTCTCAACTCTGTCACAGGCGGCGACGAGAATCGGGAGGACGGGCCGTGCGCGTACTGCTGGTCGAGGACGACGACCGGGTCGCGGAGGCGCTGGTCCCGGCGTTGACCCGGCGGGGTTTCACCGTCGTCCGCCAGGCGACCGGACGGGGGACACTCGATAGGTTGGCCGGGATCGACGTGGTGCTGCTGGACCTGGGACTGCCCGACATGGACGGCGTGACGCTGTGCCGCCACATCCGGGCCGCCAGCGACGTGGCCATCATCGTGGTGTCCGCGCGCGGCGAGATCGACGACCGCATCCTCGGCCTGCACGCGGGCGCGGACGACTACCTGGTCAAACCTTACGACGTGGGCGAACTCGTGGCGAGGGTGCATGCGGTGCGCAGACGGCGCGGCGACCCGGTCTCCACGGCAACGGCCGTGTTCGAGGTCGCGGACGTGCGGCTCGACCTGGCCCGGCACGAGGTTACCGTCGGCGGCGAACCGGTGGCGTTGTCACGCAAGGAGTTCCAGGTGTTCGCGCTGGTCGTGGCCGCCGGCGGCGCGGTGTGCACGCGCGAGCGCATCATCGCCGAGGTGTGGGGCCGGTCGTGGGCCGGCGCCAACCGGACGCTGGACGTGCACGTGGCGACGTTGCGCACCAAGCTCGGCCGACCGGCGCTGCTGGAAACCGTGCGCGGGGTCGGGTACCGGCTGAACGCGGACGGACCGTGACGTGCGGTCGCGACTGCTGGGCATCGTGCTGGCGCTGGTCGTGCTGCTGCTGGTCGGACTCGGCCTGCCGCTGGGCCGGGGCATCGCCGCCGCCGCGCAGCAGGAGCTGTTCCTCGACCGGCTGACCGACACGAACCGGTTCGCCTCGCTGGCCCAGCGACCGCTGGTCGACGGCCAACCCTCGGCGATCACCGAGGAACTGCGCCGTTACCAGGAGGTGTACGGCATCCGGGTGGCGCTGGTCGACCAGGACCGACGGGTGCTCGCGTCGTCCGCGGACGTCCAGGTCTCGGGCGACGTGTCGGCCCGCGTCGACGTGGCGCTGGCCGGGCGCGAGCCGACCGAGCCCGACCTGGTGCTGCCGTGGGACGACACCGAACTCGTGCTGGCCGAACCGGTGCTGGTCGACGGCGACGTGCGCGGCGCGGTGGTCACCCTGTCGCCGACCGGCAAGACCCGGCGCGCGGTCGTGTTCTGGTGGCTGGTGCTGCTGGCCGGGAGCCTGTTGGCGCTGGCCGTCGCGGTGTTCGCCGCGCTGCCGCTGGTGCGGTGGACGCTGCGGCCGGTGCGCGCGCTCGACGACGCGACCGGGACGCTGCTGGCCGCCGTGGTGTCGGGCCGGCCGGTGCCGCCCGTGGACTCCTCGTCGGGACCGCCCGAGCTGCGACAGCTCGCGCGGTCGTTCGACCAGATGGCCGCCAACGTCTCCGACGTGCTCGCCGCGCAGCGCGCGTTCGTGGCCGACGCGTCGCACCAGCTGCGCAACCCGCTGACCGCCCTGCGCCTTCGACTGTCCAATTTGGATGGACAGGTGTCCGGTGACGCCCTGACGCACCAGGTCGCGGCGCTGGACGAGGCGGACCGACTCAACCGCATCCTCGACGAACTGCTCGCCCTGGCCCGCGCGGGCGCCGCGTCGGTGGACCCGGTGCCGGTCGACGTCGACCGCGCGGTGGCCGACCGGCTGTCCGCGTGGCAGCCCGCCGCCGCCGCACGCGGGGTGCACCTCGTGCTGGACGGCGAACCCGGTGGCACCGTCCTCGCGCCGCCACGCGGGGTGGAGGCGGTGCTGGACGCGTTGCTGGACAACGCCCTCAAGTTCACCCGTGACGACACCCTCGTGCACGTGGACGTCCGACGGACCGGGCAGACCGTGGTGCTGTCGGTGCGCGACGAAGGACCCGGGCTCGCGCCGGACGACCTGGAACGGGCCTTCGACCGGTTCTGGCGGGCGCCCGAGCACCAGAACGTGCGCGGCTCCGGCCTCGGCCTGGCCCTGGTGCGGCAGATCGTCGGCCGGGTCGACGGCACGGTCCACCTCGAAGCACCCGACCCGGGCGGACTGCGGGTCGTGGTGGAACTGCCGGGCGTCAGACCTTGACGTCGCGGTAGTACCTGGTCGCGCCGGGGTGCAGCGGGATCGGCGTCGTCTCGATCGCCGACCGGGTGTCCAGCGACCGCGCGGCCGGGCTCACCTCGGCCAACGTGCGCTGCGCCGCGAACAGCCCCCGCGTCAACGCCTCCGCCAGGTCGTCGGACACCGTGTCGTTCACCATCAGGAAGTTGCGCACGACCAGCGTCTTGATCGCGCCGCCCGGGATCGGGTAGGAGGACGCGGGCAGCGTCGCCCACCCGTACACCGGGTGCCTCTCGACCATGCGCGGCACGACGTCGGCCAGGTCGACCAGCCGCAGCCCGACGACGCCCGCCAGGTCGGTGATCGTCTTGGTCGGCACGCCGCCGGACCAGAAGAACGCGTCCAGCGTGCCCGCGACCATGGCGTTCTTGCCGGACTCCAGGTCGAGGTGCCGCACCTGCAGGTCGGTGTCCGGATCGATGCCGGCCACGTCCAGCAGCAGCTCGGCGATGAACCGGGTGCCCGACACGGCCGCACCCGTCGAGACCCGCAGGCCGCGCAGGTCGGCGAGCTTGTGCACGGGCAGGTCGGCGCGCACGACCAACTGGAAGTAGTCGTCGTGCATGCGGGCCAGCGCGTACAGCCGGTGCTCGCCGGCCATGACCTGCGCGGTCCCGATCGCCGCCGCGGCGTCGGCCTGCGCGAACCCGACCTGCGCCCGGTTCGTGCGCAGTCGGCCCAGGTTGTCGACCGCGCCGTCGGTCACGTCGACCGCCGGCCGCGCCACCCCCGGCGACCGCTCCCACTCGGTCGCCAACGCCTTGCCGAGCGCGTAGTACTCGCCCGCCGTGCCGCCGGCCGCGATCGTCAGCCGCACGGTCGAGAAGTCCACCGAGCAGGCCGTCGCGGACAGCACGACAAGGGCCAGCGCGATCCCGAGCACGCGTGCGCGCAGCAAACCCGACACCCGCGCATCGTCCCACGTCCACGCTCTACGCTGGAGCCGACGGAAGGATTGGACGCAGTGACCCGCACATACCAGATCCGCACGTTCGGCTGTCAGATGAACGTGCACGACTCCGAGCGCCTCGCCGGCCTGCTGGAGGACTCCGGCTACGCGCCGGCGGCCGGTGACGCCGCGCCCGACGTGGTCGTGTTCAACACGTGCGCCGTGCGGGAGAACGCGGACAACAAGCTCTACGGCACCCTCGGCCACCTCGCGCCCGCCAAAACCGCCAACCCCGACATGCAGATCGCGGTCGGCGGCTGCCTCGCGCAGAAGGACCAGGGCGAGATCGTCAAACGCGCGCCGTGGGTCGACGTCGTGTTCGGCACGCACAACCTCGGGTCGTTGCCCGCGCTGCTCGAACGCGCCCGGCACAACCGCGAGGCCCAGGTCGAGATCCTGGACTCGCTGGAGACGTTCCCCTCGACGCTGCCCGCGCGCCGCGACTCGGCGTACTCGGGCTGGGTGTCGGTGTCGGTGGGCTGCAACAACACGTGCACCTTCTGCATCGTGCCGTCGCTTCGCGGCAAGGAGAAGGACCGGCGGCCCGGCGAGGTGCTCGCCGAGGTGCGCGCGCTGGTGGCCGAAGGCGTGCTCGAAGTGACGTTGCTCGGCCAGAACGTCAACTCCTACGGCGTCGAGTTCGGCGACCGGTACGCGTTCGGCAAGCTCCTGCGCGCCACCGGCACGATCGAGGGTCTCGAGCGGGTCCGGTTCACCTCGCCGCACCCCAAGGACTTCACCGACGACGTGATCGCGGCGATGGCCGAGACGCCGACCGTGTGCCACCAGCTGCACATGCCGTTGCAGTCCGGTTCGGACCGCGTGCTCAAGGAGATGCGCCGCTCGTACCGGACCGGGCGGTACCTGTCGATCCTGGAGAACGTGCGCGCGGCCATGCCGGACGCGGCCATCACCACGGACATCATCGTGGGCTTCCCCGGCGAGACCGAGGAGGACTTCCAGGCCACCCTGGACGTGGTCCGTGAGGCGCGGTTCACCGGCGCGTTCACGTTCCAGTACTCGAAGCGGCCCGGCACGCCCGCCGCGTCGCTGCCCGACCAGCTGCCCAAGCAGGTCGTGCAGGAGCGGTACGACCGGCTGATCGCGGTGCAGAACGCCATGTCGTGGGAGCTGAACAAGGAGCAGGTCGGCCGCCGGGTAGAGCTGCTCGTGGCCGCCGGCGAAGGGCGCAAGGACGCGGAGACGCACCGGCTGTCGGGTCGGGCGCGCGACGGACGGCTCGTCCACTTCACCCCGGGCGACGCGGCCGTGCGGCCGGGAGACGTCGTCGAGACCGTGGTGACCTACGCGGCCCCGCACAACCTGATCGCCGACGGCCGGCTGCTGTCGCACCGCCGCACGCTCGCGGGCGACCGGTCCGAGGCCGGTCTCAAGCCCAAGACCGCCGGGGTGACGCTGGGCCTGCCGTCGTTCGGCAAGCCGGCGCCGCTGCCCGCGCCGGTCGGCGGGTGCTCGACCGGATGAGCGACTTCGACGACGAACTGCGCGACGAGATCGACCGGGTGGGCAGATCGGCGGCGAAGCGGTTCGAGCCGGGCAGGGGTGCCCTGGTCATCGCGGTGGCCGTGCTGGTGGTCCTGGTGTCGCTCGTGCTGCCGTGGGTGGGCGGCGACCCGGGGCTGAGCGTGCTGGCCGGGCCGGCGCCGGCCGTGCCCAGGGTGTTCGCGTACCTGGCGCTGGTGTCGGGCGTGCTGCTGCCCGCCGTGACGCTGGGCCTGCGTCGCTGGGTGCTGGCCTGGGTGTCGGCGTTGGGCTGCTTCGCGGCCACCGTGTGCGGCGTGCTGTCGATCTGGACGACCCAGACGACGACCGGCCACCACCCCGGTCCGGGTCCCGGCTTCGGCCTGATCCTGGCCGTCCTCGCCGTGGCGACCCTGCTGGTCCGCTGGCTGCGCATCGCCGCGTCCCGCCACTGATCCGCGAGTCCTCCACTCGGACACCGCGAAATACGCCCTCAGGCACCCTGAAATACACGTTCGGACACGACACGGGCGCCGCGAGTGAAGACTCGCGACGCCCGTGTCGTGTGCTTGCGGACTACCGGGTGGCCACGGCCTGCTCGGCCGCCGCCAGCCACTCGCGCCACTGCTTGGCCTGGGCCTCGGCCTGCTCGGCACGGCGCTTGTCGCCCGCCGAACGCGCCTTCTCCGCCTGGGCCTCGAACTGCTCCACGCGCTCGCGGAACTGCGCCACGCGGGCCTCGGCCTCCGGGTCGGACCGGCGCCACTGGGCGTCGACCGCGCCGCGGACCTTCTCCTCGATCGAGCGGAGCTTGCCCTCCAGCTCGCGGACCCGCTCGCGCGGCACCTTGCCGATCGCGTCCCACCGCTCCTGGATGCGGTAGAGCTGCTGGCGGGCCGTCTCCAGGTCGTGCGACGGGTCGATGTGCTCGGCCTCGGCGAGCAGCTCCTCCTTGAGCTTGGCGTTGGTCGAGAACTCGGCGTCACGCTCGGAGAACGCCTCCGACCGCCGCGCGAAGAACGCGTCCTGCGCCGCCCGGAACCGCTGCCACAGGGAGTCGTCGGCCTCCTTGGGCGCACGCCCGGCGGCCTTCCACTCGACCATCAGGTCCTTGTAGCGCCCGGCCGTGACACCCCAGTCGTCGGACGAGACCAGCGACTCGGCCTCCTCCACCAGCTCCTGCTTGCGGGCCTTGGCCACGCCGCGCTGCCGGTCCAGGTCCGCGAAGTGCGAACCACGCCGCCGGTTGAACGCGTCGCGCGCCTTGGAGAACCGCCGCCACAGCTGCTCGTCGGTCTTGCGGTCGACACCCCGGATCGTCTTCCACTCGTCCAGGATCGCCCGCAGCCGGTCGCCCGCCGCCTTCCACTGGGTGGACTCGTTGGCCAGGACCTCGGCCTCCTCCACCAGCTCCAGCTTGCGCGCGCTCGCCGCCGCGCGGGCCTCGTCCTTCGCGACCTTGGCGGCCTCGATGCCCTCCTCGGCCTTGGCCAGGACGAACTCGACGCGCGCGGTCAGCGCCGCGAGGTCGCCGACCACGGCGGCCTCGGCCAGCTGCTCCTGGACGTGCTTGGCGCTGGTCGACGCGTGCTTCGGGTCGCCCGCCCCCGACGACAGGCGGGTCACCAGCAGCTCGACCTCGGTACGCAGGTCGTCGAACCGGCGCGCGAAGTGCGCGAGTCCCTCGGCGGGTTCGCCCGCCTGCCAGGAACCCACCGCCCGCTCGCCGTCGGCCGTCTTGACGTAGACGGTGCCGTCGGCGTCCACGCGCCCCCAGCGGTCAGGGTGGTCCGACGCGACGGGGACCGGCGCGGGCGCCGCCGCGCCCTCCGCGCGAGTCTCCTCGACCACCGCCCCCGCACCACTGCCACCAGTGGTTCCCGGTGTCGTCTCGTGCTCGGTCATCGCCGGCTTCCTCCTCGCCTAACCACTTCGTGGTGCCCGTGCCGACCACGGGCGCCCCGCCGATGACGGGGCCCAGCACCCGGGTAGGGCGACTGTTCGGCAGCCACCTGATACCCCGCGCGCATTCAAACAGGTCAGGGCCGACCTCGGTACTGGTGGTGTCCGATGAGTAGCGTTGACGTCCATGATCCCGCGTCTCGCCGTCGTGCCGCACCCGCCGCTGCTGGTGCCCGAACTGGTCCCCGGCGCCGTGGCGGACACGGCCGCCGTGCGGGCCGCCTGCGTTGCCGCGGCACGGGAATTGACCGCACTGTCACCCGATTGGGTGGCTGTCGGGGTGGACCCGTCGGGGCCTCGGGTCGTCGAGCGGGTAACGAGTACGTTTCGAGGTTTCGGGGTCGACGTCCCGGTTCGGCTGTCGGACGACGCCGTCGACCACGACCCGGAACTCCCGCTGCCCGCCCTCGTCGCCGCGTGGCTGAGGGAACAGGCGGGTGCGCGCAGCGTGCGCGTCCACCTGGTCGCGCCCGACACCCCCCTGGACGAGTGCCTCGCGCTCGGCGCCGACCTGGCCGGCGGCCCGCTGCTGGTCCTGGGCGACGGGTCGCACCGGCACGGCGAGCGGGCCGTCGGACGGGCGGACGAGCGCGCGGGGGCGTTCGACGACGAGGTCGGCCGGGCGCTCGCCGAGGCCGACCGGGATGCGCTGAAGGCGCTCGACACCGACCTCGCGGCCGAACTGGGCGCCGCCGGGCGGGCCGCGTGGCAGGTGCTCGCGGGCGTGCCGGGCGACTGGCGGTGCGTCCGGTCGGAGTTCTCGGCACCGTTCGGCGTCGGGTACCACGTCGCCGTGTGGGAGGCGTGATGCGCCGGCCCGTGGCCGTCGTCGGCCCCACCGCGACCGGCAAGTCCGACCTGGCCGTACGGCTCGCCGAGGACCTCGACGGCGAGGTGGTCAACGCCGACGCGTTGCAGCTCTACCGCGGCATGGACATCGGCACAGCCAAGATCACCGAGGACGAGCGGCACGGCGTGCCGCACCACCTGCTCGACGTGCTCGACGTGACCGAGACCGCGGCCGTCGCCGCCTACCAGCGCGACGCCCGCGCGACCGTGGAGAAGATCCTCGCCGCCGACCGCACGCCCGTGCTGGTCGGCGGTTCCGGCCTGTACGTCCAGGCCGTGCTCGACGACCTGGAGTTCCCCGGCACCGACGACGCCATCAGGGCCGCGTTGGAGCGTGAACTGGAGACCCTGGGCGCGCAGGCGCTGCACGACCGGCTCGCCCGGGTGGACCCGGTGGCGGCGCTGGCGATCCTGCCGTCCAACGGCCGCCGCGTGGTCCGCGCGCTGGAGGTCGTCGAACTCACCGGCCGGCCGTTCTCCGCCACGCTGCCCAAACCCGGACCGGCCCGCTGGGACACGGTCCTGATCGGCCTGGACCGCGACGTGTCCGAACTGGACGACCGGGTCAACCGGCGGGTCGCCGACATGTTCGGCGCGGGCCTGGCCGACGAGGTGCGCACCTTGGAGGCGCAGGGTCTGCGCGAAGGACGCACGGCCGCGCGGGCGTTGGGCTACCAGCAGGTGCTCGCGTCGTTCGACGGCGAGTACGACATGCTCACCGCCGCCGCGGCCACCGCGCAGGGCACGCGCCGGTTCGTCCGCCGGCAGCGGTCGTGGTTCCGCCGCGACCGCCGGGTGCGCTGGTTCGACGCGGCCGACGCGGGCCTGGTCGCGGACGTCCTCGCCCACGCGGCCCAGTAGCCTGGTCGGCGTGGGAGTCGAGTTTCTGAAGGGCCACGGCACCGAGAACGACTTCGTCGTGCTGCCCGATCCGGACGGCCTGTTGGACCTGACCGAGGAGCGCGTCCGCGTGCTCTGCGACCGGCAGGGCGGGCTGGGCGGCGACGGCGTGCTGCGCGTGATCAGGCTCGACATGGGCCCGTGGTTCATGGACTACCGCAACGCCGACGGCTCGATCGCGGAGATGTGCGGAAACGGGGTGCGCGTCTTCGCACGGTATCTGGTCGACGCGGGCCTGGTACCGCGCGGCGAGTTCACGGTGAGCACGCGCGGCGGCAACCGGGACGTGGTCGTGCACGACGACGGCACGGTCACCGTCGACATGGGGCGCGCGTTGGTGACGGGTACCTCGACGGCCACCATCGGCGGCACCGCGTTCGACGGCGTGTGCGTCGACGTGGGCAACCCGCACCTGGCGTGCGTCACCGGCACCCCGGTGACCGACCTGGACCTGGCCCTGCCCCCGGGCCACGACCCGGTGGCGTTCCCGCACGGCGTGAACGTGGAGTTCGTCAACGTGCTCGACGACGGCGCGCTGCGCATGCGGGTGCACGAACGCGGCGTCGGCGAGACCCGGTCATGCGGCACGGGCACCGTGGCCGCGGTCGCGTCGTGGCTGTACGGCCGGGGTGAGCGGACCGGCAAGGCCACTGTGGACGTCCCGGGAGGACAGGTCTCGGTCGTGGTCGACGAGGAGACGAGCACGCTCACCGGTCCGGCCGTACTGGTGGCCCGCGGCGAACTCGACCAGGCGTGGTGGGACTCGTTGGGCACGGCGTAGTACGGATCCGGAACGCGGGTCCGCAGCCATCCGAGCGTGGTCTGCCCGTGTCGTCGGAACCGGGCGGGAACCGCGACCGTGCGGCCCGCTCGCCGCGCTCACGATGGATCCGTCACCACTCCTCGACCGCGACCCGATTCCTTGTCGTACTTCCTGATCAAGGAGATTCCTTGTCGTACTTCCTGATCAAGGACCTGTGGTCGACCGATCACGCACTCGGCGGATCCGGGACAGCGTTCTCGACTGCCGATGACGGGCCTGGTCATGGCGCGCGTGGTGGAGGTGGCCGTCCCGGCGCACCGGCTGACGATGGCGTGGCGCGTTCGAGCCGGTCGACGCGGCGGTGTGTCCTTCGTACCGTCGGTGGTCCCGGCGTGCCGGGATCGTGGACGGAATATGCGTCCGCGCGGATAGGCACGGACCGCCCGGGTCGACTGGCCTCGTCCGCGATCACCCGGAACCGCGAACTCCGCCACATGCGTTCTCCCGTGACTTCGCAACCCTGGCGTCGGTGCCGCTGTCGCCACCACACCTGCTGATCGAGGATGGGATGGGCCGGTAGCCAAGCACCGCGGCGCGGAGTCCGCCGCCGGCCTCGCGGAGTCGATGGCCATGCCGACCGACGCCCACGCCACCGGCCGCTCCCCGCCGACACAGCATTCGCGCGCGTCGACACCCGGCGGTCGCCGAATTCGCGCCGACCAGCGTCGCGACTGCCTCGCGACGAACCGGCCGCGGGCACGGCGTCGACGCCTGGCGGCAGAGTCAGCACCGGTGACCAAGGCTTCCCGGACGCAGCATCGTCGTCGCCCGCCGTCTGGTGGAGAACGACAGCTTCAACGCCGTCGGCATCCGGGCCACCCGTCACCAGGCCCGGCCAAGTCCACCGCGACCGGCGACGCGCCTGCGGGGACCGCCACGCCGCCGCACTGCGCCACCTGTACAACCGCATACCCGGCCGGCTCGACCACTACCTCCGCAGGAGGACCTACGACCCGATCAAGGGTCTTCGCCCAGGACCTTCCTCTCGACCCGCCGCACGATCGGGGTGATGGGCAGGACATGGACGCTCCGGCCCGCCCGTCAGGGAACGAACGCCGGAAGTACCGCCTGCGGATTGGGCATTGTCCGACCGCGTCGCGGGAAGGCGTCGACCATCCGCTTGTTCGGCAGTCCTCAGGTGGGCCTCGGCGGTTCGGCTGCGATCACGACTCGGGGACGTCAGCGGCATCACCCCACGGGAACAGGGTCGGCGCGTTGGGTGCGCAGCGGTGAGCACAGGACCCACAGGACCGCCAGCACCTGGCCGACCAGTCCGATCCACAGCGTCGGCACGATGCCCAGTCGGGCGCCGAGCACACCGCCGAGCACGCCGCCGAGAGGCATCGTGCCCCACACGACGAACCGCACGCTGGCGTTCATCCGGCCGAGCAGGTGGTCGGGACAGATCGCCTGGCGGTAGCTGACCTGGGCGACGTTGTAGACCACCACGCCGTAGGCCATGACGATCTCCGACACGGCCGCGAACCCCAGTCTCCAGCCGGCCTCCGCGAACGGGAACAGCAGCACGACCGGCTGGGTGAACAGCATCGCCGCGATGATCGTGCGCGACTGGCCCAGGCGCCGCGTCCACCACCCGGCGGTCAGCGCGCCGAGCACGCCGCCGATGCCGCCGAAGCTGAACAGGAGCCCGACCGTGCCGTCGGACAGGTCGAGCGTGCGGACCAGGAACAGCACGCACACCGCGTAGAACACGCTGCTGAACAGGTTCGCGGTCGCCGTGCAGCCGACGATCGCGCGCAGTGACCGGTTGCCGAACACGAACCGCAGCCCTTCACCGATCTCCGCGAGGAAGTTCGGCATGGCGGGCTTGGCCGGCTCCGGCTCGGGCGTCCGGATGCGCAGCAGGGCGAGCGCCGACCCGAGGTAGCCGATCCCGGTCGCGAGCACGCCGACGGCCGCGCCGACCACCTGGGCGATGCCCCCCGCGATCGCCGGGCCGGACACCTCCGCGACCGACTGGGTGACGGTGAGCTTGGAGTTGCCCTCCACCAGCCGCTCCCGACCCACGAGCGTGGGCAGGTAGGACTGGTAGGCCACGTCGAACATCACGGTCGCCGCGCCGACCAGCAGCGCGACCACCACCAGGTGCCCGAACGTCAGCACGTCGAGCCACCACGCCGTCGGCACGGACAGCAGCAGCACGAACCGGACGCCGTCGGCCGCCAGCATCACCGGCCGACGGCGCGATCTGTCGACCCACACGCCGGCGGGCAGGCCGATGAACAGGAACGCGGCCGTGGTGGCGGCCGTGAGCAGGCCCATCTCGAACGGGCTCGCGGCGAGGGTGCCCGCCGCGAGCAGGGGCAGGACCGTGCGTCCGATCGTCGCGCCCAGGTGGCTGGTGGCGTCGCCGATCCAGAGCAGTCGGAAATCTCGGTGGGACCACAGGGACATGGCGACGAGTGTCCCGGGAGTGATTGGAAAGTGTCAATCACTGGTCGACCTAGACTGTGCCGGTGGAACGACGACCCGCGACCGAGGCCGAGGCCGCCGCCCTCGCCTCGGCGGTGCGGCTGCGCATCATCCGGTTGACGGGCGAGGTCCCGTTGACCAACAAAGAGCTGGCCGAACGCCTCGACCGCGACCCCGCCACGATGCTCCACCACGTGCGCAAACTCGTCGCCGCGGGCTTCCTGGAGGCGTTGCCGCCGCGGCCCGGCAACCGGGGGGCGAAGGAGATCCCCTACCGGTCGACCGGCCTGTCCTGGCGGCTGTCGCACGATGCCGACCCGCCGTCGATCGCCGAGGCGATGCTGGAAGCGTACCTGGCCGAGGTCGCCGAACTACCCGAAGGGGTGATGGACCAGTCACGGTTGGTGGTCCGTTGCGATCCCGGGGAACTGAAACGGCGCCTCAGATCGTTGTTGGATGAGCTGGCCGCGGAGCCGGACGACCCGGAAGGCGAACGCTTGGCGCTCTACCTCGCGGTGTACCCGCAGGGGTGATCGCACGGTCGTCCGCCCGGGACTAAAACATTCGGCGGCACCTGCGGGACGTGCGACGATGAAGGGCAAATGACGGAAAACACGCAGTACGACACCGACCGGTTCGACGACCGCGACGACGAGCTGTCGACCGGCGACCTGGCACTCGCCGACCGCGCCGCGCTGCGCCGTGTCGCGGGCCTGTCCACCGAACTCCAGGACGTCACCGAGGTCGAGTACCGACAGCTCCGGCTGGAGCGGGTCGTGCTCGTGGGCGTGTGGACCGAGGGCACGGCCCAGGACTCCGAGGCGTCCCTGGCCGAACTCGCCCTGCTCGCCGAGACCGCGGGTTCCGAGGTCCTCGAAGGGCTCGTGCAGCGCCGCGACCGACCGGACCCGGCGACCTACATCGGCTCGGGCAAGGTGACCGAGCTGCGCGACGTGGTGATCGCGACCGGCGCCGACACCGTGATCTGCGACGGCGAGCTGTCGCCCGGCCAGCTCCGCCAGCTCGAGGAGAAGCTCAAGGTCAAGGTCGTCGACCGGACCGCGCTCATCCTCGACATCTTCGCCCAGCACGCGTCCTCCAAGGAGGGCAAGGCGCAGGTCGAGCTGGCCCAGCTCCAGTACCTGCTGCCCCGCCTGCGCGGCTGGGGCGAGTCGCTGTCGCGACAGGCCGGTGGTCGCGCCGGCGGCGGGAACGGCGGCGTGGGTCTGCGCGGCCCCGGTGAGACCAAGCTCGAGACCGACCGGCGGCGCATCCGCGCGCGGATCGCGAAGCTGCGCCGGCAGATCGAGGCGATGGGCGTCATCCGGGAGACCAAGCGGCACCACCGCGTGGTCAACTCGGTGCCCAACGTCGCGATCGCGGGCTACACCAACGCGGGCAAGTCCAGCCTGCTCAACGCGCTGACCGGCGCGGGCGTGCTGGTCGAGGACGCGCTGTTCGCGACCCTGGACCCGACCACGCGGCGCACGACGACGCCCGACGGCCTGCCGTTCACGCTGACCGACACGGTCGGCTTCGTCCGGCACCTGCCGCACCAGCTCGTCGAGGCGTTCCGGTCGACGCTGGAGGAGGTCGCGGACGCCGACCTGCTGCTGCACATCGTCGACGGCTCGGACGCCATGCCCGAACGGCAGGTCAAGGCCGTGCGCGAGGTGATCACCGACATCTCGTCGCGCCGCGACGACCCGATGCCGGCCGAGCTGCTGGTCGTGAACAAGATCGACTCGGTGGGCGAGCTGGGCCTGGCCCGACTGCGCCACCTGTTCCCGGGCGCGGTGTTCGTGTCCGCGCACACCGGCGAGGGCATCGCCGAGCTGCGCGAACGCGTGGCCGGCCTGATCCCCCGCCCCGACGTGGTGATCGAGGCACTGGTGCCGTACTCGCGCGGCGAACTGGTCGCGCGCGTGCACCGCGAGGGCGAGGTGCTCAAGGAGCGCCACACCGGCGAGGGCACCGAGCTGAGCGCCCGGGTCCGACCCGACCTCGCGGGCGCGCTCGAGCGCTTCGCCGTCGACGGGAGCCGGATCTGAGGGCGCTGCTCGTCGCGCTCGGACTGATCGTGACGGCCGGTTCCGCTTCGGCGGGACCGGCCGTCGTCGATGCCTGCGCGATCACCGACCCGCGGCTGGCCGAGCTGTCCGGGCTCGGGTCGGACGGCACGTCCTGGTACGCGGTCGCCGACAGCGACGACGGGCGCATCGAGGTCCAGGTGCTCGACCGCTCCTGCGCGATCACGCGGACGATCGTGGGCGCCACCGATCCGTTCGACGTCGAAGACCTGGCGTTGGCCCCGGACGGCACGCTGTGGCTGGCCGACACGGGTGACAACCGGCGGAGTCGGCAGACCGTGGCCCTGCACGCGGTGTCACCGGACGGGACGACCCGGCTGTTCCGGTTGACCTACCCGGACGGAGCGCACGACGCCGAAGCGTTGCTGCTCGACGGCGCGGGCGTGCCGTACATCGTCACGAAGGAGGCGTTCGGCTCGCCGCTGGTGTACCGGCCGACCGGTCCGCTGGTGCCGGACGGGACCGAGCCGCTGGAGCAGGTCGCGAAGCTGTCGCTGCCCGGCAGCGACACCACCGGTGGACCGGCGGTCGGTTCCGTGGTCACCCGCGTGGTGACCGGCGGCGCGATGTCGCGGGACGGCCGGGTCGCGGCCGTACGGACCTACACCGACGCGTACCTGTACCCGGTGGTCGACGGCGACCTGGCCACGTCGCTGGAGGCCGACCCGGTGCGCGTGCCGCTGCCCGGCGAGCCACAGGGCGAGGCGCTCGCGTTCGACCCCGACGGCACGTTGGTGTCCGCGTCCGAGTTCGGCGACACCGGCGCCTCGTCGGCCGTCCGGACCGTGGCCGGCGCGGCGGCCCTGGCCGTGCCCGCGCCACCGCCCACGACGACGACCACCGCCGCTCCCCCGGCGTCGGCGCGGAGTGTCGACGCCGGCGAGTCCGTGTCACCGGTGTGGGTGATCGGCGGCGGACTCGGCGCGCTGGCGCTGCTCGCGTTCCTCGTCCGCCGGCGACGACGGACCTAGGACGTTCCGGTGGTGGCGGGTGCGGGTCGACGGCACGTGACCCGCACCCGGACTAGAGCCGGCGCAGCACCGCGACGACCTTGCCCAGGATCGACGCCTCGTCGCCCAGGATCGGCTCGTACGCGCTGTTGTGCGGCATCAGCCACACGTGGTCGTCCTTGCGCTTGAACGTCTTGACCGTCGCCTCGTTGTCGATCATGGCGGCGACCACGTCGCCGTTGTCGGCGGTCGGCTGGCGGCGGACCACGACCCAGTCACCGTCGGTGATGGCCGCGTCGACCATGGAGTCGCCGACGACCTTCAGCAGGAACAACTCGCCCTCGCCGACCAGGTCGCGCGGCAGCGGGAAGACGTCCTCCACCGCCTCCTCGGCCAGGATCGGGCCACCGGCGGCGATGCGGCCGAGCATCGGCACGTACGCGGGCGTCGGCTTGGACGCCGGGTCGAGCCCGGTCACGATCTCCGTCGGCAGCACGCCCACCGCGCGCGGCCGGTTCGGGTCGCGGCGCAGGAAGCCCTTGCGCTCCAGCGCGCGCAACTGGTGCGCGACCGACGACGTGGAGGTCAGCCCGACCGCCTCGCCGATCTCGCGGACGCTGGGCGGGTAGCCGAACCGGTCCAGCCAGTCGCGGATCACGTCGAGCACCTTGCGCTGGCGCAGCGTCAGGCCCGCGTTGCCCGCGACGTCCGCCGGTTCGGGGCCGGACGGCGCGTCGGTGCGCGGTTCGTCCTCGGTCTTGCGTGCCACGGTGCTCCTCCTCACCGGTCCCGATCACCCAGGCCGGCTGGTCGTCGATCTTCGACTTAGAAAAGTAGTCGCACTCCGTGTCCAGATCAAACACCTGTTCGAAGTAAATACCGGCGTGTCCTTCCCGTGGCGCCGGTCCGAGTGGTAGACATTCGCACGGACGTTCGATTCGAACAAAAGTTCGATCTTGGTACGCGGACCTGCGACGGAGGGCTCCAATGGCGGTGGTGATCGGCACACGGGACGGGTTCGAACTCGTCGAGCACGACGGTGTCGGGGTGCCACCCGGACCACGCGTCGTACGGCGGTTCGCCGTGACGGACACCGGCCGTCCGGCGGCGGAATCGCGTCCGGCCACGGCCCCCGAGCCACCACGCCCCGCAGTCCCGGCCGACCGGACCAGGCGCACGGGGCTGCTGCGGTTGCTCGCGTACGGTGTGCTGACGGCCGTGATCTCGGCGTGCCTGGCGTTGACGTACGGGTACGTGTCGGGCGCGATGACCGTGCCCGAACGCACCAGCGTGGTGTACGTCCAGGCGGGTGAGACGTTGTGGGACGTGGCCGCGCGCAGCGCGCCGGACAGCGACGTCGACGCGGTCGTGGACCGGATCCGCGAACTCAACCACCTGACCTCCGACGAGGTGCTGCCCGGCCTCGCCCTCGTCGTGCCGGACGGACGCGAGCCACCATCGCCCTGACCCCGGTCGGCACGACCTTGTGGCGGCGCCTCCCGCCACGAGTCCGCCGCGGCCGCCCCCTCGTCGGCCAGGGCGAGCCGGCCCGGATGGGCTGCGACGTGTCGGAATGCGGGCAGGCCTTTCCGGCGTCCGAGTCGCCGCAAACCCGGTCCTGGCGAAAGGATTCCCGTCCGGGCCGCCGGCTCTTACCGGGGCCCGTTGCAGCCGAGATCACCTGACCTGCGACCAAGGACTGCGCCGCGGCGACACGCGCACCTCACCTCGTCGGGACTGGGCCCTGCCTGAGGTTCCCGCCAGGTGGCACTCGTCGTCGGCACGAATGCGAGACGCTCTGACGCATCGGGCCACGCCCGGGGTCCGGCAGTTCCCCCGGCGCCCACCCGACCCGGAGTGGACACCAGCGGCCACGCCCCCCTGACACCTGCCCACACCGGCATGCCGGGCAGAATCGCAGACTCCGCGTGACGCACCGGTGGCCCTGCGCGGCACCCGGGCGTCGGCCTGTGACGGGTCTGTCGCGGTCGGTTCCACCCGGCGGGTCGAGTTGCGGCGGCCAGGGTCTCAGGCATAGGTTGACCCCCACATCTAGTGGTTACACCGCTGTAGTTGGTCCACAGGTTGGGGTATTCCCCACGGTGTGGCTGACGCGGTGAGTGCTGCGCGCGTGAAGGGGGAGCAGTCGTGCGGTGCCCGTTCTGCCGGAATTCGGACTCCAGGGTCGTGGACTCGCGGGAGGTCGACGAGGGGCAGGCGATCCGGCGCCGGCGATCGTGCTCGAGCTGCGGCCGGCGGTTCACCACCGTCGAGGAGGCGGTGCTGGCGGTCCTCAAGCGGTCGGGGGTGACCGAGCCGTTCAGCCGGGACAAGGTCGTCGTCGGCGTGCGCCGGGCGTGCCAGGGCCGCCCGGTCGACGAGGACGCGCTCCAGGTGCTGGCCCAGCGGGTCGAGGAGTCGATCCGGTCCGCCGGGCACGCCGAGGTCCCCAGCAACGAGGTGGGCCTGGCCATCCTCGGCCCGCTGCGCGAGCTCGACGAGGTCGCCTACCTGAGATTCGCCAGCGTCTACAAGTCGTTCACCTCGGTGGCCGACTTCGAACGTGAGATCGCCGCGCTGCGCGAGCCCGCCGACGACTAGATCACGGATTTCCGCGACCGCATCGGACGGGGAGCCCGGACGTGGTCGCGATCGAGGACAACCAAGCCAGTTCGAGGAGAGGGACCGGGGATGACGGAAACCGTCGGTGGCACCACGGCGAAGAACGCCGGCCGCAACAACGGCAAGCGGGCCGGCTTGTCGATCGGCCGGGTGTACACCACCGCGGGCACGCACCCGTACGACGAGGTCACGTGGGAACGCCGGGACGTCGTGATGACGAACTGGCGGGACGGCTCGATCAACTTCGAGCAGCGCGGGGTCGAGTTCCCCGATTTCTGGTCGGTCAACGCGACCAACATCGTGACCAGCAAATACTTCCGCGGCGCCGTGGGCACCCCGCAGCGCGAGCACAGCGTGCGCCAGTTGATCGACCGGGTCGTGAAGACCTACACCGAGGCGGGCACCAAGCACGGCTACTTCGCCACCGAGGCCGACGCCGAGGTGTTCGAGCACGAGCTGACCTGGATGCTGCTGCACCAGGTGTTCAGCTTCAACTCGCCGGTGTGGTTCAACGTGGGCACGCCGTCGCCGCAGCAGGTCAGCGCGTGCTTCATCCTCTCGGTCGACGACACCATGGAGTCGATCCTGAACTGGTACCGCGAGGAGGGCCTGATCTTCAAGGGCGGCTCCGGTGCCGGCCTGAACCTCTCGCGCATCCGCTCGTCGAAGGAACTGCTGTCCTCCGGCGGCACCGCGTCGGGTCCGGTGTCGTTCATGCGCGGCGCGGACGCGTCGGCGGGCACGATCAAGTCCGGCGGTGCCACGCGGCGGGCCGCGAAGATGGTCGTGCTGGACGTCGACCACCCCGACGTCGAGGAGTTCATCGAGACCAAGGCGCGCGAGGAGGACAAGGTCCGCGCGCTGCGCGACGCCGGGTTCGACATGGACCTGGGCGGCAAGGACATCGTGTCCGTGCAGTACCAGAACGCGAACAACTCCATCCGCGTGTCCGACGAGTTCATGCGCGCCTACGAGGGCGGCGACGAGTTCGGCCTGCGTTCGCGGCAGACCGGCGAGGTCATCGAGAACGTCGACGCGAAGGGCCTGTTCCGCAAGCTCGCGCAGGCCGCGTGGGAGTGCGCCGACCCGGGCATCCAGTACGACGGCACGATCAACGACTGGCACACCACGCCGGAGTCGGGCCGGATCACCGCGTCCAACCCGTGCTCGGAGTACATGCACCTGGACAACTCCAGCTGCAACCTGGC
The DNA here is from genome assembly GCF_014203755.1 of Saccharothrix violaceirubra. Taxonomy (NCBI): domain Bacteria; kingdom Bacillati; phylum Actinomycetota; class Actinomycetes; order Pseudonocardiales; family Pseudonocardiaceae; genus Saccharothrix; species Saccharothrix violaceirubra. The sequence continues at coordinate 5,444,372 of NZ_JACHJS010000001.1, forward strand.
GTCGCTGAACCTGATGAAGTTCCTGACCGACGACGGTTCGTTCGAGGTCGAGAAGTTCACCAAGGCCGTCGAGCTGATCATCACCGCGATGGACATCTCGATCTGCTTCGCCGACTTCCCCACGCCCGCGATCGGCGACACCACGCGCGCGTTCCGGCAGCTGGGCATCGGCTACGCCAACCTGGGCGCGCTGCTCATGGCGACCGGCCACGCGTACGACTCGGAGGGCGGCCGTGCGCTGGCCGCCACCATCACGTCGCTGATGCAGGGCGTGGCGTACAAGCGGTCGGCCGAGCTGGCGGGCGTCGTCGGCGCGTACGACGGTTATGCGCGCAACGCCGACTCGCACCAGCGCGTGATCCGCAAGCACGCGGCGGCCAACGACGAGATCCGCACGCTGCACGCCACCGACGCGGCCGTGCTGAAGGCTGCGACCAAGGCCTGGCAGGAGTGCCTGCGCATCGGCGCCCGCAACGGGTGGCGCAACGCGCAGGCGTCCGTGCTCGCCCCGACCGGCACGATCGGTCTGATGATGGACTGCGACACGACCGGCATCGAGCCGGACCTGGCGCTGGTCAAGTTCAAGAAGCTGGTCGGCGGCGGTTCGATGCAGATCGTCAACCAGACCGTGCCGCGCGCGCTCGCGGCGCTGGGCTACGCGGCCGAGCAGGTCGAGGCGATCACCGAGCACATCTCCGAGCACGGTCACGTCGTGGACGCGCCGGGCCTCAAGCCCGAGCACTACGAGGTGTTCGACTGCGCCATGGGTGAGCGGTCGATCGCCCCCATGGGTCACGTGCGGATGATGGCGGCGGTCCAGCCGTTCCTGTCCGGCGCGATCTCCAAGACGGTGAACATGCCGGAGACGGCGACTGTCGAGGAGGTCGAGGAGATCTACTACCAGGGCTGGAAGCTGGGCCTGAAGGCGCTCGCCATCTACCGCGACAACTGCAAGGTCGGCCAGCCGCTGTCGGCGGGCAAGTCGGCGAAGGCCGCCGCGGAGACCAAGCCCGAGCCGGTCGTGGAGTACCGCCCCGTCCGCAAGCGCCTGCCCAAGAAGCGCCCGTCGCAGACCGTGTCGTTCACGGTCGGCGGTGCCGAGGGCTACCTGCACGCCGGTTCGTACCCGGACGACGGCCTCGGCGAGATCTTCGTGAAGCTGGGCAAGCAGGGTTCCACGCTGGCGGGCGTGATGGACGCGTTCTCGATGTCCATCTCGGTGGGCCTGCAGTACGGCATCCCGCTGGAGTTCTACGTCTCGAAGTTCCAGAACCTGCGCTTCGAGCCGGCGGGCATGACCGACGACCCGGACGTCCGGATCGCGACCAGCGTGCTGGACTACCTGTTCCGCCGGTTGGCCCTGGACTACCTGCCGTACGAGAAGCGTTCGCAGCTGGGCATCTTCACCGCGGACGAGCGCACGGCCCAGGTGGCGGCCGACTACGGCACGTCGTCGGACGTCGACCTGGAGGGCCTGCGCACGTCGGTCGAGTCCACGAAGAAGCCCGAGGCGGAGGTCGCGAAGCCGACCACGTCGCGGGTCGGCAGCTCGACCGAGCTGCTCGAACTGCACCTGGGCAAGGCCGCCGACGCGCCGCTGTGCATGACGTGCGGCACCAAGATGCGCCCGGCCGGTTCCTGCTACCTGTGCGAGGGCTGCGGCTCGACGTCGGGTTGCAGCTGACAGATCGACCGGAAGGTCCCCCGGACGCGACGTCCGGGGGACCTTCCCTTGTCCGGGGACGTGGAGGGCCGCCCGTGATGGCCGGACCTTCGAGCGCCGAGACTTACTACCGCTGGTAGCATCAAGTCATGACCGCTCGCGACCCCGCCGACGAGAGTGCCCGCCCGCACCCGGGCCGGGCCGACTCGGTCGCGAGGCTCGCCAGACAGCTGGGATTCCTGCACGACGAGGGGAAAGCACCCGAGGCGTTCGCGTCTACGGCTCGTACCGAACACGGCCACGACGAGCGTCCGTTGGGACGCGCACGCAAGGTGAGCGTGTCCATGCCCGAAGAGCTGACGGTCGCGGTCCAACGGCGGGTCGGACGCGGCGAGTTCAGCCAGTACGTCACCGAGGCCGTCACACGCCAGTTGGAGTTGGACCTGCTGGGCGATCTGGCCGCACTGCTCGCCGAGGAACACGGCGCGGTGCCCGAAGAGTTCCTGGCAGAGGCTGGAGCGGCGTGGCCGGACGTCGAGTGATGAGCGGCGGAACGCTGGTCCTGGACAGCGAGGGCCTGGTCAAGATCGCGGCCGGCGACTCCCGGGCACGGGCCTACCTGGAGACCGCGCGGACCCGCGGGGCGCGCGTCGTCGTCAGCGCCGTCACCTTGGCCGAGGTGTTGCGCGGCGGTCACCGGGACACCGCGGTGCATCGCGTGCTGTCCCGGATCGTCGTCACGCCCGTGACCCCGGAACTCGGACGCGCCGCCGGAGAACTCCTGGGCTCGACCGGGCTGTCCGGGCATCGCTGCGCCATCGACGCGATGGTCGCGGCGACCGCGTTGCGGCAGGGGCGCCCCGTGGTGCTGCTGACCAGCGACCCCGACGACTGGGAACGTCTGGTCGAGGAGCCTGAGCGGGCCAAGGAACAGCGTGTCGTGGTCGTGCACATCTGACCGTCGGGCAAGGTTCTCGTGGCAGACTGGATTCCATGATCTACGGAATCGAGTTCTCCACGCGCCGGTGAGCGCGCGTATCTCCGTCGACCGCGTGTACGGCGCCGACCGGTCCGGGCGGCCTACCCGGGTCGCGGTCGGGCATGGTTTCGCGGCCGTCGTCGAACGGGTCGGCACGTCCTGGTGGCATGGGCGGCAAGGGACTCCCTGGAGGTACGTCCTCCGGGTGTACCGGGGCTCGGAGGAGCTGCACGCGGTCGACCTGCCGTGGGCGGTGAACGCGGTGACCTTCCACCCCACGTCGCCGGTGCTGGTGTTCGCGGCCGGGCAGTACGACGGCGGCTATCGGCATCACGGGCGGTTGTCGTGGCTGGACCTGACCACGGGCGACGTCCACACGGTGCTCGACGAGAACGTGCGCCGGTTGGCGTGGGTCGACCGGACGTTGGTCGCCGATGCCGCACCGCCGTTCGAACTCGACGGCGCCGAGGCCGCCACCAGGTACACGATCGACTGGGAAGGGATGCCTGACGTGCGCACGCACGTCCTGATCCCCATCCCTCCGCATCCGGACGACGACCCCGGGACACCGGGCCGTGGGGCGATCCACGCGGTCCGCGCCCTGTCCGACGGGCGGGTTCTCGTGGCCGGTGCGGATGGTCTCGCCTGCCTCGACCAGCCAGGTCCATTGTGGACTGTCGAGGGTGCGGCTCACCAGATCGTGGTCGACGGTGACGGCCTGATCGTGAACCAGTCGGCGGACGGCGTGGTGCTGCGGGTGTCCCTGGACGGCGTGGTGTCGTCCCGTCGGACGTTCGACCATCCCATCGTGTTGACCTCCACCATGACCGGACGCGTTCTGGTGCACAGCCACGCGCACCCGGTCGGGCAGTTGCTCGACGGCGGCACGGTCGACCTGGGCCGGACCGATGCCGTCAACGGCCTGTTCGACATCGCTCGTGCGCCGGACCTGCTGGTGGTGAAGGACAGGTGGGTCGTCGGCGTGTCGAGCGGGCCGCTGTTCCCGTTGGAGTGGGACGAGGAGCGCGACGCCCGCCTGTCGGGCGGTGTCGGCGCGTACCTGCCGGACCGCCCGTCCCTCGTGCACACCGGTCAGGTGCACCGGGCGTGCGGAACGGTCGGCGGTTTCGTCGTCCGCCGCTCGTACCCGGACGGGGCGGCGGAATGGGTGACGACCACCGCGACCCGCGCGCTCGCATCGGACGCCGACGCCGAGTTCACGTGGGTGGCGACGATCGGCCGTGATCTCACGGTGCTGTCGAGCGGGACGGGGGCCGAGATCGCCCGACTCCCGCTGGCGGACCACGGGATTCCGCTCGCGGTGGGCCTGGCGGGTCGGGGAAAGGTCGTGGTGGGCACGGATCTGGGACGGCTGCTGTACTGCTCGCTCGACTAGGGTGGATCGCATGCGTGCACGTGGACCCCTGGGCTTCCGGTAGTTGCCGCCGGGAAGGTCCCGAGCGGTGTACTCCGGGGGAGTCCCATGTCCCGCACCGCACATCCCCGCACGGTCGAGGGGTCTCGGCCGTGGCGCTCGATCGTCGTGGTCGACCTGCGCTACGACCACGCTTGCTTCGCCGAGGCGCGGGGCGAACGCCCTCGTCCCCGGCTGATCCGCCGCCGGGTGGCGGTCCACCGTTTTCCGCGTGGGCGCAACGACTCGGACGTCCGTGACCGCGCCCAGGTCCAGGAGCGTCGGGCACGCCGACGGCTTCGGCGTGAGCTGTACCTGGCCCGGGTCGCCGGGCTGGAGGACGTGGTGCCCGCACGGCATCGGCGTGACGCCCTCTATCACGGGTGAGGTGGGGTGGTCGTGTCGCCTCCGCCTCGACGGAACCGAATGAAAACCGGGTGACGCGCGATAAAGTGCCAGGTCAGGAAGCGTCTTCCCCGCGCACGCGGGGGTGGTCCCCACTGGGAGTACACGGGCTCGGGCCACCGCGAGTCTTCCCCGCGCACGCGGGGGTGGTCCCGGGGGGCGTTCGCCATTTCTGGGCTCCGTGCCGTCTTCCCCGCGCACGCGGGGGTGGTCCGCCCGACGGTGAGGGCGAAGGGCCGGCCGACACGTCTTCCCCGCGCACGCGGGGGTGGTCCGATGTCGTGCCGAGATGGCCGGCCGCCGCGCAGCGTCTTCCCCGCGCAGGCGGGGGGGTCGGCATCGTCGATGGGAACGCACACCGCGTACTCGTCTTCCCCGGCGCCGGCGGGGGTGGTCCCCACCCACGACCAAGCGCACGCGCGCCCCAGCAGTCTTCCCCGCGCAGGCGGGGGTGGTCCCCAGATCCGCGAACTCCCCGTCGGGCAGGCCCTGTCTTCCCCGCGCAGGCGGGGGTGAGGTTCGAAATGTGCTGATCAACCCACATGACCCCGTTTTGTCGGTGGTGGTCGCTAGCTTGTGCTCAGTCCACGCGGAGCCCAGGGAGCGAGCACATGTCAGGCACGACGTACCTCGAACTGTCCGAAACGGGCGGTGGGGCGCACAAGTTCTACGAGGTGCGGGTCGACGGCACCGAGGTCACGATCACCTACGGTCGGATCGGGGAGCAGGGGCAGATCCGGACCGCCTCGTTCGCCGACCACGACAAGGCGGTCAAGGCCGCCGAGAAGAAGATCGGCGAAAAGGTGCGCAAGGGCTACGCCCCGGCAGTGAAGGGCATGCGCCAGCGCAGAGCGGTGAGCCGCCGGCAGATCGTGAGCACCCGCTCGACCGCCCGCCAGGCCCCCGTCCTGTGGCGGTTCGCGTCCGGCGCTCCCGCGTTCGGCATCTTCATCGGCGAGGACCACGCCTGGGTGGGCAACGAGAACGGGGACGTCTACACGCTCACCCACGACGGCCGGGTCACCGGGCGGTTCGGGTTGCCCGACTCGGTCAAGTGCATCGTGGCCGACGACTTCTGGATCTACGCCGGTTGCGACGACGGCAACGTCTACGACCTGGGCGCCAAGGTCCCCCGGGTCGCCTACGAGATCGCCGACGACGTGGACATCTACTGGCTGGACATCCACGACGGCGTGCTCGGCGTCTCCGACCGCAAGGGCGGCGTCACGGTCGTGGATCACGAGGACGAGTTCCAGTGGTCGCGCCCGGCCAACGGGGACAGCGCGTGGATGGTGCGCTGCTCCGACGAGGGCGTCTTCCACGGGCACTCCGGTGGCGTGACGCGCTACTCCGAGCGCGGTGACCGGGTCTGGCACTCCGACACCGTGGGCAGTGTGCTGTTCGGCTGGCAGGAGCGCACCGAGGTGTTCGCGGGCACGAGCCGGTCGCGGGTGCACCGGTTCGCCAAGTCCGACGGCCGCGAGACCGGCGTCTACGTGTGCGACGCGGCCGTGTTCTCGTGCGCCACCTCGCCCGACGGCGAGTTCGTGTTCGCGGGTGACAACCAGTCGTCCGTCTACTGCTTCGCCGCCGACGGCACGCGGTTGTGGAAGCTGGCCACGGGCTGCGGTTCCGCGTTCTCCATGCAGTACCGCGACGAGCGCCTCTACCTCGTGACCACCGACGGTTCGCTCGCGTGCGTCGACGCGAGCCCGGCCGCCGTGCACGCCGCCGAGCAGGGCCAACTGCCGCAGCGCCAGGACATCAAGGCCGGTGCGATCGAACGCGTCGAGGCCACCGCCGAGGTGGAGATCGTCTCGCACGTGGACGCGGGCGAGGGTGTCGTCGTCGAGTGCACCCAGGAAGGCGGCCGGATCAGGGTGCACGTGGTGTCCGACGGCTACAACCGGTCGTGGGGCGTGCAGTTCCCCAAGCAGATCCGGGTTCCCGGCGCCCGCTACCTCGTGTCCGAGGTGCTCACGTCGGCGAGCGGCTCGTTCTACCGCGCCCGAGGGGAGATCAAGCGCATCCGTTGACCTTGCCCTTGGCGGCAGGGTCGGACGATCACGGGCATGGACATCGTGATCGTCACCGGAGCGGGTTCGGGCATCGGCCGGGCGACGGCCCGCCGACTGGCGAAGGGCGGCGCACGCGTCGTCGCCGTCGGCCGACGCCCCGAACCGCTCGCCGAGACCGCCGCGGGCCTGGACATCCACCCGCTGGCCGCCGACGTGACCGTCGACCCCGAGGGCATCGTGACCGAGGTCGTCGACCGGTTCGGCCGAGTGGACGTGCTGGTCAACAACGCCGGCATCGCCCGGCCGGGCAGGCTCGACGCGGTCGACCGTTCGACCGCGCTGGACCTGTTCGCGACGAACCTGTTGGCGCCGTTGCTGCTCACGTCCGCCGCCGTCCGCGCCATGCCGGACGGCGGCGTGGTGTGCAACGTGAGCACGGCGATCGGCCAACGCGGCTGGCCGGAGAGTTCGGTCTACGCCGGGCTGAAGGCCGCGCTGGACTCGTTCACCCGCAGCTGGGCCGTGGAACTCGCCCCTCGGGGCATCCGCGTGGTCGCGGTCGCTCCCGGCGCGATCGAGACCCCGATCGCCGACGGCCTGCCGGCCGAACGCCGACAGGCGCTGCGGAACTGGCAGATCGCCCACACCCCGCTGGGTCGGGTCGGCACGCCTGATGAGGTCGCCGACGCGATCGCGAACCTGATCGGCTCGACGTTCGTGACCGGCGTCGTGCTTCCGGTCGACGGAGGCGCCGTCGTAGCGTGACGGCATGCGGATCGGCGAGTTGGCACGCGCGACCGGCACGACCCCGAGGGCGTTGCGGCACTACGAGGCGGCCGGTCTGATCGCTTCGGCACGCGCGTCCAACGGCTACCGCGTCTACTCCCCCGCCGCGATCACCCGCGTGCGCAACATCCGCCACTTCCTGGACGCGGGCCTGACGCTCGAGGACGTCGCGGCGTTCGAGTCCTGCCTGGACGGCGACGTGGCCACCACGTCGCCGTCACCGGCAGGTCTGCGCGTCGCCCACGACCGCCTCGCCGCGCTCGACCGCAGGATCGCCGCCCAGCTCGAAATCCGGACCCGCCTGGCGAACGCCCTCGCCCACCACTCGATCGTGGGTGTCTGAGTGCGTCTTTCAGGGTGTCGGAGTGGAGGACTCGCGGGCTAGCGGCGGAACAGCTTGTTACCAAGCCACACGACGGGGTCGTAGCGGCGGTCGGCCACCCGTTCCTTCAACGGGATCAGGGCGTTGTCGGTGATCTTGATGTGCTCGGGGCAGACCTCGGTGCAGCACTTGGTGATGTTGCACAGCCCCAGACCGTGCTCGGTCCGCGCGGCGTCCAGGCGGTCCGCCTCGTCCAACGGGTGCATCTCCAGTTCCGCGATCCGCATCAGGAACCGGGGACCGGCGAACGCCTCCTTGTTCTCCTCGTGGTCACGGATCACGTGGCAGGTGTCCTGGCACAGGAAGCACTCGATGCACTTGCGGAACTCCTGCGACCGCTCGACATCGACCTGCGACATCCGGTAGTCCCCCGGCGCCACGCCCTTCGGCGGGGAGAAAGCCGGGATCTCGCGGGCCTTCTCGTAGTTGTACGACACGTCGGTCACCAGGTCCCGGATGACGGGGAACGTGCGCATGGGCGTCACGGTCACGACCTCGTCCTCGGCGAACACCGACATCCGGGTCATGCACAGCAGCCGCGGCCGGCCGTTGATCTCCGCCGAGCACGACCCGCACTTGCCCGCCTTGCAGTTCCACCGCACCGCGAGGTCGGCCGTCTGCGTGGCCTGCAACCGGTGGATCACGTCGAGGACGACCTCGCCCTCGTTGACCTCCACCGTGAAGTCCTGGAGACCGCCGCCCGACGCGTCGCCGCGCCAGACCCGGAAGTGCCCTTGGTAGCCCATGTCAGCCCTCCAGTTCCGCGGCGGTCAGGTACTTGCGCAGCTCGGCTTCGTCGAACAACGCCAACAGGTCCGGCCGGATCGGGATCTGCGGCTGTTCGACGACCGACACCGATGTGCCGGACACCGTGCACACCAACAACTTCCGACGCCAGTCGGCCGCCATGACCGGGTGGTCCTCCCGCGTGTGCCCGCCCCGGCTTTCGGTGCGCAGCAACGCGGCCCGCGCCACGCACTCGCTGACCACGAGCATGTTCCGCAGGTCCAGGGCCAGGTGCCAGCCCGGGTTGAACTGCCGGTGCCCCTCGACCGTCACGGACGACGCCCGCGCTTTGAGTTCCTCCAGGCGTGCCAACGCCTGTTCCATCTCCGACGCCCGGCGGATGATGCCCACGAGGTCGTTCATCGACTGCTGCAACTCCATGTGCAGCGTGTACGGGTTCTCGCCGCCTTCGCCGGAGAACGGCGCCAACGCCACCCGGGCGGCCTCCTCCACCGCCTCGGCGGAGCAGGTCGGACGTGCGGACAGCCCCGAGACGTAGGACGCCGCGCCCGCGCCGGCACGGCGGCCGAACACCAGCAGGTCCGACAACGAGTTGCCGCCGAGCCGGTTGGACCCGTGCATGCCGCCCGACACCTCGCCCGCCGCGAACAGGCCCGACACGCTCGACGCACCGGTGTCCGGGTCGACCCGCACGCCGCCCATCACGTAGTGGCAGGTCGGCCCGACCTCCATGGGCTGGGCGGTGATGTCGACGTCCGCCAGTTCCTTGAACTGGTGGTGCATGGACGGCAGCCGGCGCACGATCTCCTCGGCGGACAGCCGCGTCGACACGTCCAGGAACACGCCGCCGTGCGGCGACCCGCGACCCGCCTTGACCTCGGCGTTGATCGCCCGGGCCACCTCGTCCCGCGGCAGCAGCTCCGGTGGTCGGCGGTTGTGGTCCGGGTCGGTGTACCAGCGGTCGCCTTCGGTCTCGTCGACGGCGTACTTGTCCTTGAAGACCTCGGGGATGTAGTCGAACATGAACCGCTTGCCGTCGGAGTTGCGCAGCACGCCGCCGTCGCCGCGCACGGACTCGGTGACCAGGATCCCCTTCACCGACGGCGGCCAGACCATGCCGGTCGGGTGGAACTGGACGAACTCCATGTTGATCAGCGACGCCCCGGCGCGCAGGGCCAGCGCGTGCCCGTCGCCGGTGTACTCCCACGAGTTCGACGTGACCTTGAACGACTTGCCGATGCCGCCGGTGGCCAGCACCACGGCCGGTGCCTCGAACAGCACGAACCGGCCGGATTCGCGCCAGTAGCCGAACGCGCCCGCGACCACGTCGCCGTCGAGCACCAGGTCCGTGACCGTGAACTCGGCGAACACCTTGAGCCGCGACTCGTGGTCGCCGGTCTCGGCGAAGTCGTCCTGCTGCAGCGAGACGATCTTCTGCTGGAGGGTGCGGATCAGCTCCAGTCCGGTGCGGTCGCCGACGTGGGCCAGGCGCGGGTACTCGTGGCCGCCGAAGTTGCGCTGGCTGATCCGGCCGTCCTTGGTGCGGTCGAACAACGCGCCGTAGGTCTCCAGTTCCCAGACCCGGTCCGGTGCCTCCTTGGCGTGCAGTTCGGCCATGCGCCAGTCGTTGAGGAACTTGCCGCCGCGCATGGTGTCGCGGAAGTGCACCTGCCAGTTGTCGTTGGAGTTCGCATTGCCCATCGCCGCCGCGATGCCACCCTCGGCCATCACGGTGTGCGCCTTGCCGAACAACGACTTGCACAGCACGGCGGTCCGCATCCCGTGTTCCCGGGCCTCGATGGCCGCGCGCAGCCCCGCGCCGCCGGCTCCGATCACGAGGACGTCGAACGACTGCCGTTCCACCTCGGGCAAAACGGGCTCCTTAGTTGATGATCCGCGGGTCGGCGATCGTGCCGGAGGCGACCAGCGCGACGTAGAGGTCGGTGAGACAGACGAAGATCAGCGACGCCCAGGCGAGCTGCATGTGCCGGGCGTTGAGCTTGGAGACGAACGTCCACATCCGATAACGGATCGGATGCTTGGAGAAGTGCTTGAGGCGTCCACCCGCGATGTGCCGGCATGAGTGGCACGAGAGCGTGTAGGCGCCGAGCAGGCCGACGTTGACCAGCAGCACGATGTTGCCCAGGCCCAGTCCGGTACCCAGCGCGTAGAACGCGTCGTAGACGTTGATCAGCAGCAGGATCGACGCCGCGTAGAAGAAGTACCGGTGCAGGTTCTGCGCGATGAGCGGGAAACGGGTCTCGCCCGTGTACTTGGCGTGCGGCTCGGCCACGGCGCACGCGGGCGGCGACAGCCAGGCGGCCCGGTAGTACGCCTTGCGGTAGTAGTAGCAGGTCACCCGGAAGCCCAGCAGGAACGGCAGGATCACGACCGGCGGTGTGAGGAACCCGGGCAGTTCCGGCAACGGCCGGCCGAAGTGCGCCGCGGCGGGCAGGCACTCCTGGCTCAGGCACGGCGAGTACATCGGTGTCAGGTAGTGGTACTCGTCGACCCAGTAGTACTCGCCCATGAACGTGCGTGCCGCCGCGTAGATCGAGATCAACAGCAGCCCGACGGCCGTGACCAACGGCGGCAGCCACCACCGGTCCGTCCGCAGTGTCCGCCGGTCGATCTGCGCCCTCATACCTCACCTCGTTCCACGTCGTTGTGGTGGGAGCGAAAACCGAGCCGGCCCCCGCGATCGCGCTCGCGGGGGCCGGCTCGTGGTCGGTCAGGTGCGGCGGTAGCCGCCGAGTCCTTCGTCGTCGGCGTCGTGCCACAGCCTGGGGTCGTAGGGTGCCTCGGGCACCACCACGACCTCACGTCCCACCCGGGGCGCTTCCCGCGGCCGGGGCGCGTCGTCGAGTTCGCCGAGTTCGGTCACGTCGATGTCGAGGCGCTCCAGGTCGTTGACCAGCCTGCGGACGGCGGCGATGTCGCCGTACCGCGCACGCATTCCGCCGACGCACTGGCGGAGCCGGCCGAGCGTGCGGCGCAGCTCGACGATCTCGGAGGAAGTCACCGTCAAGCACCTCCCGGTGTGTGGTTCGGCACACGACTCTGCCCGGTCCGCGCGCCTGTGACAAGCACCACAAGTATCGGCGCGCCGTCCCGGATACTGAATCGTTTTTGTGACGATCATGTGTCGTGGAATACTGTGCGTGCTGCAACGTCCATCCGTGTGACGCCAGCGCTGTCGTCCCACCGGGCCGCCACCACGGCCCGTGATCACTCCCGGAGACAGCGAAGCCATGACCACGCACCCGGTCGTCGCCGAGGTGACCGCCCGCATCGCCGCCCGCAGCGCCGCCTCCCGAACCGCCTACCTCGACCGCGTCACCCTGGCCGCGCAGGACGGTCCCACCCGCCGTGACCTGGCGTGCAGCAACCTCGCGCACGGGTTCGCCGGCATCACCGGCGGCGACAAGGACCTGCTGCGCGCGAACCGCCGGCCGAACGTCGCGATCGTGTCCGCCTACAACGACATGCTCTCCGCGCACCAGCCCATGCACGAGTACCCCGACTGGATCAAGGGCGCGGCCCGCCTGGCCGGCGGCGTCGCCCAGTTCGCGGGCGGCGTGCCCGCGATGTGCGACGGCATCACCCAGGGCCGGGCGGGCATGGAGCTGTCGCTGTTCAGCCGGGACGTGATCGCCATGGCGACGGCCGTGGCGCTGTCGCACGACATGTTCGACGCGGGCCTGCTGCTGGGCGTCTGTGACAAGATCGTCCCCGGTCTGCTGATCGGCGCGCTGTCGTTCGGGCACCTGCCCGCGATCCTGGTGCCCGCCGGTCCCATGCACTCGGGCCTGCCGAACAAGGAGAAGGCCCGCGTCCGCCAGCTCTACGCCGAGGGCAAGGCCACCCGCGAGGACCTGCTCGACGCCGAGGCCGCGTCCTACCACAGCCCCGGGACCTGCACGTTCTACGGCACGGCCAACTCCAACCAGCTCGTCGTCGAGGTGATGGGCCTGCACCTGCCGGGCGCGAGCTTCGTCCCGCCCGGCACGAGGCTGCGCCGCGCGCTGACCGAGGAGGCCGCCCGACGCGCGGTCGAGATCTCCCGGGGCGACGAGTACACCCCGATCGCCCACGTCGTCGACGAGAAGGCCGTGGTCAACGGCGTCGTGGCGCTGCTGGCCACGGGCGGGTCGACCAACCACACCATGCACCTGGTCGCGATCGCGTCGGCCGCCGGCATCGAGCTGACCTGGGACGACTTCGACGACCTGTCCTCGGTCGTGCCGCTGCTGACCCGCGTCTACCCCAACGGCAGCGCGGACATCAACCACTTCCAGGCCGCCGGCGGCGTGCAGTTCCTCGTGGACACGCTGCTGGACGCGGGCCTGCTGCACGAGGACGTGCGCACGGTCGCCGGTCCGGGCCTGGGCCGCTACCGGCGCGAGCCCGTGCTCGTCGAAGGCGCCCTGACCTGGCGTGACGGCCCCGGGCGTTCGCTGGACACCTACGTGCTGCGGCCCGCGACGGACCCGTTCGCGCGCGACGGCGGACTGCGCACGCTGTCCGGCAACCTCGGGCGCGCGGTGATCAAGGTGTCGGCGGTCGCGGCCGAGCACCGGGTCGTCGAGGCGCCCGCCCGCGTGTTCACCTCGCAGGAGGCGTTCGGTGTGGCGTTCAAGGCGGGCGAACTGGACCGCGACGTCGTCGTCGTGGTGCGGCAGCAGGGTCCGCGGGCCAACGGCATGCCCGAACTGCACAAGCTCGTGCCCGCCCTGGGCGTGCTGATGGACCGGGGCTTCAAGGTCGCCCTGGTCACCGACGGCCGCATGTCCGGCGCGTCGGGCAAGATCCCGGCCGCGATCCAGGTGACGCCCGAGGCCGCCGTGGGCGGACCGCTGGCCCTGGTCCGCGACGGCGACCCGGTGCGACTGGACGCGGTGACCGGCACGCTGGAGGTGCTCGCCGACCTGGCCGTTCGCGAGCCGGTGGACTTCCCGCCCGGCGCGGACGCGTGGGTCGGCACCGGGCGTGAACTGTTCGGGGCGCTGCGCCACGCGGTCGGCCCGGCCGATCGGGGCGCGAGCGTGTTCGGCCCGATCGCGGCCTCGCACTTCGCGGGCCGGACCACTCAGGAGGTGTCCCGGTGACCACCGGCGCGGAACTGCTGGACCTGTCCCCCGTCGTCCCGGTCGTCGTGCTCGACGACGCGGACCTCGCCGTGCCGCTGGCACGGGCGTTGCTGCGCGGCGGCATCAAGGTCATCGAGTTGACGTTGCGCACGGCCGCCGCGCCGGCCGCGGTGGAGCGGATCGCCGCCGAGGTGCCGGAGATCGTGCTCGGTGTTGGCACCGTGACCACGCCCGAACAGGCCGAACTGGCCCGCAAGGCCGGGGCGTCGTTCCTGGTCACACCCGGGTCGACGGACCGGCTGATCGACGCCGTGCTCGACACCGGACTGCCGTTCCTGCCCGGCGCGGCCACCGTGTCGGAGGCGTTGCGGCTGGCCGAACGCGGCATCACGGCGCTGAAGTTCTTCCCGGCCGAGGCGTCCGGCGGCGTCGACTTCCTCAAGTCGGTGGGGGCGCCGCTGCCGTCCCTGCGGTTCTGCCCCACGGGCGGCATCACGGTCGAGTCCGCGTCCCGGTACCTGGCGCTGCCGAACGTGGGCTGCGTCGGCGGGTCGTGGCTGACGCCCGCGTCGGCGTTGGCCGCCGGCGACTTCGACCGGATCGAGGAACTGGCCCGCGCGGCGGCTCAGCTGTCCAGGTAGCGCAGGACGCCGGCGATCGAGTCGGCCACCGGCGCACCGGTCGCCTCCAGTCGGCGGCGGTCGGTGACGCCGGTGGTCACCAGCACCACCCGCGTCCCGGCGTGCTCCGCGGCTTCCGCGTCGTCGACGACGTCGCCGACCAGCACGACGGCCGCCGGGTCAAGGCCCTGGGCGTCGAGGTGGCGCACGAGGTGCTCGGCCTTGGAGCCGTAGCCCACCGCGCGCAGGCCGTCGACCCGGGTGAACAGGTCGTGGATGCCGTGCCGGGTGATCAGCGGGACGAGGTTGTCGTGGTGGTACATGGACAGCAGCGACTGCGTGTGGGAGGTGCGTTCACGCAACGCCTCCACGCCCTCGGCCAGGCCGCAGGCGTCCACGAACGCGTGGTACTCCTCGTGGAAGATCACGTCGATGAACGCCCAGTCGTCGTCCGACAGCGACCGGCCCAGCAGTCCCTCGTAGCACTGGAGCAGCGGGCGGCTGAACGTCTCGCGCCAGCGGTCGATGGTGATCTCGGGACTGCCGTAGTGGCGGCACACCCGGTTGACCGCCGCGAGCACGGCATGGTTGTCGTCGAACAGCGTGCCGTTCCAGTCCCACACCACGTGCCGTGTTTCCATCCCCACCACGCCACCCTACGTCTGCCCCTATGATCCGGGCGGGGGTGTTCCGAAAGATCATGGATTCGACGCGCAGGACGACGGTCGCCGAGCCCGGCTGGCAGGTCGGGCTGGTGTGGGTGGTCTTCCCGCTGCTCGGCGCGGCCCTGCTGTTCGGAGTGGAGCTGATCTCCGGGTGGGTCGCCGCGCTGGAGTGGGCGCCCGCGCAGGGGATCTTCCGGCTGATCTCGTCGATCCCCTCGCCCTGGGACACCGTGGCCGCGCTCGGCGCGGGCGTGCTGGGCGGGCTGTTCATCTCCCTGCTGGCCGCCGTCGAGCGGTTGCGCGTCGAAGTCGCCGACGACCACGTCGAGCTGGCGCGCGACGACCACGACCACGCGTACGACCGCGGCGCGATCAGCGGCGTGTTCGTCGAGGGCAAGCAACTGGTCCTGCTCGGCGTGGACGGCGGCGAACTGGCGCGTGAGACGTCGGACCTCAGGGCGTCCGACCTGGAGGAGGCGTTCCGGGCGCACGGTTACCCGTGGCTGCCCGGCGACCCGCACGCCGCCGAGTACCGACGGTGGATCGAAGGCGTGCCGGGTCTGCCGGTGGGCGCGGAGCCGTTGCTCAAGGCGCGGTCCAGGGCGTTGCGCGACGACAAGAAGGACGACGCGGCCGACCTGCGCGCGGAGCTGGCCCGGCTGGGCGTGGTCGTGCGGGACGAGAAGAAGCGGCAGTTCTGGCGCACCACCGGCCGGTAGTACCCTCGCGTCGGTGCGCAACACGGTGTTCCGCAAGCTGATGGCGAACGAGTTCGGCCAGGTCAGGGCAGAGCTGATGGCCAGTGACCACGTACTGTCCGCGCTCGGGGGGCGTACTCCCGACCAGGCTCTGGACGAGGGCATCCCGGCCAAGGAGATCTGGGTCGCGGTGTGCGACGCGTTCGAGGTGCCCGAACACCGGCGCTGACGTCTCGAACACCTGTTCGGCTACACTGCCCGACACTACCGGGTGACCATCCCCGCGGCCGGCACGGTCACCGCCGAAAAATGTCGGACCCCACCCGTACCGTCGGCCCCGACATCGCACAGCGACCTTCAGACAACCGAGGTGGATTCCAGATGGCACCCCAGGCACCCGACCGCGACAAGGCCCTCGAACTCGCCCTGGCCCAGATCGACAAGCAGTTCGGCAAGGGCTCGGTCATGCGGCTCGGCGAGGAGGGCCGCGCGCCGATCGAGGTCATCCCGACCGGCGCGATCGCGCTCGACGTCGCGCTCGGCATCGGCGGGCTGCCCCGGGGCCGCGTGGTCGAGATCTACGGTCCGGAGTCCTCGGGTAAGACGACGGTGGCGCTGCACGCCGTGGCCAACGCGCAGCGCAACGGCGGCATCGCGGCGTTCATCGACGCCGAGCACGCCCTCGACCCGGAGTACGCGCGCAAGCTCGGCGTGGACACCGACGCGCTGCTGGTCTCCCAGCCCGACACCGGCGAGCAGGCGCTGGAGATCGCGGACATGCTGGTCCGCTCCGGCGCGCTCGACATCCTGGTGATCGACTCGGTGGCGGCACTGGTGCCCCGGGCCGAGATCGAGGGCGAGATGGGCGACAACCACGTCGGCCTCCAGGCCCGGTTGATGAGCCAGGCGCTGCGCAAGATCACGGGTGCGCTGAACTCGTCCGGCACCACGGCGATCTTCATCAACCAGCTGCGCGAGAAGATCGGCGTGATGTTCGGTTCGCCGGAGACCACGACGGGCGGCAAGGCGCTGAAGTTCTACGCGTCGGTGCGCCTGGACGTGCGCCGGATCGAGACCCTGAAGGACGGCGGCGAGCCGGTGGGCAACCGGACCCGGGTCAAGGTCGTGAAGAACAAGGTGGCCCCGCCGTTCAAGCAGGCCGAGTTCGACATCCTCTACGGCCAGGGCATCAGCCGCGAGGGCTCGCTGATCGACATGGGCGTGGACCAGGGCATCCTGCGCAAGTCCGGCGCCTGGTACACCTACGAGGGCGACCAGCTGGGACAGGGCAAGGAGAACGCCCGCAAGTTCCTGCGCGAGAACCCCGACGTGGGCAACGAGATCGAGAAGCGCATCAAGGAGAAGCTCGGCATCGGCGCGACCCTGGAGTCCGAGGAGACGGCCGCCGCTCCCGTGGACTTCTGATCCGCCGCCTTCGGGCGGGGTGAGGTTCGCACGGGCAGGCGGTCCGGTCGCGGCCGGGGTCGACCCCGGCCGGTTCGGACCGGCGGGCGATCCGGTCACGGCGGGTGCCCACCTGGCCGGTTCCGGCGAGCGGTCCGGACGATGTCGAGCCCGGTCGGCAGACAGTCGGACCGACACCGGTCCCGGCCGACGCCGACGGTTCGACCGAGGCCGGCAGGCGGAGCGATCCGGACGGACGCCGGCCACCCGCACCAGGCGGCCCCGCGACGCGGAACCGTTCGACAGCCAGTGGAACCGACGCCGATCCTGACCCGATGCCGACCGGCGGGCGGTTCGAACCAAGGCCGGTCTCGCCCGTGACCGACGGGCGGGCGGTTCGACCGGGTCCGGCAGGCCGATCCGGACGGACATCGACCGGCGGGCGGGTCGACCGAGCCGGTCTCGACCTGGTCCGACAGGCGAGGCGGCCTGACCGGCAAGGCGGTCCGGCAGGCTGCGATCCCGGCAGGCAAGGCGGTCCGGACGGGTGCCGGTGTCGACGGACCAGTGGGTGCTTCGTCCGGCGGCGGGGTCCGACAGGCAGTCGGGCCGGGCCTGTTCGGCAGGCCGGCGTGCTGCCACGTCGGAAAGAATCGGCCGGTGGACGGCCGACAGGGACATGTCCCGGCCAGGCCGGGACCGAGGTTCGTCCGGTGGGGAAATTGGTCGACGAGTTCGAGGACGACGGGAGCGACCACGGCAGGGACGACGATCCCTGGGCGGCGGTGGCGCCCGGCACGGCGGTGTCCGTACCCGACCCGACCGCACGGTCGGACAGTCGGGACGAGGACGACCCCTGGGCTTCCGCCGTACCCGGGGTCGGCTCATCCCCTCGTCGTGGCCCGGCCGCCGAGGGGGAGGGGTGGGCGCGGGCAGACCGGCGTGCCACTGGGAAGTCCACTTCGGACAGTCACGGTCGACGGGCCGCACCGGAGGCGGACGGCGAGGTCGACCCGGCCGCGGAGCGACGGCGGGCCACCGACATCTGCTACGCGTTGCTCACCGCACGGGCGCGTACCCGGGTCGAGCTGCGGGACGCCTTGGCGCGCAAGGGGATCGGCCCCGGCACGGCCGAGGACGTGCTCGGCCGGTTCGACCGGGCGGGGTTGATCGACGACGCGGCCTTCGCCGAGGTCTGGGTCCGGTCCCGGCACACGCATCACGGGCTCGGGCGCCGGGCGTTGGCGCGCGAGTTGCGGCAGAAGGGCGTCTCCGACGAGGTCGCGGCCGAGGCCGTCGCGGCGGTCGACGAGGACGCCGAGCGCGAACGGGCCCGGGAGTTGGTGCGCAAGAAGCTGCGCGCCATGTCCGCCCTGGACGACCGGACCAAGCTCCGCCGCCTGGTGGCCGCGTTGGCCCGCAAGGGCTACGCCGAGGGACTCGCCTACCGCGTGGTCCGCGACGAACTCCAGGACGTCGACGACGAGCCGTTCCCGGACTGATCCCGGGACAGGACCCGCTTTCGGTGGGGTCGGGGACGCACTCCGACGATCGGGCGTCTACCTGTCACCATCGGCGGGCACTCAGCCGAGCAACGCGTTTTCCCACTCGCGAGTGCGTTGGTCGATGTAGTCCGCGTCGGCCTGCCATGCCTCGCCGTGCCCCTCGTGCCACAACCGCGTCCACGGCTGCCGTCCCACCGCGGCTTGCGCGGCCAGGAACGTGGACATGGACCGGGTGCGGGCGGCGAGCAGCAGGACGAGTTCACGGCGTCGGGTCTCGTCCAAGCCGTAGGCGTCGACGAACACGCGCATGCGGCGACCGGCGTCCGCCCGATTCCACTCGGGATCGGCCGACAACGGGACAAAGCCGTGGAGGGCGTACGCGACGTCCCACAGGCGGGTGCCCGGCGCGGCCGTGTCCCAGTCGATGAACGCCCAGTGCGGATCGCCGACGACGAGGTTCCAGGGCGCGAGGTCGTGGTGGGCGATGATGTCGGCGCCGTCGGCGGGGATGAGGACCTGCCAGTGCGCGTCCGGCGGCGGGACGAAGTCGGCGACCGCGTCGTGGAAGTCGCGGACGATCCGGGCGACGCGCGCGAGGCGGTCGTCGGGGTCGAGCAGGCCGAAGTGTTCCGGCCAGGCCACGTCGCCGGGGACGAAGCTCAGCACTTCCCGGCCCTGGTCGTCGATGCCCAACGGCTTCGGCGCGGCGGTGAACCCGACCGCGTGCAGGTGGTCGAGAAGTGCGTGGACGGCCGGCGTCCAGGGGCCGCTGGGACGGCGGACGGTCCGCCCGACCCGGACCACCCCGGCGCTCATGTTCCCGCCGTGGAGTGGCACCTCGTCGTTTCCCATGCGGCCACCCTGGCAGGCGCCGGCGAAGTCCTGCCACCGCTTTCCTAGCCGACGCGGTGCCGCGTCCAGGTCGGGCTGTCGACGTAGTGGTTGTCGAACCGGTCCTGGGACGCGCCGATCTCGGCCGGGTCCGCCTGTCCCCGCTGCACGCGGTCGAGCAGGCGGTAGTAGTCGAACCGGCCGATGCCCGGCGTGAACACGAAGAGCACGTCCGCGTCCTTCCCCGAGGTCGCGCCGAACGCGTGGTGCACACCCGGCGGCACCAGGAGGAAGTCGCCTTCGGCCAGGGTCCGGACCTCCTGGTCGAGCAGGACGTCGAGGCTGCCGGACACGACGAAGAACAGCTCGGTGGCCTTCGTGTGGAAGTGCGGCGGCGCGCCGTTCGCCCCGGCGGCGAAGCGGGAGCGGTTGGCGGTCGCCGTCGCCGTGTCGGCCAGCAGGGTGACCGTCGCGGACGGGTCGGCGTCGAGGAGTTCGGCTTCCGGGGAGCGGACGATCAGCGGCTTTTCCATGACTCAAGCTTCGCCTGGAATCACCCTCCGAACAACGACGGAAACCATCGGCAACGATAACCCTGGAGTTATGGATATCCTGCGCTCATGGAGCGTCGGGACCTGGAGATCTTTCTGACCTTGGCCGAAGAACTGCACTTCGGACGCACCGCCCGACGCCTGCACGTGTCCCAGGCCCGGGTCAGCCAGACCGTCAAAGACCTGGAACGCCGGATCGGTGCGCCGTTGTTCGACCGCACCAGCCGCCGGGTCGAGTTGACGCCGCTGGGCCGACGGCTGCGCGACGACGTCGGCCCCGCGTTCCAGCGGATCACCGAGGGCGTCGACCGGGCCGTGAGAGCGGCCCGGGACACCTCGCTGTTGCGCATCGGCTTCCAGGCACCCGCCGTCGCCGACCTCGTCCCGCACGTGCTCGGCCGCTACCGCAGGCGCAACCCCGGCGCCGAGGTCCGGATGCGGGAGGCCGACTTCGCCGACCCGTTCGGGCTCCTGCGGCACGACGAGGTGGACGTGCTGGTCACGCTGTTCCCGGTCGACGAAGTCGACCTCGTCGCGGGTCCCGTCGTGTTCACCGAGCCTCTCGTGCTGGCCGTGGCCGGCACGCACCCGTTCACCCGACGACCCGAGGTCACGCTCGACGACCTCGCCCGGGACGTGGTGTTCCGGGCCGCGTTCCGGATGGACGCGACACCCGCCGGCCACCCGGTCGAGCACGGCCGGGACGTGACCACGTTCCAGGAACTGCTCGCGGCCGTGGCCGACGGCGAGGGCGTGTGCCCGCTGGGCGCCCACGCCGCCGAGTACTTCGCCCGGCCCGGCGTCGCGTTCCTCCCCGTCGTCGACGCGCCCGCGGTGGAGTGGGGGTTGGTGTGGCGGCGCGGCGGCGAGACGGCCGTCGTCCGGGAGATCGTGGGGGTGGCGGGCTAACCTCGTACGATGGTGCTGCTTCAGGACTTCGACGCCCCGGCGTGGGTGTGGACGGCCGTCGACATCGCGGTCGTGCTCGGGTTGGTCGTGTCGATCGTGCTCGGGGTCCGCGCGCTGCGGTCCGACCGGCGGAAGTGATCAGCGCAGCGCCGCGAACAGGCAGACCACCAGCAGCGGCAGCGCGGTCACGCCCACGACCAGGCCCAACGCGGCGAACGACCACGTCGCGACCACCACGCCCGCCGCGATGCCGCCCGCCGCGCCCGCCACGTTCATCAGCAGGTCGGACAGCCCCTGGGCGGCGGGCCGGTCGTCCGGCGACACCGACTCGGTGAGCAGGGCCGACCCCGACACCAGACCGGCGGACCAGCCGAACCCCAGGACCGTCAGGCCGATCGCGAGCTGCGGCGCGTCGTGCGATTCGGCCATGCCCGCGATCGCCGCCGCCGCGACGACCAGTGCGCTGCCGATCGCGAGCACGGGCACCCGGCCCACCCGGTCGGCCAGCCAGCCGAACACCGGGCTCGCGATGTACATGCCGGCCACGTGCAGGCTGATCACGATGCCCACCACGCTCAGCGACGAGCCCGCGTGGTTCATGTGCACGGGCGTCATCGACATCAGGCCGACCATCGCCGTGTGGCACAGGGCGATGGCCGACAGCGCGAGCCGGGCCTGCCCGCTCAGCGAACGCCACACCTGCCACGAGCCGCGCGTGTCGGCCACGCCACCGGCGCAGTGCGCGGGCGTGACCACGGCGGCACGCGAGCGGGCGATGGTCAACGGGTCGGGCCGCAGCAGGGCGAGCACGAACACCCCCGCGGCGGCGAACACGACGGCCGACAGCAGGAACGGTCCGGCGTTGACCGGCAGGTCGAGCGCCCGCGCGACCTTCCCGGCCGGCTCGGCCAGGTTGGGGCCCGCCACCGCGCCGACCGTGGCCATCCACACGACCAGCGCCATCGACCGGGCCCGCCGGCTCGGGTCGGCCAGGTCGGCCGCCGCGTAGCGGGTGGACAGGTTGGCGGCACCGGCCGCACCGAACAGCAGCAGCGCGGCCACCACCACCTGCCACGACTCCGTGATCACGCCGATCGCGGCGCACACGGCGCCCAGCGCGCCGATGCCGTACCCGGCGATCAGCGCCGGACGTCTGCCGCTGCGGGCCGCGAGCCGGGCGGCGGGCAGCGCGAACAACGCCGAGCCGAGCACCGCGCTGGTCTGGGCGACGCCGCCGACCGTGTCCGAACCGGACAGCGAGGCCGCCGCGAGGGCGCTCACCGTGAGGCCGATGGTCACCCCGGCCGAGCCGAGCACCTGCGTGCCCGCGAGCACCCGCAACACCTTGCGCTGCACCACGTCGACGGTCGTCATGTCCGAGAGCTTGCCCGATGTCACGTGCCGGGCTGAACAGTGCGTTCGAAGTAGTCGGCCATGCCGTCGGCGGTCAGGTCGTCGCCACCGCTGCTCTTGGTGACGATGCCGAACACCGGCAGGCCCGCGCTGGTGAACACGAGCAGGCCGACGCCGTCGCCGGCCGCCGACCGGTACCGGCCGGCCAGCCCGTTGCCCGCCCAGTCCGCCTGGACGATGTCGGACTTGAGCGAGCGCACCACCGCGTCCGCGCCCTGTTCGGCGCCGGTTACCGTGTCCGTGAGGACGTACTGCACGGTGTAGTCGTCACGCAGCGAGCAGCTGATCACGGTGCCCTTGATCGCGTCCAGGCCGGCACCCTCGACCGCACCCGGCTTACAGGTCGCGGTGTCGGGCACGGCGCCGGCGAGTTGGCGCAGGCAGTGGGTGAAGCCCTGGGCGTCCTTCGCCAGGTCGGTCTTGCACTCCTGGGCGTCGGGGATGCCCTGACCGGCGAACGCGTAGATGCCGCCGACCACGGCGAGCACCACGGCCACGGCGGCACCGAGCGCGATCCACGCCTTGCGCGGGCTCTTGCCGCGCGGCTTGGTCTGCCGGTCGCCGACGCTGGGGAAGTTGAACACCTGCTGGTCGATGCCGTACGCGCCACTGGTGTTCGGGTTGACCGGGTACGGACCGCTCATCGCGGGGTTGACCGGGTGCGCGCCGCTCACGGCCGGGTTGACCGGGTAGGGACCGCTCGCCGCCGGGTTGGCCGGGTGGGGCAGGCCGGCGGCGGGGGTCGTCGGGTGCGGGCCGCCCACGGCGGGGCCGACCGGGCGCGGACCGCCGACCACGGGCGTGACCGACGTGGTCACGACCGTGGCGGGCTCCGCCGAGGCGGGCTTCGGCGGGCGGGGGCCGATGCCGTCCTTGGGCACGTGGTGCGCGCCGAGCGCGACGGCGGTCTCGGGCTGGTCCCGGCTCGTCGGCACGACCCGCAGGTGCCCGGCGATCATGGACGCGACCAGGGGGATCCGGCTCGAACCGCCGACCAGGTAGATGCCCGCCAAATGCTCGGGCGCGATGCCCGTCGACCGGATCGTCGCGGCCAGCAGCTCGACGCTGCGCAGCAGGCTCGGCTTGATCAGCGCTTCCAGGTCCGAGCGGCTGACCAGCACGTCCTCGAACGGTTCCGGCATCGGCACCTCGGTGTGCGGGTGCCGGGACAGCGACTCCTTGGCCGCGCGCACGTCCTCCTGCAACGCGCGTCGGGCACGGCGGTCGGCGGTCGAGTCCGGGCGCAGCAGCCGCTGCCACGCGGCCGGGTCGCGGTGGGAGACCTGGCGGCCGACGTGTTCCAGCAACGCCTGGTCGACGTCGAGGCCACCCAGGTCGGGCAGGCCGTCGTCGGCCAGCACCGCGAAGCCGTTCTGCGTCGCGCCGACGATCGCCACGTCCAGCGTGCCCGCGCCGAGGTCGTAGACCGCGAGCGCCTGCCCGACCGCCAGCGAGGCGTAGTGCGACGCCGCCGCCACGGGTTCGGGCACGAGCACCAGTTCGCCGGTCAGACCCGCGAGCCTGGCCGCCGAGAGCAGGACGTTGCGCCGGGTCGCGCCCCACTCGGCGGGGTGGGTGAGGCGGATCTCGTCGAGGGCGGCGGCACCGAGCTGGCGGGTCGTCTCGTCCAGCACGCGGCGCAGCACGGCGGCCAGCGCGTCGGTGACGGGGACGACGTTGTCGCCGAGCAGCAGGGCGCCTTCGTCCACGCGGCGCTTGGGGTTGGGCTCGAACCGCGACGGGTCGAGGCGGGCGCGGCGTTCGGCGTCGCGGCCGACGACGAGCGTGCCGTCCTCCTCGCAGTAGACCGCCGACGGCATGGTCGCCGAACCGTCCACTTCGACCACCCGGGGCGGCCGACCGTGCGCGGCGAGGACCGCGACGGTGTTGGAGGTGCCCAGGTCGATGGACAGCACGCGCATGGGTGCAGATGCTGCCACAGGCACGATCTCGCTGGTCACGGTTCGACGGAGGTCACTTTCGGGTGACAAGCCGGGCACCTGGCCGCACGGGCCCCGAAACTGTCGGACCCCAAGTCCACGATGGTCCGCGTGAACGTACTCGACGCATTCTCGCCCGCCACCCGGCAGTGGTTCGCCGGTGCCTTCGCCGCGCCGACGGCGGCGCAGGCCGGTGCGTGGGAGGCCGCCGCCCGGGGCGAGCACGCCCTGGTGGTCGCGCCGACGGGATCGGGCAAGACGCTGGCCGCGTTCCTGTGGGCGCTGGACCGGTTGGCGTCCGCGGAGCCACCCGCCGACCGGGAGCGGCGGTGCCGCGTGCTGTACGTCTCGCCGTTGAAGGCGTTGGCGGTGGACGTGGAGCGCAACCTGCGCGCACCGCTGGCGGGCATCCGGCAGGCCGCGCACCGGTTGTCGCTGCCGGAGCCGTCGATCCGGGTCGGCATGCGCACCGGGGACACGCCGGCCGACGAGCGGCGGGCGTTCACCCGGACACCACCGGACGTGCTGGTGACCACGCCCGAGTCGTTGTTCCTGGTGCTGACGTCGCGGGCGCGGGAGTCGTTGCGGGGTGTGGAGACGGTGATCGTCGACGAGGTGCACGCGGTGGCGGGCGGCAAGCGCGGCGCCCACCTGGCGCTGTCGTTGGAGCGGCTCGACGCGCTGCTGGAGCGGCCCGCGCAGCGGATCGGCCTGTCCGCGACGGTGCGCCCGGTCGAGGAGGTGGCCGCGTTCCTGGCCGGCGGCCGGCCGGTCACCCTGGTGCAGCCGGCCCTGGCCAAGACGATCGAGGTGCGCGTCGAGGTGCCGGTGGAGGACATGTCGGTGCTGGGCGAGCCGACCGGCGAGGTCTCGGGTTCGGCCGCGGGCGCGGAACGCCGCGCGTCGATCTGGCCGGCGGTCGAGCAGCGCGTGCTGGACCTGGTGCGCGCCCACCGGTCGACGATCGTGTTCGCGAACTCCCGGCGGTTGGCCGAACGCCTGACCGCCCGCCTGAACGAACTCGCCGTCGAGTCGGAAAACCCTTCGGGCACGACGGACTTCGACCGGACGGTGGTTTCCGACCGGTCGCCGACGGTCGAGCCGGGGCCGGGCGGGCGGCGGACCTCCCGGTCGTCCACCGAGCGGTTCCCGGCCGAGGCCGTGGGGCAGTCGGGGGTCACGACGCAGTCGGGTGCGGTCATCGCGCGGGCGCACCACGGTTCGATGTCGCGCGAGCAGCGGACCGTGGTGGAGGAGGAGCTGAAGTCCGGGCGGCTGCCGTGCGTGGTGGCCACGTCGTCGCTCGAACTCGGCATCGACATGGGCGCGGTCGACCTCGTGGTGCAGGTGGAGGCACCGCCGACGGTCGCGTCCGGGCTGCAACGGGTCGGCCGGGCCGGGCACCAGGTCGGCGCGGTGTCGCGCGGGGTGGTGTTCCCCAAGTTCCGGGGCGACCTGGTGTCCTGCGCGGTGGTCGCGGAGCGGATGCGGGACGGCGCCATCGAGGCCGTGCGGTACCCGCGCAACCCGCTGGACGTGCTCGCGCAGCAGATCGTCGCGATGGTGGCGCTCGAACCGTGGACCGTCGACGCGCTCGCCGGGCTCGTGCGGCGGGCCGCGCCGTTCGCCGCGCTGCCGGAGTCGGCGTTGCGGGCCGTACTGGACATGCTGTCCGGCCGGTACCCCAGCGACGAGTTCGGCGAACTGCGACCGCGGATCACGTGGGACCGGGTCACCGGCGAACTGGCCGGGCGGCCGGGTGCGCAGCGGCTGGCCGTCACCTCGGGCGGCACGATCCCCGACCGGGGGCTGTTCACCGTGACCACGCCGCCGTCCGAGAACGGTCCGGGATCGCGGGTCGGCGAACTGGACGAGGAGATGGTGTACGAGTCGCGGGTCGGCGACACGTTCCTGCTCGGCACCTCGTCGTGGCGGGTCGAGGACATCACGCACGACCGCGTGATCGTCGTACCGGCGCCCGGACAGCCCGCGCGGATGCCGTTCTGGAAGGGCGATTCGCCGGGCCGCCCGCTGGAACTCGGGCGGGCGCTGGGGAAGTTCCTGCGCGAGGTGTCCGCGGCCGACGCGCGGGAGGCCGCGCGGCGCACGGCGGCGGCCGGGCTGGACGCGTGGGCGACCTCGAACCTGGTGACGTACCTGACCGAACAGCGCGAGGCGACCCGGCACGTGCCCAGTGACCGGACGGTGCTGGTCGAGCGGTTCCGGGACGAGCTGGGCGACTGGCGGCTGGTGGTGCACTCGCCGTTCGGCGCGCAGGTGAACGCGCCGTGGGCGTTGGCGATCGCGGCGCGGTTGCGGGAGCGGCGCGGCGTCGAGGTGCAGGCGGCGCACTCCGACGACGGGATCGTGGTGCGGCTGCCGGACGCGGTGGACCAGGAGGGCGTGCCGGTCGTCGTCGGCGCGGCGGACGTGCTGCTCGAACCCGAGGAGGTCGAGCAGGTCGTCGTGGCCGAGGTGGGCGGGTCGGCGCTGTTCGCGGCCCGGTTCCGGGAGTGCGCGGCCCGGTCGCTGCTGCTGCCCCGCCGTGATCCGAGACGTCGGACCCCGTTGTGGCAGCAGCGACAGCGCTCCGCGCAACTGCTGTCCGTGGCGGCGAAGTACGAGAGCTTCCCGGTGGTCCTGGAGGCGATGCGCGAATGCCTTCAGGACGTGTACGACGTGCCCGGCCTGCGGGAACTGATGGCCGAGGTACGGGCGAGACGGGTGCGCGTGGTGGAGGTGGAGACCTCGTCGCCGTCGCCGTTCGCACGCAGCCTGCTGTTCGGCTACGTCGGGATGTTCCTGTACGACGCGGACGCGCCACTGGCCGAGCGGCGGGCGGCGGCCCTGTCGCTGGACTCGGCGCTGCTGGCCGAACTGCTGGGCACGGAGGCGATCCGCGAGCTGCTCGACCCCGAGGTGGTCGAGGAGGTCGAGCGGGCGTTGCAGCGGCTCGCGCCGGACCGGCACGTGCGGGATGTCGAGGGCACGGCGGATCTCCTGCGGTTCCTGGGCGACCTGTCGCCCGCCGAGGCGGCCGAGCGGGGCGTCCGTCCGGAGTGGATCGACGAACTGGTGGCGCGGCGGCGGGTGATCCGGGTGCGGATCGCGGGGCAGGACCGGGTGCTCGGCATCGAGGACGCGGGGCGGGTGCGGGACGCGCTCGGCGCGGCGTTGCCGGTCGGCGTGCCGGAGGCGTTCACCGAGCCGGTGGCCGATCCGCTCGGCGACCTGTTGTCGCGCTACGCCCGGACGCACGGACCGTTCCCGGCCGCGCAGGCGGCCGAGCGGTTCGGGCTCGGGGTCGCGGTGGTGACCGGTGTGCTGGACCGCATGGCGGGCACGGGCCGGCTGGTGCGCGGCGAACTGCGGCCGGGCGGCACGCACACCGAGTACTGCGATGCCGAGGTGCTGCGCCGGTTGCGGCGCGCGTCGCTGGCCCGGCTGCGGTCCGAGGTCGAACCGGTGGAACCGGCGGCCCTGGGCCGGTTCCTGCCCGGTTGGCACGGCATCGGGCGACGGACGAGATCGGGGCCGACGGTCGACGACGTGTACTCGGTCGTCGAGCAGTTGGCGGGCGCGCCGCTGCCGGCGAGCGCCGTGGAATCACTGGTGCTGCCCGCCCGGCTGCCCGGCTACAGCCCGGCGTTGCTGGACGAACTGACCGCGTCGGGCGAGGTGACGTGGACGGGCTGCGGTGCGCTCGCGGGCGGCGACGGGTGGATCGCACTGGCGCCGACGGACGTGGCGGACCTGCTGCTGCCCGACCTGGTGCCCGAGGCCGTGCCGGAGTCGTCGCTGCACACGGCCGTGGTGGAGGCGTTGGCGGGCGGCGCGTTGTTCTTCCGCCAGGTGGTCGACCGCGTGTCGCTGCACGGCCCGACGACGGACGCCGAGGTGGTCGGCGCGCTGTGGGACCTGGTGTGGGCGGGCGTGGTCACCAACGACACGCTGGGCCCGCTGCGGGCCGTGGTGGCGGGTGGCGGCACAGCGCACAAACCAAGACGTTCGGCGCCACGCGGCCGTTATGCCCGCATGCGCGCCGCGCGACCCGACATGCCCAGTCGCACCGGCCCACCCACGGCGGCGGGTCGCTGGTCGTTGGCCGTGGTCCCGTCCACCGACCCGACCCGCCGGGCGCACGCGCGGGCCGAGGCTTTCCTGGAACGCCACGGGGTCCTGACCCGGGGCGCGCTGGACACCGAACGCGTGACTGGCGGCTTCAGCGGCGTGTACCGCGTGCTGCGGATGATGGAGGAGTCGGGCCAGGTGATCCGCGGCTACGTCGTGGAGGGCCTGGGTGCCGCCCAGTTCGCGGCGAGGGGTGCCGTCGACCGCCTCCGCGCCCTGTCGAGACCGGCGGCGTCCACGACACCCGACCCGGACGCCGCCACCGCGGTGGTCCTGGCGGCGGCGGACCCCGCCCAGCCGTACGGCGCCGCCCTGCCCTGGCCCGCCCAGATCGGCGAGTCCAAACACCGGCCCGCACGCAAGTCCGGTGCGCTGACCGTCCTGGTCGACGGCGTGGCGACGCTGTACGTCGAGCGCGGCGGCAGGTCGCTGCTCTCGTTCACCGAGGAGGAGGAGCCACTCCGCGCGGCAGCCCACGCTTTGGGCCGCGCCGTCCACGACGGCTGGTTGGGCAGCCTGTCCGTGCAGAAGGCGGACGGCGAACACGCCCTGTCCTCAAACCTGTCCACGATCCTCCAGGAGGCCGGCTTCCGAGCCACCCCCAAGGGCCTGCGCCTGCGCTCCTGACCACAACGCCACCAGGAAGGAACTCGCACCCGACCACGACGACACGGGCTGCGGGCTGCGGGCTGCGGGCTGCGGGCTGCGGGCAGACAACCCACTCGGGCTGCCCTCGCCCACGAGCCTCCCATCCTGGTGTTCACCCAGCCGACCCACGAACCCAGCCGCCAAGCGGGACAAACTGACTGCCACCGCCGAAGAACGGCGGCACGCTTCGGGACCCCGCCGAACGGTCCGTTTCAGCGCCCGGCTCCATGGACCTGCCCGGCATCCGCTCGCCGCTCCACTTCGCCGACCCAGCCCACCGGCCCACTTCGCCGATCCGGGCTCGCCGGTCTGGCCCGCCGGTCCAGCCGGCTGGTCTGGTTCACCAGTCTCGCCGGTCCACCGATCCGGTCTGCCGGTTCGGTTCGGCAGAGCGGACCGGTGGTCCGGCCAGCGGTGTGGTTCGGCGGACCAGACCGGCGACCCGGTTCGGGGATCCGCCGCGGCGACCCGACTCAGCACCCCCGCTTCGACAATCCGGTTCAACGGAGCGGTTCGGCAGTCCGGTTCAGCGGTCCGGTTCCGTGCTCGGTTCCAGGCCCCCGGTTCGGGGGTCTGGCGGGACCAGTTCCGCCGACCAGTTCAGCGGCCCGACTCGACAGTCCGGCCCAGTGAGCCGTCTCGACGCACGGCCTGGCGATGCGGCACGACGAGTCGCCACCGCAGTCCGGCTCGGAGGTTCGGCAGCGCAGCGGTTCGACAGCGCAGCGCAGCAGTTCGGTACGGCGGCGTGGTCCGGCGGTCCGGTGCGGTGGAGCGGTTCGACCAAACGGGCCAGCGGTCCGGTTCGAGGCGGAGCCGGCGGTGCGGTTCGAGATGAGGCCCGCGGTTCGATGATCGGGTCAGGGGTCCGGCGTGGTGGGCTGTCCATGTGAGGCCCGGCCGACCGCCTGCCGGGCCTCGGCGCGGACGTCCGGCCACTACCACGATGTCGCACCACCCCGTCGTCACGTGTCGGGGTCGACCACCTTCAGCCCACCCGAATCCTGGCTAATCCGGACAAAACCGGTGCGCCCGAACGACGCGTGGCGTGCATCGGTTTGAGGACACGTTGCGCAGGTAACGTCTGCCCTCATGGCGGAACTGGTGCTCGGCCCCGTGCTGCGGCACGTCGACTCGACTTCGGCCACGGTCTGGGTCGAGACCGACGCGGCGTGCGAGGTGGCCGTCCTCGGCGGTCGCGCGAGAACGTTCCAGGTCGGCGACCAGCACTTCGCGCTCGTCGTCGTCGACGACCTCACCCCGGGCTCGTCGACGCCCTACCAGGTCCACCTCGACGGCGACCTGGCCTGGCCGCGCCCCGACGACCCGTTCCCGCCCTGCCGCATCCGCACCTCCACCGCGACCCGCATCGTGTTCGGCTCGTGTCGCGCGGCCAAGGCGGTGCCCGGCGCGTTGACCGCCGACAAGCTCGGCCCGGACGCGCTCGACGCCTACGCCGTGCGGATGAAGGACCAGTCCGAGGACACCTGGCCGCATGCCCTCGTGCTGCTCGGCGACCAGGTCTACGCCGACGAACCGACGCCGCGGATCAAAGCCTGGCTGTCCGAACGCCGTGCCGGTGCCGAGCCGCAGGGCGAGGTGGTGTCCTTCCGCGAGTACGCCGAGCTGTACCACGAGACGTGGTCCGACCCGGAGATCCGCTGGCTGATGTCGACCGTCCCCACGTCGATGATCTTCGACGACCACGACGTCCGCGACGACTGGAACACCTCGCGCCCCTGGCGCGAGCAGATGGCCCGCAAACCGTGGTGGCACCGCCGCATCCGGGCCGGGCTCGCCTCCTACTGGGTCTACCAGCACCTGGGCAACCTCGGTCCGGCCGAACTGGAGCAGGACGACCTGTACGCGAAGGTCCGGTCCGCCGGGCACGACGTCGCCGACCTCCTGGAGGACTTCGCCGAACAGGCCGACCGCGAGGCGGACGGCCGCAAGTCGACCCGCTGGAGCTACCGGCGCGACTTCGGTCGCACCCGACTGCTGGTGATCGACACCCGCAGCGGGCGCATCCTCGACGGCCCCGAGCGGCTCATGGTCGGCGACGAGGAGTTCGACTGGATCGAGCGCAACGCCGAAGGCGACTTCGACCACCTGCTGATCGGCTCGTCGCTGCCCTGGCTCATGCCGCACGGCCTGAGCCACTTGCAGTCGCTCAACGAGCGCATGGCCGGCCTGCCCGGACTGCGGGGCCGCCTCGGCGAAGCGGTCCGCCAGGCCGCCGACCTGGAGCACTGGCCGGCGTTCCGGGCGTCCTTCGAGCGACTGGCCCGGCTGATCCACCGCATCGGCACGGGCGAGCACGCGCCGGGCACGGTGGCGGTGCTGTCCGGCGACGTCCACCACAGCTACGCGGCCGTCGCGCGCTACGCCGAGCCGACCGCTTCGAAGGTCGTGCAACTGGTCTGCTCGCCCGTGCACAACGAGCCGCCCCGGATCTTCCGCCCGGCGTTCCGGCTGTCCTGGTCGAAACCGATCGCCCGCCTGCTGCGCCGCCGGGCCGACCGCCAGGGCATCTCCCCGGACCCGGTGTCGTGGACGAAGCTGAGCGGGCCGCACTTCGGGAACTCGATCGCGTTCCTCGACGTGGCCGGCCGCTCGCTGCGCTTCACCCTGGAGACCGCCCGCCCGGACGAAGGACTGGTCAAGGTCGCCGAACTCGACCTGTAGGCGCCTACTTGGTGGCCAGCCGCAGCAGCGCCCACAGTTGCGCGATGGCGTCGTGGTCGCCGGAGATCTTCACCTCACGACCCGAGGCCCGCCCCCACAGCCAGCGGTAGACGGCGGTCGGCGAGCCGGTCACGGCGCCGGCCGCGGGCGTCCCGTCGGCGGGCCACGACGACGCCGGTCCCGGACCGGTGCGGGTGAGCCAGGTCCGGCCGCCCGCGGTGATCGACACCACGACCTCGGTGGTGCCGCGCACGGTCAGCACGTCGAGCCGGTGGCCCAGCCACAGCGTGAGCACCTCGTCGACGCCGTCGAGCGCCACGTCGTCGGCGACCGGGTCGAGCGGACGTCCGGCCGCGCCCTGCACGTCCATGCGGTGCACGGTCGTCTCGTGCGCGAGACGTCGGGCCCAGAACAGGTGGTCTCCCCTGGCCGGCCACCAGGTCGGGCACGGGTCGTCCGGTCGGTGCGCGGCCAGCCGGTCGACCAGCGGGCCGGCGCCCGCGCGCACGTAGTCCGCCAACGACTGCCCCGGCTCGGGGTCCTGCTGCCACGCCAACGGCTGGTACCCGTCGCGCAGCCACGCCGTCACCAGCCGGTAGGTGCTGCCCACGTGCCGCGCGGTCTCGCCCAGGGTCAGGCCGGGACACGCGGGCACCTGCCGTTCCGGGCGCTGCCCGTCGACCGCCGCGGCCAGCGCACCGGCCTCGGCGGCGAGCACGTCCAGCAGTCGCGCGTACCCGATCTCCCCGCTCACGTCCCGCCCTCGTAGACGACCTCGCCGGTCGGCACGGCGACCCGCCCGGGGACTCCGCCCCCGGGAACGGCCTCGCAGGTCGACACCGCGAACCCCGCACCGACACCGCCCTCGTGGACGATCCCACCGACCAGCACCGCGAACTGCCCGACCTGCCGGACCAGGTCGTCGGCCTCCCGGTCCGCCACGTGCCCGGTCACGCCCGCCAGGACCAGCTCGCGGGTCGCCGAGCACGCGTCGAAGAACGCCGCCCACTCGGTGAACTCGGGCGCCAACCGGGGCAGCAGCACCCACACGCTGGTCGGCTTCGCCCGCCCCCGGTGCGGCCGGCCCCGGGCCGCGAGCACGGCCGCCGCCGCCCGCAGCGCGCCGAGGTAGGCGGCGGCGAACCGGGACGCGGGCGCGGTCTCGCGGTCGGCTTCGCGCAGGCAACGCCGGGCCTGGTCGAGCAGCGCGACCGCCGACGAGGGCGGCAGGGGGACTCGGTGGAAGTCGGTCGCGGCTGACATGGCGGCCTCCTCGCGGGCGTCGGGACCTCGACGACCGCCGCGGGGAGACGGCGGCTCCTGGTGCGGAGCGCTTCCCCCGCTCCGCACCAGGGCATAGCTCGAACGTATGTTCGAACGAAAGCAGCATAACCTGTGAGCCCGGAACTCCTCAACCCGCCCCCGCGTGGTCTCATGAACAAGTGAGCGCACTTCAGCCCGACATGCGGCACCCCGGGATCGAACGAGTGGCGGACGCGCTGGCCGAGGCCGGGCACCACGACTCCGCCGAGGGCATCCGGGTCCTGGCCGACGCCGTCCGCACCGCCGCCGAGGCCGCCGCGGCACTCGGGATCGAACCGGGCGCGATCGCCAACAGCCTGCTGTTCCGGGCCGAGTACGCCGGGCAGGCACGTCCGCTGCTGGTCCTGACCTCCGGCGCGCACCGCGCGGACGTCGACCTGCTGATCGCGCTGACCGGCGCGGACGCGATCAAGCGCGGCACGCCCGAGTTCGTGCGCGAACACACCGGGCAGGTGATCGGCGGCGTGTCGCCGGTCGGCCACCCGGCGCCGATCGACACGCTCGTCGACGTCGACCTGGAGGGGTACGCGGCGGTGTGGGCGGCGGCGGGCCACCCGCACGCGGTCTACCCGACGACGTTCGCCGGCCTGGTCGAGCTGACCGGCGGCACACCCGCGCGGGTCGCCCGGTGACCGCCGCGCCATCGCAACGGCTGGTCGAACTGTCGCCGTCGGACCTCAACGCCCGGCTCGGCGAGGCGTTGGCGCTGTACGTGAGCGCGATGGCCTACCCGCCGGGCACGGCGGAACAGCGCGCGCCCATGTGGATGGCGCACATGCTGCGCGACGGCTGGCGGTGCGTCGGCGCGTTCGACGAGGAGGACGCCCTGGTCGGCATCGGCTACGGGTACCGGGGTTCGGTCGGGCAGTGGTGGCACGAGCAGGTGCGGCACGGCCTGACCGCCGTCGCCGGGCCGGTCGCCGTCGAGCGGTGGATGCACGACTACTTCGAACTGACGGAGCTGCACGTGCTGCCGCGCGCCCAGGGTCGGGGCACCGGCGAGCGGCTGCTGCGCACGCTGTTGGACGGCGTGGCCACCGACAAGGTCCTGCTGTCCACGCCGGAAGGCCCCAGCAAGGCGTGGCGCCTGTACCGGCGCGTGGGTTTCGTGGACGTGTTGCGCAACTACCAGTTCACCGGCGACCCCAGGCCGTTCGCGGTACTCGGCCGGGGCCTGCCGATGGAACCCGCGGCCTGAGCACCGGGCCCGCACGCCCGACGGCGTGCGGGCCCGCCCGGGTCAGAGTTCGCCGAGCCGTTCGCGCAACGTGTCCAGCCCCATCGCACCCATCTCCAGGGCGTCGCGGTGGAAGCGCTTGAGGTCGAACGCGTCGCCGTGCCGGGCGCGGGCGTCGTCGCGGGCGGCCAGCCAGAGGCGTTCGCCGAGCTTGTACGACGGCGCCTGACCGGGCCAGCCCAGGTAGCGGTCGATCTCGTCGTACACGTGCGAGGGCTCGGTGATCGTGCGGGTCAGCATGAACTCCAGGCCCAGTTCCGGGGTCCAGCGCTCGCCCTCGTGGAAGCCCGTGCCGCGCGGGATCTCCAGTTCCAGGTGCATGCCGATGTCCACGATCACGCGCGCGGCGCGGAACAGGTGGGCATCGAGCATGCCGAGCAGGTCGCCGTCGTCCTCCAGGTAGCCGAGTTCGCGCATCAGCCGCTCGGCGTAGAGCGCCCAGCCCTCGCCGTGGCCGGACACCCAGCACAGCAGGCGCTGGAAGTCGTTGAGCTTGTCCGCCTGGTACACCGCCGTCGCGACCTGGAGGTGGTGGCCCGGCACGCCCTCGTGGTAGACGGTCGTGACCTCGCGCCACGTGGAGAACTCCTCCTTGTCCGCGGGCACGGACCACCACATGCGGCCGGGACGGGAGAAGTCCGGGTTGGGTCCCGAGTAGTACGCGCCGACGCCGCCGCCGGGCGGTGCGATGCGGCACTCCAGGCGCATCAGCTCGTCGGGGAGTTCGAAGTGGACGTCGCGCAGGTCCCGCAAAGCCTTGTCGGACAGGCGTTGCATCCACGACTGGAGCCCGTCCTTGCCCCGCACGAGGTAGCGGGCGTCGGTGTCGAGGGCGGCGGCGGCCTCGGCGAGCGTGGCACCCGGCTTGATCCGCCCGGCCACCCGCTTCATCTCGGTCTCGACGCGGGTGAACTCCGCCCAGCCCCACTCGTAGGCCTCGGCCAGGTCGAGGCGGGAACCGATGAAGTACCGCGACCACAGGCGGTAGACGTCCGCGCCGACCGCGTCCTTGGCCGGTGCCTTGGCCGCGAGGTCGGCGCGCAGGAAGTCGGCCAGTCCGCCGAACGCCGCCGACGCGTCCGTGGCGCGCGCGTCGAGGTCGGCCCGCAGCGCGCCGTCCTCCGGTGCGGCGGCGACCAGGCCCGCGAAGTAGGACTGCCCGGACCGGCCCGCCCACGTGTCGCACTGGTCGGCGATCTTCGTCACCTGGCGCAGCGCCGCCACCTTGCCCCGCGCGGCGGCCTCGGTCAGGCCCGAGCGCAGGCTCGCCACGGCCGCGGGCACGGCCGCGAGCCGGCGGGAGATCGCCGCCCAGTCGTCGGCGGTGGCGGTCGGCATGTGGTCGAACACCTCGCGCAGCATCTGCACGGGGCTGGCGATGACGTTGAGCGCGCCGAGCTGCTCGTCGGCGTCGTGCAGGTCCACGTCGACGCCGACGCGTTCGAGGAACACGGCCTTGGCGTCGGCCTCGGACTTGTCGGCGGGTTCGGCGGCGGACACCGCCGCGAGCGCGCGTCGGGCCAGCTCGGCACGGGCGTCGACGGCGTCCGCGGAGAAGTCGGTCAGCCGTTCGTCGTGACCGGGCACACCCATCATGGTCGCGGTCACGGGGTCGGCCGCCGCGTAGTCGGACACGAACTGGTTGGAGATGCCGTGGACACCGGCGGTCGGAGATGCCATGAGCCGCACGTTACCGGCGGGTGTGGAACGCCCACAGGTGTTTAGCCTGCCTCACTACATCCTTCGACGGGTCAACTTTTGACCCGGCCGGCAGGATGTCCGCGTGTCCCGCTCCCCCGCCCGCCTGGTGCCGGTGTTCCTGCTGCTCATGCTGGCCTTGAGCGGGTGTGTCCGGCTGCACGCGGCGATGGCCGTCTCCGAGGACGACAAGGTGTCCGGCGAGATCGTGGCCGCGACGCCGCCGACCCAGGACAGCGACCCCGGCCCGCAGCTCAAGGTGCCGTCGGAGCTGGCCGAACGGGTCACCACCAAGGCGTACAAGGTGGACGGCTACGCGGGCACGCAACTGCTCTTCACCGGTCTGTCGTTCGAGGAAGTGCGCACGCTGGCGAGCGTCACGAGTCCGTCGAGCAGCCGTTACCAGCTCAACTTCCGCCGGTCGGGTGACCTGGTGACGCTGTCCGGCTCGGTGGACCTGAGCACGGTCCCGGTCGACCGGGCGGACATCCAGGTCAAGATCAGCTTTCCGGGCGAGGTCGTCGACACCAACGGCCGCGAGGAGGAGGACGCCACGATCGCGTGGGACCCCCGGCCCGGCCAGGCGTCGATGCTCACCGCGACCGTGCGCTACGAGGGCGAGAACGCGCCGTCGTACGTGGGCTGGACGCTGCTCGTCGCGGGCCTGGTCGGCGTGGCCGTGCTGATCGTCCTGGCGCTCGCGGTCGTGTCGCACCGCCGCAGCCTGGTCGCCTATTAGGCCAGGTTGAGCTGCCAGGAGACCCCGAACCGGTCGTTGAGCCAGCCGAATTTCGCACTGAACCCGTAGTCGTCCAACGGCATCAGCGGCATGCCGCCGTCCGCCAACGCCTCGTACACCCGATCGATCTCCGCCTCGGTGTCGCACTCGACGAACAGCGAGACCGACGGGGTGAAGGTGAAGTCGTGCGGCATGGAACTGTCCATGCACATGTAGAACTGCCCGCCCATCCGGAAGGTCGCGTGCACCACGCTGCCCTCGACTCCCGGCTGCTCAGGGCCGTAGCGGGTCACCGACAGCACCTCGCCATCGTCGAAGAGCGACGTGTAGAACGTCATCGCCTCCTCGGCCCGGCCCTGGAACATCAGCAACGCGGTCACCTTTGGCGCGTTCACAGCACCACACACTAGGCCCGCGCGGGCACCAGTCCCAGCCTCCCGACGACCTCCCTGGTCGCCTTCGAGCGGTTGAGGGTGTAGAAGTGCAGGCCGGGCACGCCCTCGGCGAGCAACCGCGCGCCGGTCTCCGTCGCGAGGTCGATCCCGGCGCTGCGGAACGCCGCAGGGTCGTCGAGGTACGGGTCGAGCCGGCGGGACACCTCGTCGGGCACGTCCGCGCCGGACAGCTCGACCGTCTTGGCCAGCGTGCGCTTGGTCGTCAACGGCATCAGGCCGGGCAGCAGCGGCACGTCGCCGCAGCCCGCCGCGTCGAGGCGGTCGCGCAGCCGCAGGAAGTCCTCGGGCCGGAAGAACAGCTGGGCGATGACGTAGTCCGCACCCGCCCTGATCTTCGAGACCAGGTGCTTGGTGTCCGTGTCCAGGTCGGGCGAGCGCGGGTGGCCGTAGGTGGACGCGGACACGCCGACGCAGAAGTCGCCGAGTTCGCGGCACAGCCGGACCAGTTCCTCGGCATAGGTCAGGCCGTCGGGCTGCGGCGTCCACTCGCCGTACGGGTCGCCCGGCGGGTCGCCGCGCAGCGCCAGGATGTTGCGCACGCCGACCGCGGCGTACCAGCCGATCACGTTGCGCAGCTCGGCCACCGAGTGCTGCACGGCGGTCAGGTGGGCGGTGGCGACCAGCGTGGTCTCCTGCGCGATGCGTGCCGTGGTGCGGATGGTCCGGTCGCGCGACGAGCCGCCCGCGCCGTAGGTGATCGAGACGAAGGACGGGTCCAGGGGCTCCAGCTCGCGGATCGCCCGCCACAGCACGGCCTCGTCGGCGTCGTCCCGGGCCGGGAAGAACTCGACGGAGAACCCGGGGCTGTCCCGACGCAGGCGCTCGACCACCGATGTCATGTCCACCACCCTAGTAGGCGGTCCGAGAGGTGGGAGGACTCTTTCACCAGATGGAACGAGCACCCCGGTCGGACGCCGTGACCACGCTGGGGAGACGATAGACGGGTGCCGCTCCACCCGTTGGACCTGGATCTGCCCAAGCACGTCGACGCAGCATTGGCGGGCTACCTCGCCGACCGCCGGTCGCTGGGAGAGCGGATGGAGGCGAACTTCACCGGCGCGGTGGACGCCCTGGCCGACTTCGTGCTCGGCGGCGGCAAGCGCATCCGGCCGACGTTCGCCTGGTGGGGCTGGCGGGCGGCCGGCGGCGACCCCGAGTGCGCGCAGGCCGAGGCCGTGCTCACGGCCGTCAGCTCGCTCGAACTGATCCAGGCGTGCGCGCTCGTGCACGACGACCTCATGGACGCCTCCGAGACCCGGCGCGGCCGGCCGACCGTGCACGTCGAGTTCGCCCGCCGCCACCGCGAACAGGGCTGGCTCGGCGAGCCCGCGCGGTTCGGGCTCGCCGCCGCCGTGCTGATCGGCGACGTGGCCCTGGCCTGGGCCGACGACATGCTGTTCGCCGCCGGGCTGCCCACCGACGCGTTGCAGCGGCTGAGCCTGCCGTGGCGGGACATGCGCACCGAGATGCTCGCCGGCCAGTACCTCGACGTGCTCACCCAGGTGCGCGGCGACGCCTCGGCCGACGCCGCGCTGCGCATCGACCGGCTCAAGACCGCCGCGTACACCGTCGAACGGCCGCTGCACATGGGCGCGGCCATCGGCGGCGGGTCGCCGGAGCTGATCGACGGGCTGCGCGCGTTCGGCACGGACATCGGCGTGGCCTTCCAGCTGCGCGACGACCTGCTCGGCGTGTTCGGCGACCCGACCGTCACCGGCAAGCCCGCGGGCGACGACCTGCGCGAGGGCAAGCGGACGCTGCTGGTCGCGCTGGGCATCGAGCGCGGCGCGGACGTGCTGGAGCACGCGCTGGGCCGGCCGGACCTCGACGTCGCGACCGTGGACGAGGTGCGCGCCCGGCTGGTCGAGGTCGGCGCGGTGGCCGCCGTCGAGGAACGGATCACCGAGCTGACCGAGTCGGCGCTGCGCGCGCTCGACCGGGCGCCCGTGGCCGAACCCGCCGGCGACCGGCTCGCCGAGCTGGCGGTGAGCGCGACCAGAAGGACGTACTGAGCATGCGCGCGGTGAACGGGCCGACCGACCACGTCGTGGTGGTCGGCGCCGGCCTCGCCGGGCTGTCCGCAGCCCTGCACCTGCTCGGCGCGGGTCGCCGGGTCACCGTGGTCGAGCGCGACGACGTGCCCGGCGGTCGGGCCGGCCGGCTGGACCTGGACGGGTACCCGTTCGACACCGGTCCGACCGTGCTGACCATGCCCGAACTGGTCGACGAAGCGCTGGGCGCGGTCGGCGAGACCCTGGCCGACCGGCTCGACCTGCTGCCCGTCGACCCGGCTTACCGGGCGCGGTTCGCCGACGGGAGCACGCTGGACGTGCACGCCGACGCGGACGCCATGGAGGCCGAGGTGCGCCGGTTCGCCGGACCGCGCGAGGCGGCCGGCTACCGGGCGCTGCGGACCTGGCTGACCGACCTGTACCGGGTCGAGCGGGACGCGTTCCTGGGCGCCAACTTCGACTCGCCGCTGGACCTGCTGACCCCGGAGCTGGCGAAGCTCGCGGCGTTGGGCGGCTTCTCCCGGCTCGCGCCGGCCATCGGCCGGTTCCTGCGCGACGAGCGGCTGCGCCGGGTGTTCTCGTTCCAGTCGCTGTACGCGGGCGTGCCGCCCAAGCGCGCGCTCGCCGCGTACGCCGTGATCGCGTACATGGACACGATCGCGGGCGTCTACCACCCGCGCGGCGGCATGCGCGCGCTGCCGGACGCGCTCGCCGCCGCCGCCCGGGACGCGGGCGCCGACCTGCGGTTCGGCACGCGGGTGGCGTGGCTGGAACGGATCGGGTCGCGGGTGAAGGCGGTGCGCACCGCCCAGGGCGAGCGCATCCCGTGCGACGCCGTGGTGCTCACCCCGGACCTGCCCGTGTCCTACCGGCTGCTGGGACACCGGCCGCGTCGGCCGCTGCCGGTGACGTGGTCGCCGTCGGCCGTCGTGCTGCACGCGGGCACCCGGCGGCGCTGGCCCGAACTGGCCCACCACACGATCTTCTTCGGCCGGGCGTGGGACCGGACGTTCACCGAGCTGACCCGGCGGGGCACGCTGATGAGCGACCCGTCGCTGCTGGTCACCGCCGCACCGGACCAGGGCCTGTTCGTGCTCGCGCCGGTGCCCAACCTGCGCACCGGCCGCATCGACTGGGACCGGGTCGGCCCGGCCTACCGGGACGAGGTCGTCGGCACGCTCGAAGCCCGCGGCCTGACCGGGCTCGACGCGTCGATCGAGGTCGAACGCCTGGTCACGCCGCACGACTGGGCCGGTATGGGCCTCGCGGCGGGCACCCCGTTCTCGGCCGCGCACACGTTCGCGCAGACCGGCCCGTTCCGGCCGCGCAACCTGCTGTCGGGCGTGGACAACGCGGTGCTGGCGGGCTGCGGCACGACGCCGGGCGTCGGCGTGCCGCCGGTGTTGATCTCCGGCCGGCTCGCCGCGCAGCGGATCACCGGCGTGACCGGCGCCACGCGCGGCCGACGGGTCGCGGCACGGCCGGCGCGCGGCCGGTGACGATCCCCGGAACGATCATGATCACGAGGCTGTCACACGTGTTCGCCATTGCGTGCCGACCGCCCTCGGTGTTGTGCGACGATGTTGCCGCGATGGCCGCGACACCGTCCCTTCCCCGATCGAGCGCCGCTCCTGTCGACCCGGTGCGGTTCGCCGCTACCCGGGTCGAAGCCGCCGGAGAGCACGACGACCCGCGCGGCATCCCGATCCGCACCATCCTGCTCGGCGTCGCCGGCGTCATGCTGATCGCGCTCGGCGGCACCGGCGCGGGCGCCACCCTCAAGCGCGACCCCCTGCTCACCGACACGTCGCTGAGCTGGATCCGCTACGGCCACGGGCACGACCTGGCGACGGCGGTGCTGTACATCGGCCTGGGCCTGGTGGTCTGGGCGTGGGTGCGGCTGGGGCGCATGGTGCGCAACCGGCACGTCGGCTCGGCGGCCGTGCTCACGGCCGTGGTCGCGTGGACGTTGCCGCTGCTGTTCGCGCCGCCCCTGTTCAGCAAGGACATCTACAGCTACCTGGCGCAGGGCCAGCTCGCGCTCAACGGCCTGGACCCGTACGAGGTCGGCCCCGCCGTGCTCCAAAGCCCGTTGTCGGACAACGTGAGCTGGGTGTGGCAGAACACGCCCGCGCCGTACGGTCCGCTGTTCATGATGCTCGCCGAGGGCGTCGTGTGGGCGACGAACGCGAGCGTGATCGGCGGCGTCGTGGCCATGCGCCTGGTGCTGGCCCTCGGGCTGGTCCTGGTCTGCTGGGCGCTGCCGGGCCTGGCCCGCCACCTCGGCGGGCGGCCGGCGGTGGCCCTGTGGCTCGCGGGCGCGAACCCGCTGATGCTGGTGCACCTGATCGGCGGCGCGCACAACGACGTGATCATGGTCGGGCTGATGGCGGCGGGCGTGCTGCTCGTGCTCGACCGGCGGCACGTGTTCGGCATCGCGCTGGTCGCCCTGGCGTTCTCGGTGAAGGCGACGGCCGTGATCGCGGTGCCGTTCCTGGTCCTGGTGTGGGCGCGGCGGATGCCCGGGTCGCGCAACGCCCAACTGGCCAAGGCGGTCGCGGCGGGCGGCATGACGTTCGTCGGCGTGTTCGCGGCCACGACCGCGATCGCGGGCCTGGACCTGGGCTGGATCCCGGCGTTGGGCACGTCCTCGACGATCGTCAACTGGCTGTCGCTGCCCAGCGCGGTCGGCGACTTCGCCTTCACGGTCACGAACCTGGTGGTCTCCGTCGAGCCGGGCGTGTTCATGACGATCGCGCGCGGCCTCGGCAGCCTGCTGCTGCTCTACGTGGCGTGGCGGCAGTGGCGCGCGGCCGACGAGGGCGGGCCGGGCGCGATCCGGCACGCGGCGTTGACCATGCTGGCCCTGGCGCTGCTTTCGCCGGCCACGCTGCCCTGGTACTTCAGCTGGGCGCTGGTGTTGGGCGCGGGCCTGGCGTGGACGACGCCGGCGCTGAACCGGGCCACGTTCTTCTCGGTGTTCCTGCTGCTGGTGACGTTCCCGGACGGCAACACGGCGCTGTACTCGTGGGGCTACCTGGTGCTCGCCGCCGGCGTGTCGGCGCTGGCCTGCGTGACGTCGACCAGGCCGGACCCGCTGAGGCTCTCCGGCAGGTACACGTGACCGACCTGGCCGCGGCGTACGCGCACTGCCGCGAGTCCAACGCCCGGCACGGACGCACGTTCTTCCTGGCCACCAGGCTGCTGTCGCCCGCGCGTCGACCCGCCGTGCACGCGTTGTACGGGTTCGCGCGACTGGCCGACGAGATCGTGGACTCCGGCACCTCGGCCGATCCGGCGGGCGACCTCGACCGGCTGGAGAAGCGGCTGCACGACGCGCTCGCGGGCCGGCCGACGCCGGAACCCGTGCTGCTCGCCCTGGCCGACACGGTCCGCCGGCACGGCCTGGACCCGGGGCTGTTCGGGGACTTCCTGGCGTCGATGCGGATGGACCTGGACGTCGTCTCGTACCCGGACATGGCCGCGCTGGGCCGGTACGTGCGCGGGTCGGCCGAGGTGGTCGGGATCTGGCTGCTGCCGGTGTTCGGCACGGTCGTGCCGCGCACCGAGGCGGAACCGGCCGCGGCGGCGCTGGGGCGGGCGTTCCAGCTCACGAACTTCCTGCGCGACGTGGCCGAGGACCTGGACCGGGGCCGGGTGTACCTGCCGGGCGACGTGCTGGCCGCCTACGGCGTGGACCGGGAGCGGCTGACGCGCTGCCGGCGGACCGGGCGGGTGGACGAGCGGGTGCGCCGGGCGTTGCGGCACCTGGTCGCGGTGACGTACGCGGTGTACCGGGAGGCCGAGGCGGGGATCTGCCTGCTGGCGCCGTCCGCGCGGCCGTGCGTGCGCACCGCGGCGACGCTGTACCGCGAGATCCTGGACCGGATCGTGGCGGCGGACTGCGAGGTGTTCGCGCGGCGGGTGGTCGTGCCGACCGGACGCCGGTTGGCGGTGGCCGTGCCGGGCCTGGTCGGTGCCCTGCTGGCCCGCTGAGCCAGGCCCCCGGAAAAGACAAGGCCGGAAAAGACAAGGCCGGAAAAAGCCCGACCGGGCGGCGGGTGCCGCCCGGTCGACGTGTTCGAAGTGATCAGAAACCCATCGCCTGCGCGCGGCGCTTGACCTCGCGCCCCCGGTCCCCGCGCAACGCCTCGATGGGCGTGCCGGGCAGGGTGTCGTCGTCGGTGAACAGCCACCGGAGGATCTCCTCGGTGGAGTAGCCGGAGTCGCGCAGCACCGTGATGGTGCCGGGCAGGCCCTTGACCACCCCGCCCGCGGCGAGGAAATCGGCCGGTACGACGAGCACGCCGTTCCGGCGCTCCGCGAGGAGTTGACCGTCGCGCAGCAACTGGTGGACCCGGGTGACCGGGAGGGACAGACGCTCCGCGACCTCGGGCAGGTCCAACACCTCAACGTCGGGAGCCAGGACATCCGCAGCGGCAGGAATCGCACTCACAAGCGTCACGATGCCACAACGACGGGAGCAATGCCCTGCGCCAACCGGGTGGAAGCGGTACATCCACCGGCCGCCTGCCGGACACCGGCCGTTCCCTCAGGACCTGACACGAACCTCACACACGGAACGCGATCCTCCATCACACGACACGGGGCACTTTCACCCCACCGTACGATCCACGATCGTGGAAAGGTCGGCGACGAACGTGATCGGCGGGCTGCTCGAACAACGCTACCGCGTTGGTGCCCTGGTGGCACGGGGTGGCATGTCCACCGTCTACCGCGGCGTGGACACCCGTCTCGAA
The DNA here is from genome assembly GCF_014203755.1 of Saccharothrix violaceirubra. Classification (NCBI taxonomy): domain Bacteria; kingdom Bacillati; phylum Actinomycetota; class Actinomycetes; order Pseudonocardiales; family Pseudonocardiaceae; genus Saccharothrix; species Saccharothrix violaceirubra. The sequence goes on from NZ_JACHJS010000001.1 coordinate 5,488,080, forward strand.
CGACCCGTGGCGATCAAGGTCATGGACCCCCGTTTCTCCGCCGACCCCGCGTTCGTGGCGAGATTCGAGCGCGAGGCACGGGCGGCGGCCGGGCTGCACCACCCCGGCGTGGTGGCCGTGCACGACCAGGGCGTGGACGAGGAACGCGTCTACCTGGTCATGGAGCTGGTCGAGGGCGGGACGCTGCGCGACCTCATGGCCGCGCGCGGCACCTTCGACGTGCCGCTCGCGCTCAGCGTGCTGGAGAAGGTGCTCTCCCCGCTGGCCGCCGCGCACCGGGCGGACCTCGTGCACCGCGACGTCAAACCCGAGAACGTGCTCATCGGCCGCGGCGGCACGGTCAAGGTCGCCGACTTCGGCCTGGCGCACGCCGTGTCCGCGGCCGGCCCCTCCGGCGACACCACGCTCCTGGGCACCGCGTCCTACCTCTCCCCGGAACAGGTGACCACCGGATCGGCGGACGCGCGCAGCGACGTGTACGCCGCCGGCGTGCTGCTGTACGAGATGCTGACCGGCACGCCGCCGTTCGTCGGCGATGACGCGTCCTCGGTCGCGCACCGGCACGCGACCGAGGACGTGCCGCCGCTGACCGACCACCCCGCCGAGGTGGCCGAACTGGTCCGGCGCTCGACCCGGCGTGAACCGTTCCTGCGCCCGGCCGACGCCGACGCGTTCCTGGGCGAGGTCGAGGCGGCACGGGCCGCGCTGGGCATCACGCCGGTCGACGTCCCCGTGCCCGGCACGCCCGTGGCGCCCGAACCCGCCACCATGCGCGTCGAGCAGACCGTGCACCTGGGCGCGCCCGTGACCGAACTCACCGTGCCCGTGCGCCGGATCGACCCGGACGGCCCCCAGGGCACCGTGGCGATCCCCCTGGGCGAGATCGCGGCACCGCGGCCCGCGCGACCCTCCGGTCAGCGCAAGAAGCGGCGGAAGAAGACGCCCGAGCAGCTCCTCGAAGAGATGCGGCAGCGTGGCAAGCGGCAGATGATCACGTGGACGAGCGTGGTCGTCGTCGTGGGCATCCTGGTCGGCCTGTCGGCGTGGTGGATGACCGTCGGCCGGGTCACCAGCGTGCCCGCCGTGGTCGGCCAGGAGGAGAAGGCCGCGCGGTCGATGCTCGACGACGCCGCGCTGAAGTTCACCGTCAGCGGGCAGAACAGCGACGACGTCCCGCGCGGCCAGGTGATCAGCACCGACCCGCCGGCCGGTACCGAGGCGTTGCGCGGCGACCTGGTCCGCGTGCTCGTGTCGCGCGGCCGTCCGGTCGTCCCGCAGATCGCGGCGGGCACCGACGTCGAGGTCGCCAAGCAGGAGATCGCGTCCGTCGGCCTGGTCGCCCAGCAGAACGAACAGGACACGCTGTTCAGCGACCGGGTGCCCAAGGGCAAGGTCGTGTCGCTGAACCCGACGTCGGGCAGCGAGGTCCCGATCGGCTCGGCGGTCCGCATCCTGATCAGCAAGGGTCCCGAGCCCAAGCCCGTGCCGCAGGTCGTCGGCAAGACCAAGGACGAGGCGTTCGGCGCGCTGACGGCGGCGGGCTTCACGCCCGAGGAGGGTCCGCCCGAGTTCTCGCCGACCGTCGAGGGCGACCGCGTGGTGCGCACCGACCCGCCGGCGGGCACCAACGTGACCGGCAACGACCGGCGCGTGGTCGTGACGCTGTCCAACGCCGTGACCGTGCCCCAACTCCAGGGCAAGAAGGTCAAGGAGGCCAAGGAGATCCTGGAGCGGGCCGGCTTCAAGGTCGAGATCCAGTACAACAAGCGCGAGCGGGCCACCGTCATCGGCCAGTCGCCCCAGGCCGACACCAAGGCACCCAAGGGCTCGACGGTCACGATCATGGCCCTGTAGGACGACGAAAACGGCCCCCGGCGCTTGCCGGGGGCCGTTTCGCGGGTCGCTTCAGCTGCGGAGCATCTCCGCGACCAGGAACGCCAGCTCCAGCGACTGCTGGGTGTTCAGGCGCGGGTCGCACGCGGTCTCGTAGCGGCCGGCCAGGTCGGTGTCCGAGATCTCCTGGGCACCGCCGAGGCACTCGGTGACGTCCTCGCCGGTCAACTCGATGTGGATGCCACCGGGGTGGGTGCCCAACCGGCGGTGCACCTCGAAGAAGCCCTGGACCTCGTCCACGATCCGGTCGAAGTGCCGGGTCTTGTAGCCGGTCGACGACTCGTGCGTGTTGCCGTGCATCGGGTCGCACTGCCAGATCACCTGGTGGCCGGACGCGGTCACCTTCTCGACGATCGGCGGCAGCACGTCGCGCACCTTGCCGTTGCCCATGCGGCTGATCAGCGTCAACCGGCCGGGCTGGTTGTGCGGGTCCAGGCGCTCGACGTACTCCACCGCCAGTTCCGGCGAGGTCGTCGGACCGATCTTCAGGCCGATCGGGTTGGCCAGCAGCTCGGCGAACGCGATGTGCGCGCCGTCGAGCTGACGGGTCCGCTCGCCGATCCACAGGAAGTGCGACGACAGGTCGTAGAGCTTCGGCTGGTCGCTGTTCGTGTCCAGCCGCAGCAGGGCCCGCTCGTAGTCGAGCAGCAGCGCCTCGTGCGAGGCGAAGATCTCCGTCGTGTGCAGCGAGGTGTCGTTCACCCCGCACGCCGACATGAACCGCAGACCGCGGTCGATCTCGGCGGCCAGCGCCTCGTACCGCTCGCCGGCCGGCGACGTGCGCACGAAGTCCTTGTTCCAGTCGTGCAGCCGGTGCAGGTCGGCCATGCCCGCCTGGGTCATCGCCCGCAGCAGGTTCATCGCGGCACCCGCGTTGGCGTACGCGCGGATCATGCGCGACGGGTCCGGCACGCGGGCCTCGGGCGTGGCGACCAGCGAGTTGACGATGTCGCCGCGGTAGGACGGCAGGCCCAGCGCGTCGATGTTCGACGAGCGCGGCTTGGCGTACTGGCCGGCGATGCGGCCGATCTTGACCACGGGCAGGCTCGCGCCGTAGGTCAGCACGACCGCCATCTGGAGCAGGGTCCGGACGTTGGCGCGGATGTGCGGCTCGGTGTTGTCCGCGAACGTCTCCGCGCAGTCGCCGCCCTGCAACAGAAACGCCTCGCCGCGAGCGACCTCGGCCAGGTTGTCGCGCAGCCGGTCGATCTCGGCCGGCACGGTGATGGGCGGCACGCTCTCCAGCACGGCCCGCACCCGGTCGACCTGCTCGGCGTTCGGCCACTCGGGCTGCTGGTGGGCAGGCCGGGCGAGGGCGTCGTCGAGACGGGTGCGCAACTCGGGCGGAAGGGGCGGAAGCTCCGGAAGCGTGTCCACGGGCACGTCCACGGTCCAGTTCACGTGTTAAGGGTAGGCCGTCGAGGGCAAGGCGCTGCCACCGGTAGGGCCGGTCATGATGAGAGTCATGCCCGAAAAGCGGTTGGACGACGCCACGGCCGGACGGCTGCTGGCGGTCGCGGTGGAGAACGTGCGGCGCGAGTACCCGGTCCACTGGGTCCACGTGGTGTCGGCCGACGGCGGGCTGGTGCCCCAGCGGGAGCTGCACCCGGTGTTCGCCGGGTCGTTCGACTGGCACTCGTGCGTGCACCAGACGTGGCAGATCGTGCGACTGCTGCGCCTGTGGCCCACGCTGGCCGGCGCGGAGGACGCGTCGGACACGCTGGACTCGTTGATCACCCTGGACGGCAGCCGTACCGAGGCCGCGTTCTTCGACGGCCCGCAGGGGTCGTACTGGGAGCGGCCCTACGGGTGGGCGTGGCTGTTGACGCTGGCCGCCGAGCTGCACACGTGGGAATCGCCGTGGGCGGCCGAACTCGAACCCCTGACCTCGACGATCCGTGACCGCTTCCGGTCCTGGATCGCCGGCGCCCGGCTGCCCGTCCGGACCGGCACGCACGGGAACACGGCGTTCGCGGCCGGCCTGGTGCTGGACGCGGCACGGGCGGTCGACGACGTCGACCTGGCCGCCGCGTGCGAATCGGCCGCGCTGCGGTGGTACTCCGGGGACCGCGGCTACGGCGGCTTCGAGCCCGACGCACCGGATTTCCTGTCCCCGATCCTGACCGAGGCCGACCTGATGCGCCGGGTGCTCCCGGCCGACGACTTCGTGTCGTGGTTCGAGGAGCTGCTGCCCGATCTCGGCGGCGACCGGTGGCGGGTGCTGCGCTCGCCCGTCGAGGTCGAGGACGCGTCCGACCCCTACGGCGCGCACCTCGTGGGACTGGCGTTGTCGCGGGCGTGGCAGTGGCGTGCGATCGGCGAGGCGTTGCCGCCCGACCACCGGTTCCGCACGCCGGCGTCGGACGCGGCGGCGGCCCACGCGGACGCCGGGTGGCGGTACGTGTTCGACCAGGGCTACGCGACCGAGCACTGGGTCGGGTCCTACGCGCTGTACCTGGGCGTCGGTGCTTTCAAGGGGTAGAAAAGGGCCGCGCCCCTTGGTGAACCGCTCCCCGGAAGTTGGACTGGGAATCCAGTTCCGACTGTCCGGGGAGCGGTTCGTTGCATCCACGCAGTTCGTTGTCAGAGGAGCAGCGGGAGTCCGCTGTCGTGTTGTTCGAGGCCGGGTGGGGCAGGGACGCTGTCGCGACCCGGCTGGGTGTGCCCGCGACAGCGGTGCGACGCTTGCATGATCGTTGGAGGCTGCGGGGCGCGGGAGCGTTGATGGCCAAACAGGGCAGGCGGTCGTTCACGTTCGAGTTCAAGCTGGAGGTCGTGCGCCGGTTCGTCGACGGTGGGGCGTCCGCGCTGGAGCTGGCGCGTGAGCATGACCTGGCCTCGCCGAAACAGGTCGAGACCTGGGCCAGGTTGTACCGGCGTGACGGCGAGGACGCGCTGCGGCCCAAGCCGAAAGGCCGGCCTGCCAAGCCCGCCGGCACCACCGGGCTCAGCGAGCTGGAACGGTTGCGGCAGGAGAACCTGGAGCTGTCCGCGAAGGTGGCGTACCTGGAAAAACTGCGGGCCTTGAAGGAGCAGGGGCGAGACTGAAGACCCAGGTCGTCGCCACCCTCAAGGCTCAGTATCCGCTCGCGGCGCTGCTCAAGGCCGCGGGCCTTGCCCGCTCGACGTTCTTCTACCAGCAGGCCCGCCTGGCCCGGCCCGACCCGCACGCCGAACTCAAGACCGCGATCACCGAGGAGTTCGAGGCCGCCCATGGCCGTTACGGGCATCGGCGGGTTCACCTGGTGCTGAGCCGCAAGGGCCGGCGGGTGGCCAGGAAGACGGTGCTGAAGCTGATGAACACCCTCGGCCTGGTCTGCAAGGTCCGCAGGCCACGCCGCCACCGGTCCTGGCAGGGGCAGACCGGCACCACCGCCGGGAACCTGCTCAACCGCGAGTTCGGCGCCTCGTCTCCGGACACGAAATGGGTCACCGACGTCACCGAGTTCCGCGTTGGTGACCGCAAGATCTATCTGTCGCCGGTGATCGACCTGTTCGACCGGTCCGTGATCGCCTACAGCTGCGGCCTGTCCCCGTCGCTGGAGCTGACGAACTCCTCACTGCGCGCCGCGATCGCCACCCTGCCCGCCGCGGCCAGACCACTGGTGCACCCCGACCAGGGCTTCCACTACCAGCACGTCACCTGGCGCAGGCTACTGGCCGATGCCGGTCTGACCCAGTCGATGTCCCGGCGGGGCAACTGCCTGGACAACGCGGTCGCCGAGAACTTCTTCGGACATCTGAAGGAAGAACTGTTCCACCACACCACGTTCGACACCGTCGAGGAGTTCACCGCGGCACTGCACGAGTACATCGACTGGTACAACACCACCCGCATCTCCACCACGCTCAAGGGCCTGAGCCCGGTCCAATACCGAGCCCAGGCCCTCGCGGCCTAACCTTCAGTTAGCCAGTCCAACTTTCGGGGACCAGTTCACTGGAGGCACGGCCCTTTCCGGGTCGATCAGCCGAAGAAGACCTCGGCCTCCGAGTAGCGCTCCGTCGGAACGGTCTTCAGCTCGGCGGTGGCCTCGGACAGCTTCACGCGGACGATGTCGGTGCCCTTGAGTGCGACCATGACGCCGAAGTCGCCCTCGGCGACCGCGTCCACCGCGTGCAGGCCGAACCGGGTGGCCAGGACGCGGTCGTAGGCCGTGGGCGTGCCGCCGCGCTGGACGTGGCCCAGCACGACCGCGCGCGACTCCTTGCCCGTGCGCTCCGCGATCTCCTCGGCCAGCCACTGGCCGACGCCGCCCAGGCGGACGTGGCCGAACGCGTCCTTCTCGCCCGAGTGCAGCACCTCGGCGCCGCCCTCGGGGATGGCGCCCTCGGCGACCACGATGATCGGGGCGTACTCGCGCTCGAAGCGGCGCTCCACCCACTCGACGACCTTCTCCACACTGAACTGACGCTCGGGCACGAGGATGCCGTTCGCGCCGCCCGCGAGGCCCGAGTGCAGGGCGATCCAGCCGGCGTGGCGGCCCATGACCTCCACGACCAGCGCGCGGTGGTGGGACTCCGCCGTCGTGCGCAGGCGGTCGATCGCCTCGGTGGCGATGTGCACGGCCGTGTCGAAACCGAACGTGTAGTCGGTCGAACCCAGGTCGTTGTCGATGGTCTTCGGCACGCCGACGACGCCGATGCCGTCGTCGGTCAGCCTCTTCGCCACGCCGAGGGTGTCCTCGCCGCCGATGGCGACCAGGGCGTCGACGCCGTTGGCCGCGAGCACCTCGCGGATCTTGTCGACACCGCCCTCGACCTTGTACGGGTTGGTGCGCGAAGAGCCCAGGATCGTGCCGCCCCGGGTCAGGATGTCCTCGACGTCGGGCAGTCCGAGCGGCCGGGTCAGGTTCTCCAGGGGACCCTGCCAGCCGTTGCGGAAGCCGACGACCTCCCAGCCGTGGACCTCGATGCCCTTGCGGACCACGCCGCGGATGACCGCGTTGAGGCCGGGGCAGTCGCCACCGCCGGTGAGCACACCAATGCGCATTTTGCTTAGCCAATCTTCTCGTGGCGTCGGTCACCCTAGACTGTCACGGACTGGATCGGTGCAGCAAGGGTGCGCCCCGTCACCGGACCACGAAGCCCCGGCGGTTCCGTTCGGCCTCGATCACCTTCCACCGGGCCAGGTTGTGGCGGGCGTCGGCGAGCGCGTCGTGCGCGTCGGCGGGCGGCTGCGGCAGGCGTGGTTTGCCCACGTCCTCCCAGCGCTGGCGCAGGTCGCGGGTGAAGCGCGGCAGCATGCGCGGCAACGCGGGCATCGCGCCCCACAACTGGGCCAGGGCCACGTGGTCGTAGGCGGCGAACCACGCCCACAGCTCGACGTCGTCGCGGTTGGCCTTGGGCCCGCCGAAGAAGTCGATCAGGTCCTTCTTGATCCGCTCACGACTGCGCCACGCGGGATCGGCGGGCGGCGGGAGCTGGTTGAGCACGTTGGCCCGCACCCACGGACCGGCCTTGGCCGGATCGAACCCGGTCGACACGGCGTAGTACTCGCGGCCCTCCTCGTCGACCACGCCGATGGAGACGAGGTCGATCGTCACCCCGTCCTCGATGAACTCACAGTCGTAGAAGAACCGCACGGCACCACCCTAGGTGGCGATCAGCCGGCCTTCTTGTCGGGGAGCCGGTCGGCGGCGGAGGTCTCGTCGGCGGTCTCCTTGGCCTTGGCCGCGTAGACGTCGACGTACTCCTGGCCGGACAGCTCCATCAGGGCGTACATGATCTCGTCGGTGATCGACCGCAGCACGAACCGGTCGCCGGACAGGCCGGCGTAGCGGGAGAAGTCGAGCGGCTTGCCGATCTTGATCCGGATCGGGTACGGCCGCCACATCTTCGAGCCGATGGGGTTGGCCTTGTCCGTGCCGAACATCGCGACCGGGATGACCGGCGCACCGGATTCGAGGGCGATCCAGGCCACGCCGACCTTGCCCTTGTAGAGCCGGCCGTCCGGGGAACGCGTGCCCTCCGGGTAGATGCCCAGCACCTTGCCCTCGCGCACGATCCGCACGCCCGTGTCCAGCGCGGCCTGGGCCGCACTCGCGCTCGACCGGTCGATGGGCACCTGGCCGACGCCGGAGAAGAACCACCGCTTGATCGCGCCCTTGACACCCTTGCCCGTGAAGTACTCGATCTTCGCCGGGAACGTGACCCGGCGGGACAGCTTCAACGGCAGGAAGAAGGAGTCGGACACCGCGAGGTGGTTGCTCGCGAGGATGACGCCACCGGACTCGGGCAGGTTCTCCGCGCCCTCGATGATGCGCGGACGGAAGAACAACTTCAGGATCGGCCCGATAAAGACGTGCTTCATCAACCAGTAGAGCACCCTGGGAACGCCTCCTCGACGTGCGGTGACCCGCACCAGCCTACGGAGCGGACCTCACGGGGCACAACGAAGCCGGTGCCCGGGAAGACCCTCCGGCTGCCGTAATCCGCAACACAACGCGGTCGTGGGACGATGGACACAAGCAGGGCAGGGCGCCTTCACGACCGGAGGGCTGGGGCACGCCGATGAACTCCCGACGCGACTCGACCGACGGCCCGGAGGACGTGGACGCTGCCTTCGCGGAGATCGTCGCGAGCCTGGAACGCGAGGGCGTCGGCACCTCGTGGCCGGACGAGAAGCCCGAGCCGCCCGAGGAGGTCGACCGGCACGTCGACCGCCCGGCGCCGGTGGACGTGGCGGACGAGGAAGACGATCCCGCGGACCATTACGTGCCGCCGGAGCCCCCGCCACTGCCCATGCTGCGCAAGGGCACGATCGCCGCGTTGGCGCTGATCCTGCTGGGCGTCGTGCTGCTGGTCTTCCCGGGCCTGTTCGGGCTGTCGTCGCGGATCGGCACGCCGTTGGCCCTGGTCGTCCTGTGCTCGGGCGTCGGCTGGCTGCTGCTGCGTCTGCGCAACAACCCGCCCCCCGACTCCGGCTGGGACGACGGCGCCGTCCTCTGACGCTCGCGAGTCCTCCACTCGAACGCCCCGAACTACGCACTCGGGCACCCTTCCCTCTCGCAAACGCGCGAGTTATGCGTTCAGGCACCGCGAGTTGTGCGTTCAGGCACTGCGAGTTATGCGTTCAGGCACCGCGAGTTGTGCGTTCAGGCGCCACGGGCCGGACCCCTGAGTTCGGGGCAGGAGCCGCGAGTCCCGCCGCAGGGCTACCGAGGCACGCGTTCGGACCCGCGAGTCGCACGGTCGGGCGCTGCGAGTCCGGCCGCTTCACGGAGGTGGCGGCGGGTGAGGACGTGGCCCCGACGACCAGGCACGTGGCCCGGATGCGCGAGTGCGCGTTTCAGGGTGCCCGGGTACGGGGCTCACATGCCCGGTGCGCGGCCCGAGGTGCGCGAGTACGCGACTCGGGCTGTCCGAACGCACAACTCACGGTGCCTGAACGCACAACTCGCGGTGCCTGAACGCATAACTCGCGCGTTTACGGAGGGGAAGGGGCCCGAGTGCGTAGTTCAGGGTGTCCGGGTGGAGGACTCGCGGGCCAGGACGGCGGCGCCCACCAGACCGGCGTCGTCGCCGAGCTGGGCGGTGCGGATGCGGGCCGGCGGGCGGTGGCCGGCGCCGGTCATGACCGACGCGTAGCGCTCACGGGCGTCGTCCAGGAACAGGGGCGCCGACTCGGACACCCCGCCGCCGACCACCACGACCTCGGGGTCGTAGACGTCGGCCACCAGGGCGAGGCCGTCACCCAGCCAGCGGGCCAGGTCGGCCAGCGCGCGACGGGCCACCGGATCGCCGTCCCGGGCCGCGCCCGCCACCCGACGACCGGTCACCACACGACCGTTGCCCACCACCTCCCGGGCCAGCACGGTCGACGAGCCCGGATACCGCGCCAGCAGTTCGACGGCGGTCGTGGCCAGGGCCGTCCCGCTGCAATACCGCTCCCAACAGCCCGCACGCCCGCACGGGCACGGCCGCCCGTCGGGCACGAGCCGCAGGTGTCCCAGCTCAGGCGCCACGCCGTGCGCACCCCGGAACAACACCCCGTCGACCAGCAGCGCCCCGCCGATCCCGGTACCCAGGGCGACCAGCACGGCCACCCGCGCGCCCCGGGCCGCGCCGAAGCGGTACTCGGCGAACGCCGCCGCGTTGGCGTCGTGCTCCAGCACGACGGGCAGTCCCACCCGCCGCGCGACGCGTTCGGCCACGGGCGCCCGCCGCCACGCCAGGTGCGGCGCGAACAGCACGGTCCGCCGGTCGGCCGCCACGAACCCCGCCACCGCGAGCCCGACGGCCGTCACGGGGTGCCGCGCGGCCAGGTCCGCGATCGCACCGCAGATCGCGTCCTCCAACGCCGCCACGCCGCCGGGTGTCGCCGCACGGACGGTGTCGAGCACCTCGCCGTCGCCGGTGACCACGCCCGCGCGCACGCTCGTGCCGCCGACGTCGAGGCCGATCGTCAGCACCGACGGACGACCGGGATGTGCTGCACGTGGGGTGGCCCGGGAGAGTCCTCGGCGGCGGCCGGCGGGCGGTCCAATGCGGCCCGCAGCACGGCGATCAGCCCGACGACGTGCTCGGCTGCCTTGGCCGCCAACTCCGACCGGTCGCCCTTGAGCACCGCGGCCACGTTGCACACCGGGCACCAGCCGCAGGCACCCGGGTCGTGCCCCTCCTCGGCGGCGAGTCGGTTCAGCCAGGGCTGGAAGCGGTCGGCCGCCACGTCCAGCAGCCGGCGCAGTTCGTCGATCGGGTCGGCGTCCACGGGAATCACCGCATCCAGAGGTCGGGATCGGGCCGGAAGCGGACGACCAGGCTCTCGGCGTCCAACTCCGCACCGGTCACCACACAGCGCTTGAGCAGCGACGGCAACGCGACGAGCCGACGCCGCCCGTCCACGGTCACGGCCAGTTCGTCGCCGACGCGGGCCAGGCCGAGGTCGGAGTCGCCGACGCGCACCGCGATCCGCAGCACGTAGTCGTCCCCGTCGCGGGACATCTCCGCCGCCGCGGATCCGGACCGGACGCCGTCGAGCGGGTCCGCTCCCCCGTACAGCGACTCGGCGACCGCGAGCAGTTCGGCCACGCCGACAGGTTCCTGCGCGCGGTGACCGACAGTGCGCACCACGCCGAGACCGTCCAGTCCGGCGAGCACGGCCTCCTGCTCGGCACGCCGGGTGCGCAGCCACGAGGCCGCCGCACCGGTCTCGGCGCCGGGATCGGGCACGAGCCGGTTGGCCACGACGCCGTCCACGGCGATCCCCTGGAGCGCCAGCGCGGTCGCGGTCCGCCGGGTCTCGGCGGCGACGACGCGTTCGGGCGTCAGCACCAGCCGCACGGCGGTGTCCGGCGAGGTCAGCAGGTCACGCAGCCGCTCGAGGCGCTCGGCGAGCCGGCCCAGGGCGTCGGCGGTCGCGTCCCAGCGGTCGACCTGCGCGCTGCCCGCGACGCCGGCCAGCAGTCCGCGCACCACGCGCCGATGGGTCGGGAACAGCCGTTCGAGGTACGAGGCCAGCGCCTCGGGCAGCGCCAGCAGCCGCAGCGTCTCGGCGGTCGGACCGCAGTCCACGACCACCGCGTCCCACGGCCCCTCGGCGACGAACCGGCGCACCTCGGCCAGCGCGAGCAGCTCCTCGACGCCGGGCAGCACGGTCAGCTCCTCGGCCGCCAGCTCGTCGACGCCCGCGCCCGCGAGCAGCGTCCGCAGGTGGCCGCGCAGGTCGCGCCACGCTTCGTCGACGAGGGCACGCGGGTCGACCTGGGCCGCGTGCAGTCCGGGTTCGACCTCGACCGGGTCGGCGCCGGCGGGCACGCCCAGCGCGTCGCCCAGGGAGTGCGCGGGGTCGGTCGACACGACCAGGGTCTTGCGGCCGGCGGCGGCGAGCGCGACGGCGGTGGCCGCGGCCAGCGTGGTCTTGCCGACGCCGCCCTTGCCGGTGAACAGGAGCAGGCGGGCGCTCATCCCGCCTTTTCCACCCGGCGCTTGAGCTCCTTCAGCGCGGTGTCCATGATCATCTTCTCGGCCTTGCGCCGGAACAGCCCGATCATCGGCACGACGAGCTGCACGGACAGCGTGTAGGTCACCTCGGTGCCGCCGCCCTTGGGCGTGAGCCGGTAGGTGCCCTCCTGGAACTTCTGCATCTGCCCTTTGACCAGGTGCCACGAGATCAGGCCCGGCGACCACTCGTCGTAGGCGAGCACGTACTCGTCCTTGATCGGCCCCTGGTCGATGTTGAACCGCACCTGCGCCGCCCGGCCGTCCGCGCGGGTCTCCAGCACCTCGGTCGCCTTGACCCCGTTCGCCCACTCGGGATACGTCGCGAAGTCGGCGATCACGTCGACGATGCGGTCCGCTGCCGCGTCGATGACGATGGACTGGGTTGACTCGTCGGCCATGCCGGGGAGGCTACCCGGTCACCAGCGCAGCACGTGCGGCGTGCCGGTGCGCTGGAAATGCCCGACGTTGACGCACTCCGTGCGCCCGATCCGGACCCGCCGGCTCAACGGCTGGTGCACGTGCCCGAACACCGACCAGCGCGGCCGGTCCCGCTCGATCACCTTCAGCAGCGCGTGCGAGCCGAACTCCGGACGCCGGGCCACGACGTCGTAGGTCAGGTCCGCGACGGCGGGTGGGATGTGCGTGCACAGCACGTCCACATCGGTCAGTCCGACGGCCGCCGCGCCGAAGTCCTCCTCGGTGCGCAGGTACGCGTGCCACGGCCCGCCACGCCGACGCGGCGCGAACGCGGGCGGCAGCAGCGCGCCGCCGACGAACCCGAACCGCAGGCCGCCGATCTCGGCCACCTCGCCGTCGAGCACGTGCACGCCCCGGCCCGCGAACCGGGGCCACAGCTCGGGACTGTCCACGTTGCCCGGTGTCGCGTAGGTCGGCGCGGGCATGGCCGCGAACAGCCGCTCGTACTGCTCCAGCACGGCCTCGCGGACCACCTCGGCGGCGTCGTCGACCTGCGCCCACAGCGACCGCAGGTACAGCGCGGCCTCGACGGGCATCCGACCGGTGCGCATCTCGGCGAACACGCGCACCTTCTCGGCGCCGAAGATGCGGCCGAGGATGCCGTTGCCGTGGTCGTAGTAGTCGACGAAGTCCAGCAGGTCGCCCAGCACGACCAGCGCGTCGGCACCGTCGCCCGCACGGGCGAGCGCCTCGGCGTTGCCGTGGACATCCGACACGACGTGAACGCGCACGGCATCGAATCTACGGCAGCGGGGGTGCCACCCCGGCGGGTCGTCCCGCCTCCAGGGACGCCTTGAGCCCGAACGCGACCGCCTTCGCGGCGAGCTGCCGGCGCCGGATCTCGGCCCGCACCCGGCGCGGCGTCGGCGTGCCCGGCAGTTCGGCGCGCAGGAAGTAGTGCAGCAACGTCCCGTCCGACATGGGCTCCAGCCACACCTCCATGGAGCCCACGAGCGCGCCCGTCACCGTCCAGCGCATCCCCTCGACGCCGCGATCGGCGTACACGGCGGGGAGGAGGTCCGGCCAGAAACCGGGCCACGCCGCCGGATCGGCGAACACCGCCGCCACGACGGCGGGCGGCACCGCCAGGAAGGTCTCGTCGACGACGTCCACACCGGCCACGACCGGCAACAGTGCCACGACACGGTCACGGACGGCCCGGCAGCCTGGTGTATCGCCGGAATCACAGGATAAGTTTCCCCACCGGTAACAATTCCCCCGTCCCGGAGGTCGACGTGCGCGAGTTCAGCGTCCCCGCCACCGCCACTGTGGCAGCCGAGGAGAACCTCACCGACATGGTGTGGGCGAACGCGGAGCGCTTCGGCAACGCGGTCAGCTTCCGGCGCCGGATCGACGGCACGTGGGTCGACGTGACGTCGCGCGATTTCGCCGCCCAGGTACTCGCGGTCGCCAAGGGGCTGATCGCGAGCGGGCTGGCGGTCGGCGACCGGGTCGGCCTGATGTCCAAGACCCGGTACGAGTGGACCCTGCTGGACTTCGCGATCTGGCACGCGGGTGGCGTGGTCGTGCCGATCTACGAGACGTCGTCGGCCGAGCAGATCGAGTGGATCCTGTCGGACTCGGCGACCAAGGCGCTGTTCGTGGAGACCGCCGCGCACCACGCGACCGTGGACACGGTCGTCGCGGACCTGCCCGAGGTGCGCAGCGTGTGGCGCATCGAGGGCCCCGGCGACGGCGTGGCCGGCGCGATCGACGAGCTGACCGCGCTGGGCGCCGCGGTGTCCGACGACGACGCCCGCGCCCGGCGCACCGAGGTGGGCGCGGACGACATCGCGACGATCGTCTACACCTCGGGCACCACCGGCCGGCCCAAGGGCTGCGAGCTGACGCACCGCAACCTGCTCGCCGAGGTCCGGTCGGACATCAACGCGTTCCCCCGGTTGATGCGCGCGGGCAACGCCCTGCTGCTGTTCCTGCCGCTGGCCCACATCCTGGCCAGGGCGATCGCACTGACCGCGTTCTCCGCGCGCGTGACGCTGGGCCACACCCCGGACGTGCGCAACCTGGTCGACGACCTCCAGTCGTTCCGGCCGACGTTCGTCGTCGCCGTGCCCCGCGTGTTCGAGAAGGTCTACAACGGCGCCAAGCAGAAGGCGCACGCCGGCGGCAAGGGCAAGATCTTCGACGCGGCCGAGCAGACCGCCGTCGCCTTCAGCAAGGCCCGCGACGAAGGCGGGCCCGGCCTCGGGCTGCGGATCAAGCACGCGCTGTTCGCGAAGCTGGTGTACGGCAAGCTCCAGGCGGCCCTGGGCGGCCGGTGCGTCGCCGCGGTGTCCGGGGGCGCGCCGCTGGGCTCGCGGCTCGCGCACTTCTTCCGGGGCGTGGGCGTGCCGGTGTACGAGGGCTACGGCCTCACCGAGACCAGCGCGGCGGCGTGCGTGAACACCGAGTCGGCGTTCCGCGTCGGCACGGTCGGCCGGCCGGTCGCGGGCACCTCGCTGCGCATCGCCGAGGACGGCGAGGTGCTGATCAAGGGCGACATCGTGTTCACCGGCTACTGGAACAACCCGGCGGCCACCGCCGAGTCGCTGGTCGACGGCTGGTACCGCTCGGGCGACCTCGGCGCGCTGGACGACGACGGCTTCCTGAAGATCACCGGACGCAAGAAGGAGATCATCGTGACGGCGGGCGGCAAGAACGTCTCGCCGGCCCAGCTCGAGGACCGGCTCCGGGCGCACCCGCTGATCAGCCAGTGCATGGTGGTCGGCGACGCGCGGCCCTACGTCGGCGCGCTGATCACCGTCGACCCGGAGTTCTTCCCGGCGTGGCGCGAGCGGACGGGCAAGCCCGCCACCGCCGGCGTCGCCGACCTGCTCGACGACGAGGACCTGCGCGCGGAGATCCAGGCCGCGGTCGACGACGCCAACCAGGCGGTGTCCAAGGCCGAGTCGATCCGCCGGTTCCGCATCCTGCCGGTGGACTTCACCGAGGCCGGCGGCGAGCTGACCCCGAGTCTGAAGCTGCGGCGGTCCGTCGTCTCGGACACCTACCGGCGGGACATCGAGTCGCTGTACGCGTGAGGTGGACTCACGATCCATCGGTCGCGGATCGACGTGATCCGCTTCACAAAGGTCCCCCGTTGGGGGACCATGGGCCAAACAAGACGAGTGGCCCGCACCACGTGGTGCGGGCCACTCGACCCCCAGTGATCGCGTATCCGCTCACGCGGACCCGATGAGCTTCGTCGTCCCGGTCCCCCGACCGGGACTCCTCAAGACTGCCCGAGCGCGCTGTCGTATCGCTGACGCGGCGATGACTCGCTCCGTCAGCGCGCGCTTAGGCTGGGGACGCGCGGAGAACGGAGCGAGGGGACGGTCATGGCGTCGGGTCCGTGGTTCGGTCTGCTCGGGCCCCTCCAGGTACGGCTGGACGATCGGCTCGTGCCCGTGCGCGCGGGCAAGCACCGGGCGCTGCTGGCGGCGTTGCTGCTGCGGGCGGGACGTGTCGTGCCGGTCGGCGACCTGGTCGCGTTCCTGTGGGGACAGGCGCCGCCGGCCCGGACCCGGGGCACGCTCCAGACCTACGTGATGCGGCTGCGCCAGCTCCTGGGCGACCCCTCGCTGATCCGCACGACCGCCGACGGGTACCGGATGGTGGTGCCGCCGGAACGCGTCGACGTGCACCGCTTCACCACGACCGCGGCACGGGCGAGCGCGGCGGCGCGGGCGGGCGACCTGGGCACGGCCGCGGACCTGTTCGCCGAGGCGCTGGGACTGTGGCGGGGCCAGGCGCTGGCCGACGTGCCGTCGTCGGCGTTGCGCGACGACGAGGTGCCCCGGCTGGCCGAGCGGCTGATGATCGCGCACGAAGAGCGCAACGACGTCGAACTCGCGTTAGGACGCCACGAACGGCTTGTGCCGGTACTGCGCGGCCTGACCGCCGACCACCCGCTCAGAGAGCGGTTCTGGGCGCAGCTCATGCTCGCCCTGCACCGGGGCAGCCGGCAGGCCGAGGCGCTGGAGGCGTTCCGCCGGGCCGATCACGTGCTCGGCGAGCAGCTCGGCGTCGAACCCGGCGACGAACTGCGCGGACTGCACCAGAAGATCCTCGTCGGCGACCCCGGCCTGGCCCTGCCCCGCCGCGGGCGGGACCCGGACGTGCCGCGCGGGCTGCCGCCGGACGTGCCGGGGTTCGTCGGCCGGGCGGCGGCCGTCGACCGGATCACCCGGCTGATCGCGCCGGACGGGTCGCGCACGGCCGTGCCGATCGTCGTGGTCGCGGGCGTCGCGGGCGTGGGCAAGACGGCCCTGGTGACGCACGTGGCGCACCGGCTGCGCGACCGGTTCCCGGACGGCCTGCTCTACGCGGACCTGCGCGGCTACACGGCCGGGCCGCCGGCCGAGACGATCGACGTGCTGTCGCGGTTCCTGCGGGCGCTGGGCGTGCCGCCGGAACGGATACCGGGCGACGTCGACGAGTGCGGCTCGCTGTTCCGCTCGCTGCTGGCCCAGCGCCGGATGCTGATCGTGCTGGACAACGCGGCGGCACCGGACCGGGTCCGGCCGCTGCTGCCCGGTGTGGCCGCGTGCCCGGTGCTGGTGACGAGCCGGTCGGACCTGCGTGGGCTGATCGCGGTGGACGGTGCGCGACCCGTGCCGCTGGACGTGCTCACGCCGGCCGAGGCGCAGACCCTGCTGGGCCGGTCGGGTCCGGCGGCGGCCGAACTGGCGCGGCGGTGCGGACACCTGCCGTTGACGCTGGGCATCGCGGCGGCCTCGATCGGGGACGAGCCGGTCGGGCACTACCTGGCCGCGCTCGGCGACCGGACCCCGGCGCGGCTGGCGCACGAACGCCAGTCCCCCGCGACCCGACGGCTGTTCGGGCTGCTGGGCGTCGTGCCGGGCGGGGACTTCGACGCGCAGGCGGCGGCGAACCTGGCGGACGTGCCGGTGCACGAGGCGGCGGAATCGCTCGACCGGCTCGCCGCGGTCCGACTGCTGGTCCGGCACGGCGACCGCTACGGATTCCACGACGAACTGGCCCGGTTCGCCCGGGAGTCGGAAGTCGCCGACGGCGCGGCGGCCCGGGTACGGCTGCTGGAGTACTACGCGGCGACGGTCGACCGGTGCGCCGAGGTGCTCTACCCCGACCTGGTGCGCCTGCCCGCGCCCGAACGCCGGCACCCGCGCGTGCCGGCCGTGGACACCCCTGCGCATGCGCGCGCCTGGCTGGACGCGGAACTGCACAACCTCACGTCCGCGATCCGCTCGGCCGCCGAACACGGACCGGCCGCGCTGTCGTGGCGGCTGGCCGACGGGCTGCGCGGCTACCTGTGGATCGGCCGGCACGTGGCGGAATGGCTGTGCAGCGCGCACTACGGGCTCGTCGCCGCGCACGACCAGCGCGACCGGGCCGGCGAAGCGGCGATGCACCGCAACCTCGGCACGCTCCACCGCCGCCTCGGCGACTTCGGCACGTCGATCTCGCACTACACGCGCGCGGTCGAACTGCACCGGCTGGACGGCGACCGGGACGCGGAGGCCGGCGTCCGGGCGGGACTGGGGCTGGTCCGGCTGGAGGCGGGCGACCTGGCGGCGGCGCGGGACGAGCTGGAGGCGTGCCTGGCCCTCCAGCGCGAGACCGGCGGCGCCCGGTCGGGCGAGGCGGGCGTGCTGGTCGGACTGGGCGCGTTGGCCGTGGAGACCGGCGAACCGGCCGAGGCCGTCGTGCTGCTGACCGAGGCGTTGTCGATCAGCACGGCGCACGGGTTGCGCGTCGCCGGGATCAGCGCGCGCACCCTGCTCGGTCTCGCCCTGCACCTGACCGGCGGGAACGGGGACGAGCACCTGGCCGAGGCGTTGCGGTCGAGCGTCGCGTCGGGGTTCACCGATGCCGCCGCCCGGGTTCTGGAGACCACGGCGTACGTGCGGCTGCGCGCGGGTGATCACGGGGCCGCGCTGTCGTTGGCGGACCGGGCGTTGACCGAGCTGCGCGACGGTGCCGATCAGCGGATCACGACGGACGTGCTGACGGTGATGGCCGCGGCCAACAGGGGGCTGGGGGCGCTCGATCTCGCCGATGCGCAGTACCAGCAGGCGTCGACCAAGGCACGGGCCATCGGGTACCGGGCGGGGCTCGCGCGGGCGTTGTCCGGGTTGGCGGGGTTGCGGCGGGTCCAGGGCGAGTTGGCGGAGTCGCTCATGCTGGCCGACCAGGCCGCGGCGCTGACCGCCGAGCTCGGCCTGTGCCTCCCCGCCGAGCTCGCGAGTCCTCCACTCGGGCACCCCGAAACACACACTCAGGCACCTCCTTTCGGGTGACCCCCATCCCGCGAGTCGTACGTCCGGACACCGCGAGTTATGCGTTCAGACACCGCGAGTTGTGCACTCGGGCACCGCGAGTTGTGTGTTCGGGTGCCGATCGTTGTGGGTTGGGTCGGTCGGCTCTGTTTCGTTTCTTGTCAGCCGGTCAGTAGGTGGGACAGGCGGTTGGCCAGGGTGTCCCAGCGCCACTCGCGTGACACCCAGTCCCGACCGGCCGCGCCCATCAGTCGTGCGGTGTCGCGGTCCGCCAGCAGGGTGCCGACGGCTTTCGCCACGTCGTCCACCGAGCGGCCGTCCACCACGTTTCCCGTCACGCCGTCGCGCACGGTTTCCGGTGCGCCGCCCGAACGGCCCGCCACGACCGGCAGGCCGGTGGCCGACGCCTCCAGGTACACCAGCCCCAGCCCTTCCACGTCGAGGCCCTTCCCGCGCGTTCGGCACGGCATCGCGAACACGTCGCCGGCGTTGTAGTGCGCGGGCAGCTCCTCCCACGGCACCGGGCCGGTGAACACGACGTGATCGGTCACGTCCGCGGCCGCGGCCAGGCGTTCCAGCGTCGAGCGGTAGCCACCGTCGCCCACGATCAGGAGGGCGGCGTCGGGTGCCGAATCGCGGATCTGTGGCAACGCCCGCACGAGGACGTCCTGTCCCTTACGCGCCACGAGTCGCGACACGCACACCACCACGGGTCGGTCGCCCAAGCCGTACCGCGCACGGATCTCCGCGCGGGCAGCCGGGTCCGGGGCGAACACCCCGGTGTCCACTCCGGACGGGAGGTGTTCCAGGGCCGCCATGGGTCCGAAGGCGGCGGCGAAGCGGGAGCGCGTGTACCGGCTCACGTACGTCACGACGTCCGAAGTGGACCCGATCGCCCGCAACGCCTGGCGAGCGCCGGGCAGCATCGACCAGCCCACCTCGTGCCCGTGCGTCGACGCCACGACCCGGTCGGCACCCAGTGCGGGGGCCATCAACGCCAACGGGGCCGCCGCGCCGAACCACACGGTCGAGCAGTCCGTCGCCCGGCGCAGGTCGGCGGCCTTCCTGATCACGTCGGGGGTCGGCAGCATCAGCGTGCCGCCGTGGCGGACGACCTCGAACGGCTGGTTCGCGTCGAACTCGGCGGCGCCCTCCCACGCGGGCGCGTACACCACGAGTTCGGGCAGGCGGCGCGCGAACGCGTGCAGGTACGCCTGGATCCCCCCGTGCCGGGGCGGGAAGTCGTTGGTCACCAAGAGGGTTCGCCGCACCCGCGACAGGTTACGGGAACGTGCTCCGGAGGAAATCGTGCCAGCCGCGCACGACCCCAGCCCGGTCGAGGCCGAACGTCCGCAGCGCCCCCTCCACATCGGACGACCGGGCGAGCAGCCGGTAGAACCCGACCAGGCGTGGTTCGCCGAGCACGGCGGCCAGGTAGGCGACCAGCGACCACGACCGCTGGTAGGCAGGTTCCGGGTCGGTCCGGAAGTCCGCGTCGGACGGCAGGTCGCCGAGTCGCCCGGCCCGCACCTCGGCCGCCAGCGTCGACGCCCACCCTGTGCCCAGGCCCCGGTAGCCGACGTAGTCGGCGAACCCCTCCAGCAGCCACATCGGGGCGCCGTCGGCCGTGGCCCCGCGGGCGACGACGTGCGTGATCTCGTGCCGCAGCAACACCCGCAGGGAGGCCGTGGGCAACGGTGACGCGAGCACGACCCGTTGTCCGGACGCCACGCCCGGGTCGGACACCGCGATGCCGGCGAGGCCGGCGGCGAATCCCGGTCCCACCAGGGCGTTCAGCTCTTCGCGGCCGGCGGGGACGTACACCGCGACCCGGCCGTTCCACGGTCCCCACACGGCACGCACGGCGTCCACGGCGCCGGGCAGTTCGGCGGACACGCGCGCGGCGAACTCCTCGCCGCCGGGGTGGGCGAGCACGAATCCGGCCGGCCCGTCGAGCACCGCGCACGGCCCGAAGTCCCACGGTCCGCGCCAGGTGTGCCGCCCGAAGCGTTCGAGGGCGGTGTCCGAGGCCAGGTACCAGCGACCGCCGCGGCGCGTGAACACGTACGCCATGTCCCGCACGCTCGGCACGGTGTCGACGTCCCGCAGCCGGTACTCCAGCCCGACCCGGGGCGTGGCAAGGGAATCCGCGTCCGCGGTGAGGCCGTCCGGCACGGCGGCGTCGTCGACCCGGTAGGACCACTGCGCCAAGGGCACCGCGGACAGGTTGCGGAACAGGGCGCGTTGGGCGTCCACGAACG
Source organism: Saccharothrix violaceirubra (assembly GCF_014203755.1). NCBI lineage: Bacteria > Bacillati > Actinomycetota > Actinomycetes > Pseudonocardiales > Pseudonocardiaceae > Saccharothrix > Saccharothrix violaceirubra. The sequence goes on from NZ_JACHJS010000001.1 coordinate 5,508,913, forward strand.
CCGGGGACGCGTGCGGGTCGAGGTCGGCGAGGAACGCGGTCTCGTCACGCGTCAACACGGCCCGCGACCTCCGGTCGAGCACGTCCCGCACGGCCATGTCGTCGGTCACCGGCACGGACGCGACCGTCAGGAACAGCACGACGACCAGTAGGAACACGCGGACGGGGCCGCTCCTGGCAGGAGCGGCCCCGTCCGGAGAGGTCATCAGCCCGCGATGCGACGCATGGCGTAGATCGAGCCCGGCGCCTCCAGCGCGACGATCTTCACCGGCACGCCGTCGGTCGACGCGTGCACGACGCGCCCGTTGTCCACGGCCATGCCCACGTGCATGCCGCCGTTGTAGATGATCAGGTCGCCCGCGGTCACCTCGCCGCGCGAGACGGCACGCCCGGCGCCCGCCTGGCCCTGGCTGGTGCGCGGGATGCTCACACCCGCCGCGGCGTACGACTTCATGGTCAGGCCCGAGCAGTCCCACAGGTTCGGACCGGTCGCGCCGTACGAGTACATGTCGCCACGCTGGTCGAGTGCGAACTGGAGCGCCGCGCCCGCCGCGCCGGCGGGCACCGGCGGCTGCGAGGTGTCGCCCGGGTTCTTCAGGGTCGCCTTGTCGGAGTTGCTGAGCTGGTTGAGGACGTTCTTGACCTCGACGATCTGCTTGTCCAGCTCGCCCTTGCGCTTCGTGACGTCCTCGGTGATCTTCACCGCCTCGTCGGAAGCCTGCTGCGCCTTGGCCTGCGCCTCGGACGCCGCCTTCTTCGACTGCTCGGCGGTGTCGACCGCGGCCGACAGCTTCTCCAACGCCTCGGCGTTGTCCGCCGCGAGGATGCCCAGCGCGGACATGCGGTTGAGGAAGTCCTGCTGCGAATCGCTGACCAGCAGCGCCGAGAGCTGGTTGAACCGCGCGCCCTCGAAGGACGCCTCGGTCAGCTTGTCGACCTGGCCCCGGAACTGCTCCTCGTCGGACCTGGCCTGCTCGCCCGACTTGGTGGCCTGCGCGAGGTCGGCGTTGGCCTTGTCGAGTTCGGCCTGCTTGGCCGTCTGCTGCTCTTGGGCGCGGAGCAGTTCCTCGTTGAGCTTGGTCGCCTGCTCCGCCAGCTCGTTGTACTTCTTGAGCGCGTCGGACTGGTTGGTGGGCTGCGCGTTGGCGGGAACGGGCGTGATGCCCACCGCCGCGGCGGCCACCGCGGTCGCCGCGATCAGACCGCGTTTGAATCGTTGCGACGCCACAGTCGTGCGTCTCTCCTTCGTGTGTACCGCCAGGTGGGTCCGGGCGTGACGCGACGCATCTTCCCGCGAACCCGGTTTTTCCGGCTCGGCTCCCCGCGTGCCGATACGGCGGTGATCCCGCGCCGCCGGCCAGGGTGGACGGCGAAGCCCCGCGAGGTCTCGGCCAGGTTACGAAAAGTGAGCGCCCACGTCCACCCGTCCCGGCCCGAATACCTTTCGGGTTCATTACGATCCACGAACGGGCCAGCGAGGACACTCCCCGTTGGTGTGAAAAACCCGACGGAGGTCACACCCTGCCCAGGCGTGCCAGCAGCACCGCCGACGGCACGGGGTGGGCGCCGCGGCGTCGGACGGAGTCGGCGACGGCCCGATCGGACGTGACCACCACCACGGGCCGGCCCTCCGGCTCGGCGGTCACCAACGCCCGGATCACGTCGTCCGCCAGCACACCCGGATCGCTGAACAGCACGCGCACACCTCGCGGCGCCGACGTGGGCACGGCCACCACGCCCGCGCCGTCGAACACCAGCGTGACCTCCGCGCCGGTCCGCGCGGCCAGCACCGCGAGCTGGTGCACGAGCCGGTCCCGCTGGTCCGACAACGACAGTTCGGGGTAACCCGTCTTGGTGACGTTATAGCCGTCCACGATCAGGTGGACGGCCGGCAGGGCCAGCAGCCGGTCCAGCGCCGCCGGGTCCTCGACCCGGCCCACCGCGCCCTGCGCCGCGCTCGCACCGCGCACCAGGTCCGCCGGACGCGGTCCCGCACCGCCCAACGCCAACTCCCGACGCAGGCCGTTGACCGCGCCGTCGAGCGTGTCCACGAGCAGCGCCAGCCGCACCTCGTCGGCCTGCCGTGCCTCCTTGGCGGACTGCCGAGCCACGTCCGCGTCCGCGACGGCGCGTTGTGCCTTGGCCCGTTCGTTCTCGGCCCGCTCGCGTTCCCGGTCGCGTTCGGCGGTCACCCGCCGCACCTCCGCATCGGTCAGCGCCCGGACCTTCTCGACCTCGGCCGCCGCGGCCTCGGCCCGGTCCTTGGCCTCGCGCAACCGCACACCCTGCTCTCGCAGGCGTTTGCGCAGCCGCTCCAGCTCGACCTCGGCCTCCTCGCGGATCTTGTCCGCCGCGCCGCCGACCTCGGCGCGTTCGGTGCGCAACCGGTCCAGCTCGGACTCGAGGCGTTCCGCGCGCAGCACGGCCGTGTCCCGCTCGGCGCGCAACGACGCGTCCGACGCCCGCCGCCCGACCAGCTCCACGAAGTGCGCCGCGACCTCCTCGCCCTGCAGGATCGCCGCCGCGCCCGCCGTCACCGGGTCCGGCGAGGTGGTCTCCAACGTCGCGGGCCGGTTGCGGCGCAACCACTCCACGACCGCCGCCCGGAAGTTCGCCGACCCGCGCAGCCCGCCGAGCAACGCCGACGCGCCCAACCGCGCGCGTTTCGTCGGCGCGAACCGCGCGACCGCCCGCAGCGACTGCGGCACGTCGACCTTCGCCAGCTCGCCCAGGGCATCGGCGCTCAACTCGGCCAGCCGCACGCGCAACGGCTCGGGCAACCCGGCCCAGTCCACGGCCGATTCGCCGACCGGGTCGTCCTCCGAGACCGCGTCGTCGGCCGTGTCCAGCGGCGTGATCGGGTCCTGCACCCGTACAGGCTACGACCCGCGCACAGGCGACACCGATCCGGTAACGCGAGGTGGCGCGCCTTGTAATGAAGAATTGTCGGTGCCGACCATTATCGTCCCGGCCGATGACCACTCAACTGTCGTTCGACGAGCTGGGAACCCCGTTGCGGGACACCACGTTCGTCGTGTTCGACCTGGAGACCACGGGCGGCAGCGCCACCGAGGACGCGATCACCGAGATCGGCGCGGTGAAGGTGCGCGGCGGTCGGGTGCTGGGCGAGTTCGGCACGCTCGTCGACCCGCGGCGCGGCATCCCGCCGCAGGTGGTCGCGCTCACCGGCATCACGCAGGCGATGGTGTCCGCCGCGCCGGCGCTCGACGCGGTGCTGCCCGCGTTCCTGGAGTTCGTCGGCGACGCGGTGCTCGTGGCGCACAACTCCGGCTTCGACGTCGGCTTCCTCAAGGCCGCGTGCGAGCGGCACGGCTATCGACGGCCCACGTCGTCCGTGGTGTGCACGGTCAAGCTCGCCCGCCGTGTGCTGACCCGCGACGAGGCGCCGTCGTGCCGGTTGTCGGCGCTGTCCGCGCTGTTCGGCGTGGCCGAGATGCCCAACCACCGCGCGTTGACCGACGCGCGGGCCACCGTCGAGGTGCTGCACCGGCTGCTCGAACGCGTCGGCAACCAGGGCGTGCACTCGTTGGAGGAACTGCTCGCCTACCTGCCGGACGTGTCGCCGGCCCAGCGGCGCAAGCGGTCCCTGGCCGCGGACCTGCCGGCGGAACCGGGCGTGTACCTGTTCCGCGGCCCGTCGGACGAGGTGCTCTACGTCGGCACGGCGTCCGATCTGCGCCGCCGGGTGCGGCAGTACTTCACGGCGTCGGAGGGCCGTCGCCGGGTGCGCGAGATGGTGGCCTTGGCCGTGCGGGTCGACTCGGTGGTGTGCGCGCACGCGTTGGAGGCGTCGGTCCGCGAACTGCGCCTGCTCACCGCGTACAAACCCGCCTACAACCGCAGGTCGAAGAACGCGTCGGCGGCGTGGTGGCTGACCCTGACCGACGAGGCGTTCCCCCGGCTGTCGCTGGTCCGCACGCCGCGCCCGGGCGCCCTGGGGCCGTTCCGCACCCGGCGGTCGGCCGAGAACGCGCTGGACGCCGTGCTCGACGCCGTGCCGCTGCGCGCGTGCAACCAGCGGATACCGGCTTCGGGCGGCAGCGGCACGCCGTGCGCGCTGTACGGGATGGGTCGCTGCAAAGCGCCGTGCGCGGGCCTCCAGGACGTGACCGACTACGAGCCGGCCGCCACGACGTTCCGCGAGCTGGTGTCCGGCCGGACGACCGCGCCCCTGCACGACGTCGCGACCGCGTTGGAAGACCTTTCCGCCGCCGAGCGCTTCGAGGAGGCGGGCACCCGACGTGACCGCTTGGCCGCGTTGATCCGCGTCCTGGACCGGGGGCAACGCCTCGCGGCCCTGGCCGCGCTCCCCGAACTGGTGGTGGCCAGACCCGACGGCGAGTACGGCTGGGAGTTCGCGGTGGTGCGCCACGGCCGCCTGGCCTCGGCCGGGGTGGCCCGACGGGGCGTAGCACCGATGCCGGTCGTGGCGGCCCTGGTGGCGAGCGCGGAAACCGTGGTCCCGCGGCCCGGTCCGCTCTTCGGCACGCCACCCGAGGAGGTCGCCCTGGTCCTGCGGTGGATCGACCGACCGGGGTCGAGGCTGGTCCACTGCGACACCCCGTGGGCCTCGCCCGCGCGGGCCGCCGCGACCTGGCGGTCGTGGGCGGAACGCGCCGAGGCCGGCCGCGACCTGTACCGCCACGCCGAGCACTAGCATTGGGCCCACCCCGAGCACCCGAGGAGGACCCGTGATCACCGCGATCGTGCTGATCCAGGCCGCCGCCGACACCATCCCGGACGCGGCGCAGGCGATCGCCGACATCGAGGGCGTCACCGAGGTCTACTCGTGCGCCGGCGACGTCGACCTGATCGCCCTGGTGAAGGTGGAGCGCCACGAGGACCTGGCCGCCCTGGTCCCCGGCCGCATCAGCAAGGTGCCCGGCGTCCTGAACACCGACACCCACATCTCGTTCCGCTCGTACTCCAAGCGGGACGCCGAGGACGCCTTCTCCATCGGCCTGTAGCCCTGGCGTGTCCCCGCCCGCACGTCGGTGAGCCCGACGTGCCCGTTCGGGCTGCGCGGGTGCGGATCTCGTGGTGTCCGGACGCGAAAGTCACGGTGCCTGAACGCACAACTCGCGGTGTCCGAGTGCACAACTCGCGGTGTCCGAGTGCACAACTCGCGGTGTCCGAGTGCGTGTTTCAGGGTGTCCGAGTGGAGGACTCGCGGGTACGCGAGAGGCCCCGCACCCCAAGGGGGCGGGGCCTCTCGGCGGAGGGCTCAGGCTTCGTGCTTGCCGGGCAGGGCCGGCTTGTTCTCCGCGGTCAACGAGTCCGTCGCCGCACCGTGCTCGGCACGGGCACGCGCCAGCGCGGCGGTCTCCTCCGGCTTGTCCGGCGTCAGGAAGCTGCCGGGCACCGGGTGGCCGGCCGACCCCAGCTTGTTCATCTTCTTCGGCACGGACGCGCCCTGGTACTCCAACGGGAGCGGGTGGCCGTGGTCGTCCACCGGGCCCAGCGGCTGGTGGATCTCGATGAACTCGCCGTGCGGCAGGCGCTTGATGATGCCCGTCTCGACACCGTGCTCCAGCACCTCGCGGTCGGCGCGCTGGAGACCGATGCACAGCCGGTAGGTGAGGAAGTAGGCGATCGGCGGCAGCACGAGCAGGCCGATGCGGCCCATCCACGTCGTCGCGTTCAACGAGATGTCGAACTTGTACGCGAAGATGTCGTTCGCGCCCATGAGCAGCAGGACCATGAAGTACGTGATGGCCATGACGCCCAACGACGTCCGGACCGGCACGTCACGCGGACGCTGCAGCAGGTTGTGGTGCGCGTAGTCCTTGGTCATCTTGCGTTCGATCCACGGGTACGCGGCGGCGATGCCGGTCAGCAGCGGCAGACCGAGCATGAACGGCCAGAACGGCGCCGGGATCATGTAGTCGCCGAGGTACAGCTCCCACGCGGGCCAGATGCGGACCAGGCCGTCGGTCCAGCCCATGTACCAGTCGGGCTGCGAACCCGCCGACACCTGCGCCGGGTTGTACGGGCCGAAGTTCCACACCGGGTTGATCTGGAAGATGCCGCCCATGATCGCGGTGACGGCCGTGACCACGGCGAAGAAGCCGCCGCCCTTGGCCGCGAACACCGGCATGATCCGCACGCCGACGACGTTGGTCTCCTTGCGGCCCACGCCCGGGAACTGGGTGTGCTTCTGGTACCAGACCAGGCCCAGGTGCACGGCGATCAGCGCCAGGATGATGCCCGGGATGACCAGGATGTGCAGCGTGTAGAGCCGCGGGATGATCTCGGTGCCGGGGAACTCGCCGCCGAACGCCAGCCAGTTGAGCCACGTGCCGATCACCGGGAACGAGATCAGCAGGGCCGCCATCACGCGCAGGCCGGTGCCGGACAGCAGGTCGTCGGGCAGCGAGTAGCCGAGGAAGCCCTCGATCGCGCCGAGCATGAACAGCACGATGCCGATGACCCAGTTGATCTCACGGGGACGCCGGAAGGCACCCGTGAAGAAGATCCGGAACATGTGCACGACGATCGCGGCCATGAACAGCAGCGCGGCCCAGTGGTGGACCTGCCGGACGAACAGACCGCCGCGCACCTCGAACGAGATCTGCAGCGTCGACTCGAACGCCCGGGACATCTCGATGCCCTGGAGGTTCACGAAGCTGCCGTGATAGACGACCTCCTCCATGGAGGGGTCGAAGAACAGCGCCAGGTAGGTGCCCGACAGCAGCAGGATGATGAAGCTGTAGAGCGCGATCTCGCCGAGCAGGAACGACCAGTGCGTCGGGAAGACCTTGTTCAACTGCTTGCGGATGCCGCCCGCCATGTGGAACCGGTCGTCGGCCCACTTCGCGGCGCCGCCCGCCAAGCGGGCCCCGGCACCCTGCCGCTTTGTCGGCGTGGTGATGCCGCTCATGACTTACGCTCCCAGAACGCCGGACCCACGGCCTCGATGAAGTCGCCGCGGGCGATCAGGTAACCGTCTTCGTCCACGGTGATCGGGAGCTGCGGGAGCGCCCGGGTGGCCGGGCCGAAGCGCGGCTTGCCGTAGTGGAAGACGTCGAACTGCGACTGGTGGCAGGGGCACAGCAGCAGACCGGTCTGCTGCTCGTACAGGGAGGTCGGGCACCCGAGGTGGGTGCAGATCTTCGAGTACGCGTAGAAGTCGCCGTAGTTGAACTCCTCCTGACCGTCCCGCTTCACGACCTCCTGGCCGGGACGCAGGCGGATCAGCATGACCGGGTTGTCGGCCCGCTTGAGGGCGGCGACCAGCGCTTCCTCGTCGTCGCGTTCGGACTCGCGGAACGGGAACACGGTCTCGAAGCCACCGGCGGCCAGGTCCTCGGGCCGGATCAGCTCGACGTCGTGGAACCGGCCGGTGTGCCGGCGCAGGTAGACCTTCTCGCCGTTCTCGGCCTTCCACCCGGTGTGCCACAGCGAGTTCTTGGTCTCGCTGTCCTGCCACGGGTTCTTGACCAGCGCGCCCAGCGGCACGGCCAGCACGCCGAGGCCGAACACGCCGGCGCCCAGGCCCGCGGTCCGCTTGATCAGCGACCGGCGGCCGATCGTGGAGCGCACGCCCGCGTCGGCGAGTTCGGCGAGCACCGTGGCCTTGTCGATCTCGGGCGAGCCGCCGTCGTGGCGCTGCTGGACGGCCAGCTCCTCCGGGATGAACTTCTTGGTGTACAGCAGCGCGCCGACGCCCAGGGCCAGGATGGACAGGCCGAGCGTGAAACCGATGAGCGGCGTGTACAGGCTGTACAGGATGTGCTCGTCGGTGTGCGGCGCCTCGTACTTCCACGGCCAGAACAGGAACGCGCCGAGGAACGCCAGGCCGGCGAGCGCGGCGATGGTGAACCACAGTGCGACGGTCCGCTCGGCCCGGCGCTCCGCGCGCGTGCCCTTGACCGGCCAACGCTCCTCGTAGTGGACGAGTTCGACGCCGTCGATGGCGGTACCGAGCTTGACCAGCTCGTCCCGGTCCATGTCCGCGAGTTCCGCCTCCGAGGGCAGCCCGTCCGGCTTACCGCCGCTCATGCCTTGGCTCCGATCCAGAGGGTCACGCCGATCAGGGCGGCGATACCCACGATGAACGCGATCAGGCCCTCCGATACCGGCCCGAGGCCGCCGAGGGGGGCGCCGCCGGGGTTGTTGTTCCCGTCGGTCACCGACTTGATGTACGCGATGATGTCCTTCTTCTCCTCCGGCGTGAGCTGCCGGTCGGAGAACTTCGGCATGTTCTGCGGACCGGTGAGCATCGCCGTGTACAGCTGCTCCTCGGTCACGCCGTCCAGCTCGGGTGCGAACTTCCCGGACGACAGCGCCCCGCCGCGACCGGTGAAGTTGTGGCACGCCGCGCAGTTGAGGCGGAACAGCTCGCCGCCGCGGGCCGGGTCCTCGCCGCGGAGCGCTTCGCCACGCTCCTCGGGGGTCTCCGGGCCGCCGCCACGCGACTGGATGAAGGCGCCGAGCGCCTCGATCTCCTCGGGCGAGAACGCCGCCGGCTTGCGCTGGGCCTGGGCCTCCTGGCGGGCCATCGGCATGCGGCCGGAGGACACCTGGAAGTAGACGGCCGCCTCGCCGACACCGATCAGGCTCGGGCCGCGGTCCTCGACGCCGTCGAGGTTCGCGCCGTGGCAGCTGATGCAGGTGTTGTTGTAGAGCTGCTCGCCCAGTCGCACCTGCGCCGGGTCCTCCGTCGCCTGCGCGGTCTGCGGCTGCGGTGCCAGCGCGCTGAACAGGAAGCCCGCGCTCAACAGCGCGAAGCCCAGCGCGAGCAGGCCCGAGATCCGCCGACGCAGCTTGCTGCGCTTCCGGGCCCGTGTGGTGATGGTGGTCATGAGAACGGCAACCCTTGCTGGTGGGAGTTCGGGGTTCGGGCTGGTCAGGGCACGATGTAGATGATGGCGAACAGGCCGATCCACACCACGTCGACGAAGTGCCAGTAGTACGACACGACGATGGCCGAGGTCGCCTGTGCCGGCGTGAACTTGCTCAGCTTCGTACGCACCAGCAGGTAGACGAACGCGATCAGGCCGCCGATCACGTGCAGACCGTGGAAGCCGGTCGTCAGGTAGAAGACGGTGCCGTACGCGGACCCGGGGATCGTGGTGCCCTCGTGCACGAGGTTGATGTACTCACCCGCCTGGCCGGCGACGAAGATCGCGCCCATGATCAACGTGACGACGTACCACCGACGGAGGCCGAACACGTCGCCACGCTCGGCGGCGAACACGCCAAGCTGACAGGTGAACGACGATGCCACCAGGATGACCGTGAAGAACAGTGCGTAAGGCACGTTCAGCTCGGTCGGCTCCGGCGGCCAGTGCCCTTCGTTCTGGGCCTTCACCGTGAAGTACATGGCGAAGAGCCCGGCGAAGAACATGAGCTCACTGGACAGCCAGACGATCGTGCCGACGCTGACCATGTTCGGGCGGTTCAGCGAGTGCACGCGCTGGCCGATTGAGGGCGCTGCCGTTGTCACACGACGCATTATTGCTTGCAGGTTTTCGCTCCGCCCATCGGGTCCGGGGCGGGTCGACGGGTCGTCTCGATCACAGGTCGGAGTGGGTGCGATGGGACTGCTGGACGCCTTGCGACGAAGGCTCGCGCGCGGTGCCGTACCGACGTTGGCGATCGACTCGCCGGGGCTGCGCGTGGTCGTGACCGCGTTCGACCTCGTCGAGGCCGACTCGGCGGTGCTGGCCCGGTCGCCCGAGTGGGACCCCGCCGCCGACGCCGTGCTGCGCCACCACCTCGAACTGCCCGCTGACCAGGTACAACGCGCGCGCGAGCTGCTCGCGCCGGACGGGTGGGAGCTGCGGGAGGGCTCGCCCGCGTACGCGTTGCGCGTGCAGAAGCTGGACGTGCTGGGCTGCGCCCGGGAGCGGTCCCGGATGGCCGGGCTCGCCCAGCGGCTGGGCGGCGACTGGATCGGATGGGACGCGCTTCAGGTGTGCCGGGGTAATGCGGATAACATCGTCGCAACCTGGCACCCGACCCGCCGGAGGACCGCAGATGAGCGCGCAACCGACCAGGATCCTGGTGTTCAGCCACCGCCCCGAGGTGCGTGAGACGATCATCACTGCGGTCGGCCGCCGACCCGCGCCCGACCTGGGCCGCGTCGACTACGTGGAGGTCGGCGCGATCGCGGACGTCCTGTACGAGATGGACAAGGGCGGCGTCGACCTCGCGATCCTCGACGGCGAGGCGCAGCCCACCGGCGGCATGGGCCTGTCCCGGCAGCTCAAGAACGAGATCGCCGACTGCCCCCCGATCGTGGTGGCGGTGCGGCGCAAGGACGACCGGTGGCTGGCCACGTGGTCGCAGGCGGACGCGGTGATCGTCCACCCGCTCGACCCGCTGGCCGCCGCCGAGACCGTGGCCGAGGTGCTGCGGTCGACGGCCGTTCCCGTCGTGCGCGGCTGACCGCCATGACGGCTCTGTCCTGGCCTTCGCTGCTGTCCAGACTCGTCGACCGCGGGGACCTGTCCGAAGAGGACACCTCGTGGGCGATGGACCAGATCATGTCCGGCGCGGCGACGCAGGCGCAGATCGGCGGGTTCGCGGTCGCGCTGCGCGCCAAGGGCGAGACGCCCGCCGAGGTGGACGGCCTGGCCTCGGCGATGCTGCGGCACGCACGCCGGTTCACCGTGGACGTGCGGTCGATGGACGTCGTCGGCACGGGCGGTGACAACTCCGGGTCGGTGAACATCTCGACCATGGCAGCGCTGGTCACGGCGGCGGCGGGCGTGCCCGTGGTGAAGCACGGCAACCGCGCGGCGTCGTCGCAGACCGGCACGGCCGACGTGCTGGAGGCGTTGGGCGTCGCCATCGACCTGCCCGCTACGGGGGTCCAGCGGACCCTGGCCGAACTGGGCATCGGTTTCTGCTTCGCCCCGATCTTCCACCCGGCGTTCCGCTACACCAGCGGCCCCCGGCGTGAGCTGGGCATTCCCACCCCGTTCAACCTGCTCGGACCGCTGACCAACCCGGCGCAGCCGGACGCGGGCCTGATCGGCTGCGGCCGGGACGGCGTCGGCGGGCTGATCGCGTCGGTGTTCGCGCGGCGCGGCAAGACGGCGCTGGTGGTGCGCGGCGACGACGGCCTGGACGAGATCACCACGACGACCACGACGTCGGTGTGGGTGGCGTCCGGCGGTTCCGTGCGGACCGACCGGATCGACCCGTCGGTGCTGGGTGTGCGCGCGGCGTTGCCGGCGGACCTCAAGGGCGGCGACCCGGCGCTGAACGCCGAGGTCGTGCGGGACTTCGTGGGCGGCAAACCGGGGGCCGTGCGCGATGCCGTGCTGCTCAACGCGGCCGGTGCGATCGCGACCTTCGCCGGGTTCGGCCCGGACCTGCACGCGGACCTGGCGGCGGGCCTGACCCGCGCCGCCGAGGCCGTGGACTCGGGCGCGACCGCCACCCTCCTGCGCACCTGGGCCACCCTCTCCACGACCCTGAAGGCCGAACTCCCCGACCCCTGATCCGCGAGTCATGCGTTCGGACACCGCGAGTTGTGCACTCAGACACCGCCCACCCCCGCGAGTCCTCCACTCAGGCACCCCGAAACACGCGCCCAGGCACCCTGAAATACGCACTCGGACACGTCCGCGCGTGAACCCCGCGGTGGTGGGGCATGCTGGAGGCATGCTCTACACGGTCATGAAGCGGGTGGTCGCGCCCTCCGCGCGCCTGGTGTGGCGGCCTCGGGTCGAGGGGCTGGAGAACGTGCCGGAGTCGGGAGCCGTCATCCTGGCGCCCAACCACCTCTCGTTCATCGACAGCATCGTCCTGCCCATGGTGGTGCCCAGGCGGGTGTCCTTTTTGGCCAAGGCCGAGTACTTCGAGGGCCGAGGGGTCAAAGGTGCCCTCTCCCGGTACTTCTTCGGGGGCCTGGGCCACGTCCCGGTCAAGCGTGGTGCCGGCCGCGCGGCCCGCGCCTCCCTGGACACGGCCAACGAGATCCTCACGGCGGGCGGTGCCTTCGCCATCTACCCGGAGGGCACGCGCAGCCTCGACGGCCGGCTGCACCGGGGCCGCACGGGCGTCGCACGCCTCGCGTTGGAATCCGGGGCACCGGTCGTGCCGGTCGGCATCACGGGCACGGACCGGGTCCAGCCGGTCGACCGGCGGCTCCCCCGGCTCGCGCCTGTGACGATCCGCTTCGGCGAACCGTTGGACTTCTCGCGGTACGCGGGCATGGCCGAATCGCTTCCGGTGTTGCGCTCCATCACCGACGAGATCGTCTACCGCATCCTCGACCTGTCCGGCCAGGAGTACGTGGACCGGTACCAGAACTCGAACGCGGCCTGAAACGCGAAACGGCCTCCCCGGTCCGGGGAGGCCGTTTCGACGTGGAACTCAGTGGTGGTTCGGGCCGGTGTGGTACTCGAACACCAGGCCGCCGACCGCGATCAGCACGAGCACGACCGCGATGACCAGCAGCCACACGTGCCAGAACGCGAGCGCCACGCCCGCGGTGCCGGCGGCGGCGGCCAGGGCGACCGGCCAGTACGAACCCGGGCTGAAGAAGCCCAGCTCGCCCGCACCGTCGCTGACCTCGGCCTCGGCGTTGTCCTCGGGCCGCACCTCGATGCGCCGGGCCACGAACCGGAAGTACGTGCCCACGATCAGCGCCAGGCCGCCGGTCAACGCCAGGGCGACCGCGCCGACGGGCTCCACCACTCCGGTGGCCGACCACGTCCAGTAGCCGTACACGACGGCCATCAGGAACGAGAAGCCCATCACCAGGTCAAAAATGCGCGCTTCGACCTTCATCGGGAATCGTCCTCCTACTTCCCGCCGCCGGTGGACGCCTCGCGGACGGTCCGGTCGGTGTCGAAGGGCTTGGTGGTGACGGCGTGCGGGGTGCACAGCTCGCCGCAGTCCATCTCCGTCAACGCCTCGGCGGCGGTGTACGGCTTGCCGGTCTTCTCGTTGGTCTTCTGGCGCAGGCCGATGTACTCGTCGAACAGGGCCGGCTTGAGCGCGCGGACCTCGAAGTTCATGACCGAGTGGTAGGTGCCGCACAGCTCGGCGCACCGGCCGACGAACGAGCCCTCACGGTCGATCTTCGTGATCTCGAAGGAGGAGTCCTGGTTGTTCTTCTTCGGCAGCGGGAAGACGTCCCGCTTGAAGTGGAACTCCGGCACGTAGAACGAGTGGATGACGTCGGTCGACTCCAGGTTGAACCGGATCGACTTGTCCGACGGCACGACCAGCAGCGGGATCTCGCCCGAGCTGCCGACCGTGCTGACCGGCCCGTCGGCGGTCTTGAACTCCGGGTAGCGGAACTCCCAGTTCCACTGGAAGGCGATCACGTCGACGGTCACGTCCGGCTTCTCGGACTTGTCCGTCACGTAGTTCTGGGTGACCGCCGTGAAGTAGAAGAGCACGGCGACGATGACCGTCGGCACGACGATGAGCACCAGTTCCAGCGGCAGGTTGTACGCGACCTGGCGCGGCAGCTCCTCGCTCTTCTTGCGGTGGAAGGCGACCGACCAGAGGATCAGCCCCCACACGATCACGCCGACCGCGAGCGCGGCGACGACGGACCACGTCCACAGCTCGCGCATCTTCTCGGCCTGCGGCGTCACGGCCACCGGCCAGCCGAAGCGCAGCACCTCATCCGTGGAGCAACCCGTGGCCCCGATGCCGACCAGGCCGACCAGCCCGACGACCTTCGCCAGCCGCGCTGCCCTGGTGCCCTCCTTCAGGCCCACTGCTCGCCGCCTCCTCGCTGCTGAAAGCTCGCAGGCAAGGGAGGTTTGAGAACCCTTGCCGGATCATGCGGGAGCGTAGCTCAGCGCACGGGGGGTCACCCCTCGGGGGCCGCACCCCCACGGTGCAGTTTCGGTCACACAACGGTATCCCGGCATACTGGGGACTTACCTCAAGCAACACGAAAGGGTGCCTCGGCGTGTGCGGCCTGGTAGGACTGGTTTGCCCTGACGAGAACGACGCCGCGCACGCGCGGCAGGCCGTGCTGGGGGCGCTGCGCTGCCAGCGGCACCGCGGGCCCGACGAGAGCGGCACGTGGCAGGGCGACGAGGTCGTCTTCGGCTTCAACCGCCTCTCGATCATCGACATCGAGCACTCGCACCAGCCCCTGCACTGGGGCCCGATGAACCAGCCCGGTCGCTACGCGATCCTGTTCAACGGCGAGATCTACAACTACCTCGAACTGCGCTCGGAGCTGACCAAGCAGTTCGGCGCGGTGTTCGCGACCGACGGCGACACCGAGACGATCGTCGCGGCCTACCACCACTACGGCCCCGCCGCGGTGGCCAAGCTGCGCGGCATGTTCGCGTTCCTGATCTGGGACCGCGAGCGGCGGGTGCTGTTCGGCGCGCGCGACCCGTTCGGCATCAAGCCGATGTACTACGCCGCCGGTCCGGGCGGGGTGGCGTTCTCCAGCGAGAAGAAGTCCGTGCTGGAGCTGACGCACACGATCGGCGTCACCCCGAAGGTCGACCAGACGGCCGTCCAGCACTACCTGACGCTCCAGTACGTGCCGGAGCCCCAGTCGCTGCACGACGTCGTCCACCGGATCGAGTCGGGCACCTCGTTCACGCTCACGCCGGGTGGCAAGCCCGTGGTGGAGCGGTACTTCCCCGCCACGTTCCGGCCGCGCGCGGTGCACGGCCCGTCCGACGAGAACCGGCTCTACGACGAGATCACCGAGGCGCTGCGCGACTCCGTCGCCAAGCACATGCGCGCGGACGTCACGGTCGGCTCGTTCCTGTCCGGCGGCATCGACTCGACCGTGGTCGCGGCCCTGGCCAAGGAGCACAACCCGGACCTGATCACGTTCACCACGGGCTTCGAGCGGCAGGGCTACTCGGAGATCGACGTGGCCGCCGAGTCGGCCGCCGCGATCGGCGTGAAGCACGTGGTCCGGCCGGTCAGCGCGCAGGAGATGATGGACGCGCTGCCGCTGATCACCTGGTACCTGGACGACCCGGTGGCCGACCCGGCGCTGGTGCCGCTGTGGTTCATCGCCCGCGAGGCGCGCAAGCACGTGAAGGTCGTGCTGTCCGGCGAGGGCGCGGACGAGCTGTTCGGCGGGTACACGATCTACCGCGAGCCGCTGTCGCTGGCGCCGTTCGACAAGGTGCCGGGCGCGTTGCGCAAGGCCATGGGCAAGGTGTCCACGAAGATCCCGCAGGGCGTGCGGGGCAAGGACCTGCTGCGTCGTGGCGCGCTCACGCTGGAAGAGCGCTACTACGGCAACGCGCGGATCTTCCTGGACGACCAGCTTCGCCAGGTGCTGCGCACGTACGACCCGAACGTGTCGCACCAGGACGTGACCGCGCCCTGGTACGACCAGTCGCGGGACTGGGACCCGGTGACGCGCATGCAGCACGTCGACCTGTTCACGTGGCTGCGTGGCGACATCCTGGTCAAGGCCGACAAGATGACCATGGCGAACTCGCTGGAGCTGCGGGTGCCGTTCCTGGACCCGGAGGTCTTCCGGATCGCCAACCAGGTGCCGTCGGAGCTGAAGCTCACCAAGGAGACGACGAAGCACGCGCTGCGCCGGGCGATCCGCGACATCGTGCCCGCGCACGTGCTCAACCGGAAGAAGCTCGGCTTCCCGGTGCCGATCCGGCACTGGCTCAAGGACGAGATGCACGACTGGGCCGTCGACCACGTGCACCAGTCGCAGACCGACCGTTACCTGGACAAGAACGCCGTGCTGCGGATCATCGAGGAGCACCGCTCCGGGGTGGCCGACCACAGCCGGCGGATCTGGGCGCTGCTGGTGTTCATGATCTGGCACGGCATCTTCGTCGAGGGTCGCATCCGGCCGAACGTCCCGGAGCCGACCTACCCGGTCAAGCTGTAGTGGCGGCGGGGTCGGCGCACGGCGCCTGGCCCCGTTCCACCATGATCCGCTCGACGTCGGAGACCAGCCGGGTGAGGTGCGCCCGGCTGGTCTCCAGCGCGACGATCCGCTCGTCGACGGACGTCAGCTCGTCGCGCAGCATGAGCAGCAGCGGCACGCAGCCCGCGTCGTCCTCGGGCAGGTCGACCTCCTGGTCGAAGGCGTAGGCGAGGACCAGGCGGACCAGTTTGATGTTGAGCCCGGACGCGATCAGGCAGCGGACGCTGCGCACGCGGGCCACGTCGGCATCGTCGTAGACGCGGTAACGCCCCGCCGTGCGCGGGGGCGTGAGCAGGCCCTGCTGCTCGTAGTAGCGCAGCATGCGCACGGTCGCGCCGGTCTTCTCGGCCAATTCCCCGATCAGCATGTGATCCTTCCTGCGCTTAATAAGCTTGACCCTGACGTCAGTGTCACACTTTACCGTCGTGGACGTGATCGCACTCGTCCTGATGCTGTGCGCGTTCGCGGTCGGCACCTCGGAGTTCATCGTCGTCGGTGTGCTCCCGGAGGTGTCCGCCGACCTGGGGGTCTCGCTGCCGTCCGCGGGTCTGCTGGTCACCGCCTACGCCGTGTCCGTCGCCGTCGGCGGACCCGTCCTGACCGTCCTGACCGGCCGCCTGCCGCGCCGGCCACTCCTGATCGGCGTCATGGCGCTCGCGTTCGTCGCGGCGGCCGTGTGCGCCCTGGCCCCCGACTACACCGTGCTGATGGCGGCGCGCATGCTCGCGGCGTTGGCACAGGGCCTGTTCTTCGCTGTCGCCTCCCAGATCGCGGTGGCCGCTGTGGCACCGGAGAAGCGGACCGCGGCCATCGCCAAGATCGTCAACGGCGTGGCGCTGTCCACCGTGCTCGGCATCCCGGTCGGCACGCTGATCGGGCAGAACTACGGCTGGCGGGCGTCGTTCGCGCTGGTCGCCGTGCTGACCCTGATCGGGCTCGCGGGCGTGGCGCTCGGTGCGCCCAAGGTCGCCCACGAGCCCGATCCGGGCGTGCGGGCCAGCCTGTTCGCGTTCGGGCGCAAGACCGTGCTGCTGGGTCTGGCGACCACCGTCCTGTCGTTCACCGGCATGATCACCGCGTTCACCTACGTGGCGCCCGCACTGGTCGAGGTCAGCGGCTTCAGCCCGTCGTGGGTGACCGGTGTGCTGCTGGTCTACGGCCTGGGCACGGTCGTCGGCAGCACGATCGCCGGCCGCGTCCGCACCGACGCGATCATGCGGGTGCTGCCCGTGACGTTGGGCCTGCTCATGCTCGTGCTGCTCGCCACGGGCTTCCTGCTGGAGACCAGGCTGACCGCCGTGGTGGCGTTGTTCGGTCTCGGTGCGACGGCGTTCGTGTCCGGCCCGCTGCTGCACACGTTCCTCATGGGGCAGGCGGGCTCGGCGGCCGGACTCGTCGCGTCGGTGAACATCTCGGCGTTCAACGTGGCGGCGGCCCTGGGCCCGATGATCGGCGGCGCGGTGATCGCCGGCGGGTTCGGGGTGCGGTGGACGGCCGCGGCGGGCGCGCTGCCGACGCTGCTGGGCGTCGGGGTCGCGCTGGTCATCGGACGCCTGGTGCGTCGAGGGGGCGCACCGGTCGAGGAACGTGCGGAACCGGCGCCGGTCCGCGCGTGAGGCGGAACCCTTACCGGGCGCTACTGCCCGGTAAGGGTTTTGTCAAGCACTCGGTCCGCCTAACGTCGAGCCCGTGACGAACCCCGAGGTGGACTCGCTGGCCGAGCTGATCGACGACTGCACCGACCTGCCCCGCGAACTGCGCACCGCGGGCAAGACCATCCCCGCGCCGCGCGCGGCGGAGCCGTGGCAGGTCGACGAGGACACGTACCGCCAGGTCGAGGGACTGGACGCGTTCGTCTGAGGCTCTTCACACGACGAAGGCCCCCGACCTCGCGCGAGGTCGGGGGCCTTCGTCGTACGGGCTCAGTGGAACGAGTCGCCGCAGGCGCACGAACCGCCGGCGTTGGGGTTCTCGATGGTGAAACCCGACTTCTCGATCGTGTCCACGAAGTCGATCACGGCACCCTCGACGTACGGGGCGCTCATGCGGTCGACGGCGACCTTCATGCCGCCGAAGTCGCGGAGCGCGTCGCCGTCGAGCGTGCGCTCGTCGAAGAACAGCTGGTACCGCAGGCCCGCGCAGCCACCGGGCTGGACGGCGATGCGCAGGTGCATGTCGTCGCGGCCCTCCTGTTCCAGCAGCGCCTTGGCCTTCACGGCCGCCGCGTCGGTCAGCGTCACGCCGTGGGTGGGCGGTGCTTCAGGAGTCGGGCTGACTGCGTCCTGAGCGGTCGTCATGGCTCTCCCTCAGAGGTCCTTTGCGGGCATCTCTTCCCAGCAACACGGGTGGTTCCCGCTTTGTTCCTCCACCCATGGTCGCACAACGGCCGGCCACGGCGGTGTGACCGTCACCGCGACCACTGGCGGGCGACGCGTTCGGCCAGGTCGGACAGCGTTCCGGCGGGGTCTGCCAGGGCTTTCGCCACCGAACCGACGTGTTCGGCCACCGAGTACGCGTCCTGGACGCCGACGCTCGCGGCCTCCCTCCGGCCCACGTCCACCTGGCCCGCCAGGACCAGGCAGGGCACCCCCCGATCGGCGGCACCGGCCGCGACGGCGGTCACCAGCTTGCCCCGCAGCGACTGCCAGTCGAAGCTGCCCTCCCCGGTGACCACGAGGTCGGCGGCGTCCAGCGCGGCATCCAGGCCGGTCAGCTCGCGGACCAGCTCGGCGCCGGACCGCCGCTCGGCCCCCAGGGCGAGCAGGGCGGCACCGAGCCCGCCCGCCGCGCCCGCGCCCGGCAGGTCGCGGACGGCCCGGAGTTCGGGCATGGCCGCCAGGCGGGCTTCGAGCCGTTCGACGACTTCGGGCGTGGCGCCCTTCTGCGGACCGAACACGCGCGCGGCGCCGTTCGGCCCGAGCAGCGGGTTGGACACGTCGACGGCGGCCACCAGGTTGTCGGCGTGCCGCACGACCTCGCGGAACCCGGCGCCGCCGTCGGTCGTGGCCGAGCCGCCGAGCCCGACCACGACCGTGCGCAGGTGGGCGGCGGCCTCGACCAGCTCGCCGACACCGCGGGTGGTGGCCGTCTCGGGGCTCTTCCCGTCGACGAGGTGCAGACCGCACGCCTGGGCGGACTCGATGTAGGCGGTGCCGTCGTGTTCGAGCCAGAACGCGGTCACGGGCGTGCCGAGCGGGCCGGTGACCCGCTGTTCGTGCAGCGTGCCGCCGAGCGCGGCGTGCAGCACGTCGACGAAACCGGGGCCGCCGTCGGCCAGCGGTCGCAGGTCGAGCACGTCGTCGGCCGCGCGCCGCCAGCCCGCCGCGATGGCGTCGGCGGCCTCGCGAGCGGTCAGGGTGCCGCCGAAGCAGTCCGGAGCGATGACAACCCGCACCTCGGAACCGTACCGAAGCCGTCATCTCCTACCCTGGTCGCGTGAGGTTCCTGCGCCGCAGCGCCGAAGAGGCCACCACCGAGACCCCCGCCGAGGCGACCCCCGAGGAGTCGTCGGCGGAATCCGGCCGCACGCCGGGCAAGGGCAGGGCGACCCCGAAGCGGCGTGAGGCCGAGAACAAGCGACGCGGCCCCGTGCCGCCACCACCGCGTACGCAGCGTGAGGCGTTCAAGCGGATGCGCGGCAACAAGCAGTCGAAGGACGAGCGCCGCGCCGCCGCCGTCGAGCGCCGTGAACGCATGATGGCCGGCGAGGAGAAGTACCTGCCGCCCCGCGACCGGGGTCCGGTGAAGGCGTACATCCGCGACGTGGTCGACGCGCGCCGCAACTTCATGGGCCTGTTCATGCCCATGGCGATCCTGGTGTTCATCGCCCTGTTCGTGCCGAACCTGGTCGTGCAGCAGTACGCGACGCTGCTGACCACGTTCATGCTGCTGGCGATGATCCTCGAGGGGTTCGTGCTGGGCCGCATCGTGAGCAAGCGGGTGCGCGCGAAGTTCCCGAAGGAGACGGTCCGGGGGCTGTCGGTCGGCTGGTACTCGTTCATCCGCGCCAGCCAGCTGCGCCGGCTGCGCGTCCCGAAGCCCAGGGTCTCCCCCGGCGACAAGGTCTGAGTCCCCGGACCCGCGACGATGGCCGCCCTGGGTGACGTCGTCGCGGGAGGACGGGTGCCGTCATGGTCACGCTGAGCGCCGTCTTCGACCGGGAATCCGCAGTGGATCCGATCCTCGTCCGCACCCAGGACGAACTCGGCGCGCTGATCGAGCGGGTGCGCACGGCCGCGACCGGACTCCCGTGCCCGCCCATCGTGACGATCGGCGAGGCCGACGACCCGTGGGGCTCTCCCATCCTGGAGGCCGGCATCGGCGAGGATCGCGGGTTCGTACGGGAGACCTGGAACCCCATGCGGGTGACGCGGGGCGACCTCTCCGCGACCGGTGTCCTCGTGTACGACTTCCAGGCGCACCCGGCCGACATCCCCGCCGACCAGGCGGTGTCCCTGGACGTGGTCCGCGAGGTACTCGCCGCCTACCTCGCCCACGACACCCGGATCCCCGCCGATTTCCCACATCTTCATATCGTTAGCTAGACGAAACACACGCCACTAGGGTGGTGGCATGGAGTTCCGACGCCTGGGCCGCAGCGGCCTCAACATCAGCGAGATCTCGTACGGCAACTGGCTCACCCACGGCTCCCAGGTCGAGGAAGACCAGGCCACGGCGTGCGTGCGGGCCGCGCTCGACGCCGGGATCACCACCTTCGACACGGCCGACGTGTATGCCAACACCAAGGCCGAGGAAGTCCTCGGCCGGGCGCTCAAGGGCGAGCGGCGCGAGTCGGTGGAGATCTTCACCAAGGTGTTCTGGCCGACGGGCCCCGGCGGTCCCAACGACAAGGGCCTCGGGCGCAAGCACATCGTCGAGTCGGTCAACGGCTCGCTCAAGCGGCTCCAGACCGACTACGTCGACCTCTACCAGGCGCACCGGTTCGACCGGTCCGTGCCGCTGGAGGAGACGTTCCTCGCCTTCTCCGACCTGGTCCGCCAGGGCAAGGTGCTCTACATCGGCGTGTCCGAGTGGAACGCCGAGCAGATCGCCCGGGGCGCGGCGCTGGCCCGTGAGCTGAACGTCCCGTTCATCTCCAACCAGCCGCAGTACTCGGCGCTGTGGCGGATCATCGAGGCGCAGGTCGTGCCCACGTCCGAGCGCGAGGGCATCTCCCAGATCGTCTGGTCGCCGATCGCCCAGGGCGTGCTGACCGGCAAGTACCTGCCGGGGCAGCCGGTGCCCGCCGGGTCGCGGGCCACCGACGAGAACGGCAAGAACTTCATCGCGCGGTTCCTCAAGGACGACGTCCTGGAGAAGGTGCAGCGGCTCAAGCCGCTGGCCGCGGACGCCGGGCTCACGCTCGCCCAGCTCGCCGTCGCCTGGGTCCTCCAGAACCCGAACGTCGCCTCCGCGATCATCGGCGCCTCGCGCCCGGAGCAGGTGCACGAGAACGTCAAGGCCGCCGGCGTGAAGCTGGACGAGGAACTGCTCAAGCGGATCGACGAGGTGCTCGGCGACTCCGTCGAGACCGACCCCCGGCTCACGATCACCCCGTGACGCGCGACGTGCGGGGCGGCCACGACAGCCGCCCCGCACGTCAGAACCGGAACGTCCGCAGGGCCACCGCCACGCACGCCACCGCGAACGCCACGCCCACGGCCGCGTCGACCACCACGAGCCGCCCGTCGAACAGCGCCCGGACCCCGTCCACCACGTACCGCAGCGGGTTCAGGCGGGACGCCGCGTCCAGCCACCCCGGCGCGAACGACATCGGCAGCAGCACGCCCGACAGCAGCATCACCGGCACGGCGACCGAGTTCACGACCGGCGCGAACAGGTACTCGCCGGGCAGCTTCACGGCCGCCGCGTAGGACAGCGACGCCAGGCCCACGCCCGCGACGACCACGAGCGCCAACCCGGCGGGCACTCCCCACCAGGAAGCCCGCAGTCCGAAGGCGAGACCGCACAGGACCAGCGCCGTGCCCTGCACGGCCAACGTCGTCGCGTCCCGCAGGACGCGGCCGAGCAGCAGCGCCGCACGGCTGACCGGCGTCACGCGCAGCCGTTCCAGCACGCCCGACCGCAGGTCCGGGATGAGCGAGAACCCCGCGTACCCGGTGGCGAACAGCCCCAGTTGCACGAACAGGCCGGGCACGAAGAACGTCATGGCCCGCTCCCCCGGCAACGCGTCGGTCAGCAGCGGCCCGAACAGCACCAGGTACAGCACGGGCTGGACGAGTCCGATCGCGACGGCTACCCGCGACCGCACCGCCGCGGCCAGCTCGACCCGGTAGACGATCAGGGTGTCCCTCAGCACGTCAACGCCTCGAACACGTCGTCGAGCGTCGCGCCGCGCACGACCACCGACCGGATCTCCGCGCCCGCGTCGCCCAGCCGCCGGACGAGGTCGGGCAGCAGTCGGGCACCGTCGCGGCAGGTCACGGTGAGCGTGTCGCCGTCCAGCGACGCCTCGCCCAGATCCGTGACGGCGTCGACCACGTCCACGTCGTGCCCCGCGAGTCCGATCACGACGGTGTCGTGTCCCACCGCGGCCTTCAACGCCCCAGGGCTGTCCTCGGCCACGATCCGCCCCTGATCCATGATCGACACCCGCGAGCACAGGGCGTCGGCCTCGTCGAGGTAGTGCGTGCTCACGAACACGGTCGCGTCGAGCGCGCGCACGTGGTCCCACAGCGCGGCCCGACTGCCCGGGTCCAGGCCGGTGCTCGGCTCGTCCAGGAACAGCACCTCGGGCCGGTGCACGAGGCCGAGCGCCACGTCGAGCCGGCGACGACGACCACCCGACAGCGTGGCGACCGGCCGGTCGCGCGCGTCGCCGAGCCCGAAGTCGTCGAGCAGCACGTCGGCGCGTCGTGCCGCGTCCGGCAGTCGGTGCAGAAGTCCTTGCAGGACAAGTTCTTCCCGGGGTGTCGACAGTGGACGCGTGCCGCCGGACTGGGCCACGTAGCCGATCCGCCGGCGCACCCGGTCGGGTTCGGCGCGCAGGTCGTGCCCGGCCACCCGCGCCCGGCCCCCGGTCGGGGCGAGGACCGTCGCGAGCATCCGCAGGGTCGTGGTCTTGCCCGCGCCGTTGGGTCCGAGGAACCCGACGACCTCGCCCGGCCGCACGGCGAGGTCTACCGACCGGACCGCCTCGACCTGGCCGAACACCCTGGCCAACCCTTCCGCCTCGATCGCGTACATCACCCTCCTCTCACTAGTCGAAACCAACTAGTCGGTAGCGACTATACGAAATCGACTACCGGCCGGCTAGAGTCCGGGGCGTGGCCGACCGCACGAAGATCAAGAACCCGCTCGCCCTGGCCCTGCTCGGCCTGCTGCTGGAACGACCGATGCACCCCTACGAGATGGCGACCACGCTGCGCGAGCGCTACAAGGACCGGACGTTCAAGGTCAACACGGGCTCGCTCTACGACACCGTGGCACGACTGGCCGAGCACGGGTGGATCGCCGCGTCCGCCACCGAGCGGACCGGCAACCGGCCCGAGCGGACCGTCTACGGGTTGACCGACCTGGGACGCGCCGAGTTCACCGACTGGCTGGACGCGTTGCTGCGCAACCCGGTGAAGGAGTTCCCGCAGTTCCTGGCGGCCGTCAGCTACCTGGGCGCGCTGGAACCCGAGCGCGCGCGCGAGGCACTGGAAGCACGCGCGGGGCAGCTCGAGAAGACCGCCACGCAGATCCGCGCGACGCTGGAAGAAGTCCTGGCCGGGGGCCTGCCCCGGCTGTTCATGATCGAGGTCGAGTGCGCGCTGCGCCTGCTCGACGCCGAGCTGGCCTGGGTGCGCGAGACCGCCGCCGAGATCGCGGCCGGCACGCTGGCCTGGCCCGACCGCTGATCAGGACGCCAGCGACATCGGTCCGTACACCTCGGACTCGTCGCGCAGCAGGGTCACCCGGTCCACACCGGACGCCCGCAGGTCCTGCCACACGCCGTTGAACCAGTCCTCGGCCTCGCCCTGGTCGGCGAAAGTCTCCTGAGGACCGTCGACCTCGCGGCCCTGCGCGTCCTGGTACCGCCAGCGGTATTCCACGTGGGCCACCTCCGGAGTTCACGGCGGGTAACGTTCGGACTCAGGCTATGTCCCCCGATGGAGGGAGTGAGGTGTGACGAGTCGGACACTCGTGCTCGGCGGCGCGCGATCCGGCAAGTCCGCGCACGCGGAAGGGCTGGTCACGGACGACGTCGTGACGTACGTGGCCACGGCCCGCCGCTACGCGGACGACCCCGAATGGGAGCAGCGCATCGCCGCGCACGTGGCCCGACGTCCCACCCAGTGGACCACGGTCGAGGCGCCGACGCCCGACGACCTGCTCGCCGTGCTCACCGCGACCAGCGAATCCGACCCGCCGATCCTCGTCGACGACGTGGCCACGTGGCTCACCGGCGTGCTCGACGAAGCGGGCGCGTGGGACGGCGCGGGGGCCGACGTCGTCGAACGGCACTGCGCCCACCTGGTCGGTGCCGTGGCACAGATCCGGGCCCGACTGGTGCTGGTGTCGGCCGAGGTCGGACTGGGCGTCGTGCCCGGCACCCGCTCTGGCAGGCTTTTCCGCGATCACCTCGGCTCGCTCAACGCGCGGCTGGCCGAGGTCTGCGACGAGGTGGTGCTGGTCGTCGCGGGCATCCCACTGCGACTGCGCGAAGCCGGAGGTAGTCGGTGACCATCGAGTTCCCGCCCGTGGAGGCCCCGAGCGAGGCCGTGCGACAGCGGGCCGAACGGCGGCACGCCACGCTCACCAAGCCGACCGGTTCCCTGGGCCGGCTCGAAGAGCTGGGCGCCTGGGTCGCGGCGTGCCAGGGCGAATGCCCGCCCCGCCCGTTCACCCGACCCCGGGTCGTGGTGTTCGCGGGCGACCACGGCGTGGCCCGCCACGGCGTCTCCGCGTACCCGAGCGAGGTCACCGGCCAGATGGTGGCGAACTTCCTCAACGGCGGCGCGGCGGTGAACGTACTGGCCAACGTCGCCGGCGCGACCGTGCGCGTCGTGGACACCTCGGTCGACGGCGACACCGGCGTCGACGAGCACAAGGTGCGCCGGGCGTCGGGGTCGATCGACCGCGAGGACGCGCTCACCCTCGAGGAGGCCGAGCAGGCGGTCGAACTCGGTCGCCGGCTCGCCGACGAGGAGGTCGACGGCGGCGCCGACCTGCTGATCGCGGGTGACATGGGCATCGGCAACACCACGCCCGCGGCCGTGCTGATCGGCGTGCTGACCGGGTCCGAGCCGGTCGCCGTGGTCGGGCGGGGCACTGGCATCGACGACCAGGGCTGGATGCGCAAGACCGCCGCGATCCGCGACGCGTTGCGCCGGGCCCGGCCCGTGGTCTCCGACCCCCTGCGGTTGCTGGCCACGTCGTCGGGCGCGGACATCGCGGCCATGGCCGGTTTCCTGGCCCAGGCGGCGGTGCGGCGCACGCCCGTCGTGCTCGACGGCGTGGTGTCCGGTGCCGCCGCGATCGTGGCCGAGGAACTCGCGCCGGGTGCCCGCAAGTGGTGGGTGGCCGGGCACCGGTCGGCCGAGCCGTCGCACGCGCTGGCCCTGAACCACCTCGACCTGGAGCCGCTGATCGACTTCGACCTGCGGTTGGGCGAGGGCTCCGGCGCGGTCGCGGCCCTGCCGCTGGTGGTGATGGCGACCCGCGTGCTGGCCGAGATGGCGACCTTCGAGAGCGCGGGCGTCTCCAAGCGTTCGTAGCGTCGTCCGTGGTGTAGTGGCCGGCCGCCGGGGTGGATCGCACCGCGGCGGCACGGCCCCCACCGGCCGATCCACGGCGGGCCGTGGATCGGCCGTCCTGATCGGGGTCACGTACCGCGCGGTGAATCCCGCGCGGTGAGGACGGCGGCCAACCCGGTCACCGCGGCCCTGTGAGGATGACGCCGTGAAGCTCGCACTGTCCTGGCTCACCGTCCTGCCGGTGCGCGTCGGCAGCGTCGACGCGCACGCGGCACGACGGGCGATCGCGCTGGCCCCCCTGGTCGGCGTGCTGCTCGGCGCCGCGGCGGCCGGCGCGCTGCTCGCCCTGCGCGAAGCGCCCCCGCTGCTCGCCGGTCTGCTCGTGGTCGGCGGTCTCGCTCTGGCCACCCGGGGCATGCACCTGGACGGCCTGGCCGACACCGCCGACGGGCTGGGCTGCTACGGGCCGCCGGACCGGGCGCTCGCGGTGATGAAGGACGGCGGCGCCGGGCCGTTCGCGGTGGTCGCGCTGATCGTGGTGCTGGGCGCGCAGGCGGCGGCGTCGCCCGTCGTCGGGCCGGGCGCGGTGGTGCTGGCCCTCACGGCGGGCCGGGCCGCGTTCGCGCTGTGCTGCGTGCGCGGTGTGCCGGCGGCCCGACCGGAAGGGCTCGGTGCGCTGGTCGCCGGGTCACAGCCGGTGTGGGTGGCGGCGGCGTGGTGGGCGGCGTTGGGCGTGGCCGGGTTCTTCGTGTCGCCGGTGCGCGGGCCGCTGGCCGTGGTCGTGGCCGCCGCGCTGGTGCTGCTGTTGGTGCGGCACACGCGTCGGCGCTTCGGCGGCATGACCGGCGACGTGCTCGGCGCCGCCTGCGAAACGGCCACCCTCGCGGTGCTCGTGGTGTGCGCCGTGTGAGGGTGGCCGTCGCGTCGGGGAGCGCTCAGGCGAGCGGGACCATCCAGCCGTGCGGGTCCTCGACGGTGCCCTGCTGGATCGACGTGAGCTTCTCGCGCAGCTTGAGCGTGACCTCGCCGGTCACGCCGCCGGACACGGAGAACTCGCCGTCCGCGTGCTTGACGTGGCCGACCGGCGTGATCACGGCGGCCGTGCCGCACGCGAACACCTCGGTCAGCTCGCCGGACCCGGCCTTCTTCTCCCACTCCTCGGTGGAGATCCTGCGCTCCTCCACGCCGTAGCCGAGGTCGGCGGCGAGCTGGAGCAGCGACCTGCGGGTGATGCCGGGCAGCAGCGCGCCGGACAGCTCGGGGGTGACGACCTTGGCGTCCGCGCCGGAGGAGAAGACGAAGAACAGGTTCATCCCGCCCATCTCCTCGACCCAGCGGCGCTCCACGGCGTCGAGCCACACGACCTGGTCGCAGCCCTTGTCGGCGGCCTGTGCCTGGGCGACCAGGGACGCGGCGTAGTTGCCCGCGAACTTGGCCGCGCCCGTGCCGCCCGGTGCCGCGCGCACGTACTCGTTGGACAGCCACACCGTCACCGGCTTCACGCCGCCGGCGAAGTACGGACCGGCGGGCGAGGCGATGAGCACGTACAGGTACTCCGCCGCCGGGCGCACGCCCAGGCCCTTCTCGGTCGCGATGACGAACGGCCGCAGGTACAGCGACTCCTCGGCGTTCGACGGCACCCAGCGGGCGTCCACGGCGAGCAGCTCGCGGATCGAGTCGACGAACAGCTCGTCGGGCAGTTCGGGCATGGCAAGCCTGCGGGCCGACGCGCGCAGGCGCTCGGCGTTGGCCAACGGGCGGAAGGAGGCGATCGAGCCGTCGGGCCGGCGGTACGCCTTGAGCCCTTCGAAGATCGCCTGGCCGTAGTGCAGCACGTTCGCCGCCGGGTCCAGTTCCAGCGAGTGGTACGGCTCGACCCGCGCGTCGTGCCAGCCCTGCTCGCGGTTCCAGCGGATCGTCACCATGTGGTCGGTGAAGTGCTGCCCGAAGCCCGGCTTCGCGAGTACCTCGGCAACGCGCTCCGGGGTCGCCGGCTGCTGGTTGGAGGTCCGGGTGAAAGGCAACGCGGTCGTCATGACAGCACCCTAACCGTCATGCGGTGTTCGGAAAATCGCCTTGCCGACGGTCGGCCGTCCTAACTCCGCCGCCGGGGGGTGAGCGGTCCTCGCAGTGCGAGCGCGGCGACGCCCACGAGGAGTGACGCGATGGTCACCACGAGCGCGTCGAACGGCGCGCAGATCGCGAGCAGAACCGACAATCCGAGTCCGAAACACGCGGTGCGCGTAGGCCAGGTGCGGTCCTCTTTCCGGAGGATGCGCGCGGCGGCGTTCGTGAAGCCGTAGTGCAATGCCATGGCGCACGCGCCGATCGCGAGTGCCGTGGTCGGACTCGCGAGTACCACGCACAATGCGGCGCACGCGGCCGTGAGGATGTCGAGCGGGACGCGTCCGCGCACCGGGGGCAGATCGCCGACGGCGACCAGTGCCGTGAGCGTGCGCCGCGCGGTGGCGAACACGTGCCGCAGGACGGCGAGCACGGCGACCGTGACGGCGAGCCCGAGCAGGGGCACGAGCCAGCGCCCGTCGGCGACCACGAGCGCGTCGCGCAGGGGTGCCCGGGACAGGCCCAGCCGGGCCGGGCCGAGCTGGTGCAGCACGGCGTACCCGGTGAACGCGGTGATCACGAGCAGCGCGCCGACGAAGAGCGGCACCGCGGCGCGCGCGGACTCCGCACCGGACACCCGCTCGAAGCCCAGGAACGCGACGAACAGCACCGAAGCCGCGCCGAGCACGCCCATGACCTGCGGAGATCCGGCCAGAGCCGGGTTTTCGGGCGGTGGGACGGCCAGGCACACGACCCCGACCAGGAGCAGCACGCCGAGCACGAACACCGCCGCGGCGGCGGCCGAGCGGCGTGGCGCGCGCACGCCGTTGGACGCGACCGAGGCGATGAGCACGGCCAGCGCGGCGGGTGTGCGGTACTCCGGCAGGACGTAAGCGGCGAACGTCCCGGCGAGCGCGGCAGCCACCCCGGCTCGCCCGATCAGGTGAGCCACGCCGGAGAGCCGGGCGGGCAGGCGGCCCAGGCGTGCGTACGCGAAACCGTGGCCGCCGGCGTCGCCGTCCGCGCGGGCCTGGTCGGCCGCGCCGAACCCCGACAGCAGGGCGACGCAGGCGGGGAGGACGAGGGCGGGGAGGAACCAGGGACCCGCGAGCAGCGCGGCCGGCGCGAAACCGGCGAACACACCGGCGCCGAGGGCGCCACCGAGCGCGGACACCACGGCGACACGGGGCGTGAATGTCACCGGTACACACTCGCAGACGAACTGGCCACGGCCTAACCACTGCGCGATCGACACCTGATCGTGTTAATTGTTACTCCGCGCTGCTGGCACTGCAACGGGCGGCCGGCTGAACTCGACCTTTAGCATTCGGTGCGATCACCACTCCGTTCCCGTCGCACAACACAAGAAGTGCCGGGAGGAATTTCCGAGGAGACGCAGTGACAGCGCCGAAACTGGCCATTACCGACAGTGAACCGACGAAGGCCGCGGTCGACGCCGTCGTCGTCGGGACCATCCAGGGGACGGACGGACCGGTGCTCGCCGGGTCCGCCGAGGCGCTCGACGCCGCGTTCGACGGCGGGCTGGCGGACCTGCTGGCGACCGTCGGCGCGTCGGGCAAGGCCGAAGAGGTCGTCACGCTGCCCACCCTGGGCAAGATCGCGGCACCCGTGCTGCTCGCCGTCGGCCTCGGCAAGGCGGGCGACGACGGTGGCGTCACCGAAGAGCAGGTGCGCCGCGCGTCCGGTGCCGCCGCGCGTGCGGTCGGCGGCAAGAAGCGCGTGGTGACCACGCTGTCGACGCTGCACCTGGGTGCGGCCGTCGAGGGCACCGTGCTCGGCGCGTACACGTTCACCGCCTACAAGACCGCCGTCGGCGACGGTCCGGTCGGCCGGGTCGACCTGGTCGCGCCCGCGACCGGCACGACCAAGGCGCACCGCGCCACCGTGAAGGCGGCGACCGCGATCGCCGAGGCCGTGAGCCTGACCCGCGACCTGGTGAACACCCCGCCGAACGACCTGTTCC
Organism: Saccharothrix violaceirubra; assembly: GCF_014203755.1. Lineage (NCBI taxonomy): Bacteria > Bacillati > Actinomycetota > Actinomycetes > Pseudonocardiales > Pseudonocardiaceae > Saccharothrix > Saccharothrix violaceirubra. The sequence continues at coordinate 5,538,538 of NZ_JACHJS010000001.1, forward strand.
CGGAGTCGTTCGCCAACCGGGCCGCGGAACTGGCCAAGGCCGAGGGTCTCGAGATCGAGGTGCTCGACGAGAAGGCGCTGCGCAAGCAGGGCTTCGGCGGCATCCTCGGCGTGGGCGGCGGCTCGTCGCGCCCGCCGCGCCTGGTCCGCGTGACCTACAAGGGCCCCAAGGCCGGCAAGAAGGTCGCGCTGGTCGGCAAGGGCATCACGTTCGACACCGGCGGCATCTCGATCAAGCCCGCGGCCGGCATGGACGAGATGACCTCGGACATGGGCGGCGCGGCGGCCGTGATCGCCACCGTCGTGCTCGCGGCCAAGCTGAAGTACCCGCTGGAGGTCACCGCCTGGGCGCCGCTCGCGGAGAACATGCCCTCGGGCACCGCGTACCGGCCGGGTGACGTGCTGACGATGTACGGCGGCAAGACCGTCGAGGTGCTCAACACCGACGCCGAAGGACGGCTCGTGCTGTCCGACGCGATCGTGCGCGCGTGCGAGGAGGGACCGGACTACCTGGTCGAGACCTCCACGCTGACCGGCGGCCAGATCGTGGCGCTGGGCAAGCGGACCATGGGCGTGATGGGCACCGAGGCTTTCCGCGACCGGGTCGCGGAACTGGGCCGGGCCGTCGGTGAGAACGCGTGGGCGATGCCGTTGCCGGAGGAACTGCGCGGCGACCTCGACTCGCGCCTGGCCGACCTGGCGAACGTGGCCGGGCACCGGTTCGGCAGCATGCTCGTGGCGGGCGTGTTCCTGCGCGAGTTCGTGGCCGAGGGCGTGTCGTGGGCGCACCTGGACGTGGCCGGTCCGTCGTTCCACAGCGGCGGGGCGTACGGCTACACCACCCGGGGCGGCACCGGCGTACCCGTACGCACCCTGGCGGCCGTGCTGGCGGACATCGCGGCGAACGGCTGACACCCGCGCGAGGTGGGGCACCCTGCACCCCACCTCGCGGGTCACACCGACTCTTGATCGACATCCGCGCTCACGGGTACCGGACACACCCCCACCCACCCTGGGGGGCTGCCCCGCTCCAGCCTATCGACGACGGCAGCGCGGCGCGGAGATACAGCCCTCGCCTGTGGACAACTCCACCGGGGACACCGGGCCTGTGGACAAGTCCGGCGGGACACCCGATCGGGCGGCCGGAAGAGCGCGCGGCCGGAAGAGCGCTCAGCCCGCCGATTTGCGGCGGGTGTACTCGCGCATACGTTTGGGGTAACCCACGATCCCCGCGTCGTACACCGGGATGCCGAGTTTGCGCGCCAACCTCCGCGCGCCTTCCTCGCCGTCGATACGCCGTCTGGTCCACTCGCCGTCGTGTGCGACGAACACCACGGTGGTCTCCGTCACGGTGGTCTTCGGCTCGACGAACGCCTCGACCCCGCGCCGAGACGCGGCCCACTGCTCCAGGTATCCGGTGTCGGCCGACGTCGCCACACGCGGCACGCCGGCACGCTGCTTCCTGCGGAAACGGTCGAACAGACCCACCCCTGGTACCTCCTGCCCCGAGTCCAGACGGCCATCCTGCCGGCGGCCGTGTGAAAGCGTGGCCAAATCTCCCGATCGGGCACCGCGTCGCCGCCTTCGCGGAGGTAGTGACAAGATGGCTTCTACACGCGCGCACCCGCGCGGAGTAAGGCAACAAGCCCTCCAGGGAGATCCCGTGACCGACACCTCCGCCGACCTTGTGATCCTCGGTGGCGGCTCGGGCGGCTACGCCTGCGCGTTCCGCGCGGCCGAGCTCGGCCTGTCCGTCGTCCTGGTCGAGAAGGACAAGCTGGGCGGCACCTGCCTGCACCGCGGGTGCATCCCGACCAAGGCGCTGCTGCACGCCGCCGAGGTCGCGGACAACGCGCGCGAAGGCGACCAGTTCGGCGTGAAGTCCTCGCTGGAGGGCATCGACATCGCGGGCGTCAACTCCTACAAGGACGGTGTGATCAGCCGTCTGTACAAGGGACTCCAGGGTCTGGCCAAGGCGAACAAGGTCACGCTCGTCGAGGGCACCGGCACGTTCGTCGGCCCGAACACCGTCGAGGTGGACGGGCAGCGCTACACGGGCAAGAACGTCGTGCTGGCCACCGGCTCGTACGCGCGCAGCCTGCCCGGTCTGGAGATCGGCGGCCGGATCATCACCAGCGACCAGGCGCTGAACCTGGACTTCGTGCCGGAGAAGGTCGTCGTGCTCGGCGGCGGCGTGATCGGCGTGGAGTTCGCGAGCGTGTGGGCGTCGTTCGGCGCCGAGGTCACGATCGTGGAGGCCCTGCCCCGCCTGGTGCCGGCCGAGGACGAGTACGCGTCCAAGCAGCTCGAGCGCGCGTTCCGCCGCCGGGGCATCAAGTTCAAGACCGGCGTCCGGTTCACCGGCGCCACGCAGACCGACTCGGGCGTGTCCGTGACGCTGGAGTCCGGCGACGTGCTCGAGGCCGACCTGCTGCTCGTCGCCGTCGGCCGGGGCCCCAACTCCGCGGGCCACGGCTTCGAGGAGGCCGGTGTCAAGATCGAGCGCGGCTTCGTGATCACCGACGAGCGCCTGCGCACCAACATCCCGAACGTCTACGCCGTCGGCGACATCGTGCCCGGCCTGCAGCTCGCGCACCGCGGGTTCCAGCAGGGCATCTTCGTCGCCGAGGAGATCGCCGGGCAGAACCCCAAGGTCATCGACGAGGCGGGCATCCCGCGCGTCACCTACTGCAAGCCCGAGGTCGCCTCGGTCGGGCTCTCCGAGGCCGCGGCCCAGGAGAAGTACGGCAAGGTCGAGACCTTCGTCTACGACCTGGCGGGCAACGGCAAGAGCCAGATCCTCAAGACCGCCGGCGGCGTCAAGCTGGTCAAGGCGCCGGACGGCCCGGTCGTCGGCATCACCCTGGTCGGCGAGCGGGTCGGCGAGCTGATCGGCGAGGCCCAGTTGATCTACAGCTGGGAGGCGTACCCGGAGGACGTGGCTCCGCTCATCCACGCACACCCGACCCAGACGGAAGCCCTCGGCGAGGCGTTCCTCGCCCTGGCCGGCAAGCCGCTGCACGTGCACGGCTGACCGTCGCAAACCAGTCAGCCGCACACGATCCAGGAGTCAGCGAACGATGGCCTTCTCCGTCCAAATGCCCGCTCTCGGCGAAAGCGTCACCGAGGGCACCGTCACCCGCTGGTTGAAGCAGGAGGGTGACCGCGTCGAGGTCGACGAGCCCTTGCTGGAGGTGTCGACCGACAAGGTCGACACCGAGATCCCCTCGCCCGCCGCGGGCGTCCTGCAGAAGATCGTCGCGCAGGAGGACGAGACCGTCGAGGTCGGCGCCGAGCTGGCCGTGATCGGCGACGGCGACGCGGACTCCGGTTCCGCCTCGACGCCCGTCGAGGAGGCCGCGCCCGAGCCGCAGGCCGCACCGGCGCCGCAGGCCGCGCCCGAACCCGAGCCGCAGGCCGCGCCGGCCGGCGGTGCCGCCGAGGGCACGCCGGTGACCATGCCGGCGCTCGGCGAGAGCGTCACCGAGGGCACCGTCACCCGCTGGCTCAAGCAGGTCGGCGACCCCGTCGAGGTCGACGAGCCGCTGCTGGAGGTGTCGACGGACAAGGTCGACACCGAGATCCCGTCGCCGGTGGCGGGCACGCTGCTGGAGATCACCGCGGGCGAGGACGAGACCGTCGAGGTCGGCGGGCAGCTCGCGGTCGTCGGCTCGGGTGCGCCCGCGCCGAAGGCTCCCGAGGCGCCCAAGCCGGCACCGGTCCAGGAAGCCCCGAAGCCCGCGCCGGTCCAGGAAGCGCCCAAGCCGACGCCCGCGCCCGAGGCCCCGAAGCCCGCTCCCGTCCAGAAAGCGCCGAAGGCCGACGACAACAACACCGACGGTGGCACGCCGTACGTGACGCCGCTGGTCCGCAAGCTCGCGGCCGAGCACGGCATCGACCTGGCCACGCTCAAGGGTTCCGGCGTCGGCGGTCGCATCCGCAAGCAGGACGTGCAGGCCGCCGTCGAGGCCAAGAAGGCCCCGGCGCCGGCCGCCGCGCCCGCATCGGCGGCACCCGCCCAGCGGGTCGCGGCGCCGGCCGCCGACACCAGCGGCAAGCGCGGCACGGTGCAGAAGCTGCCCCGCCTGCGCCAGATCGTCGCGCAGCGTACCCGCGAGTCGCTCCAGGTCTCCGCGCAGCTCACCCAGGTGTTCGAGGTGGACGTCACCAAGATCGCCCGGCTGCGCAACCAGGCCAAGAAGGCGTTCGAGCAGCGCGAGGGCACGAAGCTGACGTTCCTGCCGTTCTTCGCCAAGGCGGCGGTCGAGGCACTCAAGCAGCACCCCGTGCTGAACGCCTCGATCGACGAGGAGAAGAAGGAGGTCGTCTACCACGGTGCCGAGCACCTGGGCATCGCGATCGACACCGAGCGCGGCCTGCTCAACGCGGTGATCGCGAACGCGGGCGACCTCAACCTGGCCGGCCTGTCGCACAAGATCGCGGACCTCGCGGCCCGCGCGCGCGGCAACAAGCTGACCCCGGACGAGCTGACCGGCGGCACGTTCTCGCTGACCAACCTGGGCAGCAACGGCGCGCTGTTCGACACCCCGATCATCCAGCAGCCGCAGGTCGGCATCCTGGGTGTCGGCGTGGTGAAGAAGCGCGCGGTGGTGATCACCGACGCGAGCGGCGACGACACCATCGCGATCCGCTCGATGGCCTACCTCGCCCTGACCTACGACCACCGCCTGGTGGACGGCGCCGACGCGGGCCGTTTCCTGACCACGGTGAAGAACCGCCTGGAAGAGGGCGCGTTCGAGGCCGACCTGGGTCTGTAGGAACACAAGCCGGCGAAGGCCGTATCCCTCACGCGAGGGATACGGCCTTCGCCGTCCCGGGTGGTCAGGACGACACTTCCGCCGCTGTGCGCGGGGCGGGTCGCTGAGAGACGATCATTGCCATGCGCGTTGTGGTCGCCGGTTCGTCCGGTTTCATCGGCACCAGCCTGGTCGCCGCGCTGCGCGGCGCCGGCCACGAGGTCGTGCGGCTCGTGCGGCGGCCGGCACAGGCACCCGACGAGCGGACGTGGGACCCACCCGCGGGCAGGCTCGACGTCGACGCGTTGACCGGCGCGGACGCGATCGTGAACCTGTGCGGCGCGGGCATCGCGGACAAGCGGTGGGACCAGGCGCGCAAGCAGGTGCTGCTGGACAGCCGCACGGTGCCCACGGAGGTACTCGCCGGTGCCGCGGTCGAGCACGGGGTGCCGCTGCTGGTCAATTCGAGCGCGGTCGGCTTCTACGGCGACACCGGCGAGGAGGTCGTCGACGAGACGTCGCCGTCGGGCACCGGGTTCCTGGCCGAGCTGGTCCGCCGCTGGGAGGCGGCGACGGAGGGCCCGCAGCGGGTCGTGAAGCTGCGCACGGGCCTGGTGCTGGGCGAGTCCGGCGGGCTGTTCGGCAAGTTGAGGCCGCTGTTCTCGGCCGGTCTGGGCGGCAAACTCGGCTCCGGCCACCAGTACATGCCGTGGGTGTCGCTGGACGACGTGCTCGCGGCGACCGTGTTCGCGATCGAGCACCCCGAGATCTCGGGACCGGTGAACGTGACCGGTCCGTCGCCCGTGACGAACTCCGAGTTCACCCGCACGGTCGGGCACGTGCTGCGGCGGCCGACGCCGTGGATCGTGCCGGGGTTCGCGCTCAAGCTCGTGCTCGGCGAGTTCGCCGAGGAGGGCGTGCTGATCGGGCAGCGCGCGATCCCCCGTGCGCTGGAACGGGCCGGGTTCCGGTTCCGGCACCCCTCGTTGGGCACCGCGGTGGCGGCGGCCGTCGGCCGATGATCGCCCTCGGCGTCCTGTTCGTGCTCGCCTCGGTCGGGCTCGGCGTGCTGGTGCGCCACGACGTGCCCGTGCTGGACCGCGATCTGCACGAGGTGGCCCTGACCCTGGGTCCCGCGGTCACGCGGACCGCCGAGGTGATCAGCCTCGTGCTCAGCCCGGGGCTGGCCACGATCACGTTGGTGGCGTTGGGATCGCGGGCGCTGCTGGCGCGGGACTCGCTGCTGGTGCGCGCGTCCGTCCTGTTCGGACTGTGCTGGACGACCGTGCTCGCGCGGGACCTGTACCGGCGCATCAGGCCGATCGAGTACGACCTCTACAGCTATCCGAGCGGGCACGTGACGGCCGTGGCCACGATGGGGTTCGTGGGCGTGCTGCTGACCGCGCACCTGGCCCGCGACCACGTGCGCACCGCGATCGTCCTGGCCGTCACGGCGATCGTGCTCACGGCCGCGAGCCGGGTCGTCGTGCAGTACCACTGGTTCACCGACACGGTCGGCGCGGTGCTCGGCGTCATGGGGGTGGGGCTGCTCGGCGCCCACGCCCTTCGGCTGACGCCCGTGGGCGTAGGGTCGAGGAGTGAGCAGTCCTGATTTGTCCTGCCGCACGTCGCGCGACCCGTTCGACGTGCGTGAACTGGGCACCATCGACTACCTGGCCGCGTGGGACCTCCAGAAGGGGATCGCCGAGGCGCGGGCCGAGGGGACCGGCGGCGACACCCTCCTGCTGCTGGAGCACCCGCCCGTCTACACCTGCGGTCGGCGGACCGAGCCCGAGGAGCGGCCGGTCGGCGGCGACGTGCCGGTCATCGACGTCGACCGCGGCGGCAAGATCACCTGGCACGGTCCGGGCCAGCTCGTCGGCTACCCGATCATCGGGCTGTCCGAGCCGTTGGACGTCGTCGACTACGTGCGGCGGCTGGAACAGGCCCTGATCCACGTGTGCGACCAGCTCGGTCTGCACACCGGTCGGATCAAGGGGCGCAGCGGCGTGTGGTTCCCGGCCGACGAGCGCGCGGGCGAGCGCAAGGTGGCCGCGATCGGCATCCGCGTGCAGCGCGGCGTGACCATGCACGGGTTCGAGATCAACTGCAACGCGTCGCTGGACGCGTTCGGCGACATCATCCCGTGCGGCATCCGGGACGCGGGCGTGGCGTCGCTGTCGGAGGAACTCGGCCGGGACGTGACGGTGGCCGAGGTGCTGCCGCTGGCCCGGGAGGCGGTGATCGCGGCCCTGGACGGGACGCTGCCGTTGACCGACCGCACGCTGGAGCGTCAACAACCGGTCGCCCCAGGGGTCACGTTCGCGGTGCGCACGGGCTGACAGCACGACGACGTCCCTCTAGTGTTCCGTAATTACGGACTACAAGTGAGGGGGACTCGCGGTGCCGCTGACCCGACGAAGCCTGTTCACCGCCGGTGCGGTCGCGGGCGGCACGCTGCTGCTGCCCGTACCGCGCGCGTCCGCCGAACCCCGCTTCGACGGGTGGCCCGACTGGCTCGGCGCGCATCGCGACGACGTGGCGCTGGTCGTCGACGACGGCCGGGGCGGACGGATCTCGCACCGCCCCCACGCACCCCAGCCGCTGGCCGCCGCGGCGATGATCGAACACCTGGCCGCCTACCGGGAGGTCCGCCCCGAGGGGCGCGTCACGGTCGGCGACTGGGAGCGGTACCTCCCGGGCCAGGACCACGGCGCCGCGCTGGCCCACCTCGGCATCACGTCGGGCAACGGCGTCACCGCCGACGACCCCCACGCCCTCGTCACGCTCGACGACCTGGCGGGCGTGATGATCCGGTTCGGCGACACCGCCGCCGCGGACCTGCTGCGGGACCGGCTGGGCCGACCGGGGTTGCCGTCGTTCCTGACCGAACGGCTGCGATTGGTCCTGCGCCGACCCGTGTCCGCGCAGGAGTACCTCGCCGATCCACGCCTCCAACTGGAGGTGATCGGCCGCTCCCCCGACGTCCCCGGCTACGCCGGTCGGGCGGACTGGGCCCGGGACACGTGGCCGGGCACGGCCGCCGCGGTGGACCGGACCCACCGGCTCCTGGCCGGTGACGCCCTCCTCGAAGCCGGCCACGCGGTGCCGCCCAAAATGGCGGGCATCGGAGTGGCGGACATCGGCAGACTGGGCGGCGCGCTGCCCGGAATCGTCACCCTCGGCGTCACGGTCCGGTGGCCCGACGGCCGGCTCGGCTCGGCCACGCTGCTGACCCGAGGCGTCGACGAGGCCCGGTACGCCGACCGGGGCGCGCTGCCCGACCTGCTGACGCGGGTCCTGCTCGACGCCGCCGTTCTCGGAGAGCTGCGCGATCGTCTCTCGTAGGATCACGCCGGTGGAGCTGGAAAGACGTCTTGCCGAACTGGAGCAGCGGGTCGCCGCCCTGGAGGGCGGGACCACACCGGCGGAAGGCGGCGGCACGCTCGGCTACCGGGGCCGGGTCACCCTGGGTGGCGAGCCGGTCGAACGGCACGTCGACGTGACACCGGCCCACGCGCTCCACCTGGACGACCGGCCGCGCCTGGAGGTGCTGGCCGCGTTGGCACACCCCGTGCGGGTCGACATCGTGCGCTGCCTGCTCGGCGCGGGCTCGCGCCCGTCGACGGCGTTGCAGGAGGCGGCCGGACTCGGCTCGACCGGTCAGCTCTACCACCACCTCAAGGCACTGACCGCGGCCGGCGTGGTGGAGCAGGACAGGCGCGGGAGCTACCGGCTGCGCCCGGAGGCGACCGTGCCCGTGCTCGTCCTGCTCACCGCCGCGGCGGACGTGGCCGGTCAGCTCCGCAGCTGAGGGGCGACCTCGGCCGCGACCAGCTCCAGGTGGGCCAGGTCGGACAGGTCCAGCACCTGGAGGTAGTACCGGTGCGCGCCGGTGCGTTCGCGCCACTCGCCGAGCCGGTCGACGACCTCGGCGGGCGTGCCCGCGAGACCGTTGGCCTTCAACTCGTCGACCTCGCGGCCGATCGCGTCGGCCCGGCGCTTGACCTCGGCGTCGTCCTTGCCGACCGCGACGACCAGGGCGACCGACCGGGTCACGGTCCCCGGGTCGCGGCCGATCGCGCGGCACGCCTCGTCGACCCGGCCGAACTGCTCGACGGCGAAGTCCGCGGGTACGAACGGCAGGTTGAACTCGGTGGCGTAGCGGGCCGCGAGCGCGGGCGTCCGCTTCTTGCCGCCACCGCCGATCACGACCGGCACCCGTGCCTGGACGGGCTTGGGCAGCGCCGGCGAGTCCTTGAGCGTGTAGTGCTTGCCCTCGAACGAGTAGGTCTCGCCGACCGGCGTGGCCCACAGGCTCGTGATGATCTCCAACTGCTCCTCGTAGCGGTCGAAGCGCTCACCGATGTCGGGGAAGTCCAGCCCGTACGCGGCGTGCTCCTCGGCGAACCAGCCCGAACCGAGGCCGAAGTCGACGCGCCCGCCGGACATGTGGTCGACCTGCGCCACGCCGATCGCCAGCGGACCGGGGTGGCGGAAGGTCGCGGCGGTCACGAGCGTGCCCAGGCGGATCGTCGAGGTCTCCCGGGCCAGGCCCGCGAGCGTGATCCACGCGTCCGTCGGACCGGGCAGGCCGTCGGCCGACCCCATCCGGAGGTAGTGGTCGGAGCGGAAGAACGCCCCGTACCCGGCGGCCTCGGCGGTCCGTGCGACGGCGAGCAGGTCGTCGTAGGTCGCCCCCTGCTGGGGCTCGGTGAAGACGCGCAGTTCCAGTTCCACGCGCCCACGCTAACCCCCGGCGCGCGGTGGCCGCCGCGCGGGACGTGACGTCCGTCGCCGCGCCGGATCGGGCCTGGTCGGGGCCTTCGGTCGGGGTCGGGTCCGGTGCCGCGTGACGTACTGTTGACGGGTGACCGTCGTACCTGAGGGTCGGAAGCTGCTGCGGCTCGAAGTCCGCAACAGTCAAACGCCCATCGAGAAGAAGCCCTCGTGGATCAAGACCAAGGCGAAGATGGGCCCCGAGTACCGGGAACTCAAAGGCCTGGTCAAACGCGAGGGCCTGCACACGGTGTGCGAAGAGGCGGGCTGTCCCAACATCTACGAGTGCTGGGAAGACCGCGAGGCGACGTTCCTCATCGGTGGCGAGCAGTGCACCCGACGCTGCGACTTCTGCCAGATCGACACCGGCAAGCCGGCCGACCTCGACCGCGACGAACCGCGGCGGGTGGCCGAGTCCGTGCAGGCCATGGGCCTGCGCTACTCGACCGTGACCGGCGTGGCGCGTGACGATCTCGAGGACGGCGGCGCGTGGCTGTACGCGGAGACCGTGCGGCAGATCCACGCGCTCAACCCGGGCACCGGCGTGGAACTGCTGATCCCGGACTTCAACGCCGTCCCCGAACAGCTCGCCGAGGTGTTCGCGTCCCGACCGGAGGTGCTGGCCCACAACCTGGAGACCGTGCCCCGGATCTTCAAGCGCATCCGGCCGGCGTTCCGCTACGAGCGGTCGCTGGAGGTGATCACCGCGGCCCGCGAGGCGGGTCTGGTGACCAAGTCGAACCTCATCCTGGGCATGGGCGAGACGCCGGACGAGGTGACCGAGGCGCTGGCCGACCTGTACGACGCGGGCTGCGAGATCATCACGATCACCCAGTACCTGCGCCCGTCGCCCCGGCACCACCCGGTGGAGCGCTGGGTCAAGCCGGAGGAGTTCGTGACGCACAAGGAGACGGCCGAGAAGATCGGCTTCTCCGGCGTCATGGCCGGTCCGCTGGTGCGGTCGTCGTACCGGGCCGGGCGGTTGTACGCGCAGGCCGTGACCAAGCGCGGCGACGAGCTGCCGGAGAACCTGACGCACCTGCTCCAGGCGGGCGAGGCGGCCCAGGAGGTCACCTCCCTGCTGTCCCGCTAGCGGTCTTCCGCGTCGCCTGCCGGTTTCCCCCGGCGGGCGACGCGCCCGTTCACGAAGAACGTCCCGGCACCGACCGCCAGGCCGAACACGACCACCGGCAGGCCCCAGCCGTACCGCCGCTCGCGCAGACGTGCGCAGACCTCGGGCAACGCCACCCCTTGGGCCTCGAGCGCGACGTCGTCGAACCCGGCGCCCCACGCGTTGCCGCAGGCGACCGCGATCCCGCCCGGCGACCGCGCCTCGATCGGCAGGAGCAGGATCAGCAGCCCGGCCAGCACGAACGCGCCGCCGACCACCGCGGACACCACCCTGGCCGACATGGCGTGCAACCTACGCCCACCCCGCCCGACCTGCGGCGATGTACCGACGAGGAACCCCGGTCGGCCGCGCCGGATCGCCTCACCGGCGCACGCGCCGCTAGTCCGCGAGGGGCACCTTCGCCAGCAGCTTGGGCAGCTCGACGGCCAGGTCCGGCACCTCCAGCCCGAGGGCGGCCAACCGCTCCACCACCTCGGCCGGCGCGATCTCGAACCACAGCGCGGCGTCCAGCACCGACCGCATCGTGACCGGCCGCCGGAGGTCCAGTCCGAACATGTCGAACCGGTCGAACCGGTCGAAACAGTCGAGAAGGGCGAGGCTGAAAGGGTCGAGCCGTTCGGGCACGGGGTCCACGTCGTAACCCAGCTTCCTCACCCGCTCCGCGACCTGTACGGCCTCGCCACCTGTCTTCTTGGACACGCGCGCGATCCCGGCGAGCGGCATCCGCCGAATCGACCTGATCATTCCCATCGTGTGGTAGTCGATCTCGGTCAGCGGCTCGTCCGGCCACGACCAGATCGGGGCCTCGAGACCCATCCGGCGCAGGCGACGGACGATCTCCGCGGCCGATCGCCCGATCTCCCGTGCCGCTTCGAGCACGAACCCGAAGTCGCGCCTGGTTTCCCAATGGGGACGCTGCTCGCCGGCCGGCGAGAAGCGCATGAGCAGGCGATCGGCCTCGTCGTACGCCTGGGTGGCGATCACCGACGATGGCAGGTCGAACTTGAGTTCGGCCAGCCTGGTCCACGCCTCGCCGACCGGGACGCGGGTGTTCTCGGCCAGGTCCAGCAGGTCACGCAGTCCCACCCGGACCGGGCCCGGAGGCGTGTTCCGCCGCAGCCACGTCCCCGACAGCAGTGTCCGATCACGCTCGTCGAGCGTGTCGGGCAGCAGGTCCGCCGGAGGCACCGGGATGCCGATCTCGGCGAAGCGACGTGCCACCTCGCGAGGTGGCACGTCCCACAGCACAGAAGCCCGGACCAGTTGCGACACCTCGACGACCCCGCCCATCGGCAGCGCCGCGCACGACAGGACCGGACGGGTGGCCGAGGCGGCCCAGTCTGGCAGGGACTCGACCCGGGGCGCGGAGAACCCCAGCTCGGCGAGCCTGTCCGTGACCCTGGTGGGCGACCACCGCAGTACGGCCGCTGCGGCACAGACGTGCTCCACGCTCACCGGGTGACCGTCCGGGAGCCAGGGTCTGCCTCGTTCGAGATCGACTCCGACCAGGGTCAGGTCGTCACGCGTGATCCGTCGCGGCAGTGTCCGCACCCGACGGGTGTCGAAACCGCACCGGTCGAACAGGTCGAGGAGCTTCTCGACCGGGATCCCGGTCCGGACGTGTGCGTAGACGAAGCGGCCGACGGACACCGGCGTCCGGGGGTCGAGCCAGGAAGACGTCCGGTACTCGACATGCGTCGACAGCAGCCGGGAGTCCCGGTCCGGGTCGTCGAACCCGCCGGTGAAGGACGAACCCGGATCGATGCCCAGCGCGGCGAGCCGCTGCGCCACGACCACGGGTTCGATGCCGTAGGCCGCGGCCACCGACAGCACGTAGCCGGCCGAGGTCGAATCCGACACCTGCACCTGGCGCGGGTCGTTCGTCGTCTCCGAACCCACTCCGAGGAAGGCCGCGTCCGATGGTCGCGCCGAACGCACGGCGCGACCATGCGGGAAGTCCACACCAAGCACCTCGGGGCCTCGGTGGGCAAGCAATCGCCACAGCAGAAGCCACTCGTCCAGTGCGGCATGGTCGAAGCGCGTCCGGGCAGGGCCGCCGGCCGCGTCCAACCGCCGGATTCGGGCCCAGTCCCACGGAAAGCAGCCCACCGTCGCCATGTCGATCGGCCCGGCCGCCGACCACACCGGTCGTCCACTCGACGCGATCTCGTCGGTCACGATGTCCGCGACGAAGGGACTGTCGACGGCCAGGTCGCAGATCCACTCGTGGGTCAGGAAGACCGGGTCGGCCGCGACCAGTTCACGGGCGGCGTCCCGCAGCAGGCTTTCCACCTGGGACGACACGTCGTCCAGGACCGACTTACGGTCGACGCTGAGTCTGGGGGCCGCGTGGTGGTGCAGGTTCACCACGGCACCCCGTGACCCCAGGCTGTTCAACGGTGGCGGGCTCAACACACCTCGGCGGTGGACGGGTTCCGCGTGGATGCCGTCGACCAGGAGCCCACCGCCCCCTTCACACCACACCACCTGCCCGTACTCGGTCGGCTCGCTGTGCACGAGCATCCCGGACACGGTCACACCATCCTCGACACCACGGGGTCTGGCCTCCAACCTGAACGGTTCCCACTCGGCCGACAGGTCGTCGTGGGTCGCCGTGGTGGCGAACTCGGCCAGGCCCAACAACCGGTTCAGCACGTCCACGCACGACGGCGCCGCATCCCCATCCCGCAGGTACAGCGTCACCGTCGTCCCCGGCTCGACGTCCTCGTCCACCGGCTCGATGCGGAACAGGTGCCCCGGCCCGGCGATCATGACGCGCAACGGCTGCCCGTGGTCGAACCCGTCCCGGCTCATCCGCCGGGTACGGACCTCGATCTCGTCGGCCAGCATGAAGTAGCTCAGCACCCCGATGCCGAACCGGCTGTTGGGGAACAGCTCCACCCCCGCCGCCTCCCACCGGGCCTGCTCCTCGGCGAACTCGGGCCGGTCGGCGAACCGGGCACCGGCGCGGGAGAACACCTCGCGCAGCTCGGATTCGCCCATCCCCACGCCGTTGTCGTGGCACCGCAGGTAGTACCGGCCGTCCTCGCGGCCCTGGGTGAAGGTGATCCGGCCCTCCCACAACGCCCGGCTCCGGTGCTTCACGGCCTGGTAGTCGTATCGGGCCTTGCGATAACGGCACGCGTCCAACGCGTTCTGGTACAGCTCGCGGATCGCCAACGACCGGTCCCCGTAGAGCTGCTCCCCCATCAGCAGCTCGCGCACCCGGCTCTCCTCCAGCCGGAACCGGGTCACGGGCACCACGAACACCGGCCGCCCGTTCTCCTCGGCGGGCCTGATGCGGTCCGCCGAAGCGTGGGCGGGCAAAGACCGAAGCGGCTTGAGGACCTCCACGCCGACGGCCACGTCCCGCACCGCGCCCAGGACCGCGTCGGTCCGGCGTACGTGGTCCCGCAGGGACTCCAGCACGGCTTCGTGGCGGCAGTGCGCCAACAGCGCGACGCCCACGTGCTCCATCGGCTCCCACCGCGCCTCGGCGATGGTCGTGCGCAACTCGCCCAGTCGCACCGGGTTCGGGATGCCCAGGTGCTCCACCACGGTGATCGGCAACGCGGTCAGCCCGATCGCCAGCTCACGGGCCACGACCAGGAGCAGGCCGAGCAGCTCCTCACGCACCTCCTGCGGCGGCCCGAAGCCGAGGTAGGAGCGGACCGGCTCGAGTCCACGCCGCCGGTCGTCGCGCAGATCCCCGGGCGTGAGGTGGAACAACGCCTCGATCCGGTCGAGGCAGGCCAGTACCGGCTGTAGCGGACGGTCACCGGTCGCCAGCGGCGCGGGCCGGTCGGGGCGGCCGGCGACCCACTGGTGGAACAGCCACCAGCCGATCCCGTCGCCGGCCTCGGGGCGTGCCGCCGTGCGGTCGACGAGCCGCCGTTGTTCCGGGCCGGACAGGAATCGCGCGTAGTCGGCCGACCCGGGCTCACGTAACGACGTGGGTCCGACCGACACCGCCGCGGCAGCAGCCTCCAGCACTCTGACCTGGTGCAACATCGGCGCCAGCACCAGCAGTGCGGCCTCGGCACCGGACAACTCGAAGTCCACGGCCAGGTGCGACGCCATGCGCGCGGCCAGGTCCGGGTCGAGCCAGGGGTCGCCGGCCAGCACCTCTTCGGCCCGGACACGGCGTGAGTCCAACGAGCGGGCCAGGGCCAGGACCGGTGGTCCGAAGCGGTCCGCGTCCGATGCCAGGCCCCACAGCGGACTGTCCGCCGCCCACGCCCCGTCCGCCATCCGCGCCCCTCTCGCCCGTGCCGCACCAGGAGCACATCTTCCCGGTGCGGCACGGACGGGTGTCAGGGGGCGGCGGCGGATGCCCGCCCGGAGTCGGCGGCGTGGACCGGCTCGGCGATCACCGAGGCCGATCCTTCGTGCACACCCCAGAGTTCCAAAAGGCTGGAGACGGCGTCCGCGATGCCCTCGTACCGTTCGGAGGGGAGATCCGCGGGAAGCTCGATCCGCAGCTCGGGTCGACCCATGCGACTCATCCTCACGGGTCGCGTTACCGGTTTGCAATCACTCGATCGAGCGCTATTTCACACAGTACGCGGCATAGTTCGGGATTTTGCGACGAATACCACATCACCGCTGGTCAAGCCAGGTGGCGAGCCATGAAACCTTGCCGTCAAGTTCGTAACGCGGAAAACCACTTGAGACAGCGAGTACGGCTGTACTCGACCCGCATGCGGGACCCCGGCACCTGATCGAGTCGTTCCCACGAGGGGAATTGCCGGTCGATCGGAATAATCAATACGGGAATCGTGACGACGGTGGGCGCGGCAGGATTCGAACCTGCGACCGCTCGGGTGTAAACCGAGTGCTCTTCCGCTGAGCTACGCGCCCGGACGGCATCGGCGGAGCCGCCGATGCCGGGGGAAACTATCAGGCCAGGGCGGCCACGGCCTTCTTCCACGCCTCCTGGTCGCGCGCCTCGCCCGGCGCGTTGACCTCGGCGTAGCGGACGACGCCGGCGGTGTCGATCAGGAACGTGCCGCGCGTCGCGAGCCCGGCCGCCTCGTTGAACACGCCGTACTTGGTCGCGACGTCGCCGTGCGGCCAGAAGTCCGACAGCAGCGGGAACTGGTAGCCCTGCTGCTCGGCCCACGCCTTGAGGCTGAACGGGGTGTCCACGGACACGCCGAGGACCTGCACGTTCTCGTTCTCGTACGTGGCCAGCTCGTCACGCACCTGGCACAGTTCGCCCGTGCAGATGCCGCTGAACGCGAACGGGTAGAACACGAGCAGCACGTTGCGCTCACCGCGGAACGACGAGAGCGTCACGGCCTGCTTGTTGTAGTCGTTGAGCGTGAAGTCCGGAGCTTCCGAACCGACCTCGACCGCCATTGCCTCGCCCCTTGCGCAGAAGAAGACGGGCCCCACCTGAACCAGGAGCCCGCTCCCGAGCCTAGGGCATCGGCCCTCAGCGCTTGACCTTGACCGACTTCGGGGCGACCAGCCGCGTGGCCGACCAATCGGCGCTCACGTTGATGTTGGACGTCTGTGCCAGCCCGGCGGTCGAGACGGCCTCGGCGATGTCGCTGGGCTCGACGTAACCCGAACGTCCCGTCTTCGGGGTCAGGACCCAGATCACGCCGTCCTCGGCGAGCGGGGTGGTCGCGTCGACCAGGCCGTCCACCAGGTCGCCGTCCTCGTCCCGCCACCAGAGCAGGACCACGTCCACGACGTCGTCGGCGTCCTCGTCGAGCAGATCGCCACCGATCCGCTCTTCGATCGCCACGCGCAGGTCGTCGTCGACGTCCTCGTCCCAGCCGATCTCCTGGACAACGTTGCCCGGTTCGATCCCGAGCCTGTCGGCGACACCGGCCTTGCCGGCGTCTTCCGCGGCCACCACGGCTTCCACTCCTCCAAGTACAGATGAGCGGCAGCCGGGATACGACTGCCGCGCGTTGTCACTGCCAGTCGCGGCTAGCGAACACTGTCTGCCCCGCCAAGCGCAACCGTAGACGGCAAGACACGCCGCATCGGGTACCCCCGGATGCGCGACGTCATGCCCATGAGGCAGGCTCTACATACCTCCTATTCGCGCGCGCGAGAGGCTCGTCCGGGACTACTCGTCGGTAGTTGGTGCCGACGACGGGTCGGTCGGGTCACGATGGGAGTCGCACAAACCCCGGAACGAGGAGATCCCTTGGCCCCGCAGAACCCCGGCGCCACGCCCGAGCGGGTGCGCGTCATCCGCGACGGACTGGCCGCCCACCTCCCGGACATCGACCCGGAGGAGACCGCGGAGTGGCTGGAGTCGTTCGACGCCGCCCTCGCGGGCGGCGGGCAGCAGCGCGCCCGGTACCTGATGCTGCGCCTGCTCGAACGCGCTCGGGAGAGCCACGTCGGGGTGCCTGCCCTGACCAGCACCGACTACGTGAACACCATCCCCACCGAGCGGGAGCCGTGGTTCCCCGGCGACGAGGAGGTGGAGCGCCGCTACCGCGCGTGGATCAGGTGGAACGCGGCGATGACGGTGCACCGCGCGCAGCGGCCCGGCGTCGGTGTCGGTGGTCACATCTCCACGTACGCGTCGTCGGCGAGCCTCTACGAGGTGGGCTTCAACCACTTCTTCCGGGGCAAGGACCACCCGGGCGGCGGGGACCACGTGTTCATCCAGGGCCACGCCTCCCCCGGCGTGTACGCCCGCGCGTTCCTGGAGGGCAGGCTCTCGGCGCACCAGCTCGACGGGTTCCGCCAGGAGCTGTCGCACGCGGGTCCCGGCGGCGGCCTGCCGTCGTACCCGCACCCGCGGCTGATGCCGGACTTCTGGGAGTTCCCCACGGTGTCCATGGGCCTGGGCCCGATGAACGCGATCTACCAGGCGCGGTTCAACCGCTACCTGCGCGACCGCGGCATCAAGGACACGTCCGACCAGCACGTGTGGGCGTTCCTCGGCGACGGCGAGATGGACGAGCCCGAGTCGCGCGGCCTGCTCCAGCTCGCCGCCAACGAGCAGCTCGACAACCTCACCTTCGTGGTGAACTGCAACCTCCAGCGCCTCGACGGGCCGGTGCGCGGCAACGGCAAGATCATCCAGGAGCTGGAGGCGTTCTTCCGGGGCGCCGGCTGGAACGTCATCAAGGTCATCTGGGGCCGCGAGTGGGACGCCCTGCTGCACGCCGACCGCGACGGCGCGCTGGTGAACCTGATGAACACCACGCCCGACGGCGACTACCAGACGTACAAGGCCAACGACGGCGCATACGTCAAGGAGCACTTCTTCGGCCGTGACCCCCGCACCAAGGAGCTCGTCACGCCGCTGAGCGACGACGAGGTGTGGAACCTCAAACGCGGCGGCCACGACTACCGCAAGGTGTACGCGGCGTACAAGGCGGCCGTGGAGCACGTCGGCCAGCCGACGGTCATCCTCGCCAAGACCATCAAGGGCTATGGCCTGGGCCCGCACTTCGCGGCGCGCAACGCCACGCACCAGATGAAGAAGCTCACCCACGAGGACCTGAAGAACTTCCGGGACAGCCTGCGCATCCCGATCCCGGACTCGGAGCTGGACCCGTACCTGCCGCCGTACTACCACCCCGGCCCGGACGCGCCGGAGATCCGGTACCTGCAGGAACGCCGCCGCCAGCTCGGCGGGTACGTACCCGAGCGCCGGTCGAAGTCCAAGGCGCTGGCGCTGCCCGGCGACAAGGTCTACGAGGTCGTGCGCAAGGGTTCGGGCAAGCAGGGCGTGGCGACCACGATGGCGTTCGTCCGGCTGGTCCGCGACCTGGCCAAGGACGGCGGGATCGGCAACCGGCTCGTGCCGATCATCCCGGACGAGGCGCGCACGTTCGGCATGGACTCGATGTTCCCGGCGCAGAAGATCTACAACCCGAACGGCCAGCTCTACACGTCCGTCGACGCGCAACTCATGTTGGCGTACAAGGAATCCGAGCAGGGCCAGATCCTGCACGAGGGCATCAACGAGGCGGGCTCGACCGCGTCGTTCACGGCCGCGGGCACCTCGTACGCCACGCACGGCGAGCCGATGATCCCGATCTACATCTTCTACTCGATGTTCGGGTTCCAGCGGACCGGCGACGGCCTGTGGGCGGCGGCCGACCAGATGGCACGCGGCTTCGTGCTCGGCGCCACGGCGGGCCGCACGACGCTGACCGGCGAGGGCCTCCAGCACGCGGACGGCCACTCGCTGCTGCTGGCGCACACCAACCCGGCGGTCGTCGCGTACGACCCGGGCTGGGGCTTCGAGATCGCGCACATCGTGCGGGACGGCCTGCGGCGGATGTACGGCGAGGCCGCCGAGAACGTCTTCTACTATCTGACCGTCTACAACGAGCCGTACCAGCAGCCCGCGGAGCCCGCGGACCTGGACGTCGACGGTCTGCTCAAGGGCCTGTACCGCTACCGGACCGCGGCCGAGGGCGGTGTCCGGGCGCGCATCCTGGCTTCGGGCGTGGCGCTGCCGTGGGCGGTCGAGGCCCGACGGCTGCTGGCCGAGGAGTGGGGCGTGCAGGCCGAGATCTGGTCCGCCACGTCGTATTCGGAACTGCGCCGCGAGGCCGTCGGGGTCGACCGGCACAACCTGCTG
Source organism: Saccharothrix violaceirubra (assembly GCF_014203755.1). NCBI lineage: Bacteria > Bacillati > Actinomycetota > Actinomycetes > Pseudonocardiales > Pseudonocardiaceae > Saccharothrix > Saccharothrix violaceirubra. The sequence continues at coordinate 5,557,777 of NZ_JACHJS010000001.1, forward strand.
CACCCTGAGCAGGAGCCGCGCGTGCCGTACGTGACGCGGGTGCTGTCGGAGGACGCGGCCGGTCCGGTCGTGGCGGTGTCGGACTGGATGTCCGCGGTGCCGGACCTGATCCGCCCGTGGGTGCCGACGGACATGACGACGCTGGGCGCGGACGGCTTCGGCTTCTCCGACACCCGCCCGGCCACGCGCCGGCACTTCCTGGTCGACGCGCAGTCGGTCGTGGTGGCGACGCTGGCGGCGTTGGCCAAGCGCGGCGAGGTCGACCGGGCGAAGGTCGTCGAGGCGGCGCGGAAGTACCGGATCGACGACGTGTCGGCGGCGGGTCCGTCGACCACGGACGCGGGTCTGGCGTAAGGCACCGACGCGGAGGGGGCCGTCGTGGATCACCACGACGGCCCCCTCGGCCGTTCCTGCGGGCCTCCCGCCGGACGGACGTCCCGATCACCGGCCCGTCCCCGGAGATCGGCTCAGCGGTCCGCTGAGCCGATGCGCACCGCGTCGTCCGCCCTGGGCACGCGGGCGGCGGCCCGGGTCCAGTTCAGGTACCCGCTGATCACCAGCGCCGCGAACACCACGTACACGGCGGCGCTGAAGTACAGGCCGGACCCGATCTGGAGCGGCACGCCGATCGCGTCGACGACGAGCCACACCACCCAGAACTCGACCAGGCCCAGGCCCTGGAGCGTGAACGCGAGCACCGTGCCGACGAACAGCGCGGCGTCGGGCCACGGGCTCCACGACGCGTCGAAGGCGTCGAGCACCAGCGCGAACACGACCGTGCCGACGACGAACGCGGCGGCGGTGACGAGCCGTTCCCGCGTGGTGCCCTTGCGGACCACGACGCCGAACACCGGGTCACGGCGGCGGGTCCACGCCCACCAGCCGTAGAGCGTGATCGCGGCGATGACGACCTGCCGCGCGGCCGTGCCGCCCAGGTGCGCGGAGACGTAGACCATGAACAGCAACGTCACCGACACGAGCTGGACGGGCCACGTCCACAACGAGCGGCGTTGTGCGAAGAAGACGACGAGCAGGGCGAACACCTGGCCGATGAACTCGGCGTAGGACACCTTCTGGCCGAAAGCCGTGAAGCCCTGGTCCAACAAGACGTGCACCGCGTCCTCCATCCCCGTTCGTCCCGGGGCATGGCACGACGACGGCACGCGCGCCTCTCATCCGGACTTTCACCGTCGGCTCCGGAGTTCCACCGGATCGGCCGCCGTGGTGGCGGTTCGCGGGCTGTACCGCCGGTTCGGATTTCCACCGAGCCCCGGAGCGCATGTCTCCTCGCTCAACACCACCCCACCCCCACCTGTTCCCACCCCCACGCGCGAGTCCTCCACTCCGACACCCCGAAACACGCACTCGGACACCCACCTTCGGGTGACCACCCCGCGAGTCATGCGTTCGGACACCGCGAAATGTGCGTTCGGACACCGCCCCCGCACCGCCGATCGCGACCCCACCGACCCATGCACCCCGGACAAACGAAAGACCTGCGGGAGGAACGCGTTCCTCCCGCAGGTCTTCGGATCGGGTCAGGACTTCGGACGCTCGAAGCCCTGCGGCGGCGTCGGCGTGTCCATCGTCGTGGCACGACGACCGCCGGCCATCGCCGACGCGGTCGCGGACGGCGTGATCGGGTCGTGCGAACGCCGCTGCTCCGGCGGCCGGGCGCGGGTCTCCTCCTGCACGCGGTCGAGCATGCCCTCCCACCGGCGCTGCATCGGACGGATCAGCCCGCCGCCGACGCCCACGACCACGACGCCCGCGACCGTGGCCAGCACGGCGATCAGCACCGGCATCGTCACCGACACCGCGATGCCCAACTGGTTGAGCGCCGCGATCACACCCAACGCCATGATGAAGCCCTGGGTGACCGCGCCCAATGCCCGCGTGTACGGCCGCGTGCCCAGGGCGCCGACCACCAGCCCGCGTGCCGCCTTGCCGATCGCCGAGGCCACCAGCACGAGCACCAGCGCCACCACGATCCGGGGCAGGTACGCGATCACGTCGTTGAGCAGCGCGCTCACCGCGTTGCCCGCGCCGAACACGCCGAACGCCGTCTGCAACGCGATCAGCAGCACGAAGTAGTAGACGGCCTTGACCACGAGGCCGGTCGCGGTGATCGGCGACCGGGCCATCGCGCCGCGCAGCCCGGACCGCTCCACGAGGCGCTCGAACGCGAGCCGGCCGAGCAGGAAGTCCACGCCGCGCGCCAGTGCCTTGGCGATCAGCCAGCCGATGCCCAGCACCAGCAGGAAGCCGAGGAATTTCGGTACGAAGGTGGCGACCATCGCCCACGCTTCGCCAAGCCCTTCGGTGATCTGGGAACCCATGACAACCTCCTCGTCATCGGGCGATCCGTCACCGTGATCATTGGTCCGTCCCCGTCACCCGGCAACCTGAACGCATGGCACGAAAGGGTGACTGGCGTGGCACATCCCGCCGGAACGGTCCAGAGTGGAATCACCGGTGGGGACCGGGGAGAGGGAAACGCCCGACGCGCTGGCGCGTCGGGCGTTTCCGGTTCCCGGGGACGCCACGTCCCCGCCGACGTGCCATCGTGGGCGCATGGTCGACGACCACCCCGCCCCGCTCTCCCCGACGACGTTGCGCGAACTCCAACGCGCCTCCGGCGAACTGGCCACGTCCAGCGTCGCCGAGATGGAGCGCCGCCTGCCCTGGTTCCGCCGCATGCCGGCCGACCAGCGGGCGAGCGTGCTGCTGCTGATCCAGAACGGGGTGGCCGGGTTCGTGTCGTGGCTGCACGACCCGGACCAGGCGATCCGGTTGACCGCCGACGCGTTCCGGTCGGCGCCCAAGGACATCGCCCGCTGGGTGAGCCTGCGCCAGACGGTGGAGCTGGTGCGGATCGCGTTGGAGCTGTTCGAGCGGCAACTGCCGGGGCTGGCGGCCGACGACGCCGAACGCGCCGTGCTCACCGAGGGCGTGCTGCGGTACGGCCGCGAGATCGCGTTCTCGGCGGCGACGTCGTACGCGGCGGCGGCCGAGGCGCGTGGTGCGTGGGACGCCCGGCTGGAGGCGTTGGTCGTGGACGGGATCGTGCGTGGCGACGCCGAGGAGTCGCTGCTGTCCCGGGCGACGGCGTTGGGCTGGGACCCGGCGGAGGAGGCGACCGTGCTGGTCGGCAACCCGCCGTCGGACGACCCGCCGGCCGTGGTGTTCGAGGTGCGCAGCCGGGCGGCCCGGCTGGGTCGGCCGGTGCTGTTGAGCGTGCAGGGGTCACGGCTGGTCGTGGTGCTGGGCGGCGAGACCGCGGACGGGACGGCGCCGGCGCGGATCGCGGAGGCGTTCGGGCCGGGCGCGGTGGTGGCCGGGCCGACCGTGGCCACGCTCGCCGAGGCGCACCGCAGCGCGAGCGACGCGCTGTCCGGGCTGCGCGCGGTCGTGGGCTGGCCGGCGGCGCCGCGTCCGGTGCGGTCGCTCGACCTGCTGCCGGAACGGGCGCTCGCGGGCGACCCGGAAGCCGAGTGGCAGCTGGTGGACCGGGTGGCGCGGCCGTTGGAGGACGCGGGCGGCGCGCTGCTCGACACGGTCGACGGCTTCCTGGAGGTCGGCGGTGTGCTGGAGGCGTGCGCACGGCGACTGTTCGTGCACCCGAACACCGTGCGTTACCGACTTCGTCGCGCCACGGAGCTGACCGGGTTGAACCCCAACGACGCGCGTGACGCGCTGGTGCTGCGCGTGGCACTGTCCGTGGGCAGGCTGGCGCGGGCCCGCGGCCTGTGGTGACGTGTGATCTGGAACGCATGTCCCGTTCAGCACATTTGGGCTGTGGTCGACAACACGCGACGTCGTTCCACGTTCACTTAGGGGTCACTTTTGTAGAAACCCTACAAGCTCAATGGCCCGGATTCGTCACCGACGGCATTCTGTGAACCGGCGGTGAACGTGTTCAGTGAGCGGGTGATCGCGCTGCTCGCCCCAGGACAGGGGTCCCAGACACCCGGCATGCTCGCGCCCTGGCTCGAACTCGAAGGTGCGGAGAAGCGCGTCGCCCAGTGGTCCGAGAGCACCGGCCTCGACCTGCGTCGACTGGGCACCGAGGCCGACGCTGACGAGATCAAGGACACCTCCGTCACGCAGCCGCTCGTCGTCGCGCTGGCCGTGCTGGCCGCCGAGGAACTGCGTCGCCGCGTAGACCTGCCCGCCGACACGGTCGTGGCCGGGCACTCCGTCGGCGAGCTGGCCGCCGCGGCGGTCGCGGGTGTGCTCACGGCGGACGACGCGGTCGCGCTGGCCGCCGTGCGCGGCGCCGAGATGGCCGCCGCGTGCTCGCTCGCACCGACCGGGATGGCCGCCGTGCTCGGCGGCGAGGAGGACGTCGTCCTCGCCCGGCTCGACGAGCTGGGCCTGGTCGGGGCCAACCGCAACGGCGCGGGTCAGATCGTGGCCGCCGGGCCGCTGGACGCGATCGACCTGCTCGTCGAGACGCCGCCGGAGCGGGCGAAGATCCGCAGGCTCCAGGTCGCGGGCGCGTTCCACACCGGGTACATGAGCACGGCGGAGGACGCGGTGCGCACGCGTGCCGCCGACGTTGCCGTGTCCGACCCGGTCTTCCCGCTGCTGTCCAACGCGGACGGCGCCGTCGTCGACTCCGGCGACGAGGTGCTGCGGCGGCTGATCTCCCAGGTGACCCGCCCGGTGCGGTGGGACTCCTGCCAGTCAACCCTCGCCGGTCGCGGCGTGACCGCCGTGGTGGAACTGCCGCCGGCGGGCGCGTTGACCGGCCTGGCCAAGCGCGAGCTGAAGGGCACACCCACGTTGGCACTGAAGACCCCCGACCAGCTCGACCAGGTCGTCGCACTGCTCACCGCCGAGGTGAGCGCCGAGTGAGCGCCTTCTCCCTCCCCGCCGGCCGCGTCGGCACGGGCATCGTCGGCCTGGGCAGCCACCAGCCGGACAACATCGTCAGCAACCACGACCTGGCCAAGGTCATGGACACCTCCGACGAGTGGATCCGCGACCGCGTCGGCATCGTCAACCGCCGGATCGCGGCCAAGGACGAGCGGCTCGTCGACATGGCGGTCGTGGCCGGCGCCAAGGCCGTCGCGGACGCGGGGCTCGCGCCGTCGGACATCGGCGCCGTGATCGTCGCGACCTGCACCATGCCATCGCAGATCCCCAACGCCGCCGCGCAGGTCGCGGACCGGATCGGGGTCAAGGCCGCGCCCGCGTTCGACCTGAACGCCGCGTGCGCGGGCTTCTGCTACGCCCTGGGCACCGCGTCCGACCTGGTCCGTGCGGGCACCGCCGAGCACGTGCTGGTGATCGGCGCGGAGAAGCTGTCGGACTGGGTCGACCAGACCGACCGGTCGACCGCGATCATCTTCGCCGACGGCGCGGGCGCGGCCGTGGTCGGTCCGGTCGCCGAACCGGGCATCGGGCCCGTGGCGTGGGGCAGCGCGGGCGACCTGGTCGACATGATCCACGTGGCCGACCGGAACTCGTGGATCTTCCAGGAGGGCCAGTCGGTCTTCCGGTGGGCCACGACCCAGATCGCGCCGATCGCGGTCAAGGCCGTCGAGTCCGCCGGGCTGACCCTGGCCGACATCGACGTCTTCGTACCGCACCAGGCGAACCTGCGGATCATCGAGTCGATCGCGAAGCGGCTGAAGTCCCTCGGCGCGCGCGACGACCTGAAGGTGGCACGCGACATCGTCGAGTCGGGCAACACGTCCTCGGCCTCGATCCCGCTCGCGCTGGACCACATGCGCGCGGCGGGCGAGATCTCCAGCGGGGACGTCGCGCTGCTCGTCGGCTTCGGCGCCGGCCTGTCCTTCGCGGGCCAGGTCGTCCGCTGCCCGTGATCCGTTCACCCAGACTCCGGTGGGAAAACCAGCCGGCGACGCACGAAGGAAAGGGAAACCAGTGAGCAACGAGGACATCCAGGTGGGACTCGCGGAGATCGTCGAAGAGGTCGCCGGTGTCGCGGCCGACGACGTGACCCCCGACAAGTCCTTCGTGGACGACCTGGACATCGACTCGCTGTCCATGGTGGAGATCGCGGTCCAGGCCGAGGACAGGTTCGGGGTCAAGATCCCCGACGACCAGCTCGCCGGCCTCAAGACCGTCGGCGATGCGGTCGACTACATCACCGCCAACAAGGCATGACGACTGCCGGTGACGTCGTCGTCACCGGGCTGGGTGCCACCACCCCGCTCGGTGGCGATGTCGCCTCGACCTGGGAGGCGCTGCTGGCCGGACGCAGCGGCGTCCGCCCGCTGACCGACGACTTCGTCACGCGCTTCGAGCTGCCCGTGCGGATCGGTGCGCGGCTGGCGGTCGAGCCGACCGAGATCCTGCCGCGCGTCGAGGCGCGCCGGCTGGACCGGTGCGAGCAGGTCGCCGTCGTGGCGGCGCGCCAGGCGTGGGAGGACGCCGGGATCGCCGAAGGCGACGTGGACCTGGAACGGCTCGGCGTGGTGGTGGGCACGGGCATCGGCGGTGCCATGACGTTGCTCGACCAGGACGATCTGATCGAGGCGTCGGGGCTGCGCAAGGTCTCGCCGCTGACCGTGCCGATGCTCATGCCCAACGGTCCGGCCGCGCACGTGGGCTTGGCGCTCAAGGCCCGCGCGGGCGTGTCCGCGCCGGTCTCGGCGTGCGCGTCGGGTTCCGAGGCGCTGGCGTGGGCGTGGCGGATGCTGCGCTCGGGCGAGGCCGACGTCGTGGTGGCCGGTGGCGCGGAGGCGTGCATCACCACCATCACCATGGCGGGCTTCATCCAGGCCCGGACCATGAGCACCCGCAACGACGACCCGGCCCGTGCGTCGCGCCCGTTCGACGTGGACCGCGACGGGTTCGTGCTCGGCGAGGGCGCGGCGATCATGGTGCTGGAACGCGAGGAGTTCGCCCGCGCACGCGGCGCGCGGATTTACGGCCGGCTCGCGGGCATCGGCATCAGCTCGGACGGCCACCACATCACGGCGGCCGACCCCGAGGGTCTCGGGCAGTCCCGTGCCATCGCGACCGCGATCCGCACGTCCGGGTTCGCGACGTCGGACATCGGCATGGTCAACTGCCACGCGACGTCGACCCCGGTCGGCGACGTGATCGAGCCGCAGGCGGTCCGCCGTGCCATCGGCGACCACCCGCTGCTCACCGCGCCCAAGGGCCACCACGGACACCTGCTGGGCGCCTCCGGTGCCCTGGAGGCGATCCAGACGTTGCTCTCGGTGCGCGACGGCATCGTCCCCCCGACGCTGAACCTGGAGAACCAGGACCCCAAGGTCCCGCTGGAGGTCGTGACCGGCGAGCCGCGCAAGGTCGAACTGACCGCGGCGGTCAACAACTCGTTCGGTTTCGGCGGGCACAACGTGTCGCTCGTCTTCGCCCCGGCTTAGCACGTCCGCACGACGAGGAAGGGCCGTCCCGGGGTCGGGGACGGCCCTTCCGGCGTTTCGGGGGTGCCTGAACGCACATTTCGCGGTGTCCGAACGTATGACTCGCGGTGTCCGAACGTATGACTCGCGGTCAGCAGGGGGAGTACTGAGAGGTCAGGCCCTCGGTGCCGGCGTCCACGCGCAGGCCGGCGCCGGTGTCCCGCAGCGGGTAGACGACGCGCCAGCGGATGCAGTCCACGGGGAGTGCCGGGGGTGCCTTGGCGACGTCCTGCGTGCTGGTGAAGGTGATCATGACGCGCAGCCGGTCGGTGGTGGTGGTCTCCAGCCGGCGCACGACCACGCTGCCGTTGCGCGTGGTGTCGTAGTCGGCGAGCCAGCGGTCACGGTCGGCGCGTTCGAGCCGTTCGGGCGTGACCATCCCCGTCCACGCGGCGAAGTCATGGGCGTTGAGGGCGTCGAAGTACTGCTGGAGCAGGTCGCGCACGCGCGGCCCGTCCGGGTGGCTCGCGGCGTCCACGGTGAGCTGGACGGTGGTCGTGCCGGGTTCGTCGGCCCGCGGCACGGCCGCGGAACCGGTGACCAACTCCCCCGCCCCGGTCGGATCGGGCCGCTGGTAGACCTCGCGCGCGAAGACACCGACGGCCGCGGTCAACGCGGCCACGGCGAGCACGACGGGGGCGAGCACGCGGATCGACACGGACACGAGCCTGCCACATGTGCGCCACCGGGAAGGTGCAGATGCACGTGCACGGGCGGCACGCGGCAGTGCTCCGCGTGCCGTTCCGCTCAACCGACCCGGTGCAACCAGGTCACCGGCGCGCCGTCACCGGCACGGCGGAAGGGCTCCAGCGCGTCGTCCCAGGCGGCGCCGAGGATCTCGTCGACACCGTGTGCGAACGACTCACCGCCACGGCTGCGGGCGGCGAGGGCGCGCAACTGGTCCTCGGAGACGACGATGTCCCCGTTCGCGCTGGTCTTGGCGTGCCACAGGCCGAGCACGGGTGCGAAGCAGTACCGCACACCGTCGACGCCCGGACTGGGGTCCTCCGTGACCTCGAACCTCAGCATCGGCCAGGCCCGCAGCGCGGACGCGAGTTTCGCGCCCGTGCCGGCGTCGCCGGACCAGGCGCACTCGGCGCGCAACTGTCCCGGCGCCGCGGGCTGTGCCGCCCACTTGAGGTCCGCTCGCTCACCGAGGGTGCCCGAGATGGCCCACTCGACGTGCGGACAGACCGCAGACGGCGACGAGTGGACGTAGACCACGCCACTGGTGCTGCCACGGGTGCTCACAGCTGACCTCCGCTACTCGACGAGGGACGTCTTCCCCTACGGCCTGCCGACATCGCGGACGATCTTGTGAATTCCCGACTTGGTCATTCTGCCCGCTGTGGGTCAGGTCCGCCAGAAGAACCAGCAGCTTCATCACCCGGGCGGGTCGGATACAGGACTTTCGACCCTAAGTGGATCGTGGACCGGGCGATATCGCCCACACGCCCGCCGGGGGGACCCCGTGCCGCGCGGGTTCACCCGTGATCGGGATGGGGGTCACGCGGGCTTCGGTTGGCGCTACGGTGTCCGCCGTGGAAATCGGTGTGCCATGCGCCTGATCAGGCTCGGCGGCGAGCCGTCGAAGGTCGGCGCGGACGTCCGGGCCGCGCTGAGCACGTGGGGCGTCGGCGACGCGGTGCTCGGCGGTGTCGCGCTGCTCGGGGTCCGGCCGCCGGACTGCCCGCGCGAACTCGACGCCGTGCTGGTGCTGCCGCGCGGCGTGCTCGTCGTGGTGGGCGTGGACCTGCCGGACCCGGCCAAGCGGCTGGAGGCGCCGCTGGGCGGGACGTGGACGATCGACGGCTGGCCGCTGAGCCGGGGCGACGGCGCGACCAGTCCGGCCGCCGAGGCGCTGGAGGCGAGTTCGGCGGTGGCCCGGCGCATCCAGGACATGCGTGGCGAGCCGCTGCCGGTGACGACGGTCGTCGCGGTCGGCCCGTACGTGGGGCACGTCGTGCAGCCGACCGTGGACCTCAACCGGGGCGTGCGCGTGCTGCACCCGAAGCCCACGACGCTGCTGGCCGCCGCGCGCGAGCTGGCGACCGGCGACCGGCCGTGCCCGGTGGACCAGGCGGCCCGGCTGATCGCGGTACTGGCGCCGACCGGCACGCCGCCGGACCCGTCCGCCCTGCGGGCCGAGGGTTTCCCGGACGCGGCGGTCGAGCGCACGGTGCTGCTGCCCAGGGCCGTGCCCGCCAAGCCGCCGGCACCCCGGTGGTTCACCTACGTCGCGGTGGCGGTCGCGGCGGCCGTGGTGCTCGCGGTCGTGGTCTCGCTGGTGTCCGGCGGCGGCCCGGAGACGACGCCGCAGGCGAGTGCGTCCGCGCAGCCGACGACCGTGGTGGTCGACGGGCAGGACTTCGTGTCGCGGGGCACCGACCGGACCGAGGACTGCGAGTCGCACGCGTTCGGCGACGTGCGGGCGTGGCTGGGCGAGCACCTGTGCCTGCGGCTGGACCGGGCCCAGTTCGAGACGAAGGTGGACGGGCGGGTGGTGGGCGTCGCCGTGGCGGAGCTGAGCCTGCCGGATCCGCAGCGGGCCGGGCAGTTCGGCGCGGTCGCGGCGGCGGCCGGGTCCGGCGGTGTCACGCCGCTGGTCAAGGAGGGCAAGGGGTGGCCGGGCGGACCGGCCTCGTTCGACCGGTCGGCGATCCGGACGACCGTCACGGGCGCACGGGTGCGCATCGCGCAGGTGGTGTGGGCCGACGGTGAGTCGGCGGCGGACGACCCGAAGCTGGTGGCCGTCGCGGAGCGGGCGTCGAAGCTGCCGCCGGGGCCGTGAGCCGTTTCACCGGGGAGCCGTTTCACCGGCCGAGGCGGACCATGCCGATCGCGATCAGCCCGAACGCCACGTGCAGCACGATGACCAGACCGGCGACGGCGCTGAGCGTCTCGGTGCCCGGCAGGCCGCGCAGCGCACCGCACGAGAACAGCCAGCCGCCGAGCGCGACGAGGAAACCGCCGACCAATAAGGGTTTCGGCACGTGCGCCAGGCAGAAGATCGCCTGCGACCGGGCGCGCAGCAGCGTCGCCACGAAGACCGGCACGACCAGGAAGCCCGGCAGGTACACGGTGAGCAGGGCGAAGGCGGGCACGCCGGGCAGGTACGTCGTCGCGATCACGAAGACGCACCACAGAACCGCGGCGGTCGCGACGACGACGGTTCCTCGGCTCACTCGACCAGTCTAATGAGACCGGGCGGGATTGTGCCGATCTGCCAACGAATGGCGGCGGCCGGCGTGCGGCAGGCGGGTCAATTCCGCCGATGTGCGGTCACAACCCGTAAGCCTCCAGCAACCGCAGCCACACCTCGCTGATCGTCGGGTACGCCGGGACGGCGTGCCACAGCCGGTCGACGGGCACCTCGCCGACGATCGCGATCGTCGCGGCGTGGAGGAGTTCCGCGACGTCGGGTCCGACGAACGTCACGCCGACCAGCGTGCGGGTCCGCTCGTCGACGACCATGGCCGCGCGGCCGGTGTAGCCGTCGGCGTGCAGCGAGGACCCGGCCACCGCGATGTCGATCTCCACAACGCGCACGTCGAGCCCGGCCTCGCGCGCCTGCGCCGCCGTGCGGCCGACGAAGGCGACCTCGGGGTCGGTGAACACGACCTGCGGCACGGCCGTGTGGTCGGCGGTGGCGACGGCAGCGGACCACGGCGGGGCGGACGTCGTGCCGGCGACGATGGCGGTGCCGACCGCGCGGGCGGCGTACTTGCCCTGGTGGGTCAGCGGTGCGCGGCCGGTGACGTCACCCGCCGCGTACAGCCAGTCCACTCCGGACACCCGGCCGAGGTCGTCGACGGGCAGCGCCTGCCCCGGCGTGAACCCGAACGCCTCCACGCCGAGGTCGAAGGTCGCGGGCTGCCGCCCGGTGGCGACGAGCAGGTGCGAGCCGGAGACCACGCGCCCGTCGGCCAGCCCCAGCGCGACCCCACCGTCCACAGTGGACGCTGAAACCGCACGGGCACCGGTCTCCACGGTGATGCCGTCCGCGCGCAACCCGGCCACGACCGCGTCGCCCGCGAACGGCTCGAACCTCGGCAGCGGCCGGTCACCGGACACCACCAGCGTCACGTCGGAGCCGAGCCGGGCCCACGCCTGGGCCAGCTCGACCCCCACCACTCCCCCGCCGAGCACGACCAGCGCCGGCGGTACCTCGTGCGCCGACGTGGCGTCGCGCGAGGTCCAGGACGGGACGTCGGCCAGGCCGGGCACCGGCGGCGTACGCGGAACGCTGCCGGTGCACACGACCACGGCCCTGGTCGCGGCGAGTTCGCGGCCGTCGACCGACACCCGGCGTTCGCCGACCAGTCGGGCCCGACCGCGCACCACCTCGATGCCGGCACCGGTCGCCCACTCGACCTGACCGGCGTCGTCCCACCCCGAGGTGAACCCGTCGCGGCGGGCGAACACCGCGACGGGGTCGATCCGGTCCCCGACGGGCACGCCGGGCACCCGGCGTGCGGCGGCGAGTGCGTGCCCGGGGCGCAGCAACGCCTTGCTGGGCATGCACGCCCAGTACGAGCACTCGCCGCCCACGCGTTCGGCCTCGACGAGCACCGTGCGCAGACCCGCGGCGGCGGTCCGGGCCGCGGCGTTCTCCCCGACCGGCCCACCGCCGATGACGATCACGTCGTAGTCGCTCACCGACCCACCCCACACCCTCGGGGTCGGGTGCGGCAAGTCACGCGGGGTCGAAGACCCCGGACAGCATTTTCAGGATCACACCGTCGGCCGTGCTGAGCACCAGGGGCCGTTCCTCGGCGTCGACGCGCGCGGCGAGCTTGAACATCGCGTCGGCGGCCTGGGCGGCCATGCGGAAGGTCAGCGTCACGGGTGCGCTGCCACGCACCGCGTAACGGTCGACGAACAGGTCACGGAGTCGTTCGGCCATCAGTTCGTACTGGTCCACGCTGGAGTCGAGGCGGTGACCGTCGAGCAGGTCGCTGAACCGCACCCGGCCGAAACCGGGCAGTTCGGCCACCATCCGCAGGTACACGGCGACGACCCGGCGCGCGGCGTCGCGCCAGTCGGCGAGGGGTTCGGCGGTCAGCAGGCTTTCCACCCGGCCCAGGTACTCCTCCATGCCGCGCAGCGCCAGGGCGTGCACGACGGAACGCTTGTCCGGGAAGTATTGGTAGAACGATCCGATTGGCACGCCGGCCAGCTCGACGATCCTGGCTGTGGTGATGTCGTCGTAGTCGTACTCGTTGAGCAGTGTCGCGCAGGCATCGACAATGGCGGTCACCGTGGCGGCGCCGCGCTGCTGCACCGGCTGACGACGCATCACCTTGGCTAAGCGGTTTTCGGCGGGATTTTCAGGCACCAGGACATCTTGATGGATACGAGCGGGTAATCCCAAACTACAGATTTGCAACAGCCGGGCCACGAACAGCGAACAAGAAAGATGAGCAGTGCTCGACTTGCTTCACGTCAACATTGTGCCGCAACGAAAACGATTGACCGGACGATAGGTTATTCCGCACTTCGCGGTACAGGCACCGGACGCGTTTCGCCGGCCGGTACGACACCGTTGCGAGACCTTCCGTTCACCTCCACGACGCGTGCTCGCGGCGGACGCGTGACATAGGGCCCCAACAGGGCCGCGACGAGCAGTCCGGGAGCCAGCAGCGGCACCACGGCGGCGAGTGCGAGAGCCGTCGCGGCGGCGCGCAGGACGTCGCCGGGGATGAGTGCGATCCGGTCCACGACGAACGCGCGACGACCCGGCACGGACAACACCACGAGCACGAACAGAAAGACGGCGAGCGTCAGAAGCGCGCGGTGCACGGCGCCGTAGCCGACGGATTCCGCGGCGAGCATCACGGCGATCCAGCCGAGCACGGCACCGCCCTGCCGGCGCGGGGTCGTCATCGCCCACAGCAGGCCGCCGGCGACCGCCAGGAATGCGGTGCGACCGGTCAGCCACGCGTCGACCGCGGCGAGCCACCCGGTCGGCACGGCGGCCCACTCCAGCGGCGCCGCCAGGACGTCGAGCGGGCTCGGGTGCGACCGGACCTGGCCGACGACCCAGCCCAGCGACCACGTGGACACCAGCACGGCGACGACGAGCTGCGGGCGTGGCCGGTCGATCGCGACGCGACACAGCCGGACCAGCTCCCGGCGATGTTCCTTCACCGTTCCAGGGTGCCGTGGATTGCGCCGGATCCGGCGCCGGTCACCCGTGTGCGCCCGAAGTCGCCCTCTTCGGGCGTAGCCCGCGCGCCGGGTGTCCGGATTGATCGCGACGAGATAGCGGCGGTGCGCGCCGAGCGTGTAGATTGGCAGTTCTGCGTGCGTGACCGGGACGCACCAGGTCGTCAGGTGGAAAACGACACAGCCTGATAAACCACGGTACTGAGAAATGAGGCACGTTGTCAAGCCCTTCCGCCGACCTCCGACACGCGGAAACCGAGTCGGAGCAGGAATACGTGTCGATGCTGTACGGCCGGCTGGACGACCTCCGCGAGCAGAGTTCGCGGCGGCTCGCGAGCGCGTTGCGGCAGACCGGCGGCACGCACCAGATGCGCTCGGAGCGGGACACCTCGGTCGCCCTCTACTCGGACCAGCTCGCGCAGTACAGCGCGGTCGAGAACGGCCTGTGCTTCGGCCGGCTCGACTTCGACGACGAGGGCCGGTTCTACATCGGCCGGATCGGCCTGTTCGACGAGGACCGCGAGTACGAGCCGCTGCTGATGGACTGGCGCGCGCCCGCCGCCCGCCCGTTCTACCTGGCGACGGCCGCGGCACCCGAGGGCGTGAAGCGGCGCCGGCACCTGCGCACCCGGCAGCGCAAGGTGGTCGGCTTCGACGACGAGGTCCTCGACATCACCTCGGTGGACCCGGCACGCCGCTCGGAGGGCTTGACCGGCGAGGCGACACTGCTGGCGGCGGTGAACGCGGCGCGCACCGGACAGATGGGCGACATCGTCGCGACCATCCAGGCCGAGCAGGACCGGATCATCCGCACCGAGCTGAACGGCGTCGTGGTCGTGCAGGGCGGTCCGGGCACCGGCAAGACGGCCGTGGCGCTGCACCGTGCCGCGTACCTGCTCTACACGCACCGCCGCCAGCTCGCGAAGCGCGGCGTGCTCGTGGTCGGCCCGAACACGACGTTCCTGCGCTACATCGGGCAGGTGCTGCCCTCGCTCGGCGAGACGGGCGTACTGCTGTCGACCGTCGGCGAGCTGTTCACGGGCCTGGTCGCGACCGGGCGCGAGGCCGCCGGAACGGCCGCGTTGAAGGGCCGCGTCCAGATGGCCGACGTCGTGGCGAACGCGATCCGCGACCGCCAGGAGGCGCCCGCCCTGGTGGAGATCCCCTTCGAGCAGGACACCCTCAAGCTCAACCGGCAGGCGATCACGGCCGCGCGCGGCCGGGCCCGGCGCACCAGACGTCCGCACAACGAGGCCCGGCGCACCTTCGTGCGCGAGATCATCTCGACGCTGGCCAACCAGGCGGTCTCCCGACTGGGCCGGCACCTGCTCGACCAGGCCGACATCGACGACATCCGGCGCGAGCTGCGCGAGGACGAGAACGTGCGGGCGGCGGTCGAGCGCCTGTGGCCGACGCTGACCCCGCAGCGGTTGCTGGAAGAGCTGTACGCGTCCCCGAAGCGGATCGCCCGCGCGGCGTCCAAGCTGTCGCCGGCCGAACGCGCGCTGCTGGTGCGCACGCCCGGCGCCGAGTGGACGCCCGCCGACGTGCCGCTGCTGGACGAGGCGGCCGAACTGCTGGGCGAGGACGACACCGAGACGAAGGCGCGTGCCGAACGGCGGCGGCGGCAGGCGATCGACTACGCGCAGGGCGTGCTGGACATCCTCGACCTGGAGGACGACGCCGACCCGGACATCCTGATGGCGACCGACCTGGTCGACGCCTACCGGCTGGCCGAGCGGCACGGCGCGGAGACCTACGAGACCGCCGCCGAGCGCGCCGCCGCGGACCGGACGTGGACGTTCGGGCACGTGATCGTGGACGAGGCGCAGGAGCTGTCCGCGATGGCGTGGCGGACGCTGATGCGCCGCTGCCCGTCCAAGTCGATGACCGTGGTCGGCGACATCGCGCAGACCGGCGACATCGCGGGTGCGTCGTCGTGGTCGGAGGTGCTGTCGCCGTACGTGATGGAGCGGTGGAAGCTCACCGAGCTGACCGTGAACTACCGGACGCCGTCGGAGATCATGGCGGTGGCGGCGGACGTGCTGGCGTCGGTCGACCCCGCGCTCGTGCCGCCGACGTCGGTGCGCGACAGCGGGTTCGAGCCTTGGGCCCGGCGCGTGACGTCGGTGGAGGAGGCGCTGCCGGGGTTGGTTGAGCGGGAGATCCCGGCGGTGGGCGACGGCAAGCTCGCGGTGATCGCGCCGGCCGCTTCGGTGCCGTCGGTGCGCACGCTGGTCCCCGACGCGGCGGACGACCTGGACGCGCAGGTGGTCGTCCTGGGCGTGACGGACGCCAAGGGCCTGGAGTTCGACTCGGTGCTCGTGGTGGACCCGGCGGGCATCCTGGCGGAGTCGCCGCGTGGTGCCAGCGACCTGTACGTGGCGCTCACGCGGGCGACGCAGCGGCTTGGCGTCGTGCACACCGGCGAGCTGCCGGAGGTGTTGTCCGGCCTGCGCGAGGTCACCGGCTGAGCACGGCGCTCGGGCACGGGGGTCACCGCGTGAGCACGTGCCCGAGGGTCGCGGCCGTGATCGCCAAGGCGAGGTTGAGCCCGACGGAGAGCGCGGCCCGGCGGTGGTCGCGGGTCTCCAGCAGCGCGACGGTCTCCATGCCGAACGTGCTGTAGGTGGTCAGGCCGCCGCAGAACCCGGTGCCCAGCAGGGCGTACCAGGCGGGCGGCACGGCGGTCAGGCAGCCGAGCAGGAACGAGCCGACCACGTTGACCGCGAGCGTGCCGGCCGGGAACCGGCGGTTGAGCAGGCGGCCGACCAGGTACCGGACGGGCGTGCCGACGGCGGCACCGGCGAAGACCAGCAGCGGGATCACCGCGTCGCCGCCCTGGTCGCGACCACGGCCACGAAGGTCGCGGCGACGCACAGCACCGGGGTCGCCACGAGGTACGGGACCGATCCGCCGCGCACGACGTCCACGGCGTAGGCGCTGAACGTGGTGAACCCGCCGAGCACGCCGACGCCGACCAGCGGCCGGGCCAGGTGGTGCAGGCGGGGCAGCAGCACGGTCAGCACGCCGATCAGCGCGCAGCCCGTCACGTTCACCGCGAGCGTGCCCCACTGGCCCGGCCACAGGAGCTGGCAGCCGTAGCGGGCCACGCCGCCGAGGCCGCCGCCGAGTGCGACGGCCGCGACGGCGGCGGACTCCCTAGTGCGCACGCAGGTGGTCGACCAGGTGGTCGAGGGCCGACAGGGCGCGCACGACGTCCTCGCGTTCGGTCGGGTCGAGCTTGTCCAGGGCGGTGCCGATGCGCTTCTCGTGGGCGCTCTGCCAGACGGCGAGCTGCTCGTGTCCCTTGGGCGTCACCGAGAGCCGGGCCACGCGGCGGTCCGTGGGGTCGCCGCCCCGGGCGACCAGGCCGCCCTCGATGAGCTGGCCGACGAGACCGCTGACGGTGTTGGGTGCCAGGCGCAGTTCTGCCGCGAGGTCGCCGACGCGCATGGGCGGTCGTTCGGCGAGTGTCTGGAGCAGCTCGATCTGCGCCATCGGCAGGGAGTCCCACGGCCATTCCGACCGGATGCTCGTGCGCAGAGCCCGCCGCAGGCGGGTGACCACGTCGGTGAGCGAGCGTGCCTCGTCTGACATGGGCGAATAGTACCGGGGTGAACTATGTCGGCATCAGATATAATCGGCTGACGATGTATTTCACCCTGCGCTGGTTCGTCGTGGAGTCCCCCCGGCCACGACGCGTCGCGACCTGGACGGGGGCGCCCTGGCTCGCCGTGGCGACGGTCTGCTTCGGCGCGTTCCTCGGCCAGTTCGACGCGAGCGTCGTCACGCTGGCCCTGCCCGCGATCGGACAGGACTACGGAGGTTCGCCCGAGTGGGTGGCCCTGGCCTACCTGCTGACGCTCGTCGCCCTGGTGGCACCGGTCGGCCGGTTCTCCGACGTGGTCGGCCGCAAGATCGTCTACCTGTACGGGTTCGCGGTGTTCACCCTCGCGTCCGTCGGGTGCGCGCTCGCGGACGGACTGCCGTCGTTGATCACGTTCCGCGTGGTGCAGGCGATCGGCGCGGCCATGCTGCAGGCCAACAGCGTGGCCCTGGTCGCGGCGAGCGCGCCCGGCCGCGAACACCGCGCACTGGGCGTGCAGGCGGCGGCACAGGCGCTCGGCCTCGCGCTGGGACCGACCGCCGGCGGACTGCTGGTCGACGCGTTCGGCTGGCGGTGGGTGTTCGCGGTGAACGTGCCGATCGGGCTGATCGCCCTGGTGGCCGGGCACTTCCTGCTCCCCCGCACCGCCGAGCGCAGCACGGCCACGCCGTTCCGCCCGGTGAACACGGTGCTGCTCGCCGCGGCCACGACCACGGCACTGCTCCTGCTGTCCGGTGTGGACGAACCGCTGCTGCTGCTCGTCGCGGTGCCCGCCGCGATCGGCTACGTACTGCGGGAACCGTTGCTGCGCAAGGTGGGCCTCGGGCTATTCGGTGCGTTCTGCGGCTACCTGGTGCTGTTCGGCCCCCTCGTCCTGATCCCGTTCACCGCCACCGGTCCGCTGTGGCGGACGGGTCTGCTGCTGAGCGCGCTGCCCCTGGGTTTCGCGCTGACCGCGACCGTGAAGTGGCGCTGGAGCGGGCTGTTCGGCACGGCGCTGTCCACTGTGGCACTGGTCACGATGGCACTCGGCGTGGTCGACGTCGTGACGCTCGGTGTGCTCGGGCTGGGCCTGGGGTTGTTCATCCCGGCCAACAACGCGCGCGTGCTGGCCGCGTTGCCGCCGTGCGACGCGGGATCAGGAGGGGGGCTCGTGAATCTCGCGCGCGGCCTCGGGACCGCGTTCGGCGTCGCCCTACCACTGCTGCTGCACGACCACCATGGCCCGAACGTGCCGTTCTGGGTGTTGGCCGGCGTGGCGTCGGTCGCCGCGCTTAGGCCGTTCGGGGACAAGCGGGGCCGCCCCCTACAACCGAAAGGGCGAAAACAGTAACCTCCACGCCTTAGGCAGGCGACGGGTCGAGGTGCGTTCTCGTGACTGAGCTGTCGGGTCCGGTGCCCGAGGGTGTGGACACCGGGCTCCCCAGTGCGGCAAGGCTGTACGACTACCTGCTCGGCGGCGGGCACAACTTCGCCGCCGACCGCGAACTGGCCGGGAAGTTCCTGGCCGCGCAACCGAACGCGCGCGTGATCGCCCGGCTCAACCGGGCCTTCCTGCGCCGGGCCGTGCTGTACCTGGTGGCGCACGGCATCCGCCAGTTCGTCGACCTCGGCTCGGGAATCCCCACCGTGGGCAACGTCCACGAGGTCGCCCGCCGGGCCGCGCCCGAGTCGCGCGTGGTGTACGTGGACTACGAGGACGTCGCCGTGGCGCACAGCCGGATGATCCTCAAGGGCGACGACCTGGCCACGATCGTCCAACAGGACATGACCGAACCCGACCGGTTGCTCGCCGCCGTGCGCGACACGGAGCTGATCGACTTCGCCGAGCCGGTCGGCGTGCTGGCCGTGGGCGTGTTCCACTTCGTACCACCGGAAAGCGACCCCGCGGGCGTGCTCGCCGCGTACCGGGACGCCGTCGTTCCGGGCAGCCACCTGGCGCTGTCCCAGTTCACCGCCGACTTGCAGCCCGCGGAGATGGCCGGGATCGTCGAGGTGATGAGCAGCAGCGCGAACCCCATGTTCCCGCGCACCGGTGAGGAGATCACGGCCCTGTTCGCGGGCTTCGACCTCATCGAGCCGGGCGTCGTCCCCCTGCCGCTGTGGCACCCGGAACCCGGCGTCGAGCCGGAGGACCCGACCAAGGCCGGGATCCTGGCCGGGGTCGGCCGCAAGCGGTGATCCGTGGCCACGCCTTCTAGGAGCTGTTTGAAGTTCGGATCTAGGTGGGCCCGGTGGTGTGCTGGTTGGGCTGGTAGAACACGGATGTGGCGCGTTTTGATCTGACCGATGCCGAGTGGGCGTTGATCGAGCCGCATATGCCGGTGGCGGCCACCGGGCCGTTGCCACGTCGGGTGCGGGAGCAGTTCAACGGGATCCTGTGGCGGTTCCGCACCGGGTCAGGCTGGCGTGACGTGCCCGAACGGTACGGTCCCTGGTCCACCGTCTACTCCCGGTTCAACACCTGGGCGAAGACCGGAGTGTTCCAGACGCTGATGGAGGCGCTGATCGCCGAGGCCGCCTCCCGCGGACAGGTCGACCTGGAACTGGTGAGCGTGGACTCCACGATCGTGCGGGCACACCACGAATCGGCCGGACTCGCGGTGACCGGGGAGACCCTTGACGCGCTGGAACAGGCGTTGACCGGGGAAAAAGGGGCTCCGTTGCCCGTCCAGCGGAGCGTGCTGCGGGTGGTGCGTCGCGGTCCGCGCCGGACACGACCGACGCGGGCACATCTGCCGGTCGGGACCGTGCCGCCCGTAGGCGCCGTCGGAAGGCGCGGGCTGCGGCGGCCGGGCTCGGCCGGTCCCGGGGCGGGCTGAGCAGCAAGGTCCACACCGCGGTCGACGCCGCCGGGCTGCCGTTGGCGTTCGTGCTCACCCCTGGCCAGGCCGGGGACAGCCCGCAATTCCGGACGGTGCTGGACCGGATCCGGGTTCCCGGCCCGGTCGGAAGGCCGCGCACCCGTCCGGACGCGGTGGCCGCGGACAAGGCGTACTCCTCCAAAGCCAACCGGGCCTACCTACGCCGCCGCCGGATCACGGCTGTGATCCCGGAGAAGACCGACCAGCGGGCCAACCGCAGGAACAAGGGCTCCGCCGGCGGGCGGCCTGTGTCCTTCGATCCCGTGCGCTACCGGCGGCGCAACACCGTCGAACGCCTCTTCCAGAAGATCAAGACATGGCGCGGACTGGCCACCCGCTACGACAAGACACCACAAAGCTACGAGGCCGGACTGCATCTACGAGGAGCCATCATGTGGTTGAAGACCCTTACCCCAACCACATGATCCCAACCCCAAACAGCTCCTAGAGCCTGGCGGACGGCACTCGCCGGCGAGTGGATGCGTGCGGTCCACCCGACCGCGTACGTCCCCTTGTCGCCCGCCGAGATCGAGGAGTTCCTGCTCGACCAGGTGGACGAACTGCTGGCGATCTGCACGGACGAGCCGTTCCGCGCGGACGACGCCGACGAGGTCGGGAAACGCCTGGTGCGCACGGACTTCACCGACTCGGAGGCCATCCGGGTCACGGTGGAGCTGCTGGCCAAGGCGCTCGCCGACGCGGGCGTGCCAGCCGACCGGCTGGTGTCGGTGCTCGCGGCGGTGGGCGCCGGGTACGCGGCGGGCCTGCGGCAGCACGTGTTCGACCAGCAGGAGGCCGTGAAGAACTCGCTGTGGACGGCGAAACGGCGGGTGGAGCGGGTGCTCGCGGCCAGCGAGGCGCGGTTCCGCGAGGTGTTCGAGTCCTCCGCGATCGGCATCGCGATCACCGACCTGCACGGCGAGTGCGTGGAGGCGAACGAGGCGTTGGCCGGGATGGTCGACCGCACGCTCGCCGAGCTGACCGGGCTGCGGCTGACCAAGCTGTTCCACGCCGACGACGCCGACCCGTTGACCGACGCCTACCGCGCGGCCCGGTCCGGGCGGGTGGACCGGTTCCGCGAACAGCGGCGGTTGGTGCGCGGCGACGGCGAACCGCTGTGGGTGCACCTGGCCGTGTCGCTGCTGCGCGACGGCGACGGCACGCCCGCGTACTTCGTGACGATGGTCGAGGACGTCAGCGAACTGCACCTGTTGCAGAAGAACCTGGACCACCAGCTGCTGCACGACTCGCTGACCGGGCTGTCCAACCGGCAGCACTTCGTGTCCCGCCTGGAGAGCATGCACGGCGCCCGGCGCGGCGCGATCACCCTGTACCAGCTCGACCTCGACTCGTTCGCGGTGGTGAACAACGGCCTGGGCCACGCGGTCGGCGACGAACTGCTCAAGGAGGTCGGGCGGCGGCTGGAGCACGTGGTGGCGCCCGACCGGGCGTTCGTGGCCCGGATCGGCGCGGACGAGTTCGCGATCGTGGCGCCCAGCGCCGACACCGCCCGCGTGCCCGCGATGATCGAGCGCATCAACGAGGCGTTGGACCGGCCGCTGCCCTCGGGTGCCGCGCTGTCGGCGACCGTGGGCGTGCTGCACCGGCCGGACGCGCGGTGGGACGTCGCCGAGGTGCTGCGCGCGGCGAACTCCACGCTGCGGCGTGCCAAGGCGAAGGGCAAGCGGCAGTGGCTGACCTACGACCGGCACCACGACGCGGTGGCACGGCCGTCGCTGGAGGCCGCGGCCCGAATGCCGGGCGCGTTGCGCGACGGCGCGATCGACGTGGAGTACCAGCCGGTCGTGGCGCCGGGCTCCGACGTGGTCGGCTACGTGGCGCGGTTGCGGTGGGACGGGTTCGGGCACGACCGGTGCGTGGAGATGGCCGACGCCAACGGGTTGGCGTTGACGCTCGGGCAGTGGGCGCTGCACGAGGCCACCGGGACGGCCGCGGGTTGGGCGCACGGCGTGCTGCACGTGGAGCTGTCCGCGATGCAGTCGCGTGACGCCGACCTCGTGGCCACGGTCCAGCGCACGCTCGCCGACACGGGACTGGCCGCGTCGTCGCTGAAGCTGTGGCTGGACACGCGGGCCATGCTCGACGGCGCGGGCGAGGACAACGCGCAGGTGTTGCGGGACAACGGGATCGCGGTCGGCCTGACCCGGTACAACGGCGGCCAGGCCGAGCTGGCGTTGGCCCGCGAACTGGGCGTGGACTCGCTGCTGGTCGCGCCGACGGTCGTGCGCCGACTGGCCCGTGAGGACGAATCGGTGCTGCACACGGCGATGAGCGTCATGACGGGCGTGGTCCGCCGGACCGGTCTGGCGGTCGCCGTGCCGGAGGTGGACACCCCGACGCAGGCCCGGTGGTGGACGGGCATCGGCGTGGACCTGGTCTTCGGTTCGTACTACGGCGACCCGGTGCCGTCGTGGGAGCTGGCCTAGACCTGCTTCACGGCGGCGAGCAGCTTGGTCAGCGAGTCCTTGGCGTCGCCGAACAGCAGGGTGGTCTTGGGGTTGTAGAGCAGGCTGTTGTCCACGCCCGCGAAGCCCGGTCGCATCGACCGCTTCATGAACACCACGGCCTTGGCGCGGTCCACGTCGAAGATCGGCATGCCGTGGATCGGACTGGACGGGTCGTCCCGGGCACCGGGGTTGACCACGTCGTTCGCACCGACCACGAGTACCACGTCCACGCTGCCGATGCCGGGGTTGACGTCGTCGAGTTCCTTGAGCCGGTCGTAGGGCACGTCGGCCTCGGCGAGCAGCACGTTCATGTGGCCCGGCATGCGGCCCGCGACCGGGTGGATGCCGTAGCTCACGTCGATGCCCCGGGCCTCCAGCAGCAGTGCGAGTTCGCGCGCGGCGTGCTGGGCCTGCGCGACGGCGAGCCCGTAGCCGGGGACGACCAGCACGGAATGCGCGTAGCCGAGCAGGATCGCGACGTCCTCGACCGTGCCCGAGCGCACGGTCCGCTGCTCCTCGGTGTGCGCCACCTCGGGTCGCGGGCTGAACGCGCCGAACAGGATGTTGGTCAGCGGGCGGCCCATGGCCTGGGCCATCAGCCGGGTCAGGATCGTGCCGGACGCGCCGACGAGCGTGCCCGCGACGATCAGCAGCGTGTTGCCCAGGACGTAGCCGGACGCGGCGACCGCGAGGCCGGTGAACGCGTTGAGCAGCGAGATCGCGATCGGCACGTCCGCGCCGCCCACCGGCAGCACGAACAGCACGCCCAGCGCCAGACCCGCCAGCGCCAGCAGCACCAGCAACGCCGTGCTCGACGTCGTCAGCACCGCGGCGGACAGGACCACGCTCGCCACCGCGACACCGATGCCCAGGCTCTGTCCGGCGGGCAGCAGGACCGGGCGGGTGGTCATGATCTCCTGGAGCTTGAGGAACGTGACCACGCTGCCGGAGAAGCTGACCGCGCCGATGAGCACCGTGAGCACGGTCGCGAGGTCGAACAGGAGGTCGCCGTCGGCGGCCAGGAACTCGGTCAGCGCCACCAGGGCCGCCGCCGCGCCGCCCACGCCGTTGAACAGGGCGACCATCTGCGGCACGGCGGTCATCTTGACCGCCTTGGCGGCCGGGATGCCCACGACCGTGCCGAGCACGACCATCACCAGGATCAACAGTCCATTGTGGACGACACCGTGCGCGTAGGCCGTCACGACCGCGAGCACCATGCCGCCCGCGCCGACGAGGTTGCCCACGCGGGCGTAGCGCGGGGTGCTCAGGCCCTTCAGCGCCAGGATGAAGCACAGCGCCGCGACCAGGTACGCCAGGGAAGCCCAGTTCATCGCTTGTGCCCCTTGAACATCTCCAGCATCCGGTCGGTGACCACGAAGCCGCCCACCACGTTCACCGTGGCCAGGAACACCGCGAGCAGGCCGAGCACCAGCTCGACACCGCCCTCGGCGTGGCCGGTGATCAGGATGGCGCCGACCAGGATCACGCCGTGGATGGCGTTGGCACCGGACATCAGCGGGGTGTGCAGGATCGTCGACACCTTCGACACGACCTCGAAGCCGACGAACACGGCCAGCACGAAGATGGTCAGCAGGTCGATCACAGCAGCTCCCGGGTCGGTGCGTGGCGGACCTCGCCCGCGTGGGTCAGGCAGCAGCCCGCGAGCACCTCGTCGGCCAGGTCCGGGCCGCCCTCGCGGGCGATCATGAGGACGAGGTTGGCGACGTTCTTCGCGTAGAGCTTGCTGGCGTGCACGGGCAGGGAGCTGGGCAGGTTGCGCGCGCCGTACAGGAGCACGTCGCCGACCCGCACGTCCTCGCCGGGCCGCGAGCCCACGACGTTGCCGCCGGTCTCGGCCGCCAGGTCGACCACGACCGAGCCGGGCGCCATGGCCTTGAGCATGTCCGTGGTGACCAGGGTCGGCGCTTTGCGGCCGGGCACGGCGGCCGTGGTGATCACGACGTCGGAGGCGGCCACGCGTTCGGCGATCAGCTCGCGTTGGCGTTCCAGCGCCGCCTCGGACTGCTGGGCCGCGTAGACGCCGTCCTGGGTCTCCAGGTCGAGTTCGAGGAACTTGGCGCCCAGGCTGCGGACCTCCTCGCGGGCCGCGGCGCGGACGTCG
The DNA here is from genome assembly GCF_014203755.1 of Saccharothrix violaceirubra. Taxonomy (NCBI): domain Bacteria; kingdom Bacillati; phylum Actinomycetota; class Actinomycetes; order Pseudonocardiales; family Pseudonocardiaceae; genus Saccharothrix; species Saccharothrix violaceirubra. The sequence goes on from NZ_JACHJS010000001.1 coordinate 5,582,421, forward strand.
TAGGCCTCGACGACCGCGCCGAGCCGGCGTGCGGTCGCGATGGCCTGGAGCCCGGCCACGCCCGCGCCCAGCACGAGCACCTTGGCCGGCGGCACGGTGCCCGCGGCCGTGGTGAACATGGGCAGGAAGCGCGGCAGGCGTTCGGCCGCGACCAGCACGGCCCGGTAGCCCGCGACCAGGGCCTGCGAGGACAGCGCGTCCAGGGTCTGGGCCCTGGTCACGCGGGGCAGCAGGTCGAGGCTGAACGCGGTCACGCCCCGGTCGCGCAGCGCGCGCACGTGGTCGAGTTCGAAGGCCGGTGACAGGAAGCTGACGGTGACGTCGCCGGCGCGCAGCCGGTCGACGTGGTCGGTCGGCTGGACGGAGGCGACGATCCCGGCCGTCCCGGCCGGGTGCTCGTCGACGACCGTGGCGCCGGCGGCCCGGTAATCGTCGTCGGAAGCGTGCGCGCTCACGCCCGCACCTGACTGCACGTCCACGGCGAGACCTGCGCCGAGCAGCGTGGACACCGTCTCCGGTGTCCCGGCCACACGACGTTCGGCGGGCCGCGACTCCGCGGGTATCCCCACTCTCACACCGGGGGACGATAGCGATCAAAGGTGATCCACACCACAGCACGGCGTTGACCGTCAAGCACGCCACCCCGGCGGGCGCTTGCCTCAGTGGATCACGGGGCAGATCCCGGTCGTGCCGACGGGGAAGAAGTTGGGGACCAGTTCCTCTTTGTCGTAGTAGCGGTGGAAGACGCTCGTGAGACCGCCGGACACGGGCGGCACGATCCACGACCAGTCGGCCGGGCACCGGCGACCGGCGGCCTCCTCCTTGCGGACGTGGGTGAGGAACCGGTCGGATTCGGTGTGGTGGTCGGTGATCGTGACACCGGCCTTCTCGAAGGAATGCAGCACCGCGCGGTTGAGTTCGACCAGGACGCGGTCCTTCCAGAGGGTGCGGACGTCGCTCGTGTCCAGTTCCATGCGTTCGCCGAGATACGGCAGCAGGTCGTAGCGATCGCGGTCGGCGAAGTTGCGCGCGCCGATCTCGGTGCCCATGTACCAGCCGTTGAACGGTGCGGCGGGATAGTCGATCCCGCCGATTCGCAGGCGCATGTTGCTGATCACCGGAACGGCGTGCCAGCGCAGTCCCAGTCCGGCCAGCCAGGGCAGCTCGGGGTGCGAGATCGGGACCTCGAGGACGGCGTCGCGGGGCAGGTCGACCACGCACGGGTCCTCGTCGTGGCCGTCGACGACCAACGGGAGAAGGTCGAAGGGACCGCGCCGGGCGGGCGGGCTCCAGCCGAGCGCGACGGCCTGGGCGGTCAGCTCGGCGTTGCGCCGGTCGCCGAGCACGCCGCCGTCCGGACCGGGGTATCCGGCGTAGCGCACGAGCTGCTCGTTGCGGATGCGCGGACCTGGCCGATCCGGGTGGTCGGGGGCGAACACGCTGATCACGGGCCTGATCCGGCCGCCGTTGGTGGCCAGGCGGAGGTGCTCGACGCAGGCGTCGGCGACCTCCTTGGGCGCACGCACGTCCCGCAGGTCCCGCACCTTGAGGCTGCGCCAGTACAGCCGGCCGATGCACCGCGCGCTGTTGCGCCACGCCACCCGCGCGCCGTAGACCAGCTCGGCCTCGGTGTGCCGGTAGGAGCCGGTGGCCGACACCTCGGCGCGCACCTCGGCGAGCCGGCGGGCGACCGGACCGTGCTCGGGGTGTTCAGCGCGGTGGGCGCGCAGGAACTCCTCGGCTTCGGCCATGTCGACCGTCGTGGCACGGCGGGGCAGGAGAGGGACGAGGACCATGGCGGGTCACCGTAGTTGTCCATCGGTGTCCACTGCACCGCCGTGTCGGGCACCCCGCGCGGTATTCAGCTCCACTGGGTGAACACTTGATCCGGCATCAGGGTGAGCTATTCGAGATAAATGAGTGAAATCGGATCGTTATCCACTCGAACCCGAGTCGACATGGTGATCCGGATCACGGTCCATTCTTCACCGATCGAGTGAGTCGACCGGCGGGTTCCAGCTCGTGAACCTGGTCATGCCGCGAATGGCCAGGCGTGACGGGATCGCGCGCATGACCGTGTCGCGGATCGTCGTCGCGATCGGCGTGCGCACGAACATGCCGAATCTTCCGGCGGCCCGGGAGGCATTGGCGATGCGACGGGTACGGGTCCGGCGTGCTTTGTCGTACGCGGCCAGGCCGGTGGGGAGGTCGTGTTCGCGCAGGCTCGCGGCCAGCACCACGGCGTCCTCGATCGCCATGCAGGCGCCTTGGCCGAGGAACGGTGTCATGGCGTGCGCGGCATCGCCCAGCAGGGCGACGTTGCCCCGCACGAACGTGGGCAGCTCGGCTTTCAGCTCGTGGACGTCGTGCCGCAGGATCGTGCCGGGCGGCGTGGCGTCGAGGACGGCCGGGATCGGGTCGTGCCAGGCACCGACCAGTCGTTTCACCTCGGCCAGGTCGTCTTCGACCGCGTGACCGGCGGCCGCGACCGTGGCCGCATACCAGCAGACGCGGCCGTCGCCAAGCGGGAGGACCCCGAACTCCGTACCGGAACCCAGCGTCTGACTGATCATCAGGTCGGCGGGGAAGACCGCACTGGTCACGCTGCGCCACGCCGTGGCACCCGAGTAGACCGGACGGGGGAACGTCGGAAAAAGCTCCGCACGAATACGGCTGTGGATGCCGTCCGCCGCCACGACGAGGTCCGCGTCCAGGTCGGCGGTCGATGTCACCTCGGTGGACGTGACCAGGCATTCCGCCGGCAGGGCCGACCGCAGCACCCGGTGCAGGTCGGCCCGGTGCACGGCGACCACCTGGTCCTGGTGGACCGCGTCGACGTGCGTCAACCGGCGTCCGCGCGGGTCGAGGACGGCGCCCGCGACGCGCGGCGTGCCGACACTTCGCACCTCCGAAGAAAGGTCCAGCAGGTCGAGCGCGCGCAGGGCGTTGGGCATGACGCCGATGCCGGCGCCCACCTCGCCGAACTCGGCGGCCCGTTCGAGCACGACCACGTCCCACCCGATCCGACGCAACGCGACCGCCGCCGCCACCCCGCCGAGTCCGCCGCCCACCACCGCTGCCCGCATGGTCCCGCCCCTTCTACAGCTGTAGATACCGGTACTCTACAGCTGTAGAACCGAGGAGTGGTGTGTGACCGATCGCAGGACGTTGCTGGCGGACGCGGCCATCCACGTGATCGCGGCCAGGGGCATGCGCGGCCTGACCCACCGCGCGGTCGACGCGGAGGCGGGCGTGCCGGAGGGGTCGACGTCGGCGTACTTCCGCACCCGCAAGGCGCTGGTGGAGGCGGTGGTCCACCGACTGTCCGAGCTGGACCAGGTGGAGATGGCCGACGTGCTGACGGCCGAGTTCGACCTGGACCGCTTCGCACTCCTGGTGGCCACCGTGCTGGACGGCTGGCTGGGCCCGGCCCGCACGCGGACCCTGGCGCGCTACGCGTGCCTGCTGGAGGCCACCCACCACGAGGAACTGCGCGGAATCCTGGCCCACGGCGAAAAACCACGCGCCCAGACCGTCGCGATCCTGCGCGCGGCAGGCGTGCCGTCCCCGGAAGCGGCGGGCCACACCCTGGTCGCCTTCCTGGAGGGCCTGCTCTTCGACCGCCTCGTCGGGGCCGGCGCGACGACGTCACCCCCTCCCGGCACCCCGGAAAGCGTTGCGTCACTGACAAAAGCCGTGCGGATGGGACTACGCGCGGTCGTGGAGGGCTAGCTGTACTGCCCCGTGAGGTTGGGTACGCGGCTGGCAGGTGGTTGGCCTTTGAGTGCGGTGTGGCCGCGGTGGTGATTGTAGGTGTGCAGCCACCGCGGCAGCGTCTCGCGGCGTTCGGTCTCAGACCGGTATGCCTGGGCGTAGGCCCATTCGTCGAGCAGGGTGCGGTTGTAGCGTTCGACCTTGCCGTTGGTCTGGGGCCGGTAGGCGCGGGTGCGTTTGTGGGTGATGCCCGCCTGGGCGAGGGTGTCGCGCCACAGATTCGAGCGGTAGCAGGAGCCGTTGTCGGTCAGCACCCGCTTGACCGCCACTCCCGCCGCCTGGAAGAACGCCTGTGCCCGGTGCCAGAAGGCGACAGCGGTGTGCTTGGTCTCGTCGGGCAGGATCTCGGTGTAGGCCAGCCGGGAGTGGTCGTCCACCGCGTTGTGCAGGTAGGCGTAGCCGAGGTTCGGGCGGCCGTGGACCCTGCGCGGTCGGGCGGGGTCGCGGTGGGCCGAGCTGTTGCGCCCACCGGCCTGCCGACCGTGAACCTTGTGGCCGCCGCCGTCGGGGATGTTGCCGAGCTTCTTGATGTCGACATGCACCAGGTCGCCCGGTGCGGCGTGCTCGTAGCGGCGCACCGGCGCGGCGGTGGCCCGATCCAGGTGCGCCAGGCGGGCCAGGCCGAAACGGCGCAGCACCCGGTGCACCGTGGAGGGGTTCAGGCCCAGCAGGTGGGCGATGCGGGCCGGTCCCCACCGCCGGGCCAGGCGCACTTTCACGATCCGCCGTTCACGGCGGGTGGGCAGGCGCCCGGGGCTATGGTGGGGTCGGCTTGAGCGGTCGGCCATGCCCACCTCGCCCGACTCGCGGTAGCGAGAGGCCCAGCGGGCCGCGGTGGTCGGCGAGACCTGGAACCGCTCGGCCGCCCGCCGCAGCGGCCAGCCCTCCTCCACGACACACCGGGCCAGGCGCAGCCTGCCCACCGGAGTCAGCGGTGCGTTAGCGTGGGTCACGAGGGCCTCCGTCGGCTTGGTGTAGACGTCGCAATCCACACCGAACCCGGAGGCCCTCCCTCATTCCAACATCATCCGACTACGTGTCGCGTCGGACGTCCACAACCTCCCAGGGCAGTACAGCTAGCACGTAGGCGTTGACGAAGAACGTCTCCACCTTCGCCCAGTGCAGATGGCCGGCGAGCGCCACATCCCCTTCACGCCCGAGCACGACGTGCAGGTGCAGGACCCCGTCGACGATCTCCCCGGTGCCGGACAGCTCGCACGGTTGGCGGTACTCGGTGATCACGTCCGCGGACGCGTCGTGGGCCGGCATGTTGCTGATGGCGACGGCATCGACGGCCCCGATGAGGGAGACCACGGCACCGTCGCGCACTCCTCGTTCGGCGAGTTGCCGGGACAACGCCTCGACGACCTCGTCACCGGGCCGGGCGGACACGAGCAACACGGAAGATCCTTTCGTCAGGGGTGTCGAACCAGCACGTCACCGACGGCACGCCGAACGGCCCGCGACGGCTCGTGCCGCAACGTCCGCTGCAAGGCGCCCCGAGCCGACGTCTCCGAGCCCAGGAACCTGACGCCGCACCACAGCGCCGCGCCGTCGTCGGCATTGGCCAACTCGGCGGTGAACCGCCCGACCCGCTCGGCCCCGAGTTCGAATCGGCCGTGCTCGACGTCGCCCGCGATCCTCCCGGCCCGCTCCCAGGGCACGCCGAGCACTCGGGCGGCCACGGCGGTCAGGTAGAGGTGCCGCACGTCGCGGTCGCGTTCCAGGGACTCGACGACGGCGGGGAAACACCATGACCACCGACTTCCCGCCGCCCGGATCACGGGTGGCGGTCCACCTCAGCGGACACCCACACGACGTGCTCCGCCAACAGCCCGAAGCCCACCTCACCAGGGAAGTCGTTCACGGCCGTGGAACAGGCCACCTGTCGGGCCGTCCGAAGGCAGCGTGGCCAACCACAGGAGGTCTCGCGCGGCCTCATCGGGCGTTTGACTGGCGGCACCATAGGACATCCTCGTGTTCGCCTGACCTGGTGATGCGGCGTTGACGAGGATTCCGTCCTCGTGCAGCTCGTCGGCCAGCACTTTGGTCATGGCGTTCACCGCCGTCTTCGACACCCGGTATGCGGGGCTGTTGCCCTTCATAGTGGACAGAGAAGCCATATGGGTCGTCAAATTGACTATCCGGCCATAACGCTGCTCCTTCATCACCGGCACGACAGCCGAGACACAGCGCCAAGCTCCGAACACGTTGACCTCGAAGGTCGCCCGTACTCGCTCCTGGTCGAGCGACGAGGCTGCGAAGCCTCGGTCGATCGCCACAGCGGCGTTGTTGACCAGGATGTCGAGTCGTCCGTATTCGAAGACGATGTCGGAAACCGCCCTGCCGATGGTGGCCACATCTGTCACGTCGAGTTGGTGAGCCGACACGGGAAGGCCCTCGGCACGGAGGGGCTCTGCGGCTCTGGCCGCAGCGCCTTCCGTCCGAGCGACAAGCGCCGTGTGCACGCCCTGCTCGGCAAGACCTCGGACGATGGCCAAGCCGATTCCACGATTCGAACCCGTCACCAAGGCGACACGCGTCGTCATGAGGGCTATGCGATCAGAGATCGAACCTGCTCGTCCAGTCCGACGATCGCAGGATGATCATGAACGGCAAGCTTGCTCCGGATACCGGCCAGGCGCCGACGATTACGCGTCGACCGACTGGACGCGATCAACGGCACCGCCTCGCCGACCAACGCGCATGCTTGATCGACTTCGCCGAGTTCAAGCACAGCCTCGGCACGCCATATGAGGTAGGTCGAAAGATCGACTGCCCGCTCGATCGGCTGAAGGGCAAGAGACCTGCCGAGCCACTGGTCCGCAAGCCGGTACCGCTTCAACAGCATGTAGCACGCAGCAACCTGTGCACTGTACTCCGCATGATCGAAATATCCGGCCCAATCGGGGTCCGATTGGTCATCCGAAGCACACATCGCTTGGTCGGCCCGCACCAGAAGAGCCTCACACTCGGAGGCGGCCCCCATCACGGCATTGGCCCGAGCCTCCCGGACAGTCATCATCGCGAGAACCCTCTTCGAAGCACCCTTGGCCCCATCACGAGCCGCTTTTGCGACCGCGAGTGCTTCCTCCGCCCGGTCCGCATCGACCAGTTGAAGGCTCATGCACTTGAGGATGTTCGCACCCGATACCCGGTCGCCGGCCGAGTGCGCCGCGCGCAGTCCTGCCAGGAAATATCGCTCAGCCGAGGCATGGTAGCCGGCATCGAAGCTGGCCCAGCCCGCAATTCTCCCCAGTTCGGCAGCGACGCCGAACAGTCGTGTGCCGATCTTCTCCCCGTAAGTGGCCTGCGACAGAAGGTTCGTAACCAACTTCAACTCGGCATCCGCGAGATCGCGAACGTTTCCGCCACCCAACGAGTCGAGCATCTGCCGAACAGTGGGAAGACGCCGCTCCAAGCACTCGACCAATGCGGTGTCGACCCGGCCACCCCGAAGCACAGAATCAACTTTGGCATGTTCAAGGCCCAGCCACTGGTTGGCGATCGTCACCATCGTCCCGCTACTCAAAGTGAGGAATCCTCGACGGTCGAGCACGGCGGCTCCTGCGGTGTGGTCGAGCATCGAGCGCGATGCGTCGGCGGTCCAGGGCAGTTCGATGTTCACGCGGTCCCCGGCCGGCAACCAGGCGGGCCAGCCCAGGCGGCGGACGTGCTCGCGGGGGACGCCCAATTCCGTGGCCAGGGCGTTCTGCGAATCCTCGTCGGGGACGACGCCCCAGTTCTCCCAGCGCCACGCCTTTTCCCTCCGCGCGGCGATGTTGCCGACGTGCCGCGCGACGACGTCGACCAGGTCCTGGTAGGTCCAGCCGCGTTCCGCACGGACGTAGGCGAGCGGATGGGTGAAGAAGTCTCGTTCCGAGCCGCCCACGTCGTCCTCCCTTGGCACCGTCGGGACTGTATCGCCGGCCCCGACACCGAAACACGGACCGGGCGACTATTCAGGCGATCGGGCGCATAGGGACAACAACAAGACAACGCCGGGTCGCTTCGCCGGCCCGGGGAATTGCGGTTTGCTCCTCCCGACGACCGAACGGGTCGCCACGAACGCGAAGGGGCACCATGACCACCGACTTCCCACCGCCCGGATCACGGGTGGCGATCCATCTCAGCGGACACCCGCACGACGTGCTCCGCGAACAGGCCGAAGTGCACCTCACCAGGTACGACTGGCACCTCGCCGGAACCTCGACCGACACGACCGACCTGCTCCGGCTGGTCTCCGACGGCGTCGACCTGGTCCTCCTGCTCGACCACGACGACGTCGTCGGCGTCCTGATCGCACTCGAAGCACTCCGACAGTTGCGTGAAAGCACCGGAATCCGCCCGGTCATCCTCACCGCCGCCGATTTCGACGCCCCGTGCGCCGCATGACCGTCCGACTCCGGGTCCACGTGTTCGATCGGATGGCGCGGGCCGCCGGATTCCGCTCCGATTTCCAGGTCGCCGCCGCCATGGGCGTCAACCGGTCGACCGTGAAACGGGTCAAGGACGGAAAACTGCGGCCCGGCCCGGCGTTCATCGGCGGGGCGCTCACCGCGCTCGCGCCGAAGAAGTTCGAAGAACTGTTCCAGGTGGTCGATCAGGAAAGGACGGAGTAGTGCCGGGTTACGAGCCGAAGATCGGGCAGGAGTTCGGGGAGTTCGCGCGGGAACTGGCGGTCGAGGAAGCGCCGGGACTGTTCGCGATCGTCGACCAGTACGACAACGAGGGCCAGGTGGCCGGGTACGGACTGGAGTTCGGGGACCGGGCCGAGTTCGTCACGGTCGAAGGGGACTTCCGGCTGTCCGGGGTCGACGCGCACGGGATCGTCGACCTCTACGGGCGCATGGTGGACGCGGACGTCCGCCTGGTCCCGCTCGGAAAAACCGGTGGCGGTGGGAGTTAGGGTCGAGGACATGTGGACCCATCGCGAGATCTACCTCTGACATCCGGGCGTCGACCCCGGCCCCGCGCAACCGCGCCGGGGCCGTCCGAACGATCCGGAAGAGATCTCCATGTCCCACATCGCTTTCTTCAACGTGCCCGCGCACGGCCACGTCAACCCGACCCTCGCGGTCGTCGTCGAACTGGTCTCCCGGGGCCATCGCGTCACCTACGCGGTGCCGGAGGAGTTCCACGACGCCGTAAGGCACGTCGGGGCCACGCCGGTCCCCTACACGAGTTCCCTGCCCACCGGTGACCAGGAGTGGCCCGAAGAGGCCGCGCCCGCCATGGCGCTGTTCCTCGACGAAGCCCGCGTGGTCCTCCCGCAGCTCGAAGCCGCGTACGCCGCCGACGTCCCCGACCTGGTGGTCTACGACATCGGCGCGTGGACGGCCCGGCTCCTGGCCGCCCGCTGGGGTGTCCCGGCCGTCCAGTTCTCCCCCACCTTCGTCGCCTACGAGGGCTGGGAGGAGACGCTGGCCGATCCGGACGTGGACCGGTTCTTCGACGTCCTCGACCGGTGGCTGGCCGAGCAGGGGGTCGACACCCCGGGACGCGACTACGTCGGCCGGCCGGACCGGGCCGTGGTGTCGATCACCCGGACGTTCCAGTTCCAGAGCGACACCGTGGACCCGCTCTACGCCTTCGTGGGCCCGTGCCTGGGTGACCGGTCCTACCAGGGCGGGTGGCAGCCGAAGGGCCGGACCCTGCTGGTGTCGCTCGGGTCGGCGTTCACGAACCGGCTCGACCTGTACCGGAACGTGGTCGAGGCGTTCGGCGACACGGACTGGCACGTCGTGCTCAACGTCGGCCGGCTGGTCGACCCAGCCCTGCTCGGTGACCTGCCCGACAACGTCGAGGTCCACCGGTGGGTCCCGCAGCTCGCGATCCTGGCACACGCGTCGTTGTTCGTCACGCACTGCGGCATGGGCGGCACGATGGAGGGCCTGTACCACGGCGTGCCGATGATCGGCGTCCCCACGATCGGCGAGCAGCACCTCAACGCGCAGCGCCTGGTCGAGCTGGGCGTCGGCCGCCACCTGCCCGATCCGTCGATTGAGGACCTGCGCACGGCCGCGCGTGAACTCACCGAGGACCCGGACGTGGCCCGACGTCTCGCGGAACTCCGGCAGGAGGCACGCGAGGCGGGCGGCGCACGTGCCGCCGCGGACGTGCTGGAGGCGACTCTGTGAACGGGCGCCGGGCGCGAGCCCGGCGCCCCCGTCTACGCGGACCGCTCGCCGAGCCGGGGGAACGGCTCGGTCGAGAACACGACCTCCACGGCCACCTCGAAGTACCGGGCGATGCGCAACGCGAGGAACAGGCTCGGGCTGTACTCGCCCCGCTCCAGGTACCCCACGGTCTGGTAGTGGATGCCCAGTGCCTCGGACAGCTGCCGACGCGAGACGCCGCGCTCCGCGCGCAGCATCGCGATCCGGTTGTAGACGGTCTCGCTCACCCCATGCCCCTCTGGATCGCCGCCTGGCGACGTTCCTCCATGTTCGCGCCGGATTCCCGACGGGCCATGCGCCTCAAAATGCCCGGTGCGAGCGCGAAACCCACGACCGCCCACAGTCCGAGCACGCCCAGAGTCTCCAGGTGCCGCCACGAGCCCGCGATCTCGGCCGCCGCCGCGGCGTCCGGCAGGATCGTCGACCGCATGCCCAGGCCGAGCCAGTACAGCGGGAACACCTGGGCGAGGCCCTGCACCCACTCGGGCATGGCGGTGATCGGGTAGAAGATCCCGGAGATCCCGACCAGGGCCAACATCGGCAACATGGTGTAGCCCATCGCGCCCTGCGGCGACTTGGCGATCGACCCGACGACCGCACCCCACGGCAACGTCGCCAGCAGTCCCAACAGGATGACCGGGATGAGCGTGAGCCAGGCGCCGAGGCCGACCGCGCGGATCTCCGGCACCACGATGATGCCCGGCAGCACCATGATCAGGATGCCGGTGGCGGTGTCCAACGAGGTCTGCGTGACCCGGCCGACGAGGTAGCCGAGCATGCCCTGGGGCACGGCCTTGGCACGCAGCAGCGTGCCGTCCTCGCGGTTCATCGAGAGCTGGCCCGCCGGTCCGACGAGGCCGCCGAGCGCGACACCCATGGCGATCATGCTCGGCAACGTCGCCGCGGCCAGCGACAGCGGGGTGCCCGCCAAGGTGGACGTGCGCTGGAACAGCAGCACGATCGCGAACACCGACGCCATGAAGAAGTTGAACCACTGGTCGGAGCTGCGCAGCGACTGGAGCCACTCGCGGCGGCCCCGGTCGACGCCCAGCCGGAACGCGTACGCCACCGGGTTCACAGCGCCACCACCTCGGCTTCGTCGGCGTGGCCGCTCTCGAACCGCTGCACCAACGCCATGTAGGTGTCCTCCAACGTGCTGCGCCGCACCTCCAGTTCGGAGATGTCGGTCGGGTGCTGGCCGAGCAGGTCGCGCACGAACGCGGTCGCGTCCTCGGCGGGGTGGACGTGCCGCCGGCCGTCCTGCGTCCACCGCACCTCGGAGGTGGCCTTGACCCGACGGCTGAGCTGGTCGGGGCTGCCGTCGGCGATGATCCGGCCGCCGGCGAGGATCAGGATGCGGTCCGCGAGCTTCTCCGCCTCGGCCAGGTCGTGCGTGGTGAGCAGGATGGTCATGCCGTCGATGTCGGACAGCCGGTGCACGAGGTCGTGGAAGTCGCGTCGGGCGTGCGGGTCGAAGCCCGCCGTCGGCTCGTCGAGGAAGAGCAGTTCGGGCTTGCCGACGATGCCGATCGCGACGTCGAGCCGGCGCCGCTGCCCGCCCGACAGCGAGCCGATCTTCTTGCCCGCGTGCTCGGTCAGGCCGACGGTGGCGATCAGCTCGTCGGTGTCGAACGGGCGCGGGTGTTCGGTCGTGCCGTAGGGCGTGTAGTAGCGGCCCAGGTGGTGAAGCAGTTCGCGGACCTTCCAGCGGGCGTGGTCGCGCCACGACTGGAGCACGACGCCGAGCTTGGCACGCCAGTGCTCGTCGCCGGTGGCCGGATCCACGCCCAGCACTCGGACCGTGCCGGACGAGGGCGTGCGGAAGCCCTCCAGGATCTCGATCGTGGTGGTCTTGCCGGCGCCGTTGGGGCCGAGCAGCGCGACCACCTCACCCCGGTCCGCACCGAACGCGACGCCGTGCAGCACGTCGTTCGTGCCGTACCGCATGCGCAGATCGCGCACGTCGATGATCAAGACCGTCACCTCCCCCTTGTTCTGGTCGTCCGCCGATTTGTAGCACATGTGCTATCAGTCGTACTACCAAGACCTCGCTTGGACGTTGACGCGATATTTACTTCACAACTTCGTGAACGTTCTGTAGCTTCGAAAGTGGTTCCTCAACGCACTGGGAGGTGTGCGAGATGACCGAGACCATCCATCGCGAGTTGCCCGTCGCGCGCGGGGTGTTCGACCCCGACCCGTTATTGGGCGCGCTGCGCGAGACCGAGCCCGTCAGCCGGGTCGCGTTCCCCGACGGACACCTCGGCTGGCTGATCACGTCCTACGAGCTGAACCGGGAGGTGCTGGCCGACAACCGGTTCAGCAACCGCGCCGAGTTGCAGCGCATGCCGATCCGCATCGGCGGCGAAGTCGTGGGGCAGCAGCCGGCGGCCAAGCCCGGCATGTTCATCAACATGGACCCGCCGGACCACACGAAGTACCGCAAGCAGCTCACCGGCCAGTTCACCGTCCGCCGGATGAACCTGCTGATGCCGCGCATCGACGAGATCGTGGCCGACCACCTGCGCGGCCTGCGCGCGCACGGCTCGCCGGTCGACCTGGTGAAGCACTTCGCCCTGCCGGTGCCGTCACTGGTGATCTGCGAACTGCTCGGCGTGCCCTACGAGGAGCGGCACGGGTTCCAGGAGAGCACCCGTCGGATGGTGAACCTCGAAAGCTCGTTCGAGGACATCATGGCCGCGTTCACCGAGGTCGAGGAGTACCTCGCGGGTCTGGTGGCCCGCAAGCACGACGACCCCGGCGACGACATGCTCACCGGTCTGATCCAGGGCGGGCAGCTCACCGACGAGGAGGTCGCCAACATCGGTGTCCTGCTGCTGGTGGCCGGGCACGAGACGACCGCCAACATGCTCGCGCTCGGGACGCTGACCCTGCTGCGGCACCCCGAGCAGCTCGCCGCGCTGAAGGCCGACCCGTCGCTGGTCGACAACGCGGTCGAGGAGCTGATGCGCTACCTGACCATCATCCAGTTCGGCACGCAGCGGGTAGCGTTGGAGGACGTGGAGCTGCACGGGCACACGATCCGTGCCGGGGACGCGGTCATCGTGTCCGTCCCCGCGGCCAACCGCGACCCGAGGCGCTTCGAACGGCCCGACGAGTTCGACATCCGCCGGCCCGCGAGCGGGCACCTGAGCTTCGGCCACGGCGTGCACCAGTGCCTGGGCCAGCAGCTCGCCCGCATCGAGATGCGGGCCGGGTTCGCCGCCCTGTTCCGCGAGTTCCCGGACCTGGAACTCGCGGTCGCACCGGAGGAGGTCCCGATGAAGACCGGAATGTCCATCTACGGCGTGCACAGCCTGCCGGTGAAGTTCTCATGAGGATCGAGGTCGACCCGGACCGCTGCGCGGGCTCGGGCATGTGCGCGCTGACCGATCCCGACGTGTTCGACCAGAGCGACGAGGACGGCACCGTGGTGCTGCTCGACCCGTCGCCCGCGGCCGAGCACCACAGGGGCGCCCGCGACGCGGCGCACCTGTGCCCGGCCGGGGCGATCCGCGTCGTGGAGTGACGACTCAGGGGGTCGTCGGGACCGGCCCGACGACCCCTTGGCGGCGTGCCCAGCTCCAGCCGCGCGGCGTGCCGCGTGCGGCGTTCACCAGGGACTCGACCACGACCAGGTAGGTGAGCCGGCGGTAGAGCACCTGCCGCAACGGGTAGGTCCACAGTGGATGGAGCGATTCGCCGTCCAGCCGCAGGGCGTAGCCCGCGCTCACGGTCCGCACGGCCAGGAACACCAGCCAGACCACGATCGCCATGGGCGCGTCCGCCACAAACGCGCCGTACAGCACGAAAACGTCCATCGCCGGCCCCAGCGGCAGCACGAGGTGGAACAGGAACAGGTACAGCAGCCCGAACCGCCCCATGCGGCCGGGTTCGCGTAACGCGGCGCGGTGCTTCCACATCGACTGGAACGTGCCGTAGGACCAACGGCACCGCTGCCGGTACAGCGCGCGGACGTCGCGTGGCACCTCGGTCCACGCCCGCGCACGCGGCTCGTACACCACGCGCCATCCCGCACGGGTGATCGCGATGGTCGCGTCGGTGTCCTCGGCCAGCGTGTCCGTGCCGATGCCGCCGACCTCGACCAGCGCGTCCCGCCGGAACGCGCCGACCGCGCCCGGGATCGTGGGCAGGCACTCGAAGGCGTCCAGGATCTGCCGGTCCAGCCCCGAACCCGCCGTGTACTCCAGGTGCTGCCACCGGCCCAGCAGCCCGGCGCGGCCGGCGACCTTCACGTTGCCCGACACCGCACCGACACGGCGCCGACACCGGCGCCGCCCAGCGGCCGGACCAGGCGGGCGATCCCAGGGTCTCCGGTCGGGCCAAGATCAAGAAGGCGTACAGGCGGGCCAAGGCGGGCGTGAAGGTGCGTCTGCTCCGCAAGGGCGGACGGCGGCCGAGATCGAGTGGGTGAGAGGCTGGGCGGTGTCCCGGGAGTTTTCACCGAAAGGCTCGACGGGACCGGGCGGCATTCCCAGGCCTATTCCGTGCGTGGATTTAGTGGACGAAATTTCCCCAGTGTCGAACACCCCTCGTGAGTACGGGTCGGTAAGCCGCACTAAGGGGTGGCTTCCCCCACGCACGACCGAGGGGTTCTCGGGTCTACACCGGTTGTCGTTGCCGCTCCGCACACCACCCCTGACCTGGACTTTGCACCGTCCCGACCGCAGCTTGCACCATGCGTTCACTCATCAGTGTTTTCCACCCTCGAACAGCGCAGACCATAGGGGGACGACCTGCACAAAGGCTCTGACACACAGGTGACCCACTCGCCACTGACGAGTGAATCAAGGCTCGGCTTCCCCTTTTTCGGACGAATAGGACGAAACTGGTCCGCATCAGATCCCGACCACAGTTGAGGTGAGTGACAATGGGCGGCCTGCTCGGCTCGATCATCGAATTCATCAACGGTCTGCTCGGCCTGATCGTCGGCGGGACCGGCGGCTGATCGCGGGGTGCGGGGCCGGGGGTTCACGACCCCCGGCCCCGCACCGACTTCGACACCGCGGCCACGCCGAACGGCACGCGTGGTAGGGCGGGTGGGGCTCGAACCCACGACCTGACGGGTTGGTGGTCGTCTCTCCCATCACCTTCGGACGCCTGCCACCCCTCGCCACGAGCAGCACACTTGGCATTCGCGAACGACCACTATGGACCGTCCACCACCGTCGCCTGCCGTCGTTTCATGGGGCAAAGGTGTGGCGTCGATCTTCGGCGGTACAGGGTGCCGGACGCCTGGGCCTCGCTTCGACCGACCCTCCCGGCCCTTCACCACAGGAGGGGCCTCGCGTCATCCCGTCGACCTGGCGCAGCCCTACCGCACGGGCCGGGGGCCTGCGACATGCCCGCCAGTCCGGCGGCCGGAGTACCAGGCTCGCAGGCCCCCGGCCCGTGCGGTAGCCCTCGTGGAGGTCGACGGGATGACGCGTGCCCCGGCCCACGCTGGGACGCGAGCCTCACCGCGGTTCCCCTCATCCTGTTGATCTGCCCGTCCGGCGAGGACATGCTCTTGGTTTTGCGGCGACTGCCGGTGCCGCTGCCGCCTCCGGACGCCGGGCGGGCGTGGGTGCCGAAGGCGGGCCCCGCGCTCGACCGGGCGGCCGGAGATCCAGCGGCGAGCGGCGCCGGTAGGCGCCGCCTTGAACAAGTAAAGAAACTCTGAACACGCCTGTGGCAGCACAGCAGAGCTAACGCTGAGGACCTGGCCAGACAACCACGGTCTTGTCGTCGTGCCGTTTGGCGCGGGGAAGGGCGAAGCCGTCGGGGTCCGAGTGTTCCTCCCAGCGGTGGAGGCTGTGCAACAGGTCGGACAGTTCGTCGCCGTTCATCCGTGCGATGTCGGACCATGCAATGCCCAGGTGCTCGACGGGGCGTTCAAAGCCGTCTGTGGCAAGGACGCACCAATCGACGTCCGGAACGTGGAACGTACGCGTGGTGGCTTCCTCGGCCGCCTGGCTGTTCGTCTCTGCGATCCAGTAGCCGCCAGGTACGTTGCGGGCTACCAGTTCGCGCTCCTGTAGGCGACGTAGAAGCCGGGCGTGTTCGTCGTCGTACCCGCTGCCTGCCGCGAGCCTGTTCACGTACTGGCGACGAAGGGCGGTGCCTACGGAGGCCAATCGGTCGTCTGTGACGCGGTTCGCCCGACCGTTCACCGAAACGATCACGGTGCTGTCCCCGAGGGCCAACACGTTCAGTTGATCACGGTCCGCCCGGACCATCAGCACAGTGGACGAAGGGGCGCGACCTGGGACCAGTGACAGGTTTGCGGTGGTGGCACTGATGGCCGATTCCAGTACTTCGGACAGCACGTCAGGGGCGCCCATCCTTTTCACCAGCTCGGCGCATAGTTGATCAACGTACTCGGTGGCCTCGACGACAGCGGGCGTGAAGCTGGATGCCCCGTCTAAGACGACAGCCCCAGAACCATAGTGAGCCCAACGATCCTGACCACCGCTTGCCTTGCCGTCGCCGGAGAGGGTTGCCCCGTGGAACACGGCTAGGCCCAGGCACGTGGTGGTACGAGCACCTTTGGAGCCTTCGGTACCAGTCCATCGAACTCGGTCGTGACCGCCATGCTGAACTCCGTGTCCCCGAAGTCCGCGAACAGGTCGGCAGCCGCGTTCGTGATGTAGTGCGCCGCACCAATCGAACCAAGGGCGTGAAGACCTGCGATGTGCACGATCACGCGGCTGCCCCAGCGGTGTCGGGCTATGTACGCGTGATCGGCTCTGACGGGAGCCTCCTCGTCCAACGGCGACAGGTACCACTGACCGGTGTCCTGGTCCACGATGTGCCATTGGCCGTTGTCGCCGATCGCCATGCGCAAGCACGGATCGTCACCCATGAGCCTGTGGCCGATGTGGGCCGATGTGGGCCCGCACACCACGATGGCGTCACCTGCGGGCTCCCACTCCTCGCGAGGGTCCAGGACTACACGGTTGACGATGAAGGCGAGCTTGTCGGCTTGGGCTGACAACTGCAGGCCGGCTGCATCGTCCTCGCTGGCGATGAGCAGAGCGTCACGCTCGCGGATGAGCCGGCCAGGAAGGGCCAAGTCAAGCGGGCCTACTCCGAAGAACGCCCGGTGCTCGGGTGGTGCGCTGCTGCGGATCTGGGTGATCCGTCCCTTCGTCAGACCGAACGCCTTGGCGACTTCGGTGTAGCTGCCACCCAGAAGGTCGCGCGCCTCCTCGATGGCAGCACGACGGAGTCGGGCAAGCTCGGCGGATCGCTGCTGGTAGACGGCCAGCAGGTCGGTAGCTCGCTTGCCTCTGCGGACGGGATCAGGGTCCTCGCGCAGGCTGTCGAAGTCGTCGGCCACACGACGATTTTAGACCCCTTGACACCTCGGAGTCATGGGCGTACCTTGATGTTTAGACCTCTCAACAACGGCAAGTGTCCGGAGTGTTTAGAGGGATAAACGAACTGGAGGCAGGCATGCGGAACATCCCGGTTGTGCTGGCTGGTTGGCGGTTGCGGGTCACGGAGGACCCGGAGCTGAAGACGTACGAGAAGGACGGCGTCCAGGAGGTGGCGACGGACCAGGACGGCACGTCGCTGTTCGTGGTGTCGCTGTTCGCGAAGCCGCTGCCGGTCGAGGGCCGGAAGGCGGGCAAGGGCGAGGAGATCCGAGTGACGCTGATGATGGACCCGGGGTCGATCGGTGAGGGTGACTTGGTCGAGCTGATCGACGCGACGGTGTCGCCGTACTCGTTCAAGAACGACAAGGGCGAGACGGTCTCGGGCATCTCGTTCCGCGCGGTGGGCCTCAAGCCGCTGGGCTGATCGACCCGGTCGCAATCGTTCGTCGCTTCGAGAATCGGAATCCTGTGGCCATGTGAACCGCCCCGCAGTGCGGGTGCAAGCCGTGACGCCCTGAAGCAGGCTTCCGTTTGTTCCTTGAAAATTCCACAGTGGATAGTTTTATGCCGAAAACTGGCCGATGACATCTCGTGTCGAGATGTTCGGCGGTGCCAGGTTGTTGGATTTCCTGGCACCGGCCGTGCATTCCGACGCGGCTACCCGGTTGTTTCCGGGCGTGGTTCGGCCTCGTGGATCGAGAAGTTGACAGTGGTTCCGTACACGCGAGCGAGGCGGAACAGCGTGTTGATGGTGTCCACGGGTGGCTGGTCGAGGTCGAACCAGTAGTGCCACTGCTGGGTTGTGTTGTCGTAGCCGTGGGCGAGTGCCGCGACCTTGTCCTTCTGTTCCTTCCAGCGTGGCCCGTCGAAGTGGGCGTTGGTGATGAGGAACCGGCCTCGTCGTGAGGGGTTTGTCATGCGGACGATCCTGCCGTGGCCAGTGTGCGGCAGGCATCGACCGTTCGGGTGTGCGCTGTCCGGCCGATGGATCGCAGAAGGAGAACGGTGATGGAAGACGACGGTTTGACGCCGTACTACTACGCGGGAAGTGAATGCTCGATCGTGGCCTTCTGGGTCCGGGACGAGGTGGAGTTGATGGTCACGAAGTACAAGCCGGACGAGGACGGTGCTGCGGTTCCCGACGTGTCCATCGACATCGTGATGTCGTGGGAGGAATTCCGCTCGTTCGCTTCAGACGCGATGCGGGTGTGTGCGGAACACGACGCTGGCTGATTCGCGGGGAGTGACGTTGATCGCCGGTCGCGTCCGGGGGTCTTCGTGGTTTTCCGATCCGGAAGGAAGGTGGCGGTGTGACGGGGATGGTGTCGGGGTTTTTGAACACGCGGGCGATTCGCCGGTACGGCGAGTTCGTGGGTGCGTTGGACATGGTCGAGGAGGCGTTCCGGGCGGTCGACGAGGTGATCGACCGGGTGGACGACTCGGAGTCCGGGTGTGCCTGCGGGTGGACGTTGCCCACGCGGGACGACCTGGTGGCGTTGCGGCGCAGGGCGTTCGAGGCGTTGGACTCGGTGCGGTTGAAGGCCAAGAAGCACGAGGGCGACCTGGTGTCGCGGGAATGGAGGGCGTGAGATGAGCCTGGTCGTGGATCGCGCGGTCGACGAGATGGACGCGGCGATGGTGACGTTGCGGGCGTCGTTGCGCGGGGTGCCGGTGGACACGCCGGGATTCTCCGCGTCGTACGAGAAGGCGCGCAAGGCGGTCGGTGAGTTGTTGGTCGGGTTGACGGACGTGAAGTCGAAAGTCCGCGACGACTGACGTTATTCGTGTGCGGATGGGGCCGGTTCCGGATTGGCGGGGCCGGTCCCTTTCTTCGTGGTTTTTTGCGGGAGGGAGGTTTCGGGATGTCCGGTTTTTCGAGCAGGCGTGTGGGTGTGGAGTGGCGGGCCGCGTTGTGGGCGGTGCGGCATCCGGTGGTGGTGGGTGTGCCGGGTGCGGTGGCCGCGTCGGCGGTGGAGTTCGGGCCGACCGTGACGGGGTTGGCGTTGGGCGGGCTCGCGGCGGGCGTAGGTGCGTGGTGGCGGGCGCATCCGGACAGCTTCGACGCGGTCGCGGCTCCGCGGCTTCGGGCGGTGCGGCGTCGGTGGTTGTCCCGGTACATGGGTGGCTTGTGGCGGGACGTGCTGCTGGACTGCGATCTGGCGCCGACGCACCGCCGGACGGGGTTGCCCAGGGTGCCGCGTGTGCTGCGGGTGCGGTCGTTCTCGCCGTCGGTGGACACGGTGTTCGTGCGGATGGTGCCGGGTCAGACGGCACGCCAGTGGGAGGACGCCGCGGAGCGGCTGGCGTCGGCGTTGGACGCGGAGCGGGTCGGGGTGGAGCGGGTCAAGCCGCAGGTGCTCGGGGTGATCGTGCAGCACCGCGAGACGTTCTCCGGGGTGTTGGAGGCCCCGGAGATGCCGTGGGACTCCGAGGCGGTGGACCTGGGCGCGGTGGGGTTCGGGGAGACGGAGTACGGCGACGCGTGGTGCGAGCCGGTGGCCGGTCAGCACGTGTTCGGGGTGGGCGCGACGGGTGCGGGCAAGGCGTCGTTGGTGTGGTCGCCGTTGCGGGCGATGGCGCCGTTGATCCGGGACGGCCTGGTGCGGCTGTGGGTGTGCGACCCCAAGCGCATGGAGCTGGTCCGGTCCGAGCCGATCGCGTACCGCTACGCCGCCGAACCGGGCGACTGCGTCGAGTTGGTGCGCGGGTACGTGGCCGACCTGGAGGACACCGAACGGCGGCTGGCTTCGGCGGGCCGCCGGAAGTTCGCGGTCTCCCGGGAGACGCCGCTGAACGTGTTGGTGCTCGACGAGTTGGGCGCGCTGCTCGGGTTCGGTGACTACGCACTGGTCAAGGAGATGCGCCGGTTGTTGTCGTACGTGGGCACGCAGGGCCGGGCGACGGGGCATTCGATGTGGGGGTTCACGCAGGAACCGACCAAGGACGTCGTGCCGGTGCGGGACCTGTTCACGGTCCGGGTGTGCCTGCGGGTGACCTCGGCGGGGCATGTGGACATGGCGTTGGGCGACGGGGCGCGGCTGCGCGGGGCGTTGGCCGACGAGATCCCGAACGACCCGGCCACGGCGGGGATCGGCTACGTGCTGCGGCAGAGGTCGCGGCTGCCGATGCGGGTGCGGGCGTCCTACGTGGACGACTCGGAGATCGACGAGTTCGTCCGGTTCGTGACGGCGGGCCGTCCGGGTGGCCTCAGGGCGGTGGCGTGATGTGGCGTTTCGGGTTCGTGCTGTGGTCGGCGTGGCAGGTGCTGCGCTGGGCGGTGGTCTGCGCGCTGGTGCTGCTGGTGGTGTACCTGGTCGACGGTGTCGGCGGCTGGTTCCTGGCCGCACTGCTGGGCATGGTCGTCGCGTTGGCCGGTGTGGTGGCCATGCTGCGGGGGCTGTACCGGCGCGAGCTGACCGAACGGCGGTGACGGCGATGGCATCCCGTCGACACCCCGGCCAGTTCGACCTGTTCGCCGATGCGGAGGACCGTCCGGAGCCGGTGGAGACCAGGCGGGGCAGGCCGTCGGGGTTCGGCGGTAAACCGGACCTGCTGGTCGAGGTGTTCGACCTGGTGCACGACGGCCGTGTGGGCCGGTTGGAGCACTCCGGGCGGGTGGTCGAACTGGACGGTGACGGCCATTGCCGCCACGCCCACGACGACGTCGCCGCGATGGTGGAGTCGTTGTTGGTCCAGCGGTACGCGGTCGAGTGCGGATCGGCCGTCCTACGACACGGTGCCGTCCGCCGGGACGTGTTGTTGGTCAAGCTCACCCGGGACGGGCAGAACACCCGGACCCGGTGGTCGCACCTGCGGGGTGCGCGGTGAACTGGCGTGAGGTCGACGGTGTCGAGCTGCGCGAGCGTGCACAGGGCCTGGTCGACGACTACGTGGCCGCGATAATCCGCATCGGTGAGGAGACGGCCACTGCGGCGGATTGGCAGCGTGCGGCCGAGCTTGCGGGAGGACTCATCACGGTCCACGAGGACTTGGCCGGTTACTACCGGTACATGTCCGGGACGTTGTCCGACTTCGTACGCCACACGGGGAGGTGACCGTGGTGCGGGCCGACGAATCCGAGGGGATCGACGTTCAGGCCGGTGTCACCAGGCGGGTCGTCGGCCTGCGCCGCAAGCGTGCCGAGTCCGCGCAGTTGCGCGGCCTGGTCGACGACCCGGACATGGTCGCGGTGCGCATCGAGTCCCAGCGGCGGCTGATCACCCGGGGCATGTGGTTCTTCCTGACCCTGGGGTTGGGGTTCACCACGGCGGGCGTGCAGGACTTCCTGGCCGGGCCGCGTACCGCCGCCGATCCGTTGTGGTGGGCGGCGTGGCTGGCCGAGCCGATGCTGGCGGGCATCCTGATCACGCTGTTGGCGTTCGAGTCCGAGGTGCTGCACCGGGGTGTGGCGGTCGACAGCCGGTGGGTGGAGCGCCTGAAGCGGACCCTGTTGGGCTCGACGCTGTTCATGAACGTCTGGCCCACGCTGGCTCCGTTGTGGACGCCGGGCGTGCGGTTCGAGTTCGGGAACTTCGCGGTGCACCTGGTCGTGCCGTTGGTGGTGTTCATGGTCGCCGAGGTCATGCCGGTGATCCAGCAGCGCATGAACCAGGCGGTCACCGACGCCTACCGGCGGGCGGGCACCGCCCCCACACCCGCCCCGGCGCCGGTCCCGGCCGCCTCCCGCCCGAGCCCGGCGGCGTCGGCGACCGGAACCCGGCTGAGGCTGCCGGACCCGATCCGTGACGCGGTGAAGGCCAAGGCCGACCAGGTCGCCGCGCAGGGCCGTGCGCTCACCGCCGACGACGTCCGCCAGGCGGTGCGCGTCCCGGCCGACCTGGCGGACCGCATCGTCGCCGAGGTCCACGCCCACAACGGGCACAGCTTCACCTGACCACGGCAGGCATCCCCCCGCCTGCCCCCATGAGCGGGGCACGACCACTCCCCTCGGTCGTGCCCCGCTCCCCGTTCTGTCCTCAACTTCACGGAGAACGCCATGACCGGCACCACTACCACCGTCGGTACCGAACACGACTACAGAGAGGCCGCTCGCGACGTGATGCGCCACGACGGCCCGTGTCACCTGGACCTGCGCTCCGCGATCGCCCGTACCTATCTCGACCTGGCCGACGTGGTCGCCTACGCCGAAAAGGTGGAGTGCGGCGAGCGGGAGCGGTTCACCGCCGACGTGTCCGCCGCCTGCGGGCACTTGTCCGCCGCCCTGTCCGCCGAGAACGGGGAGGGCTGGCGCGAGCGCGAGGCGGCCACCGTGTTCGTACGCCTGGCGGTGACCGCACCGAGGCTCCGACGTCGCGCCGTCGACCGCTCCTGATCCAGGGCGGGAACCTCACCTGCCCTCATGGGCGGGGCACGGCCACACCTCCCCGGCCGTGCCCCGCTTCTCGTTCTGCCACAAGGAAAGGAGGTCGCTTGTGACGTCCACTCTGGACAATCGAATCGCCGATCGGGTCCGCCGTGCGGACTACCGCGAATGGCGGGACAAGGTCGAGGGCACCGGCGGCTGCGCGAAGCCGATCCGGATGACCGGCGGCTGGCAGGTCCAGCACGCCACCACCGGCGCGCTGCTGGACTGGCACGGCGGGGACGTGTTCATCCCCTGCGGCAACCGCCGCGAGTCGGTGTGCCCGTCGTGCTCGGACCGGTACGCGGCCGACGCCTACCACCTCATGCACGCCGGGTTGGCGGGCGGGTCGAAGGGCGTGCCGGTCACGGTCGCCGGGAAGCCGCGCGTGTTCGCCACCCTCACCGCCCCCTCGTTCGGCCCCGTGCACGGCCGCCGCACCACGAGCCGGGGCAAGGCGCTGCCGTGCGGGTGCGGCACCTGGCACCACCCCGCCGATCCGGCCCTGGGCACCCCGGTGGACCCGGACGCCTACGACTACGTCGGCGCGGTGCTGTGGAACGCCAACGCCGGAGCCCTGTGGGCCAGGTTCACCACCGCGCTGCGCCGTGCCCTGGCCAGGGCCGCCGGGCTGACCGTGCGCGAGTTCACGCACCACGCCCGCGTCTCCTTCGCCAAGGTCGCCGAGTACCAACGCCGGGGCCTGGTCCACTTCCACGCCGTCATCCGCGTGGACGGCCCGGACGGCACCGCGGCGTCCTCCCCCTCGTGGGCCACCGCCGAAATGCTCGAACACGCCGTGATCGCGGCGGCCCGTGCGTCCCGCGTGGAGCAGAAACACCCCGACGGCACGACCACCGTGATGCGCTGGGGCGCCCAGGTCGACGTCCGCACGATCCGCCCGGCCGACGCGGACCGGTTCGAGGACGACGGCGCGATCAGCGAATCCCGCCTGGCCGGGTACGTGGCCAAGTACGCCACCAAGGGCACCGGCAAGAGCGAGGCGGCGGACCGGCCGATCCGCTCGCGGCTGGACATCGACCACCTGCGGGTGTCCGAGCACCACCGCCGCATGATCCGGACGGCGTGGGACCTCGGCGGCCTGCCCGCCTACCAGGCCCTGAACCTGCGGCGGTGGGCGCACATGCTCGGCTTCCGGGGCCACTTCCTGACCAAGTCCAAGCACTACTCGACCACGTTCACCGCGATGCGCGCCGAACGCCGCGCTTTCCGCACCGCCGAGCTGTTCGACCGGCTCGGCCACGACGCGGACACGGTCCTGCTGGTCTCCCACTGGGAGTACACGGGCTCGGGCCACCGCGACGACGCCGAGCGCGAACTCGCGGCGGCCATCGCCGAACGCACCCGCGAGCACCGCAAAGCCAGGTACGACAAGGAGGCACGGAGATGAACAAGCTCTGGGGGATGAAGGAGGTCGCCGAGTTCCTCGGCGTCCCGGTGAACACGCTGTACCAGTGGCGGACGAAGAACTACGGACCGCCCGGCAAGCGCGTCGGCAAGTACGTCCGCTTCGTGCCCGACCAGGTCCGGGCCTGGGTGGACTCGCTACCGAACGGCGTGGCCTGATGGCCCGACCACCGTTGCCGATCGGGACGTTCGGCACGATCCGCACGTACCGTGACCGCTCGGGGTGGCGGGCTCGGACGAACTTCCGCGACCACGATGGCGTCACGCGGCCGGTCGAGCGGCGGGGACGGACCAAGGCCGGTGCGGTCGGCGCGCTCAAGGAGGCGTTGCGGGACCGGAAGGGGCCTGCCGGGTCGGACGGCATCACGTCCGACATGAGGTTCAGGGACGCCGCCGAGCTGTGGTTGGAGGCGTTCCAACGGTCGGTCGACGCGGGCCGCCGCTCCCCCACGTCGCGAGAGACCTACGAAAACCGACTCCGGGGCCTGCTGCTCCCGGCCGTCGGGGACCTGCGGATTCGTGAGCTGACCGTGGCCCGGCTCGACCGGGTGGTGGCGACGGTGCAGGACCGGACCAGCTCGTCGACGGCCAAGACGGTGCGCACGGTGCTGTCCGGTGTGTGCGCCTTGGCGGTGCGGCACGGCGCGCTGGTGTCGAATCCCGTGCGGGACGTGGCGCCGTTGGAGGGACGCCGGGAGCGTGCCCGGGTCCTGTCGTTGGGCGAGTTGGCCGATCTGCTGGCCAAGCTCGACGGCGACGAGGTCGCGATGCGTCACGACCTGCCGGATCTGGCCCGGTGGTACGCGGGCACGGGTGAGCGGACGGGTGAGGGGCTGGCGGTGCACTGGCACCACCTCGACCTGCACACGGGCACGGTCACCTGGGGCGGCGGGCTGATCCGGGTCAAGGGCGAGGGGCAGCGGGTCAGCCGCGGCAAGACGGACGTCTCCGAACGGGCGCTGCCGCTGTCGTCGTGGCTGGTGGGCGTGCTGCGGGAGCGTAGGGGGAGGCTGGCCGAACGGTTCGGGGTCGACCAGGCGGACCTGCGGGGACCGGTGTTCCCGAACTCGCGCGGCGGGCTGCGGGACAAGCACAACACGTTGGCCCGGTGGCGGGAGTTCAGGACACGGGCGGGGTACCCGTGGGTGACGTTCCGGACGTTCCGGCGCTCGGTGGCGACCATCCTCGACGAGGCGGGGTTGAGCGCCCGGCAGATCGCCGACCAGCTCGGACACTCCAAGGTCTCGACCACCCAGGACGTGTACATGGGGCGTCGGGTGGCCGGACGCAAGGCCGCAGACGCGTTGGAGGCGATTAAGGGGTGACGGGGGTAAAGCGTGGCAAAGGGGTGGCGGTGATCTTGAAGCCGATCATCGCCACCCTTTCCGAACAGGCCAAACTGTAGGGCGGGTGGGGCTCGAACCCACGACCTGACGGATTATGAGTCCGCTGCTCTGACCAGCTGAGCTACCGCCCCCGGTGAAGTCGCGGTCTTGGAGAGTACAGATTCGGGGGCTTGGCGTCCTCGCAACCCGTCAGCACGTGACCAAGACGTGCTACTCCGCCCCTAGGCCGGACGGTTCGTAGCCGGTCGGGTAGCCCGGGTACGTGCGGTTCTTCGGCTGATCGGTCAAGGCCGCACGGGGGGCGGGCGGGGCCGTCCGGGCGGGTAGGCGGCGGACGATCCTGCTGCGCAGGCGCAACGTGCCCCGAGCGAGGGCGCCCACCGCGGCGGGTGGGCGGGTGAAGCCGAAGGCCCGACTCATGGGCTCGTCGAGGAACGACAGGACAGCCTGCGAGGTCAGCGCCTTCGGCACGTACGGGTACCACGAGCAGAACAGGTCCACTGTGTACTGCCCGATCCGGCGGTTGGTCTCGCTGTACACGAACTCCCGTCGCTCGTACGCGTCCTTGAACTCCCGGAACTCCGCGTAGGTCCCTGGCAGGTCCTTGATCGCCATCCGCACCCCCACCGCGCGGTAGAAGTGGAACGACGCCTGCCGCTCCTGCTCGACCAGCGGTCGCCAGCCGTACGCGTCCAGCCAGTCCACCGGGTCGAACACGAACGTCGACAGCACGTACTTCATGTCGTCGTTCGTGATCTCGAACCGGCCGTGCAGCCGGTTCACGACCCGCAGCGCCTCCCTGCCCCGGGGCGAGTCGTAGCCGTGGTCGATCAACTCGGCCATGAGCAACGCCGTGTCGTCGTACCGCCGCTGCGGCCGGCGTTCGAACTCCCGCGTGCGCGCCAGCAGACCCGAGATCGACGGCACGCAGTACGTCCGGAACAGGGCGAACTCCAGCGACTTCACGTAGTCCCACGGGAACTCGTAGCCCGCGGTGATGCGCAGGATCTCCTGGTGCCCGGTCACCGGGTCCAGAGCCTCGATGCGGCGCAGGTTCGCGAAGCGGTCGGCCATGCCTACAGGATGCCCGACTCACCCGTAGTACAGGGCGGCCAGGCGGGGCAGCCGCTCGCGGACCTCCTCCTCGTCGTCGAAGTCGAAGTCCGCCTCCAGGACGGGGAGCACCGGTGGGTCCGGGTCGAGGGGGAGTTCCTCGCCGGTCTTGGCCCGGTACGCGTCCGAGGCGATGCCCAGGGCTTCCTCGCAGTCGAACTCGTCCCCCTCCTCCGCCGCTTCCCGCACCACGGGCAGGTCGGCGAGCGCGTCGGGATCGGCCACGACCCGTTCGAACGTCTCCCGGCCCTGGACGATCAACCAACCGCGGAAGTAGTCGAAGCCGTCGTCGGAACACCCGCCGTTGACCACGTAGGCCGCCGCCCACAGTGGAGTGCGGTACGACGACGCCAGGAGTTCCTCGAAGACCCGGTCGGCGGCGACGATCTCCTCGCGCGGCAAGGCGGCGAGCAAGGCGCTCACGCGTGCGGCGACCTCGTCGGCGTCGGGAACGTCGGCACGTGCGGTGTCGACCAACTGCCAGAACCCGTCGATGTCCATGGCGTCCAGGGTGACAGCGGGGTCAGACAGTTTCGGCAGGTTTCGCCCGCCGGGGTGGTGGACATCCTCGGAGGAGGACCGACCGGAAACGGGGAACAGCGTGGCGACACCGACAAAGCTCAGGCCCCGTCCGAAGTGGACGGGGCCTGAGCTGCGATTACGCTCCCCCAACTGGATTCGAACCAGTAACCCTTCGATTAACAGTCGAATGCTCTGCCGTTGAGCTATGGGGGAATGTTCTGTTGTGCGCCGGGCTTCGCGGCCCGACGGGAGGTAACTCTAGCGCATGTCGGGCCGTGTTCGCGCACACCCCCCTCCTTTTCCGGCAGGATGGGACATGACCAGGGACGATGGGAGGAGAACCGTGAAAGCCATCCTGTTCGGCGCCGCAGTCGGCTACGTCCTGGGCGCCCGCGCCGGGCGTCGACGTTACGAGCAGATCGTCCGGTTGTACCGGGCGGTGGCCGACCACCCGGCGGTGCGGGGCGCCACGGATGCCGTCCGGGCCAAAGTGGGTGAGAAGACCGGGTTCGGGCGTCCGCCCCGGCGGGAGTCGTTCACCGTGCCCGACTCGAACGGCCGGCCCGATCCGGTCATCCCGCGCACCAACTAGGCCACGCGCGCCACGGCGAAGACCCGTCGGAACGGCAGGTGCGTGACACCGTCGTCGTCCGGCGGGTACGCCGTGCGCAGCCTCGGCGCCAACTCGTCCCGGAACGCCTGCCAGGCCTCGTCGGTCAGCGCGGCGCGGATCGGCCGCAGCAGCGTCCCCGTGATCCACTCCAGGACCGGGTCGTCGCCGGTCAGGACGTGCAGGTACGTCGTCTCCCACGCGTCGACGGACGCGCCGCCGAGCACCCGCGCGTACCCCAGCGGGTCCAGGACCGGCGCCTCGCGCAGCAGTCCGCGCAGCGCGGGCCACGACTCGCCGACGACCTCGTGCACCAGGCGGTGGGTCGGGTCGGCGAAGTTACCGGGCACCTGCATCGCCAACCACGCGCCGGACGGCAGCGCGCGCAGCCAGCGCCGGAGCAGGTCCTCGTGGCCGGGCACCCACTGGAGCACGGCGTTGGTCACGACCACGTCGGTGTCCGGCTCGGGCTGCCACGTCCGCACGTCGCCGACCGTGGCGGCCAGGCCCCTCCCCCGCGCCGACTCGACCATCTCCGGCGACGAGTCGAACGCCTCGATCACCGCTTTGGGCCAGCGCAGCGCCAGTACCTCGGTCAGGTGGCCCGGCCCGCAGCCCACGTCGACCACGCGACGGGGATCCTCGGCCCCGATCCGGTTCACCAGATCGTGGAACGGGCGGGCGCGGTCGTCGGCGAAGTCCAGGTAGCGGGTCGGGTCCCACATCACGCGCCTCCGTCAGGGTCGGGCCAGCTTCTCCGCCACGCTCGCGGCCACTCGGCGCACGCGCTCGACGTCCGCGTCCGGATCGGGTCGCACGTGCAGGACGACGCCGTCCCGACCCGGCACCTTGCGCCGCAGGAACCACGCCCGCAACTCCTCGTTGCGCTCGCGGTCGCGGATCGCGCCGGTCACGCGGGCGTACACGACCTCGGGCACGCGGCCCGGCGTCGCCAGCGGGTACCGCACGGCCGGCAGGTCGCGCAGCAGCACGGCCGCGCCCGCCGTGCCGTCCTCCACCGCCTCGACCACGGTCAACGCGCCCGAGCCCCACGTCGCCTTGCTGATCAGGTGCCAGCCGACGCGACGCGGGCCGGGCAGCCACAGACCCAGGGTCGTGGCCACGAGCCATTCGTCGCCGCACGCGGCGGACGCGAGCACGTTCTCGTCGCGTTCGAGCACACCGGCGAACCCCTTGGGGGCGCCCGAGCCGAAGATCCTCCGGAACACCACGTCTACAGCCCTCCGGCAGCCTGCTCGCCCAACTCCTTGTGGTACGCCTCCAGCGCGATCAGGTCGCCGAACAGCGCGCGGTACTCGTCGGCCTCGTCGATCGGCGACACCCGGCGCAGCCGGGACTTGATCTCGGCGATCTGCCCGCCGACGAGGATCTGCTGCAACCTGGTGAGCACCGACTGCACGTACCGGTACTCGTCGTCGGCCTTGGTGCGCAACGGTTCCACGGCCAGCTCCGTCAGCACGGACCGCTCGGTCTGGCCCGCGCACGCCTGGGACACCGCGTCGACCAGCGCCGGTCCGCTCAGCCCGGACGACGCGCCGCCGGCCGTGCGGATCGCCTGGTGCAGGGCGAGGTACGCGGGGTGCGTGAACGCGTCGTCGGGCAGCACGTCGTACTGCGGCCCGGCCATCTCGGGCACCTGCAACGCGGCTTTGAGCGCCTCGCGCTGGTGCCACAGCGCCGGGTCGGCGGGGTTGGGCCGGGCGCCGACCTCGACCAGCGTGCCCTGGTCGGGGTCCACCCGCCGGGGCCGGGACGGGGAGACCTTGCCGGTCGCGGTCTCGCGCACGCGGCGGACGACCGTGGCCTCGTCCTCCCAGCCGACCCACCAGGCGAGCTGGGTGGCGTAGCCGTCGCGCTTGGCCCGGTCCTTGATCTGGGCGACGAACGGGACCATCTTCTTCAACGCCTCGACGCGGCCGTCGACCGAGTCCAGGTTGTAGCCGCGCAGCTGGGCCTTGATCGCGAACTCGAACAGCGGGGTGCGCCGGGCGACCAGGTCGCGCACGGCGTTGTCGCCCTTTTCCTGGCGCAGTTCGCACGGGTCCATGCCGTCGGGCGCGACCGCGATGTAGGTCTGCGCGGAGAACTGCTGTTCGCCCTCGAACGCCTTGAGCGCGGCCTTCTGCCCGGCCGCGTCGCCGTCGAAGGTGAAGATCACCTCGCCGTTGAGGTCGTCGTCGATCAGCAGCCGGCGCAGCACGTTCATGTGGTCGGCGCCGAACGCCGTGCCGCAGGACGCGACGGCCGTGGGCACGCCCGCGAGGTGCATGGCCATCACGTCGGTGTAGCCCTCGACGACGACGGCCTGGCGCCGTTTCGCGATCTCCCGCTTGGCCAGGTCCAGCCCGAACAGGACGTGGGACTTCTTGTAGATCGGGCTTTCCGAGGTGTTGAGGTACTTGGCCTGGATCTGGTCGTCGTCGAAGATCCGGCGGGCGCCGAAGCCGACGACGTCGCCGCCGAGGTCGCGGATCGGCCACAGCAGCCGCCGGTGGAACCGGTCGATCGGTCCCTGCCGACCCTCCTTGGTGAGCTGGGCCTTGATCAGCTCGGTGAGTTCGAAACCCTGGTGCAGCAGGTGTTTGGTGAGCTTGTCCCACCCGGCGGGCGCGAAGCCGCAGCCGAACTGGCGGGCGGCGGCCTGGTCGAAACCGCGCTGCGCCAGGAATTCCCGCGCGGCCATGGCGTCCGGGGTGGACAGTTGTTCCGCGTAGAACTCGGCGGCGAACCGGTGCGCCTCGATCAGCCGGCTGCGGGTGCCGCGGTCGCGCTGGATGGTCGCGCCGCCGCCCTCGTAGGTGAGCTGGATGCCCGCGCGGTCGGCGAGCCGCTCGACCGCCTCGACGAAGCCGAGGTGCTCGATCTTCATCACGAACGCGATGACGTCGCCGCCCTCGCCGCACCCGAAGCAGTGGTAGGTGCCGTGCGTCGGCCGGACGTTGAAGCTCGGCGACTTCTCGTCGTGGAACGGGCACAGGCCCTTGAGCGCGCCGCCGCCGGCGCGGCGCAGGGACACGTGGTCCCCGACGACCTCGTCGATCCGGCTGCGGTCACGTACGACCGCGATGTCGCTTTCCCGGATGCGTCCTGCCACGGTCGTCGAGTCTAGTGCCGGCAGACTGGGCACCGTGACGACCGCCGATCCCGACCTCGCCGCCGCTTTCGACGAGCACCGGTCGCACCTGGTCGGGGTCGCCTACCGGCTGACCGGCAGCGTCGCCGACGCCGAGGACGCGGTCCAGGAGGCGTGGCTGCGGCTGGCGAACCGGACCGGCGAGCCGCTCGTGGAACCGCGGGCGTGGCTGACCACGGTGGTGGGCCGGATCTGCCTGGACCGGCTGCGGTCGGCGGCCGTGCGGCGGGAGAGCTACGTCGGCAGTTGGCTGCCGGAGCCGGTCGTGACGACGCTGGACCCGCGCGCGGACCCGGCCGAGGCCGCGGTGCTCGACGAGGGCGTGCGGCTGGCGGCGCTGGTCGTGCTCGACCGGCTCGGCCCGGAGCAGCGGGTGGCGTTCGTGCTGCACGACGCGTTCGGCGTGCCGTTCGACGAGATCGCGGCGGTGCTGGGCTGCGCGGTGGCCACGGCCCGCCAGCACGCGTCCCGCGGCCGGCGTGCGGCGGCGGACGCGGCACCGCCGTCCCGGGTCGCCCTGACCGAGCAGCGGGAGTTGATCGAGCGGTTCGTGGCGGCGCTGGGCAGCGGCGACGTGGACGCGGTCGTGGCGCTGCTGCACCCCGACGCCGTGGTGGTCGGCGACGGCGGTGGGCGGGCGCGCACGGCGCTGCACCCGGTCGTCGGCGCGGACAAGGTGGCCCGCTTCCTGCTCGGCCTGATCCGCAAGTACGGCGGCCTGTCCGACGCGGTCCCGGTTCTGGTGAACGGCGACCTCGGGTTCCGGTTCGCGGAGCGGGAGGACCTGGCCGCACGGGTCGGGACTTTCACTTTCCGTGACGGGAAAGTCTCGGGTCTGTTCGACATCTCCAACCCGGACAAGCTGCGCCACGTGACGTTCTGACCACATGGCGTAACCGTTCACCCACACGGAGTGAACCGTTCGGCTGATCCTTTCTGGTCTAGACCAGGCTACGTTCTCCTCAGCCGTTTTCCCCCTGCATGAGGAGACGCGAACCATGACCGAAAAGCACGAGGACGGCACCACACGTCGCTCGTTCATGGCGACCGGCGCGACCGCCGTCGCCGTGACCGCCGCGGGTGTCGGCATCGCCGGCGTGGCGGGCAGCGGACAGCGGGCCCAGGGCGCCACCCTGCCCTTGACGCCGCAGTGCACCGACGGCGACGACACGCCACCGGTGATCGAAGGCCCGTACTTCCGACGCAACTCGCCCAAGCGCACCAACCTGCGCACCACGGGTGTGAGCGGCGTGCTGCTGAGCCTCACCGGGTTCGTCTACAACATCCGGTGCCAGCCGCTGGGCAACGTCCTGCTGGACTTCTGGCAGGCCGACCAGCGCGGCCAGTACGACAACTCGACCGCGCAGTACCGCGGTCGCGGCCACCAGTTCACGAACGCCGACGGCTCGTACACGCTGGAGACGATCGTCCCCAAGGACTACCCGGGCCGGACCCCGCACATCCACGTGAAGGTCCAGGCGCCCAACGGTCCGATCCTCACCACCCAGCTGTACTTCCCCGGCGACACCAAGGCGTACGGGATGAACGTCGCGCAGCTCAACGCCCGCGACGCGTACTACATCACCGACACGCTGATCGCGCTCGGACCGCTGACGTCGAACCGGTACGCCGGCAAGTTCGACTTCGTCATCAAGCGCTGACCTGAACCAATCCCCGACTCCATGTCGGGATCAAGACGGGTTGGTACCCATCCCTCCTCGGCATTCCGCCTGACGAGGAGGGATCGGGGTCACGCTCGGTGAGAACTCCCCGTGCCGGACCACACGTCGAAGCCATTACACGACGTGACGTCCATAGCCCGCACCCGATGACGCGATCGCCACCCGACCGCCGGCCCGACCGGGTGCTACGGGTGCGCCACCTGGGCCACGAACAGCACGGCCCCCGTGTGCTGGTGGCGGACCAGCAGCAGGTACGGCCGGTCGACCCGGACCGTCACCGGTTCCTCGGGCAGCTCCAGCGACACCGCGCGCATCATCACCGCCGTCGCCGCCGCGCCCTCCAGACCCTGTTCGTCCAGGCGCAGCACGGCTTCGTGCACGACCTCGTCCACGTAAAGGCGCGGGTCCGGGCTCAACCCGGTGAGGTCCGCGTCCTTGGTGAACAGCGTCCGGACGCCCAGGTCGCGCAACGGCTCCGACAGCAGCGCGGAGGACTTCGCCCGGAGTCGGGGCAGGAACAGCTCGACGTTGCGCCGCTGCAACGCTCCCAGCACGGTCGGCACGCCCGAGAGCCCGCCGAGGTCGTCGTCGGGCAGCAGCACGACCGCCTCGACGCCGCCGTGCGCGGGGATCGTCACGGCCTGCCAGCCGGCCGCGTGCGCGTAGCCGGACTTGGCTTCGCGGCGCATGGTCGGCACGTCGCCCACGTCCCGGAACGGCCGGTCCTCGGTGTCGTGCTCCGGGAACTCCTCGGTCCACGCGGTCTTCAGGTACAGGGCGTTGACCAGGGCGGCGACCGTATCGGACTTGACCGCGCCGCGGTCGAGCAGCTCGGGGATCAGGCCGCGGGTGGTGTCGGCGACGTCGGCGTTGATGAGCTTGCGCGCGGCCTCGACGTCCTCGGCGAACGGCGCCGACCGGACCGCGGCACCCGGCCAAGCGGACAGATCGGTCAGGAAAGACTCGTTGACCGGCAACGCGTCCCACGCCCACAGCGTGTTGGCGACGGCGAACGTGACGTCGTCGCCTGAGATCCGGGTCTCCCGGACCGGGGTGGTGTCCCCGAGCAACGCCGTGAGCTCGTCGGCGGTCCGGCCGCGCGCGGCCTGCGCGGTCGTCCCCAACGCGCTCGCCACCGAGAACGGCGACCAGCAGACGTCGGCGGTGCGATCGGGTGCGAGGGCGTCGTGCAGCTTGAGGGCGAACGTCAGCATGCTTCTCCTCGCGGGTCGGGGTCTTACGCCCGAGTGTGCCCGTTCCCGCGCACGAGGGTCCGATGCCACGCCTGCGCCTGGGCGTCGGTCAGCGACGCGATCTGGTCCACGACCACCCGCAGCCGGTCGGCGTCCGACGACGCGCTCTCGAACGCCGGACGCAACGCCGGGTCGAGCGTGTCGGGCGCGCCCTTGCCCAACGTCTCGGCGAGTTCCCCGATCAGCTCCCGTTGGCGTGCCTGGCGTTCGAGGTGCACCGGATCGCTCATCACGTACCGGACGGCGACGGCCTTGAGCAGCGCCACCTCGGCGGCCACGCGCGGCGGCACGACCAGGTCGGCGGCGTAGCGGCGCAACGGTCCGTCGCCGTGCTCGCGTCGCGTCGCGCCGACCGCCGCCGACGCGAACCGGCCGACGAGTTCGCTGGTCAGCCGCTTGAGGTTGACCTGGGCGAGCAACGAGCCGTCGTACTCGGCCAGGTTCGCGATCACGGGCAGCCGCAGCAGGTCGGCGGCCACCTCCTCCAGCGCGGCGACCGGTTCGGGCGAGAAGTGCCGGGCGGCGAGGTCCGCGATGGCCCGGCGTTCGGTCACGTCGCCCAGCGCGGCCAGGGTGATCCGGTGCGCGAGGACGCCGTCCTCCACGTCGTGCACGGAGTACGCGACGTCGTCGGCCCAGTCCATCACCTGGGCCTCCAGGCAGCGGCGGCCTTCCGGCGCACCCTCGCGCAGCCAGCCGAACACGTCGAGGTCGTCCTGGTAGACGCCGAACTTCACGGTGCCCGGACGCCGGGCCCACGGGTACTTCGTCGCCGCGTCCAGGCAGGCCCGCGTGAGGTTGAGCCCGGTGCGGGTCTTGGGTTCCAGGCGGGTCAGGATGCGCAACGTCTGGGCGTTGCCCTCGAAACCGCCGCAGTCGGCGGCCACCGCGTTCAACGCGCGTTCCCCGTTGTGGCCGAACGGCGGGTGGCCGATGTCGTGCGCCAGCCCGGCGGTGTCCACGATGTCCGGGTCGCAGCCCAACGTCCCGCCGATGCCCCGGCCGATCTGGGCGACCTCCAGCGAGTGGGTCAGCCGGGTGCGCGGCACGCCCGTGACCTCCGAGCCCTCGCCCGGACCGACGACCTGGGTCTTGCCCGCGAGCCGGCGCAGCGCGGCGCTGTGCAGCACGCGGGCGCGGTCGCGCGCGAACGGCGTCCGGAGTTCCTCTACCGCGTCGGGCAGCAGCGCGGCTTTCGGTCTCTCCTCGGTCCGGCGTTCGGCGTCGTGCGCGGTGTAGCCGGCGTTCATCCGTCGAGCCTAATTCAGCCCTGCGTGATGCCGTCGAACACGTCGACCGGTGCCTTCATCAGGTGGTAGTAGAGCAGGCCGAACGTCTCGCGCCGGATGTAGTAGAGCTGGGTCTCGCGGGTCTGCACGTTGGGTCCCGAGCGGGTCGGCGACGTCCACGCCTCCAGGCCCTGGTCCTCGGCCATGGTGCGGGCACGCAACGAGTGCCACGGGTCCGAGACGATCACGGCCGTCTTCAGGTCGCGGGCGCGGGCGGCGTCGGCCAGTGCGCGGATGCTGCCCAGCGTGTCCGTGCCGAAGCCGACCTCGACGACGCGGTCCTCGGGGACGCCGTGCTCGACCAGCCAGATCCGCCCGGCCTCGCCCTCGGTGTACTCGTCGCCGGGTTGCCGGCCGCCGGTGGTCGCGATGTAGGAGACGACCCCCTGGTCGTACAGGCGGCGCGCGTGCTCCAGGCGGGCTTCGAGCGCGCGTGACGGAACGCCGTTGTACTGCGCGGCGCCGAGGACCACGGCCATGTCCGCGTGCGTGCGGTCGTCCTCGCGGGCGACCTGCCAGACGCGGAACGCGGTGCCGCCGACCACGAGGAACCCGATCAGCAGTCCGCCGAGGACGACGCGCTGGACGAGCCTGCGGACCCGGGCCGGGAAGGATGCGGGGGGCACGCTTCGATGAAACCACATTCCACGGGATGAT
Organism: Saccharothrix violaceirubra; assembly: GCF_014203755.1. Taxonomy (NCBI): domain Bacteria; kingdom Bacillati; phylum Actinomycetota; class Actinomycetes; order Pseudonocardiales; family Pseudonocardiaceae; genus Saccharothrix; species Saccharothrix violaceirubra. Next base: position 5,618,172 of record NZ_JACHJS010000001.1, read on the forward strand.
CACGGCATGCCGGCCGACCAACCGACGATCGTCGCGACCTCAGGCGGATACATCGCCGGGCGACGCACGGAGATCGAATTCGGTGCCCTCGTGCACCACGCCGTCGAGCTGTCCGGGGCGCGCAGACCCCGGGTGTGCCACGTCGGGACGGCGTCCGGCGACCAAAGATCATGGCAAGCGAATGTGGACGAAGCCGCCCGCGTCGCCGGGTGGGACCTGGCGCACCTGAACCTGTTCCCGATGCCGCAGGTCCTGGACGTCGCGGAGTTCGTGCTGTCGCACGACGTCGTGTGGGTCGGCGGCGGGTCCGTGGCGAACCTGCTCGCGGTGTGGACGGTGCACGGGCTGGGGCCGGTGCTGCGCACGGCGTGGGAGCGGGGCGTGGTGCTCGGCGGCGTGTCGGCCGGGTCGATCTGCTGGTACCTGGGCGGTTCGACGGATTCGTTCGGGCCGGAACTGCGGGTCGTGACGAACGGGCTCGGGTTCCTGCCTTACGGCAGCGGCGTGCACTTCGACTCGGAAGCCGCGCGTCGGCCCGTGGTGCACGAGGCGGTGCGTGATGGCGTGCTGCCGGAAACACACTGCACCGACGACGGAGCCGGGCTCGTGTACTTCGGGACGCGGCTCGTCGAGGCGGTCTCGGAGCGGTCGCGCGGCGGGGCGTACGTCGTCGTCCGCGACTCTTCAGGGAACCCCCAGGAGGAATCGCTCGACATCCGGCGGTTGTGAAACGGATCGTCGAAGTGTGCGAAGACGCTGGTGGGCAGTGGTGGCGGTCACTGTGGCCGTGGCGCTTTACCCGTCCCGGACGGCCGTGGAACCGACCGGTTACGCGGCGGCGTCCGCGCCTTCGATCTCCTCGGACTCTTCGCACCCTTCGGCCTCCTCGGATTCCTCGGGCACGACCAGTCCGTCCAGCGCCACCGTCACCGCGCCCGATCTGCCGACCGCGATCGCGGCGGCCGTGGCGGCGTCGTCCGAAGGCGACCTGGCAGTGTCGGTGTTGGACCTGGAAACCGGTGCCACGGCGGGAAGCCGGAGCGCCGAACCCTTCCCCACGGCGTCGTTGAGGAAGCTGCTGGTGGCGGTGGACGTGCTGCCTTCGGCGTCGGCGGACGACCGGGAGTTGTTGGTGCGGGCGTTGAGCTTGAGCGACGACTCGGCCATGAACGCGTTGTGGGACAGGCACGACGGCATGGGTGCGATAACGCGGGTCGCGACCCGCGTTGGTCTCGTTGCGACGTCACCACCGACGGACCCGACGCAGTGGGGCGACGTGACCATGTCGGCGGACGACGTGGTGCACCTGTACCGCTACATCCTCACCGGACTCCCGGCGGACCAAAGGGATTTCATCGTCGACGCACTGGGTTCGGCCCCCGACACCGCCGCCGACGGCTTCGACCAGGGCTTCGCGCTGATGGGGCCGGACGTCGACGCCTACGCCAAACAGGGCTGGATGTGGTACCTGCCGGCGGACCTGTACCTGCACAGCGCGGGCATCGTCCGGTCCCGTTACGTGGTGGCGATCCTGTCCCTCCACTCCGGAGTCCCCGCCGCGACGGCGGAAGCCACCCTGGACGCCGTCACCACCGCCCTCCTGACCCCACTCCCCTGACCCGCGAGTTATACGTTCAGACACCGCGAGTTGTGCACTCAGGCACTCCCTCCGGCCTGCCGCTTCCACTCCGGACCCGTCGGGCCCTGCCGGGTGCTGCCGTCCCGGTGGACGACGACCTCGGGGTTGTCGTGGTTGTCACCGCTCGGGGGTGCCGTGTTGCGCACCGACAGGTCCTTGTACCCGCCGGTCGTGAAGTGGACCCGAAGCGGGTTGTTGCGCTTGTCGTCCTTCAACCGCTCGACGGACGCGATCCCGTCGGCCTCGCCCAGCACCTGCCGGAGAAGATCCTTCAGCCTGTAGTTCCTCATGACCCCACGCCTTGGTGGTGCACTCCGATGAAACCTTCGCCGCCGTTGGCGAACTCGATTCGCACCAGGTCGAATGAAGCGGACCCCCGTTCGTTCCGGAGATCTTCGACCACGACTATTTCGGGATGGTCGATTCCCCTGAGGGCTTTCGACAGAAGGGCCGCGAATGACTTCTCGTCCACACCTCGATCCTCTCACCCGGGAGGGAGCGGGAGCGTTCGGCCGTCTCGGCGCAACACCGTTTCGATCACGAACCCGCCGAAAACGGGTTCCCACTCGGTGACTACGCGGAGTGATCCATCCAGACGAGACGGGTCGGGCCGTGGTGGCCTCGTTCCAGGACGCGGGCGGCGCGGTCCGCAGAGCCGGAGCGCAGCACGTTGCCTCCGGGCAACAAGGCGGTGGCGTGCCCGGTCCAGGCGAAGCCCCATGCGACTACCTCGGCATCCTCGCACTCGCCGTACTCACGGAGGACGGCGAACATCCTCGGCCGCTCATCCTCGATCATGGCGGCGACGAACTCCTCGTACTCCTTGCGGTCGAACGTCATGGTCATCTCGATTGCCTCCGTGTCACTGTCGGTTGATCACCGTTGGTAGCGATAGAGTGGCGCGGTCCCCGTGGGACGGAAAGTGGTTTCCCACTTTATTCACCTGATTGGAGTATCTCGGGCATGACTCAGGAAGGTGCCGTCAACGCCACCGTGCGGCGGTGGCAACTCACGGAAACGCTCCGCCAACTGCGGGAAGCGGCCGGTATGACGATCGAGCAGGTGGTCGAAAGGCTACGCGACGGACAGGGAAAGTGGTCGCGGTCCAAGCTCGGTCGGATCGAGACACGCGAACAGGGCGTGAAACGACACGAGGTCGAGGAGTTGTTGGACCTTTACGGAGTCTACGACCCCACGATCCGCCCGTGGTTGCTGGGATTGGTTTCGACGGTCAATGAACGCGGGTACTGGCTGGCGTTGCGCAAGGACCTGCCATCGGACTTCCACGAGTTCCTCGGAGTCGAGGCCGCGCTGGTCCGACTCCGCGAGTTCGAGACCATGGTGGTGCCGGGACTGCTTCAGGTGCCCGAGTACACCCGGGCGCTGATCTACGGTGCGAATCCGGGGCTGGAGCGAGATCTCGCGGAGGGGCGCGTCCAAGCACGCATGGCCCGGCAACAGGTCTTGAACCGGACAGTGCCGTTGCGGCTGCACGTCATCCTCGACGAGGCCATCCTCGAACGGCCGGTCGGTTCGGCGGCGGTGATGCGAGACCAGTTGCAGCGTCTGATCGACACCGGCGCCGAGAACCACGTCACGGTCCAGATCTTGCAGAAGAGCGCCGGAGCCTCGCCTGCGCTCGACGGACCGTTCTCGCTGCTGACGCTGCCCGCGCCCATCCCGGACTTCGGCTATGCGGAAGGGCAGGGAGGTGCGGTGTACATCGAAGACGTCGACCACGTCAGGGAATGCGCCCAGCGGTGGGGAATCCTCACCGGGAAGGCGCTCTCGGCCGTCGACTCGCTGGACGTGCTCAGGGAGGCCGTGAACACTTACGACGAGCAAACCTGACGAAGGAAGTGCGATGGCCACCTGGCGCAAGAGCAGCTACTCGGGAAGCGGCGGAACCGGCGGCGGCAACTGCGTCGAAGTCGCGCACGACGGCAGGCGGTTGCGCGTACGCGACAGCAAGAACCCCGAAGCGGGCACCCTCACCGTCAGCCGCGCCTGGCTTGAGTCGCTCAAGACCGACTGATGCCGGAGTGGTTCCCGTGGCCGGACGACACCGGCCACGGGAACCGGCACTCACGGTCTGATCAGGTTCACCGACCTCCCCGCCGCGCGGTGGGCCTCGGCCCAGCCCTCGATCGCCTGCCGGCACGCGTCGTCCAGGTGCCGCAGCCCGCGCAGGTCCACCCGCACGTGCTTGGTCACCGGCAAGCCCTCCAAGGCGTCGAGCAACCTCGGCAGCTTCAGGAACGTGGCGTTCCCGCGCAACGTCACGTGCTCGTGGTCCGGCCCGTCCTCGTCGACCACGACCGACAGCCGGGACACGTCCCACGCCGTCTTCACCACGGCCGCCAACAACCCGACCAGGGTCCCGGTCAACAGGTCCGTCACCACGATCAGCCCGGCCGTCAGCAACAGCACCGCGCTCTCCGCACGGTCGGTCCGCACCAGCTTCACCACGCGGGGCAGCTCCAACAGCTTCCACCCCGCCTGCACCAGCAACGCCGCCAGCACGGCGATCGGCACGAACGCCAACACCTCGGGCAGCACGACCACGAACACGAGCAACCACACGCCGTGCAGCACGCGCGACAATTTCGTCCGCGCACCGGCCCGCACGTTGGTCGCACTGCGCACGATCACGGCCGTCATCGGCAAGGCGCCCAACACACCGCACACCGTGTTGCCCACGCCCTGCGCGACCAGTTCCCGGTTGTAGCGGGTACGCGGACCGTTGTGCATGCGGTCCACCGCCGCCGCGCTGAACAGGCTCTCGGCCGACGCGACCAACGCGAACGTCAGCATCGCGCCGAACACTCCCGCGTCCAGCAGCGACACGTCGACCAGCATGATCACGTCCGACAGCGGGCCGACCTCGATGCGCGGCACGGGCAGGAACGCCCCGACCGCACTGGCCACGACGACCGCGACCAGCATGCCCGGCACCATCCGCACCTTCTCCGGTGCGCGTTGCCACAACGCCGTGACCACGAGGGTGAGCACGGCCACCGCGACGGCGGCCGGGTTCACGACGGCGTCGCGCAGCAGCTCGAACAGGCCGGCGAACTTCTCGCCGGTCGTGCGCGGCTGTTCCTGCCCGGCCAGCGGGTAGAGCTGGCTGAGGATCAGGACCAGGCCGATGCCGGCGAGCATGCCCTGCACGACCGCCGGGGAGATGGCCCGGAACCAGCGGCCCAGCCGCAACAGGCCCATCGCGATCTGCAACAGACCGGCGCCGAGCACGATCAGCCCCATCGCGGCCAGGCCGTGCGAGGCGACGGCGTCGGCGACGAGCACCGTCAACCCGGCCGCCGGGCCGCTGACCTGGAGGCTGCTGCCCGGCAGGACGCCCGCGACCAGGCCGCCGACGACACCGGTGACGATGCCGAGTTCGGCGGGCACGCCCGAGGCGACCGCGACGCCGACGCACAGCGGCAACGCCACCAGGAACACCACGAGCGACGCGCCGATGTCGGGGACGAACGTCCCGGTCCGGGCGGGCAGCTCCTCTTGGCGGGTCATAGCGGCACGAACCCGTCGGGACTGTGCGCCAGCACGTCGCCGGACTCGATGTCGTAGAACCAGCCGTGCACGCGCAACGCCCCCGACTGGACGCGTTCTCGCACGAACGGGTAGTCGTCGAGTTTCTCGAGCTGGGCCGTGACGTGGTGCTGTCCCTCGGCGCGCATGCCGGGGTCGGCCTCGGCGACGATCGTCGAGCCCTGGCCGTGGTCGGCCAGCCAGCGGCGCATCAGGGGCAGGTGGTCGACGCCGCCCTTGTGCAACGCCTGCACGGCGCCGCAGTGCGAATGGCCGCACACCACTACTTCGCGCACGCCCAGGTGAACAATGGCGAACTCGATCGTGGCCATTTCACTGGACGTCGAATGCTCTCCGTATGGCGGGATCACGTTGCCGGCCGTTCGGAGTTCGAAGAGGCTGCCAGGTTGAGCACCGGTGATCGCCGCGGGCACGATGCGCGAGTCGGCGCACGTGATGAACAGCGCGGTGGGCGACTGCCCCAGCGCCAACCGCCGGCCGGCTTCCCTGGGCCGCCGCAGCGAATGCGTCCGGGCGTGCTGAACCAGGTGATGGAATTCCATGGAATTTCCTCACTTCGTCAGGTGGACTTCTTCAGTTGTGGCGGGGATGGGGTCTCAGTTCCGGAACACCTGCAACACGTCGGGAGCTGTCCGTTCGTGGAGGTGGTCGGCACGAGCGCACGGCCGGACAGGGCGGGTGCTGATCTCGTGTGCCGGCGCCGAAGGGGCGCGGTGAAGGGGTCGCCGCCGAACCGGGGACATCCGGCGGGGGCAGAGGGTCACGCGGGGTTCGGGGGCCTGACGGGCCTCACGTGGCGGTTCCTCCTCGGCGGGCATGCCGGCCGAGTGGGCGGAGCGCACGACGACGGGCGCGAGGTGCGCCGTCGCCGGGGTGAGGACCGCGAGCAGCACGAAGACGACGAACGTCGTCAGCGCGCGCACCATGAAAGCCCCCGATCCACCGCGACCTGTGGATCAAGTGTCGCCAATCGGGATGACGTCGAGGTTAATCGAGGGGCCTATCAGGCAAGTTTCACTCGAATGTTCGTGACGAGATTCATAAGATAGGACGTATCGTCACGCTATGTAAACGCCAGAGAGACGAAACTTTTTCAACCGAGAGCTGCCAGCAGGAATACGATCGCGGCGGCCAGCGAGCCACCCGCTCGGGCGTGGTTCCACGGCACCCATTCGTTGAGGTACTTCGACCAGTAGTCGGAAGTTGCCTCTCGTTCGAGAGCGTTGTTGCGCGGGATGTGATAGGCGAAGGTCAACACGTACCCACCCAAGGCATAGAGCACGGCACCCGTGATCGCGAGCCCGCCGTCGGTGAACGCGGCCACCGCCGACACCGCGCCGGTGCCGAGGAAGAGCGAGACGAACCACGGGTTCACGACGGCGATGTTGATCGCCCGCATGGCCGCGAGGCCGACCTCGGGATCGGTCCGGCGCAGACCGGGCATGACCATCGCGGAGAACGCGAAGAAGACGCCGGCCATCATGGCGCAGCACAGAGCCGCGATGCTGGAGAACATGGCGTGAGTCAACCTCGCGACCCCGCCGGAATGCCATACCCGCACGACCGGCACCCATGACCGGTCGTCCGGACACACGAAGTCCGCCGCACCCCACCAAGGGGAACGGCGGACTCGACGGAAGCTCAGGCCCCGATCAGGCGGGCGGCCAGGTAGGACTCCAACTGGTCCATGGACACGCGCTCCTGCGCCATCGTGTCGCGCTCCCGCACCGTGACCGCGTGGTCGGTCAACGAGTCGAAGTCGACCGTCACGCAGAACGGCGTGCCGATCTCGTCCTGCCGCCGGTACCGGCGACCGATCGCGCCCGCGTCGTCGAACTCGATGTTCCAGTGCCGGCGCAACGCCGTGGCCAGGTCCTTGGCCTTGGGCGACAGCTCGGCGTTGCGACTCAACGGCAGCACGGCCGCCTTCACCGGCGCGAGGCGGCGGTCCAGCTTGAGCACGACGCGCTTGTCCACGCCGCCCTTGGCGTTGGGCGCCTCGTCCTCGACGTACGCCTCCAGCAGGAACGCCATCATCGGCCGGCCCACGCCCGCCGCGGGCTCGATCACGAACGGCTTGTACCGGCTGTTCGTGGCCTGGTCGAAGTACGACAGGTCCACGCCCGAGTGGTTGGAGTGCGTCGTGAGGTCGAAGTCCGTGCGGTTCGCGATGCCCTCCAACTCACCCCACTCCTGGCCGCCGAAGCGGAAGCGGTACTCGATGTCCACGGTCCGCTTGGCGTAGTGGGACAGCTTTTCCTTGGGATGCTCGTAGTGCCGCAGGTTCTCCTTGGCGATGCCCAGCTCCGTGTACCAGCGCGTGCGCTCGTCGATCCAGTACTGGTGCCATTCCTCGTCCGTGCCCGGCTCGACGAAGAACTCCATCTCCATCTGCTCGAACTCGCGGGTGCGGAAGATGAAGTTGCCCGGCGTGATCTCGTTGCGGAACGACTTGCCGATCTGGCCGATGCCGAACGGCGGCTTGCGGCGCGACGTGGTCTGCACGTTCAGGAAGTTCGTGAAGATGCCCTGCGCGGTCTCGGGCCGCAGGTAGTGCAGGCCCTCCTCGGTCTCCACCGGACCGAGGTGGGTCTTGAGCAGGCCGTTGAACATCTTCGGCTCGGTGAACTGGCCGCGCGTGCCGCAGTGGGGGCACGGCACGTCGGAGACGTCGCCCTCGGCGACCTCCTTGCCGGTGCGCTCGGCGTACTCCTCGACCAGCGTGTCCTGGCGGAACCGCTTATGACACGAGTTGCACTCGATCAGCGGGTCGACGAACGCCTCGACGTGGCCCGACGCCGTCCACACCTCGCGCGGCAGGATCACCGACGAGTCCAAGCCGACGACGTCCTCGCGACCACGCACCATGAAGTTCCACCACTGGCGCTTGATGTTGTCCTTCAGCTCGACGCCGAGCGGACCGTAGTCCCAGGCCGAGCGCGTACCGCCGTAGATCTCGCCGCACGGGTACACGAACCCGCGACGCTTGCACAGGCTGACGACGGTGTCGATGCGATCGGCTGCCACGGGAAACTCCATCACAAGGGGTCAAACGGGGGTCATCAGACTAGTCCCGGCTGCTCACCGCGCGGTCGTCGGTCCCGCCGCCTCGCCGAGCCGGACCGTGAACGCATCCGCCGCCACCAGGCTTTCGCTCTGCCGGACGTCACCCGATTCGGCGTCCAACAAGGGTTCGAACGCGGACGGTTCCGGATGGGCCGTCGACAACAGCGGGACGACGGCTTCGCGTACTTCGAACGGCGACAACGCGCGTCGGTACGCGGGCACGGACTCGAACTCGACCGTGAGCAGGAACAGGTCGTGCTGATCGGTCGACCGGGTCAACCGCCCGGCCCGCACGCCCGGCTGGGCGGTGAGCAGGGCCAGTGCCTTGGCGACCCGGTCGGTGAACGCCGACGCGTCCGCCTCGGCGACGGTGAACCGGCAGGCGAGCAGCACGGTGCAAGGATGCCACGGTGAACCGCGACGCCAAGCGCCCCCTCGTCCCCGGTGCCGGTCCGCTCGCGCGGGTGCCGGCGCCCGTGGTGTTCCTGCTGGTTCTCGGACTGTTCACGGTCGGTGTGCTGGTGCGCGGGCCGGTCGGCGCGGCGGTGCTGGGCGTGCTGTGCCTCGGGGTGCTGTCGTTGCTGGTGGTGACGTGGCCGCTGCTGCCCGTACCCGCGCGTGCCCTGCGGGTACTGGTGCTCGCGATCCTGGTGCTGGTCACGGTGTCGGTGCTGTAGGCGGGGCTACTATCGGTGGTGAAAATCCATACCACCGGGAGGTGCCGTGACGGCTGGGGTGCGAGGCGAGCACGTGCACTCCCCCGATCGCGACGCCCCGCGACCGGCGCCGCCGCCGTCGGTCCGCACGCTCTCCGCCGCCGGTGAGCTGTTGCGGGCGCTGGCCGCGCCCGTGCGCATCGCGATCGTGCTCCAGTTGCGGTCCGCCGACCTGTGCGTGCACGAGCTGGTCGAGATCCTGGGCGTGGCGCAACCGTTGATCAGCCAGCACCTGCGGGTGCTCAAGGCCGCCGGGGTCGTGCACGGCGAACGGCACGGCCGCGAGGTCGTCTACCGGTTGGTGGACGAGCATCTGGCGCACATCGTGGTCGACGCCGTGACACACGTCGAGGAAGGTCCGCATGGTAGTAACGAGCGGACCCGTCGGACGGAGGAACAGTGACGACAAGCGAGCGCCCGACCGCACCGGTACCCGGGCTGCGGTCCACCCGGCAGCGCACTGCCGTGTCCCGGCTGCTCGACACGCTCGACGAATTCCGGTCGGCCCAGGAACTGCACGAGGAGCTGCGCAAGCGCGGCGAGGGCATCGGGCTGACGACCGTGTACCGGACGCTGCAGTCCCTGGCGGACGCGGGCGAGGTGGACGTCCTGCGCACCGACACGGGCGAGGCGATCTACCGGCGGTGCTCGGCGCACCACCATCACCACCTGGTGTGCCGGCGGTGCGGGCACACGGTCGAGGTCGAGGGACCCGCCGTGGAGAAGTGGGCCGACCGCGTCGCCGCCGAGAACGGCTTCTCGGAGGTCAGCCACACCGTGGAGATCTTCGGCACGTGCGCGGACTGCGCCGCCAAGCCCTAGCCGCGCGAGTCCTCCACCCAGGCACCCTGAAATACGCGCTCGGACACCTTCGATCAGGTGGTGCCGAGTGCGTATTTCGGGGTGCCTGAGTGCGTATTTCGGGGTGTCCGAACGGAGGACTCGCGGGGTCAGTCCTCGTAGGGCTCGGGTGGCGCGGGGATCGTGGTGATCGTGGTGACGGTCAGGGTCGGCACGAACGCCGACGCCTGGGTGGCCGAGCCGGGCACCACGCGGCCGGTGGCCTCGATCCACTGGTCGGTGGGCAGCGTGGCGAAGTCCTGCCCCGCCAACAGCGCCTTCACCGGCCGGGCGTCGGCCGCGCAGCACGAGATCGTCAGCCGGGCGATGTAGACGTTCGTGCCCTGCCTGGCCACGAAACCGGTCAGGCGGACGGTGCGGTCGTCCAACGACCCCGAGTCGTCCCAGGCCGTGCGCATGACGAAGTCGGTGATCGTCAACGGCACCACGGTCTCGTCCGGCAGCGCCTCGAAACCCGCGCCCGCCTTGGGCGCGGTGTTGCCCTTGCCCGTGACGGTGTCCGCGCCCAGGGCCGGCGGGCTGATCAGGAAGACCGCCAGCACCGGCAGCAGCAACAACCACGTGCTGTGCGAACGGTGGTCGTGGTCGTGTTCGCGCTCCCGGCGGATGTCGCGGACGATCGCCACGAGCGCCAGCACCACCATGATCGCGCCGGTCGCGATCAGCCACGGGCGCAGGGATTCCTTGACGTAGCGCAGGTACGTGTCGGTCAGCGCGAGTTTCAACAGCGCGCCGCCCAGCAGCACCAGCAGGATGTTCTGGGTCTCACGCCTCACAGGAACACCACTCCCGACAACACCGCGCAGCCGATCGCCACGAGGAACACCGCGGGCGCGAACCGCCACGCGAACGACCGCCCGAACGCGCCCGCCTGCAACGCCACCAGTTTCACGTCCACCGCCGGACCCACGACCAGGAACACCAGGAGCAGACGCGGTGACAGCAGCGTGGACATCGACACGGCCACGAACGCGTCCGCCTCGCTGCACAACGCCAGCACCACGGCCAACAACGCCATCACGAACACGCCGAGCGCGACCTGACCGGCCAGCGTCTCCAGCCACTCGGTCGGCACGAGCACCTTGAACGCCGCCGCGAACACGCCGCCCAGCACCAGGTACCCGCCCGCCTCCACGAGGTCGTGCCGCGCCGTCTCGGCGAAGACCGCCCAGCGGGACGTGCCGTCGTGGTCGCGGACGCGGGCCAACGCCCGTTCGGCGATCCACTCGGTCCGGCCGAACCGCGTCCACAGCCAGCCGACGACGACCGCGGTGAGCAGCGAGCCGACGAACCGCGCGGGCACCATCAGCGGGGCGTCCTTGAACGCCACGGCCGTCGACACCAGCACGATCGGGTTCACGGCCGGCGCGGCGAGCAGGAACGTCAACGCCGCCGCGGGCGCCACGCCCTGACCCATCAGCCGCCGGGCGACCGGCACGGACGCGCACTCGCAGCCAGGCAGCGCGACGCCCGCGACACCGGCGACCGGCACGGCCAGCGCCTCCTTGCGCGGCAACAGCCGGCGCAGGGCGCTCGCGGGCACGAACGCGGCGATGGCGCCGCTGATCAACACACCGAGCACCAGGAACGGCAACGCCTGCACGCACACGGCCACGAACGTGGTCGACGCGGTCCGCACGCGGGGTGCGTCCAGCAGCAGCGAAGCCAGCCAGTCCTGCCCGACGAGGGCGAGCACGAGCACCGCGCACAGCACCTCGAGCGAGGTGATCCGCCACCTCGGCGGCGACGGGCGCGGACGCCGGCCGCGGATCTCGCCAGTGATTGTCACTTTCGACATGATGCCGGCCGCGGCCGGCCACCGGCAGGGACGTCCGGCCGGGGGATCCCGGCCGGACGCACCGGGTCACTCCTCGTCGGCGCGCATCTCCGCGACGGCGTCCAACACGTCCTGCGCGCTCTCCACCGGCATGAGCGGTTCGACGACCGCGGACACCGAGGAGTCCTGCGCCAAGACCGACTCGGCCAGCTCGATGGCCTCCGCACGGTCGTACGGGCCGCACAGGAAGGACGCCCACTCCTCGCCCACGCGGGCCTCGAACGTCACCGCCCACGGCAGCGAGTCGACGTCGCCGTCCTCCTCGTCGGGTTCGTACACGGTCAGGCCGGCCATCACTCTTCGCCCTTCGACAGGAGTTCGCCGCGCAACTGCGAGGCGGTGGACACCACGAGCATGAGCAGCGTGCTCAGCGGCTCGGGCTTCAAACCCTCGGCGGGGAACGCGTACCGCAAGGTCACGTCCATGCCGCGATCGGTGTGCACGACGCCGAGCGTGCCGAACAGGCCCCGGCCCGCGCGCTCGGCCGCGGACACGGCCAGCTCGCGGTCCTCGGGCAGGTCCCACGCCACGACGCAGGTCAGGCTGAGCACGGTCAGCCCCTCGGCCAGGCGCATGGCCTGCACGGCGCACGGCACGTCGCCGTGGCGGAAGCTCAACGCGCCGTCGTCGTCCACGTGCACCTCGTGGAACAGCTCCAGCGCGGTCCGCGCGGACGTGAGCAGTTCGGCGGTCATCTGGGCGTCGTCGTCGGTCACGGGGTGCTCTCCTCGTCGGGCTTGTCGATCGCGCCACCGAACCTGCGGTCGCGCCGGGCGTACTGCTCGCACGCCCGCCACAGGTGCTGCCGGTCGAAGTCGGGCCACAGGATGTCCTGGAAGACCATCTCCGCGTAGGCCGACTGCCACAGCAGGAAGTTCGAGATGCGCTGCTCCCCGGACGGGCGGACGAACAGGTCCACGTCCGGCATGTCGGGCTGGTACAGGTGGCGGGCGAGCGTACGCTCGTCCACCTTCTCCGGGTTGATCTTCCCGGCGGCGGCGAGCCGGGCGATCTCGCGGGCGGCGTCGCCGATCTCGGCCCGGCCGCCGTAGTTGATGCACATGGCCAGGTTGAGCGTGTCGTTGTCGCGGGTGCGCTCCTCCGCGACCTCCAGCTCCTTGATCACGCTGCGCCACAGCCGCGGCCGCCGGCCGGCCCACCGCACGCGCACGCCGAGTTCGTCGAGTTCGTCGGTGCGGTGGTGGATCACGTCGCGGCTGAAGCCCATGAGGAAGCGGACCTCCTCGGGGCTGCGCCGCCAGTTCTCCGTGGAGAACGCGTACAGCGACAGCCACTTCACGCCGAGCTGGATCGCGCCCTTCGCGGCCTCGACGACGACCGCCTCGCCGCGCTTGTGCCCCTCGATCCGGGACAGGCCGCGCTGGTTGGCCCAGCGCCCGTTGCCGTCCATGACGATCGCGACGTGTTTCGGGACCAACTCGGCGGGGATGTCGGGAGGCGTCGCGCCGGACGGGTGGGGTTCCGGGGGTCGGGGAACGCGCCGCGCGCGTTCGGCCCGCCGTCGGCGAAGCATGGCTGTCCTCTCGGGGGTGGTGCGGCTGCGGTGCGGCGACTCTATCCGTCGGCGGCGGGCGGTCTGCGCTCGACCAGCGGCAGCGAGCGCAGTTGCCGTTCCAGGTGCCATTGCAGGTGGGCGGCCACGAGACCGCTCGCCTCGCGCCGGTGCACGGCCGGCACGCCGTCCACCCCCGACCAGTCGCCGTGCAGGAGTGCGATCAGGAGACGCAACGTGTCGGCGTGTGGTTGCGCGCTGCCCGGCGGGCGGCAGTCCGGGCAGACCATCCCGCCGGCCTGGATGTTGAACGCGCGGTGCGGTCCGGGCGTACCGCACCGGGCACACTCGGTCACCGCCGGCGCCCAGCCCGCGAAAGCCATGGCGCGCAGCAGGAACGCGTCGAGCACGAGGGAAGCGTCCCGCTCCCCGGCCGCCAACGCCCGCAACGCACCAGTGACCAGCAGGTACAGCCGCAGGACGGGTTCGCCCTCCTCGGCGGTGAGCCGGTCGGCGGTCTCCAGCACCGCGCACGCCGCCGTGTACCGCTGGTAGTCGTCGACCAGGGCCACGCCGAACGCGTCGACCGTCTCCACCTGCGTGACCACGTCCAGCGACCGGCCGGGGTAGAACTGCACGTCCACGTGCCCGAACGGTTCGAGCCGGGCACCGAACCGGCTGGAGGTGCGCCGCACGCCCTTGGCGACCGCGCGGACCTTGCCGTGCCGCTGGGTCAGCAGCGTGATGATCCGGTCGGCTTCGCCGAGCTTCTGCACCCGGAGGACGACCCCCGTGTCCCGGTACAGGTTCGCCACGCTAGAACCCCAGGCGGCGCAACTGCTTCGGGTCGCGCTGCCAGTCCTTCGCGATCTTGATGTGCAGGTCCAGGTACACGCGCGTGCCCAGCAGTTTCTCGATCTGCCGGCGCGAGGTGATGCCGACCTGCTTGAGCCGCTCGCCCCGGTGGCCGAGGATGATCGCCTTCTGGCTGGGCCGCTCGACGAACACGTTGGCGTGGATGTCGACCAGGTCGTCCCGGCCCTCGCGCGGGAGCATCTCCTCGACCACGACGGCGATCGAGTGCGGCAGCTCGTCGCGCACGCCCTCCAGCGCGGCCTCGCGGATCAGCTCGGCGACCAGCGTCTGCTCGGGCTCGTCGGTCAGCTCGCCGTCCGGGTACAGCGGCGGGCCTGCCGGCAGTTTGCCGACGAGCAGCTCGGCGAGCTGCTCGACCTGGTAACCCGACTGCGCCGACACCGGGATGAACTCGGCGAAGTCCATGACCTGCTGCAACGCCAGGAGCTGCTCGGCGACCTGCTGCGGGCCGACCAGGTCGGTCTTGGTGACGATGCCGATCACCGGCGTGCGCTTGGCGATCTTCTCCAGCTCGGCCGCGATGAACCGGTCGCCGGGGCCGACCTTCTGGTCGGCGGGCACGCAGAAGCCGACCACGTCCACCTCCGACCAGGTCTCCCGGACCAGGTCGTTGAGGCGCTGGCCGAGCAGCGTGCGCGGCCGGTGCAGGCCGGGCGTGTCGACCAGCACGAGCTGGCCGTCCGCGCGGTGCACGATCCCCCGGATGGTGTGCCGGGTGGTCTGCGGCTTGCTCGACGTGATCGCGACCTTCGTCCCGACCAGCGCGTTGGTCAGCGTCGACTTGCCCGCGTTGGGTCGGCCGACGAAGCACGCGAACCCGGACCGGTAATCCTGCATCCGCCCATTGTCCCCGCACCCGCCGGACGTGCCGCGTCCGCCCTCGTTATCGGTGCCGCACCCGGCCGCGGCACCGTTCCCGTCGATCAGGACGCCGATCCCAGCCGGCCCCGGATCAGGTTGAGTTCGAGGAGTTCGGGCAGGGGGCCGCCGGTCTCCAGCCAGTCCTCCAGGTCGGACAGGACGGCGTCGTGCAGGACCAGGCCGAACCACACCGGCTTCTCGCCGGGTCGCTTGACCACGATCACGTTCGAGCTCTCGCACACGTCCAGGCAGTCGGCCGTGCGCACGGTGACCGTGCCGCCCGAGCGGTCGGCCAGCGCGCGCAGCCGGGCGAGCTGGTCGTCGTGGTCGTAGTCGGGGTACTTCTTCACCGTGCCGCAGCAGCAGCCGCGGCACACCGTCACCAGTGCCACTAGACGGTGTCCACGTGTGTGCCCGACGCGTCGGCACGCAGGACCGGGATGCCCGGGGTCAGGTCGTGGGCGGCCGAGACCGAATCGCCGTCGAGCGCGTCCGCGTCCGTCACCACGGCGGCGGCCTCCAGGCCCTCGGCACCGCTGGACACGGCCGCCGCCACGGCCGCCTGGAGGGCGGTGAGCTTCAACGACGGCAACGCCACCGTGGTCGCGGCGTACGTGCGGCCGTCGGTGTCGCGGACGGCCGCGCCCTCGGCCGTCCCCGTGCGGGCCCGCGACGCCCTGGCCAACGTGATCAACTTCTGGTCCTCGGCGGCCAGGTCAGACATCGGGGGTCTCCTCGTCGTCGGTCACCGGGCGGACGAGCACCGTCGTGATGCGCATCCGCCCCCGTTCGTCCTTGCCACCCTCCGCGCGCAGGCGAAGGCCCTCGATCTCCGCTTCCGTGCCGGGCAGCGGCACGCGGCCGAGGCGCTGCGCGAGCAGCCCGCCGACCGTCTCCACCTCGTGGTCGTCCAGTTCGGTGCCGAACAGGGCGTCGAGGTCGTCCACGGGCAGACGCGCGCTCACCCGCACCGACCCGTCGGTCAGGTGCTCGACCGGCGGCCGGTCGTCCTTGTCGGACTCGTCGGTGATCTCGCCGACGATCTCCTCCAGGATGTCCTCGATGGTCAGCAGGCCGGCCGTGCCGCCGTACTCGTCGACCACGATCGCCAGGTGGTTGCGGGTCAACTGCATCTCCCGCAGGAGGTCCGCGATCGGCTTCGAGTCGGGGATGAACGAGCCCTGGCGCATCAGCCCGGACACGGCCGTGTCGTCCGGCTCGCCCGCCAGCGTGTGCCGGACCAGGTCCTTGAGGTTCACCACGCCGAGCACGTCGTCGACGCTCTCGCCGATCACCGGCACCCGCGTGTATCCGGTGCGCAGCGACAACGCCAACGCCTGGCGCACGGACTTCGTCCGCTCGATCCACACGATCTCCGTGCGCGGCACCATGACCTCGCGGGCGATCGTGTCGCCGAGCTGGAACACCGAGTGGATCATCTCGCGCTCGCCCTCGTCGACGACGCCGCGCTCCTGCGCCATGTCGACCAGCTCGCGCAGCTCCACCTCGGACGAGAACGGGCCCTCGCGGAAGCCCTTGCCCGGCGTGATCGCGTTGCCGACCAGGATCAGCAGCCGCGACAGCGGGCCGAGCAGGCGGCCGAGCACGCGCACCGGACCGGCGGCCAGCAGGCTCACCGCGTACGGGTGCTGCCGGCCGATCGTGCGCGGACCGACGCCCACCAGCACGTACGACACGACGAGCATGGCCAGCCCGGCGACCGACACGGCCAGCCAGCCGGTCTCGATCGTGCGCAGGGACACGACCGTGACCAGCACGGTCGCCGACAGCTCGCAGCCCAGCCGCAACAACAGCAGCAGGTTGACGTGCCGGGGCCGGTCGGTCAGGACCTGGATCAACTGGCCGGTGCCGACCCGGTCGCCTTGGCGGTGCAACGCCTCGACGCGGGCCCGCGACACCGTGCCCAGCGCGGCGTCCGCACCCGCGAACGCCCCGGCCGCCAGCACGAGCAGCACGGCCAGCACGAGCAGGCCGGAAGAACTCCACATGGCGGTCGCCTCAGGCTTCTTGCCCGCCGGAGTCCTCCAGACCCGCGGCGCCGAGCAGCTTCGAGTCCGCCTCGCGCTGCGCCGACTGGCGCACCGCCTCGGCCGCGGCCGAGCGGAAGTCGGCCAGGATGCGGTTCTGGAGCGTGAACATCTCCCGCTCCTCGGCGGGCTCCGCGTGGTCGTAGCCGAGCAGGTGCAGCACGCCATGCACGGTAAGCAGGTGCAGCTCGTCCAGCAGCTCGTGGCCCGCCTTCTCCGCCTGGTCCTGCGCGAAGTCCGGGCATAGCACGATGTCGCCGAGCAGCGCCGGGCCGAGACCGGCCGCGTCCGGACGGCGGGCCGAGTCCAGCTCGTCCATGGGGAAGGCCATGACGTCCGTGGGACCCGGCAGGTCCATCCAGCGCTGGTGCAGGTCGGCCATCACGTCCAGCTCGACGAGCAGGACGGACAGCTCGGCCAGCGGGCTCACGCCCATCCGGTCCAGGGCGAACCGGGCGGCGGCGACGATGGAGGTCTCGTCGACGCCGACGCCCGACTCGTTCGCGATCTCGATGCTCACGACGCCTATCGTCCCCGGCGCTGCTGACGTGCCCGACCACCGGGTCCGGTGTGGTGCTCGTGCTCCTCGGTCTCGGCGACCGCGACCTGCCACTTCTCGTACGCGTCGACGATGTCGGCCACCAGCCGGTGGCGGACCACGTCGTGGCTGGTCAGCACGGAGAAGTGCACGTCCTCGACGCCTTCGAGGATCTCCCGGACGACCCGCAGGCCGCTGCGCTGCCCGCCGGGCAGGTCGACCTGGGTGACGTCGCCGGTCACCACGACCTTCGAGCCGAACCCGAGCCGGGTGAGGAACATCTTCATCTGTTCGGGCGTCGTGTTCTGCGCCTCGTCCAGGATGATGAACGCGTCGTTGAGCGTGCGACCGCGCATGTACGCCAGCGGTGCGACCTCGATCGTGCCCGCCTGGGTGAGACGCGGGATCGACTCCGGGTCGACCATGTCGTGCAGCGCGTCGTAGAGCGGACGCAGGTACGGGTCGATCTTCTCGTGCAGCGTGCCCGGCAGGTAGCCCAGCCGCTCGCCCGCCTCGACCGCCGGGCGGGTCAGGATGATCCGGTTGACCTGCTTGGCCTGGAGCGCCTGCACGGCCTTGGCCATCGCCAGGTAGGTCTTGCCGGTACCCGCCGGACCGATGCCGAACACGATCGTGTTCTTGTCGATGGCGTCGACGTAGTGCTTCTGGTTCAGCGTCTTGGGCCGGATCGTGCGCCCGCGCCGCGACACGATGTCGAGGCTGAGCACCTCGGCCGGCGACTCGCCGGTGCCGGCGGACAGCATCGCGACCGTGCGGCGGACGGCGTCCGGGTTGACCTGCTGGCCGCGCGCGGCGAGCGTGACCAGCTCCGAGAACACGCGCTCGGCGAAGGCCACGTCGGCGGGCAGGCCGGACAGGGTGATCTCGTTGCCCCGCACGTGGACGTCCGCTTCGAGGAGTTCCTCGGCGAGGCGCAGGTTCTCGTCACGCTGCCCGAGCAGGGCGAGGACCGCGCTGTCCGGCACGGCGAACTTGTACTGGGCGTCCTGCGGCGTGTTGTCTGCGGTTCCGGCCACGTGGATTCGGGCCCTGCTTCCTGCGCGTTCGCGCTGCTCGGGGTGGTGCTCGGTGCGGGTGCCTTCGATGCTAGTCGCCGGTACCGACAGTCCGCACCGAAGTAACTCCGGGGCGGAAACCCGCTGGACGCGACCGTGACGCTGGGGAGTGTGACGACGTTGCGGGAGTTGACGGGCGACGACCTGGACGCGTGCCGGGCACTGGCGCGGTCGCGGACGTGGCCCGACGAGCCGGACAAGTGGGCGTTCCTGCTTCGGGTGGGGACCGGGTTCGGGCTGTTCGACGGGTCCCGGCTGGTCGGGACGGTGCTCGTGACGCGGTTCCCCGGGCACGCGGTGATCAGCATGGTGCTGGTGGCCGTGACGCACGAGAGGCGTGGGCTGGGGCGGCGGCTGATGACGCACGCCCTGGAGTTCGCCGATTCGCCGGTGGTGTCGTTGCACGCCACGCCGAACGGGCGGCCCCTGTACTCGAAGCTGGGGTTCGTGGCGGTGGATCGGGTCACGGCGCATGTCGGCCGGTTCACGCGCGCGGCGAGTGGGGTGTCGCGGCCGTTGGTCGCCGCGGATCGGGACCGGGTGGTGGCCGAGGACGCCCGGGTGTTCGGGGCGGACCGGTCGGGGATGTGGGACGGGTTGTTCGGGTTCGTGGAACGGGCCCGGGTGTCGCCCGAGGGGTTCGGGTGTGCGTGGTGGAACCTCGATCGGCTCATGATCGGGCCGGTGGTGGCGCGGAGCGTCACGGGGGCGGCGGAGTTGGTCGCGGACCTCGCGGCGGGGGATCGGGTGATCCGGGTGGATTCGCGGTCGTCGGGGTTGGGGGCGTGGTTGGTGCGGCACGGGTTGGCGGCGCGGGCAACCGTGGACCTGATGGTGCGCGGTGAGTTCCCGGGTGACCGCGACCGCCTGTTCGCGCCGGTGATGCAGGCGTTGGGGTAGGCCCTTTTCAGGCCAGCGGGCCCAGTCGTCGGCCGCCGAGGACGTGCAGGTGGGCGTGGAAGACGGTTTGGCCGGCTTCCACGCCGGTGTTGAACAGGAGGCGGTAGCCGGAGTCGGCGACGTTCTCGGTCTTGGCGACCTCGCCGGCCGTGCGGAACAGGTCGTCGAGGACGCCGGGGGCGGTGGTGGTGAGGGCTACCGCGTCGGTCGCGTGGATCTTGGGGACGACGATCACGTGGACCGGGGCTTGGGGGGCGATGTCGCGGAAGGCGAGCGTCGTGTCGGTCTCGTGGACCACGGTGGCGGGGAGTTCGCGGGCCACGATGCGGCAGAACAGGCAGTCGGACATGCGCCGCAGGCTACTGAACGCGCGAGTCCTCCACTCGGACACCGTGAAACACGCGTTCAGGCACCTTCGATCGGGTGCCGTTGCTCTTGTGAACGCGCGAGTTATGCGTTCAGGCACCGCGAGTTGTGCACTCGGGACCGTGCGGTGTGCGGTGGGGATCGTGGGGTGCGCGTTGGGGCGCCGGCAGGTAGCGGGGTTGATCGTGATGGTGTCGGTGCGCTGTATCGGACCGGCCTGGGCCGCGTGGTTCGTCGGTGGTTCAGGGCCTGGCTTCTGCCGCCAGGCGTAGTGCCGCGTCTCGGCAGGTTTGCCAGGCCTTCGTGCCAGGGGTGATCAGGTCCATGTGGGTCGTGTTCCGGAGGGTGATCAACTCTGCGCCGGAGGCGGTGGCGAAGGCTTCGCTTTGGCTGATCGGGACGTCCTCGTCGTTCTCGCCGTGGACGAGGACCATCGGCTTGTCGATCGGGAGGCAGGCGGTCGGGTCGGCGTCGGCGTACTTGTCGGGGACCTCCTCCGGGGTTCCGCCGAGGAGTTCCGCTGCCCGCTTGGTGATCTGGGGGTCGCCCCGGAAGTCGAGGACGCCGGCCTGGGACACGGCGCCGACGACCCGGGGGTGGCGGGCTGCCGCCCAGACCGCCAGGTGGCCTCCTGCCGAGTGACCGAGAGTGACCAAGGGGCCCGCTACCGCGTCCAGTGCGGCGAGGACGTCCTCGCCTGTTTCGGGCCAGCCGCCGCCGGCAGATATGCGGCGGTACTCGATTGTCAGTGCCCGGACGCCGTGCGCCACCAGATCGAGCGCCAGTGGGCGGCCCAACTCGAGTCCATATCGCTCGTGCCAGAACCCGCCGTGGATGACCACGACCACGGCCGAACGGTTCTGCGGTGGACCCGTCAATTCGGCGAATTGGCTCGGATGGTCGCCGTAGACGATGCGCTGCAACGGACGCCTCCAGACGAAAAAAGGGCCGCGTCGCGGTGGGACCTGGGGGTCGCCCCACCGCGACACGGCGACGCCGGACCGAGGGGGGAGGTGTCCGGCGAGCTTGGCGTCCGAGAGGAGGTCGGCGGTTAGGCCGAAGCGACCCCTCAGGCCAAGAGAGTAACCCCTGAGCCCGCTCTCCGCCAGCGCAGGGGCGCACTACTACCGCCAGCGATCGGTCAGCACACCGAGCGCACCCAAAGCCACGGCCGCCGCGGTGGATGCTCGCAGAACGGTATGGCCCAGTCGCACCGCGTGCGCGCCCGCGGTCGTCAATGCCGACAATTCCTCGTCGGTGATCCCGCCTTCCGGACCGACCACCAACAACACGTCGCCGTCGGTCGGCAGTTCGACATCGGCGATTGAACCCGTGGCAGTCTCGTGCAAAACCAACGTGACCGACGACGAACTCGTCAATCGAGCCAACTCGGCGGTCCCGACCGGTTCCGCGACCGAAGGGACGCGGGCCCTGCGTGCCTGTTTCGCGGCTTCCCGAACGGTCGCGCGCCAGCGTTCCAGGGCCTTCGCGCCGCGGGGACCCTCGTCCCACTTGGTGACGCAGCGCGACGCCCGCCACGGCACGACCCCGTCCACGCCGGCCTCGGTCGCCAGCTCCACGGCCAGCTCCCCGCGATCGCCCTTGACCAACGCCTGCGCCACGACGACCCGCACGCGGGGCTCGGGCACGACCCACCGCTCGACGACGTCCAGCCGCAGGCCGTCCTTGAGCGCCTCGGCCACGACGCACCGCGCCTGGGCACCCGTGCCGTCCGACAGCACCAGCTCCTCGCCCGCACGCAACCGCCGCACGGTCGCCGCGTGCCGCCCCTCCGGGCCGTCCAACAGCATGGACGACCCGGCGGGCAGCGCGGGGACCAGGAAGACCGGTGGCGTCACCGGTGGCCGCGGCCGGACCGCAGCCGCGAGAACAGACCGCCGCCCTTGCCGTTGTGCGACAGGCTCGGCTCGTCCTCGCCACGCGCCACGGCCAGCTCGCGCAGCAGTTCGGTCTGCCGGGCGTCGAGCTTGGTCGGCACCACGACCTCGAGGTGGACGTGCAGATCGCCGCGGCCGTCGACGCGCCCGGTCGAGCGCAGGCGGGGCATGCCGCGGCCGGTGAGCACCAGCTCGGTGTTCGGCTGGGTACCGGGGTCGATGACCAGTTCTTCCTCGCCGTCGAGCGTCTTGAGCGACAGCACGGCGCCGAGCGCGGCGGTCGTCATCGGGATGCGGATCGCGCAGTGCAGGTTGGCGCCGTCACGCTCGAAGTCCTCGTGCGGCACCTCCTCGATCTCCACGTACAGGTCGCCCGCCGGGCCACCGCCCGGACCGACCTCGCCCTGACCCGCCAGCCGCACGCGCATGCCCTCGGCCACACCGGCCGGGATCTGCACGGAGATCGTCCGCCGCGACCGCACCCGGCCCTCGCCCGCGCACTGCCGGCACGGGTCCGGGATGACCTCGCCCAGTCCCCGGCACACCGGGCACGGCCGGGCCGTCACGACCTGGCCGAGGAACGAGCGCTGCACGGACTGCACCTCGCCGCGCCCGCCGCACGTGTCGCAGCGCACCGGGGCCGAACCGTCGGCGCAGCCGCTGCCCACGCACACGTCGCACAGGATCGCGGTGTCGACGGTCAGTTCACGACTGGTGCCCGCCGCGCACTCCTCCAGCGTCATGGCGAGCCGGATCAACGCGTCCGAGCCCGGCTGGACCCGGCTGCGCGGACCGCGTCCGCCACCCGCTCCCCCGCCGGCGCCGAAGAACGCGTCCATGATGTCGCCGAGGCCGAACCCGGCGAACGGGTCGCGCCCGCCGCCACCGCCACCCTGGTCGAGCGGATCCCCGCCGAGGTCGACGACCTGCCGCTTCTTCGGGTCCGACAGGACCTCGTAGGCGGCGGTCACCTCCTTGAAGCGGGCTTCCTCGTTGGGGTTGACGTCCGGGTGCAACTGCCGCGCGAGCTTGCGGTAGGCGCGCTTGATCTCCTCAGGGGTCGCGTCGCGCGCGACTCCGAGCATGCCGTAGTAGTCCCTCGCCACCGTGTGTCCTCCTGCGGGCGCGCATGTCCGCGCGCACCGCTCGCTTGCGAAACGTCCCGCGTGACCCGGGTGTTCCCCCGCCTCACCGTGAGGTCAGGATCTCACCGACGTAGGTGGCGACCGCGCGCACCGCCGCCATGGTCCCGGGGTAGTCCATCCGGGTCGGCCCGACCACGCCCATGCCGCCGAGCAGGTTGTCCCGGCTGCCGTAGCCGATGGAGACGATCGAGGTGCTGCGCATCTCGGCCGCCTCGTTCTCCTCCCCGATGTGCACCAGGATGGTGCCGGGATCGCGGGCCGCCGCCAGCAGCTTCAGCACGACGACCTGCTCCTCCAGCGCCTCCAGCACCTGGCGCAGCGAACCGGGGAAGTCTGCCACGTTCCGGGTCAGGTTCGCGGTGCCACCCAGCACCAGGCGTTCCTCGGGGTGCTCGACCAGCGATTCGATCAGCACGGTGGCGACCCGCGTCACGGCGTCGCGCAGCTCCGGCGGCGACTGGTCGGGCAGGGCCGCGACCTCGGCGGACGCGTCGGACAGCCGCTTGCCGACCATGGCCGCGTTGAGCAGGGAGCGCAGCCGGGCGACGTTGTCCTCGACGATCACGTCCCCGAGGTCGACCGACCGCTGGTCGACCCGGCCGGAGTCGGTGATCAGCACGAGCATCAGGCGGGCGGGCGTGATCGCCAGGACCTCCAGGTGCCGGACGGTGGACCGGCTCAACGTGGGGTACTGCACGACCGCGACCTGGCGGGTGAGCTGGGCCAGCAGCCGGACGCTGCGACGCAGCACGTCGTCGAGGTCGTAGGCGCCCTCGAGGAAGTGGCGGATGGCCTTGCGCTCGGGCGACGACAGCGGCTTGACCTCGCTGAGCCGGTCGACGAACAGGCGGTAGCCCTTGTCGGTGGGCACGCGGCCGGCGCTGGTGTGCGGCTGCGTGATGTAGCCGTCCTCCTCCAGCGCGGCCATGTCGTTGCGCACGGTCGCGCTGCTCACGCCGAGGTTGTGCCGCTCGACCAGGGCCTTGGAGCCGACCGGTTCCTGGTTGGACACGTAGTCGGCGACGATCGCCCGCAGCACGTCGAAACGGCGCTCATCGGCGTTCACCACGCGTCACCTCCGTCAGGGGACAGTCCTCCCACCGAGTTTACGGAGGTGGCGGGCGGTCACGGGAATCCCGCACCGGAAACACGGTCGCCGCGGTGAGGTATCCCCCGATAGCGTCCGGCGTGCTCATCCCCCGAATCCAGGCCGCGCTGCGCGCGTCGATCGTCGACGACTCCGTGCGGGTGGGGCCGTTCCTGGTCCGCTTCGACGCCGGTTCCGACCACCCGTTCCTCAACTACGCCGTGCCCGACGACGGCGCCGACCCCACGTCCGAGCAGGTCGCGGAGCTGGTGGCGGCGTTCCGCGCGCGGTCGCGCACGCCCCGGCTGGAGTACCTGCGCCCGGCGCCGGCCGCCGACGCGGCGCTGGCGGCGGCCGGGTTCACCGTCGACCAGCTGCTGCCGATGATGGCGATCGACGCGCTGACCGCGCCGCCGACGCCGGCCGGGGTGGCGCTCGCACTCGCCACTTCGGACGCGGACCTGTTCGACGTGGCGACGGTGCAGAACGTCGGCTTCGGGGTGGACGCGCCGGCGACCGACTCGGACGTGGCGCGGCAGCGGGCCGTGCTGGACGCGGGCGGGTTCGCGGTCGTGGCCCGGCTCGGCGACGCGGTGGTGGGCGCCGGCGTGGCGACGGCACCGCACGACGGGCTGTCGCAGGTGGCCGGCATCGCCGTGCCGGAGGCGTTCCGCCGGCGGGGGATCGCGTCGACGGTGTGCGCGGACCTGACCGCACGGGTGTTCGCGGCCGGGTGGACGCCGTTCCTGGAGACCGAACCGGACGGGAAGGTCACCCGGCTGTACGGGCCGCTGGGGTTCTACAAGATCGGCGAGTCGGCGGCCGTCACGCTCAAGTGAGGCGGTGCACGACCGCGTCGGCGAGCAGTCGGCCCCGGTCGGTCAGCACGCAGCGGCCCGCCGCGAGCGCGGCCTCGTCGAGCAGGCCGTCGACCGCGGCGGCCTTGGCCCGCGCGCGACCGTCCTCGTCGAGCACGTCCAGCGGCAGTCCCTCGGCCAGGCGCAGTTCGAGCAGCACGCGTTCGACCCGCCGGTCGTCGGGGGTCAGGGTCTCGCGGCCGGCGGCGGGCGAGCCGCCCGCCGTGAGGAGTTCGGCGTACTTGGCCGGGTGTTTGACGTTCCACCAGCGCACGCCGCCGACGTGGCTGTGCGCGCCCGGTCCGGCGCCCCACCAGTCCGCGCCCTGCCAGTAGAGGAGGTTGTGGCGGCAGCGGGCGTCCTCGGTCGCGGCCCAGTTCGAGACCTCGTACCACCGCAGGCCCTGCGCGGTCAGGGCCGCGTCGACGAGTTCGTACTTGTCGGCCAGCACGTCGTCGTCGGGCATCGGCACCTCGCCGCGCCGCACCCGGCGGGCCAGGGCCGTGCCCTCCTCGACGATCAGCGCGTACGCCGACACGTGGTCCACCCCCGCCGAGCGCACGGCGTCGAGCGACGCGCGCAGGTCGTCGAGCGACTCGCCGGGCGTGCCGTAGATCAGGTCGAGGTTCACGTGCTCGAAACCGGCCTCGCGCGCCTCCCGCGCCGCCGCGGCGGGACGGCCCGGGGTGTGGACGCGGTCGAGCACGGCGAGCACGTGCCGCACCGCCGACTGCATGCCCAGCGACACCCGCGTGTAACCGGCGTCACGAAGGGCGCCGAAGAATTCCGGTGACGTGGACTCCGGATTCGACTCCGTGGTGACTTCGGCGCCGGGCGCCAGACCGAACGCGCCGCGCACCGCGTCGAGCACGGCCGCGAGACCGTCGGCGCCCAGGAGTGACGGAGTGCCACCGCCCACGAACACGGTGTCGGCACGCGGCGGGGTGCCGAGCACGGTCGCGGCGAGGTCGAGTTCGCGCTTCACGGCGTCCAGCCACGACGCCGGTGACGCCGATGTGCCCAGCTCACCGGCGGTGTAGGTGTTGAAGTCGCAGTAGCCGCAGCGGGTCGCGCAGAACGGCACGTGCACGTACACGCCGAACGGGCGGGTACCGAGACCGGTCAGCGCCGAGGAGGGCAGTGAGCCGTCGGCGGGCGCGGGATCACCGGTCGGCAGGGCGGAGGGCATGGGCCCCATTGTCCCATCTACCAGCGCCGTGACCCCCGTCCCACCATCCGGTTGACTGTGGACCACGGGGTGGACACATGGCACCCTGACAGCCATGACGTCGACCGGAATCCGCCTGGTGGTACGCCGCCATGTGGATTTTCGTCGCGTCTCCAGCGCGATGTGCCGCAGGTCGGCATAACCGCGCGCGACTGTTGTTCCCGTCGGCGCCGGTTGCGCTGACGAGACCCCCACCACGCACCCCGGGACTCGTACGCGCACCAGCGCCCCGAATCCCCGGAGGACGAGGATGGTCCCCCCGACTACGACGCCTGGGCGCGCCAAGCAGCGCCGAGGTGAGGGGCAGTGGGCGCTGGGCTACCGCGAGCCGCTGAACCCGAACGAGCGGAGCAAGAAGGACGACAACCCGCTCAACGTGCGGGCGCGGATCGAGAACATCTACGCCCGCGGCGGGTTCGCCTCCATCGACCCCGGCGACCTGCGTGGCCGCTTCCGCTGGTACGGCCTGTACACGCAGCGCAAGCCCGGCATCGACGGCGGCCGTACCGGCGCGTTGGAGCCCGAAGAGCTGGACGACGAGTACTTCATGCTGCGCGTCCGCATCGACGGCGGCCGGCTGACCACCCAGCAGCTCGCGCTGATCGGCGAGCTGTCGCAGACGTACGCGCGCGACACGGCCGACATCACCGACCGGCAGAACGTGCAGTACCACTGGATCCGCATCGAGGACGTCCCCGCGCTCTGGCAGCGGCTGGAGGACGCGGGCCTGACGACGATGGAGGCGTGCGGCGACAGCCCACGCGTCGTGCTCGGTTCCCCGGTGGCGGGCATCTCCGCGGACGAGATCATCGACGGCTCCCCCGCCATCGACGAGATCCTCGAGCGCTACATCGGCGACCCGCGCTTCGCCAACCTGCCGCGCAAGTTCAAGACCTCGATCTCGGGCCGGCAGGACACCGCCCACGAGATCCACGACATCGCGTTCGTCGGCGTCGAGCACCCCGAGCACGGCCCCGGGTTCGACCTGTGGGTCGGCGGCGGCCTGTCCACGAACCCGATGCTGGCCAAGCGGCTGGGCGTCTGGGTGCCGCGCGACGAGGTGCCGGCCGTGTGGGAGGGCGTGATCAGCGTCTTCCGCGACTACGGCTACCGCCGGCTGCGGCACCGCGCGCGGATCAAGTTCCTGGTGGCGGACTGGGGTCCGGAGAAGTTCCGCCAGGTGCTGGAGGACGAGTTCCTCGGCCGCAAGCTGATCGACGGCCCGGCGCCGGAGACGCCCGCGCGGCCCATCGACCACATCGGCGTGCACCGGCAGAAGGACGGCCTGTTCTACGTCGGCGCCGCGCCGGTCGCCGGCCGCGTGTCCGGGTCGATCCTGGTCGAGGTGGCCAAGGCCGTCGAGCGGGCCGGGTCGAACCGGGTCCGGCTGACCCCGCAGCAGAAGCTGGTCGTGCTCGACGTGGCCGAGGCCGAGGTCAAGGGCCTCCAGGCGGCGCTGGCCGAACTGGGGTTGCAGACCGAGCCGTCGCCGTGGCGGCGGGGCATCATGGCGTGCACCGGCATCGAGTTCTGCAAGCTCGCGATCGTGGAGACCAAGGCCCGCGCGGCGACGTTGGTCGACGAGTTGGAATCGCGGCTCGCGGACATCACCGACGGCACGACCGCGCCACTGGCCGTGCACATCAACGGCTGCCCCAACTCGTGCGCGCGCATCCAGACCGCCGACATCGGGCTCAAGGGCCAGATCGTCACCGACGAGGCGGGCAACCAGGTCGAGGGCTTCCAGGTCCACCTGGGCGGCGGGCTCGGGCTCGATTCGGGCTTCGGGCGCAAACTGCGCGGCCACAAGGTGACCGCGACCGACCTCCCGGACTACGTCGAACGGGTTGTCCGCAATTTTGTGGCACAAAAAGAGGAAGACGAGCGTTTCGCACAGTGGGTCGCCCGTGCCGACGAGGCAGACCTGAGGTGAGCGCGCGAGAACGCGTTGGTCGTCCGGGGTCGGCTTCCGGCCGTGGAGCTTGCGGAATCGCCGGAAGTCGGCCCCGGACGGCCGACTTCCGGCGATCGAGCCGCCGACTCCGGAGGAGCGGCCATGAGTGACCGAGCGACACCTTTTTACTGTCCCTACTGCGGAGATGAGGACCTCCGGCCCCAGGAGGAGCCCGCCTACTCCTGGCTCTGCAACTCGTGCCGCCGCGTGTTCACCGTGAAGTTCATTGGTCTCAACCTTCCCCAGGAGGTGCAGCGATGACCGCCCCGTCACGGGTCGAGGAGCTGAAGGTGATCGCGGAAGCGGCGTCGGTCGAACTGGCCGACGCGTCCGCGGACGAGGCGTTGGCGTGGACCGCGCGGACGTTCGGCGAAAGCTGGATCGTCGCGTCGAACATGCAGGACGCGGTGCTGATCGACCTGGCCACCAAGGTCAAGTCCGACATCGACGTGCTGTTCCTGGAAACCGGCTACCACTTCGCGGAGACCATCGGCACGCGTGATGCGGTCGACCTGGTCTACCCCGACGTGCACATCGTGAACGCGGCGGCCGAGCAGTCGGTCGCCGAGCAGGAGGCCGAGTTCGGCCTGCTGAACCAGACCGATCCCGGCCGGTGCTGCCGACTGCGCAAGGTGATCCCCTTGCAGGCGACCCTGCGCAACTACGACGCGTGGGTCACCGGCGTGCGCCGGGTCGACGCGCCCACGCGCGCGACTACGCCGATCGTGCAGTGGGACGAGCGCAACGGGCTGGTCAAGATCAATCCGATCGCGGCGTGGTCGGACGACGAGTTCAACGCCTACATCGCCGACCGCGGGATCCTCGAGAACCCGCTGGTGCAGGCCGGTTATCCCTCCATCGGCTGCGCGCCCTGCACCGCGAAGCCGTTGCCGGGAGCCGACCCGCGCAGCGGTCGGTGGGCAGGCCAGGCCAAGACGGAATGCGGGTTGCACGGATGAGCGGCACAGCCACGACGGGGACGTCGTCGACACTGGACACCCTCGGTCGCCTGGAATCGGAGGCGATCCACATCTTCCGGGAGGTGGCGGGCGAGTTCGACCGACCGGTGATCCTGTTCTCCGGCGGCAAGGACTCGACCCTGCTGCTGCACCTGGCGGTGAAGGCGTTCTGGCCCGCGCCGGTGCCGTTTCCGCTGTTGCACGTGGACACCGGGCACAACTTCGACGAAGTGATCGAATTCCGTGACCGTGTCGTTGCCGAACACGGACTTCGACTGGAAGTCGCGAAGGTCCAGGATTACATCGACGACGGAAGGTTGTCGGAACGTCCCGACGGTACCCGGAATCCGTTGCAGACAGTACCCCTGCTCGATGCGATCACCTCTCACAAGTTCGACGCGGTGTTCGGCGGCGGACGCCGCGACGAGGAGCGCGCACGGGCCAAGGAACGCATTTTCAGCCTGCGTAACGCGTTCGGACAGTGGGAGCCGCGGCGGCAGCGTCCCGAATTGTGGAACCTCTACAACGGAAGGCACCGCCCGGGGGAACATGTACGCGTGTTCCCGCTGTCCAACTGGACGGAACTTGACGTCTGGCACTACATCGCGAGGGAGGGGATCGAATTGCCTTCGATCTACTACGCCCACACGCGCGATGTGTACCTGCGTGACGGCATGTGGCTCGCGGAAGGTCCGTGGGGCGGGCCGCGCGACGGTGAAGAACTGATCACGAAGACCATCCGCTACCGGACGGTCGGAGACGGATCCTGCACCGGCGCGGTCGAGTCCGACGCCACCGACATCGAGGCCGTCATCGCCGAAGTGGCGGCGTCCCGGTTGACCGAGCGCGGCGCCACGCGTGCCGACGACCGGCTGTCGGAAGCCGCCATGGAGGACCGCAAGCGGGAGGGCTACTTCTAGATGAGCGACCTGTTGAGATTGGCCACGGCGGGCAGCGTGGACGACGGCAAGTCCACTTTGGTCGGACGACTGCTGTACGACACCAAGTCCGTGCTCGCCGACACGCTCGACGCGGTGCACCGCGCCAGCGCGGACCGGGGACTGACGACTCCGGACCTGTCGCTGCTCGTGGACGGGCTGCGCTCCGAGCGTGAACAGGGCATCACCATCGACGTGGCATACCGCTACTTCGCCACGCCGCGAAGGTCTTTCGTGCTGGCGGACACCCCGGGACACGTGCAGTACACCCGCAACACGGTGACCGGCGCGTCCACCGCGCAGCTCGGCGTGCTGCTGGTCGACGCCCGCAAGGGCGTCGTCGAGCAGACCCGCCGGCACGCGGCGGTGCTCGCGCTGCTGGGCGTCCCGCGCCTGGTGCTCGCGGTGAACAAGATCGACCTGGTCGACTACGACCCGGTCGTGTTCTCCCGCATCGCCAAGGAGTTCACCGCGCACGCGCTCGCCCTCGGCTTCACCGAGGACGCGGTCGTGGAGATCCCGGTGTCGGCCCTCGCGGGCGACAACGTGGTCGAGCGCTCGGCGCGGACGCCCTGGTACACCGGCCCCACCCTGTTGGAGCACCTGGAGACCGTGCCGGTCGAGCCCGACCCGCACGACGCGCCGTTCCGGTTCCCGGTGCAGTACGTGATCAGGCCGCGCACCGCGCAGTTCCCGGACTACCGGGGCTACGCGGGCCAGGTGGCGGCGGGCACGGTGCGGGTCGGCGACGAGATCGTCGTCCTGCCCTCGGGTCTGCGCAGCCGCGTGGAGGGGATCGACACCGCCGACGGCCCGCTGGAGGAGGCGTTCGCCGGTCAGTCGGTGACGCTCCTGCTCGCCGACGACGTGGACATCTCACGCGGCGACCTGATCGCGCCCGCCGACTCGCGCCCGGCCGTCGTCGACGAGTTCGACGCGACCGTGTGCTGGTTGTCGGACAAGGCTTTGACACCCGGAGCCCGGGTGCTGGTCAAGCACGGCACGCGCACCGTGCAGGCCATCGTGACCGAACTGCGCACCCGGTTCGACGAGCAGCGGCTGGCGAGCACCGCCGGTCCGGACTCGTTGAACCTCAACGAGATCGGCCAGGTCGCCCTCCGCACCGCCGAGCCGGTGCCCGTCGACGACTACGCGCGCAGCCGGCGCACCGGCGCGTTCCTGGTCATCGACGCCGCCGACGGCAGCACCCTGGCGGCGGGTCTCGTGGGCGCGCCACTGCCCGAACTGGACGGTGTGGCAGGCGACGCGCGCGCCGACAACCACGCCCTCGTCTCCCCCGGCCCCTGACCTCCCGAAAGGCACCACCACCGTGAGCAGCAGACGCACCATCCTCACCAAGTCCTTCGCGATACTGACCGCGTTCGTCGCCCTGGCCGCGTGCTCACGGGCGGACGGTGGCGACACCGCGGCGTCGAACGCGCCGGCCCAGGACAAGGGACCGGCCGCCGAGATCCGACTCGGCTACTTCCCCAACGTCACGCACGCCGCCGCGCTGATCGGCGTGGAGAACGGCCTGTACGCCAAGGAACTGGGCAACACCAAGCTCACCACCCAGACGTTCAACGCCGGCCCCGAGGCGGTCAACGCGCTGCTGGGCAGCTCGCTCGACGCCACGTTCATCGGCTCCGGCCCGGCGATCAACGCGTTCGCCAAGTCCAACGGCGAGGCCGTGCGGCTGATCGCGGGCGCCACGTCCGGCGGCGCGCAGCTCGTGGTCAAGCCGGAGATCAACTCGGCGGCGGACCTCAAGGGCAAGGTCATCACCACCCCGCAGCTGGGCAACACGCAGGACGTGGCGCTCAAGAAGTGGCTGTCCGACCAGAAGCTCACCGTGGGCTCGGGCGCGGACCAGGTGAACATCACCAACACCGAGAACGCCCAGTCGCTCGACCTGTTCAAGAAGGGCGACGTGCAGGGCGCGTGGGCGCCGGAGCCGTGGTCGTCGCGGCTGGTGCTCGACGCGGGCGCGAAGGTCCTCGTCGACGAGAAGACCCTGTGGGACGGCGGCAAGTTCCCGACCACCGTGCTGCTGGTGCGCACCGAGTTCCTGCGCGACCACCCGCAGACCGTCGAGGCGCTGCTGAAGGGCCACCTGGCCGCGACCGAGTTCGCGACGAGCAACAAGCCCGAGGCGAAGAAGATCGTCAACGAGGCGTTGAAGAAGCTCACGGGCAAGCAGCTGGGCGAGCCGGTGCTCGACCGCGCGTTCGACAACATCGAGCTGACGCTGGACCCGCAGGCGAAGTCCTTCCCGCAGTTGGCCAAGGACGCGGTCACGGCGGGCGTTTCCAAGGAGGCGGCGAAGGTCGAGGGTCTCGTCGACTTCACGCTGCTGAACAAGGTGCTGACGGCCGCGGGCAAGCCGACCGTCGACGCCGCCGGACTGGACAAGAAGTAGCGACGGGGAAGGCAGGCACACCATGACCGCCACACTCGCGACCGCCAAGAACGCCGCGGTGACGCTGTCCGGCGTGCGGAAGGTCTTCGGACACGGCACATCCGCGGTCCTCGCGCTCGACGGTGTCGACCTCCAGGTCGAGCCCGGCGAGTTCGTGTGCCTGCTGGGTGCGTCCGGCTGCGGCAAGAGCACGCTGCTCAACATCGTCGCCGGCCTGGACGCGCCCACCTCGGGCGACCTCGAACTGACCACGTCGCGGCCCGCCGTGATGTTCCAGGAAGCCGCGCTCATGCCGTGGCTGACCGCCGAACGCAACGTCGAGCTGCCGCTGCGGCTCGCGGGCGTGAAGCGCGGCGAGCGCAAGGAGAAGGCGGGCGAGCTGCTGTCGCTGGTCCGCCTCGTCGGTGCCGGGCACAAGCGCCCGCACGAGCTGTCGGGCGGCATGCGCCAGCGTGTGGCGTTGGCGCGCGCGCTGGCGTCGACGTTGGGCAGCGCGAAGGAGGGCACGCCCGGCCTGCTGCTGATGGACGAGCCGTTCGCCGCGCTCGACGCGATCACCCGTGACGTGCTCCAGGCGGAGCTCGTCCGCGTGTGGCGCGAGACGCAGACCGCGATCGTGTTCGTCACGCACGACGTGCGCGAGGCCGTGCGGCTGGGCCAGCGGGTCGTGCTGCTGTCGTCGCGGCCGGGTCGGGTCGTGCGGGAGTGGAACACCGCCGAGGGCGACGAGGTGGCGTTGATCGACGAGATCACCACGCACCTGCGAGAGGTGATCAGTGGCCACGCCGCTTGAGACCGACCTCGCGAAGGTCGGTGCCGGGCTCGACGCGCTCGACGCGCCGACCGCGTCCGGTCGCCCGCCGCTGTGGCGGCGGTTCGTCCGCACGGGTCTGCCGCCGCTGATCGCGTTCGCGCTGCTGATCGGCGTGTGGCAGGCGCTGTGGGCGGCGGCGTTCTGGCCGGAGTACCAGCTGCCCTCGCCGAAGTCGGTGTGGGCGGCGGTGGCCGAGGCGATCGAGTCCGGGCGCGCGTTCGAGGTGCTGTGGACGTCGGTGAGCCGGGCGGTGTTCGGCTTCCTGACCGCCGTGGTGATCGCGACGCCGCTGGGCCTGCTGGTCGCCAAGGTCCGCGTGGTGCGGGCGGGCATCGGCTCTTTACTGTCGGGCCTGCAGTCGCTGCCGTCCGTCGCCTGGGTGCCGGCCGGCATCCTGTGGTTCGGCGCCACCCCGTCGACGATCTACTTCGTCGTGCTCATGGGATCGGTGCCGTCGATCGCGAACGGCCTGGTGGCGGGCATCGACCAGGTGCCGCCGCTGCTGCCGCGCGTCGGCAAGGCGCTGGGTGCGACCCGGCTGGCGGCGGCGCGGCACATCCTGCTGCCCGCGGCCCTGCCGGGCTACCTGGCCGGGTTGAAGCAGGGGTGGGCGTTCTCGTGGCGGTCGCTGATGGCCGCGGAGATCATCGCCACCTCGCCGCAGCTCGGTGAGGGTCTGGGCCAGTACCTGCACAACGGGTCGTCGCTCAACGACATCTCCATGGTGATCGCGGCGATCTTCCTCATCCTGCTCGTGGGCGTGGGGATCGAACTGCTGGTGTTCCGGCCGCTGGAACGCGCGGTGCTCAAGGCCCGCGGTCTGACGGGAGCACTGTGACGGCTCTGGTCGCGGTGGCGCACGGTTCGCGCGACCCACGTTCGGCGGCGACGGTACACGCGCTGCTGGACGTGGTGCGGGCCGTGCGCCCCGACCTGGACGTGCGCGCGTCGTTCCTCGACCTCTCCGCGCCGCGGTTGGGCGACGTGCTGCATGCGGTGCACGGCGATGGTCACGCGTCGGCCGTCGTCGTGCCCCTGCTGCTGGGCCAGGCGTACCACGCCCGGGTCGACGTGCCGGGTGCCGTCGCCGAGGCACGCCTGGCGGCGTTGGACGTGACGATCGCGGACGTGCTCGGGCCGGACGACCGGCTGGAGGACGCGGCCCTGCGCCGGCTGGGTGCCGTGGTCGACCTGGACGACCCCGGTCTGGGCGTGGTGGTCGCCGGTGCCGGGTCGTCGCACGCGCCGGCCAACGCGGCGGTGGCCGCAGTGGCCCGGCGGTGGGCTTCGACGCGGCCGTGGGCGGGTGCCGAGGCGGCGTTCGCGTCCACGGCGTCGCCGGACGTGCCGACCGCGATCGCGCGGCTGCGGGTCCGGGGTGCCGAGCGGATCGCGGTGGCGTCGTGGTTCCTGGCGCCGGGGTTGCTGCCGGACCGGGTGGCGGACCTGGCCGCGGGTGCGGCCGTGGCGGCGCCGCTGGGTGCGGACGCGGCCGTGGCCTCGTTGATCCTGTCGCGGTACGCCGAGGCGCTGGGCGACGTGGTGGCGTTGCCGGCCTAGGTGTCCCGGTCGGCGTCGAGGGCGGCGACCAGTTTCTCCATTGTGGACAGTGTGGTGCGCAGGTCGGCGACGTCGATCCCGGCGGTGATGCGCTTCGTCCACGCGTGCTGCACCTCGCGCAGCCCCGCGATCGCGGCGTACCCGGCTTCCGTGGGGCTGAGCAGCTTGGCGCGGCGGTGGGCGGGATTGGGCCGGTATTCGGCCAACCCCTTGTCCACCAACAGGTCCGCGATGCGCTGCACGCTCTGCCGGGCCAGGCTCATCTCGCGGGCGATGCCCGACACGGGCAGCGGGGTCCGCAGCACCGCGCCGAGCACCTGCCACCACGCCGCCGTCAGGCCGACCGGCCGGGTCATCTCCTCCGCGGCGTCGAGCAACGCGCCGTAGAGGCGGAACGTCCGCATGACCACGTCGGTCAACACGTCGCCCGCCGGGGTCCGGCCGCTCACGAGGCCGCGGCGACGAGCTTGCCGAACCACTCCGGGTTGCCGGTGCTGAACAGGCCGTACCAGGCTTCGAGCACCGCCGGTTCGTAGACGTCCAGCTCGGCGAGGATCTCGCGGGCGAACTCCAGCGCGCTCGCGCCGCCGGCCGTGATCAGCTTGTCGTGGCGCACGGCGCGTTCCTGACGGAAGTGCGCCTGCCCCCGGTAGTTCGGCACGCTCGACAGCTCTTCGACCGCGTTGCCGGTGTGCGGGCGGTCGTCGAGCAGGCCCTCGTCGGCCAGACCGATCGTGGCGCCGCAGATGGCGGCGACCGGGACGCCGGCGTCGAGCCAGCGGCGTGCGGCGGCCGAGAACTCGCGGTTGGCGCCGGTGGTCCACGTGTCGGAGCCGGAGAGCAGGAGCAGGGCGCTGTCGTCCGGGGTGATCCGGTCGAGCGTGGTGTCGGGCAGGATGCGCAGGCCGCCCATCGTGGTGATCGGGTCGAGGGTCGCGGCGACCGTGCGGACCTGGAACACGCCGGGCCGCTTCTGGAAGTGCGGGAGGTTGAGGCGCGCGGTGGCGAAGCCGAACTCCCAGTCGGAGAGGGTGTCGTAGAGGGCCACGTGAACCGTCTTGGTCGTCGTCATGACAGTAGACTGTCATATTGACAGCATGCTGTCAATATGCCGTCCTCGTAGAGTGCTGGGCATGGCTGACGAGGTGGTGCACTACTCCGTGCGGCGCGGCATCGCGACGATCACGCTGGACTCCCCGCACAACCGCAACGCGCTGTCCGCGCAGGTGCGGTCCGAGCTGGGTGCCCGACTGAAGGCGGCGCAGGCGGACGACGGGGTGCGGGTGGTCGTGCTGACGCACGTCGGGCCGGTGTTCTGCTCGGGGATGGACCTCAAGGAGGCCCGGGGCGCGCGGGCCGACCAGCAGGGGGTCAACGAGTTCCCCGCCCTGCTGGAGGCGGTGTTGACCAGTCCCAAGCCGGTGGTGGCCCGGTTGGCGGGGCCCGCGCGGGCCGGCGGGGTGGGATTGGTCGCGGCCTGCGATCTCGCGGTGGCCGCGGAATCGGCGACCTTCGCCTTCAGCGAGGTGCGGATCGGGGTCGTGCCGGCGGTCATCTCGGTGACGGTGTTGCCGCGGTTGGCCGCACGGGCGGCCCATGAGTTGTTCTTGACCGGGGAAACGTTCGACGCCCATCGGGCCGTCGCCATCGGGCTGTTGAATGCGGCGGTCGCCGATGATGAATTGGATGCCGCTGTTTCCCGGTATACGGACATGTTGGCGTTGGGGGCGCCGGGGGCTTTGGCGGCCACGAAGAGGATGCTGCTGGAGCCACGTGGAGGGAATCTCGGGGAGGTGTTCGCGGACATGTTGGAGTTGTCCGCCCGGCACTTCGGCGGTGCCGAGGGGCAGGAGGGGATCGCGGCGTTCAAAGCCAAGCGTTTGCCCTCGTGGGTTCCTTCGGAGGGGTGAGGCGGATCAGAACCAGCCGGTGCAGTCGATGCGGCCGGCCGACGACCCGCAGGCGCGAATGAGTTTGCCGTTGTTGTCGAAAGGTTCGGTGTGGGCGCCGGTGCCTGTTTCCACTCGGATGTAACCCAGAAAACCCTCGTAGCCCGAACCGTCGAGGTTGGTACGGTCGGTCCAGATCTCTTCGGCCGGGGTCGCCTCGGAAATTCTTCCCCAGGCGCATTTGGTGGTGTTGGAGGCCCTTAGTTCCACTATTCGGCCGTTGGGCATGACGACCGGGTTGTCGCCGTTCTGGACGTCGAACGGGGTGAAGGCGTCCAGGTAGTCGCAGCCCGGTTCAGCGTGGGCCGGCACGGGGGTGAGGAGCAGGAGTGCGATGAGTGCCTGGTACATGGTCGGCACTGTGCGCCGCGGGGCATGCCGGCGCAGGGCGGGTCACCCGGTCGTGGTCGTGGTGGTGGGGGGTGCCGGTTCGGCCGCGGTGAGAGTGCGGATGGTGTAGCCGATCACGACCAGGAGCAGGAGGCCGATGAGGGCGACGGTGAGGCGGCGGGCCGGGGTCATCGGTCGGCCTTCGGGTTGATCCTCGCGGAGGCGTCGTCCACCACGCGGTCGATGAGGCGGGCCATGCCCAGGGCCGCGGGGAGGAGGACCGCCATGACCAGGGCGAACTGGAAGGGGAAGGGGAGCTGGGCCAGCCACAGCTCTACGCCGTCCCACCACTTCGCGAAGGTCTCCATGGAGGTGAGGGTACGTCGTCGGTCGGTGCGGGGGTGCGGGGCTTGGGCTTGGCGGTTCAAGAGCTGAAGCGAAGAGTTTGAAAACGGTGCTCGCCGCTGCACAGGCCGCCAAGGAGAAGGTAAGCGCTCGTGTTCTCCGTGTGGGCCGGCGCCCCTGGCTTGGGCGGTGAGTGGGAGTGGCGACCGGTGGCGGGTGGCTGGGTAGGTTCGGGGCATGTTCGCCGTTTACGCAGTCGAGCCGTCGCCGCAGGATCCGCTTGCCGCATTGCGCGTCGGGGAGCGGCCGGAGCCCGTCGTGCCCGAGGGGTGGGTCAAGGTGGCGGTGCGGGCTGCCAGCCTCAACATGCACGACCTGTGGACCCTGCGTGGGGTGGGGATCAAGGAGTCCGCGTTCCCGATGATCCTCGGGTGTGACGGGGCCGGGGTGTTGTCCGACGGGACCGAGGTGGTGTTGCACTCGATCATCGGTGATCCGTCTTGGGGTGGTGAGGAGACGCTCGATCCCGGGCGGACCTTGTTGACCGAGAAGTACCAGGGGACGTTCGCCGATCACGTTGTCGTTCCCGCTCGCAACGTGTTGCCCAAGCCCGCGGAGTTGTCGTTCGTCGAGGCCGCCTGCATGGGTACGGCGTGGTTGACCGCCTATCGGATGTTGTTCGTCAAGTCCGGGTTGCGGCCTGGGCAGACGATGCTCGTCCAAGGGGCTTCCGGTGGGGTGTCGACCGCTTTGGTGCGGTTGGGGCGGGCCGGTGGGTTCCGGGTCTGGGTCACGGGGCGGACGGAGGCCAAGCGCGAACTCGCGTCGCGGTTGGGGGCGCACGCGGTGTTCGAGCCGGGGGCCCGGTTGCCCGAACGGGTCGACGCGGTGTTCGAGACCGTGGGCAAGGCGACCTGGTCGCACTCGCTCAAGTCGCTCAAGCCCGGCGGGATCGTGGTCGTGTCGGGTGCCACCAGCGGCGAGCCCTCGGCCCTCGAGATCCAGCGGCTGTTCTTCCTCCAGCTCCGGGTC
Organism: Saccharothrix violaceirubra; assembly: GCF_014203755.1. Lineage (NCBI taxonomy): Bacteria > Bacillati > Actinomycetota > Actinomycetes > Pseudonocardiales > Pseudonocardiaceae > Saccharothrix > Saccharothrix violaceirubra. The sequence continues at coordinate 5,656,554 of NZ_JACHJS010000001.1, forward strand.
GTCGGGTCGACCATGGGCACGTTGGAGGAGCTTCGGGACCTGCTGGCGTTCTGCGCGCTCAACGGCATCCGGCCGCAGGTGGGTGCCGAGCTGCCCTTCGAGCGGGCTGCCGAAGGTTTCGCGGCGATGTGGGGCGGGGACACGGCGGGGAAGATCGTGTTCACCCGGTAGTCCGGTCTCCCGGCCGGAGTGCGACGGGCCCGGGTGGGCGTAGGTTCGCCGCAGTCGAGGACCTCCGAGGGGAGACCGCCCATGACAACGCATCCGGGTTTAGGTGGCGGGCGCGGGGTGTTCCGCCGCAAGCCCATCGACGAGATCGTTTCCGACGCGCCGTCCGGCTCCGCCGGCCTCACGCGCACGCTGGGGCTGTGGCAGCTCACCGCCATCGGCGTCGGCGGGATCATCGGGGCCGGGATCTTCTCCCTGGCGGGCGCGGTGGCGAACAAGACCGCCGGGCCCGCCGTGTTGATCTCGTTCCTGGTCGCGGGCATCGCCAGTGCCGCCGCCGCGTTCTCCTACGCCGAGTTCGCCGGGCTGATCCCCCGCGCCGGGTCCGCCTACACCTACGGGTACGCCGTGCTCGGCGAGATCGTCGGGTGGTTCATCGGGTGGGACCTGCTGTTGGAGTACACCGCCATCGTGGCCGTGGTCGCCATCGGGATCTCCGGGTACTTCACCGAACTGCTCGACCTCGTCGGGGTCCGGTTGCCGTTGTGGCTGCAGGGCGCGCCGGGCACGGAAGGCTCGGACGTGGCCGCGGGCAGCTACCAGGTGAACCTGTTCGCGGTCGTGCTCTGCCTGGCGATCGCGTTCGTCCTGAACCTGGGTATGAAGAACGCGGCCCGCTTCGAGACCGTGCTGGTGTACCTCAAGGTCGCGGTCGTGCTGCTGGTGATCGTGGTCGGCGTCTTCCACATCGACACCGGCAACTACGACCCGTTCCTGCCCTTCGGCCTGTCCGGGGCGTTCGCCGGGGCCGCCACCGTGTTCTTCGCCGTGTTCGGGTACGACGCCATGAGCACGGCCGCCGAGGAGTCGACCGAGTCGCGCCGCCACATGCCCAAGGCGATCGTGTACTCGTTGGCGATCTCCATGGTCCTCTACGTCCTGGCGTGCCTGGTGCTCACGGGCATGGTCGACTACCGCGCCATCGACGCCGAGAGCGCCTTCGCCACCGCGTTCGCCGACATCGGACTGCCCGCGCTGGGCATCGTCATCTCGGTCGGCGCGGTGCTCGGCATCACGACCGTGCTCTTCACGTTCATGATGGGCGCCGCGCGCGTCGGGTACTCGATGAGCCGTGACGGCCTGCTGCCCGCGTGGTTCGGGCGCACGCACCCGGTCCGGCACGTACCCACGCGCACGACGTGGGTGCTCGGCATCGCCTCGGCGGTCATCGCCGGGTTCCTGCCCATCGCCGAGGCGGCCGAGCTGACGAACATCGGGATCCTGCTGGCGTTCGTGGTCGTCTGCGTCGCGGTGATCGTGCTGCGCTACCGGCGGCCCGACCTGCCGCGCACGTTCAGGACGCCGGGCATGCCGGTCGTGCCGGTGATCGGGATCGTGTTCTCCCTGTGGCTGATCACGTTCCTCACCGCGCACACGTGGCTGCGGTTCGCGGTCTGGTTCGCCGTCGGCCTGGTCGTCTACCTCCTCTACGGACGCCGGCACTCGACACTGTCCTCAGCGGACTGAACCGCACCACTCGTCGACCACGTCGGCGAGCACGGCCATCGGCAGCGGACCGCCGCCCAGCACGAGGTCGTGGAACGCCCTGATGTCGAACCGGTCGCCGAGCCGTCGTTCGGCCTCACCGCGCAGGCGCTGGAACTCCAGGCGCCCCACCATGTACGACAGCGCCTGCGCGGGGTTCTCGATGTAGCGGTCCACCTCGGAGTGGATGTCCACGTCCGGCATCACCGCGTTGTCCCGCAGGTACTCCACGGCCCGCTGCCGCGACCAGCCCAGGGCGTGCAGACCGGTGTCCACGACCAACCTGGCCGCCCGCAACGAGTCCGCCGCGAGCATGCCGAGGCGGGCCACGTCGTCGCTGTACAGGCCCATCTCGTCGGCCAGCCGCTCGGTGTAGAGCGCCCACCCCTCGTGGTAGGCCTCGACCGAGGCGAACCGGCGCAGCAGCGGCAGGTCGGTCAGGCGCTGGGCCAGCGCGATCTGGAAGTGGTGCCCGGGAACGCCCTCGTGGAAGGCGGTCGCCTCGGCGCCGAGCCGCTCGCGTTCGGTGGCGTGGTGGGTGTTCACGAAGTACGTGCCCGGCCGCGAACCGTCCAGGGCCGGGTCCATGTAGTACGCCAGCGGCGCCGTCGGCGCGTCCGCCTCGGGCACCTCCTCGACCGCGCACGCCGCGTCCGGGACCACGCCGAACCACTCGGGCGCGGCGGCTTCGGCACGGGCGATGGTGCGACGGGCCAGGTCCAGCATCTGCCCGGCGCTCGTCCAGCGCAAGGTCGGGTCGTCGAGCAGGCGACGGCGCACCTCGGCGGCGGTGATCGGGCCGAACACCCGGGCGCCGATGTCGGCGTACTCGCGGTCCAGGTCCGCGATCAGCGCCAGGCCGATCTCGTGCAGTTCGCGCGGCGTGTGCGTGGTGGTCGTGTAGGTACCCACCAGTCCGACGTACCGCTCCCCTCCCTCGGGCAGCCAGCACAGACCGGGACGGTCCTCGGCCCGGCCCCGAGGCAGGACCTCGTCGTGCAGGAACGCGCGGTAGCGGGCGAAAGCGTCGCGCACCGGCACCAGGGTGCGCCGGCACTCGTCGGCGAAAGCGGTCTCCGCCAACGGTTGTGCGAGCGGGTCGGGGTCCTGGGCGAGGTGGCGGTCGAGGCGGTCCACGCCCGCGCGGACCAGGTGCGCCACGGGCAGCCGGTCGGAGGCGCGTTGGCGTCCGGCGAGGACCTCCAGGTAGCGGGGTAAGCCCGCGAGGCGGGCCAGGTAGGCGCGGCGACCCTCGTCGTCGGCCGGTCTGGTCAGCGGCAACGTGGCCAGCAGCACGACCACGGGCGCGTTGAGCCCTTCGGCGTGGGTGTGCTCGACCAGGGCCGCGTCGATCCGGTGCGCGAAGCCGGAAGCCTGTTGCGCGACCACGGCCCGGGTGACCGGATCGTCGTCACCCTCGGACGCGCGTCGGGCTATGTCCAGGGCTTCGCGTCGGGACGCGGCGGCCGTGTCGGCGCTGTGGTCGGGTAACCGGTCGTCCCAGCCGGGTACCCCGAGCAGGGTCGCCATCACCGGGTCGAAGTCGAACAGCACGGTGAGCAGTTCGTCGGCGAGTTCGCGCGCGGTCGTCATCGCAGTATTCTGACCCGCCCGCCGCCGGTTACCGGGGCGGAAAGCGGCGTGCCGCGCCGGAGATCGCCTGCCGCGCTTCGGCTTCCAGCCGCCGGACGACCTCGGCCGCGGGCAGCGACCGGCCCAGCGGGTAGGTCTGCCCGGCCCACAGCGACATCAGCTCCGGGTCGCCGGTCGCCCGCACCGGCTTGGTCAGGTGGTGCACCTGCGGGTACGCCGCCGGCGCGGCGGCCGAGTGGTCGGTCAGGAAGCGGTTGACCAGCCCGCGCGCGGGCCGGCCGCTGAACGCGCGGGTCAACGCGGTGCGCCGGGCGCCGGCCGCGAGCGCCTCCCGGTGCGCCGACGACGTGCCCGCCTCCGGGCAGTTCAGGAACGCCGTGCCGAGCTGGGCCGCGACGGCGCCGCCGGTGATCACGGCGGCCACGTCCGCGCCGTGCACCAGGCCGCCCGCGGCGATCAGCGGCAGGTCCACCCTGGCCTGCACCAGCCGCAACGCGGCCAGCACCCCGTACAGCTCGCCGCCGCCGGGCGAGACGCCGTCGTCGACGAACGTGCCCCGGTGCCCGCCCGCCTCGCCGCCCTGCACGCACAACGCGTCCGCGCCCACGCGCGCGGCCTGGACGGCTTCCGCGGGCGTGGTCACCGTGACGACGACGGCGGACTTGGCCGCGTGCAGCCGGCGGACGTCGCCGGCCTCGGGCAGGCCGAAGGTGAACGACACGACCGGCACCCGCATGGCGATGGCCAGTTCCACCTTGGCCGCGTACGCGTCGTCGTCCCAGCGCGGCTCGCCCGGCTCGACGCCGGTCGCGTCCCGGACCCGGTCGCGGTAGCCGTGCAGGTCGGTCGTGGACCGCGAGCCGGGCACGAACAGGTTGAGCCCGAACGGTTTCGCGGTCAGCGCGGCGGTCTCCGTGAGCAGCGCGGCCACCGCCTCGACGGACAGGTAGCCGGCCGGGAGGAAACCGAACCCGCCCGCCTCGGTCACGGCCGCGACCAGCGCGGGCGTCGAGGCGCCGCCGGCCATCGGCGCGGCGATCACGGGCACGTCCAGTCGATCGAGCATCCGCCGACGATAACTCCGCCGGACGCGGAAACCGAGTGCCTCCCGGAAAACGCGGAACCCGCGCCACCCGGGGGGTGGCACGGGTTCCGACGTCGTTCGGGGATACGGGGTACTGCGCGGATCAGGTCAGGGCAGGGTGTCCAGGTGCGGCGCCACGGTGTTGGCGAAGCCCCAGTTGCTCACCGCGTCCCAGTTGATCGACCAGGTCATGGCGCCCCGGATGGACGGCCACGTCTGGGTCGGCTTGAACGAGCCGCAGTTCGTGCCCTTGGCCAGGCAGTTCAGCGCGTTGTTGACCACGGTCGGCGAGACGTAGCCGCCGCCCGCGCCCGACGGGGACGCCGGGACGCCGATGCCGACCTGGTCGGGGCGCAGGCCGTTCTGGAGCTGGATGCAGGCCAGGGCCGTGATGAAGTCGATCGAGCCCTGCGAGTACACCTTGCCGTCGCAGCCGAGCATCGCGCCCGAGTTGTAGTACTGCATGTTGACGACGGTCAGGATGTCCTTCACGGCCAGCGCCAGCTTGAAGTACTCCGCGCCGGTGGACTGCATGTCGATCGTCTGCGGCGCCATGGTGATGATCTGGCCGCCGGCCGCGTAGATGGAGCGCAGGGCCTGCGCCATGTACGTGGAGTTGACGCCGTTCTCCAGGTCGATGTCCACGCCGTCGAAGCCGTAGTTCTGGATCAGGGTCTTGACGCTGTTGGCGAAGTTGGTCGCGGCGGTGGAGCTGCCGACGCTGATCGTGCCCTTCTCGCCACCCACCGAGAGGATGACCTTCTGGCCACGGCCCTGGAGGGTCTTCACGTCCGCCTTGAACTGCGCGTCGGTGTAGCCGCCGAGCTTGGACGACAGGACCGGGTCGAGGTTGAAGGCGACCGCGCCCGGCGTCGAGGTGGCGTCGGCGAACGAGACGGCCACGATGTCGTACGTGGTGGGCACGTCCGCGAGCTTGAGCACGCGCGAGTTGTTGTCGAAGTTGTGCCAGTAGCCGGTCAGCACGTGCTTCGGCAGACCCGTACCCGGGTTCGGGTTCGTGGTCGTGGTCGTGGTGGTCGTCGTCGTGGTCGTCGACGTGGACGTCGAGGTGCTCGGACCCGAGGTCGTGGTGGTCGGGTTCGTCGTGGTGGTGCCGTTGGGCTGGCCGTCCACCACCACGTCGTCGACGTAGAACGACGGCTGGCCGTACCAGCCGTTGACCGAGACCTCCACGACGCCGCTGGCGGGGGCGGTCACGTCGAGGCTGAGCTGGGTGAAGCTGCTCGCCGAGGACGTCCAGGTGCTCTTGCCGCCCGAGTTCAGGTAGACGTAGCTGCCCTGCACCCAGGCGGTGACCTTGACGTTGGTGTTCGGCTTGACCGACACGGACTGCGAGCACTTGGCGGTGTCATGTCCGGCCGGGGTGCCCTGGAGGGCGTACGACCCCGTGCGCTTGGTCGCGGTCTGCGCCGACGTGCCACCGGTACAGGTCCAGCCGGTGAGGTTCCCGGCTTCGAATCCCGAGTTGTAGACCAGGTTCGCCGCCGAAGCGCTGCCCTGGACAACCAGGGTCAGGCCGACGACGGCAACGGCACCGGCAGCCAGAGCGGCCAGTGCGCGTCTCGTCTTGCCTGCCACGTCCACCTCCATGAAGTCTCTTCGGCGGCCTTTGCCCAGCACAGGTGACGTGGGCCACTGGCAAAATGGACTAGACCACTGGCGTTTGTCAAGGGTCTTGACCTTCGGTGACGGCATTCAGCCGCGAAAAAACCGCCGAAACGGCGCTCGGGGGATGTGACCATAAGCGCCATGACGTTCACCGTCCAGGACGCGGTATCACTCGCCCGAACGGCGCACGAGGGCCAGGTCGACAAGTCCGGCAAGCCCTACATCGGGCACCCGCTGCGGGTGATGGCCGCGATGACCGACGACCGCGGCCGGATGGCCGCGGTGCTGCACGACGTCGTGGAGGACACCGACGTGACGGCGGACGACCTGCGCGCGGCCGGGTGCCCGGCCGAGGTCGTCGACGCCGTGATCGCCCTGAGCCACCTCGGGGGCGAGCCGCAGGAGGACTACCTGCGGCGGGTCGCGGCGAACCCGCTGGCGGTCCGCGTCAAGCGCGCGGACATCGCCGACAACTCGTCGCCGCACCGCCTGGCCGACCTGGACGAGCCGACCAGGCTCAGGCTCACGGAGAAGTACCGCCGGGCCGTGGCCCTGCTGGACGGGCTAGCGCCAGCCGTGCCGCCCGCGTAGCGCTTCGGCCACCCGCCCGAACCGGTCGGCCCCCAGCACCGAGCCCTCGCGCCGGATGTCGTCCTCGGCCAGCTCGAACACCCGGTCCAGCCGCAGGTAGGAGCGTCGACCACCGCGGTCCCACGCGCCCGAGCCCAGGTCGAGGAAGTCGTCCGCCTCGTACGGGTCCGGGTCCCGGCTGGTCAGCATCAACGCCAGCAGCGCCCGCCGGTGCCGGCCCACGACCAGCAGCGGCCGGTCCTTGCCCCGCGACGGGTCCTCCTCGTAGGGCACCCAGGCCCACACGACCTCGCCCGGGTCGGCCAGGCCGTCCAGGTCGGGCGAGTACTCCAGGCGTGCGGCACGGGCCGCCGAGTGGACCTCGCGCACCGCGCCCTTGACCGGACGGGGGTCCTCACCGTTAGTCAGCACGGACGCAGCTTATGGCGCGGTCGTGCCCATGACGAACGCTGCGCACCGCACGCATGAGAGGATGGGTCGATCCCCCGTCCTTCATGCGCGAGGAACCCTGAGTGACCACGTTCGCCGACCAGACCTTCACGCCTCCGGAGCTGATCCGGAACTTCTGCATCATCGCCCACATCGACCACGGCAAGTCGACCCTGGCCGACCGGATGTTGCAGCTCACCGGCGTTGTCGAGGCGCGGGCGATGCGTGCGCAGTACCTCGACCGCATGGACATCGAGCGCGAGCGCGGCATCACGATCAAGGCGCAGAACGTGCGCCTGCCCTGGCAGGTCCAGGGGCAGGACCACGTCCTGCACATGATCGACACGCCGGGTCACGTCGACTTCACCTACGAGGTCTCCCGGGCGCTGGAGGCGTGCGAGGGCACGGTCCTGCTCGTCGACGCGGCGCAGGGCATCGAGGCGCAGACGCTGGCGAACCTATACCTGGCGATGGAGAACGACCTCACCATCATCCCGGTGCTCAACAAGATCGACCTCCCGGCCGCGGACCCGGACAAGTACGCCAAGGAGTTGGCGCACATCGTCGGCTGCGAGCCCGAGGAGGTGCTGCGCGTCTCGGCCAAGACCGGCCTGGGCGTGGAGGCGCTGCTCGACGAGGTCGTCCGCCGCGTGCCCGCGCCCGTCGGCGAGGCCGAGGCCCCCGCCCGCGCGATGATCTTCGACTCGGTCTACGACACGTACCGGGGCGTGGTCACCTACATCCGCGTGGTCGACGGCCGCATCACGCCGCGCGAGCGGATCAAGATGATGTCCACCGGTGCCACGCACGAACTGCTGGAAGTCGGGATCATCTCGCCCGAGCCCAAGCCGTCGCGTGGTCTGGGCGTCGGCGAGGTCGGCTACCTGATCACCGGCGTGAAGGACGTGCGCCAGTCCAAGGTCGGCGACACGGTCACGTGGGAGAAGAAGGGCGCGACCCAGCCGCTGGCCGGGTACCGCGAGCCCAAGCCGATGGTCTACTCCGGCCTGTACCCCGTGGACGGCTCCGACTACCCCGAGCTGCGCGAGGCCCTGGAGAAGCTCCAACTCAACGACGCCGCGCTCACGTTCGAGCCGGAGACCTCGGCGGCACTGGGCTTCGGCTTCCGCTGCGGCTTCCTGGGCCTGCTGCACCTGGAGATCACCCGCGACCGGCTGGAGCGCGAGTTCGGCCTCGACCTGATCTCCACCGCGCCGAACGTGGTCTACCGCGTAGTGATGGAGGACGGCGCGGAGCACGTCGTGACCAACCCGTCCGACTGGCCCGACGGCAAGCGCGCCGAGGTGTACGAGCCGGTCACCAAGTGCACGATCATCGCGCCCAGCGACTACATCGGCGCGATCATGGAGCTGTGCCAGGCCAAGCGCGGCCAGCTGGGCGGCATGGACTACCTGTCCGAGGACCGCGTCGAGCTGCGCTACACGATGCCGCTCGGCGAGATCATCTTCGACTTCTTCGACGCCCTGAAGTCCCGCACCCGCGGCTATGCCTCGCTCGACTACGAAGAGGCGGGCGAGCAGGACGCCGAACTGGTCAAGGTCGACATCCTGCTCCAGGGCGAGGCCGTCGACGCGTTCAGCGCGATCGTGCACAAGGACCACGCGTACGGCTACGGCACCAAGATGGCCACCAAGCTGCGGGAACTCATCCCCCGGCAACAGTTCGAGGTGCCCATCCAGGCCGCGATCGGCTCCCGGGTGATCGCCCGCGAGACCATCCGCGCCATCCGCAAGGACGTCCTCGCGAAGTGCTACGGCGGTGACATCACCCGTAAGCGCAAGCTGCTGGAGAAGCAGAAGGAGGGCAAGAAGCGGATGAAGATGGTCGGCCGCGTCGAGGTCCCCCAGGAGGCGTTCGTCGCCGCACTGTCCACCGAGGACTCGGGCAAGGACAAGGGCAAGAAGTAGCTCTTTACGAAGACGGGCCCCGCTTTCCGGCGGGGCCCGTCTTCGGCTAGGCGGTTTCCTGCTCCTGCTCGACCTGGCGGTTCCACTCGGCCTTGCCGGACTGCCAGCCGTCCTCGTCCGCGCCCAGGCGCCAGTAGCCCGAGATCGACAACTGGTCACGGCCGAGGCCGCGCTCGTTGCGCAGGTGCCCGCGCAGCTCCTTGACCATGTGCGCCTCGCCGTGCACGAACACGTGCACGCGGCCGGCCGGGAACTCCAGTCCGCGCACGGCGTCGACCGCTGCCTGACCGTGCCGGCCTGACCGGTGCACCCACTCGACGCCAGGCAGCGGCAGTTCCTCGTCCGGGCCGTCGACCTCGACGAACGCCCGCACGTGCGCGCCCGGCGGCAGCGCCTCGACGGCGGCGGCGATCGCCGGGAGAGCGCTCTCGTCACCGGCCATGAGGTGCCAGTCGGCGGTCGCGTCCGGCGCGTAGCCGCCACCCGGCCCGGAGAACCACAGCAGGTCGCCGGGCTGTGCCTTGGCCGCCCACGGTCCCGCGATGCCCTCGTCGCCGTGCACGACGAAGTCGATCCACAGCTCGCCGTCGCCCCACCGGCGCACGGTGTAGGTACGGGTGCGCGGCCACTGGTCGCGCGGCAGGGTCTCGCGGATCACGCCGAGGTCGAACGGCTCGGGGTAGTGCACGTCCTCCTGCGGGAACTGGAGCTTCACGTAGCTGTCGGTGTACGGACCGACCTCGAACCCGTCGAGGCCCTCCCCGCCGAGCACCACCCGGATCATGTGCGGCGCGAGCTGTTCGGTCCGCAGGACGCGTCCGGTCTTGACGCGGGAACGCTCGGCCATCCGGCCCTCCTCTGGTGCAGCCATTGCGATGCCCCTCACAGTACGTGAGACGGACTCACGCCCCTTGCGGGCCGGCCCCGGAGGATTCTCCGGACCATCCCCGATGCCTTCAGTGACATTCCGGGGCGACGCTGGGGACATGGCCGCGAATCTGGCGAAGGCGTTCGACCTGGCGTTCGGGCACCCCCGCGGCAAGGTGGGTGAGCTGGGCGGGCGGGTCATGGCGAAGACCGGTGCGAAGGCCGAGGCGCACGCCGTCGAGGTGGCCGCTCCGGCACCGCAGGAGGTCGTGCTCGTGGTGGGCCACGGTCCGGGCGTCGGGCTGCGGCTGGTCGGCGAGCAGGCGATCAAGGCGATCGGCGTCGACCCGTCGTCGATCATGCTCGACGAGGCGCGCACCCGGTGCGCCGACCTGATCGCGACCGGGCGGGTGGAGCTGCGCGAGGGCACGGCGGCACGGACCGGTCAGCCGCCCGCGTCGGTCGACGTGGTGGTGTCCGTCGACAACCTCCAGCTGTGGGAGAACCGGGCGGCGTCGTTCCACGAGCTGGCCCGGGTGCTGCGGCCGGGTGGCCGGCTGGTCGTGTCCGTGCGGCGGTGGCGGCTGCCGGTGTCCGAGTTCGACCTGATGGTCGAGGCGGAGACGGCGGGGTTCGTGGACGTGCGCACGTCGTTGCAGCACTATGGCGGCCTGCAACCGCCGGTCGTACTGTTGCTGGCGTCCACGCCCGCGTAGACCCCTTTTCCGGCGCCCTCGCCGTACGGCGAGGGCGCCGTCGAGTGTTCAGCGGGTGAGGTCCCGTTCCATGAGCACGTGGACGTACTCCTCCTGGGTGGTGCCGACCTCGCGCCACCCCCGGGACCGGTGGAACTCCCGGCCTCGGTGGTTGTCCACGAACACGTCCAGTTCGCCCCGGCGGGCGCCGAGGCCGACCAGAGCCGCCACGCACGCGTCGTGCAGAGCGGTGCCGACGCCGTTGCCCCGCCGGTCGGGGTCGACGTGCAGTTGCCAGAGCCTGCCCGTAGCTGTGACCAGGGCGAACCCGACGAGTAAGCCGTCGAGTTCGGCGCAGAGCCAGCGTCGGGTGGGTCCGGGGTCCAGGCGGTAGCCGGCCGCGCGGACGCGGCCCTCCCAGTCGCGGAGCACGGACTCCGGGACGTGGCCTTCGTAGTAGCCGCGGCGGGAACGGATGTGGATGTCGACGACGGTGTCCAGGTCGGCGTGCTCGGCGGTGCGCACGGTGATTGTCCCCATGCAGACGGGACGCGGAGTCCCGACCCCGGTTGCGCGAGTTGCCCTCACGACCGGAAAAGTGATATCACTTTGCTAAGCACGGGATATGACAGTGAGGGGTGCGACATGAGCGCTGCGACAGACGTGGTGCGGATGCCGGTTCCGCCGGTACGGGAGCGGGAGGCCATCGGGCTGCCCGGCATCTCGGCGTTCTTCATCGGTTTCTTCGCCTTGATCGCCGGCGTGGCACTCATGGTCACGCCGATCGTCCGGAACCCGGACGAGCCGAACCTGACCGTGGCCGTCGCGGGTCTGCTGATCGTGATCGGCGGCGTCATCGGCCTGCGCGGCCTGTTCACGGTCGCACCGGGCGAGGCGCGGGTGCTCCAGTTCCTCGGCCGCTACACGGGCACCGTGCGCAAGGACGGGCTGCGCTGGGCCAACCCGTTCAGCACGCGGGCGAAGGTGTCGACCAGGATCCGCAACCACGAGACCGCGACGCTGAAGGTCAACGACGCGGACGGCAACCCGATCGAGATCGCCGCCGTGGTCGTGTGGCAGGTCGACGACACGGCGAAGGCGATGTTCGCGGTCGACGACTTCGTGCGGTTCGTGGGCATCCAGGCCGAAACGGCCGTGCGGCACATCGCGACCAGCTACCCGTACGACAACCACGACGAGGCCGGCCTGTCGCTGCGGGAGAACGCGGACGAGATCACCGAGAAGCTGTCGCTGGAGATCGCCGCCCGGGTCCAGGCAGCGGGTGTGCACGTCATCGAGTCGCGGCTGACGCACCTGGCGTACGCGCCGGAGATCGCGCACGCCATGCTCCAGCGCCAGCAGGCGGGTGCGGTCGTGGCGGCACGGGCCCGCATCGTGGAGGGCGCGGTCGGTATGGTCGAACTGGCCCTGGCCAAGCTCGCCGAACAGGACGTGGTGGAACTGGACGAGGAGCGCAAGGCGGCGATGGTGTCGAACCTGCTGGTCGTGCTGTGCGGTGACCGGTCCACGCAGCCCGTGGTCAACACCGGGTCGCTGTACCACTGAGGTGGCCGAGCGCAAAAGCGTCCTGCTCCGCTTGGACCCGGCGGTGCACGACGCGCTGACCAGGTGGGCGGCCGACGAGTTGCGCAGCACCAACGCCCAGATCGAGTTCCTGCTGCGCCGCGCCCTGACGGAGGCCGGCCGCCTCCCGACGGGCACCGCCGACCAGCCCAAACGCGGTCGGCCACGCAAAGACACCGCGACCTGACCCGGTGGCGGGGCTCGCCCGCCGAGCCCCGCCCCTCCGCGTTCGGCTGCCCGCTTCCCAATCCCTTGACCCGCGCTCCGGTCCGCGCGAACGCGCCTGCGTCCTCGCAGGTGGACCGGGTCGCCGTCGGCCGCGGACCGGAACGTGCGGCTGTCCGCCCTCGCCCTGCGCCCGACTTCCCGTTCGGCCCGCCACGACCGACCGTCGACACAGTCGGCCCGCTTCACCCGCCGCATCCGGGTGCGCTTCCCGAAGCCTTCGGCACACCGCACCTCCGCGCGGCGCCGCCGGCCCGTCTCGTCCCGTCTGCCGCACGTCAGCCCAGGGCGACCTTCCAGCCGAGGCTGAACACCAACGCCACCACGACGGTCAGGAACACCCGGCGGACGAAGGCCGAGCCCTTCCGCACCGCGAGCCGGGCACCCACCACGGCACCGGTGACGTTGCAGACCGCCAAGACCGCGCCCAGTCCCCACAGCACGTTCCCGGCGGGGATGAAGTAGAAGAGCGCGCCCAGGTTCGTGGCCACGTTGACCAGCTTCGCCGTGGCCGAGGCCCGCAGGAACGCGAACCCGATCAGCCCCACCAGCAGGAACACCAGGAACGTCCCGGTGCCCGGCCCGGCGAGCCCGTCGTAGAACCCGACCACCGCGCCGCCCGCGACCATGACCGCCAGTTGCGCCCACTTCCCGAAACGGGGCGTTTCGGCGACACCCAACGCGGGCTTGCGCCACGTGTAGAGCCCCACCCCGACCAGCGCGACCAGCACCACGCCGTTGAGCACCGCCGGTTTCAAGGCCCCGGCGAACGCCGCGCCGCCCACCGCGCCACCGAACGCCGCGACCGCCATGGGGATGGCGGACCCCCAGTCGATCGGCGTCTGCCGGGCGTACGTGCGCATCGCCGCCGACGTGCCCACCACCGCCGCGATCTTGTTGGTGGCCAACGCGTAGACGGGTTGCCCGCCCGGTGCGACGAGGAGGAGGGCGGGCACCAGGATCAGCCCGCCGCCACCGACGACGGCGTCGATCGCACCCGCCAGCGCGGCGGCGAGACAGAGGAACAGAAGGCCGGCGAGGGACACCTGGCCGAACCCGGGCCAGTCCAGCGCACTCATCACGACCCCAGCCTAACGGGACGCACGTACTGTATTTCCGCCCGATTTCCGACGCCCTGAGCAGCCCTGATAGCCTGGACCCTCGCACCGCGCGGCATTCCGCTGTGGAGGAAACCCGCCCGTCCCGGGCGGCGCCGACAACCAGCGCGGTACGACCAAGACTCGAACGACAAAGGTGGCTTTCGCGTGGCGAACATCAAGTCCCAGCTCAAGCGGATCAAGACGAACGAGAAGGCGCGTCTGCGCAACAAGTCCGTCAAGTCGTCGCTGAAGACCGCGATCCGCAAGTTCCGTGAGGCCGCCGAGGCCGGTGACAAGGAGAAGGCCGTCGCCCTCGCCCGCGAGGCGTCCCGCAAGCTGGACAAGGCCGTCACCAAGGGCGTGATCCACGCCAACCAGGCCGCGAACAAGAAGTCGGCCCTGGCGAAGCGCGCGAACCAGATCTGATCCGAGCGCACACCCACGGCACGAATTCGGCGCCGCCTCCCACCGGGAGGCGGCGCCGCTCTTTTGGGCGACAGCCCGGCGGGTCGGTTCAGCCGATCGGGCAGACCAGTGGGCAGGCAGACCGGGCGGCCAGCCGGCGGCGGGCGGCCATCGGCGGGCGGCGGCTGGCGGCGGACAGGCGGCGCCGGGCGGCGGGCGGAAGACAAGCGGGTAGCCAGCGGGCGGCGGCAGGCGGCTGGCGGGCGGAAGACAGGCGGATAGCCGGCGGGCGGCGGCCGGCAGGCGGGCACGGGGCGGTCGGCCAGCAGGCGGGGTGGCGGTGGGGCGGCCTCGGGCTTTGCCGCCAGGCGGGTCAGCGACCCTCGGCGAGCAGGCAGGTGGCCGGCCAGGCGAGGTGCGACCTGAGGCTTTGCCGCCCAGCGGGTCAGCGGCGGGCGTGGTAGGCGGCGACGATCTTGAGCACGGCGCGTTCCAGCGCATAGCCCGAATCCGCGGCCACGCCCTTCACGTCGGCGTTCAGGGCGGCCACCACCGACATCGCGGCGGCCAGGCCGTCGCCGTCCCAGCCGCGGGCCTGGGCCTGCGCCTTCTTCACCTTCCACGGTGGCATGCCCAACTCGCCCGCCAGCTTGAACGGGTCTCCCCGGCCCGACGCGGACACGCGGGCGATGGTCCGCACCGCGTCGGCGAGGGCGTCGGCGACGAGCACGTGCGGCACGCCGAGGTTGATGGCCCACCGCAGCGCCTCCAACGCACCGCCCCGGTCGCCCATCACGGCCTTCTCCGCCACCGCGAACCCGGTCACCTCGGCCCGGCCGCGGTGGTAGCGGTGCACCGCGGCCACGTCGATCTTGCCGCCGGTGTCGGCGACGAGCTGCGACGCGGCGGCCGACAACTCGCGCAGGTCCGACCCGACCGCCTCGATCAGCGCGGCGACGGCCTGCGGGTCCGCCTTGCCGCCCGCCGAGCGGATCTCGTTGCGCACGAACGCGTCGCGCTCGGCCGGTTTCGTGATCCGGGGACACTCGGTCACCACCGCGCCGGCCTTGCGCAGGGCGGCGGGCAACTCCTTGGCCACCTTGCTGCGCCCGCCGCCGGTGTGGACGACGACGAGCGTCACCCCGTCGGCCGGTGCCTTGGCGTAGGCGAGCACCGCGTCGGCGATCTCCTTGCCCGCGTCCTGGGCCGCCTCCAGCGCGACGACCCGACCCTCCGCGAACAGGGACGGACTCACCAATTCGGCCAGCTCGGGAGGCGTGAGGTCGGTCACCCGCACCCTGGTCAGGTCGGCTTGGGGGTCCGCTTTCCGCGCGATCTCCAGCGCACCCCGGACAGCCCGCTCGACCAGCAACTCCTCCTCGCCGACGACCAGGTGCACGGCATCCGGCGCGGCAGCGGCAGCACTCACGGCGACGATCCTCCCACGTTCGTCCGTCGCCCGGCCCGTGGACGACACTGGCCACGAGCCGGAACGATGACGTACGTTGTAAGCCGCACGCACAATCGAATACCGCTCATCCAGAGGGGCAGAGGGATCGGCCCGAAGAAGCCCCGGCAACCCGTCGCACAGCATCCGCTGGCGACCACGGTGCCAATTCCGACCCGCGACGCGGGACAGATGAGGAGAGACCTCGCGATGACCGCTGTCAGTGTGCCCTCGGCCACCACCTCCTTCGACCTCGGTCCGGCTCGCGCCCTGTCGTGCCGCGAGTGCGGCAACGAGACGCCGCTCGCCCCGGAATACGCCTGTTACGAGTGTTTCGGTCCCCTGGAAGTCGCGTACGACTTCGGCCGCGTCCGCCGCGAGGACATCGAGTCCGGCCCGCAGTCCATCTGGCGTTACCGCAGCCTGCTGCCGGTCCCGACGAACGTCGCGTCGCACCCCAACCTCGAGCCCGGCAACACCCGCCTGATCGAGGCCGACCGCCTGGCCAAGGCCCTCGGCCTGCGGAAGGTCTGGGTGAAGGACGACACCGGCAACCCCACCCACTCCTTCAAGGACCGCGTCGTCGGCGTGGCGCTGGCCGCCGCCCGCGAACTCGGCTTCAAGGTGCTGGCCTGCCCGTCGACCGGCAACCTGGCCAACGCCGTCGCCGCCGCCGCGACCCGCGCGGGCTGGCAGTCGGTCGTGCTCGTGCCCTCCTCCCTGGAGCAGGCGAAGATCCTCATGACGGCCGTCTACGACGGCGCCCTGATCACCATCGACGGCAACTACGACGACGTGAACCGCGTCGCGCAGGAGCTGGCGGCGGAGAACGAGGACTGGGCCTTCGTCAACGTCAACGTCCGCCCGTACTACGCCGAGGGCTCGAAGACCCTGGGCTTCGAGGTCGCCGAGCAGCTCGGCTGGCGCCTGCCCGAGCAGATCGTCGTCCCCATCGCCTCCGGCTCGCAGTTGACCAAGGTCGACAAGGCGTTCCGCGAACTCGGCTCCCTCGACCTGGTCGAAGCGACGCCGTACAAGGTCTTCGGCGCCCAGGCCACCGGCTGCGCCCCGGTCGCGACCGCCTTCAAGGCCGGCCACGACGTGATCACCCCGGTCCGCCCGGACACGATCGCCCGGTCGCTGGCGATCGGCGTCCCGGCCGACGGCCCCTACGCGCTGGACTCCGTCCGTCGCACCGGTGGCACCATCGAGGACGTCTCCGACGAGGAGGTCGTCGAGGGCATCCGCCTGCTGGCGCGCACCGAGGGCATCTTCGCCGAGACGGCGGGCGGCGTGACCGTCGCCACGGCGAAGAAGCTCGTCGAGACCGGCCAGCTCGACCCGGACGCCGAGACCGTCCTGCTGATCACCGGCGACGGCCTCAAGACCCTCGACGCGGTGTCGCACAAGGTCGGCCCGAAGGCGAACGTGCCGCCGTCGGCCGAGGCCGTGATCAACGCCCTCAAGGGCTGAGCGCCTCCTCCCCGAGGATCGTCGCGGGCGATTTCAGCCAGCCACAACGCGGGAACCGAGCCAGTTCGGACCGGAACAACGGTCCGAACGGTTCGGTGACCACGCGCCACGCGGTCAGCCGCTGCGGCCACGGCGAGTCGAACTTGAGCCGGTTGTACGGATTGGCGTGCCACACCTCGTGCGGCATCCACGTCAGGTCGTCGAACATCAGCTCGAGCAACGCGTCGAACGCGTCCTGGACCGAGTGGACCTTCACGGTCAGCGGATCACGGACGACCGTGGCCCTGGCGGTCACCGCGCGTTCGCCGAACCCCTTGTCGCACAGGTAATAGGTGAAGCCGGGTTTCAGCTCGCCGTACGGCCACGGTCGGGCGACGTAGCCGGGCTGCCACAACGCCCACCCGAAGCCGTGGCCCTCCGTCTGCCCCTCCAGTTGTCGTCCGATGCCGCTGAACTCCCAGCCGTTGTTCAGGCGGATCCAGATGTCGTCTTCTTCCACGGTGTTCTCCCGAAGTCGTCGTTCGATTCCGGCGCCCCGCAGGTCTGCGGAACAGCCGGGTGGCAAGGCACGCACGGTGCCGAAATCGGGCCACGGACCGACGATTCCGGCACTTGACCGCAGTGGTCGGCCGAGCATGTGGTCCGAGTCCGTCGGCGGCCGAGCGGACGGTTTGTCCTGGCAGGCCGGGAAAATACGGCCTGCCGCGCTCTGTGGGTCCAGTGCCGTCGGCCCGGTGGCGGTCGGCCGCCGGGACCGGCGCGGTCGGTTCGCTCCTCTCAGTCGTGTCCACTTCGGATCGGATCGCCGCGTCGGGCGATCCGCAGCCCCTGGGGACCGGGTAGGACGGCGGTGTCGCCGTCGCGGTCGGTCCGGGTCACCAGGACGCCCTGCCGGCCCAAGGCGTCCAGCACGACGCCGCTGGGGTGGCCGTAGCGGTTGCCCGCCCCGACGCTGACCAACCCGACCCTCGGCCGCACCGCCGCCAGGAACTCCGGCGTCGAGAAGCGCGAACCGTGGTGCGGTACCTTCAGGACGTCGGCCCGCAGGTCCACTCCCGCGCCGAGCAGGTCGGACTGCCCGCGCAACTCGATGTCGCCGGTCAGCAACACCCGCCCGGCCGCCGTCGACGCCCGCAACACCACCGAGGCGTCGTTGACCGCCGTGTTCTCCTCCCTTCCGGCCGGCACCTCGCGCGGTCCCAGCACCTCCACGGCCAACCCGGGCCAGTCGAGCCGTTGCCCGGCGGTCAACTCGACGACCCGCACTCCCGCCGCGTCCGCCCGCTCCCGCACGGACCGCCACGCCCACTCCGGCCGCCGGGCCGGTCCGACCGCGACCGCACCGACCCCGTGCTCGGCCAGTACGGCGGCCAGGCCGCCAATGTGGTCGGCGTGCAGATGGCTCAGCACCACCAGCGGAATCCGCCGCACGCCCAACCGCCGCAGGCACCGCAGCACGGGCACCGGATCGGGCCCGGTGTCCACCAGCACGGCACGCCCCCGCTCGGCGGTCGCCAACACCACCGCGTCGCCCTGCCCGACGTCGCACAGGACCGCCGCCCACCCCGACACCGGCCAACGCGGCGTGAACACCCCCACCGGCACGAGCACCAGGCCCAGCCCCACCACGGCGGCCAGGACCACGACCCGCAGCCGAGGCAGGCGCAGGACCACCCAGACCACGGCGACCACGACGACCAGCACCACGCCGCCGACCCACCCGTCCGGCCAGGCGATCGCGGCACCCGGTACCGCCGCCGCGTGCCGGGCCACCGCGATCAGCCACCCGAGCAGCGGACCGGCGACCTCGGCCACCAGCCGTGCCGGGCCCTCGTGCGCCTGCGCGGCCACCGCCGCCAGCACACCGAGCACGGTCGCCGGGGCGACCACCGGCGCGGCCACCAGGTTCGCCACCACCGACACCAGGCTGACCTGTCCGGAGAGCCCCGCCACCAGCGGTGCCGTCGCCAGGTTGGCGGCGACCGGGACGGCCAACGCCTCGGCGAACCCCACGGGCACGCCCCGCGCCCGCAGTGCCGCCGACCACCGGGGTGCCACCAGCACCAGCGATGCCGTCGCCACGACCGACAACCCGAACCCCGGGTCGACGGCCAACTCCGGGTCGACGAGCACCAGGGTGATCACCGACGCCGCCAGCGCGGGTACCGCGGACCGTTCCCGGCCCAGGGCCAGGGCCAGCAACGCCACCCCGCCCATGACCGCCGCACGCAGGACGCTCGCCTCCGGCCCGACCAGCACGACGAACCCGACCAACGCCACCGCCGCACCGGCCACGCAGCCCTTGAGCCCGACCTGGAGCATCCGGAGCAGCACCAGCACCCCGCCGCACACGATGGCGAGATTCGCGCCGGACACCGCCAGCAGGTGGACCAGTCCCGAGGTCTCGAACTCGTCGGTCATCCGGGACGACAGGCCCTCGGTATCGCCGACCACCAGGGCGGGCAGCAACGCCGCGGGTTCCGGGTCGAGCGCACCCGCAGCCCGGGTCAGACCCGCGCGGACCTTGGCCGCCGCCCGCTGCCACACCGGCGCCTCGACGACGTCACGGGGCGGCCCCCGGACGCGCAGGAGCGCCACGGTCAGCTCGCCCGACCGGGCCGGGACGAGCCCGGCGGTCACCGTGACCTCCTGGCCGGGCAACAGATCCCGCCACGCCGGAGCCGGGGCGAGGACCACGACCCGGCCGCCGCCGTCGAGCGTCGCCTTCAGCACCACGAGTTCGACCCCGCCCGGCCGCGACCCGAACCCGGCGGTGCGCACGCCACGCGGCCGGGTGTCGACCTCCACGCGGAACGTGCCGACCCCGCCATGGGCAGCGGCTTCCCGCAGCGGGTGGAACTCGGCGGCGTGCAGCCGGAACCCGACCCACAGGGCCGCGACCGCGCCCGTCACGGCGAGCGCCACCGCCATCGGCGGCCACCGCCGCAGCGCGACCGCCACCGCCGCCAGACCCAGTCCGACCGCGACCGCCGCCCACCACGTCCACAGCAGACCGACCGCCGCGGACGCCCACACCGCCGAGGCGGCCGGGACCAGGTGGAACCGTTGACCGATCATGGTGCGCCACCGTCACAACCTGATCAGCTCGGCCAGCCGCGCGAGCCGGGCGTCGCCGATGCCCTCGATCTCGCCGAGCTGGTCGAGCGACGTGAACGGCCCGCGCCGCTGTCGCCGGTCCAGAATCCGTTGCGCGGTCACGGGACCGACGCCCGGCAACGCGTCGAGCTGCTCCTTGGTCGCGGTGTTGATGTCGAGCCGCCCGCCGGACGCGGCGTCGGCCGTCGGTCGGACGCCCACCGCGATCTGCTCGCCGTCGGCCACCTTGCGCGCCAGGTTCAGCCCGGCCAGATCGGTGCCCGGGTTCACGCCGCCGGCCTTGGCGATGGCGTCGGAGACCCGCGCGCCACCGGGCAGTGTCACCAGACCGGGCGTCGGCACGGCACCGGTCACGTCGACGACCGGCCCGTCCGGCTCCCGCGTCACCGCCACCGCAGCCACCGGCAGGTCGGACGGCGCTTCGACCGTCGGACGCTGCCACCACAGGGCGGTCGCGACGGCCAGTAGCACGCCGACCACACCGCCCACGACCACGGCACGCCGGGGCAGCGGCACGTCCGGCGCCGGCAGCCATCGCCGCAGCGACCGGCGCAACCGACCCGGTGGCCCGGAGCCGCCTTCGGCGGAGGCGAAGACCACGGTCGGGGTGCCGTCCGCGCGGTGACGCCCGCGCGCCCGCTTCATCAACGCGTCGAGTCGGTCCGAGGAATCCGGTGTGGTGTCGAACATGTGGGCGACATTAGGCCGAATGACGCAGTGGTGGTAAAAGATCTTGTCAGGCTGTGGACAACTCGGGGGCCTGTGGACAACTCACCCTCAGCCGACGCCTCCGGGCAGCACGACGACGCCCAGCACACCCGGACCGGTGTGTGCCCCCAGCACGGCTCCCACCTCGGAGATCAGGCACCCGCCCGACCCCGGGACCCGCTCGTCCAACCGGGTCGCAAGCTCGGCGGCACGCTCCGGCGTGGCCAAGTGGTGCACGGCCAGACCCACCGGCCCGGACCCCGCCGCCGCCACCGCCAGGTCGACCAGCCGGGCCATCGCCCGCGCCGTCGTCCGCACCTTCTCCAGCGGCACGATGCGCCCGTCGTCGACGTGCAGCAACGGCTTCACCGCCAACGCCGTGCCCAACAACGCCGCCGCCGCGCCGATCCGACCGCCGCGCCGCAGGTGGTCCAACGTCTCGACGCAGAAGAACATCCGGGTCCGCGCCGCCGCGTCGGTCGCCGCCGCGACCGCGCGTTCCACGTCGTCACCGGCGGCGCACGCGGCCAACGCGGCGAACCCCAGTCCCATCCCCGCCAACCGGGAGTCGACCACCCGCACCCGCACCGGGTCGACCTCGGACGCCGCCAGCCGGGCCGCCTCCCAGGTCCCGGAAAGCTCGCGGGACAGGTGCACGGACACGATCCGGTCGGCACCGGACGCCAAGACCTCGCGGTACGTGCGGGCCAGCTCGTCGGGCGTCAGCCGCGACGTCGTCACCCGCCGGTGCTCCCCCAGCGCCTCGGCCAGCTCGACCGGGCCGAAGTCGACGCCGTCCAACCGGCTCTCTCCGTCCACCGCGACGTGCAGCGGGACCACCCGGATGCCGTGCCGCTGCGCGAACCCCTCGGGCAGGTACGCCGTGGAGTCGGTGACGATCGTGGTGGACACGGGTCCCGAGACTACGGCTCCGACGACGTGGAATGCCCCACCGCCACGGACCCGATGAGATCGGCCATCCGCGTCCCCACCAGTTCGTGGCCTTCCCAGCCCCAGTGCATGCCGTCCGGGTTGCCGCGCCGTGACCGCACGTGGTCGCCCACCACCGCGGGCAGGTCCAACAGCGGGACGTCGGCACCACTCGCCCACGCGCGGACCGCCCGCTCCCCCGCGGGACGTCCCGTGTGCACGAACCCATAGGACGGTGCACAGTGCACGGACGGAGTCATGCCCACAACACGCATTCCGGGCTTCAATGCACGAACGGCGCGAACGCACGAATCCAGGTAGCGCACCGTCGAAGAAGGCGGCAACGCCACCCACGGCGTCCACCTCGACATCACCGGCTGCGCGGCCTGATACGCCTTACGCACCCATCGACGCACCGCGTCCGGACGCAGGTGACGCACCCCCTGACGCAGGTACGTCGGCAGCGGCGAAGGCAACGTGTCCATGTGCCCCACGGCCAACACGAGCACGTCCACGCCCGGCAACCACGACCACACACGCGGATCGCCGGTCAACGACCACCACGCGTCCCGTGCCGTCCACCCGATGCCCGCCGCCAGTTCGGCACGACCGCCCAACCGGGCCGCCGCCACGTTCGGCCACAGACGCGGGTCGTCGGCGGGCAACGGCCCGTCGGGACCGTGGAACGTCAACGAGTCGCCGAGGACCAGCAGTCTCACCGGGTGGTGCCGGCGTTGTACGACGAAAGCCGCCACCGGCCGTCGCCGCCGGGTCTGCGGGTGAACACGGTCCAGTGGCAGTTGCCGATGCCGCCCAGCAGCGACCACCGGTCCGTGGGCAGGTCGAGCAGCCGGCCGGTCAACGCGCTGATCAGCCCGCCGTGCGCGGCGAGCAGCACGGTGCCGGAGCACTCGGCGTCGACGTCCGCGACCACGGCCGCCGCGCGTTCGGCGACCTCGATCCGGGTCTCGCCGTCGGGCGGCGCGAGCGACGCGTCGACCCGCCACGCGTCGAGCGCGCCCGGCCACTCGGCCGCGATCTCGGCCGCCGTCAGCCCCTGCCACTTGCCGAAGTGCGTCTCGCGCAGCCGCTCGTCCACCCGCAGCTCGACGCTCGTGGCCTGCGTGAACACCGTCGCGGTGTCCCGCGCGCGGCGCAGGTCGGAGCACACGACCAGCTCGGGCGCGAACCCGGAGAGGACCGGCACCGCGAACCGCGCCTGGTTCCACCCGGTCTCGGTCAGCGCCGAGTCGTAGTGGCCCTGCATGCGGCCGGTCGCGTTGTAGTCGGTCTCACCGTGCCGCCACAGCACGAGCCGGTCCAGCGTCATGCGCCAGCGACCTCGTCCTCCGTGACCGGCCCGGCGTCGAACTCGATGCGCGGACAGTCCTTCCACAGCCGTTCGAGGCCGTAGAAGCTGCGTTCCTCCACGTGCTGGACGTGCACGACCACGTCGACGAAGTCGAGCAGGACCCAGCGGCCCTCGCGTGCGCCCTCCCGGCGGACCGGCTTGCGGCCGGCCTCGCGGAGCTGTTCCTCGACGTTGTCGACGATCGCGCCGACCTGCCGCTCGTTGGGCGCGGACGCGATCACGAAAACGTCCGTGATCACGAGCTGGTCGGACACGTCGAGCACGACCACGTCGTGCGCCTTCTTGTCCGCCGCCGCGTTCGCGGCGACCAGCGCCAACCGTCGTGCCTCGTCGGTGGCTGCCACGTTTCTCCTCATCACCACGGCGGGCACCGGTACACCCGCACGAGCCATTGAGGGTACCGGCGTCCGGTGTCAGTCCGGCACCGAGTAAAGCCCGTTCTTGGAGATGTACTGGACGACACCGTCGGGGACCAGGTACCAGACCGGCAGACCGGCCGCGGTGCGCGACCGGACGCCGGTGGACGAGATGGCCATCGCGGGCACCTCGACCAGCGACACCGAGCCCTCGGGCAGGTGCCGGTCGTCGAGTTCGTAGCCGGGCCGCGTGACGCCGATGAAGTGGGCGAGGTCGAACATCTCGTCGGCCCGCCGCCAGGACAGGATCTGCTCCAGCGCGTCGGCGCCGGTGATGAAGAACAGGTCGGCGTCGGGGTGCCGGGTCCGCAGGTCGCTGAGCGTGTCGTAGGTGTAGGTCGGCCCGTCCCGGTCGATGTCGACCCGGCTGACCGAGAACCGCGGGTTGGACGCCGTGGCGATCACGGTCATGAGGTAGCGGTCCTCGGCCGGGCTGACGTCGCGCCCGGTCTTCTGCCACGGCCGGCCGGTGGGCACGAACACCACCTCGTCGAGGCCGAACCGCGCCTGCACCTCGCTGGCCGCCACGAGGTGGCCGTGGTGCACGGGGTCGAAGGTGCCGCCCATGACACCGACACGCCTGTTGGACATGGGACATGAGGATAATTCCTAGAGCTGGGGTGCGAGCACCGAACCGTCGCTGTCGCGGACCAGGATCGCCTCCACCGGACAGGACTCGGCCGCGTCGAGGACGCCGTTGCCGGGCTCGACGCGGCCGTCGACGGGGACGGCCGAGCCGTCCTCCTGCCGGGTGAAGCGATCCGGGGCGACGTTGGTGCACATGCCGGTACCCAGGCACCGCGAACGGTCGACCTCCACGATCCAGTCGCTCATCGGGTTCACCACCTCGGGACGGTGAGCGGATCACGCTCAGTCTGCCGCGCCACACTCACCGTCACCATCCGACCGCCGGGTGACTACGAGGTCGCCCGGACGTGACCTTCGCCCCACGCCACCCACTTCGAAGACGTCAACTCGGCCAACCCCATCGGACCACGCGCGTGCAACTTCTGGGTGGAAATGCCGATCTCGGCGCCCATGCCGAACTCGGCGCCGTCCGTGAACGCCGTCGAGGCGTTCACCATCACGGCCGCCGCGTCGACCCGGGCGGTGAACGTCCGCGCGGCCCGCACGTCGTCGGTCACGATCGCCTCGGTGTGCCCGGAACCGTGCTCGGCGATGTGCTCCACGGCCTGGTCGAGCGACTCGACCACGCGGGCGGCGAGGTCGAGCGACAGGTATTCGGTGTCCCAGTCCTCGTCGGTCGCGGGCACCACGCGGGGGTCCTGGGCGAAGCGCTCGTCGCCGTGGATCGTCACGTCCGCCTGGCGCAGCGCGGTGATGATCCGGGGCAGGAACTCGTCCGCGACGGCCTCGTGCACCAGCAGCGACTCGGCCGCGTTGCACACGCTCGTGCGACGCGTCTTGGAGTTGAGCACGATGCGCTGCGCCATGTCGAGGTCGGCGGACGCGTCGACGTACACGTGCACGTTGCCGACGCCGGTCTCGATCGTCGGCACGGTCGCCTGCCGCACGACGGCGTCGATCAACCCCGCGCCGCCGCGCGGGATGACCAGGTCGACCAGGCCGCGGGCGGTGATCAGGTGGGTGACCGACGCGCGGTCGTGGCACGGCAGCAGCTGGACGGCGTCGGCGGGCAGGCCGACCGCCTCCAGGGCGTCGCGCAGGATCGCGACGAGCGCGGTGTTGGAGTGCTCGGCCGAGGACGAGCCGCGCAGCAGCGCCGCGTTGCCCGACTTCAGCGCCAGACCCGCCGCGTCGACGGTGACGTTCGGACGTGCCTCGTACACCATGCCGACCACGCCCATCGGCACACGGACCTGTCGCAGCTCGAGGCCGTTGGGCAGGGTCGAGCCGCGCAGCACCTCGCCGATCGGGTCCGGAAGGCCGGCGACGGTCTCCAGGCCGCGCGCGACGCCGCCGATGCGCGCCTCGGTGAGCGTCAGGCGGTCGATGAGCCCCTCGGCCAGCCCGGCGGCGCGGCCCGCTTCGATGTCCTTGGCGTTGGCGTCGAGGACCTCCGGGGCCCGCGTGCGCAGCGCGGCGGCCATCTCCAGCAGGGCGGCGTCCTTGCGCTCGCGGGTGGCCAGGACCAGGTCGTTCGCCGCGACGCGGGCACGGCGTGCGGCCGCGTGCACCTCGTCGCGCAGGTCGTCAGTCACCAGCCAAGACTACGTTCACCCGATCGGGAAAGTCGCCCCGGTTCCCACCCGCCCCGGAACCGTCGGACCCCTCTGCCAAAGTGGCCCCATGGACGACACCGCACTCCGCGACCTGGCCGAAGAGAGGCTCCGGGCCCTGGCCGGCCCGCACGCCGTGCTGCGCGAGGACCAGTGGAAGGCGATCCGGACCCTGGTCGCCGACCGGGGCCGGGCGTTGGTCGTGCAGCGGACCGGGTGGGGCAAGTCGGCGGTGTACTTCGTCGCGACGGCGTTGCTGCGGTCCCTGGGCGGGGGGCCGACGGTGATCGTGTCGCCGTTGCTGGCGTTGATGCGCAACCAGGTCGCCGCCGCGGCGCGGGCGGGCGTGCACGCGGCGACGATCAACTCGGCGAACCCCGACGAGTGGCAGGACGTGCGGGACCGGGTCGTGGCGGGCGAGGTCGACGTGCTGCTGGTGTCGCCGGAGCGGTTGAACAACCCCGATTTCCGGGACGCGGTGCTGCCGTCGTTGACCGCGTCGGCCGGGCTGCTCGTGGTCGACGAGGCGCACTGCATCTCGGACTGGGGGCACGACTTCCGGCCGGACTACCGGCGGTTGCGCACGCTGCTGGCCGAGTTGCCGGCGGGTGTGCCGGTGCTCGCGACGACGGCGACGGCCAACGACCGCGTGGTGCGCGACGTGGCCGACCAGCTCGGGGTGGGCCCGGAGACGGTGGTGCTGCGCGGCCCCCTGGACCGGGAGAGCCTGCGGCTGTCGACCGTGCGGCTGCCGTCGGCGGAGGCCCGGCTGGGGTGGCTGGCCGAGCGGTTGGCCGAGCTGCCCGGTTCGGGCATCGTCTACACGCTCACGGTCGCCGCGGCGGACGACGTGGCGGCGTTCCTGCGCGACCGGGGGTACGCGGTGGCGGCGTACTCGGGGCGGACCGACCCGGCCGAGCGCGAACGCGCCGAGGAGGACCTGCTCGCGAACCGGGTGAAGGCGCTGGTGGCCACGTCGGCGCTGGGCATGGGGTTCGACAAACCGGACCTGGGGTTCGTGGTGCACCTGGGCGCGCCGCCCTCGCCCATCGCCTACTACCAGCAGATCGGGCGGGCCGGGCGCGGTGTCGAACGGGCCGAGGTGCTGCTGCTGCCCGGCCGGGAGGACCGGGACATCTGGGCGTACTTCGCGTCGCTGGCGTTCCCGCCGGAGCGGGTGGTGCGGCAGGTGCTCGACGCGCTCGCCGACGCGGGCCGGGTGCTGTCGACGGCGGCGCTGGAACCGCTGGTCGAGCTGTCCCGGACGCGGCTGGAGGTGGTGCTCAAGGTGCTCGACGTCGACGGTGCCGTGCGACGGGTGCGCGGTGGCTGGGAGTCGACCGGGCAGGAGTGGCGCTACGACGCGGAGCGGTACGCGCGGATCGACGCGGCACGGCGGGCCGAGCAGCAGGCCGTGCTCGACTACCTCGACACCACCGGGTGCCGCATGGAGTTCCTGTTGCGGCAGTTGGACGATCCGCACGCCACGCCGTGCGGGCGCTGCGACAACTGCACCGGACGGCACGTGTCGGCCGAGGTGTCCGAGGTCGCGGCAGCCGCGGCCCGGGAACGCCTGGACCGGCCGGGGGTGGAGATCGCGCCGCGTCGGATGTGGCCGACCGGGATGGCGGCGGTCGGCGTCGGGCTGTCCGGGAAGATCCCGGCCGGCGAGGTGGTCGAGGTGGGGCGGGCGCTCGGGCGGCTGACGGACATCGGCTGGGGCAATCGTTTGCGGACGTTGTTCGGCGAGGCCGACCAGGACGTGCCCGAGGACGTGTTCGCCGCGTGCGTGAAGGTGCTCGCCGCGTGGGGGTGGGCCGAGCGACCGGTCGGGGTGGTGACCGTCGGCTCACGCTCCCGACCGGAGTTGGTCGAGGGGCTCGGGCAACGGATCTCGGCGCTGGGTCGGCTCCCCCTGCTCGGCCGGGTGTGGTTGGGCGAGGGTGCGCACCGGGCCAACAGCGCGCAACGGCTGGCGGGCCTGGCGGGCGCGGTCGACGCACCCGATCTGTCCACTGTGGAGGGTCCGGTGCTGTTGGTGGACGACCGGGTCGACACGGGGTGGACGATGACGGTCGCGGGCCGGGCGTTGCGCCGGGCGGGCGCTCCGGCCGTGCTGCCGTTCGCGTTGGCGGTGACGGCGTGAGGCTGACCACGGACCGGTTGGTGGTGCGGCACTTCACGCCGGAGGACGCCGCCGCGTTCGCCGCGTGGCGCTCCGATCCCGAGGTCGCCCGCTACCAGAGTTGGGACGCGCCTTATCCGGAGGCGAAGGCCGTGGAGTTCGTCCGGGAACTCCTCGCCTCGGACCCGGACGCGCCCGGCTGGTACCAGTACGCCGTCGAGGCAGATGGCTTGGTGGTGGGCGATGTCGGGGTGTGCTTACACGAGAACGGAATGCAGGCCGAGATCGGCTACTCGGTGGCGCGCGCCCATCAGCGACGCGGGTACGCGACCGAGGCGGTGCACGGCGTTCTGGGCTTCTTGTTCGAGGAGCGCGGCCTGCACCGGGTGTCGGCGGAATGCGACGCCCACAACACCCCTTCGGCGAAGTTGTTGACCCGCTTGGGTTTCCGCTTGGAAGGTCGGCGGCCGGAGAACACGTGGACGAAGGGAGCGTGGAGGGACGACCTGCTGTTCGGTTTGCTGGCGCGGGACTGGCACACATGAGGGCCGCGCGCGATGGCATGGGCCGACACGGACAGGTCCTGACGGACGGCCTACGGCTTGACGACAGACCGCGCCCGCCCGACCACCGCCCAGCCTTACGGCGGGCCGACGACGTCCGGCCGCACCACCGTCGCACCGCGGCCTAATGGCGCAGGGGGACCAGGTCGTCGGCGTGGACGACCTCCCGGCGGTGCTCCTCCGGGAGGTTCGGGCTGGAGAGGCCGATCAGGTCGGGGAGTTCCGTCGCGTCGAACGCGACCACCCCCCTGGCCACGACCTCGCCCGCCAGGTCGACCAGTTCGACCACGTCGCCCGCGTCGAAGACACCTTCCACCGCCATGATCCCGGCGGCCAGCAGTGACCGGCGGCGGTCGACCACGGCGGCCACCGCACCGTCGTCCAGGACCAGCCTGCCGGAGGCGTCCGCCGCGTGGCCCAGCCAGAACCTGCGGGCCGAGAGGCGGGGGCCGGTCGGTACGAAGGCGGTGCCCACGTCCGCTTTCCCCAACGCGTGGAAGGCATCGGCGGCACCGGCCAGGAGTACCGGGATTCCCGCCGAAGCGGCGAGGTGGGCGGCGGCCAGCTTCGAGGCCATGCCGCCGGTGCCCAGGCCCGACGCGCCGGTGGTGGTCGTGTCGATCCCGTCCGCGTCGGCGTGGCCGGTGATCTCGGTGATGCGCCGGGCGCCCGGCGTCCTGGGGTCGGCGTCGTACACGGCGTCCACATCGGACAGCAGGACCAGGGCCTCCGCGCCCACCAGGTGGGCGACCAGCGCCGCCAGCCGGTCGTTGTCGCCGAAGCGGATCTCGGCCGTGGCGACCGTGTCGTTCTCGTTGACGACGGGCACGGCACCCAGCGCCAGCAGGCGGGAGAACGTGCGCTGGGCGTTGCGGTAGTGGGAACGGCGCACGACGTCGTCGGCGGTGAGCAGGACCTGGCCGACGGTCAGGGCGTAGCGGCCGAACGAATTCGCGTACGCGTGGGCCAGCGTCAACTGCCCCACGCTCGCCGCCGCCTGCTGGGTCGCCAGATCACGCGGCCGACGGGTGATGCCCAACGGGGCCAGGCCGGCCGCGATGGCACCGGACGACACCAGCACGACCTGGCTCCCGGCGGCGCAGCGGCTCGCCACCGCGTCCACCAGGGCGTCCAGGCGTCCGGCGTCCAAACCACCCTCGGCGGTCGTCAGGGACGACGAGCCGACCTTCACCACGACACGGCCGGCCGTCGCCACGGACCGCCTGGCCTGCGACACCGTCACCGGAGCGCTCACTCGTCCTCTTCGAAGTCCTCGTCCGCGTAAGAACCCGGAATCCTCCGGGACTTCTTGGCCGCCAAGCGCTCCGCGGCGCCCACGCGGTTCATGGGCTCCAGGCGGGCATCGGTACCGCGTCCACTCATGGTCATCGCGATACCGGCGGGGGTGGTCGGCTCCCAGTCGAACACCAGGTCGCCGATGGTGACCTGGGCACCGGGTACCGCGCCCTTCTTGACCAGTACGTCCTCGACGCCCAGCCGGGCGAGGCGGTCGGCGAGGTAGCCCACGGCCTCGTCGTTGGTGAAGTCGGTCTGGCGGATCCAGCGCAGCGGGCGTTCGCCGTGCACGAGGAAACCGCCCGGCGTCTCCGGGTCCTCGACCACCGTGAACCCGGCGTCGTCGACGGCGGTCGGCCGCAGCACGATCCGGGTCGCCTCCTGCTTGGGCCGGGACGCGCGGTACTCCTCCACCACGCGTGCCAAGGCGAACGTCAGCTCGCGCAGGCCCTCACGGCTCGCGGTCGACACCTCGAACACCGGCAGGCCGCGGGCCTCGACATCCGCGCGGACCAGCTCGGCCAGCTCGCGCGCCTCGGGCAGGTCGATCTTGTTGAGCACGACCACGCGCGGGCGCTCGGCCAGGTCGCCGGCCAACGACGGGGTGTACTCGGCCAGCTCGGTCTCCAGCGCGTCGATGTCCGACAGCGGGTCGCGGCCGGGCTCGTACGTGGCGCAGTCGACGACGTGCACGAGCACCGCGCAGCGCTCGATGTGGCGCAGGAAGTCCAGACCGAGGCCCTTGCCCTCCGAGGCGCCGGGAATCAGGCCGGGCACGTCGGCCATCGTGAAGATCGTCTCGCCCGCCGTGATGACGCCCAGGTTCGGCACGAGCGTGGTGAACGGGTAGTCGGCGATCTTCGGCTTGGCCGCGGACAGCACCGAGATCAGCGACGACTTGCCTGCCGAGGGGAAGCCCAACAGGCCGACGTCCGCGACGGACTTCAGCTCCAGCACCAGGTTGTGCGCCTCGCCGGGCTCGCCCAGCAGCGCGAAACCGGGCGCCTTGCGGGCCTTGGACGCGAGCGAGGCGTTGCCCAGCCCGCCCCGGCCGCCCTGGGCCGCGACCAGCCGCGTGCCCTCGCCGGTCAGGTCGGCGACGAGGTCACCCGACTCGGTGAGCACGACCGTGCCGTCCGGCACGCGCAGTTCGAGGTCCGCGCCGTTCGCGCCGTCGCGGTTGCCGCCCTGGCCGCCCTTGCCGTTGCCGGCCGTGGCGTTGGGGCGGAAGTGGAAGTCCAGCAGGGTGTGCACCTGCGAGTCGACGACCAGGACGACGTCGCCGCCGCGACCGCCGTTCCCGCCGTCCGGCCCGCCGAGGGGCTTGAACTTCTCGCGGTGCACCGAGGCGACGCCGTTCCCGCCGTCGCCCGCGGCGACGTGGATGACCACCCGGTCGACGAAGCGGGACACGGGGAATTCCTTTCACAAAGAACGAGGGGCGGGTGCCGGAAACCCGGTCCCGCCCCTCGTCGGAAGTCGTGCGGCCTGATCAGGCGATCAGGCAGCGGCCTCGACCGGAACGATGTTCACGGTCTTGCGCCCACGCTTGCTGCCGAACTCCACCGCACCGGCGGCGAGGGCGAACAGCGTGTCGTCCTTGCCGCGGCCGACGTTGACGCCGGGGTGGAACTTGGTGCCGCGCTGGCGGATCAGGATCTCGCCGGCCTTGACGACCTGACCGCCGAACCGCTTGACCCCGAGGTACTGGGGGTTGGAGTCACGGCCGTTCCGGGAACTGGAAGCACCCTTTTTGTGTGCCATGGCTGGTCAGATCCTCACTTACCGGTGATGCCGGTGACCTCGACGCGGGTCAGCTTCTGGCGGTGACCCTGGCGCTTGTGGTAGCCGGTCTTGTTCTTGAACTTGTGGATGCGGATCTTGGGACCCTTGGTCTGCTCGACGACCTTGCCGGTCACCGTGATCTTCGCAAGGGCGTCGACAGCGGACGTGACGTCCTCGCCGTCCACGACGAGGAGGGGCGCCGCGAAGGTGATCTCGGTGTCCGGCTCGCCTTCGAGCTTCTCGACCTCGATGACGTCGCCGACAGCCACCTTGTACTGCTTGCCGCCGGTCTTGACGATCGCGTACATCGGGACGGAAGTCTCCTGCTACTCGACGGGAACGGACCGCGCGCGCCACGTCGCCACGAGAAGTTCGGGCGGAGGGGGCTTCGCGCGAGGCTGGGACCACCGGGACGGCGGACCGGTCATCAGGTTACGTGGCGGTGGACAGCGGGGTCAAACCGGGGTCCCCCTCGGGGCGGCGCCGCCGGAACGGCGCCGCACCCGGGTGGGATCAGCCTTCGGTGACCGCGTTGACCGGCGGGCCGGCGGGCCGCGAGGCGGCACGACGGCGGGTCCGCGTGCGGGACGTCGTGCCGTTGCGGGACTCGGCCGCGTCCGCCGGACCGACCTGGGTCGGCGGCGCGATCGACACGTGCGGTGCCTCGGGCTCGACGACCGGCGCCGACGCGGCGGGCTCGGCGACCCGCTCGACGACGACGGGCTCGGCGGGAGCGGCCGGCTCCGGCGCCGACGACTCGCGCCGGCTCACCGCACCGGCCTCGCGCCGGGCCACGCGACGGCGCTGCCGACGCGGCCGACCGTCGTCGGGCGCCTCGTCCACGGAAGAGTCGCCGATCACGGCCGCGCCCGACACCGGACCACTCTCGACGGACGCGCCGCCGTCCGGCGCCGTGACGGTCGGACCGACCACGGGTGCGGTCTCGACCGGCTCGTCCTCCACGATCGCGGGCAGGTCGACCGGCGCCTCGGCGGGCGGCGCGGCGTTGTCGCCGCCCTTGCCACGCCGGGACTTGCGCCCGCCACCCTGCTGCTGCTGCTGCGGCGGCTGTTGCTGCTGCTGTTGTTGACCGGACTGGCCCGAACCACCGTGCGCGTGGCCGGCCACCGGCTCGGTCGACACCACCAGGCCACGCCCGCGGCAGTGCTCGCACGTGCTGCTGAACGCCTCCAGCAACCCGGTGCCGACCCGCTTGCGGGTCATCTGCACCAGGCCGAGCGAGGTCACCTCGGCGACCTGGTGGCGCGTGCGGTCCCGGCCGAGGCACTCGGTCAGGCGACGCAGCACCAGGTCCCGGTTGGACTCCAGCACCATGTCGATGAAGTCGATCACGATGATGCCGCCGACGTCGCGCAGCCGGAGCTGGCGGACGATCTCCTCCGCGGCCTCCAGGTTGTTGCGCGTCACCGTCTCTTCGAGGTTTCCGCCCGAACCGGTGAACTTGCCGGTGTTCACGTCGATCACGGTCATCGCCTCGGTGCGGTCGACGACCAGGTAGCCGCCCGAGGGCAGCCACACCTTGCGGTCCAATGCCTTGAGGAGCTGCTCGTCGATGCGGTGCTCGGCGAACACCTCCGTGTTGCCCACGTGGCGACGCAGCCGGTCCTGGAGGTCGGGCGCGACGTGGCGCACGTACGCCTCGATCACGTCCCACGCCTCCGAGCCCTGCACGATCAGCGCGGAGAAGTCCTCGGTGAACAGGTCGCGGACGACCTTCACCAGCAGGTCGGGCTCTTCGTACAGCAGCTGCGGAGCCTGGGCGCGCGGCACGTCGGCCTTCTCCTTGATGACCTGCCACTGCGCCTGGAGGCGGGTGACGTCGCGGCCGAGCTCCTCCTCCGCGATGCCCTCGGAGGCGGTGCGGATGATCACGCCCGCGTCCTCGGGCACCACGCGCTTGAGGATGTCCTTGAGGCGCTTGCGCTCGGTGTCGGGCAGCTTGCGGCTGATGCCGGTCGCGCCGCCGCCGGGCACGTACACCAGGAAGCGGCCGGGCAGGCTGATCTGCGTGGTCAGCCGGGCGCCCTTGTGGCCGACCGGGTCCTTGGTGACCTGCACGAGCACGCTGTCGCCGGTGGACAGGGCCTGCTCGATCTTGCGGGCCTTGCCCTCGAGGCCCGCGGCGTCCCAGTCGACCTCGCCCGCGTAGAGCACGGCGTTGCGACCGCGGCCGATGTCGATGAAGGCGGCCTCCATCGACGGCAGCACGTTCTGCACGCGGCCCAGGTAGACGTTGCCGACCAGCGAGCCGGTGCCCGACGAGGTCACGAAGTGCTCGACGAGGACGCCGTCCTCCAGCACGCCGATCTGCGTGCGGTCGCCGCGCTCGCGCACGACCATGGTGCGCTCGACGGCCTCGCGTCGGGCCAGGAACTCGGCCTCGGACAGCACCGGCGCACGACGGCGCCCGGCCTCGCGACCGTCCCGGCGGCGCTGGCGCTTGGCCTCCAGCCGGGTCGAGCCGCGCACGCTGCGGACCTCGTTCTGGGCGGCCTCGGAGTCGGCCTTGTCGTCCCGTGCGTCGCGCACGTGGACGACCGTGTTCGGCGGGTCGTCCTCGTTCGGCGTCGCCTCGTCCTCGGCAACGCCCCGGCGACGACGACGGCGCCGACGGCGCCGGTTGCCGCCGCCTTCGCCTTCCTCGTCGGCGGCCTCGTCCTCGACCGTCTCCTCGCCGACGGCCTCGGCCGCCTCGTCGGTCGACTCGTCGACGTCGGCCTCGTCGCCCATGCCCTTGCCGCGACCACGACCACGACGGCCACGACGGCGACGACGACGGCCTTCGCCCTCGTCACCGGCGTCCTCGTCGGCGTGCGCCTCGTCGCCGACCGGTTCGGCCGCGGGCTCCTCGTCGACGTCGGCCGTCGTCGCGGCGGGCGCGACCACGGGCACGGGCGTCGGCGGCAGGAACACCGCGGACGGCGGCGCGAACAACGGGGTGAGCGCGGCCACCTCGCGGGGCGGCAGCGCCGGTTCCTCGGTGGTCTCGTCGACCTCGCCGGTGACGATGTCGTCCCAGTCCAGCAGGCTTTCCGCGACCTTCAGGGCGAGGTCACGCGTCACGCTGGACTGCGCGCTGCGCACCGTCTCGCCGAGATCGGCGAGCGCGGCGACCACGTCCTTGCTGCTCGCGCCGAGCAGCTTCGCCAGGGCGTGCACCCTGAGCTTGGCCGGCAGATCCGCCAACTGCGGGTGTGCGGATGTGACGTTACCCCCGCCGGCGCCGCCGGCAGGCCTGTCCGTGTTCGACATGCAGCTCCTCCACCCCCGGGCGCGTCGATCGACGCGGCCGCGCAGGGGCCTCTTCTCTTTTGTCCACTCACCGCCGCGGCCGGCGGCGGGAATCCTTGCCTTCACGCCGAGCGCATGCCGCCAGGGCACGCGGTACGGCAGGTCTACTTCTCCCGCGACGACGCCGTCAGCGGTGCTCCGACAGCCGGGTCAGTCCTCCGTCACCCTGTCCGGGGAGAGCGGATCGACCAGGTTGCCATCGTCCTCGAGCCGGCCCTGCGCCATCCGGGTCGCCTTCGCGGGGACCGGCGGAACCAGGTCGGCGACGACCCGGAGCGCGCTCAGCACGTCGTCGGGTCGCACGGTAGGCGTTGTCTGCCGTACGACCGTCATGAGTATCCCACACGGTTGTGACAATCCAGGCGCATCGTGTCCGGCATCGCTCGAATGCCCGTCGACCTGGGCCGACACCAGGGCCGGCCGCACGTCGAGCAGGCGTTTGCCGTCCTTGGTGAGCCGTTCGACCTCGACCGACGTCGCGGACAGCAACGCGGCCACCGCGAACTCCAGCCGATCGGGTGACACGCCGGGCAGTTCGATCCGCCAGCGACTGGCGTCGATCCGCTCCGGGAGGTTGCCACCACCCGACTGGACGATCTCCAGGATGTCCAGGCCCGGCGGCAGGGCCGCGTCGAGGGCCGCACGCAGCGCCTCGGGCTCGACCTCCTCTACGACCTGCACCTCCACGTACTCGGCCTCGCTCGCCACACCGGTCGGTGCGGCATTCGCCCATGACACCTTCGGGTGGGGGTTGAAGCCCTGCGAGTAGGCCATGGGCACGCCCGCGCGGCGCAGTGCGCGTTCGAAGGTCCGGGCGATGTCGCGGTGCGACGTGAACCGCAACCGGCCGCGTTTCGCGTAGCGCACCCGAAGCCTCTGCACCGGTGCGGCCGACGGGTTGGGCTGGTGCTGGCGGTTCAGTGCTGCTCCCTCGGGGTATTCGGGCACGCCCGCCGGGATGGGCGTCCCGACGGTCCACGGTCCTGCTCCACGAGGACGGTACCTTGGTCGTGTCAAGCGCGGTTGAGCTTGTCTGGTTCGTCGGGCGTGGCTACCGTCCGGCACCAGTGGCCCGATCGACGGCGTGCCGACGCGCGGGCTCCCCGCCAGCCCAGCACCTGGAGGTCCCCCGTGCCTCTGCTCCGCCGCGCCCGAGCGGCAGCGGTCGGCGTGGCGTTGCTCGCGACCGGGTTCGCCCCCGGTTCGGCCTCGGCGAGCATCGCGGTGCCGACGTACGCCGCGGCGGACCCCGACGAGGTCGGCGCGTCCCACTGCATCCAGCCCGGACCGACCCTGCGCTACCTGGTGGTGTTCGACGAGGGCACGAGCAGCCCGCTGGCGGACGCCCTGGTCACGGGCGCGTGCGGCACGATCGCGACCTACCACCCGCAGATCTCGGTGGCCGTCGTGACCTCGGCCGACCCGGGGTTCGGCACGAAGATGGGGCCGGAGCGGGCCTACAGCGCGCAGGCCGACGGCAGGTCCCGGCGGACGCCCGCGAAGAAGCGCGAGGACGAACCGGTGGGCAGCCGGACGGCGGACGGCACACTGGACCGGACGGCCGAGCAGTGGGACATGGAGTTGATCCACGCCGCCGAGGCGCACGCCGTCAGCACGGGCAGCCGTGACGTCGTGGTGGGCGTGCTCGACTCGGGCGTGGACCCCACGCACCCCGACCTGGTCGACGCGCTGGACCCCGAACTGTCGGCGGGCTGCACGACCGGCGTGGCCGACCCCGCCGAGGCCGCCTGGTCGCCGACCACGTCGGTGCACGGCACGCACGTCGCGGGCACGATCGCGGCGGCCGACGACGGCCGGGGCACCACGGGCGTCGCGCCGGGCGTGCGGATCGCGTCGGTGAAGGTCGTCGACGACGACGGGTTCATCTACCCCGAATACGCGGTGTGCGGGTTCATGTGGGCGGCGACGCACGGCATGACCGTGACCAACAACAGCTACTACATCGACCCGTGGGTGTTCACCTGCCAGAACCAGGACGGGCAGAAGCTGGTCTACGAGGCCGTGCGCCGGGCCGTGGACTACGCGGCGGCGCGGGGCGTGCTGACCGTGGCGGCGGCGGGCAACGCGGCCGTCGACCTGACCAAGCCGGGCCGGGACGCGCAGAGCCCGACGAACGCCGCGCCCGAGGACGTCAAGCCGCGGCCCGTGGACAACACGTGCCTGGTGCTGCCCGCGCAGTTGCGCAACGTGGTCGCGGTCTCGTCCGTGGGCGCCAATCGGGTGAAGGCCGGGTACAGCTCGTATGGGCTGGGCGCGGTGGACGTCACGGCGCCGGGCGGTGACCGGCGGCAGGTGCCGGCGGACGGCGGGCAGGGCTGCGTGCTGTCGACCGTGCCGAACGGCTACGACTACTCCTGCGGCACGTCGATGGCAGTGCCGCACGCGTCCGGCGTGGCCGCGCTGATCGCCTCGCAGCACCCGTCGGCGGGCGCGGGCGAACTCGGACGGATGCTCAACGCGGGCGCGCAGACTGTGCCGTGCCCGGCGGACTACGACCTCAACGGCACCGGCGTGCAGGACGCGTACTGCACCGGGTACTCCGAGTACAACGGCTTCTACGGGCACGGGATGGTGGACGCGGAGGCGGCCGTCACGCGGTGACGGCCGCCTGGGGTCACCCCTTGGTCAACGCCGGGTTGCGGACCGGCGAACCCTTGCCGACGGGCGAGATCGGCAGCAGCGTCCGGCCGGTCGGCCCGACCTCGATGTCGGTGCCCATGGCCGGGCACACGCCGCAGTCGAAGCACGGCGTCCAGCGGCAGTCGTCCTGCTCGCGCTCGTCGAGGGCGTCCTGCCAGTCGGCCCAGAGCCACTCCTTGTCCAGGCCCGAGTCGAGGTGGTCCCAGGGCAGGACCTCGAGTTCCTCGCGCTCGCGCGTGGTGAACCAGTCGAGGTCGACGCCCAGCGGCCCGAGTTCGGCCGCGGCGGCCTCGACCCAGCGCTCGTAGGAGAAGTGCTCGGACCAGCCGTCGAACCGGCCGCCCTCGCGCCACACCCGTTCGATCACCAGGCCGATGCGCCGGTCGCCCCGGGACAGCAGTCCTTCGATCAGCGAGGGCTTGCCGTCGTGGTAGCGCATGCCGATGTTGCGGCCAAGCGAGCGGTCGGCGTTGACGGCCTCGCGCAGCTTGCGCAGTCGCGAGTCGACGGTGTCCGGGTCGCACTGGCCGGCCCACTGGAACGGGGTGTGCGGCTTGGGCACGAACCCGCCGATGGAGATCGTGCAGCGGATGTCCTTGCGCCCGCTGACCTCACGGCCCTTGCGGATGACGTTCTTGGCCATCTCCGCGATCTGGAGGACGTCCTCGTCGGTCTCGGTGGGCAGACCGCACATGAAGTACAGCTTCACCTGCCGCCAGCCCGCCTGGAACGCGGCGCCGACCGTCCTGATGAGGTCCTCTTCGGACACCATCTTGTTGATGACGCGGCGGATGCGCTCGCTGCCGCCCTCGGGCGCGAACGTCAGGCCGGAGCGGCGGCCGTTGCGCGACAGCTCGTTGGCCAGGTCGATGTTGAACGCGTCCACACGGGTCGACGGCAGCGACAGGCTGGTGTTCGTGCCCTCGTAGCGGTCGGCCAAGCCCTTGGTGATCTCGGCGATCTCGGAGTGGTCGGCGCTGGACAGCGACAGCAGGCCGACCTCCTCGAAGCCGGTCGCCTCCAGACCGCGCTGGACCATCGCGCCGATGCCCTCGATCGAGCGTTCGCGCACCGGACGGGTGATCATGCCCGCCTGGCAGAACCGGCAGCCGCGCGTGCAGCCCCGGAAGATCTCCACGCTCATCCGCTCGTGCACGCTCTCCGCGAGGGGCACCAGGGGCTGCTTGGGGTACGGCCACGCGTCGAGGTCCATCGTGGTGCGCTTGAACACCCGGTACGGCACGCGCTCGCGGTTGGGCACCACGCGCTGGATGCGCCCGTCCGGCAGGTATTCGACATCGTAGAACCGGGGCACGTAGACGCCGCCGGTCTCGGCGAGTCGGGTCAGGATCTCGTCGCGCCCGCCCGGCCGGCCCTCGGCCTTCCACGCCCGCACCAGGTCGGTGATCTCCAGGACCGCCTCCTCGCCGTCGCCGAGCACGGCGGCGTCGACGAACGGGGAGATCGGTTCCGGGTTGAACGCGGCGTGACCACCGGCGACCACGATCGGATGGTCTTCGGTGCGGTCGGCGGCGTGGATCGGGACGCCCGCGAGGTCAAGGGCGTTGAGCAGGTTGGTGTAGCCCAGTTCCGTGGAGAAGCTGACGCCGAGCAGGTCGAACGCGCCGACCGGCCGGTGGCCGTCGACGGTGAACTGCGGCACGCCGTGCTCGCGCATCAGCGCTTCCAGGTCCGGCCACACCGCGTAGGTGCGTTCGGCCAGCACGTCGGGCTGCTCGTTCAGGACCTCGTAGAGGATCATGACGCCCTGGTTGGGCAGGCCGACCTCGTAGGCGTCGGGGTACATCAACGCCCACCGCACGGCCGCGCCGTCCCAGTCCTTGACGGTCGCGTTCAACTCCCCGCCGACGTACTGCACCGGCTTGGCGACCTTCGGCAGAAGGGGTTCCAGCGCGGGGAAGACGGACTCAGCACTCACGCTTTCCAGCGTAACGGCAGGGCCCGAGGACCTCAGAACAGCGGTCCGGTCACCGTCAGGCCCAGGTCGGCGCCCACGCCGGCGTAGACGCCGAAGAACATCAGCGCGCCGCCCGCGAGCGAGAGGTCCTTGTTGAACGCGATCATCTCCTGCTGTTTGGCCTGGGGATCGGTCTGCTTCCAGAAGTCGTGCATGAGGAACGCGGTCGGCAGCAGGAAGACCACCAGCAGCAACGCGCCGAGGTCGGCCCACACGCCGAGCAGCAGCATCAGCGCGGCCACGATCATGAGCACGCCGCTGCCCGCCGTGGCGAGCTTCGGCTGCGGCACGCCCTTCGACGCCGCATACCCGGCCATCGCCTCGGTCTGGGTGAGGTGCCCGATCGCCGAGCCGAAGAAGAGGAACACGAAGAGGATTCGACCGATCAACACGAGGACGTCCACGATGACCTCCCGGAGTGGTGGTCGGACCAGTGTCGACCCGCTTCAGGTCAGCAGCAACCGGCCGATCCGGCGGGCCGCGACCACGAGCCCGACCACGGTCAGGGCCACGAAGTACAGGGCGTGGACCAGCAGTCCGACGTGCAGGTTCCCGGCCGCCAACGACCGCACCAGCTCGATCGCGTGGTAGAGCGGCGTCCAGCGGACGACCTCCTGGAACGGCCCCGGGTACACCGACAGCGGGAAGAACGTGGTCGAGAACAGGAACATCGGCGTGACCGCGAGCAGCACGAGGTCGAAGTCGTGCCACGTTCGCATGAACGTGGTCGCGGCCATGCCCACGGCGGCGAACCCGAGCGCCACCAGCAGCGCGGCGGGCACCACGAGCAGCGCCCAAGGCGTCGACACGAGGCCCAGCACGGCCATCACCGCCAGGAACCCGACCGAGTACAGGCCGCCGCGCGCCAGGCACCACATCGCCTCGCCGAGCGCGATGTCGACCGGGCCCATGGGCGTGGCCAGGACCGCGTCGTAGGTCTTGGCGTACTTGAACTTGAAGAAGACGTTGAACGTCGACTCGAACACGGCGCCGTTCATCGCGGACGCGGCCAGCAGCGCGGGCGCGACGTACGTGGCGTAGTCGACCGGTCCACCCGGCGCGTCCACCGAAGTGACGAGTTGCCCGAACCCGAAGCCCAGCGAGAGCAGGAAGAACAGCGGCTCGAAGAACCCGGACACCAGCGACAGCGCCGCCCGGCGGTGGACCAGGTACGACCGTTCGACCAGGACGTGCGCCCGACGCGCGTACAGGCCGGGCGGCACGATCCGCAGCGTGAGACCCGTGCTCATCGGCGCTCCTCCCCCGCGTGGGTCGGCGTGGGCGGACGACCGGGGCCGCGGGTGCGCGGACCCCGGCGGTCGGGCGCGCCGACCTCGCCGCGCGGCGGGCGGGTGCGGATCACTGGGTCAACCTCCGGTGGAAGAAGCGGCGGGCCGGCACGGTGCCGAGCACGACCAACGCGGCCAGGTAGGCGACGTGCCCGAGGGCGGCCAGGGGCGACAGGCCGCCGAGCGCGAGGCCCCGGCACAGCTCGACGCCGTGCCACACCGGCGTCAGCCAGACGACCGGGTGCAGCCAGTCGGGCAACTGGTCGAGCGGGAAGTACGTGCCGCCGAACAACACCATCGGCATCACCAGGAACCGGTGCAGGGCGCCGAACCCGGCCGGTTGCTCCCGGGTCACGCTGAACGCCACCGTCGGCGCGCTGAACGCCATGCCCGCGAGCACGGCGGCGGGCACGGCCAGCACCGCGAGCGGGCTCGTGACCGCGCCCAGCAGGGCGGCGACAACCAGGAACGCCGTCGTCGCCAATGCCGACTGCGCCGCGATCCACACCAGGTGTCCGTAGAGGACCTGGGCCGGCGTGACCGGCGTGGCCACCAGGCCCACGTACCTCTTCTCCCACTTCAACGCCGACAGCACCGCGTACGTCGACTCCTGGATCGTGGCCTGGAGTGCCGTGACGACCAGCAGCGCGGGCGCGAGGAACTCCACGTACGGCAGCCCGCCGGTCGCCGGGCCCGGCCGCACCTGGGACCCGAAACCCAGTCCCAGGGCGAGCAGGAACAGCACGGGCTGGAGGAAGTTGGACACCACCGACGCCCGCCAGTTGCGCCGATACCAGGTCAACCGGTGCTCGACGCAGACCAGCACGGCCCGCACGGGCCCGAGGACGACCGCCATCAGTCCACCAACGTCCGTCCGGTCAGTCGGAGAAAGACGTCCTCCAGCGACGACCGGCGCACCAGGCTGGACGTCGGACGCACACCCCGCGAGTGGACGGCGGCGAGCGTGGCCTCCCCGTCGTCGGTGTAGAGCAGCAGCCGATCGGGCAGGACCTCGACCCGGTCGGCGAGCCCGTCGACGAGGTCGGGGTCCTGGCCGTCCGGCGGGAACCGCAGTTCGAGCACCTCCCGCGTCGAGTACCGCCGGATGAGGTCGGCCGGGGACCCCTCGGCGGCGATCAGCCCACCGTCCATGACCACCAACCTGTCGCAGAGCTGCTCGGCCTCGTCCATGTAGTGGGTCGTGATGATCAACGTGACGCCGGACTGCTTGAGCCGGAAAAGGCGGTCCCACAACAGGTGCCGGGCCTGCGGGTCGAGGCCGGTGGTCGGCTCGTCGAGCAGCAGCAGCTCGGGCTCGTTGACCAGTGACCGGGCGATGGTCAGCCGCCGCTTCATGCCGCCCGACAACGAGTCCACCTCGGCGTCGGCCTTGTCCGTGAGCTGCGCGAACTCCAGCAGCTCCGCGGCCTTGGCCCGCACGGTGGACCGCGACAACCCGAAGTACCGGCCGTAGATCTCCAGGTTCTGCCGCACGGTCAGCTCGTTGTCGAGGTTGTCCTGCTGCGGCACGACGCCCAGCCGGGCACGAATGCTCGGACCATCGCGCTCGGGGTCGAGCCCGAACACGGTCAGGTCGCCGCCGGAACGCGGCGAGACGCACGAGACCATCCGCACGGTCGACGACTTGCCCGCACCGTTGGGGCCGAGGAAGCCGAACGCCTCACCGGCCCGCACCTGGACGTCGATGCCGCGCACGGCCTCGAACGTCCCGAAGTGCTTGGTCAACGCCTTGGCTTCGACAAGGGTCGTGGTCACGGGGATCACGGTAACCGCGCGGTCCGACAATCCCCCGCGGGTTTTACGCTCGGTCCGTGGAGATCGACCTCATCAGACCCGACGAACCGGACGAACACCTGCGCGCCGGAGTCCACGAGGTGCTGCACGACGTCGTGGCGGCGGGCGGTGCCATCGGCTATCCGAACCCGCCGGACCGGACCGCGACGGACGCGTGGCTGGACTCCGTCTTCGACGACGTGACCCGGGGCCGGGGCGGGCTCGTCCTGGCGCGGGTGGACGGCGTGATCAGCGGCACGGCCGCGTGGCACGGCGAGGGCATGGGCGTGTTCGCGGGCTGTGCCGAGCTGCGCCGCGTGACCGCGCACCCGAGGGCTCGTGGCCTGGGCCTGGGCGCGCTGCTCGTGGCGGACGTGATCGCCACGACCAGGGCGGCGGGGCTGGAGCTGCTCACGTTGGGTGTGCGGGGCAACAACCGCAACGCGATCGGGCTGTACGAGTCCCTGGGCTTCCGGGAGTGGGGCAGGTTGCCCAACTCCGTCGCCGTGGGCGACACCCGGTTCGACTCGGTGCGCATGTACCTGCCGCTGGGCTACCCGGAGGGGACGGTGCTGCACGGTTCGGCCGAGGGCGGCAACGGGTCCTCGCCCCGTCGCCGCGCCTCGACCGGTGGCCTCAGAGCGCGGGGAACCAGATCTTGATCTCGCGCTCGGCCGACTCGACCGAGTCGGAGCCGTGCACGAGGTTGAACTGGACCTCCAGGCCGAAGTCGCCGCGGATCGTGCCCGGCGTGGCCTTCTCCACCGGGTCGGTGCCGCCGGCGAGCTGGCGGAACGCCGAGATCGCCCGGGTGCCCTCGACGACGATCGCGACCAGCGGACCGCCGGTGATGAACTCGACGAGGTCGTTGAAGAACGACTTGCCGTCGTGCTCGGCGTAGTGCTGCTTGGCGGTGGCCTCGTCGACGGTGCGCAGTTCCAGCGCGGCCAGTCGGAGGCCCTTGCGCTCGATGCGCGAGATCACCTCGCCGACCAGTCCACGGCTGACGCCATCGGGCTTGACCAGGACCAGGGTGCGCTCGCTCACGGCCGTCTGTACTCCTTCGTACGGGGTCGGTGTGGGGCAAAGAGTAGCCGCAGGGCCTCGGGAACGGCGGAACCGGGGACGATGCCGCGTCCGCTGTGCCCGAGTGCGTGTTTCAGGGTGTCCGAGTGCGTATTTCGGGGTGCCCGGGTGGAGGACTCGCGGTCAGCGGCGTGGGTCCAGGGTGGTGGACCAGA
The DNA here is from genome assembly GCF_014203755.1 of Saccharothrix violaceirubra. NCBI lineage: Bacteria > Bacillati > Actinomycetota > Actinomycetes > Pseudonocardiales > Pseudonocardiaceae > Saccharothrix > Saccharothrix violaceirubra. Next base: position 5,700,105 of record NZ_JACHJS010000001.1, read on the forward strand.
GCGAGCGCCCCTTGATGTCGCGCAGCCACACCGTAAGGCGCCCGTCGGCGGCCACCTCGACCTCGCCGAAGTGCTGGAAGCCGTCCAACGGCGTCGTGTTCGCCGCCGGCGGCGCGCTCACGAAGACCGCCTGCGGACCGAACGTCGGGTCCAGGGTGTTGGGTCCGAACGCCCCCGCGTGCAGCGGCCCGGACACGAACTCCCAGAACGGGTCGAAGTCCTGGAACGTCGCGCGGTCCGGCGAGTAGTGGTGCGCGGCGGAGTAGTGCACGTCCGCTGTGAGCCACACGGTGTTTCGGACGCGGCGACGCTTGAGTTCCTTGAGCAGCCACGCGATCTCGGTCTCCCGGCCGCCGGGCGCACCGGGCAGGCCGTTGGCCACTCCTTCGATGTCGGCGCCGTCCGGCACGGTCAGCCCGATCGGCAGGTCGGCGGCGATGATCTTCCACATGGCGCGCGAGCGGCTCAGCGAGTCGAGCAGCCAGCGGGCCTGGCGGTCGCCGAGGATGTGCCCGGCCTGGTCGCGCGGCGAGGTGTTCGCGTCCTTGTACGTGCGCATGTCGAGGATGAAGACCTCGATGTTCGGCCCGTACGAGAACTTCCGGTACACACGGCCGTCGACGGCCCGCGTGGAGTCGATGGGCTGCCACTCGTCGAACGCCTGGAACGCGCGGGCGGCCAGGACGTCGACGCGCTTCTCCGTATGGAGCGGCGAGGTCAGTGTCGATTCAGGGTATACAGACGCTCTGTGATCTCCGGGCAATCGCACTCGCTGCCGAGACGCTCATCCGGTGGAAATCTCCCGATCGCGTGATCACTTCGATGGCGTCCGGCTATAACCAACGTATGGCGGAGCCACGTCGGGACGGACTGCTGAGCGGAGACCCGGGACAGGCCGAGCGCAGCATCGACGACTGGGTCGAAGGGATGCGCAGCCGGGCAGATCGCTTGCAGGCGCTGCGCGACCAGGTGGAACGGATCCGGGTGACGGAGACCAGCGTCAACGGCGCGGTTGTCGTGACCGTCGACTCCACCGGCTCTCCGGTGGACGTCCGGTTCACCGATCGGACGACCTCGGTGCGGCCGGACGACCTCGGCCCCCTGTTCATGAGCACCCTGAACGCCGCTCGCGCGCGAATCGCCGGTGAGGTTCAAGCCGCCACGGAGTCGCAGGTGGGTGACGACCTGCCGGACACCCGTCGGATGGTCGTGGACGCGTACCGCGATCGGTTCGGTGACGCTCCGCCGCCCGCACCACGGGCCCGCAGGCGCGATGACGACGACTTCGGCGACGACTCGTACCTCAGGTAAAGGAGGCGGCTGTGAACGGATACGACGTTCTGCCCTATGAACTGCGTGCGCATGCCGCCAAGCTCGAAGCACTAGCCGAGCGGCTGGGTGAGGCGGTGCACGCCGCCCGCACGGTGAGCATGGCCGACGGCGCTTACGGACAGCTGTGCCAGTTCCTGCCCTCCGTCGTGCGCGGCATCGAAGATCAGGCCAGTGACGCGTTGACGGCCGGCACCAAGGGGATGGCCGACATCGCCACGCAGGTGAAGTACACGGCCGACGAGTACGAGCAGCGCGAGGACGACGCGGCGGTCACGTTCGGGAGCCTGCGGTGACCGGCGGCAATCCGCTCATCGCGCCCGTTCAGGACAGCACGCGGTGGTACTCCGGCATCGGTATCGCCGAGTCCGCCGCCGACCTCAAGTCCGGTATCGAGAGCGGCAGTTGGATCGACATCGGCATGGGTGTCGCGGGTGTCGGGCTCGAGGCGCTGAGCATCGTCATCGACCCGTTGGGCTCGCTGCTGTCGGCCGGCGTCTCGTGGCTGATCGAGCACGTCAAGCCGTTGTCCGACGCGTTGGACTGGCTCGCGGGCAACGCCGACCTCGTCGCCTCCCACGCGGCTACGTGGAAGAACGTCGCCAAGGCCGTGGCCGAGGTCCGTGACGACTACACGCGCGACGTGGCCAACGACACCGCAGGGTGGCAGGGGCAGGCGGGGGACGCCTACCGGGCCGCCGCCGGGAACACCGCCGAGGTGCTCGGCGGCGCGTCCACCGCTGCCGACGGGTTCGGTTCGGCCGTGGAGATGGCGGGCGTCGTGGTCGCCGTCGTGCGCGAGTTCGTGCGGGACCTGATCGCCGATCTGGTCGGACGGTTGATTGCCTGGGCGCTGGAGGTCGCGTTCACCGTCGGTCTGGCCACGCCGGTCGTGGTCGCGCAGGCGTCAGCGGCCGTGGCGCGGTGGGGCGCGAAGATCGGCGACATCCTCAAGAAGCTGGTGCGGACGATCAGCAAGCTCGTCCCGCTGCTGCGCACGCTCGGCGACGTGTTCGACAAGGTCCGCAAGGTGCTGGACGACCTCAAGACCCCGGCCCGATCGGGTGATGAACTCCCACGCCCCGGACAGACCGGCGGCGCGCGACCGGTGGACGACGGGTCGTTGCGTGCCTACGACCGCATCGACCGCTGGTCGGAGAACGCGTACCAGTCGATCCGAGGCTCCGATGACATCGGCGATGTCGCGGGCCATGTCGCCGACGTACCCCGGGTCGGGGGTGGAACCGGGTTCACCCGCGCCGAGATCGAGCAGATCAAGAACCACGTGTTCGAGGACCTGCACCCACTGGAGGGTGTCGACGGTGGCACGGTGATGGCCCGCTTCGACCCCAACCCCGACATGGCGGAGGCGTGGCTGAGGCTGCGCTCGGGCCAGGCGCAGCCATCGGACATCGCCCTGCTCGAACACGAACTCGCCGAGGCGCGATACTGGCAGCAGAACCCGAACGCCTCGTACAAGGACGCTCACGCGGCAGCAAACGAGGTGTCGCGGTGGGAAACCCAGATCCCACCCGCGTCCAATGAGGACTACAGCAAGCCCTGGAGGTGATCGCGTTGGCGATGCTCGTGTACCTGCACAAAGAGGCCGAGACCGAAGCCGAGGCGCGCTACCGGTTCCACACCGACGGCGGCTCGGACCGGTACCTCGTGCTGGACAAGCGGTCAGAGACGATTACGCCCGACGACGGCGACCGCGACGGTGTGTTCCGCGCGGCGGCGGGCAAGTTGGCCAGGGCCTGGCTCGACACGAAGGCCGCACCTGACCGGCTGATCCACCAGAGCTGATCTGCCGTTGTAATTCCGACTTTGCAGTATCACGGACGCCAACACTAATAACTTCCGACCTACCCCGGAAGGATCCTTGCACATGCAGGGTGACCTAGATGAATTAAACGGCAGCGAAGAACATGCCAAGAAGATTGAGCAAGGTGCCACAGCGATCCGAAGCATTGTTTCATCCCGGATGCAGATGGCCAAAGTCAAAAAGTCCTTAAAACCACTTGGGGCAAGCTGGAAGACACAAGGCCGGACGCGGCGATTCGCGGCGGAGAATTACTACCCCAACATCGAATCAACTTGCAGTTTCTATATGCCGATCGCATAGCTGAACGCGCAAGCGCACAAGCGGATCCCGATATAGACCTGCATCGCGGTTTAAGATGCACCCAGTGTGGGACTTGGGTGACAAGCTCCAAAAACCATCCTGCTCCCGCGGTCTTTGCGCACTATGACGCGCGCCGGAGTTGATCGATCTTGTTTCAATGTCTCGATAACAGTTCTATCACTCAAAGCAGAAGCGGCCATTGATTCATCCTGATCTGCACAAGATGCCACTTGTGATGCACACTCGCATAAAACAGGAGGCTTACCTTGAGAATTCGAGTCCAGGATTTACCCAACGACCACACTAGAGAAATACGCTAGACAATTGTCGCCAAGCGTTGCCCCTGTACTGGGCCAGAGGAGGGGTGATGTCGCCAACTGGACCGATACCGGATACAACCAGCAAGAGGTCATCTGCCAAGATGCTACCGTAACCCCAGTAAGCAGTAGTCCAGAATCTCGCCGGGGTACCAGTTGTTGGTGACCTCGTGGTCGTCCCACTGGGCGTAAGCGGGGACCTGCGCGGCGAACTCGCGGACCTTCGGGTCGAGCAGGTTGTACGCGAACTGGCCCCGGTACTCGTCCAGCGTCTCCGCGACCTTGAGCTTCTCCGGCGTCACGACGTTGCGCCAGACCCGCCCGTCGGCCAGCGTCACCTTCTCCTGGAGCGGGCCGTCGGAGTACACGGTGTCGCCGCTGTGCACGAAGAAGTCCGGCCGCCGGGCGGTCATCGCCGCGAACAGCGGCATGCCGCCCAGGTCCGGGTTGCTGCCCCAGCCCTGGCCGGCCACGTCGCCGCCCCACACGAACCGCACGTCGCGGCGCAGCAGCGGCGGCGTGGTGAAGCTGCCGACGACACCTTCACTGCGCGTGCGCCCGTCGAGGTCCTCGGCGACGACCCGGTAGTACGCCCGACGGCCGGGCACCAGGCCACGCAGCCGGACCTTGCCCGTGCCGCCGGTCTCCGGGGTCAGCAGCGGCCCGCGCACCACCCGCCGGTGGCGGAAGGACGGGTCGGACGAGACCTCGACGAGCATCCGGGACGGCCGGTCGGCCCGCGTCCACACCAGCGCGCCGTCGGCGGTCACGTCGCCGGACTGCACACCGTGCGTGAGAACGGGCCGGTTCTTGCCGTGCGCCAAGGCGACACCGGCGGGCAGCAGCATCGCGGCCGGGACGATCGCACCGGCGCGCAGCAGCGTCCGCCGGTTCACCACACCTTCGGTCATGGTCGTTTCCTAACGACCATGACCGACATCGAGGTGAACTACGCCTGTTGGCCGGGCAACCGGCCCTCGGCCATCCGTCGCGCGACGTCGCGCCGCAGCCACAGCAGGTACACCCAGACCAGGGTGAAGACCACGCCGATGCCGCCGAGCGCGGTGAGCAGCCACCACGACGCGATCATGGCGACGTGCACGACCGCGACCACGCCGACCGCCCACGGCCGCTTGAGCAGGCCGCACGTGCCGATCAGCACGACGATCAGCCCGAGCACGAAGTACCCGGTGCCGGTGCCGATCCCGTCGCCGAGCTTGGCGACGATCGGCAGCGCCAGCGCCACCACGATCGCTTCGAGGATCAGCGTCCCGGCCATGATGCCCCGGAACGACTTCATCGGGTCCTTGCGCGGAGGGGTGCTCACGACGGTTCCTTCCCGAACAACGCGCGGGCCTCTCCGGCGGTCACGACCGATCCGGTGACGATCACGCCGCCACCGGACACCACGCCGGTGTCGTCGTCCTCCTCGGCCAGCCGCACGGCCTCCTCGACGGCGTCGACCAGGTGCGGCACGACCACCATCCGGTCCTCGCCGAAGATCGGCACGGCCAGCGACGCCAGCGCGTCGGGGTCCATGGACCGCCGCGACGAGTTGGCCGTGAGCACGACCTCGTTCACGACGGGTTCCAGCGCGACCAGGATGCCCTCGGCGTCCTTGTCGGCCATCACGCCGACGACGGCGACGAGCTTGCGGAAGCCGAACTCCTCGTCCAGCGCCTTGGCCAACGCCGCCGCGCCGTGCGGGTTGTGCGCCGCGTCGACCAGCACGGTCGGCGCCGAGCGCACGCGTTCGAGCCGGCCGGGCGAGGCCACGGTCGCGAACGCCTCGCGCACCGCCTCCACGTCGAGCCGCCGGTCCGCGCCGGCACCGAAGAACGCCTCCACGGCCGCCAGCGCCAACGCCGCGTTCGCCGCCTGGTGGGCACCGTGCAGCGGCAGGAACACGTCCTCGTAGATCCCGCCGAGCCCCTGGAGGCGCAGCACCTGCCCGCCGATGGCGACGTCCCGGCCGAGCACGCCGAACTCCGCGCCCTGGCGGGCCACGGTCGCGTCCACCTCGGCGGCCCGGCGCAGCAGCACCCGTTCGACCACCGGGTCCTGCTCGGCGAGCACGGCGACGGCACCGGGCTTGATGATCCCGGCTTTCTCCTCTGCGATGCCCTCCAGCGTCGGCCCGAGGTAGTCGACGTGGTCCAGGCCGATCGGCGTGATCACGGCGATCCGGCCGTCGGCCACGTTGGTCGCGTCCCACGTGCCGCCCAGCCCGACCTCGACCACGGCGACGTCGACCGGGGCGTCCGCGAAGGCCGCGTACGCCATGCCGGTCAGCACCTCGAACTTGGACATGGGCACGTCGCCGCGCGCGTCCACGATGGACACGTACGGTTCGACGTCCCGATACACCTCGACGTAGCGGTCCGGGCTGATCGGCTCGTTGTCCACGTTGATGCGCTCGGTGGCGAGCTGGAGGTGCGGGCTGGTGTAGCGGCCGGTGCGCAGGCCGATCCGGGTGAACAGCGCGTCGATCATGCGCGAGGTCGACGTCTTGCCGTTCGTGCCGGTCAGGTGCACGACCGGGTACGAGCGCTGCGGGTCGCCGAGGATCTCGGTCAGCGCGCGCACCCGGTCGAGCGACGGGTCGAGCTTGGTCTCCGGCCAGCGGGTGTCCAGTTCCGCCTCGACCTGGCGCAGGTCCTCGAGCGCGGCGGGGTCCACGGCGCTCACGACTGCGGCAACGTCTCGAGCCGGGCGTGGATGCGGTCGATCTCGGCGTCGGCGGCGGCCAGCCGGGCCTTGATCTTCTCCACCACGTCGGCCGGTGCCTTGGCCGTGAACGCCGCGTTGTTCAGCTTGCCCTCGCACTGCGCGCGTTCCTTCTCCGCGACGGCGAGGTCCTTGGCCAACCGCTTGCGCTCGGCGACCACGTCGATCGCACCGGACAGGTCGAGTTCGACCTTCACGGCACCGGCGGGCAGGCCGACCTCCAGCGACACCGAGGCCGCGAACCCGTCCTCGGGCTCGGTCATCCGGGTCAGCGACCGGACGGCGGGCACGTGGTCGAGCAGGTCGACGCAGCACGCGCCGCGCACCTTGCCCGCGACCTTCTGCGCGGGCTTGAGGCCCTGGTCGGAGCGGAACCGGCGGACCTCGGTGACGAGCTTCTTCACGCCCTCGATCCGGGTCGCGGCCACCTCGTCGCGCGCGACGCCGGACGGCTTGGGCCAGTCCGCGACCACGAGCGACTCGCCGCCGGTCAGCGTCGTCCAGAGCGTTTCGGTGACGAACGGCGTCAACGGGTGCAGCAGCCGCAGCACGACGTCGAGCACGTGGCCGAGCACCGACCGGGTGGCGTCGGCGCGGGCGCCGCCCTCGGCGAGCTGGACCTTGGCCAGTTCGAGGTACCAGTCGCAGAACTCGTCCCACACGAAGTGGTAGAGCCCCTCGGCCAGCTTGGCGAACTGGAACGCCTCGAACTGACCGTCCACATCGGACACAAGCCGGTCGAGCAGGTCGAGGATCCAGCGGTCCGCGTCGGTCAGCGCGTCGCGGTCGGGCAGCCCGCCCTCGACGGTGGCGCCGTTGGACAGGGCGAACCTGGTGGCGTTCCACAGCTTCGTGGTGAAGTTGCGCGACCCGGCCGCCCACTCCTCGGCCAGCGCCAGGTCCGAACCGGGGTTCGCGCCGCGCAGCAGCGTGAAGCGGGTGGCGTCGGCGCCGTAGGCGTCCATCCAGTCGATGGGGTCGATGCCGTTGCCCCGCGACTTGGACATCTTCTTGCCGTGTTGGTCGCGGATGAGACCGTGCAGGAAGACGTGGTCGAACGGCTGCTTCCCGTCCAGCGCGTACAGGCCGAACATCATCATCCGGACGACCCAGAAGAACAGGATGTCGTAGCCGGTGGACAGCACCGCGGTCGGGTAGAAGCGGGCCAGGTCGTCGGCGGACTCCGGCCAGCCCAGCGTGGAGAACGGCCACAGGCCAGAGGAGAACCACGTGTCGAGCACGTCCTCGTCCCGCGTCCAGCCCTCGCCGGGCGGCTGCTCATCGGGACCGACGCACCGGACCTCGCCGTCGGGGCCATACCAGACCGGGATGCGGTGGCCCCACCAGAGCTGGCGCGAGATGCACCAGTCGTTGAGGTTGTCGACCCAGTCGAAGTAGCGCTTGGCCAGCTCCGGCGGGTGGATGGTCGTGCGGCCGTCGCGCACCGCCTCGCCGGCGGCGCGGGCCAGCGGCTCGACCTTGACCCACCACTGGAGCGACAGCCGGGGCTCGATCACGGTGTCGCAGCGCGAGCAGTGGCCCACCGAGTGCGTGTACGGCCGCTTCTCGGCGACGATCCGGCCCTGCTCGCGCAGCGCGGCCACGACGGCCGGGCGTGCCTCGAACCGGTCGAGGCCCTCGAAGGGGCCCTTGACCGTGATGTTGCCGAGCCCGTCCATGACGGTGAGCGCGGGCAGGTCGTGGCGGCGGCCGATCTCGAAGTCGTTGGGGTCGTGCGCGGGCGTGACCTTGACCGCGCCGGTGCCGAACTTCGGGTCCACGTGCCCGTCGCCCACGATCGGCACGAACCGGCCGGTCAGCGGCACCTCGACGGTGGTGCCGATCAGGTGGCGGTAGCGCTCGTCCTCGGGGTGCACGGCCACGGCCGTGTCGCCGAGCATGGTCTCGGCGCGCGTGGTGGCCACGACGATCGAGCGGTCGCCCTCGCCGTAGCGGATGGACACGAGTTCGCCGTCGTCGTCGGAGTGGTCGACCTCGATGTCCGACAGCGCGGTCCGGCAGCGCGGACACCAGTTGATGATCCGCTCGGCGCGGTAGATCAGGCCGTCGTCGTAGAGCTTCTTGAAGATCGTCTGGACGGCCTCGGACAGGCCCTCGTCCATGGTGAAGCGCAGCCGCGACCAGTCCACGCCGTCGCCAAGGCGGCGCATCTGGCCGAGGATCCGGCCGCCGACCTCCTCACGCCACTGCCACACGCGCTCGACGAACTTCTCGCGGCCCAGGTCGTGCCGGGACTGCCCCTCGCTCGCCAGGGCGCGCTCGACCGCCGTCTGGGTCGCGATGCCCGCGTGGTCGGTGCCGGGCAGCCACAGCACCTCGTAGCCCTGCATGCGCCGGCGGCGGCTCAGGGCGTCCATGACGCTGTGGTTGAGGGCGTGGCCCATGTGGAGGCTGCCGTTGACGTTGGGCGGCGGCAGCATGATCGCGAACGGCGGCTTGTCGCTGCCGGGGTCGGCGGTGAAGTAGCCGCGCTCGACCCACCGCTCGTACAGGCCGGCCTCTACCTCGGCCGGGTTCCACGCCGACGGGAGTTCGGGACGCTGTGCCGCGGTGGGGGTCTCAGTCACGCGGGAAGTCTACGGAAACACGGGTATCGACTTCGAACCAGATACCTGGTACCGGCACCCGGGAGTACGCCGGATGTGTGACCCGCAACGGTTCCCGCCGGGACGTCGGGACGTTCGCCGTGGTGGCGGGGTCACCCGGATCGCCGTCGCCGTCCGGCGCGCTGGGGTCACTCGTTCGGGGGATTCGGCGATCGGTGACCCCGCTCACAATTGACGGTGATCACCAGGTCAAGCCGCAGGTTGGACGCGAATCCACGGACTCGACCAACCCCTTGGAGCCCGTGGGCAGCGGATCGCGTCGCGGTGGCGCCCGGTCGATCGCGGAGACCGCCGGTGCGCTCGCGCGGGGCGTGCCGGCGGCGCCGCGGTACACCCTCCGGAGAACCGGGCACGCGTGGACAACTCCGTGCCGCCCGGCGGGGTGAGAATGGGCCCATGGACCGCAACCCGCCCGAGCACGACATCGACGAGACTCGGCTCGACGTCGGCGAGCCCAAGCGCTGGGCCGCGGGGCTGCCCGGGGTGGCCGTGTCGCTCAAACGCGGTGTCGAGCAGATGGGGGTCGTGCGGACCGCCACGACGTTGCGCCTGCTCAACCAGCGCGAGGGTTTCGACTGCCCCGGCTGCGCCTGGCCCGAGCCGCAGGGGCACCGCCGGCTCGCCGAGTTCTGCGAGAACGGCGCCAAGGCGGTCGCCGAGGAGGCCACCCGGCGCCGGGTCGGGCCGGAGTTCTTCGCCGCGCACCCGGTCGCCGAACTGGCGACCAGGCCGGACTACTGGCTCGGGCAACAGGGCCGGCTCACCGATCCGGTGGTGCTGCGCGAGGGGGCCACGCACTACGAACCGATCTCGTGGGGCGACGCGTTCTCGTTGATCGGTGAGAAGCTGCGCGGGCTGCCCGGTCCGGATCAGGCGCTCTTCTACACCTCGGGTCGCACCAGCAACGAGGCCGCGTTCCTCTACCAGCTCATGGTGCGGTCGTTCGGCACGAACAACCTGCCCGACTGCTCCAACATGTGCCACGAGTCGTCCGGCGCCGCGCTGTCGGAGACGACCGGCATCGGCAAGGGCTCGGTGAGCATCGCCGACTTCGACCGCGCGGACCTGATCGTGGTCGTGGGCCAGAACCCCGGCACCAACCACCCGCGCATGCTGTCCGCGCTGGAGAGCGCCAAGCGCAACGGTGCCCGGGTCGTCGCGGTCAACCCGTTGCCCGAGGCCGGGTTGCTGCGGTTCAAGAACCCGCAGAACGTGCGTGGCGTGGTCGGCCGCGGCACGGCGTTGGCCGACGACTTCCTCCAGATCCGGCTCGGCGGCGACCAGGCCCTGTTCGCCGCGGCGGGCAACCTGCTGCTGTCGTGGGACGCGGCCGACGCCGACTTCGTGGCGCACTACACCGACGGGTACGCCGACTACGTCGAGCAGACCAAGGCGCTCGACTGGGCCGCCGTCGACGAGGCCACCGGCCTGCCGCGCGCCGAGATCGAGCACTTCGCCCGGCTGCTGGCCGACTCCGAGCGGACGATCTTCTGCTGGGCCATGGGCCTTACGCAGCACAAGCACGCCGTGCGCGCCATCCGCGAGATCGCGAACGTGGCCCTGCTGCGCGGCATGATCGGCAAGCCGGGCGCGGGCCTCTGCCCGGTGCGCGGGCATTCCAACGTGCAGGGCGACCGGACGATGGGCATCTGGGAGAAGATGCCGGAGAAGTTCCTGGCCGCCCTGGAGACCGAGTTCGGCATCACCGTGCCGCGCGAGCACGGGCACGACACCGTCGCGTCGATCCGGGCCATGCGGGACGGCACGGCCAAGGTGTTCTTCGCGGTGGGCGGCAACTTCGCGTCCGCGTCGCCGGACACGGCCGTCACGGAAGCCGCGCTGCGCTCGTGCGAACTGACCGTGCAGGTCTCCACGAAGCTCAACCGGTCGCACGTCGTGCACGGCCGCACCGCGCTGATCCTGCCCACGCTGGGCCGCACCGAGGCCGACCTCCAGCACTCCGGCGAGCAGTTCGTCACGGTCGAGGACTCGATGTCCGTCGTGCACCGGTCGCGGGGCCGGTTGACGCCGGCGAGCGACCGGCTGCTGTCCGAGGTCTCGATCCTGTGCCGGCTCGCCCGCGAGCTGCTCGGGCCCGACCACCCGGTGCCGTGGGAGGACTTCGAGCGGGACTACGACCTGATCCGCGACCGGATCTCCCGGGTCGTGCCCGGCTGCGCCGACTACAACGAGCGGGTCCGGCGGCCGGACGGGTTCGTGCTGCCGCACGCGCCGCGCGACGCCCGCGAGTTCACCGGCACACGGTCGGGCAAGGCGCACTTCTCCGCGCACGAGCTGGAGGTGCTCAAGGTCCCGACCGGTCGACTGCTGTTGCAGACGTTGCGCAGCCACGACCAGTACAACACCACGATCTACGGCCTCGACGACCGCTACCGGGGCGTGAAGGACGGTCGCCGCGTGGTGTTCGTCAGCCCGGCCGACCTGGACGAGCTGGACCTGCTGGACGGGCACTACGTCGACCTGGTCTCGGAGTGGCCCGACGACCCGACCGGGATCGTGGAGCGCCGGGCCGAGCGGTTCCGGGTGGTGGCCTACCCGACGGCACGCGGGTGTGCGGCGGCGTACTTCCCGGAGGCGAACCCGTTGGTGCCGTTGGATTCCACGGCGGACGTGTCGGGCACGCCCACGTCGAAGTCGATCGTGGTGCGGCTGGAGCGGCTGCCGGACTGAGCGGTTCGGGTAACGTCGGGGTGCCGCCGAGGGACAGGACAGTACGTGACCAGGAAAATCGCCGCGCTCTCCTGTCTGCTCGTGCTCGGTGCGTGCACGTCGACGCCCGAACCCCCGTCGCCGGCGCCGGCCACGTCCGCGACCCGGCCCAACGGGATCGGGTGCGACAAGGCGCCGGCCGACGTCGTGGGCCCGGCGTTGTCGCTGAACCTGGCCCACACCCGCGAGACGATCGAGGGCACGGCCGTCCTGTGCTCGTACGAGGGCGGCGGCTCGACGACGTCGGTGCGGATCGAGACCGCCTCCGGGCCCGAGGCGTTCGCCCGCACCAAGCTCGACTACGAGGACAAGGGCCAGGATCCCGAGCCGGTGGCCGGGATCGGCGACGAGGCGTACCGGGCCACGCTCGGCTCGGGCGAGGTCGTGCAGCACACCGTGGTGGGCCGCAAGGGCAAGACCGAGATCCAGGTGACGTCGGCGGCGAGCGTCGAGTCGGCGAGCAGGCTCCTGGTCCGGCTACTGGAAGGCTTCTAGGACCGCCATCGCGGCGTTGTGGCCGCCGATCCCGCTCACGCCACCGCCACGCCGCGCGCCCGAACCGCACACGAACAGGTTCGCCACGTCGGTCTCCACGCCCCAGCGCCCGTCGTCGCCGAACGGCCAGTCCAGGTCGCCGTGGAAGATGTTGCCGCGTGGCAGACCCAGTTCCGCCTCCAGGTCCGACGGGGTGCGGACCTCGACGCACGGGCGGCCGTCGCGGTCGCGGGCCAGGCAGTCCGCGACCGGCTCGGCGAGCACGCGGTCGAGCCCGGCGAGGTAGCGGGCGGCCAGGTCCTCGTGGCCGCCGCCCGCGAACAGGGACGCGGGCGTGTGCAGGCCGAACAGGGTGAGCGTGTGCCACCCCCGCTCGACGAGCCCCGGCGCCAGGATCGACGGGTCGGTCAGCGTGTGGCAGTACATCTCGGCGGGCAGCACCTCGGGCAGCGCGCCCGACGCGCTCTCCCGGTACGCGGTCTCCAGGCGGCTGTAGGACTCGTCGAGGTGCAAGGTCCCCGCGAACGCCTCACGGGGATCCACGCCCGACTTCAGCCGGGGCAGGCGTTCCAGGACCATGTTCAGCTTGACCTGGCAGCCTTCCGCCACCGGCCGGGGCGTACGTCCGCGCAACGCGTCCAGCGTGCCGGGCGCCACGCCCGACAGCACGAACCGCGCGCCGACGCGGCGTCCGCCGAAGCCCACCTCGGCCACCCGACCATCGGCGTCCACAGTGGACACTTCGGCACCGGTCACGACCTCCGCGCCGGCTTCCCGCGCCACGCGGGCGAGTTCGGCCGTGACCGCACCCATCCCGCCGACCGGGACCCGCCACTCCCCCGTGCCGTTGCCCACCAGGTGGTAGAGGAAGCACCGGTTCGCCCGCGGGTCGTGCGCCGACGCGTGCGTGCCGATCAGCCCGTCGGTGGCGACGACGCCGCGCACCACGTCGTGCGCGAACGTCTCCTCGATCGTCTCGCCGAGCGGCCGGTCCACCAGGCGCTCCCACACCCGCCGGTCCACCCGTGACCGCAATTCCGCCCGGGTCGGCACGGGTTCCAGCAGCGTCGGCGCCACGACGGCCGCGAACTTCGCCACGTCGTCGTAGAAATCACACCACGCCGAGAACTCCGCGTCCGATCCCGTCAGCGCGCGGAACGACGCCCGCGTCCGCTCCCCCGGCGTCCGCTCGACCAGCAGGTCGCCTTCCGGCGTGTACGAGGACACCGCACGCGACCGCAGCGCGATCCGCAGCCCCAGATCGGCCACGATCCGGTCCGGCAGCAGGCTGACCAGGTACGAGTAGCGGGACAGCCGGGCCGGCACGCCCGCGAACGCGTGCTCGCCGACCGCCGCGCCGCCGACGTGGCCGAGCTTCTCCAGCACGAGCACCGAATGCCCGGCGCGGGCCAGGTACGCCGCCGCGACGAGCCCGTTGTGCCCGCCGCCGACCACCACCACGTCGTAGTCGGAGTCCACCCGCCGAACCCTAGCTAACCTGGGGGAAACGTGGTCGGGAGAGAGGCTGTCGCGATGGGGCGGGTCACCGTACGCCGACCGGTCGTCACCTACGCGCGGGGCGCGCGGCGTGACCGGGTCGACGCGCTCGCCGCCGAGGAACCGCTGGAGCTGAGGGTGGCCGGGAAGGCACTGACCGTCACCATGCGCACCCCCGGCCAGGACGTCGAACTGGCGCACGGGTTCCTGCTCGGCGAAGGAGTCGTCGGCGGCCTCGCCGACATCGCGACCGCGCGGTTCTGCGCGGGCACCGGCCCCGACGGGCTCAACACGTACAACGTCCTCGACATCGCCCTCGCGGCCGGAGTCGAACCGCCCGACGTAGGTGTGGAGCGCAATTTCTACACCACGTCGTCGTGCGGCGTATGCGGCAAGGCGTCGCTGGACGCGGTCCGGCTCAAGACCCGCTTCTCCCCCGCCGCCGACGCCGCGACCGTGACCGTCGACGTGCTCACCGGGCTGCCGGACGCGTTGCGCGCCAAGCAGAAGGTGTTCGCGTCCACCGGCGGCCTGCACGCGGCCGGGCTGTTCACCGCCGACGGTCGGGCGCTGGTGGTGCGCGAGGACGTCGGCCGACACAACGCCGTGGACAAGGTGCTCGGCTGGGCGTTGCTCGACGGGCGCGTGCCGGTGGCCGGCGGCGTGCTCATGGTGTCCGGGCGGGCCTCGTTCGAACTGGTGCAGAAGGCCGCGATGGCGGGCGTCCCGGTGCTGGCGGCGGTGTCCGCGCCGTCGTCCCTGGCCGTGGAACTGGCCGCGGAGCAGGGGATCACGCTCATCGGGTTCCTGCGCGGCGATTCGTTCAACGTGTACACGGGCGCGCACCGGGTGGTCGGGTGAGACCGCTCGACGGGCTGGTGGTCGTCAGCCTCGAACAGGCCGTGGCCGTGCCCTACGCCACCCGCCTGCTCGCCGACCTCGGCGCCCGCGTGATCAAGGTCGAACGGCCCGACGGCGGCGACTTCGCCCGGCACTTCGACACCGCGTGCGGGTCGACGTCGTCGTACTTCGCGTGGACCAACGTGGGCAAGGAGTCGATCGCGCTGGACCTCAAGCGGCCCGCCGGCCGCGAGGTGCCGGCCCGACTGGTCGAACGGGCCGACGTGGTGCTGTGCAACCTCTCGCCGGGCGCGGCCCGTCGACTCGGTGTGGACGCGGAGACGCTGCGCGCGGCCCGCCCGGACCTGGTGGTCGGCGAACTGTCCGGCTACGGCGAGGGCGGCCCGTACTCGACGCGCAAGGCGTACGACGCGCTCGTGCAGTCCGAGACCGGCCTGGTGGCCCTGACCGGGCAGGGACCGGTGACCGCGCGGGCGGGCATCTCGGTCGCGGACATCTCCGCGGGCGTCCAACTGCACGCCGCCGTGCTGGCCGCGCTGCTGCACCGGCAGCGCACGGGCGAGGGCTGCGTGCTGCGGCTGACCCTGTTCGAGGCGTTGGCCGAGTGGATGCACCAGCCCGCCCTGTACGCCCAAGGCACCGGGACGGCGCCGCCCCGGACCGGCGCGCACCACCCGACCATCGCGCCTTACGGCCCGTACGAGTGCGGCGACGGTCCCGTGCACCTCGCCGTGCAGAACGACGGCCAGTGGCGTCGGCTGTGCGAGGTGGCGGGCCGGCCCGCGCTGGCCGACGACCCGAGATTCGCCACCATCGGGCTACGCGTCGAGCACCGGGCCGCGCTCGACGCGGAACTCGACTTCTCGGCGTGGCGGTCGTCCGACCTGCTCGACGCGCTCGACACCGCCGACGTCCCGGCCGCGTTGACCCGCGACGTCGGCCGGCTCACCGAACACCCGCAGCTCACCGCGCGTGACCGTGTCACATCCGTGTCCGTCCCCGACGGCTCGGTCACCCTTCTGCGCCCGCCGGTCGACTCCACCGCGTGGGACTGGTCGCCGGCGCCCGTGCCGGACCTCGGCGAGCACACCGACCGGGTGTTGGAATGGCTGGGCTACGACCACGCGCGACGCCGGGCGCTCCAGGGGTGAAACACGAGCCGTCGTCCCGACGATTGCGGGGAGGGGACCGCACGGGAGGGCCGATGATCAGCAGGCGCACGGTGCTCACCACGGTGGGCGCGGGCGGTCTCACGGCGGCGGCGGTGCTGGCCGCCGGGCCGATGCCCGCCCTCGACGCCCTGTGGTCCGTGCTCGGCGTCGCCGGTCCCGTCCCGACCCCGAAACGCGCCGTGGTCAAGGTGGACCGCGTGTACTCGCGCTACCGGGGTCGCGAGGTCGACCTCCAGACGATCGTGCCGCCGGGCGTGTCCGCGCGTGGCCTGCCGATGTCGATCCTGCTGCACGGCCTGCACGGCAGCGCCCGCCTCGCGGCCGTGGCGAACCTGCCGGAGGCCCTGGTCACCGCGACGACCCGGGGCATCGTGCCGCCGTTCGGGTTCGTGTCGGTCGACGGCGGCGACAACTACTGGCACGAGAACGTGCCCGGCGACGACCCGATGGCCATGCTGCTCGAAGAGGTGCCGGTGTGGCTGGCCGAACGCGGGTTCGGCCCGGTGTTCGCGTGCACCGGCGTGTCCATGGGCGGATTCGGCGCCCTGCTCTACGGGCGGCGCGAGCGGGAACGCCGCGAGAGCCTCGGCGCGATCGCGGCCGTGTCGCCCGGGTTGATCACGACCTGGGAGGAGATGGCCAAGCGCAAGGCGTTCGCCGACCGCGAGCAGTGGGTCTCGCTGGACCCGTTGCGCAACCTGGACAAGGTCGGCGACGCGCCCACCGGGATCTGGATCGGCGACCGGGACAAGTTCATCGAGGGCACGCGCCGGTTCATCGAGGCCGTCAAGCCGGTCGTCGGGTCGATCACGCCCGGCCGGCACGACGACGCGTTCTACCGGACGATCACCGACGACGTGGTCCGGTTCCTGGGCAAACGGGTCCCGAAGCGGTCATAGCGGGTCGAGGTTGCCGGTCCGCACCAGGTGGGCCAGGAACTCGGCGGCGTTGCGCGCGGCCAACGGCTGGTGCCCGTCGGTCTTGCCCATGCCGTAGTCCGAGATGCCTTTGATGCCGATCCAGTCGACCTTGTGCTTCGAGCACGCCGCCTGCACGCCCGCCAGCTCCATGTCGCCGCACACCGCGTCCGGTTCCAGGTCGAGCAGGCCGGCGCGGAACTCCGCCGAGTCCACCAGCACGCCCAACGACAGCGTCAGCCCGAAGTCCGGCCGGGGACCGGACCAGTCCCGGGCCGCGTCACGGCACCGGTCGAGCAGGCGTTGCGGCGCCACCGCCAGCTCGCCGCGCACGATCGTGCGACCCGGCGCCTCCTTGCGCCAGTTCATCGACCGCACCCGGCTGCTGACCACCAGGTCGCCGGGCTCCTGGGCGTGCTCGCGCAGGCCGTAGCCGACGCCGACGATCAGCACGTAATCCGGCGCCAACCAGCGGATCAGCGCGTCGGTGGTCAACGTCGCCGCGCCCTGCGTGTCGATGCCCTGCTCGGTCCAGCCGAGCACCACCCGGGTACGGCCGACCACGCCGAGGTCCAGCGCCGTGTGGTGCTCGGAGCGCAAGCGGGTCACCTCCCCGGTCGCCACGGCGGTCAGCACGGCGGCGCGTTCGATGTCGTTGGCCACCAGGACCAGCGCGGTCGAGTACGGCCGGGCCACGTCGTCCACGAACCCCTCCCTCTCCTCGTCGTCCTCACGCTGTCGGGTCCGGACCACCCGCACCACGCGCGCCGCGATCACCAGGCCGAGCAGGGCCATGGCCAACCCGAGCGCCTTCGACTGGCCGGTCGACGGCGCCACACCGGGAATCCCCAGCACCACGAAATGGCGCAGCAGCCAGAAGACCGCGTCGCCGTACCCGACCGGACCACCCGTGCACGCGGTCGCGCACGCCTCCCGTTCGGCAGCGGCCACCATGCCGGCGATCATGGGCAGCAACGAACACGCGGCGGCCAGGAGCACGAGGATCCCGTTCGGGCCCGGATCGGCGGCGGGCCTGGGCACCGGTCGGCCGACGTCGTGCACCACCAGCACTTCGCGCCCGGACACCCGGCGGACCGTCGCGGACCGGCGCACGGCCTCCAGCGCGGCGGTCGTGGTGACCGCGTCGGGACGGCACAGCAGCAGCCGGTCGGGCACGGTCTCGTAGCGGTCGCCGAGGTGGTCGACCAGCGCGGTCGCGTCACGCAGCAGGGCGCCCACCGTGTCCGGGTCGGCGTGGCACAGCGCGATCGACCAGTGGTCGACGCGCAGCCCGTCGTCCATGCGCCGGCGGCGGTGGACCGGGCGCGGGCTCACCATGCGGACCAGGTCGGCGCCTTCACGGATCGCCATCAGCACCATGACGCCGGTGGCCCACAGCATGGTCACGACCACCAGCAGCAGGACAAGGACGTCAGGGGCACGGACAAGCGCGAGCGCCACCGCCGTCAGCCCGATCGCCAGCGGGGCGGTGAACCAGGAGACCAACGGCCACAACACGTTCACCACGTGCAGGCACGCGGTGACGACGTCGCGCCGGGTCCGCGCCGATCGCGGCGGACACACCATCAGCACCCGGTCCGGCGAGTGCCACAGCAGTCGGGCTTCCCGGTCGGCCACCAGCAGCTGCAACGTCAGCGGGCCGCGTCCCTCCAGGCCGCGCGGGCGCAACGCACGCCGGACGGCAGGCCCGTGTTCGGCCGACCGCACCGACCGCGTGGTGCGCCGTAACTCGGCCAACGAGGGCACGGTCAGCGTGGCGTCAGCGGAGTCCGGTCGTTGCGCACCCACTTGAGGACGGCGGGCCACGAGCCGTAGCCCGAGCCCACGTTCAGATGACCGCCACCGACGACCACGTCCACCTCGATCCGCACCGCCTCGGCCAGTGCCTTGCCCTGGGCGAGTGTGCAGTACGGGTCGCCCTCGCCGAGGACCAACCGCGTGGAAACGCCCGCTTGGCGCAACGCGGTCGGATCGAGCCGGGGGTGCAGGAACCCGGCGATGAGCGGCTCGCCGGCGAAGTCGGGCGCGGGCGGCGCGACCAGCAGCACGCGGTCCACCCGCAGCACCGGATCGACGCCGGACGCGGCGTGGTGCAGCCACAGCAGCCCGGCCAACGAATGTGCCACAACCACTCGTTCGAGTGACGTGGGCGCGGCGGCGAGGTGCCCGCGCAGCTCGTCGAGCCAGCGTTGCCGGTCGGGTGCGTCCGGCTCGCTGAACTCCGGCAGGTCGACCAGACCGCCGTGCCTGGCCAGCTCGCCGGCCAACCAGTTCTGCCAGTGCGTCGGACCGGACCCGTTCAGGCCGTGCAGCACGAGCACGTACGGCAGCGACAACCCGTCCACCTCCCCGGACACGCCACCGGCCGCCCCGCGGGTGCGGGACGGCCGGTGCGCGTGCGAAACCTCAGGCCGACTTCTCCCGGCGCTCCCGCCTCGAGGGCTGGCGCGCGACGATCGTCGGGTTCACGTTCTCCTTGACGGTCTGCTCGGTGATCACGACCTTGGCGACGTCCGTGCGGCTCGGGATGTCGTACATCACCGGCAGCAGGACCTCTTCCATGATCGCCCGCAGGCCGCGGGCACCGGTGCCGCGCAGGATCGCCTGGTCGGCGACGGCCTCCATGGCGGTCCGGGTGAACTCCAGCTCGACCCCGTCCATCTCGAACAGCTTCTGGTACTGCTTGACCAGGGCGTTCTTGGGCTCGGTCAGGATGCGGACGAGCGATTCCTTGTCCAGGTTCGTGACACTGGCCACCATGGGCAGACGACCGATGAACTCGGGGATCAGCCCGAACTTGATCAGGTCCTCGGGCATCGACTCGGCGAAGTAGTCCGCCGACTCGACCTCGGCGCGGGTGCGGACCTCGGCGCCGAAGCCGAGCCCGCGCTTGCCGATCCGGTCCTGGATGATCTTCTCCAGGCCGGCGAACGCGCCCGCCACGATGAACAGCACGTTCGTCGTGTCGATCTGGATGAACTCCTGGTGCGGGTGCTTGCGCCCACCCTGCGGCGGCACCGACGCGGTGGTGCCCTCCAGGATCTTCAGCAGCGCCTGCTGGACGCCCTCACCCGACACGTCCCGGGTGATCGACGGATTTTCACTCTTCCGGGCGATCTTGTCGACCTCGTCGATGTAGATGATCCCGGTCTCGGCCCGCTTGACGTCGTAGTCGGCGGCCTGGATGAGCTTGAGCAGTATGTTCTCGACGTCCTCGCCCACGTAGCCCGCCTCGGTCAGCGCCGTGGCGTCCGCGATCGCGAACGGCACGTTCAGCATCTTGGCGAGGGTCTGGGCCAGGTAGGTCTTGCCGCAGCCGGTCGGGCCGAGCATGAGGATGTTCGACTTGGCGAGTTCCACGCCGTCGTCGCGCCCCTCGCGCCCGCGGTCGCCCGCCTGGATGCGCTTGTAGTGGTTGTAGACCGCCACCGAGAGTGTCCGCTTGGCCTCGTTCTGGCCGATCACGTACTGGTCGAGGAACTCGTGGATCTCCGCGGGCTTGGGCAGCTCGTCGAGCTTGACGTCGCCCGCCTCCGCGAGTTCTTCCTCGATGATCTCGTTGCAGAGGTCGATGCACTCATCGCAGATGTAGACACCGGGGCCGGCGATGAGTTTTTTCACCTGCTTCTGGCTCTTCCCGCAGAAAGAGCACTTCAGCAGGTCGCCGCCGTCACCGATACGCGCCATGACCGCTGACCTCTGTTCCCCTCCGGCGCACGTCCTGGTGACATGTGCCTGACTGCTGACGTGGCGGGCGCCCGTGGAGTGCGACCCCGCCGGTGTTCCCCTCGACGGTACCTGGCCCACAGCCCTGTGTGGGAGGACCAGCGTGCCCCCGACACGTCGTGCCCCGCCTGAACCCCAGGTGGGCACGGCGTGTCGGGCGACACGCCGAGGTCACTTCGCCGACAGCTTCCTGTACGGCAGGACGCTGTCGACGATGCCGTAGTCCTTCGCCTCTTCGGCGGTGAGGATCTTGTCGCGCTCGATGTCGGCCCGGACCTGCTCCGGCGAGCGGGACGTGTGCCGGGCGAGCGTGGTCTCCAGCAGGCGCCGCACCCGCTGGATCTCGTCCGACTGGATCTGCAGGTCGGAGACCTGGCCGTACACGCCCTCGGTCGCCGGCTGGTGGATGAGCACCCGCGCGTTGGGCAGCGCGTGCCGCTTGCCGGGCGTGCCCGCCGCGAGCAGCACGGCCGCGGCCGAGGCGGCCTGGCCCAGGCAGTACGTCTGGATGTCGGGCCGCACGAACTGCATCGTGTCGTAGATGGCCATCAGCGAGGTGAACGAGCCACCCGGCGAGTTGATGTACATCAGGATGTCGCGGTCCGGGTCCTCGGACTCCAGCACGAGCAGCTGGGCCATGACGTCGTTCGCCGAGGCGTCGTCGACCTGCACCCCGAGGAAGATGATCCGTTCCTCGAAGAGCTTGTTGTACGGGTTGGTCTCCTTGATGCCCAGGCTCGTGCGCTCGATGAACGACGGGAGCACGTACCGGGACTGCGGCGCGTGGAACTGGCTCACTTGGCTTCTCCTGGTGGTGTGCTCGCCCGGTCAGTTGGTCGACACTTGACTGGCCCGCGTGACGACTTTGTCCACGAATCCGTATTCCAGCGCCTCCTGGGCGGTGAACCAGCGGTCGCGGTCCGAGTCGGCGACGATGCGCTCGACCGGCTGACCGGTGTGCTGGGCGATCAGCTCGGCCATCTCCTGCTTGGTCCGGGCGAGCATGTCGGCCTGGATCGCGATGTCGGCCGCGGTGCCGCCGACGCCCGCCGAGGGCTGGTGCATCAGGATGCGGGCGTGCGGGAGGGCGTGCCGCTTGCCGGGCGTGCCGGCGGAGAGCAGGAACTGACCCATCGAGGCCGCGAGACCCATGGCGTAGGTCGCCACGTCCGGCTCGATGAGCTGCATCGTGTCGAAGATCGCCATGCCCGCGGTCACCGAGCCGCCGGGGGAGTT
This sequence comes from Saccharothrix violaceirubra, assembly GCF_014203755.1. NCBI lineage: Bacteria > Bacillati > Actinomycetota > Actinomycetes > Pseudonocardiales > Pseudonocardiaceae > Saccharothrix > Saccharothrix violaceirubra. Next base: position 5,721,885 of record NZ_JACHJS010000001.1, read on the forward strand.
GATGTAGAGCGTGATGTCCTTCTCGGGGTCTTCGGCCGCGAGGAGGAGCAGCTGGGCGGTGATCTGGTTGGCGATGCCCTCTTCGACCTGGGAGCCGAGCACGATGATCCGCTCGCGGAGCAGACGCTCGTAGACCGAGTCGTTGAGGTTCATCCCCGAACCCGAACGCATCTCGGGCGTCGGGAAGAAGTGCTGCGTCACGTCTGCCTGCCTTCTTACTTTGCCGAAAAGAGTCTCGTGTCGACGACCTTAACGAAGGCGGGCGGCGTCGCCTTCCCGACACCGCCCGCGTTCGCTCAGGGCTTCACTCTTCCGTCGCCGATTCCTCAGTGGACGACGCCTCGCCGAAAAGCTCGTCGAGGTCGAGCCGGGTGCCTGACTCGTCGGTGACGGTCGCCTGTCGGACAACGGTCGCCAGCGCCTTGCCGCGGCGCAAGTCGGCGAAGATCGCGCCGAGCTGGCCGGACTGCTGGGCGCGCTTGACGTACTCGTCCGGGCCGATGCCGAAGCGCTGGGCCTGGTAGATGATCTGGTTGGTCAGCTCCGCGTCGGAGACGGTGACCTTCTCGACGTCCGCGATCTGGTCGAGGACGAGCTGCGTCTTCACGGTCTGCTCGGCCGTGGTGCGCGTCTCGGCGTCGAACTCCTCGCGGGTCTTGCCCTGCTCCTCGAGCCACGCGGCGAAGCGCGTCTCGTCGTGGTCGAACGCGTGCACGGCGTCGTGCAGCCGGGCGTCGACCTCGAGCTGGACGACGGCGTCGGGCAGCGGCACCTCGATGCGCTCGAGCAGCGCCTCCAACACCTTGTCCCGGGCCTCGACGCCCTGCTGCATCTTCTTCACCTGGCCCAGGCGCGTGCGCAGGTCGGCCTCCAGCTCGGCGAGCGTGTCGAACTCACTGGCGAGCTGGGCGAACTCGTCGTCGAGCTCGGGGAGCTGCCGCTCCTTGACCGAGGTGAGCACGACGCTGACCTCGGCCTCGCGGCCGTCGTGCTCACCGGCGACGAGCGTGGTGGTGAAGGTCTTGGTCTCGCCCGTGGACGCGCCGATCAGGGCGTCGTCGATGCCCTCGACGAGCTGGCCGGAGCCGATCTCGTAGGACAGGCCGGCGGTCTTGGCGTCCTCGACCTCCTCGCCGTCCACCGTGGCGGACAGGTCGACGACGACGAAATCACCCTCTTGGGCGGCGCGCTGGACACCGGTCAGCGTGCCGAAGCGGGCGCGCAGTTCGTCGAGCTGGGTCGCCACGTCCTCGTCGGTCACCGGCTGGTCGGCCACGCCGACGGACAGCTCGTCGAACGCGGGCACGGTGATCTCGGGGCGGACGTCGACCTCGGCGGTGAACGCGAGCGCGTCGCCGTCGTCGATGCGGGTCACCTCGAACTCGGGGCGGCCCAGGGTGCGCAGCTCGCCGGAGTTCACCGCCTCCAGGTACTTCGCCGGCACGGCCTCCTGCACGACCTCGTCCAGGACGGGCGCGCGGCCGATGCGGCTCTCCAGCACGCGGGCCGGGGCCTTGCCGGGGCGGAAGCCGGGGATGCGGACCTGCTTGGCCAGCTTGCGGTACGCGCGGTCGAAGTCCGACTTGAGCTCGTCGAACGGCACCTCGACGTTGATCCGGACCCGCGTCGGGCTCAGGTGCTCGACGGTGCTCTTCAACGTGGTCTCCTCGTAACGGGCAGGACGTGCGGAACACCCCGGAGGACGCCTGGCACGTGCCTGGGCGGGCGTCCGGGATTCCGGACGAGTCTAGGCGGTCGGCACCCGGGTCGGGTCCGGCACCCCGGGGCCGGCGGGCGGGGCGCCGACCGACCGGGTGGCCGTCGCACGGCCGATCGCCGTCCGTGACGGGCGGTCGGGATTCGTCGCGGCGGAATCCCCGAACGGTCGCGCGGGGTGCGAACCGAAACATTCCGATGCATTTCCGTGAGGGTTCCCCCGCGAAAATTCCCCGTTCGGGTGACGCCGATCGTCGGGTACCGAACCGACCGGCGCAGCAGTCGACCCCTGCCCGTGGGAGGTTGGGATGTCCACACGTCACGTCGGGCGCGGAGTCGTTGGGCACGAAATCGTCGCGCGTCAACGGTGTCGCACCGATTCGGCGGCATTTACACGACCGTTCGGGCCAACATCGGGAGTCGCCGTTGGGCCTTTCGAGTGACACCACGGTGATGTGACAGTGCGCGATCGTCAGTCACTCACCGGAGTCGCGAAGTGAGTCGGTAACACGTCCGCCGTAGCAGCGACTTACGTTGCGCGACCAACATCCACCACGGATTAGACAGTAAGAGTGAAACGCGGCCGTTCGGAGCAGCGGTCGACCGAAAACTTTCACGTGCCGAGAAGACTCCAACCGCCGTAGTCCATTAGTGTGTGTTTCAGGTAGCGTGACGCCCGAACCCGCATCGTCGATCCGGGAAATAGTCGAAAAGTCGCCAGGCGCTCTGGGGGAAGTGCAGCGGACGCCGTGGCGACGAAGACCGAGGAACGAGCGAGACGATGTCATCGAGCTTCTTTCACCGCCGACCAGACAAGGTGCCGATGACCCGATGAGTGCCATTCCGCCGCCGCCGGACACCCACCGCCCGACGACCGCGCACGGCGACCGCCGGACGCGTCCTCCTTGGCGGACACCACCCAACGAGACCGCACGACGATGTTGACCACCGGACCAAGCGCCTTCACGTCGGCCGGGTAGTCGACGAGGCCGTCCGGGAACGGCCACTCGTGGATCACTTTCACGCACCGTTGGGGATTTCCATGGAGACACGACAGCTTTTGGCGTTCACCACCGTGGTTCAAACCGGTAGTTTCACCAAGGCCGCCGCCACACTGAATTGTTCGCAACCCACCATCACCACCCGGATCAAGGCGCTCGAGGAAACTCTGGGCGTACCGTTGTTCCGCCGACTGCCGCGCGGCATCCAGATGACCTCGGCCGGTGTCGAACTCCTCCCGTTCGCCCGGAACATCATCACCCTGACGGACAAGGCCAGGAAAGCGATCACGATGAACGGCGAGCCACACGGCAAGCTGGTCATCGGCAGCGCGCAAAGCCTGACCGACTACCGTCTGCTACCGCTGATCGAATACATGTGCTGGCGCTACCCGAGCGTCCAGATCTCGCTGCACTCGTGGAACACCAGGACCAACCTGACGTCGGTGCGCGACGGCCGGCTCGACTGCACGTTCTTCATCGGCTCCGTCGAACCCCACGAGGGTCTGGAGACGACCGTGCTGTGCCCGGAGCCGCTGGTCATGGTGGCCGGGCCGACGCACGCGCTGACCAGGCGTTCGGTGATCACCGAGGACGAGCTGCGCGGCAGCACCCTGATCCGCGCGGAGAACGGCGCGAGCTACTACGAGCAGTTCGAGCAGGCGTTGGGGCTGGGCGAGACGGAGACCAGGGCACCGGTGCTGGCGCTGGACTCGATCGACGCGGCGAAGCGCGCGGTGGCGTCGGGGCTCGGGATCTCGCTGGTGCCGGAGGTGACCGTGGCGGCGGAGCTGGCGGACGGCAGGCTGTGCCGGCTGCCGTGGGTGCCGCCGTTCCGGGTGTACACGCAGTTCGCGTGGCGTCAGGACAACGCCACGAACCCGTCCGTGACGGCACTCGTGTCGGCCGCGGCGCAGGTGGTGAGCGAACAGGTCGCGACGCCGGTGTGAGAGAGGACCAGGTGGCCCCGCCGAAGGGGCCACCCGAAGACCGTCGGGGCGACAGGATTTGAACCTGCGACCCCCCGCTCCCAAAGCGGGTGCGCTACCAAGCTGCGCCACGCCCCGGTCTCCACCACCCTACCGCGACCCGCTAAGCTGTTCCCGTGCCCACCCCAAGGGCGGCACACGCGGGTGTAGCTCAATGGTAGAGCCCCAGCCTTCCAAGCTGGTCATGCGGGTTCGATTCCCGTCACCCGCTCTCTCGCTTCCCTTGCAGGTCAACGGGGATGCAACCCCTCTGGGGACCACATCCCCGCTTCCCTGCCGGAACCCGTCGTGCGATTAACGTGCGATCAGGACTTCTTACGCTTTCGCACGGCTTTGACGCGCTTGCTCAACCGATCGGCGATCTCCCGATCCGCTCGCTCGTGGCGTGTTGGTAGATCAGCGCGGCCCGCATGCTCCCGTGCCCCATGCGATGCATCAGCTCCCGCGTACTCGCACCGGCCGCAGCGGCGAGGGGCAGGTTCAGGCGGTCGTAGCATCTGATCTTGATGTTCGGTGGGGAAGGATTCCCTGTCGTGCGCAGGATGTTGACCTTGGCCGAGCGGGAGGAGATCTGGCCGAGCGGGAGGAGATCTCTCGTGGTCCGGCCGAGTCGTTGGAGTACAAGGAGATCGCCGTTCTGATCGGGCATGGTCCCTCGGTCGTCTCGCGGGAGGTGGCCCGGCACGGCGGACGTGAGGGGTACCGGGCGGCGGTGGCCGAACGGGCGGCGGCGGAGTCGCGGGCCCGGCCGAAGGTCCTGGCGGTCGACCGGGACCCCGTGGTACGTGCGCGGATACTCGGGTTGTTGCGGATCGGCTGGTCACCGGCCTCGATCGCGGGCCGGTCGGCACGTGATCACGGTCGAGGGCAGGCTGGTCGGGTGAGCCACGAGGCCATCTACCGGTGGGTCTACGCCCAGCCGGTCGCGACGCTGCGCCGGGAGTTGGCGCGCTGCGGACCGGGCGCACCCGCAGGAGCGGGCCGCGTCCGGCACCGGCACCGCGCATCCGCGAGCCCCGCCACCTCGACCGACGCCCCGCCGAGGCGGACGGCAGGGCGGTGCCCGGTCATCGGGAGGGCGACATCGTCGTGGGCAAGGGCGGCAGGAGCGCCGTGGCCACCCTGGTCGAGCGGACCGGCCGGTTCCTCGTCCTGGTCCCGCCGACCGGGCGCGACTCCTCGACGGTGACCCAGGCGATCATCTCCGCGGTCGGCCCGCTGCCGGCCTCGATCAAACGCTCCCTGACCTGGGACTGCGGCTCGGAGATGGCCCTGCACAAGGATGTCGCCGCCACCGGGCCGCCGGTGTTCTTCGCCCACCCGCACTCCCCGTGGGAACGCGGCAGCAACGAGAACCTCAACCGGATCGTCCGCGAGTACCTGCCCAAGGGCGTCGGGATCACCAGCGACCCGCACTACCCGGCCGCCATCGCCGCCGAGATCAACGACCGACCCCGTAAGATCCACGACTGGCGCAAACCCGGCGAGGTATTCACCGAACTCCTCGAACCGGATGCTTCCACCGCCTGAACTCGCCGTTGCGGGTAAGACGCTTCGTCGCGTTACCGGCTCTCATCCAGGCCATGTTGTGCGCCCAAGTCCCACGGTCGTCCATCTGGGTGAGATCATCGATGGCGACCTGGAAGCAGTAACGGAAGCAGCTCAGCTGACGACATGATCACAAAGATTCATCTCTGAGCTATAATCGCTTCCAAAGGACGCACTGCGATGACACGATTCTCCAGCGCATATAGGCTCCTCGGTACTGAGTTCTCCGTTGCCGACGGGGACTTCAGCAACCTTGAGATTCGTCGCAGTGAAAACGATGACAACTTCCACTTCTTTTTCGACACTAGAGCGAACCGCCTGATTACCGACTTCGTTCTTGATGATCGACCGCGAGTAGCGACCCTGTGCCAGGTAACGCTCATCAAGAAAGATGGCACGTACTCACCTCGGCTGCGATTCTGGAAGAAGGATAAGTCAAGTCCCCAGAGGAGGGCGCTCGAATACACGGTAACCGAGGACGAAGTTACAAAGATAATCAAGGCGACGGTTGATACCAGCGACGGCCACCAAAACGTGTGGAAGTTGATCCACTTCCTGCAAAGCTTCACCGAGGTGGACATCCCTGACGATAACTTCCGAGCAGTAACGGAGGACAGCACGCAGCTTGCCGGACTGCTCGAATCGAGCGACAGGCAGACGGTGCTTGAAGCAGTCCGTATCGCACTGGGCGGAGGTCTGACCGAAGAGGACTTACTAATCGTCAGCAACCGCAAGGCCCAACTTGCTGTATTCAAGAGACTGTTGAACGACCCTGACTTTTTTGAAGCCGAGCGCGTACGGCGGGAGAAGAGAGGGCCGGAAGCAGTCTGGCAAGACTTCTTCGAGGAAAACACCTGGATATTTGGGTACGGCCTTAAGCTCGTAGCTTGCGAACCGCTCGACCCGGAGAAACTTGAGCGAATTACCACAGGTGCGAACATCTTCACGGGTGCGGGCAAGCGTGCGGATGCAGTCATGCGCTCGAAGGGGTACGTCAGCAGTCTGCTGTTCTGCGAGATTAAAACGCATCTAAAGCCGCTGCTGGAAAAGATTCCCTATCGACAGCCAGACGTATACCAAGTGTCGACAGAGGTCAGTGGTGGAGTATCGCAAGTCCAGAAGACTGCCAGCAAGGCCCTGATGGGCATCTCACAGGTGTTGCACGATTTGTACGAAGACGACGGCACACCGACAGGAATCCAGTTCTCAGCGATCCGGCCCCGACAAGCTCTGGTAATCGGCAGCCTTGACGAGTTCAAGACTGGCGGCGGCGTGAACCCGGAGAAACTGTCGTCGTTTGACCTATTTAGGCACTCTGTTCAGGACGTTGAGATTATCACCTTTGACGAGCTTTACGAACGGGCCAGCTTCATCGTCCACGACACGTAGGACAGGTCATCAGCTGTTACAAAGAGAAAGACCCCGCCCGGACGATACCGAGCGGGGCGATACTGGCCGATCTGATGATCAGTCGTGGTTGAGGGGTTGCCCCCAGCGGTTGCGGATAAGGCGCTTCGTCGCGTTACCAGCTCTCATCCAGGCCATGTGATGCGCCCGGTTCACAAAGGTACGACTTGGGCGGACAGGTTCACCGCAGCCACAAGCACAGATATTTTCAGGTTCATTTTCGGCCAGCGGCCGGACGTAGTGAAGCTTTTGCAGGAGCTTCTTAGCGCCACCCTCACGCTACCAATAGACCCGATGCTCTTGGTTGACGAACTTGCGATTGGGGGCGACGGGCGTAGCGCAGCCGCAGGCGCAGACTTTTTGATTTTGGTTCGCGCTGTCCGGGGCAACCGGGCGGGCCCGTAGGCTGGGGAGCCTGGTCAGCCGGGCGGCCTGCCGGGCGTTGTGAGGGTTGTGGAAAATTTGTCGAAGGCGTTCTTCTTCTCCCTCGCTGGTAGACCTCTCGACGACCGTCCCTTGTGGATGGTCGCCTTGCTTTCACGGATCTTCCGCGCCCTCCGCGTGCCCCATCGCCGCCGTGATCATGGCGCCCATGCCCCGCACATGGAACCGTGCAAACCCGGCCAGGGTGTTCCCGGTGCGATGGTCGCCCGGACGACGGCCCCGGATCGGACTTCGAGACTTTCATCCTTTGTGGACACCCAGACCGCCACCCCCGTCGTCGACCCGGATCCGGGCATCCATGTTGCGCGAACGCACAACTTGACGTGAGCACACCACAACCCGCTAGGCTGCGTCGCGTACTCCTGCGAACCGTACGAAGGAGAGGCATTACCCGGTGTGGCGAACGGGAAGGCGGGTCATGCCGCCAAACGCGGCCCGACTTCCCGTTCGCGTCCGGAGATCGTCCTTTATGTACAGTCAGCGCCCCACGGACGACACGGCACGCCACAGCGCCTCACCGAAGCGCACTGCCAGCAGGACCAGCAGCACACCCAGTCCGCAGGTCACCAGGCACCGCACGAGCGACCTCAGCTTCGTCACCGCACCAGTGTCCTGGCCTCGCCTCGGCTGTCGACCCCGATGACCCGTTCGCCGCAGCACGACACCGGATAGCGTGGATATTTCCCGGGGCGTAGGAATACACGCATGTCGTTCACCGTGCGCACCCTCACCGAAGACGAACTCCTCCCCCACGCGCGCCTGACGGTCGCCGCCTTCATGCTCGACACCCCCGAGGAACGGATCGGACGGTGGACCGGGCTCCACGAGCCGGACCGGACGCATGGCGTGTTCGAGGACGGTGCGCTGCTCGGCGCCGCCGGCGTCCAGACGCGCCACCTCACCCTGCCCGGCACCGGACCCCGACCGTTCGCCGCCGTGACGACCGTCGTCGTCGATCCCGGCCACCGGCGTCGCGGCGTGCTGCGGCGGCTCATGACCGAACAGCTCACCGCCCTGCACGACGGCGGCGAACCCGTCGCGGCGCTCTGGGCCTCCGAAGCCGCCATCTACGGCCGCTTCGGCTACGCCATGGCCTCCGAGGTCGTCCGACTGGAAATCCCGCAGCGGGCCGCCTTCCGCCCCCGCGTCGACATCGGCACCGACCGGGTGCGCCTTGTCGCACGCGACGAGGCGTTGCCGCTCGTCAAGGACCTCTACGAACGCGTCCGCCCCACCCGCACCGGCTGGATCAGCCGCAACGACGTGCAGTGGGCCTACTTCCTGTCCGACGACGAGTGGGACCGCCACGGCCAGAGCGCCTACCGCTACGCCCTGCACCCCGACGGCTACGTGGTCTACCGGCTCAAAGCAGACTGGCAGGACCGGGGACCACGCGGCGAACTCCACGTCCGCGAGTTCGTCGCCGCGACACCCGAGGCCACGGCCGCGCTCTACCGGCACGTGCTCGACGCCGACCTCATCGGGGAGATCAAGTACTCGGTGGCGGCCACCGACGACCCGATCGTGCACCTGCTCGCCGACTCCCGGCTGATCCGCCGCCGCCGGTCCGACTCGCTGTGGGTGCGGATCGTGGACGTCGACCGCGCGCTGGCATCGCGGACCTACTCGTCCGACGTGGACCTCGTGCTCGAGGTCGCCGACGACCTCTGCCCGTGGAACACCGACCGTTGGCGCCTGACCGTCCGCGACGGTGTCGCCGAGGTCACCCGCACGCCGGACGAGGCCGACGTGGTGCTCGACGTGCGGGCACTGGGGTCCGCCTTCCTCGGCGGCCAGCGGCTCACCTCGCTCACCGGCGCCCAACTCGTGGCCGAGGTCACGCCCGGCTCGCTGCGTGCCCTGTCATCCGCGTTCCTGGGCGACCACGACCCGCACTGCCACGAGATCTTCTAGGCCGATCGGGAACCGGTCGGACCCGTTTGGGCGTTGACCGGGCATCGAGGACGGGAGGGTCCCCATGGGCACCTTGGTCTGGCTCTTGCTGCTCGTCGTCGCCGCGGGCGGCCTCTGGTACTTCGCCACGACGCGTGCGGCGGCCCGACGTCGGGAGCTGGAGGACGCGCGGGCCGAGGCACGGCGCTGGGTCGAGCGCCTCGGCGGCCAGGTGATGAACCTGATCGGCACGGACGAAGCGTCCAAGCAGGCGCTCGCGGACGCGTCGGAACGGTTCACGGCCGCCGGCGGGCAGATGGAGTCCGCGCGCACGCTCGAGCAGTGCCGGCTGGTGACCCGGACCGCGATGGAGGGCCTGTACTACGTGCGCGCGGCCCGGACCGCGATGGGCCTCGACCCCGGTCCCGAGCTGCCGGACCTGAGCGGGCAGAGCCGGGCCGGTCGGGTGTCCGAGGACCGGGACGTCACGGTCGAGGGGCGCGGCTACGCGGCGTCCCCGCGTCCGGGTGCGCGCACGCCGCACTACTACCCCGGCGGCATGGTCGCCGGGCGGCCCGTGCCGCAGGGCTGGTACAGCGAGCCGTGGTGGAAGCCCGCGCTGGTCGCCGGCGCCTGGGGCGTGGGTACGTTCCTGCTGTTCGACGCCATGTTCTCGGGCATGGCCGGTGTCTCGCCGGACGCGTTGGACGCCGCCTACGCGGACGGGTTCGCCGACGGTTCGGCCGACGGGGGCGACTTCGGCGGTGACGCGGGCGGGGATGTCGGCGGTGACGTGGGCGGCGACTTCGGCGGGGATTTCGGGGGCGACTTCGGCGGTTTCGACTTCTGACGGCTCGCGTGCCGAAGGCCCGGACCCCCAGCTTGGGTTCTAGGAGTCGTTGCATCACTCCAGTTCAGGGGATGCGATGGACTTTCAGATCCGGGCGGTGCGGAAGCCTCAGGGGCCTCGGAAGTTGGCTGCGGAGCGGGCCGAATACTTGCGGCTCGTGCAGCGGGGAATGACCAACAAGCAGGCGTGCGGGCTCGTCGGGGTCAACCCGAAGACCGGCAGGCGCTGGCGTAACGGGCGTAACGCGTCTGGCAAGAACAAGGCGGCGTCACCGATCCAGTCGGTGGCGTCGCCTTCCGCACCGTCCCGCTATCCATGCGAGGACGACCGAATCCACATCGCCGACCGGCTGCGTGAGAGGGCCACGATCCGACAGATCGCTGCCGAGCCGGGCCGGAGCCCGTCCACGGTCAGCCGGGAGATCCGTCGTAACCGTCACCCCGGCAACGGTCAGTACCGGCCACATGCCGCGCAGGCCCGCGCCGACGCCCGGCGTCCCCGCCCGAAAGAGCGCAAGTTGGCGGCCAACGCCGAGCTGCACCGGGCTGTGCGGGACCATCTGGGTCGCAGGCTCAGCCCCGAGCAGATCGCCGCCGTGCTGCGACGGGACTTTCCCGACCGGCCGGAGATGCACGTGACCCACGAGACGATCTACCAGGCCCTCTACGTGCAAGGACGTGGCGAGCTGCGTCGCGAGCTGGCTCGGGCGCTGCGCACCGGCCGCACCGTGCGCAAACCCCGTCGCCGCCCCGGACAACGACAGCCGCGGTTCATCAACCCGATGATCATGATCAGTGGGCGTCCCGCCGAGGCCGAGGACCGGGCGGTGCCCGGCCACTGGGAAGGCGACCTGATCATCGGCAAGGACAACGCCTCCGCGATCGGCACCCTGGTCGAACGCGCCACCCGCTACGTGATGCTCGTTCATCTGCCTCACGGCCGCTCCGCCGAAGCCGTCCACGACGCTCTGATCGATACCCTCCAGGCCCTGCCCGCCCACCTCACCCGATCTCTGACCTGGGACCAAGGCGCCGAGATGGCCAACCACGCCGCGTTCAGCCTGGCCACCGACATCCCCGTCTACTTCTGCGACCCCGCCAGCCCCTGGCAACGCGGCTCCAACGAGAACACAAACGGTCTGTTGCGCCAGTACTTTCCCAAGGGCAGCGACCTATCGGGGCACACACCGGAGGACCTGGTCGCGGTCGCGGCCGAACTCAACGGCCGTCCACGCAAAACGCTCGGCTGGGACACCCCAGCCGAGCGCTTGGCTAAGCTCCTGGCCGAAGCCAGTTGATCACTTGTGTTGCTACGACCCCTGGAATCCGCCCCAGGGGTCCGGGCCTTCGGCACGGGGTGTCCGAGTGCGTGTTTCAGGGTGCCTGAATGCGTATCTCAGGGTGCCTGGGTGGAGGACTCGCGGGCGCGGCGGGCTAGGGCGTCGGACAGGGCGCAGCGGACCTCGTCGTTCGCGACGGACGCGAGGTAGTCGGCGTAGCGCAGGCTCACCGGGCCGGTGCCGCGGGCGACGATCGCGACCAGCCGCAGGAGCACGGACGGGGACGTGTCCACGCGCATCAGGTCACCGCCCAGGGCGACGGCGAGGCGTTCGTCGTACGGTGTCACGGCGGCGGCGAGGTCGGCCGACTGGGCGGCCAGGTCGAACGACGGGCGCGGGCCCTCGGTCAGGGTGTGGATGCCCTGCCGGACGGCGGACGCGACGTCGTCCGCCACGAAAGGCAGCACGCGGGCGTCCAGCGCGTGGGCCAACCGCCAGTCGAAGTACTCGGTGTCGCTCACGCGCAACAACGCCCGCAGCGCGGTCAGCCGCGCCGGTTCGGTGCCTTTCGCGACGGCGAAGTCCTCGGATGCCCCGACGGCGTGCGCGAGGTGCGCGAACGTCTCGTCGACCGAGTACTTGCGGTCGATCAGCTCGTCCCGCCACACGACCTCCCCCGGCGACGCGGCGGCGTCCACCACGGCCTGGTAGCCGGCGGGCTCGCCCCACGTCGTCAGCGCGCAGCACGCCAGGAAGCGGTCGTACGCCGACGCCTCGGGGGCGGCGAGCAGGTCGGTCAGCGGTGCGACCCGAGCCACGTAGCGTCCGTCGTCGAACGCCGCGTTGATCACCTCGTCCGGGTCGTCGACCGACTGCCCGTCGAAGTCCGTGTACAGCAACTCCCGCACGGAGTCCCCCCAGGGATCAGACATCGTAAGGACCGTGGACGTACTCGGCCGGCACCACGCCCTTGATCAACCACTCGCCGTCGCGGCGTGAGTTGAGGATGCCCTGGACGCGGCCCGTGAACGAGTCGAGCTTGCCCTTGGACAGGCCGAGTCCTTCCGCGAACGCGCGCACCTGGTCGGGCGTGGCGTCGTTCGGCAGGGTGATCTCGACCGGGCGACCGGCGATGCGGTCCACCTCGCCCTGCAACGACGCCTCGACCTTGGCCGGGGGCAGGATCTCCACGCCCTTCAGCTTGCCGGAGTCGATGTCGGCCTGGAGCCGCTCGTGGTCGAGGTGGATCTCCTTGTTGCCGTACAGCTTGGCGTCGGCACCTTGGACGCTGAACGACGTGTAAGGGCTGTTCTCCTTGGCCACCTTGTTCTTGCCGCCCAACACGTGCTGCCACGGCTTGGTGTCGCCCTTGGGGTTGGCGGGCACGAGGTTGCCGTGCTCGTCGAGGTGCGACTTGCGCAGGCCCTTGGGGCTGATGGGGTTCGGGAAGTCGTCGTCCCGCCGGATGATCTTGGGGCCGGAGCCGCCGCTCGACACGGGAGTGGTGGGCGGCGTGGTGGCGCCTGACGGGGTGGTGGTGCCGCTGTGCACGGTGGGAGGTGGGGTGACCGGCGTTCCGGACGGGGTGGTCGTGCCGGATGGAGTGGTCGTGCCGGACCCGTGCACTACGGGCGGTGTGGACACCGGCGACCCCGACGGGACGGTCGCACCGGACGGCGTGGTCGTGCCGGTGCCGTGCACGGTCGGCGGTGTGGACACTGGCGCACCGCCGGTGGGTGCGGCGGACGGCGTGGTGGTCGTGCCGCCGTGCGGCGTGACCGGAGTCGTCGACGGCGTGCGCACGGGGGCCGGCGGGGCGTGCGGCGTGGCGGACGAGGGGCGGCGCAGGTTCCGCACGCCCTGCTTGATCAGGTTCCACAGCTCGTCCAGGCGGCCGAGCAGCGGGCGCAGCTTCGCGATCGAGCGCAGCAGCAGCGTGATCTTGTCCGCGATCTTCGCGACCCACGACGAGATGATCGCCACGACCGACGCGACCACGTGCGGCGTCGCGAACCCGAGCGTGACCGCCTCCTCGGCCAGCCACTGCGGGATGCGTGCGACCAACGTGGCCACGCACGCGGCGATCAGGTCCCGCACCAGTCCGCGCACCATGCCGACCAACGCGCCGCTGGTCTGCACGATCGTCCCGACGATACCGGAGCACCGGGCGGCACCCGCCAGGTGCTCGGCCTGCGCGGACGCGGAGGCCCGGTACGCGTCCGCGGTCGACCCCGTCCAGCCCGCCGTGCCATTGGCGACCTCGGTGACGAAGTCCTGGCGGGCCCGGTCGACGGCCTGTGCCACGTTGCGCCACGTGCCCGCGTACGCCGCGATCTGGTCGGCGTCGCCCGCCAGCCAGTTCAACGCGTCCCGTAGCGGTGCGACGTGCTCGATGATCCACGAGATCGCGTACTGGACCAGCGTGCCCAACGGGTCCAGCGCGGCCGACAGCGTCTCCAGCCCGTAGGCCGCGCCGCCGATGGCCTGCTCGACCCACGTGCCGCCGTTGAGCGCGCGGTCGAGGTCGACGGCGGCCTCGACGATCCCGATGCCGGTGTAGTCGGTGGTGGAGTCCTGCCGGGCGACGACGAGCGGGTTGCTCATTCGGCACCGCCGCGGAAGACGGCCCGGTTGGCCTGCTCGACGCCTTCGTAGTCGGTCGCGGTGACGCGGACGCCGGTGACCGTGGCGTCGACCGCGTTCGCGCACTCGGCGATGGACGACACTCCCGCCGACCCGATCAAGGTCATCATCGGCGGCAGCATCATGCAGATCTTCCCGTACGCCGCACCGGACAGGCCCACCTGACCGGCGGCGTCCAGCGCCTGGTCGAGCGTGTCCTTGATGCCGCGCAGGCGGTCGGCGTGACCTCGTAATTCCTCGACGAGGACCTCGTACCCCTCGCTCATGGCACCTACCCCCTCACTCGGTGACCGACGGGCCGTCCCAGTCCTCGTCGTCGGGCGCGGTCCTCCGGGACGGCGGCGGCGCCGACGGGCGGACCTGGTCGGCCCACGGCGGCACGTCCGCCTTCGGTTCCGGAAAACGGCGCTCGTACGACGAGACCAGGGCCTGCGCGGTTCCCGGCTCGACGATGCCGGCCTCGGCCACCGCTTCGGCCACCGCGCCGGAGATCCGCGACTGGGCGCGGCGCATCGTGGCCATGATCGACGCGGCCAGCGAGGCGCCGCCCACCTCGCGGGACTTGTCGGAGATCTCCAACTCGCGCAACGCGCCCGTGGCGTCCACGGTCAGCCGGACGAGCCCGTCGCGCGACACCTCGCGGATCGTCACGTCCGCGACCCGGCGGTTGAGGTCCTGGTACCGCTCGGCCTTCTTCGCCACGCCTTCGGCCCAGCGTGCGATCTCCTGCTCAGTGCGCACCTCGTCGGTGCCGAACACCGGATCGGTCACGTGCCAACGCCCCCTATCGTCTTCACGAGCAGTCGTTCGACGGGCGCGTTCCGTTAGCCCGATTGGCAGGACGGGCACCAGAAGAGGTTGCGCCCGGCGAGTTCGGCGGTGGCCACGGGTGTCGAGCACACCAGGCACGGCAGGCCCGCACGCCGGTACACGTAGACCTCGCCGCCGTGCCGGTCCTGCCGGGGCGCGCGGCCGGTGACCTCGGGCAGGTGCTCGGGCCGGACCGTGTCGATGCGGCCGACGCGCACGCCCGCGCGCATGAGCACGACCAGGTCCTGCCACAGCGCGTCCCACTGCTTCGAGGTGATCTTCCGGCCCTCGGTGGTCGGCGGAACGCCGTGGCGGAACAGGACTTCGGCCCGATATACGTTCCCGACGCCGGCGAGCACTTTCTGGTCCATCAGCAGCACGGCGATCGACTGGCGGGACTTCGCGATCCGCGCGTACGCCTCGGCGGGCTTGGCGTCGCGGCGCAGCGGATCCGGGCCGAGTCGGGACTTGAGGGCGCGCACCTCGTCGGCGGTGAGGACCTCGCACGCGGTCGGGCCGCGCAGGTCCGTCCAGTGCGTGGGGCCGACGAGCCGCATGCGCACCTGGCCGACGGGGTCGGTGGTCGGCAATTCGTGTTCGGCGAACGTGCCGTAGAGGCCGAGGTGGACGTGCACGGTCGCGTCCGGGCCGTAGACGTGGAACAGGTGCTTGCCGTGGGCTTCGGCGCGGACGAGCACGCGACCGTCGACCAAGTCGGCGGCGAACCGCTCCTGCGGGCTGGCCACGCGCACGACCGAGCCCGCGTACCGGCGCTGGTGCAGCCGCGCGAGGCGGTGCAGGGTGTGGCCTTCAGGCACGGAACGGCACCACCGGGGACAGGTGCGTGCGCACGATCATGCGCCGGTCGGTGGCCAGCAGGCGCTCGGCGAGGTCCACGGCGCGTTCGCGGTCGTAACCGGCCAGAACGGTGATCAGGTCGGCGAGCTGGAGTTCGACGTCGAAGTCGGTGCGCTCGACGCCGATCGCCGCGCCGACCGCGTCCGCCAGCGCGTCGGCGACCAGCGGGTCGTCCGCCGCGTACCGCAGCTGCCAGCCGAAGTACAGGTCGCCGGCCCGGGCGAGCAGCGCGCGGACGGCGTCGAGCCGGTGGTTCTCCCCACCCGCGACGACCGCGAACGTGCGGCCCTCGGCCACGGCACCGGCGATCGTGGGGAACGTGGTGTCCCGGCCTTCGACGTCCTTGAACATGCCGAACCACTCGGTGTCCCGGCCCTCGCGTGCGACCCGCTCCACGATCGGGTACGCCTCGGGTTCGCCCCACGTGGCGAGCGCCACCACCGCGAGGTAGCGGTGGTAGCGCTCGGTGGACTCGGCGAGCACCCGCTTGAGCGCGGGGACCCGTTCGAGGTAGCGCGGCTCGGTCGCCGCGCCGTCGATGACCGTGTCCGGCTCGGTCGAGTACTCGCCGTCGACGTCGCGGAACAGCAGGTCGCGGATCGTCAGGTCCGGGGTCATCAGGGCAGCTTCGGCGCCTCGCCGCTGCTCTCGTACGCGGTGAGCAGGCCGATGCGACGGGCGTGGCGCGGCTCGGTCGAGAACGGGGTGGCCAGGAACGCCTCGACGATCGCCGTGGCCTCCTCGGTGCTGTGCATCCGGGCACCGAGACCGATCAGCTGGGCGTTGTTGTGCTCGCGGGCCAGGCGGGCGATCTCGACGCTGTACGCGAGCGCGGCACGGGCGCCCGGCACCTTGTTCGCGGCGATCTGCTCGCCGTTGCCGGAACCGCCGATCACCACGCCGAGGCTGCCCTCGTCGGCGACCACCCGGCGGGCGGCCTCGATGCAGAACGGCGGGTAGTCGTCCTCGGCGTCGTAGACCGCCGGGCCGACGTCGACCACGTCGTGTCCGGAGGCGGCCAGGTGGTCGGCGAGGTGGGCCTTCAACTCGAAGCCCGCATGGTCGGATGCCAGGTAAACACGCACGTCGGGGGAGTCTGCCATCCTTGGTCCGGTGTTCGGACAAGAGGGTTCCCTGGTGCGGTTGGAGTGGGGCGGCGAGGGCGTCGCCGCGCTGGGCGGGCTGTGTGCCGTCCTCGTGGTCGTGGACGTGTTGTCGTTCAGCACGTCGGTGGACATCGCGGTCGGGCGGGGTGCGTCCGTGCGGCCGGTGCGGTGGGCGGATCGGGAGCAGGCCGCGTCGTACCCCTCCTGGTCCTTGCGGCCGTCCTCGCTGGTCGACCTGCCCCGCGGCACCGAACTCGATCTCGCCTCGCCCAACGGGGCGACGTTGTCGGCTTTGGCGGCGGGGACCGGGTCGCACGTACTCGTGGGGTGCCTGCGCAACGCGGGGGCGGTGGCGCGGGCGGCACGGACGTTGGCGGCCGGCGGGCCGATCGGGGTGATCGCGGCGGGCGAGCGGTGGGGGGTGGACGTCAACAGTCCGGGTACGGCGTACCTCGGGCCGTTGCGGCCGGCGGTGGAGGACCAGTTGGGGGCCGGGGCCGTGGTGGCCGGGTTGCTGGGGTACGGGTCGGCTTCGGTGGAGGCGGCTTTGGCCGCGGATCTCTATTCGCGGTCTTCGGTGGTGGATGTGTTGCATGGGTGTGTGTCGGGGCGTGAGTTGATCACGGCTGGGCATGCGGGGGATGTGGAGTTGGCTGCCGCGGTGGACGTGAGTGCCGCTGTTCCCCGCCTGGTGGACGGGCTCCTCCGCTCCTGAGTTTCGCGAGTTATGCGTTCAGACACCGTGAGTTGTGCGTTGGGGCACTGCCGTCGGGTGAGCGGGTCCGGGGTTCGGGTCAGAGTTGGATCGACTTGAGTTCGGTGAACTCGGTCAGGCCGTGGTGGCCGAACTCCCGGCCGTTGCCGGACTGGCGGTAGCCGCCGAAGGGGGCTGCCGTGTTGAACGCGGCGCCGTTGATGTCGACCTGGCCGGTGCGCAGGCGTTTTGCCACGGTCACCGCGTGGTCGACGTCGGCCGAGAACACCGCGCCTGCCAAGCCGTACACGGTCGAGTTGGCGATGCGGACGGCGTCGTCCTCGTCGGTGTACGGCATCACGGACAGGACTGGGCCGAAGATCTCCTCCTGGGCGATCGTCATGTCGGCTCGCACGTCGGCGAACACGGTCGGGGTGACGTAGTGGCCGCGTTCACGTGGTGCCTCCGGGCCGCCGAGGGCCAGGCGGGCGCCTTCGGCGACGCCCTTGCGGATGTACGAGGTCACCCGGTCGCGTTGTGCCGCCGACACCAGTGGGCCGAGGCGGGTCGTGGGCAGGGTCGGGTCGTCGGGGCGGTGGCGGGCGGCTGCCGCCACGGCGATCCCGACCGCTTCGTCGTGTTTCGACGCGGGGACGAGGAGCCTGGTCAGTGCGCTGCACGCCTGGCCGTTGTTCAGGAATGCGCCTGCCACGCCGAATTTCACCGCGCGCGTCAGGTCCGCGTCGGCCAGGACGATGTTCGCGGACTTGCCGCCCAGTTCCAGGGTCACCCGCTTGACGGTCTCGGCGGCGAGGGCCGACACCCTGCGTCCTGCTCGCGTCGATCCGGTGAACGACACCATGTCCACCAACGGGTGGGATGCCAGTGCTTCGCCTACGACCGGTCCTGTGCCGTGGATGATCTCGACCACGCCCGAAGGCACGCCGGCCGCCGACAGGACCTCGCCCAGCAACACCGCTGTCAGCGGTGCGAGTTCGCTGGGTTTGAGCACGACCACGGCGCCGGCGGCGAGGGCGGGTGCGATCTTGGCCACCATCTGCTGCAACGGGAAGTTCCACGGCGTGATGGCGGCCACCACGCCGACGGGTTCCCGTAGTACCAGGGAGTTGCGGACCTTTTCCGCGGCGAAGAAGTCCGCCGACGCCGCCGCGACGACATCGCGCACGATGGCCACCGGGTTGGGCACCTGGACCTTGGCGGCGAACGTCGCGGGCGTGCCCATCTCCGCCGTCATCGTCGTGGCGAACGCGTCCGCGCGGCCGGTGATCAGGTCGGCCACGCGTCCGAGCACGGCGAGCCGTTCCTCGACGGGAGTGGTCGACCACGTCGGGAACGCCGTCGCCGCACGGGTCACGGCCGCGTCCACCAAGCCGGGCGTCCCGGCCGGCACGGTGCCGATCACCTCTTCGGTGGCCGGGTTGACGACCTCGATCATGACCACTCCCGCCGACGGTTTGTGACACCTGATGGGCAATTCCTATCAGAAGTGTCACAAACGTGCCGAGTACCGGCAACGGTCAAGATTCACCGTTCACGCACGGCGGCGGCAGGGCCGCGACCGCCGCCGTGCGGTCGGACGGAGCCGGCGCTCAGTCGAAGTGGAGGTCACCCGTCCGGGTGCGCTTCAGCTCGAAGAACTCCGGGAACGACGCCAACGCGCGGGCGCCGTCGAACACCTTCACCGCGTCCTCGCCGCGGGGAATCCGGGTCAGGACCGGTCCGAAGAACGCCACGCCCTCGATGTGGATGGTGGGCGTGCCGACGTCCTCGCCGACCGGGTCCATGCCGCGGTGGTGACTGGCCTTCAGGTCCTCGTCGTACTCCGTGCCGTCGGCCGCGGCGGCCAGTTCGGCCGGGAGTCCCACTTCCTCCAGCGCCAGCTTGATGACCTCGGCGTAGTTCTTGTTGCCCTCGTTGTGGATGCGCGTGCCGAGCGCGGTGTAGAAGTCGCGCAGCACCTCGTTGCCGTGGTGCTTCTCGGCGGCGATCGCCACCCGCACCGGCTTCCACGCGTTCTCCAGGCCCTTGCGGTACTCCGGGTTCAGATCGCGGCCCGCGTTCAGCACCGCGAGGCTCATCACGCGGAACTTCAGGTCGAGATCGCGGTGCTTCTCGACCTCCAGAATCCACCGGGAGGTGATCCAGGCGAACGGGCAGATCGGGTCGAAGTAGAAGTCGACCTTCGTCGCGGCCTCTGCCGACATGGTGCGTTTCTCCTCATGAGCCGTCGTTCGTCGGTGGTCCGCCGAACCGGCGTCCCGTCGTGCACAACCCGCCGAACCCGCTGTGTCTTCCCCCCGACGGGGTCCACCAATCCCCGTTCCACGTGATTGGATGCGACTGTCGTGTTCACCGACACGACACCTTCCCCGTTCCTACGACGTCGGCGCCGGTTCCGCTCCGGTCGTCGGCAGACGAGGTGACCAGTGGCGGCACCCAACCTCACCCGTGACCAGGCGCAGCAGCGTGCGCAGCTGCTGGAAGTCGACTCCTACCGGATCGAGCTCGACCTGACCGACGGTGGCGGCAAGCCCGGTTCGGAGACGTTCCGCTCCACCACCACCGTGGTGTTCCGGAGCCGGACCCCGGGTGCCTCGACGTGGATCGACCTCGTCGCGGCGACCGTGCACCGGGCCGTGCTCAACGGCGTCGAACTGGACGTGTCGGGGTACCGCGAGGAGGACGGGATCGCGCTGGCCGACCTCGCGGAGGTCAACGAACTGACCGTCGAGGCCGACTGCCGGTACATGAACACCGGCGAGGGCCTGCACCGGTTCGTCGACCCGGTCGACGGCGGCGTCTACCTGTACTCGCAGTTCGAGACCGCCGACGCCAAGCGCATGTTCACGTGCTTCGACCAGCCCGACCTCAAGTCCGTGTACGACATCGCGGTCACGGCGCCGCACGACTGGAAGGTCGTCTCCAACGCGGCGATCACCTCGACCGGCGACGGCGTGGGCGGGGCGGA
The DNA here is from genome assembly GCF_014203755.1 of Saccharothrix violaceirubra. Taxonomy (NCBI): domain Bacteria; kingdom Bacillati; phylum Actinomycetota; class Actinomycetes; order Pseudonocardiales; family Pseudonocardiaceae; genus Saccharothrix; species Saccharothrix violaceirubra. Next base: position 5,742,109 of record NZ_JACHJS010000001.1, read on the forward strand.
CCGCCACGTGTTCGCCACCACCAAGCCGATGTCCACCTATCTGGTGGCGCTGGTCGCCGGCCCCTACGCGGAGTGGCGGGACGAGTTCGTCGACGGCGACGTCACGATCCCGCTGGGCATCTACTGCCGCGCGTCGCTGGCCGAGCACATGGACCACGAGCGGCTGTTCACCGAGACCAAGCAGGGTTTCGGCTTCTACCACAAGGCTTTCGGCGTCACCTACCCGTTCGGCAAGTACGACCAGTGCTTCGTGCCGGAGTTCAACGCGGGCGCCATGGAGAACGCGGGCTGCGTCACCTTCCTGGAGGACTACGTCTTCCGCAGCCGCGTCACGCGCTACCTGTACGAGCGACGCGCCGAGACCGTGCTGCACGAGATGGCGCACATGTGGTTCGGCGACCTGGTCACCATGCGCTGGTGGGACGACCTGTGGCTGAACGAGTCGTTCGCCACGTGGGCGTCCGTGCTCGCGCAGGCCGAGGCGACCGAGTACCGCCAGGCGTGGACCACGTTCGCCAAGATCGAGAAGTCCTGGGCGTACCGCCAGGACCAGCTCCCCTCCACGCACCCGGTGGCCGCTGACATCGTCGACCTCCAGGCCGTCGAGGTGAACTTCGACGGCATCACGTACGCCAAGGGCGCCAGCGTCCTCAAGCAGCTCGTCGCCTACGTGGGCCTGGACAACTTCCTCGCGGGCCTGCGGGTCTACTTCGCCAAGCACGCCTGGGGCAACGCCACGCTGGCCGACCTGTTGGGCGCGCTGGAGGAGGCGTCCGGCCGCGACCTGTCGTGGTGGAGCGCCCAGTGGCTGGAGACCACCGGCCTGAACCTGTTGCGCCCCAAGTACTCCGTGGACGCCGACGGGAAGTTCACCGAGTTCGCCGTGCTCCAGGGCGGTGCCCGGCCGGGCGCGGGCGAGCTGCGCACGCACCGGCTCGCGATCGGCGTGTACGACGCCGACGAGAGCGGCAAGCTGGTGCGCACGCACCGCGTCGAACTCGACGTGTCCGGCGAGCGCACCGAGGTGCCCGAGCTGGTCGGCGTGGCGCGCGGCAAGATCGTGCTGGTCAACGACGACGACCTCACGTACTGCACGATGCGACTGGACCCGGACTCGCTGGCCGCGCTGGTCGACCACATCTCCGACATCGCCGAGCCGCTGCCGCGCACGCTGTGCTGGTCGGCCGCGTGGGAGATGACCCGCGAGGCCGAGCTGAAGGCGCGCGACTTCGTGAACCTGGTGCTGGGCGGCCTGCACTCGGAGACCGAGGTCGGTGTCGTGCAGCGGCTGCTGCTCCAGGCGCAGACCGCGCTGTCCTCCTACGCCGACGCGTCGTGGCGTGACGAGGGCTGGCGCCGGTTCACCGCGAAGACCCTGGAGCTGGCCCGGGTCGCCGAGCACGGCTCGGACCACCAGCTCGCGTTCGTCAACGCGCTCGCCGGTTCCGTGCTGGACGACGAGGCCGTCGGCGTGCTGAAGGGCTGGCTGTCGGGCACCGACGTGCTGCCGGGGCTGGACGTGGACACCGACCTGCGCTGGCGGCTGCTGCACGCCCTGGTCGCGCACGGTGCGGCGGACCTGCCCGAGATCGCGGCCGAGGAGGAGCGCGACCCGACGGCCACCGGTCGGCGGCGGGCCGAGTCGGCGCGGGCGCTGCGGCCGACCGTGGCGGCCAAGGAAGAGGCGTGGGACCGGGCGGTCAACGACGACGAGCTGCCCAACGCGGTGAGCGAGGCCGTCGTCGGCGGCATCCAGCACCCGTCGCAGAAGGCGCTGCTCCAGCCGTTCGTGGCGCGGTACTTCGCCGACGTCGCCGAGGTCTGGGAGCGCCGGTCCAGCGAGCGGGCCCAGTCCGTGGTGGTCGGCCTGTTCCCGTCGTGGTCGATCTCGCGGGAGACCGTGGGCGCGGCCGACGCGTGGCTCGCCGAGGAGCGCCCGCCGGCCCTGCGCCGCCTGGTGTCCGAGGGACGGGCGGGAATCGTGCGCGCGTTGGCGGCCCAGGAGTTCGACCGTTCCTGACCCCGGTACGACGAGAAGCCCCGGAGATTCTCCGGGGCTTCTCGTCTTGGCGTGTCAGGACTTGGGTGCGTGGCCCGCCTGGTCGGTGAGCATGCGCAGGGCGCCGACGAGGCCGCCCACGAGGTCGCCCTCCTTGAAGGAGGCCACCATGCTCATCACGGCGAGCTTCGCGCCGCGGTCGGGCAGCCGGCGGTGCGACTCCTCGCCGGTGACGATCTCGACCGCGCGTTCGCCGGGCGACACCGCGATGACGACGGCGTGTGCGGGACGCGCCGTGGCGGCGTGCAGCTCCTTGGCCTTGGCGCGACTGTCCGGGCCGAGAGCGCCCAGGTAGACGCTGAAGTCCAGGCCGGTCGTGCGCCCGGCCACGGTCAGCACCTCGTCCAGGGTCGCGAGCTGCACGGCCGTGAACGGCAGGCTCGGCGCGGACGGCGTGTACATGCGTGCGGCGGACACGCGACCGCTGTTGGTCACGACCTCGCCGACGCCCAGCGTCGCCGGGTCGACCGGCTTGACGAGTTCACCACTTGCCACTTGCGCCTCCCTTGGCCGTCGCGCCCGTCGCGGTCGCGGACTCGGGGATCGCGGCGTGGCGGTCGGCACCGAGACCCGCGGGGTTGGCGCTCCACCACACGGGCGCGTAGCCCCAGTCCTGGCCCGGGCGGTACCGCGTGATGCGGGTGGCCTTCTGCCTCAGCGTCAGTAGCGTGATCACGCCGTAGATGGCCAGCGGGATCAGCGCGAAGACGAGCACGGTCTCCACGATGGTCACGGCGGTACGGTAACCGATCGGCCGCGGCGGGTCCGGGCGAGGGTGCGGACCGGGGGCCTTTCCGCACTGATGAGGGCCGCTCGCGTCCGAGCCGGTCGCCGGGACCGATCCGTCCGTGAAAATCCGACCCCTCGGGACGCCGGGCCGGACGGGTGGCCGGGACCTGCGCATTCAGTGCGTGTCATGAGCGCTACACGCGGTGTCAATATCCACCGAACGCGCGGGGACATTGCACCGTAAGAAGCCGCGTATTACGCCGAACGGACTGCGACCGGACGGAGTCGAATGGCGGCCGATTTGGCGTCTTGCCCTCCGGCCAGTCGGCTTCTAACTTTTCACCTGTACGGGTCTTGCGCGCCCAACAATGGATAGCAATTCCCACCGATCGAGCCTCGGAGGACACGGCATGTGCACCCACCACCGCGACCAGGCCGGTTCGGTCACCCGTTTGTCGCATTCCACCGATTCGGTCCGCATCACTGCGGTCTCGCCGCGGGCGACCGCGGACGAGTCGGTGCGCATCACGCTGCACGACGACTCCGTGCGGATCACCGCGCACGGCTGGAACCCGGCGGTGCACGCCGGGTTCGGGAGGTGACGCGTCAGGCCGCGGGCTCGCCCAGGTAGGGCAGCCACTGCGGATCGGCCTCGGCGACGCCCGCGAGCAGGCGCCAGTGCGGGCCGCGCGGCGCACTCGGCACGACGCGCAGTCGCCACCCGAGTTCGGACAGCAGCCGGTCCGCCTTGCGGTGGTTGCACCTCGCGCAGCACGCGACGCAGTTCGTCCACGTGTGCGGGCCGCCGCGACTGCGCGGGATCACGTGGTCGATCGTCTCGGCCCGCCCGCCGCAGTACGCGCAGCGGTACCGGTCCCGGTGCATGAGCCCGGCCCGGGTCAGCGGGACCCGCCCGCGGTAGGGCACGCGGACGTAGTTGCTCAGGCGGATCACCGACGGCACCAGCACCTGGGACGTCGACGAATGGACCACGGCGCCGTCCGGGTCGCCGTGCACCACCTCCGCCTTGCCGCACACGACAAGGACGACCGCGCGACGCAGGGGCAACGCGGTCAGCGGTTCGAAGGTGGCGTTGAGCAGCAGGACCTTGCGTCTACCCCAGGGCAGGACCAGCGCCTGACCGGGCCCACCCCCGTCGACCACAGCGTGCACACCGTGCTGTTTTTGGCCGGACGGGACCATCGGCGCGAGCCCGGCGTTCGCCAGGGCGCCGATCGGGGTGGGTTGTCGGTCTGGCACGCGACCACCTCCGCCGGTTCAGCCCTAGCAGACCACAAGTCACCTCCAAAATCACCTGTGATATGCGACGTGTCATGGTGTTGACGCGGAAAACTCGGTGAACAACCGCCTATCGGACATCGTTTTCATGTGGCGCTACGCTCGGGCGGGTGACCCAGGCTTACCGCGCGGCACTCCCCGCGACCACCACCTACCCCGCCGCCCAACGCCTCGACCTGGTCGAACAGCTCCACGACCACCGGGTCGCCGACCCCTACCGGTGGCTGGAGGACCCCGCCGACGAGCGCACCCGAACGTGGTCCGAACAGCAGGACGCGCTCGCCCGGACGTGGCTCGACGTGCTCCCCGGCCGTGACGCGCTGGAGCGGCGACTGGCCGAACTGACGGGCACCGGATCGGTCGGCACACCCGTCTGGCGGGCCGACCGCGCGTTCTACACCCGACGCGGACCGGACGAGGACTTCCCGGTGCTGTACGTGCGCGAGGCCGACGGCACCGAACGCGTCCTGCTCGACCCGACCGCCCTCGACGAGACCGGGAAGACCACCCTCGACCGGTGGACGCCCTCGCGCGAAGGTCGGCTGCTGGCCTACCAGGTGTCGGTCGGCGGCGACGAGCACTCGCTGCTGCACGTGCTCGACGTGGACACCGGCGAGATCGTCGAAGGCCCGATCGACCGGTGCCGCTACTCGCCCGTGGCGTGGCTGCCCGGCGGCGAGGAGTTCTTCTACGTCCGGCGCGTCGACCCGGAGCTGGTGCCCGAGGACGAGCGCCAGTTCCACCGCCGGGTGTGGCGGCACCGCGTCGGCACCGATCCCGCGACCGACGTGAACGTGCACGGGGACGGCCTCGACCACACCTACTACTACGGCGTCACGCTCTCCCCCGACGGCCGGTGGCTGCTGGTCAACGGCGCGCCCGGCACCGTCCGCCGGGACTCGGTGTGGATCGCGGACCTGGCCGGCGACGGCGTGCTGCGACCGGTCGTCACCTCCGACGCGGGCGTGCAGTGCTCGGCGTTCGTCGGCCACGACGGTCGGCTGTACCTGCGCACCAGCCTGGACGCGCCCCGGTTCCGGCTGTGCGTGGCCGATCCCGCCCGGCCCACCGAGTGGGCCGAACTCGTGCCCGAGGCGCCGGACTCCGTGCTCGACGGCGCGTTGCTGCTGGAAGACCGGCTCGTGGTCCTGCGCACCGAGCACGCGGTGTCGCGCGTCGACCTGCACGCGCACGACGGCACGCACCTGGCCGCCGTGCCGCTGCCGGGTACCGGCTCGATCCACGGACTGGTCACCGTCGACCCGCTGACGTCCCATGACCGCGACACGCTCTGGTTCGGGTGGTCGGACTTCGTCACGCCGCTGTCGGTGTACCGGTACTCGCGGTCGACCGGCGAGACCGTGCTCGACCGGGCCGCGCCGGGCGCGGTCGCGTTGCCCTCGGTCACCACGCGGCAGGTGGCGTACGAGTCCGCGGACGGGACCGTGGTGCGGATGTTCGTCGTCGCCGGCGCCGAGGGGCCCGACCTGCCCCGGCCGGCGCTGCTGACCGGGTACGGCGGCTTCGCGGTCGGCCGCGGGCCCGGGTACAGCGCGTCGACGCTGGCCTGGGTCGAGGCCGGCGGCGTGTGGGTACACGCGTCGTTGCGCGGCGGCGACGAGGAAGGCGAGGAGTGGCACCGGGCCGGGATGCGCGACCGCAAGCAGAACGTGTTCGACGACTTCCACGCCGCGGCCGAACGCCTGATCGCGGACGGGTGGACCACACCCGAGCAGTTGGCGATCAGCGGCGGGTCCAACGGCGGGCTGCTCGTCGGTGCCGCGTTGACGCAACGTCCGGAGCTGTACGCGGCGGTCGTGTGCTCGGCGCCGTTGCTGGACATGGTGCGGTACGAGAACTTCCTGCTCGGACGGCTGTGGGCCGAGGAGTACGGGAGCGCGGCCGTGCCGGAGGAACTGGGCTGGCTTTTGTCGTACTCCCCGTACCACCGGGTGCGTGAAGGCGTTGAGTACCCTTCGGTCCTGTTCACGGTCTTCGAGTCGGACAGCCGCGTGGACCCCAACCACGCCCGGAAGATGTGCGCCGCGCTGCAACACGCGACGGCGAGCGACTCGACGAAGCACCCCGTGCTGCTGCGCCGCGAGACCGAGGTCGGTCACGGCGGGCGGTCGGTCAAGAGGGCGGTGCGCCTGGCCGTGGACCAGTTGACGTTCCTGGCCTGGGCGACCGGCCTGGAGATCGCGAGGAGTTGATCTGGTGGACGTGAAGTCGACGCTCGCCGTCGAGTGGTGGGTGGCGAACGGGCCGAAGATCGCGGGCGGACTGCTGAGGATCATCCTCATCATCGTCATCGCGGTCGTCGTCCGATTCCTGCTGCGACGGCTGATCGACCGACTGACCAAGGGCTCGGAGAAGGGCAAGAAGCCCTCGCTGCTCAAGCCGTTGCGCGAACGGGCGCCGCAGGCGCTGGGCGCACTGGTGTCCGAGCGGCGCGAGCAGCGGGCCAGGACCATCGGCTCGGTGCTCAAGTCCGTGGTCACGTTCATCGTCTACGGCGTCGCGTTCGTCCAGGTGCTGGCCGAACTGGGGATGAACGTGACGCCGATCATCACGTCGGCGGGCATCCTGGGCGTCGCGCTCGGCTTCGGCGCCCAGAACCTGGTCAAGGACTTCCTGTCCGGCATGTTCATGATGCTGGAGGACCAGTACGGGGTCGGCGACGTCGTCGACCTCGGCCCGGCGACGGGCACCGTGGAGGCCGTCGGGCTGCGGATCACCACGATCCGCGACGGCAACGGCACGGTCTGGTACGTGCGCAACGGCGAGATCCTGCGCGTGGGCAACTCGTCGCAGGGCTTCGCCGTGGCCGTGGTCGACCTGCCGCTGGCGTACGGGGCGAACCTGGCCGAGGCGTCGTCGGTGCTGACCGAGACCGTCGGCACGGCGGTGGCCGAGGAGGCGCTGGCCGAGGACGTGATCGACAAGCCGCAGGTGCTCGGCGTGGAGAAGGTGACGCCCGAGGGGATCACCATGCGCGTGACCGTGAAGGTGCGTCCGGGCCGGCAGTGGGCCGTGCAGCGCGCCCTGCGTGCCAAGCTCATGCCCGCCCTGGAGGAGAACGGCATCAGCCTCAAGTCCTGACGATCACGCGAGTTATGCGTTCGGACACCGCGAGTTGTGCGTTCGGGCACGACTCACGGTGTCCGAGTGCATATTTCGCGGTGTCCGAACGCATAACTCGCGGAGTCCCGGGGGGTGGGGCGAGAGGGTGCGGGGGTCGAGGGGGAGGATGGTGGGGTGACCAGTCCGGAGAACTTCTACGAAGCCGTGGGCGGATACGAGACGTTCCACAGGATCGTCGCCCGCTTCTACGAAGAGGTCGCCGACGACGCGATCCTCCGGCCGCTGTACCCGGAGGAGGACCTCGGCCCGGCCGAGGAGCGGTTCCGGCTGTTCCTCATGCAGTACTGGGGCGGCCCGCACACGTACTCCGAGCAGCGCGGACACCCCCGCCTGCGGATGCGGCACGCGCCCTTCGTCATCGGCCCGGTCGAGCGGGACGCCTGGCTGCGCTGCATGCGCGTCGCCGTCGACTCCGTCGACCTCACACCCGAACACCGCGACCAGCTGTGGGCGTACCTGGAGATGGCCGCGCACAGCCTGATGAACGCCTGGGCATGATCGACAGATCACGGCCGGCACCCCCCGGCGGATGGCAGGATGGCTTCCCGTGCGACGTTCCTCCGACATCGGTCCCGGGATCGGCGACGAGTCCGCCTGGTGGCGTGACGCCGTCTTCTACCAGGTCTACGTAAGGTCCTTCGCCGACGCGAGCGGCGACGGCGTCGGCGACCTCGACGGCATCCGCTCCCGGCTCGGCTACCTCGAACTGCTCGGGGTCGACGCGTTGTGGCTCACCCCGTTCTACCGCTCGCCCATGGCCGACCACGGCTACGACGTCGCCGACCCGCGCGACGTCGACCCGCTGTTCGGCGACCTGGCCGCGTTCGACCGGCTGGTCGCCGACGCCCACGAGCACAACATCAAGATCACCGTCGACCTGGTCCCCAACCACAGCAGCGACCGGCACGCGTGGTTCCAGGCCGCCCTGCGCGCCGCGCCCGGCAGCCCCGAACGCGCCCGCTACCACTTCCGCGACGGCCTGGGCCACGACGGTTCGCGTCCGCCCAACAACTGGCCGAGCGTGTTCGGCGGCCCGGCGTGGACACGGGTCCCGGACGGCCAGTGGTACCTGCACCTGTTCGCGCCCGAACAGCCCGACCTGGACTGGGACAACCCCGAGGTGCCCGCGGACCTGATCCGCACCCTGCGGTTCTGGTTGGACCGGGGCGTCGACGGGTTCCGCGTGGACGTGGCGCACGGCATGGCCAAGCCGCGCGACCTGCCCGACCTGGACCCGCGCGCGGAAATCGGTTCGCAGGTACGGCACGACAACACCCTCGACCCCAGGTTCGACGACGACGGTGTGCACGACGTGCACCGGCTGATCCGCAAGGTCGTCGACGAGTACCCGAGCCGGGTGACCATCGGCGAGATCTGGGTGAAGGAGGACGAGCGCTTCTCCCGCTACCTGCGTCCCGACGAGCTGCACCTGGGCTTCAACTTCCGGATGGTCGAGGCGCCGTTCGACGCCGACGCCGTGCGCTCGGCGATCGAGCACTCGCTGGCCGCCGTGGCGTCCCAGAGCGCGCCCGCGACGTGGACGCTGTCCAACCACGACGTGGTCCGGCACGTGACCCGGTACGGCGGCGGTGAGTTGGGCGTGCGAAGGGCACGCGCGATGGCCCTGGTGCAGTTGGCGTTGCCGGGCGTGGTGTTCCTCTACAACGGCGAGGAACTCGGCCTGCCCAACGTCGAGCTGCCCGACTGGGCCCTCCAGGACCCGATCTGGGTGCGGTCCGGCCACACCGAGCGCGGCCGTGACGGCTGCCGCGTCCCGTTCCCGTGGGAGGGCTCCGCGCCGCCGTTCGGGTTCTCCGAGCACCCGGGGACGTGGCTGCCCCAGCCCAACGAGTGGGTGGCGCTGACCGCCGAGTCGCAGCTCGAGGACCCCGGCTCGATGCTCTCGCTGCACCGGCACGCCCTGGAGCTGCGCAAGACCCACCCGGCGATCTCCGGCGACGAACTGGAGTGGTACGGCGCACCGCCGGGCTGCTTCGCGTTCCGCCGCAAGGGCGGCGGCCTGATCTGCGCGCTGAACACGTCCGGCGGCCCGGTGCCGTTGCCGCCCGGCGAGGTCCTGCTCTCCAGCGGGCCGATGGACGGCGACCGGCTGCCACCGGACACGGCGGTCTGGCTGGTCTGACCCGACGAGGGCGGCACCTTCCGGTGCCGCCCTCCGTCCGTCAGACCAGCAGTGGCAGCATCGAGTGGCGGCGGCGGACCACGGCGCCGTAGCGGGCGTCGATCCGCAGCCACGAGTCGGTCGCGGTGACACGCACGTCGTCGCCCGCCAGGAAACCCATGCCGGACAACGCGAACAGGCAGCGCAACGGCACCTTCACGTCCAGGCCCGAGCCGCTGACCGTGAGCACGGTCTGGTCCAGCAGCGACGCGGGCGGGGTGCCGTGGGGGCCGGTGTTCTCCCGGGCCACGGCCACGCCCTGTTCGGCCAGCTCGGCGACGACGTCGCCGGGCAGCCGGTCGACCGGCAGCCAGCCCTGCGTCGGCGGCAGCGCCGAGCGCCACAGCAGGTCGCGGGCCGGGCCCGGGTCGACCTTCTCGCTGCGCACCACGGCCAGGCCGGTGAGCAGGTCCGAGCCGGACACGGTCACGTCGCCCGGCTCGACGCGGCCGGCGACCGTGCGGGTCGCCAGCGTGTCGAACGGGGTCGCGACCCAGGCGTCGAGCAGGCCACCCGACTCCCTGTTGCGCAGCCGCACCACAGCGCCGGCCTCCAGGCGCACCGCGCGCGCGACGAACGCGCCCAGGTCGTCCCGTTCGGCGGGATCGGCCAGAACCAGTTCAGGCACCGTTACCTCCGGCACGCCAACCCGCGAGGAAGTCGCGCTCGGCATCGAGAAGACGGCGCGGTCGCCCGGCCGTCAGGTTGTAGGGCACCATCAGCGTCTCCGCGGTCGCCACCACCGGGCTGCCCTCGCGCCGCCCGTTGCGCACCGTGTACACCAGTGTGAACGAAGCCGACTTCAGCTCGCGCACGGACATCTCGACGACGATCTCGTCACCGGTGAACACCAGCGGGCTGAGGTAGTCCACGACCAGCCTCGCCACCACGACGCCGTGCGCCATGTCCGCGACCCCGTGCCGGGCGGCCTCGGTGAACAGCAGGTCGACCCGTGCCTCCTCCAGCAGGGTGACCGTGTTCGCGTGGTTGACGTGACCGAACGCGTCCATGTCCGACCAACGCGGACGCACCTCCGTGACGAACACACCCACCTTGTCAGCGCCTCCTGCGGTCGATTCCGGTGGCACCGACCCTATCCGCGTGCTAACGGCCGGTTAAGTCGGCCCACTTCGGGCGTTGAGCCGGGCGGCCTGGCGGGTCAGGTGGTCACGCTCGGCGAGCGTGGGCGCACGACCCGCCGCCTCGGCGTACAGCCGGGCCGCCTTCGTGCCGTCGCCGTCGCGTTCGTGCAGGTAGGCGGCCACGGCCGGGTACCGGGGCAACGCCGGGTCGAGGTCCGCCAGCGCGGCGAGACCCGCCCGCGGCCCGTCGGCCTCGCCGACGGCGACCACGCGGTTGAGCCGCACGACCGGGCTGTCGGTCAGGCGCACGAGTTCGTCGTACCACTCCACGATCTGCACCCAGTCGGTCTCCTCGGCCCGGGGCGCGTCGGCGTGCAGGGCCGCGACGGCGGCCTGCGCCTGGAACTCGCCCAGCCGGTCACGGGCCAGCGCCGCCTGGAGGATCACGACGCCCTCGGCGATCATGACGGTGTCCCACCGGCCGCGGTCCTGGTCGGCCAGGGTGACCAGGCTGCCGTCGGACGCCGTGCGGGCGTCGCGCCGGGCGTGGTGCAGCAGCATGAGGGCGAGCAGCCCGGCCACCTCAGGGTGGTCGACGACCGCCGCGAGCTGCCGGGTCAGCCGGATCGCCTCGGCGGCCAGGTCGACGTCGCCCGAGTACCCCTCGTTGAAGACCAGGTAGAGCACGCGCAGCACGGTGGCGACATCGGCGGGCCGGTCGAAGCGCACACCCGAGACCGTGCGCTTGGCCCGGCTGATGCGCTGCGCCATGGTCGCCTCGGGCACCAGGTACGCCCGCGCGATCTGCCGGGTGGTCAGCCCGCCGACGGCCCGCAACGTGAGCGCGACCGCCGACGACGGCGTCAACGACGGGTGGGCGCACAGGAAGTAGAGCCGCAACGTGTCGTCCACGTCGGGCACGGGTCCGGGTTCCTCGTCCACGAGGTCCTCGCGCCGACGCCGGGCGACGTCCGCCCGCGTGGCGTCGAGGAACCGGCGCCACGCCACCGTGACCAGCCAGCCCTTCGGGTCGCGCGGCGGGTCGGCCGGCCAGACCCGCAGCGCCTCGACCAACGCGTCCTGCACGGCGTCCTCGGCCGCCGCGAAGTCGGCTCCGCGGCGGACGAGGACGGCCAGGACCTGCGGGGTGAGGACGCGGACCAGCGCCTCGTCCACGCTCACTCCGTGATCGTGGGCGGCACGCCGTAGAACGGGCGCAGCTCCAGCCACTCGTGGATGGGCTTGCCGCCCGCGCCCGGCGCGGCCGACAGCTCGCCGGCCAGTTCGATCGCGCGGTCACGGGTGTCCACGTCGATCACCATCCAGCCCGCGATGAGGTCCTTGGTCTCGGCGAACGGCCCGTCGGTGACCGGCGGGCGGCCCTCGCCGTCGTACCGGACGAACAGGCCCTCGGGCGCGAGCGCCTGGCTGTCGACGTACTCGCCGGTCTCCCGCAGGCGGTCGGCGAAGTCCTCCATGTAGCGGATGTGGGCCGAGATCTCCTCGGGCGTCCACTGGTCCATGGGCACGCAGTTGACGGCTTCCGGCGCACCCCGGTAGTGCTTGAGCAGCAGGTACTTGGCCATCGTCGGTCTCCTCGGTGCTCGGTGCGGCCGGTGCCCCGGTCGCTCTCACCACGGGGACGGAGCCGGTGACCGGTTCTCGACATCCCGGCCGGAAAAAGTTTCCGGCGGGTCGGGGACGGCGTCGTCCCCGACCCGCCGGGGTTCAGCGGATCATGCTGCGGACCTGCCGGGCGGCCACCGAGAGGGTGGCCAGGTCGAGCTTGTTCGCCCGGTTGATCTCGGCCAGCGCGGCACGGGCGCGGGCCAGGCGGGAGGCGTTGGTCTGCTCCCAGTGCGCGATCTTCACGGCGGGCGGGTCGCCCGGGTCGCTCGACCGCAGCACGTCGATCGTGATCGACCGCAGCGACGAGTAGAAGTCGTCGCGCAGCGCCAGCCGGGCCAGGGCGTGCCAGCGGTTGCCCCGTTCCAGGCCCGACACCGAGCTGAGCATCCGGTCGATGTCGAGGTGCTCGGACAGCGCGAAGTACAGCTCGGCGGTCTCCTCGTGCGTGCGCTCCAGGCCGGTACCGTCGCGTTCGGCCAGCTCCGCGACCTCGGTCACGTCGAGCAGGCCGTAGGTGAACAGCAGTGCGCCGATGCGTTCGGCCAGGTCGGCGGGCACGCCGAACGACGTCAGCCGCCCGATGTGCGCGTCGACCGACTCCCGCTCGCGGCCCTGGAGCATCTCCCGGGTCCGGGGCAGGAGGGTCTCGATCGCCGTGGCGAACCGGCTGATCGTGGCGCCGACCGCGAGCGGCTGCGGACGGTTGGTCAGCAGCCACCGCGACACGCGGTCGAGCAGGCGCCTGGTCTCCAGCACCATGTCGTCCTGCACGTGGGTGGGGATCTTCGTGTCCAGCTCGCGGATGCGCCGCCACAGCGCGGGCAGCTCGAAGATCGTCGTCACGACGGCGTACGCACGCACCGCGTCGGTCGCCGAGGCGCTGATCTCCTCGGCCAACCGGAACGCGTACGACACTCCGCCGCCGTCCACGACCTCGTTGACCAGCACCGTCGTGATGATCTCGCGGGACAGCGGGTGCCCGGCGACCGCGTCGGCGAACCGGGCGCGCAGCTCGCTGGGGAAGTACTCGGGCAGCTTGCGCGCGATCACGTCGATCGTGGGCAGGTCGCTGGCCAGCACCTCCTCCTTGAGCGCGAGCTTGACGTGCGCGAGCAGCGTGGCCAGCTCCGGCGAGGTGAGGCCGGCGTCGTTCTTCTCCAGCACCTTGAACTCGGCGGCGCTGGGCAACGCCTCCAGCTTGCGGTCGAGCACGCCGCGCTGTTCCAGGTCGGCGACCAGGCGGGCGTGCACCGACAGCATCGGCGCCGCGTGCGCGCGGGACACCCCGAGCACGAAGTTCTGCGAGTAGTTGTCGTCGAGGACCAGCTCGCCGACCTCGTCGGTCATCTGCCCGAGCAGCTCGTCGCGCTGCCCCCGGTCGAGCCGGCCGTCGCGGACCAGCTCGTCGAGCAGGATCTTGATGTTGACCTCGTGGTCGGAGCAGTCGACACCGGCCGAGTTGTCCAGCGCGTCGGTGTTGACCTTGCCGCCGGCGCGGGCGAACTCGATCCGGCCGCGCTGGGTCAGGCCCAGGTTGCCGCCCTCGCCGACCACCTTCACGCGCAGGTCGGCACCGTTCACGCGGATCGCGTCGTTGGCCTTGTCGCCGACCTCGGCGTGGGTCTCGACACCGGCCTTGACGTAGGTGCCGATGCCGCCGTTCCACAGCAGGTCGACGGGCGCGAGCAGCACCGCGCGCATCAGCTCCGACGGCGACAGCTTCACCACGTCGTCGGGCAGGCCGAGCACGGCCCGCACCTGCGGGCTGACCGGGATCGACTTGGCCGAACGCGGCCACACGCCGCCGCCCTCGGAGATCAGGGCGCGGTCGTAGTCGTCCCACGACGAACGCGGCAGCTCGAACAGTCGCTTGCGCTCGGCGTAGCCGCTCGCCGCGTCCGGCGCCGGGTCGATGAAGACGTGCCGGTGGTCGAACGCGGCCACGAGCCGGATGTGCCGGGACAGCAGCATGCCGTTGCCGAACACGTCGCCGGACATGTCGCCGACGCCGACGACCGTGAACTCCTGGCTCTGCGTGTCCACGCCCAGTTCGCGGAAGTGCCGCTTCACGCTCTCCCACGCGCCCTTGGCCGTGATGCCCATGGCCTTGTGGTCGTAGCCGACCGAACCGCCGGAGGCGAACGCGTCGCCGAGCCAGAACCCGTACGACTTCGACACCTCGTTGGCGATGTCCGAGAACGACGCGGTGCCCTTGTCGGCCGCGACCACCAGGTACGAGTCGTCGCCGTCGTGCCGCACGACCTGCGGCGCCGGGACGACCGCGCCCGAGTTGAGGTTGTCGGTCAGGTCGAGCAGGCCGGAGATGAACTGGCGGTAGCAGGCGATGCCCTCGGCCAGGAACGCCTCGCGGTCCAGGGTCGGGTCACCGGTCGGCGCCGGCGGGCGCTTGACGACGAAGCCGCCCTTCGCGCCGACCGGCACGATCACCGCGTTCTTCACCGCCTGCGCCTTGACCAGGCCCAGGACCTCGGTGCGGAAGTCCTCGCGCCGGTCGGACCAGCGCAGGCCACCGCGGGCGACCGGACCGAACCGCAGGTGCACGCCCTCCAGCCGCGGCGAGTACACGAAGATCTCGAACCGGGGCCGGGGCTGCGGCAGGTCGGGGATCTCGCGAGGGTTGAGCTTGACCGCCAGGTACGGGCGCGGGGCGCCGTGCTCGTCGCGCACGAAGTAGTTGGTGCGCAACGTGGCCTGCACGAGCGTGAGCAGGCTGCGCAGGATGCGGTCGGCGTCGAGGCTGGTGACGTCGTCGATCAACCCGGTGATCGACTCGACCAGCGCGTCCACCCGGGCCGGCCTGCTCGTGTCGACGTCGGCCGGGTCGAACCGGGCCTCGAACAGGCGGACCAGGGCCTGCGCGACCTCGGTGTGCCCGAGGACGGCGTCCTCGATGTAGTCCTGGCTGTACGGCGTGCGGGCCTGGCGCAGGTACTTGGCGTACGCCCGCAGCATGCCCGCCTGCTGCCAGGTCAGGCCCGCGCGCAGCACCAGCGTGTTGAACCCGTCGATCTCGGCCTCGCCGCGCCACGCCGCCGCGAACGCGTCCTGGAAGCGGGTGCGCACGGATTCGAGGTCGTCGGTCGACAACCGGTCCAGCGTGGCCTGGTCGATGCGCAGGCCGAAGTCGTAGACCCAGCACTCCGCGCCGTCCTCGCGGGTCAGCTCGTACGGCCGCTCGTCCACGACTACGACGCCCATGCGTTGCAGCATCGGCAGCACGTCCGACAGCGTGATCCGGGCGCCGACCAGGAACAGCTTGAACCGCCGCTCCCCCGGCTCGGCCTCGCGCGGCACGTAGAACTGCATGTCGAGGTCGCCGACGGCCAACGCCTCGATGCGGCGGTAGTCCGCGAGACCCTCGGCGGCGGTGAAGTCCTCCTTGTACGCCTCCGGGAACGCGGCGGCGAAGCGCAGGCCCTGCTCGGACGAGGACTCGCCGCCGAGCACGGGCGCACCGGCGTGCTCGCCGAGGACCGCCTCGACCATGCGGTCGTCCCAGCTGCGCACGGCCTCGGCCAGGAGGTTCTGGATGGCCGCGGTGTCCGGCTCGGCGACGCGCGTGGGGTCGGTGTGCACGGTGAAGTGCACGCGGGCCAGCGACGACTCGCCGATGCGCGCGCTGTACTCCAGGCTCGTGCCGCCCAGCTCGGCCAGCAGGATCTCCTGCATGGCCAGGCGCGAGGTCGTCGTGTAGCGGTCGCGCGGCAGGTAGACCAGGCACGAGAAGAACCGGCCGTAGGGGTCGCGGCGCAGGAACAGCCGCAACCGGCGGCGTTCGGCCAGCGCGATCACGCCGGTGACCGTGGCGTAGAGCGTGTCCGCGTCGACGGAGAACAGTTCCGTGCGCGGGTAGTTCTGGATCACTTCGAGCATCCGCTGGCCGGAGTAGGCGTGCAGCGGGAAGCCGGCGCGGTGGATGACCTCGCGCACCCGACGGGCGATGACCGGGATGTCCAGCACGTCCTCGTGCAGGGCGGAGGTGGAGAACACGCCGAGGAAGCGGTGCTCGCCGGTGACCGCGCCCTGCCCGTCGAACGTCTTCACGCCGACGTAGAAGGGGTAGACCGTGCGGTGCACGCTCGACTGCGCGCTGGCCTGGGTGAGGACGAGCAGGTCGGACGACAGGGCCTGGGCGCCCGCGTCGGGACCGGCGGTCAGGCTGCGCGCGGCGAGGCTGTCCTGGCGCAGCACGCCGAGGCCGCTGGCGAGGACGGCGCGCAGAGCGGGCTCGCCGTCGGTGGCCGGGTCGTCGCGGACCAGTTCGTAGCGGCGGTAGCCGAGGAACGTGAAGTGGTCGTCGGCCAGCCACTCCAGCAGGCGGGCACCGTCCTCGACCTCGTCGCTCGGGGCGGGGGCCGCGCGCAGGTCGCGGGCCAGGTCGACGGCCGTGCCGATCATGCGGGAGGTGTCCTCGACGACCTCGCGGACGTCGTTGAGCACCGTGTGCAGGCGGGTCTCCAGCTCACGCGCGCGGTCGGCGTCGGTGATCAGGTCGACCTCGACGTACATCCACGACTCGGCCAGGGCGTCGCCCGGGTCGGCGGGATCGGCGTCGGCGAGGACCTCCTGGAGGGCACCGGTGACCGGGTCGCGGCGGACCACGACGATCGGGTGCACGACGCGCTGCACCTGGACCCCGCCGCGGGTCAGCTCGGAGGCGACCGAGTCGACCAGGTAGGGCATGTCGTCGGTGACGACCTGGACGACGGTCGCCGGACAGGTCCAGCCGTCGTGCGCGCGTGTGGGGTTGAGGATGCGCACCACGGGGCGTCCGGGCACCCGCGTCTCGGCGAGCTGGTGGTTCGAGCGCACCGCGCCGACCAGGTCCACCGGGTCGTCGTCGTTGACTTCCTCGGCGGGGACGTGGCGGTAGTAGAGGCGAATCAGGTCGGCCAGCTCGGGGGCATTGGCCGTGGCCTGCTCGATCAATTCGTCTCGTGCTTGTTCGGGACTGGCCGGTCTGGCCGCGCCCGCATCGGTGCGGGAGGCGGTCTCGGATCGGTTCGGGACTCCAGTCGAGGTCATGTTCAGGCGACTCCACACTATCCGGTACCTCTGTGTACCGGGTCCGCGCACCACTTAACCAGACTCGCCGCCGGCCGCCGGCGCAACCCGCGCTCTGGATCGAAAAACTTTCGTCAAGCCGCGAATTCCGCATCCCGGCGGACATTTTCCCGAGGCTTCCCGCCGTCACCGGCGGGAAACCTCGGTTAATTCCGGAATCGCGTTCTCACGTTTCAGGCAAAGTCCAGGTGTCGACCCGGGGTCGCACCGCGGCGACCGGCTGGATGGGCGCCGTCGTCTCGGCGTCGGACGGGGGTGGGACGGCCGACTCGGGCACCGGTGCGGTGATCGGCCCGGTCGTCTCGGCCTCCGTTCCGGTGAGCGCCGCCGCCTCGTCCTCCCGCCGCCCGGTCTCGTAGGCGACCAGGGCCTCGGCGAGCAGTTCGGCCAGGCTCAGGTCGCTCTTGGGCCGCCGGGCGGCCCGTGCCGCGCTGGGCGACATGGTCGGGGAGGGGGGCAGTTCGACCACCCGGCCCCCGACGACGACGGAGGTGACTAAAGGCTCGGCGTCCCCGCCCTCGGAGTCGCCTGGCTCCGGACTTCCGGACACGGGGTTCCCCGGCTCGGAGCCGACCGGATCAGGACTTCCCGGGACGAAGCCCTCCGGCCCGGGTCCGGCAGGCTCGGGACCGCCCGGGGCGAAGTCTCCCGACTCACGTCCGGCGGGCACAGGACCTGCCGACGCGGGACCTCCCGACTCGGAACCGGCAGGCTCAGGGCTTCCCGACCCGAAGCTCGCCGGGTCGGGACCGACCGGAACAGGACCTCCCGACGTGAAGTCCCCCAGCCGGAGACCGGCCGGTTCGGTACTCGTCGGCTCCGGGTTCGTCGGCTCCGGATTGGTCGGCCCTGGATTGGTCAGCTCTGGGGTCGTCGGCTCCGGGCGGCCCGGCGCGGCGTACCCCGGCTCGCGATCAGCCGGCCCGGGACTGCCCGGGGTGGGATCCGTCGGCCGGGGCTCGGTGCTCGGCACGCCGGGACCGCCCAGGGCGGTGCGCCCCGGCTCGGCGTCGACGGGCACCGGACCGGTGGATTCACGGCCGTCCGCCTGTTCGAACTCGCCCGACGACGGTCCGCCGGGCTCGACCTCCGGCCACCGCGCGACGGCTCCGGCGTCGACCTCCACCCCGGTCCGCGCACGCGTGGCCGGGTCCGCCGACCCCACCGGCAACCCGAAGGGCGAGCCCTCCGGCGGCTCCGGCGCGACGGGCGGTTCAGGCACCCGGGCCGTGGGGATGACCGGCCCCTTGACGAACGCGGCCCCCAGCCCGACCGGCACGGAATCGTCATCCGAAGGCTCGACCATCCGAGCGGACCGGAACAGGTCGATCCCACCGGGGCCGAAATCATCCACAGTGGACTGATCGGTCCGACTCGGACGCCGGGGAAGCTCCGCACCGGTTTCGACCTGGTCCGTGTTCACCGCTCCGGCGCCCGTCACGGCGGACCTGTCGAACCGGACCGTACCCGGGTCGGGAACGGGCGAACCGGAGTGCCCGAAGTCGACACCCCCCAGGTCCGAGAAGGTCGCAGCGCCGAAGCCTGGCGGCTCGTGGGTGGCCGGCCCCTGCCCGGTCGACGGAGCCCAGGCCGGTCCGGGATCGACCCGTGGCGCTTCCGTCGGCGAGAAGCCGGCCGGGCCGGTGTCGGCGGGCCGGACGTCGAACCGGGAGGCGGTCGAGAACGGGTCGACGGGATCGGTACTCGGCACACCGCGCCCGGTCGGATGAGCCTGAGCGCGATGGGCCCCGACCTGACCGGTGTCGGGCGTCGCGACCGCCGGGCCGTACTCCGGGAAACCGGCCGGCGGCCCCTCGACCGAGTGGGTGGCCACCGAAGCGGCCTCGGCCGGGTGGGTGCCGACCTGACCGGGCACCACGAGGTCGGGCACGGCAACGGTGGGCGCGGCGGGGCCGGGCAGTGCGGGGGTGGACCCCGCGTGGCCGGGCACGACAGGGCTGGGCGCCACGGGGAAGGGCGCTACGGAGTCGGGTACGGCGGGGGCGGGTACCGCTGGGGTGGACACCTCGAAGTCGGGCGCGGCAGGGGTGGGCACCGCGGTATCTGTCGCGGGGACAGCGGGCGCGGTGTAAGCGGTCGGGTGCACGTCGGCCCCGGCCGGTGTGGCGGTATCCGGCGGGTGCGGAGTCCAGGGGTCGGCAGTGCCGACGCGGGCCGGTTCCCCGGCGGCATCGGGCGCGGTCGATTCCCCGCCCTGGGTCGGGGGGTCGGAGTCGGGGGCCCGACGGCGACCGCCCTGGCGGGTGGGTGCCAGGAGACCGGCGGCCTTGAGGGATTCCAGGACGCCGCTGTTGCCCTCGGTCGACCGGTCCGCCGCGGCGAGTTCCTCGGCGGCTTCGCGGGCGGCTCGGCGACGGCCGCTGCGGACGGCGCCCGCCGCCGCGATCAGACCGGACGCGGGCACGCGGAGGTCGAGGCTCGACGAACCCGCCGACCCCCGCAGGCCCGACTCCCGCTCACCGGCGGCGGTGCTGTCGGATGCGGTCGACGCGTGGAGTCCGGACCGCTCCCCGGTCGACGGAGTCGTCGGGTCGGACGTGATTCGGTCGGGCCCGGCCGGCCGCGGTCGGGCGGGGTCCGCCGCGAATGCCGGAGACGGGGCCTCGCGCCAGGACACGTCCATTTCCGAGGAGTGCGCACCCAAAGCAGGGGTGCTCCGACCTGAAGTGGCTGGCTCGGCCTGCACCGGGACGGGCCACGTGGTCGAAGCGAATTCCGGGTCGGGAGGTGGGAGCGCCTCGGAATTCGCGGTTCCGGTGTCCGCGTGTCGGGTTCGACGATTTCGCGGTTCGGTGTTCGTTGAGCGGACGTCGGAAGAGAACGCGAAATGCGGACGCGAGGGTTCTTCCCCGTCTTCCGGCTCCGGGGCCCGGCGACGGCCGCCTTGACGGGCCGCCGGTGCCTCCGGGTCCGGAGTCGCCCGGGGGAAGTCCGGGGTGGGTGCGACCGGTGCCTCCGCACTCGGGGAAGTGGAGGCGGTGGGAGATGGCGAATGAACGGGAACGTGCGTCGCCGGGTCCGCGGATGCGGGCGAAGCGGGCAGGACCGGGGCGTGCGTCGACGGCCCGACGGGCTCAGCAGACGACGTGGGCTCGACGGACGGTGGCGTTGCCGCATGGGCGGACGACGCGGCCGAGGCATTCGTGACCGGACCGCCGGACTCCCCCGACCGGACGGCCGACGCCTCGGGAAGGACGGCGGCGCTCGGCGACGGGTCGACGAGATCGACCGGGGTATGCGGAAGTACCGCCGCGCGGGCAGTCGGCGGCCCGGAGGCGTGCGCCGACAGGTCGACGGAATCGGTCCGGGTACGCGGGGGTGCCGCTGCCCGGTCGGTCGGCATCGCCGGAGGCGCGGAGACCCGCATCGCCGCAGCGGCGGGCTCCGACGAGCCGTGCGGAGTCGCCGCCGCCCAGGCGGTCGAAGGTGCCGGGGCCTGTGCCGACGGGCCGATGGGCTCGGCCGCGGTGTACGGAGTCGCCGCCGTCCAGGCGGGCTGTGCTGTCGGAGACGCGGCAGCGCCCGTCGCCGGACCGGCGGACTCGGTCGGGACGCCCGGAGGCGCTACTGCCCATGCAGGCAGCACCGCCGGAGGCGGCGAGCCGGACGGCGACGTGCCGACCGACTCACGCGAAGCATCCGAGGGCGCCGCTGCCGGAGGCGTGGAGCCGGATGCCGACGCACCGGCGGACTCGAACGGGCCGTCCACAGGCGCCGTCGGCCGGGCGGGCGGGGGCGGGGAGGCGGGTTCGGGCGTGCCGACCGACTCCTCCGAGGTGTGCGGGGGCGCTACCGCCCAGGTGGGCATCGCCGTCGAAGGTACGGAGGCGGGTGCCGGCGTGCCGAAGGGCTCCGCCGGAGTGCCGGTCTGGGTGGCGGGGAGTGCTGCCGCCTGGTCGGCGGGGGTGGATGGGGGCGAGGTGGGCGTCGGCGTGCCGGCGGGGTGGCCGGGCGTCGGCGTGGCGGCCTCGGGGGTGCCGGCTTCGGCGGCCGGGTCCGGCGGGGTCGGTGCGGGGTCGGTGCCGAACGGGCTCACCAGACGCCAGCGGTCTGCGGCGTGGGCTCGGGCCGCGGAGATGCCTTCCACCGTCATGTCTTCGGCGGCTCGGCGGGTGCGCTTGACCCGCAGTCCTTCACCCCGGTGAACCTGCACCGGGCGCCACTGGCGCAGTTGCTGCTTGATCTCGGGCGTCAGGGTCGGCGGGTCCTGGCTCGCGGTGCCCGTCGTGGCGCCGCCCGCGGTGGCGGTGCCTCCGGTGGGGGCGGCGAGCAGGGCGGCCAACTGGTCGTGCAGGCCCACGGGTTGGCGGCGAACACCGGAGAACTCGGCGGCCAGGCGGGCGCGGACCGCGTACACGGCTCGGGCGCGGCGGCGTTCCGCCGCGTGCGCCGAGCGCAGGTCGGCCAACGCCTCGGTCAGGTCGCCGGACACCTCGTGCACGTGGGCCAGGGCCAGCAGGGTCTCGGCGAGCAGGGTGTCGAGCTGGTGGCGTTCGGCGCACGCCACCACGTCGCGCAGCATCTCGCGGGCCTGGTCGACGCGGCCCGCCGGCAGGTGCACCCGGGTCGCCAGGGCCAGTCCCAACCAGCCCGAGGTCGACGCGGACGGCGCGCGCACCGGCAGTTCCAGCAGCGGGGTGCCCACCTCGGACGCCTCGGCCGGGCGGTCCGCGTCCAGCAGGGCGCAGACCAGCTCCAACGTCAGCCGGCCACGCACCTGGCCGTTGTCGGACGACGGGTCGGCCAGTCCCGCCAACAGTTCCAGTCCCTCGCGGCACGTCGCCACGGCCGCGTCCAGGTCGCCCCAGCGGCGGTGCTGGGCGGCGGTCGCGGCGCGGAGTTCCCCGCGCTGGAGGACGACCGCGTCGGGTTCGGTGCCGCGGTCGGCGGCATGAAGGCGGTCGGCCTCGGTCAACGCGGCCGTCAGGACCGCGCCGCGGCCGATGGTCACCAGGCACTCGCTGGCCTGCACCAGCGCCGCCGCCCGGATGCCCTCGGGTACGTCGGCCGCCTCCAGGACCGGCCGCACGGCCGCGAACCCGGTCAGCGGCGCGCCGACCGTCCGGGCGCACTCGGCCAGTTCGACCCGCAGCCGCCAGGCGGTCTCGTGCTCGCCTTCGGCCTCGGCCGCCTTGAGCGCGTCCATCGCCCGGTCTGCGATGCGCACGCCGCGGCCGGTCCGGTTGCCCGCGAAGACCACGAGGGCCTCCGCGCGCAACCGGTCCACCTCGTCACGACGGGCGGACGCGAGCGCCACCGCGCGCTCGCCCAGCACCAGAGCGAGTTCCGGTGCCTGCCAACGCAGTCGCCAGGCGGGCACGACCAGCGTGCTCACCTCGACGTCCGCCTGTGCCTCGCTCCGCGCCGCCACGCCGCCGCCCGGTCAGTCCCGCGTCAACTTGCGATAGGTGACGCGGTGCGGCCGGGCCGCGTCGGCGCCCAGGCGCTCGACCTTGTTCTTCTCGTAGCCCTCGAAGTTGCCCTCGAACCAGTACCACTGGGACGGGTTCTCCTCGGTGCCCTCCCACGCCAGGATGTGGGTGGCCACGCGGTCGAGGAACCACCGGTCGTGGGAGATCACCACGGCGCAGCCGGGGAACTGCTCCAGGGCGTTCTCCAACGAGCCCAGCGTCTCCACGTCGAGGTCGTTGGTCGGCTCGTCCAGCAGGATCAGGTTGCCACCCTGCTTGAGGGTCAGCGCCAGGTTGAGCCGGTTGCGCTCGCCGCCGGAGAGCACGCCCGCCGGCTTCTGCTGGTCGGGGCCCTTGAAGCCGAACGCGCTCACGTACGCCCGCGACGGCATCTCGACGTTGCCGACGTGGATGTAGTCGAGGCCGCCGGAGACGACCTCCCACACGTTCTTCTTCGGGTCGATGCCCGCGCGGTTCTGGTCGACGTAGGACAGCTTGACCGTCTCGCCGATCTTCACCGTGCCGGCGTCGGGCTGCTCCAGCCCGACGATGGTCTTGAACAGCGTGGTCTTGCCGACGCCGTTGGGACCGATCACGCCGACGATGCCGTTGCGCGGCAGGCTGAACGACAGCCCGTCGATCAGCACGCGCTCGCCGAAGCCCTTCTTGAGGTTCTCCGACTCGACCACGACGCTGCCCAGACGCGGGCCCGGCGGGATCTGGATCTCCTCGAAGTCGAGCTTGCGGGTCTTCTCGGCTTCGGCCGCCATCTCCTCGTAGCGGTCGAGACGCGCCTTGGACTTCGCCTGACGGGCCTTGGCACCGGACCGGACCCAGTCCAGCTCGTCCTTGAGCCGCTTCTGGAGCTTCTGGTCCTTCTTGCCCTGGACCGCGAGCCGCTCGGCCTTCTTCTCCAGGTAGGTGGAGTAGTTGCCCTCGTACGGATGGGCGCGTCCCCGGTCGAGTTCGAGGATCCACTCGGCGAGGTTGTCCAGGAAGTACCGGTCGTGGGTCACGGCGAGCACGGCGCCGGCGTACTGGGCGAGGTGCTGTTCGAGCCACAGGACGCTCTCCGCGTCCAGGTGGTTGGTCGGCTCGTCGAGCAGCAGGAGGTCCGGCTTGCTCAGCAGCAGCTTGCACAGTGCGACCCGGCGGCGTTCGCCACCGGAGAGGTTCTTCACCTCGGCGTCCGGCGGCGGGCAGCGGAGGGCGTCCATCGCCTGCTCGAGCTGGGAGTCGAGGTCCCACGCGTTCGCGTGGTCCAGCTCCTCCTGGAGCTGCCCCATCTCCTCCATCAGCTCGTCGGAGTAGTCGACGGCCATCTTCTCGGCGATCTCGTTGAAGCGGTCCAGCTTCACCTTGATCTCGCCGAGCCCCTCCTGGACGTTGCCCAGGACGGTCTTCTCCTCGTTGAGCGGAGGCTCCTGCTGGAGGATGCCGACCGTGTGACCGGGCGACAGGTACGCCTCACCGTTGCCCGGCGTGTCCAGGCCGGCCATGATCTTCAGCACGCTCGACTTGCCGGCGCCGTTGGGACCGACAACGCCGATCTTCGCACCGGGGAGGAACATGATGGTGACGTCATCGAGGATGACCTTGTCCCCGTGCGCCTTGCGCACCTTCTTCATGGTGTAGATGAACTCGGCCATGCCCGCGATCGTAGAGCGGTGCCGATCGGGTCAGAACCTCGGTCGTCGGCTGGCGTCCCGCGAGCGCCGCGTCGTTGACGCGATCGAGTGACGCTCGCTTTCCCGGCCGCGTCGCCCGGTGTCCCGGTGCGGTGCCGTGACCAGGTTCGTCCCGGTCGACGCGCACGTTCGCGGCGCTGTGAACCCCTCACCCGTCCGTGGCTCCCGACGGCGCCGGACCACGACCTCCCTCCCTCATGCCTCGTGATGTGCTGCCGACGACTGCGCTGTCGACCCGCGCCGCATTCTGCGCGACGGACCGACTCGTGAACCCTTTTCCGGTACGGGATGCCCCGATCGGCTCAGAACGGAACTTCGGCGTCCGCCTCCGGTGGTGACGCCCGGTCGACGGCCGCCGCCGATGCCGGGTCCGAACGCGGGACGTCCGCCTCCGTCCGGGGCAGGTCGGCTCCGGAGCGGTGCCGCTGCGCACGCACCTCGGCCGTGCACCAGGTCAGGTCGGGCCCGACCGAGTGCGCGTCGATGTCGACGAACTGCCGCGCGATCCCGTCGAGGTCGCGGTCGGCGATCCTGAGCACGCCGGTCACCACCACGGGATCGCCCTTGTTGAGGGACATGTGGACGTTGTCGGCGAGTTTGCGCCAACAGGTGACGTTGAGGAAGAGCTGCCGACCGTCTTCCCACACCTCGGTCTCCCGGTTGTACCGACGCTCCCGCGAGTACATCCGGAAGGAGGCGCGACTGAGCCCGGTGTCGGCCGTCGTGTGAGTGACCACGCTGGACACCTTGCCGACCAGTGTGACCCTCGTTTCGTTGTACGCCATGGGACAGAGCATCGCCGTCCCGTGACCCGGGTTCCAGTGACCCCTTCGAAACTGTGGACAACTCGACCCCCTGTGGACAACGAATGAGTGAGCCCTCACTCATTGACTGAGTGAGGGCTCACTCATACGCTTTCCCCATGCCCGAGGAGACCGTCAAACGCCGCAGAGCACCCGCGATGAGCACCGAAGACCGTCGTCAGGCGATCATCGACGCCACCGTCCCGCTCCTGTTCGAGCACGGCGCCAAAGTCACCACCAGCCAGATCGCCCGGGCGTCCGGCATCGCGGAAGGCACGGTCTTCCGGGCGTTCAAGGACAAGCAGGAACTGATCAAGGCGTGCGTCCGGGCCGCCCTGGGCGTCGAGGACGAACTCGGCAGGCTGCGCCAGGCCCGACTCGTCCCGACCCTCCATGCCCGCCTGGCCCTGGGCATCGCCGCGGTCGCCGACTACCTCGACCGCATGTGGCGGCTCATGGGCGCCCTCGGCGAATCCGGCTACGACGCCGGCGCCGACCGCAGGCACGACGACGGCCCGCCGAAGGAGATGCTCCGGATCTCCGCCCACCTGGCCGCCCTGTTCGAACCGGACGCCGACGCGCTGCGCGTCGACCCGGAACTCGCCGCCCGGCTGCTGCTCGGGCTGGTGTTCACCAACCGCATGCGGGGCGCGGGCTTCGGCGACACCGCCGCCGACGGCGACGGCCTGGTCGACGTGTTCCTGCACGGTGTACTGAGGGGAGCAGAGCGATGACCGACCTGATGATCGAGGCGCACGGCGTCGTCAAGGCGTTCGGTGCGCACAAAGCACTCGACGGCGTGGATCTCGCGGTGCCCAGAGGCACCGTGACGGGCCTGCTCGGCCACAACGGCGCGGGCAAGACCACGCTCGTCAACGTCCTCACGACCATGCTCCCGCCCGACGGCGGTCGGGCGCGGGTCGCCGGGTTCGACGTCGTCACCCAGGGCCACGACGTGCGCGGACGCATCGGCCTGACCGGCCAGTTCGCCTCGGTCGACGAGTCGATGTCCGGCCGGGACAACCTCGTCCTGATCGCCCGGCTGCTCGGCGCCGGCGTCCGCGAAGCGCGCGGGCGGGCCGCGGAGCTGCTGGAGCTGTTCGACCTGAGCGACGCGGCCAAGCGGGCCGCCCGCACCTACTCGGGCGGTATGCGCCGCCGTCTTGACCTGGCCGCGAGCCTGGTCGGCAGCCCCGAGGTGATCTTCCTGGACGAGCCGACCACGGGCCTGGACCCGGCCGGCCGGCTCGGGCTCTGGGAGATCGTCGAGGGCCTGGTCAAGGAGGGGTCCACGGTCCTGCTCACGACCCAGTACCTGGAGGAGGCCGACCGCCTGGCCGACTCGATCACCGTGCTCTCGCAGGGCCGCGTGGTCGCGTCCGGCACCAGCGCGGAACTGAAGGACCGGGTCGGCCGCCGCACGGTCACGGTCACGCTCGCCGACCACGCCGACGTGCCGGCCGCGTGCGGCGCCCTGGAACACGCGGGCCTCGAACCCGTCGCCGCCGACAACACGCTCACCGCGCCGGTCACGTCGTCCCGCGCGCTCGCCGTCGTCGTCCGCGCGCTCGACGAGGTCGGCCTGGAGGCGTCCGAACTCGCGTTGGGCGAACCGACCCTCGACGACGTCTACCTCACCCTTTCCCGGCACGCGGCCTGAACAGGAGCCACCCCATGACCACCTTCGCCGTGCGCCGCGACGGGGCCTCCCCCGTGACCCAGGTGCTCGTCCTCACCCAACGCTCGCTGCGCGCCCTCGTCGGCGACCCGCGCATGGTCGTCTTCAGCATCCTCCAGCCGCTGGTGATGCTGGTGCTGTTCAGCCAGATCTTCGCGAACATGGCCAACTCCCCCGGCTTCCCCGCCGGGGTGTCCTACATCGACTTCCTGATGCCCGCGATCCTGGTCAACACGGCCATGCAGGCGGCGTTGCAGCAGGGCGTCGGCCTGGTCACGGACATGAAGAACGGCGTGCTGGCCCGGTTCCGCTCGCTGCCGGTGCGGCCCGGGGCCGTGCTGGTCGCCCGCAGCCTGTCCGACCTGGTCCGCACCGCCGCGCAACTGGCGTTGATGGTCGTGCTCGCGCTGGCCGTGTTCGGGTTCCGGCCGGCGGGCGGCGTCGTGGGCGTGCTCGCCGCGTTCGGCCTCGCGCTGGCAGTGGGCTGGGGCCTGGGCTGGGTGTTCCTGGCCGTCGCCGCGTGGCTGCGCAACGCCGAGCTGATGCAGACGGTCGGGTTCCTGGCCATGTTCCCGTTGATGTTCGCGTCCAGCGCGTACGTGCCGATCAACACCCTGCCGGGGTGGCTCCAGGCGGTGGCGAACGTCAACCCGCTCACCCACGCGGTCGACGCGGCCCGCACGCTCGCGCTCGGCCAACCGGTCACCGGCGCGGTCGCGGCGCTGACCGGTGCCGCCGCGCTGGCGCTCGGCGGGTGGTTGCTCGCGGTGCGCGGCTTCCGGCGTCCGCTCTAATCCTGCTTGCCGGACATCTTGCGCAGCATCGCGTTGTACGCGGCAAGATCAGCGTCCCCGTCCGCATCGGCCCGTCGGTCCGCCCGGCGGGCCTCGCGGTCGTCGGAGCGGGCCCACTGGACCAGCAGCGCCACCATCACCACGATCAGCGGCACCTCGCCGGCCGCCCACGCGATGCCACCACCGAGCCGTTGGTCCTCCAGCAGTGGACCGACCCACGGCAACGACAGCCCGCGGTAGAAGTCGTCGCCGATGACCGTCTGCGAACTCATCAGCGTGATGCCGAAGAACGCGTGGAACGGAATCGACGCGAACAGCAACCCGAGACGGCCCAACGGAGGCAGCCGGTTGGGCGCCGGGTCCACGCCGATCACCGGCCAGTAGAAGACGTAGCCGGCCAGGAGGAAGTGCGCGTTCATGGCCAGGTGCGCCCAGTGGTGCTTCAACGCCACGTCGAACAGGCCCGAGAAGTACAGGCCGTAGAACGAGCCCACGAACAGCGCGAGCGCCACGAACGGGTTCGTCAGCAGCTTCGCCACCGGCGAGTGCACCAACGCGAGCAACCACTCGCGCGGACCCGGCGGGTTGTCCTTGCCCGCCGTCGGCAACGCCCGCAAGGCCAACGTCACCGGCCCGCCCAGCACCAGCAGCACGGGGACGAGCATGGACAGCAGCATGTGCGTTTCCATGTGCACGCTGAACATCGCGGGCGCGTACCGGCCCAGGCCCGACGACGTCGCGAACAGCAGCGTCAGGCAGCCCGCCACCCACGCCACGGTCCGTCCGACCGGCCACGCGTCGCCGCGCTTGCGCAACCGGCGCACGCCCAGCAGGTACAGGACGGCCAGCAGGAGCGCGGCCGTGCCGAAGACCAGGTCGAACCGCCAGTCGAAGAGCAGCCGTTCCAGCGTGGGCGCGCCGTTCAGGTCGTAGCCGATGCGCAGTTCGACGGTGCTCGGGAACGTGCGGCCCTCGGGCGGCGGCGCCGTCCGGCTCAGCCCGGCGGCGAGGCCGATCGTGAGGAACATGAGCAGCACCTCGACGCCGGCGAGCCGCAGCAACGCCCGTTTGGTGCCGTGCTCGACGACCGCGCGCACGCCCTTCTCACGCTGGAAGTACCCGAAGACGAACAACACCAGCAACGCGACCGTCTTGCCCACGACGAGCCAGCCGTAGTTGCTGCTGAAGAGCTTGTCGATCGGAAGGCGCACGTAGGCGTTGATCACGCCCGACAGGCCCATGACGATCCAGCACACCAGCGCGAGCCGCGAGAACCGCGTGGCGGCCAGGTCCAGCCGCACGCCACCGCGTCGCCCGTGCGCCAACAGCGCGATCAGGCCGCCGACCCACAGGGCCGCCGCGACCAGGTGGAACAGCAGGCTGTTCGTGGCGACGTCGTGCGAGCCGCCGCCCGACGAGTGCCCGGTCACCGCGACCGGGAACAGGGCGAACACCGACACGAGGAACAAGACCGCGGTCCAGCCCCACGAGAGCGTCAGCCGACAGCCCAGCGCGAGCAGCGCCACGACCACCGCGGTGATCATCCACGCCCGGGTCTGCTCGGCCAGACCCGCGAACTGGAAGATCAACTGGAGGTCGAGCAGTTCGGTGACCGGCTGGTTCAACGCCTCGGCCACGGTGAACGGCACGGCGAGCACGGCACCCAGCGTCCACACCAGCGCCGACCACGCCGCCGTACGCAACGCCGCGTAGCCGTCGGCCGCCAGCCGTCCGGACGGTTTGGGCGGGGTGAGGAACGCGGCCAGGAGCAGGGACCCGATCGTCACGACGGCGGCCGACTCGGTCAGCACGCGGACGACGATCAGCCCGGACTTGTCGCCCTCGGTGCCGGCCGCGATCGCCGCGGCCAGGGCAGCCGCGATCGTCGCGCCCACGGCCAGCAGGGGGACCAGACCGGTGCGCAGGGTGCGGGCTTGCGCTTCGGTGGACACACCTTGACTTTAGGCGGGACGGCAACGCCGACGATCGCACCCACTACCGTTGCGCCTCGTGAACCGCATTCGCATGTGGCTCGCGGTCGCCCTGGCCGCTTCGGCGCTCACCGGCTGCGCGTACAGCATCAACGGGACCCCGGTGCCGATGGCCGGTGGCGAGGCCGCCACGTCGGCGTCCACCACCTCGTCCTCGTCGGGCGGCGCGCCCAAGATCGCCAAGCAGCGCACGGTGGCCGGCGTCGACCCGTGCAAGCTGCTCACCGCCGACGACCTCAAGCCGATCGGGAAGCTGACCAAGGACCCCGCGCGCAAGGACGACGTGATCCAGGAGTCGTGCCAGTACGTCGTCGACGACGGCTCGGCGGGCGGGCGCAGCGTCGTGACCGCGCTCTACCAGCAGTACGAGCAGGTCAGGGCACGTCAGGGCAAGGGGCACGAAGAGGTCGTCGACGGGCACTCGGCATGGGTGTACTGCGATGCGGGCAGCGGCGACATGGCGTGCACGGCGACCATCGCGGTGAACAAGAACCGCAGCGTCCTCGTGGCGATGACCACCAAGACCGGGGTCGCCGATCAGGTGCTGGCGACCATGCAGCCGCTCATGAAGGCCGTACTGAGCCGGATGCCTCTGGCGTGAGTTCGCGGCGGCGCGCACGTGCCGCCAGCAGGGACGTGGGGATCATCAGGGCGATCACGACCGCCACGAAGGCGAGCGACACGCTCAGCGAACTCTGGTGGGCGATCGTGCCGACGAGCGGCGGCCCGGCCAGGAAGCCGGTGTAGGCCACGGTCGTGACCAGGCCGAGTTCGCGTTCGCCGCCGGTGCCGTCGGCCCGGCGGCCCGCCTCGCCGGCCAGTTCCATGACGACCGGGAAGCCGAACGCCAGGCCCAGGCCCGCGAGCGTGAACCCGACGAAACCGACCAGGGGCACGGGCACCGCGACCGCGAGCGTGACGCCCGCGGCGGCGAGGACCCCGCCGCCGGCGAGCAGGCGGTACGGGCCGACGCGGCGTTGCACGGGCTCGCCGACCAGGCGCGCGATGGCCATCGCGATCGAGAAACACGCGTAGACCGCGGCGGCCGTGCCCTCGGACACGGCGCGTTCGCGGACGAAGAAGAGGGCGGACCAGTCGGCGGACGCGCCTTCCGCGATCGCCGAGCACAACGCGATGCCCGCGAGCAGCCAGAGCACCGGGCGCTTGACGACGGAGCGTTGGTCGCCGTGCTCCTCGGTCCTGGGCGGCCGGCCGCCGGGCAGCGTGCGGGCCATGAGGACGACGGTGATCAGGCAGACGACCGTGGCGATCAGGAAGTGGCGTTCCGGCGACAGGCCGTTGGACGCGGCCACGGCGGCACCCACCGAGCCGAACAGGCCGCCGACGCTGAACCCGGCGTGGAACTGGGGCATGAGCGGGCGGTCGAGGCGGCGGATCACGGAGACCGCGGACAGGTTCATCGACACGTCCAGCGCGGCGATCGCGGAGCCGAGGCCGACCAGGGCGACGCCGAGCTGGACCGGGTCGGACACCAGGCCGAGCACGGGCAGCAGCAGGGCGCCGAGCGTGCCGCTGATCAGGACGACCAGCCGTGCGCCGATCATGGCGCACGCGCGGGCCGCGAACGGCGCGGTGGCCGCGAGGCCGATGCTGGCGCCGAGCAGGGACAGGCCGAGCGTGCCCTCGTCCGCGCCGACCTGGGCGGCGAGGGCGGGCACGCGGGACGCCCACGTGCCGAACACGGCGCCGTTGAGCAGGAAGGCGGCGAAGACGGCGGCACGGGGCGACAGCATGGGGCGAGTGTGACTAAAGCGCTTCAGAACGTCCAACCCGAATGGTCGTTACGCTGCTCACGTGGACCGTCCCCGGAAGCCGACGCTGGACACTGTCGCCAGTGCCGTCGGCGTGTCCCGGGCCACGGTCTCCAACGCCTACAACCGGCCCGACCAGCTTTCCGCCGCGTTGCGCGAACGCATCCTCGCCGCGGCGCAGGCCCTCGGCTACGCCGGGCCGGACCCGGTCGCGCGCAGCCTGGCGACCCGGCACAGCGCGGCCGTGGGGTTCATGCTCGGGCACCGGCTGTCGGCGTCCTTCTCCGACCAGGCGCTGTCCGTGGTGCTCGACGGACTGGCCTCCACCGTGGACGGGCACGACCACTGCCTCGTGCTGATGCCGGGCCACGACCGGGGCGGACCGCGGCCGTCGACGGTGTCGCGGGCGCAGGCGGATGTCGTGGTGGCGTACTCGTTGCCGGACGATGCACCGGCGTTGGCCGCCGTGCGGGCGCGCGGACTGCCGCTCGTGGTGATCGACCAGCCCGTGCTGCCGGACACGGCGCGCGTGGAGGTGGACGACTACGCGGGCGCGCGGATGGCCGCGGAGCACGTCGTGGCGCGGGGACATCGGCGGGTGGCGGTGTTGACGTTCGCGTTGCGGCCGGATGGGCGGAACGGCCTGGTGAGCCCGGTCCGCCGCGGCTCGGCCTCCTTCCGAGTGACCCGCGACAGGGTGAACGGGTATCTGGACGTGCTCGGCGACGTGCCCGTGTGGGAGTGCGCCGACAGCACGCGCGAACTGGCGCGGACCGGGGCGCGCGAACTGCTGTCCCCGTCGCCCACCCGGCCGACGGCCGTGGTCTGCACGTCCGACGAGCTGGCGTTCGGTGCGATCCAGGCGGCGCGGGACCTGGGACTGCGCGTGCCGGAGGACGTGTCGGTGGTGGGCTTCGACGACATTCCCGCCGCCCAGCACGCCGACCCACCACTGACTACGATCCGTCAACCCCTGGCCGAAAAAGGGCGCCGAGCGGGTGAACTAGCCTTGCGTCTGCTCGACGGAGGCAGACCCGGCGAGCCGAGCAGAGTGGCACTGGGCCTCGTGGAGCGCGAGTCGACCACCGCCGTGAAGTGATACACGTCACTTTCGGCCCGTCATGAAGACTTCTCGCCTCCGAACCGGAAACGACGAACGCCTTCCGGACGATGTGTCCGATGGGGCGGCTACCCCGCTACAGCGCGTGGTCACCGTCCGCATGCCTCCGTAGCTCAGTGGAGAGAGCGAGGGACTTCTAATCCCGAGGTCGCAGGTTCGAATCCTGCCGGGGGCGCTCTGCCTACGAGCCCCTGACCTGCATGTACAGGTCAGGGGCTTTGTGCTGTTCCGAGCCTCCAGCGTTGCCCCCGACCGCCATGCGGATCATGTAGACATCCCGGGTCATGCCGATCCGGTCATGTCCGAGGTAGTCCGTGATCTCCCTGGCCGACAGGCCCGCCTCGTCCAGCGCGGTCGCGACGACGTGAGGCAGGCGTGCGGGTGGAGCCCCTCCCCACTCTGTTCCCGCGAGGTTTCGCAGGTTCCTCCGCGTGCTGTCGGGGTCCCGCGACTACCGACGGGAACGCCCACTCCGGGGTCGCCAACCCTGTACGCCGGGCCGCCCTTCGATCCGAAGATCGCCGGGCCGTCGGCCCCTCGGCCCGGTCTCCGGTCAGGTGGTCGAGCTGCGGTGTTGTCGCTGAACACGCCCACCCGTCGGATGTCTATTCCGCATCCAAGTGCGTCACCCGGACCGACACCCGGCCGTACGATCATCCGCGTGGTGGATGGGCTGGACGGTCTTCGTTGGCAGGTTCACGAAAAGCGCAGGGTCTACGAAAGCGACTGGGTCAATGTCGACCTGGTGAAGGTCGAGCCGCCCAAGACAGAGCCTTTCGAACACCATGTCATCAAGCTCCATCACGTGGCGGTCGCGCTGCTGATCAACGAGAACGAAGAAGTCCTCACCCTGTGGCGGTACCGATTCGCGGTCGACCAGTGGGGCTACGAGTTGATCGGTGGGTTGGTCGAGGAAGGCGAGGACCCCGCCGAGACCGCAGCACGTGAAGCTGTGGAGGAAACCGGGTGGCGTCCGGTCGGCGAGCCTGAACATCTGGGGACCTTCCAGCCGTTGCCGGGCATCGTGGACGCACCGGTGAACGCCTACATCTGGCGGCACGCGGACAAGGTCGGCGAGCCCACCGACGGTGAGGAGGCCGCGCGGATCGAGTGGATTCCGGTCGATCGGATTCTCGAACTGGTCATGCGCGGCGAGGTGCTGGGTTCGGGAGCGATCGTGCCGGTGTTGTTCTACCTGGCGTCACGGGGTGCGGGGAGCCGGTAGTTCCAGGTTCGTGAGGCGTTGTTCGCGGCGTCCTGGGCATCCGACCGATGGACCGGCAGGTCCCGGTTCAGTGCCGCACCCGGCCGGTGTCGTGGGCCCACATCGCGATCTCGACCCTGTTCCTGGCGCCGATTTTGGTCAGCAGGCTGGCGACGTGGGTCTTGGCGGTCGTCAAGCCGATGAACAGCTCGTCGGCGATCTCGGCGTTCGTTCGACCACGGGCGACCAGTGCCAGCACCTGCTCCTCGCGTTCGGTGAGCGGCTCGACCGGTTGGGGTTGTCGGCTCGGCGGTTGCGCGGCGGCGAGGGTGGCCAGCAGTCGCCGGGTGATGTTCGGAGCGATCAGGGCATCGCCGACGGCGGCGGCGTGGACCGCCTGGACGAGCAGCTCGGGCCCGGCGTCCTTGAGCAGAAAGCCCCGGGCACCGGCCCGGAGCGCGCCGTGGACGTACTCGTCGAGGTCGAATGTCGTGATCACCACCACCGCGATCGGGTCCGGGACGCCTCGGCCCGCGAGGAGCCGGGTCACCTCGATGCCGTCGAGCCCGGGCATCCGGATGTCGACCAGGCACACGTCGGGACGGAGCCGATGCGCCAGCTCTACGGCGGCGTGGCCGTCGGCGGCCTGGCCGACGACCTCGATGTCGGGCCGCGCGTCGAGGATCATCGACAGGCCGGTGCGCACCAGGTCCTGATCATCGGCCACCAGCACGCGCACCCTCATCGGCCCACCTTGGTCGGCAGTTCGGCCTCGACCGTCCACCCGCCCTCGGGCACCGGCCCGGCACGCAGTGTGCCGCCGAGAAGCTGCACGCGCTCGGTCATCCCCAGCAGCCCGAAGCCGTGGTCCACCGACCTTCCCGGGTCGATCTGTCCGTCGTCGGTCACGCGTAGTCGCAGTCTTCCCGCGCGCTCGACGACCCGGATCTCCACGCGCGAGGCGTTGCGGGCGTGCCGCAGGGCGTTGGTCAGCGCTTCTTGCGCCAGCCGGTAGACCGCCGTGTCGACCTGGAGCGGAAGGTCGCCCAGGTCGTCCGGCAACTCCACGTCGACGACCGGCGTCGGGTCGCGACGGGCGAGGGCCCCCAGGTCGGCGACGCCGGGTCGGCTCGCGTACTCCGCCGGCGCACCGTCTCGCAGCACCCGGACCATCGCCCGCATCTCCGCGAGCGTCCGCGCCGCTTCCCCTTCGATGACCGCCAACGTCTCGAGCGCCGCTTCGGGTCGCCGGCCGGCGATCGCCCGGCCCGCTTGCGCCTGCACGACGATCGCCGAGACGTGGTGGGCGACGATGTCGTGCAACTCGCGCGCGAGGCCGACCCGCTCCTGGCCGCGGATCTGGTCCACCGCCCGGCGCCGGCTCTCGGCGCGGTAGCGGAACGCCGCTCCGCCCGTCGCCGCCGCCGCCAGTACGGCCAACCCGCCGAAGAGCTCGGTCGGCCCGGTGTAGTCGGTCACGATGCCGAACACCGCGGCGACCGCCACGATCGCCAGCCCGATCGTGATCTCACGCCCCGAGCCCCAACGGACCAGCGCGTAGACGAACACCAGGAGGTAGACCATCGTGTCCAGGCCCACGCTCTGGACCCCGCTCAGCAGGCTCGCCAGTCCCAAGGCCGTCGCGGTGCCGAAGGCCACCACGACACAGGTCAACGGGTGGGTACGCCGCCACAGCAGCACCGGGGCGAGTCCGGCCGCCACGATCGTCGCGAACGGCCGCCAGGCGACGTCGTCCCGCAGGACTCCCTCGAACAGCGCGGTCACCATCAACACCCCGACCAAGACCCAGTCGCGCGACACCCGTTCGGGAGCGTCCGTGGCGCGGGGCTCGGCCCACAACGAACTCAGGGCGTTGGTGATCACGCGCCCAGCCTAGGGACCGCCAAGGCGTTGGGGACCGATCGAAAGAACGAGACGCCTCTCCTCCCGACGGCCGGGCGGTCCGGCCTCGACGCCGATGTGCACGCCGCCGGGCCCGGTGATCGTGGACCCACCGATCCGCACCACGAACGGAGTCCACGATGAGAACGACCCTGGAGGACCAGCGCGTGCCGGTGAGAGCCAAGCTCGCCGCGGCGTGGACGAGCTTCATGTTCCTGTACGCCTACGTGGACATCATCGCCTTCTTCAAGCCCGGTGTCGTCGACGACATCCTGGTCGGCGTCGTCTGGGAGTTCGACGTCAGCCAGGGGTTGTTGATCGTCTTCCTCTCGCTCATGGCGATCCCGATCGCCATGGTCGTGCTGTCGATGACGCTGCCCGCCCGGGCGAACCGCATCACGAACCTCGTCGTGGCCTCGGTACAGGTCCCCTACGCGGCATTCAACCTGGTGGGCGAATCCTGGACGTACTTCTACGGCCTCGGCTTCGCACTGGAAGTGATCGTTCTCGCCCTCATCCTGCGGTACGCCTGGACCTGGCCCCGCACCGCGCCGTCGGCGACCGTGGCAACCAGTCCGGACCGTGACACCGTTCGCGCCCGGTAGTGAACGTGAATTCAGGGCGCCGGTAGTTCGGGGCGCCGGCGGGACGATCGCAAGACATCGGTGGACGGCGCACAGACCGACTCGAGACTGCCCGACGACGTCCCGACGCGGCAACGCGACGAGGTCGTCGACCTGGTCGTGGACGAGGAGCGGTCAGGCGCCGAACGCGGTGGCGGAGGCGTGCTGGTGCGCCAGCAGGCGCAGGGAGTTGAGCACGACGCCGCCGAGCGCGGTGCCGACGACGGCGGCCTCCACGACGTCCTGGTCCTCCCGACCCACCACCGCGCCGACTTCGGCCTCGGCGACGCGTTGTCCGGCGTCGGCCAGGGTGTCCAGGATCGTGGCGTAGTCGTGGTGCCCCAGCCGGTCGAGGGTGGCCAGGGCGTCGACCAGCACGGTGGCCGGCGGCGAGTCGAGGTCGACGTGCCAGCCGCGCCCGGCGACCAGGGTCCGCACGCGGTCGCGGGCCTTGTCCGCGACCGTCTCGGCGGACTGCTCGACGGGCGTCACGAGGTGGTTCTGCATGGTGGCGAGCACGGTGAACAGCGCTTCGCGGGAGTCGAGCGACCGGAGCACCTCGCGCGCGGCGGCGATGCTCAGGCCGCCGACCTCGATCAGCGCGCGGACCAGTGTCAGCCGTCGGACGTGGGTTTCGTCGTAGCTGGTCTGGTTGACGCTCAGGCGTTCGCCGGGGTGGGCCAGCCCCTCCCGGAGGTAGTACTTGATCGTGGGCATGGGCATGCCGGTACGCCGGCTCAGTTCCGCGATCCGCATCGGACTCCTCTCGGCCGGACGGGAAAACCGGGCTTGATCGTGGGACCTCCATCAGTGATAGTACAACTATCGATAGTTGAACTAACACTCGCGGAGGAACCGTCCCATGGCCGTGCTCGACGCACCACCCGCCGCGACTACCGGTGTGCGCGCCGCGGTGGTCCGGTGGCACCGACCCCTGATCGTCTACACCGCGTCGATGGTGCTCGTGGCCGTCGCCTCGGCGGTCGGCATCCTGGTCGACGACCGCCAACTGCTCGGCGAATCCGTCTGGTTCAAGCCGTTCAAGTTCGGCGTCTCGCTGGCCGTCTACGGCCCGACGCTGGCCTGGTTGATCTCTCTGGCGACCCGGGGCGGACGGGTGCTCTGGTGGATGGGCACGGTCACCGCCGCCATGGGCGTCGGCGAGACGGTGCTGCTGCTGGTGCAGGTCGTGCGCGGCGTACCCAGCCACTTCAACGCCGCCACGCCGTTCGACACCGCGGTGTTCGCCGTGATGGGCCTCATGATCACGGTGTTCTGGAGCGCCAACCTGGTCGTGGCCGTCGTCGTGCTGCGGCAGCGCTTCGCCGACCGCCCGGTCCGCTGGGCCCTGCGACTCGGCCTGCTCATCGCCCTGGCGGGCATGGCGGCGGCCTTCTTCATGACGACCCCCACCCCCGACCAGATGGAGGCGTTGCGCGCCGGGGAGTCGGTGCGCATGATCGGCGCGCATTCCGTCGGCACCTCGGACGGATCGCCCGGAATGCCCCTCACCCACTGGAGCACCGTGGGCGGGGACCTGCGCGTCCCGCACTTCTTCGGCATCCACGCGCTCCAGGTGGTGCCGGCGGTGGCGCTGGCGCCGGCCTGGTTCGCCCGACGCACGGGTCGGCTCGCCACTGGACGCACGAGTCGGCTCGCCTCCGAAACAACACGCACCCGGCTCACCGTGGTCGCCGCACTGTCGTACGCGGGCGTGTTCGTCCTGGTGCTCTGGCAGGCGCTGCGCGGACAACCGCTCGTCCACCCGGACACGACGACGCTGGTCGCAGCCGGGGCACTGGCCGCCGTCACCGGCATCGGCATCGGCATCGCACTGCGGACCACCGCGCACGACTGAGGTGCCGGAAACGGGACTTGCCGGAGCGCGGATGCCTGTGCCCCGGCAAGTCCCCCGATGCCCCTTGCCACTCCCCTCACCCGGAACTCCCCCTGGCACACCTGCGTCGCGTCAACAGGCCCGACCCGCCGCGTGCGGTGGACAACGGTTCCGACATCGTCGTGACCGGATCCGCCAAGGCGGCGCCCCCGCATCAACACCCGGAACACCAGGAGGTCCGACGCCCAGCGCGGCCTGCCGGGCAGGTCGGCGGCGCGCGACACCGCGGACGCCACCGCGACGGGATCGGACACGTCGCGTACACCGGGCAACGACGGCCACGGCGGCCATGTGGCGCGCAGGTGGAGTTCGATCAGGGTGCGCATCGGCGCGCCGAGTTCGGCGAGACGTGCGCCGTCTGCCCGCCTCGCGCGCAGAAACCCTTGTCCGGAAAGAAAGTCAGCAGTAGACGGAGGACAGGTCCTCGAACACCGCGCGGTTGAGCCGGAAGGCCACGTTGGCCTCCTCGACCAGCTCGTCCCGCTCGCCCTCGCGCCACGGCGCGGCGTCGAGCAGGGCGCGGTAGTGGTCGCGGAACGGCTTGGGCTTGGCGACCTGGTCGAAGACGTAGAAGCGGACGCCGTCGTCCTCGAAGCCGTAGATGTCGCGCATCCTGCGGTGGATGACCTGACCGCCGGAGAGGTCGCCCAGGTAGCGGGTGTAGTGGTGGGCGACGAACGCGCCCCGACTGGTGAAGCACACCTCGTGGAGCCGGTCCATGTAGGCCCGCGTCGCGGGCAACGGCTCGACCCGCCAGTCCGCGCCGAGCAGGTACGCGAGGTCCCGCGCCAGGGCGTCACGGCGCAGCAGGCCGTCGATCACGAACGCGCCGACGACCGGGTCGTCCCGCCACGTCTCACCGGCGTTCTCCAGCACGTCGTAAAAGAGGTAGGTCTGGCCGAGCAGCCCGGCGTACGCCTCGCGCCCCAGCCGTCCGCCCAACAGCGCCTCGACGAACACGGACCGTTCGGCCCGCTCGTGCTCGTCCCGCGTGCCTGACCGCAGCCGCGCCGCGAAGCCCTCGTCCA
Source organism: Saccharothrix violaceirubra (assembly GCF_014203755.1). Lineage (NCBI taxonomy): Bacteria > Bacillati > Actinomycetota > Actinomycetes > Pseudonocardiales > Pseudonocardiaceae > Saccharothrix > Saccharothrix violaceirubra. The sequence continues at coordinate 5,781,250 of NZ_JACHJS010000001.1, forward strand.
CCGCAGTCATCGCCCACCATTCTTAAGGGTTGCCTAACCTAAACCTAAGTCAGACTTACGGGCGAAACCAGCGCGATTTTCCGGACGGATCCGGCACGGTGTGTGACAAAGAATGATCTTCTTGCCCCGTCACGGGCATCATCGGCCGCCTCTTAGGCTGACACGCATGATTTTCTACACGGATGCCGAGAGCCGGACCCTGCGCACGGCGGTCTTCGGCGTGATGCTGCTGGTCTCCCACGCCGACCCCGGTCCCGTGATCGAGGAACGCCACGCCGGGCTGCGGGCGCTGACCAACCTCTCCGCGGAGCTGCGCGGCGTCCTGCACGCGTCGCGCGTGGACCTCTCCGGCGTCGCCGAGGCCGACCTGGAGACCCTGGTCCTGGATGCGCTCCGTGACGCGGTGAAGATCCTCGCCGCGAAGGCGCCCACCGAGGCGGCGACCTTCCCCGCCGCCGTCGAGGCGATCTGCCACGAGGTCGCCGCGGCCGACGGCGTGGTGGCCGAGGTCGAGACCGCCGTCATCGCGAAGGTCAGAGCCGCCCTGGCCGGGTGACGGTACCGTTCGGGCATGCCCAAGGTCGTGGTCGTCGTACCCACGTACAACGAGCGTGAGAACCTGCCCGTGCTCGTCGGGCAGCTCCTCGCGCTCGACGTGCACGTGCTGGTCGTGGACGACAACTCACCCGACGGCACCGGCGAGGTGGCGGACAAACTGGTCGCCGACGCGCCGGGCCGCGTCGGCGTCCTGCACCGGACCGCGAAGGACGGGTTGGGGCGGGCTTACGTGGCAGGGATGACCCGGGCGTTGGACGAGGGCGCGGACGTGGTGATCCAGATGGACGCGGATCTGTCGCACCCCGTTTCCGTCATTCCGCTGATGGTGTCCACGGTGCTCGAATCGGACGTGGTGCTGGGGTCCCGATATGTCACCGGCGGGTCCACGGCGGCCGAATGGCCCTGGCATCGGAAGGCTTTGTCCGCCTGGGCGAATTTCTACGTCAACGCGGTGCTGCGGTTGGGGGTTCGGGACGCGACCGCGGGGTTCAAGGCCTGGCGGGCTTCCGCGTTGCGGGCCATCGATCTCGGGTCGGTGCGGAGCAACGGGTACTCGTTCCAGGTGGAGATGAACCACCGGGCGGTCCGGGCGGGGCTGCGGATCGCGGAGGTGCCGATCCGGTTCGAGGAGCGGACGGAGGGGGCGTCGAAGATGAGCCTGGGGGTGCAGGTGGAGTCGGCGCTCACGCCGTGGAAGTTGTTGCTTGGACGCGGCAAGTCGAAGTGACTTTTGGTGATGTTCGGGCAGCCGGGAGTCTGCGGCGGAGAGCTTTGAAGCGGCGCTCGCCGCTGGGCAGGCCGCCAAGGGGAAGGCAAGTGCTCGTGTTCTCCCCGCATGGCCTGCCAGAGGCAACCACACGCGGAGAACACGGGCTCTCGGTGTGGGCCGGCGCCCCCGGCTTGGGCGGTGGGCGGGACCCGACTTGAGCGGTGCGGGGCCTCTGGCCGGGTGGCTGTGAGCGCGCCTGGGTGCGTGGTCCTGCTTGGGCGGCCGTGGTTCCACCGTGGAGGTAGCCTCCGAACGTTGCTCACGTTCAGGAGGCTTTGCGGTGGCGGTTGGTGGCAAGGGTGTCGATGCGGAGCGGCTTGATCGTGAAGCGCGGGAGTTGTTCCGGCAGTTGACGCCGGCGCCGGTGACCGGGCACGACAAGGACGGGCGGCCGTTGAGCATTCCGCCGGGTGAACGTCTCGCGGAGATCGGGCGGCGGGCGCGGTTCATCGCGGTGAGTGACGCGTTGGCGCGTGCGGTGGTGGTGATTCTGGGGCGGGAAGGCGTGCCCGCTGCTGTCGGGCATGTGCAGGTCGACCCCGCGGCTTCCGGGGACGAGCAGGTTTTGGGACTGTTGCTCGATGTCGGCGGGGTTGCCTCGGTGGTTCCGTTGCGGCCCGGTGATCCGTTGTTGCGGGGGTATGCGGCGGTCGACGGGGTGATCGATCTGGTCGGGCGCGAGCTTGCCTTTTCCGTCGATCTCGTGGCCGAGGACGACGGGTGGGTGGGTGCCGAGGCGGTGGCGGCGGGGTTGTTGCGTGCACGCACAGGTTGATGCGGTAACGCAACTGATTCGCTAAGGTGCGGTGTGCCGCGCGGGTCCGGAGCGGGCCTGCCCGACGATCACCGAGGGGTGGATCTGTCGATGTCGTACACGCTGGTTCTCCGCACTGCCGAGTTCGACCGGGCGGTTGTCGCGGCCGGGTACTCGTCGGTCGACGACTTCGCCGGCCGGGTCGGACTGCCGGTCGAGGAGGTCGGTGTCGTCCGGGGTGGTGGTGAACCCTCCACGGAGTTCATCGCGGAGGCCCTGGTCGCGTTGGCTCCGGTGACGTTCGCGAATCTGTTCGAGATCGTGGATCGACCTTTGTAGTGTCGGGGCGATGGGCCGATTGCACGATGACGAGTTCGCTGTCGACGCCGCACTTGTGCGAAGCCTTGTGCGGCACCGTTTTCCCGGGTTCGCCGACGTCGAGCCGGTGCCCGTGTCGTCCTCGGGTACCGACAACTTCCTGTTCCGGCTCGGGGACGGACTGGTGGTCCGGGTGCCTCGGACGCCGGCCGCGGCCCGGCTGATCGACCTGGAGAACCGGTGGTTGCCGGTGCTCGCGGCGCGGCTTCCCGTCCCCTTGCCCGTTCCGGTGGGGGTCGGGGAGCCGTCCGACGACTTTCCCTGGCCCTGGGCGGTGTCGCGGTGGATCGACGGGGTCAATCCGGTCGACGACCTCGACGATCCGGCGGGACTCGGGCGGGATCTCGCCCGGTTCGTGGCGGCGTTGCGGCGGGTTCCGGTCGACGGTGGGCCGCGCGGGATGCGGTCCGGGGCGTTGAGCGGTCGTGACGGTGACGTGCGGGCGGCGATCGCGCGGCTTCGCGGCGATGACGGGGTCGACGTGTCCGCCGTGTCCGCCGTGTCCGCTTTGTGGGACAAGGCGATGTCGTTGCCCGTGTGGGACGGGCCGGACATGTGGGCACACGGGGACCTTTCGCCCGGCAACGTGCTGGTGCGGGACGGGCGGTTGGCGGCCGTGCTCGACTTCGGGCTCATGGGGATCGGGGACCCGACCGTCGACCTCGTCGTGGCGTGGAACCTGCTTCCCGCGCCGGGGCGTGCCGCCTTCCGGGACGTGCTGGGTGTCGGCGACGACGACTGGGCGCGTGGGCGGGCGTGGGCGTTGTCCATCGCGTTGATCCAGTTGCCCTATTACCGGGACACCAATCCGGTTCTCGTCGCGAACTCGCGGCACGTGATCCGCCAGGTCCTCGCGGAGGGATGAATTCGACCCCTGTATATATTCCATGCCGCTCGTCCGGTGAACGTGACCCGAACGGCCCCGTTGTGGGCCGGTCGGGGCGCGGAGGATGGACTCATGTCCACCGCCGCCGGAATACGGCGCCCATGACGGCACTCGTCGACGGCGCCGATTACGCGAGATTGCTGACCATCGTCGAACAACGGGCCGGCCGGTACGCCGAGGACCTCGAGAGCGTCCTCGCGCGGGCCGGGTTGCGCGGCGAGGAATCGCGACTGCTCGACGAATTCGAGCAGTGCGTGTCCGGTGTGCTCGACCACTACCCGGCGCGGCGCCGGCGGGCGTCGCACGAACTGCTCTTCCGGCCGTTCTACGAAACCCGCCAGGAATCCGTCGACAGCGAACGCCGCCGCACGCTGCTCGTCGCGCTGATGGCCGCCGAGGTCGAGGCCCAGGGGCCGCTGCGGCTGACCATGGCACAGAACAAGGACCTGGCCGAGATCCTCGAACGGCTGGGTGTCGACTGCGCGGCCGAAGGGCTGTGGCTGCACGCCGCCGAGGCGTTCGAACGCGCCGCCGAGACCCACCTGCTCACCAACGACCACGCCGCCCGCGACCGGTGCCTCTTCCTCCAGACGCGGGCACGACACCGGATCGAGCAGCGGCCCGCACGCCGCGCCTTCCTCGCGTTCTCGGCCGTCACCTGCGGCTACGGCTACCGGCCCTACCGGCTGCTGTGGTGGGTGCTCGTCCAACTCGTCGCGTTCTGGCTCACGCTCTGGCTGGTCACCGACGCCCTCACGCCGTACAACCTCTACCTCGCGGCCGTGAACTACCTCAACCCGGCGGGCACCGAACAGGCGTCCGGTGCGGTCAAGGCCGTGCTCGTGGTGGAGAGCTACTCGGGTGCCTTGTCGCTCAACGTGTTCTTCGCCCTGCTCGTCCGCCGCTGGTTCCGCTAGACCAGCCGGGACTCCTGCCACGCGGACAACGTCGTGATCGACACCTGGTCCCGCATCCACGCCACGTTCTGGTGCCACGCCGTGCTGAAACCCGGCTCGCGCTCCAGGTCGTCCCACAGCGGCCGGAGCACCGGGTCGACGTGCTTGCCGGGCAACCACAACCGCACCAGCAGGCTCAACGCCGCCCCGAGCACGCGCATCGGGTCGGCACCCACATCCACGTCCCGTTCGGCTTCCTCGACCACCGCACCCAACGTCGTGTACAGCCAGTCGTGCAACGCCAGGTCCTCGCAGAACACCACCGCGGCGGACGCGGCCTCCGGCGGCACGACCAGGTCCACGGTGCGCTGCACGTCGTCGTCGATGTGCAGGTGCACCGACGGCCGCACGTCCGGTTCGACGACGGCGTTCCACCGCAGCCGCGTCGGCCGGGCGCGCAGTCGGGTCCGGTGGTCGAGCTGCGGCCGGCCCTGCACCGCGGCCAGCAGCCGCTGGCACACCGAGCCGAGGTCCAACGTCTCCGGCACGCGCACCGCCCGCTTGCTGCCGCGCACCACCTGCTCGGGCACCGAGTTGCCGAGCACGTCGAGCACGCCGCGCCGGCGCGCGTAGTGCGACCACGCCCGGCGTTCGCGGTACTCGACCCACTCGCAGCTCGTGCGCGCGGACGCCTGGAGCACCATGCCGCCGACCACCACGGCGTGCGAGGCGACCGTGCCGATGCCCCGTGCCCGCGCCTGCGGTTCGGTGGCCAACGCGCAGTCCACGCCCACCACCGAGTCCGGGGACACGGTCCGGTTGATCGGCCGGTCGGTCGCCACGACCTGGCGTCCCGGCCGCAACGACAGCAGGTCGACCACGGACTTGCGGGGCAACGGCAGCGAGGTGTGCAGCAGGCTTGTGCGCACCTCGCCGAGGATCACCACCCCAGGACTCACCACCCCGGGACTCACCATCTCGGCCCGGCCACGGGCGCGTCGATGAACACGTGCGACAACCGGGCGCCGAGCTGCGCGGGCACGAACACGCCCTCGCGTTGCGCCCGGTCCACGGTCTGCGCGATCACCGCCTCGTCCACGTCGAGGTGGTTGAGGATCACGTTGGTCGCGTGCTCGATGCCCAGGTAGCTCTGCGGCAGGATCGACGTCGTCCGGTACGCGGCGAACGGTGCCGGGTGCTCGGTCAACTGGATCACCGCGGGCAGGTCGGCCCACCGCTTGGGCCACGGGCCCGACCAGCGGCGCGGCTGCGCGACCGGCTCACCCTCGTGCCGCAACGCGCCCAGTCGCATCAACTGCCACACCGCCGCCAGGAACGGGCACGACCACAGCCGCCGCTGACCGGGCGTGCCGTCGACGACCTCGGTGCGGTCCCGCCACAGCTCGACGTCGAGGAAGATCGAGTGGTTGCGCTTGCCGAACTCCACGGCGGGACGCCACTCCTCGCGCGGCATCATCGCCTGGCGGCCGGTGTGGTCGGCCGGCGAGCGCTCGCCGTTGCACAGCCACCCCGAGTCCTGCACCGGCGGGCGCGACCCGTTCGAGCCGACGGGCGGCTCGGGCAGCAGCATCGCGGCGGTCAGCTCGGCCAGCGGCACCCGGTCGGCCTCGGAGCAGCCCGCCTCCCGGGCCAGGTAGTCGATGCGCACGCCGTACTCCTCGGCGATCGACAGCACCCGGTCGACCACCTCCTCGGGCGCGGTGTCGGACCGGAAGTAGTCGTCGACCAGGAAGCACGTGCTCAGCCGCGGCCGGACGCCGTCGAGGTCGGCGGCCAGCGCCGACCGCGTCGCCTCCAGCCACGGCGCCACCTTGCGGAACTGGGTGCGGACGCGGTCGTCGCCCCCGGCCAGGTCCTCCATGTAGAAGTGCCCCACCTCGACCGAGAGGTGGGCCAGGGCCAGGTGCCGCGGCTCCGGCCGCGAACTCGCCTCGCTGTACACGGGGGTCGACGTCACATCCCCTCCCACACCGCGTCGTCGGTCAGCCGGGTCGCCAGGTCGCGGAACGCCTCGACGGTCCCCGGGTTCGCGATCCGGGCCGAGACGTCGGACTCGGCGATGAGCTGCTCACGCCATTGCAGCACCGGTTCGACCGGCGTGGTGCCCAGGATCCGGCTGCGGCCGAGTTTGTTGTCCACGGCGAGCTTGCGCAGCTCCTCGTCGCACGCGTGCAGCCACGTGGCCTGGGCGGCGGTCTGGCCGGGGTTGTACTCCTTGAGGTTGGGCACGGCCACGCGCACGAACCGGGTCGCGTCCAGCAGCGCCTCCGGGTCGTGGCCGGCGCTGCGGCCGACCGACAGCAGGCCGCGGTCGCCGTAGACCAGGCCGTTGGCGGCCACGATGTGCTGCCGCGTCCAGCGGTGGAACACCAGCCAGCGGGCGGTGATCGCGCGCAACGCCGGGTGCGCGGTCGCAATCAGCGCCATGGTCAGCGCGTGCGAGCGGCCCGCGCTCAGGTCGACGACGCACACGTCGAACTCGCTGTCCAACCGCGTGAACAGCTCGACGCAGCGCTGTTCGATCTCGTCGGAGGTGGCGAACTCGGCGCCGCCCCGGTCGCCGGGGAACAGCACCAGGCGGCCGGACCGGGCGTTGGCGCCGCGCAGGTCCGCGCGCGAGGTGTGGTGCCACACGTCGATGCCGCGCGGTTCGGAGATGCCGTCGGTGAAGTACGAGTGCAGGCCGTCGTGCTCGACGCCGCGTTCGGCGCGCGGGATCTCGAACACCGCGCCGGAGGTCGGCGAGCCGAAGTCGAAGTCCAGGTAGGCCACGTGCGAGCGTTGCGCGAGGTGGAACGCGATGTTGCAACTGGTCACCGAACGACCGGTGCCGCCCTTGTCGGACGAGGCGAAGACGAGCACTAGACACCCCTCGACGCGTCGTTCTGGGCCACGTCCATCTCGTCCAGGCTCAGCAGCGCGGCCAGCGCCAGCGCGTTGGCCGTGCCGGGCCGTTCGGTGACGACCTCGCGGGCCCGGCTGAGCCGGCGCTCGATCATGGTCAGCTCGGCGCTGCGCGCGGACGTGTCGTCCGAGTCGGAGTTGAGCAGCAGCCGGTTGAGCAGGTGTTCGGCCTCGTGCAGGGCGTCCTCGGCGCGGGCGCGCATGGACGCGCTGCGCAGCGGGCGTTCCTCGAACGTGCGGGCGCCGGTGATCAACGCCTCGACCACGCGCTCGGTCATGTACCAGGACGGGCGCCGCTCGACCGCCTCGGCACCGTCCCCGAACAGCACCGCGGCCGGGTTGTCCCACAGTCCGGGGGCGTCGCCGTCGCGGATGCGCCGCCGTTCCAGGTGGTCCATGGTCGTCTCGGCCAGGCGCATCAGCCGGTCGCGGGCGTTGCGGTTGACCGACAGCGCGGCGGCCTGGAGGCACCGCTTGAGCAGCAGCGGCGCGAAGTCGCGGGCGTACCAGTAGAGCTGCGGGCCGATGTCGGCCGAGCCGCCCAACGTCATCCGCACGCCGGGCACGTGCATCGCCACCGACGGGTCGTCCTGGGTGACGCGGCGGGTGATGCGACCGCGTTGGGCCAGCGCTTCGAAGACGGCGACCGCGCGGTTGAGGTCGTCGTCGGTGGCCTGGCGGGCCTCGAGGTCCTGCACCAGCACGGCGGAGACCAGCAGCGAGTAGTAGTCCGACTCCTCGCCGTCGGACGTGCGCCACGGGATGTCCTCCAGCGGCCAGGTCTTGCCGAACCGCGCGATCGTGGACCAGTAGCGCTGGGTCAGGTCCCAGCGGATCTGCAACGCCTCGGTGAGCCGGCGCTGCTCGTCGTCGAGCAGGTTCAGCTCGCGGGTGCGTGCCGACCTGAGGTCGTTGATGCCGTCGAGCGCGACCACGGTGGAGTACAGGTAGGGCCGCGAGTGGGCGACGCCCTGGACGGAGCCGATCGTGGGCTGTCGGTCGAAGGCGCTGCGTTCGAGGTCGAGTTCGACCGGGGTGGCGTCGCGGACGATGCTCCAGCCCCAGCCGATCTCGAACAGCCGGCTCTCCTCCTCCAGGGTGCGGTCCGTGCTCACACCCACGCGTACGTCGTCGAGCAGTCGGGTGCGCACGCGCTGCAGGCGTTCGCGCAGCCGGTTGACCACGACCGGGTCCGGGTCGTCGCCCTGGTTGACCATGGCGAGCATCGCGCTGCGCACAGGCGCGTCGCGGTCGTCGAGACCGACGGTGTTGACCACGAACGACCGCAGCAGACCGATCTGGGCCGCGGTCAGCCGGCGGCTCAGCGCGGCCTGGATGGTCTCGATCCGGCTCACCAGCGCGGGCCGGCGTGCGGCGTGCGGCTTGTAGACGTTCAGGAAGCCCAGTGCGGCAAGGCAGAGCGTGAGCGACAACGAGTACGAGTCGACCAGGCCGAGCGCGAGTTGTCGCTCGGTCGGCGGTTCGTCGCCGTCGGTGCCCAGATACCCACCGCCGCCGAAGTACGGCTCGCCGTCGCGGGTGTGCCGTTCCAGGTACTCCTCGACCAGTTCGACGACGCGGAACGGGACGACCCGCGGCTCGCCGAGGCGTTCGAGGGCCTTGGCCGCGTCCTCGGCGATCACGTCGGGTTGTTCCAGCGCGAGCGCCGACACCTCGGTGGCCGGGTAGAGCAGGCAGATGAGCTGCTCGGCGTCGCTGAGCGAATTCGAGTCCTCCCGGCCGCCCCACTGCCAGGCACCGTCGCGATAGGAGGACTTGACGACCGACCGCCAGATGTCCAGGATCTGCCGCCTCGGCTGAATTCTCATGGCCGCCATCCCGAAGGTCGCAACCCGCGCGAATGCGTCACGCGGCGTGGCGAACCGTAGCACGGCGGACGGCTTTCCGGGCCGCCATTCCAGCCGGTACGGCATGGTTTGTCCACGCGGGTCGCACCCCATGTCGAGCATTCCGCACAATTGCCGACAAGGGACTCCCGAATGGAATTCCCAGTGAAAAGGAATAGGGCCGTTCAACAGCGACAACTCCACGGTTCCGACACGCCCGAACGACCTATGGTCACCAGTGCGGCGTGGGTGAGGAACGCCTCGCGCTTGCGCCGCTCGTCGACGACCCCGCACCGGCAGGCGACCGCGGCCGACGGCGGTTCGTCGTAGGCCATGCCCATGTAGCCGGGCGGGATGCCGAGGCCCTTCGCGATGTGGGCGAGCGTGTCGTACGCGTCGACCCGGCGGCCGTCGAGGACCTGCTCGACCTCGCCGCCGGTCTGGCCGGTCAACGCGGCGATGCGGGTGACCGGCACGCCGTGGTGGCGCAGCAGCCGGTACACCGTGCCGATGTCGCGGGACGCGAGCGCGTCGCGCATGTCGTCGTGCTCCCACACGTCCGGGAGGTCCACTTCGGACTCCGGCCGCACCGCCCGCTCCGGCACCGCCGGGCCGGGCGCGGTGCTCGCGACCCACTGCGTCCACGCCCACTCCGGTTCGCCGTGGCACGGCGTGCCGTCGGTGGACAACGCCATGGCACGCACGGTTTCGCGGTAGCCGTGCGCCACGGCCGTCGCACCGGGGATCGCGCACACCGAGCCCGTCAGGATGGCCGCGATCGACTCGCCCGGCGGACCGCCGCGCCAGTACAGCTCGAGTGCGTTCCCGGCGGGAACGCAGTGCAACCACAAGGCGCCGCGCCACAACGGCAACCGGCGCAGCACACCGCTCATCAACGCGACCGGCCCGCCGGGCGCCGTGGTCACCTCGCGCTCGTCGAGGTCCTCGCTCAACGCGAGGTCGACCCGCACCCCGGCGGCGACGGCCTGCCGCCACCGTTCCCGCGTCACGCCGAGCAACCGCACCTGCCCGTGCGCGGAACGCAGGTCGAGGTGATCACGGCCGGGAAAGGCCCGCAGCCCGGCCACCCCGCGCACCCGCCCGCCCACGATCGTCGGCAGGGCTTCGGCGAGCAGCCCGTCGAGCCCCGCGTCGTGGACATGCAGACCCGTCGCCCGCGGATCCGGCTGGACCCGGTGCACCAGGGCGGTGGGGCGCAACGGGTGGCCGCGTCGACGCAGACCCGCCATCGCCCGGTTCACCGCGAGCAGCAACGCGGCCTCCAGCCGATCCTGCCCCGCCGCCGCGGCGGCGGGCACGAGCGGACCGACGTCGGCGATACCACCACTGCCCCGTTGTCTGCGCACCATGTTCGGGGTCTCGCCGGTGCACCGACAGCGTTTCTCCAAGATGCTGGACACCAATCCGGCCCTCCGGTCGACGTCGCCCGGACCGACGCCACCGCGTTCACGGACCGAAACGCGGAAGAGGCAGTGACAGCGGTGCGCGAACCGCGCTCTGGAGGCACCCGCTCCGTCCGGGTCAGGAGGAGCCTCGGCGGCAGCCGCAACTGCCGGTGCCGAAGCTACCGAAACAGCGCTGCGGATCGCGATCACACGAACGTGGGATTCAGCGCCACCAACCCGGACACCGGACACCGACCCCACCGCCCCCTTGCCCCTCGCACACGCCTCCGACCTGCACCTTCGGCACCCTTCGCCCCGGTCGCACCGGCGACACGAAGGCCACCCCCGGCTCGACCCGGCCACCGACCACCCGACCACCCGCCCACACCGCCCCGGCCGGACCGAAAAATCCGAAGATTCCCAGGTCAGAACCCGTTCGGGGGCCGGAAACTGTCGGCGTGCGCCGGTAGAATTCGAACAGAGGTTCGACAAGCGGAGGGGAGCCCGTCGTGGAGCCGATCAGCGTCACCGCACTGTCCTTCACCGAGTACGCGATGAGCGGTCAGCGGGGCCGGATCAGCATCGTCACCGAGCAGCGGAGCATCTACCTGGCCACCGACCCGTGGCCGTGCGGGTTCTACAACCCGATGCGCAACGCGATGCGCCGTGCCGCCAACTCGACCGACCCGGACGCCGAACTGGACCGGGCCGTGGAGTCGGCGCACCTCAACGGCCAGGAACGGGCGTTCCTGGAGCTGCGCGAGGGCTTCATGCCCTGGCTGAGGACGACCCGGGCCACCGGCGTACCGGTCGCCCCGACCCGCTGGCGGGCGGGCGACCTGGTGCTGAAGGTCCGCCCCCACCTGGGCCTGCGGCTGCCGGACGGTTCACTGGGCGCGGTCCTGGTGTACATGAAGGAGGCCCCGATGTCGCAGGAGGCGGCGAACGTCGGGCTGCGCATCCTGGAGCAGACGATGACCGACACCCTGCCGGGCGCCACGGCTTTGGTGCTGGACGCCCGCCGAGGCCGCGCGTTCCGGATGGCCAAGCGCACCAACCGCACGAAGCTGGACGCCCTGATCGCGGCCGAGGCCGCCGGATACGTGGTGCACTGGCGCATGAGCGCCTGACGTCGAAAGAGCCAACGGCCGGACGCGCAGTGGGGACCGCGCCCGCCGACAGGGGCCTGAACGAGCCACAAACCAGCGGTACCTGGGGGCTGGACACACCGGCTTCCGGCCGCGGGACCAGTCCCGCGGCCGGAAGCCGGAAGCCGGGCAAGCGACCGCACACGACGGCGAAGGCCAAGACCCGGCGGTTCGGCGACCGGGCCAACAAGGCAGCGCGGTCAACGGTGCCCGAGTGCACATTTCGCAGTGTCCGAACACACAACTCGCGGTGCCGAGTGCGTGCTTACGACACATCCCCAAAGAAAAAGAGTCAACCAAAAAGACCGTGAGGATCGAAAACGGCCCGACCCCCCACCACGGTGGCCAAAACCGGCACATCAGCAATCCGCCCGGCAGTCCGCGGATCATCCCCCAACACCACAAAGTCCCCCAACTTCCCCGAAACCAGACTCCCCAACTCACCCTCCATGTGACACGCATACGCACCACGCGTCGTATAGGACAGCAGAGCCTCCGCCACGGAAACCCCTTCCCCCACCCCGATCACCCGCCCCGAAGACGAAGCCCGATCGACCATGAACTGGATCCCCCGCAACGGATTCCCATCAGCCACCGGCCGATCCGAACTACCCACCAACGTCAACCCGTGATCGAGGAACGACCGTCCCCGATACAGCCAGTCCTCCCGATCCGCCCCCATGATCGCGGCATAGTCGTCGCCGTACGCATACAAGAACGCAGGCTGCACCACCGGAATCACGCCCAACTCCGCCATCGACACCAACTGATCCGGCCGCGTGAGACCGGCGTGCTCGATGCGATGCCGGGCATCCGGCCGAGGACACACGGCCTGAGCCTCCGCCAACGCCGCCAAAGCGAAGTCCACGGCCCGATCACCGATGGCGTGCACGGCCAACTGCCACCCCGCACGGTGCCCGTCGACGATCGCGTCCCGCAGGTCGTCCTCGGTGTCGGCCAACATCCCCGACCCGGCCATCCCCACATAGGGCCTGGTCAACGCCGCGGTCCTGGCCATCATCCCGCCATCGGTCCACACCTTGAGCGCACCGATCGACAACCGGGAATCGCCCAGACCCGTCCGCAACCCCAGCGGCAACGCCCGGCGCACGAGATCGGACGGATGCGCCCGGACGACAGCCAACTCCGTCGCGGAGACCATCAACTGCACCCGGATCGGCAGGTCCGCCCGCTGGTACGCGGCCACCTCCAACGGCGTGCTCCCGATCAGCCCACCCCCGACCCCCGCCTCGGCGGCCAGCACGATCCCTTGGCGCAGACACTCCCGCACGCCCGCCTCGATGTCCGCCGTCACCTCGTCCAACGGGTACGGCAGCCGCAAGGCCCGCACCGCGTTGTGCCCGGCTTCGGCCAGAAACCCGGTAAGTCCGTCGGCATCGCGCTGCGCCTGGGCGAGGACCGCCTCGGGCAGTCCGACCAGCAGGTCGCCGCTCACGACGCAGGCGTGGCCCGACAGGTCCTGGACGAACACCTTGGTGCCCACCGTGTCCAGGTCGCGCGCGGTCAGCGGCCGGTCCAGGGTCCGGTGGTCGTAGCCGGCGGCCTCGAGCCAGCCGGCCTTCCTGGGCACGGTGCGCAGGAGGTCGAGGATCTCGGCGACGGTCGCGCAGTGCGTGACCGACACGGTCCGCGCCGCGCGGCCCGCCCAGGCGAGGTGGTTGTGCGGGTCCACGAAGCCGGGCAGGACGGTGGCGCCGTCCAGTCCGACCACCCGGCGGGCCGGGAGATCCGTGTCCAGTTCGACGATTCGGCCCTGCCACACGCCGATCGACCGTGCCGACGGGGTGTTCGGGTCCATGGTCAGTACTTGGGCGTCGACCAGCTTCAGGTCCAGGATCACCCTGCCCAGGCTAGCCAGGACGAGTCTGGGTTAGGGTTGGGTAACTTAGGCAAGCCTATGCAAGGAGGGGTCCGGGGATGCGGGTCGTCATGTTCGGCTACCAGACGTGGGGGCACCGCACGCTCCAAGCGCTGCTGGACTCCGAGCACGAAGTGGTCATGGTGGTCACGCACCCCAAGAGCGACCACGCCTACGAGCGGATCTGGAGCGACTCCGTGGCCGACCTCGCGGCCGAGCACGGGGTCGAGACGCTGGTCCGCGAACGGCCCGACGACGAGGAACTGCTCCGGCGGCTCAAGGAGGTCGCACCGGACGTCATCGTCGCCACGAACTGGCGGACCTGGATCCCGCCGCACGTCTTCACGCTGCCCCGCTACGGCACGCTCAACGTGCACGACTCGCTCCTGCCCGCCTACGCCGGGTTCTCGCCGCTGATCTGGGCCTTGATCAACGACGAGAAGGAGGTCGGCGTCACCGCGCACATGATGGACGAGACGCTCGACGCCGGTGACATCGTGCTCCAGCGCGCCGTCCCGGTCGGCCCGCGCGACACGACCGCCGACCTGTTCGCCAAGACCCTCGCGCTGTTCGGGCCGATCACGGTCGACGGCCTGGCCGAGATCGCCAAGGGTCGTACGGACTTCGTCAAGCAGGACCGGTCCAAGGCGAGCTTCTTCCACAAGCGCTCCGAGACCGACCTGCTCATCGACTGGACGTGGGAGGCCGACGAACTCGACCGGCTGGTGCGGGCGCAGTGCGCGCCGTACCCGCACGCGTTCACATTCCACCGGGGACGGCGGCTGGAGATCGTCGAAGCCGAGGTGTCCCAGGCGAAGTACGGCGGCACGCCCGGCCGCATCTTCTACCGCGAGGGCGACGGCGTGGCGATCGTCGCGGGCGCATCGGCCCGGCGCGGGCGGAACCCCGGGTTGCTGGTGAAGAAGGTGCGCACGGACGACGGCACCGAACTGGGCGCCGCCGAGTACTTCACGCACATGGGCGGGTACCTCACGGGCCGGCCGTGAGCCGGACCTTCCGGCCGCACACCACGAGCAGCACGAGGAAGAGCACGACCAGCACGCCGTGGGCGAGCAGGAACGGTGGCGCGGGGACCACCAGGAACCAGCCCAGCCAGGCGTAGGTGAGCAGGGCGCCGGCCGCCGTACCGAAGCGGTGGCCGGCACGCCACCTCGTGCTGTTGGCGAACCACACCAGCGCGGACGCGATCACCACGATCATGACGACGTCGACGGCGAACGCGGTCCACGAGTCCTCCATGCCGGAGAACACGCTCGTCGCCACGAACGACCCGATGCCCAGGAGCACCGGGTGCGGCACCCACCGGTCGCGCCGGGATCCGGTGCGCGGCAGGCGGAACGCGATCGTGGTGAGCAGGGCCGCGACCAGGATCGCGCTGCCGAGTTGAGCGGGTGACGCGAGGAAACCCTCCTTCCGGTACATGAACCGGAACACCGCCGCGGAACCGGCCACGAACACCACGCCCACCGCGATCAGACCGCGCACGCCCAGCCACGGCGTGGTGCGCCGACTCCACGCCGACGACTCGACCAGGACGATGGGCGTGCCGATGCTCCACACGGCATGGCCGACCGGGAAGGACAACGCCTTCAGGGCGCTGATACCCAGCGCGGGGATCGGTGTCGTGGCCTGGAAGTCGTGACCCTCGAAGTCCGGGTTGAACATCGACTGGTCGATCACGCCCGCCAGCAGCACACCGAACGCCGCGCCCAGCAGGAGCATCGTGGGCAGGCCGCGTCCGGTGCGGCGGGCCAGTTCGCGGCAGAGCAGGGCGGCGCCGCCGTACATCGGGACCAGGAAGACCAGCGCGGGCAACGCCACGATCGGGACGTTGCCGAGCAGGAACTCCCCCACCAGCGGTGCGAGGAACATCAGGGCGAGACAGGCGCGCAGGTCGCGGAACACGGTGGGAACGTTAGGAATCCCGTGTTCCCGGCACATCCGTCACGGGACCTGGATCGGGTCTCCTCCTTGCGGAGGATCCCGCCCGGTCTCAGGAGGATCTCGGCCGGACCAACCCCACGTCGTAGGCGAACACCACGGCCTGGACCCGGTCGCGCAGACCCAACTTGCGCAGCAGGGCCGAGACGTGGGACTTGACCGTGGTCTCGGACAGGAACAGCCGGTCGGCGATCTCGGCGTTGGACAGGGCGAGCGCGACCAGGCGCAGCACCTCGGTCTCGCGTCCGGTCAGCACGTCCAGGGCTTGCGGCGACGGCGGCGGCAGGGCACCCACGAAGCGGTCCAGCAACCGGCGGGTGACCTGCGGTGCCAGCAGGGCGTCGCCGCGTGCCACGACCCGGACCGCGTCGACCAGCTCGGCCGGGCGGACGTCCTTGAGCAGGAAACCGCTCGCGCCGGCACGCAACGCGGCGTAGACGGAGTCGTCGACGTCGTAGGTCGTGAGGACGAGCACGCGGGCGTCGGTCTCGGCCACGATCCGGGCGGTCGCCTCCAGCCCGTCCATCACCGGCATGCGGACGTCCATCAGCACGACGTCGGGGCGGGTCGCGCGGGCCAGGGCCACGGCCTCCCGGCCGTCCGCCGCCTCGCCGACCACCTCGATGTCGTCCCGGCTCTCCAGGATCATGCGGAAACCGCCGCGCACCAACGCCTGGTCGTCGGCCGGCAGGACCCTGATCACGACGCCGCCAGCGGAAGCCGGGCCGTCACGTGGAACCCGCCCGAGGTGCCGGGACCGGCGGTGACCGTGCCGCCGAGCAGCCCGGCCCGCTCCTTCATGCCGGTGATGCCGCGCCCCAGGCCGACGCCGCCCCGGCCGTCGTCGCGGACCTCGATCACGAGTTCGGCCGCGTCGCCGGACACGGTCACGTCCACCGCGGTCGCGTCGGCGTGCCGGAGCGTGTTGGTCAGGGCCTCCTGGACGATCCGGTAGGCGGTCGCGTCCACGTCGGCGGGGAGGTGGGGGTGCCGGGCGGTGACGGAGACCCGGAGGCCGGCGGTGCGCAGCGGGTCCACCAGGTCGGTCAGGCGGGACAGGCCGCGGGGGTCGGGCCGCACGTCGGCGAGCAGGGTGCGCAGGTCGTCGAGCGTGGCGCGGGCCGCGGAGTCGATGGCGCGCAACGCTTCCCGGGCGCGGGCGGGGTCGTGGTCGAAGACGTCGTCGGCGGCCAATGCCTGGACGACCACCACGGCGAGACTGTGGGCGATCACGTCGTGCAGGTCTCTCGCGATGCGTGCCTGTTCCTCGCTCACGGCTCGTTTCGCGGCTTCTTCCATGGCGGTGCGGCGGTTTCTCGCCACTTCGCCGAAGGTCCAGGGGAGTACGGCCACGACCATGAGGAAGACGGTTTCCTCCGTGGTCATCGTGAGGCGGTTCAGGGCGATGACGGCTTCTGTCGCCGCCAGGGCCGGGAGCGACACCCACGGGGGTTTTCGTGCGGTGAGGGTGGCTACGGCGATGAGGGCGGCGTAGGGGAGGGCGGTTCTCGGTGCCAGGAGTTGGATTCCGGCGCCGAGGAACAGGGTGGCGGCGGTGACCGCGATCGGGTGGTTCCGGCGGTAGTACAGGGTGAGGGCGGCGGCCAGGGCCAGGGGTGGGGCCGCGGGGTGGGTGGCGGCGACGCCTGCCGTCAGGAGTCCCAGGGTCGGGGGGAGGGACAGGTCGGCGTAGCGGGGCAACCGGCGCACGTCCGGATTATGTCCTGTGCGGGCTCATGCGTTCCCGAACACGCGAGTTGTGCGTTCAGACACTGCGAAATATGCACTCAGGCACCCTCGACCGGGTGGTCTTGGGTGCCTGTCGCCGGATGGAGTGCCGTTACGGGCGGAGGGCGGCGAGTTGGGCGTTCAGGTCCGTGTACGTGTTGTAGCGCCGCACCCACGCGGACGAGCCCGAGGCCGGCGAAGGGGGGTCTCCGAGCGGGGTCACGGGTGAGCGCACGCCGTATTCCAGTCGGTACGCGACGAGGCCGATCGCGGCGCGCAGCCACGGGGTCGGGTCGGGGGTCGAGACTTCGCCCAGGCCGATCGTGAACCACACCGGCGGGCGGCGGTAGGAGCCCAGGGTGTACTCCACGCGGCGGCGGGCGGCGTCGCGGATTTCCTGGCGGGCCTTCTCGCCGGCGATGACGGCTTCCCGTCGCCAGCTCTCCTCGCCGGCGATGGCGTCCGACTGCAGGCGCGCGGCGGCCTGGGCGGCCGACGGGGTGCGGACCTCGATCTGCCACTCCAGGTTGTTGACCTCGTGGTCGATCGTGTCGCGCTCGAAGCGGGTGATGCGGCCGGCGGCCAGTTTGCGCTGGCCGGCCTCCTGGCGTTCGCGCAGCGAGTCGAACTCGGCGACCTCTTGGCGCAGTTCCACGCGCACCGAGTCGGCGAGCAGTTCCTGCTCGGCGTCCCACGCCGAGCGCAACGCGGCCACGGTGTCGCGGACCTGGTCGTCGATCTCGTCGAGGTCCTCGTCGCCCGACCAGCCGGTGCCGGAGAGGCGTCGTTCGAGCACCAGGACACGCTCGCTCACCCGGTGCAGTTCCAGGGTGAGGCGCTCCGTGGTCGCGAGGAGTTCCGCGACCTTGGGCTCGACTACGTCGAGCCGCTCCTTCTCCGTTGGGTCGGCCACGGCTACCAAGCAGAACCGTTCCGAAAGGTTCAGTCCAGTGGTAGCACCGCAACACCACGCCATTGGCCGGGAACAACCGCCCGGCAGGGGCAATCACCGGATCACCCAAAGTCACCTAGTGTGAACGGCAGGCCAACAGTGTATGCCTGAAAGATGTCCACCCCGAAGACCGCCACCTCCGCGCACGAAACCGAACGCAAGTACGAGGCCCCGGACGGCACCTCCCTCCCGGAACTGGCCGACCTGCCCGGCGTGGCCGCCGCGGCGGGTCCCGAGCAGCAGCGACTCGAAGCCGTCTACTACGACACGACAGACCTCCGCCTCGCCCGCGCCGGGCTGACACTGCGCCGCCGAACAGGCGGCGACGACGCCGGCTGGCACCTCAAGCTGCCGATCGGCGTGGACACCCGCGAGGAGGTCCGACTACCACCGGGCCGGGCCGCCAAGCACCCGCCCCGGCAGCTCGGTTCGCTGGTCCAGGTGCACGCCCGCGGCTCGGCGCTGGCGCCGGTCGCCCGCATCCGCACGACCCGGCGCCGCTGGCAACTCGTCGACGAGCGCGGCCGGTTGCTCGCCGAGGTCGTCGAGGACCTGGTGTCGGCGCAGTCCGCGCTGGACGGGTCGGCGGTCGACTCGTGGCGCGAGGTCGAGGTCGAGTTGGGCGAACGCGGCGACACGGCACTGCTGGACCGGGTCGAGGAGCGACTGCGGGAGGCGGGCATCCTGCGGTCGACGTCGTCGGCCAAGCTGACCCGGCTGCTGGCCGACCGGATCGCGCCCGCGCCCCGGGCCGGGTCCGGGTCGTCGGCCGGCGACCTGATCGTGTCCTACCTGCGCGAACAGGCCGACGCGATCAAGCACTGGGACCCGCGCGTGCGGCGGTCCGAGGACGACGCCGTGCACCAGCTCCGGGTGGCCACGCGGCGGGCGCGCAGCGCGCTCCAGGCGTACGGCGAGGTCGTGGACCGGGAGCGCACACGGGCGTTGACCGACGAGCTGAAGTGGCTGGCCGGGGTGCTCGGCGAGGCCCGCGACCTGGAGGTCCTCCAGGCCCGGTTCGCGGGCGCGGTCGCCGAACTGGACGACGCGTTGGTGCTCGGCCCGGTGTCGGCCCAACTGACCCGGCACTTCGCCCCGTTGGAGACGGCCGCGCACGAGGCCTCGGTCGCCGCGTTGGACAGCCCGCGCTACTTCGCCCTGCTGGACGCCATCGACGCGGTGATCGCGGACCCGCCGACGACCGCCCTGGCCCGGAAGAAGGCGGCCAAGGTGCTGCCGGAGTCGATCAAGGCGACGCACCGCCGGCTGGCCCGGCGGGTCGCCGCCGCGCACGACGACGAAGGTCTGCACGAGGCGCGCAAGGCGGCCAAGCGGCTGCGGTACACGATCGAGGTGGCGGAACCGCTGCTGGGCAAACGGGCCAGGAAGTACCGCACGCTGGTCAAGCACGTGCAGACGCTGCTGGGCGACCACCAGGACGCCTGCGTCGCCCGGCCGGTGCTGCGCGAACTCGGCGCCAAGGCGCACCTCGACGGCGAGAACGGCTTCACGTTCGGCCTGCTGCACGGTCTGGAGGCCTACCGGGCCCACCGGTACGAGACGGCGTTCCGGGCGCTGTGGCCGAAGCTGGCGAAGTTCCGGTAATTGGTCCAGACCTTGACACCCCCCGGTGCGGCTGAAACGGTGATCGGACCGCCGCCCGGAAGCGTCGTCGGGCGGCACGGACGCCGTCCCACCAGCACCGGAGATGCCGTGCAGCACATCGTGCCCGCCCCAGTCACCGTCAAACCGCGCCCCGGCACGACCTTCACCCTCGGCGCCGACACCACCGTCCACACCCACCCCGGCTCACCCGAGGCGCGGCGGGTGGGCGAGTACCTCGCGGGCGTGCTGCGCCCGTCGACCGGGTACCGGCTGCCGGTCGTGCCCGGCGCGTCCGGTCGGGACATCTCGCTGGTGCTGACCGGCGCCGACCCGGCCGTCGGCGAGGAGGGCTACCAGCTCGACGTGACCACGCGAGGCGTGATCATCCGGGCGCGCACGGCCGCCGGGCTGTTCGCGGGCGTGCAGACGTTCCGCCAGCTCCTGCCCGCCAAGGCCGAGTCGGGCACGAAGCAGGACGGGCCGTGGACCGTGCCCGGCGGCAGCGTCGTCGACCACCCGCGTTACGCGCACCGGGGCGCGATGCTCGACGTGGCCCGGCACTTCTTCCCGCCGGACGAGGTCAAGCGGTACATCGACCGGATCGCCGCGTACAAGATCAACAAGCTGCACCTGCACCTGACCGACGACCAGGGCTGGCGACTGGAGATCAAGAGCCGGCCGAACCTCACGGCGGCCGGGTCCACGACCCAGGTCGGCGGCGGCACGGGCGGCTTCTACACCCAGGACGAGTACCGGGACCTCGTCGAGTACGCGGCCGAGCGGTTCATCACGGTGATCCCCGAGATCGACCTGCCCGGCCACACCAACGCCGCGCTCGTGGCGTACCCGGAGCTGAACGAGGACGGCATCGCCCGCGAGCCCTACACCGGCATCGACGTGGGCTTCAGCTCGGTGGCGATCCACAAGGACGAGACCTACGAGTTCCTCGACGACGTGCTGCGCGAGGTCGCCGCGCTCACGCCGGGCGAGTTCATCCACATCGGCGGTGACGAGGCCCTCAAGACCACCGACGAGGACTACCTGGCGTTCATGGGCCGACTGCTGCCCCTGGTCGCCAAGTACGGCAAGAAGGCGTTGGGCTGGCACGAGTTCCTCAAGGCCACGCCGGACGCCTCGGCCGTGGCGCAGTGGTGGGGCACCGAGCCCAAGGCGCCGGAACTGGTCGAGGCGGCCAAGCGCGGCAACAAGGTGATCCTCTCCCCCGCCACCAAGTCCTACCTGGACATGAAGTACCGGGAGGACACCGAACTCGGCCTCAAGTGGGCCGGTTTCGTCGAGGTCGAGCAGTCCTACAGCTGGGACCCGGGCGCCTTCGTCGCCGACCTGCCGGCGGACGCGGTCCTCGGCGTCGAAGCTCCACTGTGGACGGAGACGGTCGAGGACCGCGCGGCGTTGGAGTACCTGGTGTACCCGCGCCTGGCGGGCATCGCGGAACTGGCGTGGTCGCCCGCGTCCGCGTTGGGCTGGGACGGCTACAAGGAACGCCTCGCCGCACAGGCACCGCGCTGGCGTGCCCAGGGCATCGCGTTCTACGAATCACCCCAGGTCGCCTGGAAGCGTTAGTTCCTCGTCGGTCAGCAGTCGGGAGCGGGTCAGGAACCGGACGCCCGACGGGGCCTCCAGCGAGAAACCCGCTCCCCGGCCCGGCACCACGTCGATCGTGAGGTGGGTGTGCCGCCAGTACTCGAACTGCGCGGCCGACATCCACACCGGCACCGGCCTGCCGTCCACGACCAGGTCGCCCAGGTGCACGTCGGACGCCCCGGTCCGGAACTCGCCGACCGGGAAGCACATCGGCGCGCTGCCGTCGCAGCAGCCGCCGGACTGGTGGAACATCACGTCGCCGTGCTCGGCCCGCAGGCCGCGGATCACCTCCGCGGCCTCGGGCGTCACGTCCACCCTCGGCATCAGAAGAATCCTTGGGCGTTCTCGGTGTAGCTGACCAGCAGGTTCTTGGTCTGCTGGTAGTGGTCGAGCATCATCCGGTGGTTCTCCCGGCCGATGCCGGACTGCTTGTAGCCGCCGAACGCCGCCGCGGCCGGGTACGCGTGGTAGTTGTTCACCCACACCCGTCCGGCCTGGATGTCTCGGCCCGCGCGGTACGCCGTGCGCCCGTCCCGTGCCCACACGCCCGCGCCCAGCCCGTACAGGGTGTCGTTGGCGGTCTTGATCGCGTCGTCGTAGTCGGCGAACCGGGTCACCGCGACCACCGGGCCGAAGATCTCCTCCTGGAAGATCCGCATCTTGTTGTCGCCCTCGAAGATCGTCGGCGTCACGTAGTACCCGCCGGACAGCTCGCCGCCGAGGTCGGCGCGTTCGCCGCCGGTCACCACGCGGGCACCCTCACGGCGGCCGATGTCCAGGTAGGCCAGGATCTTCTCCAGCTGGTCGTTGCTCGCCTGCGCGCCGATCATGGTCTCGGTGTCGAGCGGATGACCCTGCCGCACGGCCTCGGTGCGCGTGGTGGCGTCGGCGAGGAAGTCGTCGTAGATCGTGCTCTGGATCAACGCCCGCGACGGGCACGTGCAGACCTCGCCCTGGTTGAGGGCGAACATCGTGAAGCCTTCGAGCGCCTTGTCGTAGAACGCGTCGCGCTGCGCGGCCACGTCGGCGAAGAACAGGTTCGGACTCTTGCCGCCCAGTTCCAGGGTGACCGGGATGATGTTCTCGCTCGCGTACTGCATGATCAGCCGCCCGGTCGTGGTCTCGCCGGTGAACGCCACCTTCGCCACGCGGGGGCTCGACGCCAACGGCTTGCCCGCCTCGACGCCGAACCCGTTGACGACGTTCAGCACGCCCGGCGGCAGCAGGTCGGCGATCAGGTCCAGCAGCACGTGGATCGACGCGGGCGTCTGCTCGGCGGGCTTGAGCACGACCGCGTTGCCCGCCGCCAGCGCGGGCGCGAGCTTCCACGTGGCCATGAGCAGCGGGAAGTTCCACGGGATGATCTGGGCGACCACGCCCAGCGGCTCGTGGAAGTGGTAGGCGACCAGGTCGTCGGAGATCTGCGAGATGCCGCCCTCCCGCGCCCGGATCACGCCCGCGAAGTAGCGGAAGTGGTCGACGGCCAGCGGCAGGTCGGCGGCCAGGGTCTCCCGGATCGGCTTGCCGTTGTCCCAGGTCTCGGCCACGGCCAGGGCTTCGAGGTTCGCCTCGATCCGGTCCGCGATCCGGTGCAGCACGAGTGCGCGTTCGGCGGGCGACGTGCGGCCCCACGCGGGCGCGGCGCCGTGCGCGGCGTCCAACGCCCGCTCCACGTCCTCGGCGGTGCCCCGGGCGATCTCGGTGAAGACCGCGCCGGTGACCGGGGTCGGGTTCGCGAAGTAGCCGCCCTTCGCGGGCGGCACGTACTCGCCGCCGATGAAGTGGTCGTACCGGTCCCGGTACCGGACCAGGCCTTCGGGCTGTCCGGGTGCCGCATAGCGGGCCATGTCACGCCTCCGCGTCGTCGCTTCGCCGGCGCCCATGGTGGCGCGGGTCACGTTGCACGGACGTTGCACCCGATCGGACGAACGATGTGCTTGCCGTCACATGGCGGACTTGACCATCCTGGGGTCCATGCCCCCACAACCGCGCCCGGTGATCGCCGAGTCCTGGCGGCGGTCCCTGGCCGCGCGGGTCGACCCGGACCGGCCCGAGGCACCGGTCGTGCTCGCGCCCGACGAGGTGGCCCACGTCCGGCACGCGCACCCGCTGGCGGCCGTGCTGCCGGTGCTGCGGGAGACGCTGGCCGAGGCGATCACGCAGTCCGCGCACGTGATGATCGTGACCGACGCCGACGGCCGGGTGCTCTGGTGCGAGGGCGCGTCGGCAATGCGCGACCTGGCCGAACGCGCCCGGCTCACCGAGGGCGCCCGGTGGAGCGAGGACGTCGTGGGCACGAACGCCATGGGCACCGCGCTCGCTCTGGGCCGACCCGTGACCGTGCACTCGGCCGAGCACCTGGTGCGCGCCTATCACGGCTGGACGTGCACGGCGAGTCCCGTGCGCGACCCCGACGGCCACGTGCTCGGCGCGGTCGACGTGAGCGGCCCGCTGACCAGCCTGCACCCGGCCATGGCCGCGCTGGTGTCGGCGTCCGCCCGGCTGGCCGAACACGGACTGCGGCTGCGCCGGGACGCCGCCGACGAACGCCTGCGCGCGGCCAACCTGCACCACCTGCTGAGCCTGCGCGGCGAGCCCGGCGCCCTGCTCGGCCCGACCGGTCGCGTGCTGGCCGCCGAACCGCACGGCCTGTTCGGCGACCGCCTCGACCCGTCCGGTCCGGTGGTGACGCGCGACGGGCGCGAGGCCGTCGTGGAGAGGTTGGCCGAGGGCTATCTGGTGCGCCTGCCCCGGCCGGCCAGGACCCGTCCGGTGCTGACGTTGCGGCTGCTCGGCGACCCCGAGGGCGACCTCGACGGCTACCCGCTCGTGCTCTCGCCCCGGCACGCCGATGTGCTCGCCGCGCTGTGCCTACGCCCGCACGGGGCGACGGCCGAACGCCTCGCGCTCCTGCTCTACGGCGAACGCGGCAACCCCACGACCGTCCGCGCCGAGCTGCACCGGCTGCGCGCCCAGCTCGGCGGCGTGCTGTCGGCCCGGCCGTACCGGCTGCACGCGCGGGTGCGCGCCGACTTCCTGACCGTGCGCGACGCGGTGCGCGCGGGCGACGTCGACCGGGTCGCCGGGGTGTACCGGGCCCCGCTGCTGCCCGCCTCCGAGGCGCCGGTCGTGGTCGCCGAACGCGAGGACCTCGCCGCCGCCGTGCGCCGGACCGTGCTCGACCGGGGCGGTGCCGAGGCGGTGTGGGCGTTGGCCGCCACCACCGAGGACGACGTCGAACTGCTCGACCGGCTGGTGCGCGTGCTGGACCGGGACGATCCGCGCCGGGACGTCGTCGCCGCCCGCCTGCGGCGAGCCCTTCGGGACTGAGAGCCCGAAATCCGTAGGCACGACACCGTCGTCCGGCACTACCGTGCCGGCGGATCGAGTCGTCCCACCGAAAGCGGGCCGTTGTACACCGCGTGAGAACTCCCAGGCACTGAAAGCGCCGCGCCGAGTGCGCCGCGCTCGCTTCCCGCTGCGGATTTCCCACGGAACCGGGGTGTACTCACCGTGCTCGAAAACTGGGTGGTCCTGCCCACCCGCCTGCCGCTGATCGTCCGCCGTTGCCACCTGTGCGCCGCCGAGCGCTTCCGGGCCGACGGCAAGTTCCGGGTCAACGCCAACCACAAACTCCTCGACGCCTGGCTCCTCGCGCTGTGCACCGGGTGCGGGGACACCGTGAAGCTCACGGTCGTGGAACGGACGAACGTGCGTTCGCTGCGTCCCGGACTGCTGGAACGGTTGCACGACAACGATCCCGGCCTCGCGGCCGAACTGCTCCAGGACCCGGGCTTCCGGCACCGCAACCACGTCGCCGCCGACTGGGACGGCGCCTGGCGGCTCGACACCGGCGACGCGGACCGCGCCGACCGGGAGGTGCTCGACGTGTCCGTCCACTTCGCCGCCCGGATACCGGTGCGGCCGGTCCGGCTGATCGCCGAAGGTCTCGGCCTGTCGCGGACCGAGGTGAAGCGGCTGATCGAGGGCGGCGAACTGTTCTCGGCGGTCCGGTTGAGCGGCTCGCTCTCCGGTGACTTCGCCTTCACTCTCAAGCGCTGAATCCCGCCGGTGCCCGTCCGCCGGGCGGGCACCGGCGACTAGCCTTGATCGTATGGGGTTCTTCGCACCGGGTGACGTGGCGCTGCGCCGTGAGGTCCTGCACGGCAAACCGTGGTTGGTGACGCCGACGCGGGTGATCGTCGACGAGCCCGACCTGCTCGTCGTGTTCGTCGTGCCCGGCACGCACTTCGGCTTCCCGACCCACCACCGGCCGCACCCGTGGCAGGTCAAGGGCAGCACGCACTGGCGTGGCAACGGCAAGCTCCAACTGCACCGCCCCGGCGACGCGTACTCCGTCGACCTGTTCTGGGGCGGCGAGGAGCGCCGGTTCGAAGGCTGGTACCTCAACCTCCAGGACCCGTTCCGGCGCACGCCGTTCGGGTTCGACACGCTCGACCACGAACTCGACTACTGGGTCCTGCCCGACGGCGCGTGGGAGGACAAGGACCGGGTCGAGTTCGAGGCCCAGGTCGTCGACGGCAAGTACACCGCCGAGCAGGGCGCCGAGATCCGCGCGGTCGGCGTGGCCATCGAGGAGATGCTGAACGCCCGCACGCAGTGGTGGGCCCCGGAGTGGGCGGAGTTCGAACCCGACCCGTCCTGGCCCGTCCCGGTGCTGCCCGCGGGCTGGCAGGACCTGCCGCTGCCGTGAACGTCCGGTCGCTGACCCCGGCCGGGCTGGTCGCCGACCTGGTCGGCCGGATCGACGCGCTGCCCCGCGACGGGTTCGCGCGGGCGCTGGTGGACGGTGCCACCGCCGCCCGGCCCGACCACCTCGCCGACGCCCTGGTCGAGCCGCTGCGCGCGCTGGGCCGCCCGGTGCTGAGGGTGTCGACGGGCGACTTCCTGCGGCCGGCGTCGCTGCGGTTCGAGCACGGCCGCGAGGACCCCGACTCGTTCCGCGACGGGTGGCTGGACGTGGACGGGCTGGTCCGCGAGGCGTTGGCACCGCTGGACCCCGGCGGGAACGGACGCGTGCTGCCGTCGTTGTGGAACGCGGCCACGGACCGGGCCACGCGCGCGGACTACCTGACACTGCCGCCCGGCGGCGTGCTCGTCGTGGCCGGCCCGCTGCTGCTGGACAAGTGGCTGCCCGCGGAGCTGACCGTGCACCTGTGGCTGTCCCCCGCCGCGTTGGCCCGCCGCACGCCCGACGACGAACGGTGGACATTGCCCGCCTACGCCGACTACACGCCCGAAGCCGACGTGACAGTGCGGTACGACCACCCCGACCGGCCCGCGCTCGTGGGTACAGTGTGAGCATGGCCCGGTTGCAGCTGTTCCTCGCGCTGTACCTGCCTGTGCTGTTCACGCTCACCCTCGTCGACCAGCCGGCCGGCCTGATCGTCGCCGCGACGGCCGTGTTGTTGCTGTTGGTCGTCGCCGCACCGGTCGTGCGGTCCGCGCCCGCGTGGGTGCGTTCGCTTTCCTTGCGCGGCAAGTCCTTGCGCACGGCGTTCCTCAGGCTGCGCGATCCCGACGCGGCCGGTCGTCCCCGTCCCCGAGCACCCGGACAGCGGTTCGCCACCGCTTAGTCCCGTTCGCTCGACTCCGACGGAGTACACCCTTGTTCGAGAGTTTCGGTTCCCTGCTGTCCTCGTTCGCCCCGCCCGCCCTCGCCATCGTGGGTCTGGTCGTGGTCGTCCGCCTCCTCATGCACCCGCTGTCCCGGGCGGCGGTGCGCGCCGAGAAGGCCCGCGCCGCGCTCGCACCCGACGTCCGCGCCCTCCAGGAGAAGTACGGGAAGGACCCGGTCGAGCTCCAGAAGAAGACGATGGAGCTGTACAAGGAGAACGGCACGTCGCTGTTCGCCGGGTGCCTGCCCATGCTCGTGCAGGCACCGTTCTTCTTCTTCATGTACCGCCTGGTCACGACGCCCAGCCCGCTGCTGCACGACACGCTGCTCGGCGTGCCGCTCGACTCGCACTGGCTGGGCACGTGGGCGCACACGCCCGTGTTCCTGGGCCTGTTCGCCCTGCTCACCGCCGTCGCGTTCGGTACCTCGCGGTGGCAGGCCGCGATGGCCGCGCGTTCCGGTGGACCCCGGCCGCCGTTCGCCAAGGTGCTGCGGCTGCTGCCGTTCGGCACCGTGGTGATGGCCGCGTTCCTGCCGCTGGCGGCCGGGATCTACCTGCTCACGACGACTACCTGGACGGTGACGGAGCGAGCTTGGCTGTACCGCGCAATTCCGACCCCGCCTCGTGCAGGTGCTCCAGCACGTAGCGGTAAGAGGTGAACAGGCCGCACTCGGCGTAGGAGATCGAGTAGCGGTCGCAGTAGTCGCGGACCAGCACCTGCGCCCGGCGCAGGTGCGGGCGCGGCATGTTCGGGAACAGGTGGTGCTCGATCTGGTAGTTGAGCCCGCCGAGGAGGAAGTCGGTGAACCACCCGCCGGTCACGTTGCGCGACGTCAGCACCTGCTTGCGCAGGAAGTCGAGCCCGTGGCCGGCGGACAGCACGGGCATGCCCTTGTGGTTGGGCGCGAACGAGCAGCCCATGTACACGCCGAACAGGCCCTGGTGCACGGCGATGAACGCGAGCGCCTTGCCCGGCGACATGACCGTGAAGACGATGCCGAAGTACGCGACGAAGTGGACGGCGAGCAACGCCAGCTCCAGCCGCCAGCCCTTGACCTCGCGGCGCGCGGCGGCGGCCGTGCTGATCACGTGCAGGCTGAAGCCTTCGAGCAGCAGCAGCGGGAAGAACAGTGCGGCCTGGTGGCTCACGACCCAGCGGAAGAACCCGCGCTTGCGCTGCGCCTGCTCGGCGCTGAACGCCAGCACGGCGATGTCGACGTCCGGGTCCTCGTCCTCGTGGTTGGGGTTGGCGTGGTGCCGGTTGTGCTTGCCGATCCACCAGCCGTAGCCGACGCCGATCAGCAGGTTGCCCAGCAGCACGCCGGCGGTGTCGTTGGCCCGTCGGCCCGCGAACGCCTGGCGGTGGCCGGAGTCGTGGCCCAGGAACGCGATCTGCGTGTAGACCACGGCGAGTACGGCCGCGAGCCCGAGCTGCCACCACGAGTCGCCGACCAGCACGACCGCGGCGACCGACAGCGCGAGCGCACCGACGGCCGCGACCAGGCACATCACGTAGAAACGCACCCGCCGATCGAGCAGTCCCTCCGCTTTGACCATGCGGGACAACTCGGCGAAATCACTACCGCGTCGGCCGGACGCTTCGAGGTTCACGCGGCGCAGCTTAAAGTGCGCCGGATGTCCGAATCAGGGCAGTCTGAGTTGTAGTTGGGCGAACAGCCGGAACAACGGGTCGTCGAGGTCGAATCCGCCGACCTCCCCGGCCCGCCGGACCCGGTACCGCAGCGTGTTCGGGTGGACGTGCAGCACGGCCGCCGCCGCCCGCACGTCGCCGAACGCGTCCAGGTAGGCCAGCAGCGACCGGGCCAGTTCGGGTTCCAGCCCGGCCAGGCGTGGATCGCGCACGCGCGGGTGCGCGGCCAGCAGCGCGAGCGTCTCGCCGACGAGCACGCGCGACCGCACGTCGGCGAGCGTGGCGACCTCGACGTCCAGGTCGCGGGCCATGGCGTCGAGCACCCGGTCGGCCTCGTCGCGGGAGATCGTCACGTCGTCCACGGTGGGCACGGTCGACCCGATCGCGCCCTGCACCCGCAGGCCGGTGTGGCGGCGGGCGGCCGTGACGATCTCGGTGGTGAGCGCGTGCAGCGGCGCGGTCGGGGGCAGGTCGGGCAGCAGCACGTAGGTGCGCCCGCCGGAGCGGCTGACCAGGGCGCTGCGCCGGTACGCGGCGGCGTGCACGGAGATCAGCCCGGTCATCTCGGCCCGCAGCAGCTCGTGCTCGGACCGGTCGGCGCCCTCGTGGCCGCGCAGCGCGAACACGACGACCGCGGCGGGTTTTCCCGGGTCGGCGCCGATCTGGCCGGCCACGGTCGCCGCGTCGGTGCGACCGTCGAGCAGCGCGGCGAGCAGGTTCTCCCGGAACACCGCGGTGGGCTCGCGCTGCTGTACCAGCGTGAGCGCGGTGACGCGGGCGGCACCGAGCAGGGCGCGTTCGGCCTGTTCGGCGAGCGGCGCGGCGCCCTCCTGCACCCAGATCGCGCCGAGCGGCCGGTCGCCCGCGTGCACGCCGACCGCGAGCCGGCGGCGGATGCCCAGGTCGGGGCGTTCGTCGATGCGCACGACCTCCTCGCCGGCGCGCAGCCGCCGGTACACGCCCCACTCGCGCAGCATCTCCAGGTACGGCTCGGGCCCCTGGCGGCCCAGGATGGACAGCCGGCGCAGCTCGTCGACGTCGTCGCTGGACCGGGAGTAGGCGAGCACGCGGGACGCGGTGTCCTCGATGCTGACGATGCCGCCGGTGAGCGCGGCAATCGTTTGCGCCAACGCGAACAGGTCGCCGAGCACCTCGCCCGATCCGGGGTCGCCGCCCAGCCCGTCACGGGCCAGCACGCCCCGGGCGAGCGCCTCGACGTGGTCCCAGCGGGCCTGCGGCCGGACGGCCAGCAGCGCCACCCCGACGTCGGCCGCGACCTGGCGCAGCATCGGGTTCGGACTGTCCACTTTGACCGCGACCGCCGCCGCACCCGCCGCACCCGCCGCCCTGACCAGCGGCAACGCCGCCCGCCCGCGCGCGCCGATGATCAGCACCAGGTCGCCGGGCCGCACGTCCGGCGGGTCGTCCGGGTCCAGGATGACCACGTCGCCGACGTGCGCCTCCAGACCGTGCGGCGCGACCTGCACCTCGGCCAGCGGGTCGCCCAACGCGATCAGAACCTGGCGCAGGCTCATCTTTTGTCCATTCTCACAACGGCGGACGCGCAAGCCTAGACGCGTGCACAACAGGTCGCACCGTGGGTAGTCCTACGGTTATCTGAACAAAACCTGTGGCGAAGGAGCCTGATTGTGGACGCCGTGACCACGGTCCCCGCACCGGCCAACGAGCCCGTGCTCGGCTACGCCCCCGGCACCCCGGAACGGGCGCAGCTCCAGGCGAAACTGGCCGAACTGGCCAAGGAGCCCCTCGAACTCACCCTCACCATCGGCGGCGAGCAGCGCGTCGGCGGCGGCGAGCGCTACGACGTCGTGCAGCCGCACAACCACCGTGCCGTCCTGGGCACCCTCCACGGTGCCACGCAGCAGGACACGCGTGACGCGATCAAGGCCGCCAAGGAGGCCGCGCCCGCGTGGCGCGCACTGTCCTACGACGACCGTGCCGCGATCCTGCTGCGCGCCGCCGACCTGCTCGCCGGACCGTGGCGGCAGACGCTCAACGCGGCCACGATGCTCGGCCAGTCCAAGACCGCGATCCAGGCCGAGATCGACGCCGCGTGCGAGCTGATCGACTTCTGGCGCTTCAACGTCTCCTTCGGCCGGCAGCTGCTGGCCGAGCAGCCGGTGTCCTCGCCCGGGGTGTGGAACCGCTCGGACCACCGCCCGCTGGAGGGCTTCGTCTACGCGGTCACGCCGTTCAACTTCACGGCCATCGCCGCGAACCTGCCCACCGCGCCCGCCCTCATGGGCAACGTGGTGCTGTGGAAGCCCTCGCCGACGCAGAGCTTCTCCGCACACCTGACGCTGCGGCTGCTCGAAGAGGCCGGCCTGCCACCGGGCGTGATCAACCTGCTGCCCGGCGACGGCCTGGCCGTGTCCGAGGTGGCCCTGGCCGACCCGGACCTGGCGGGCATCCACTTCACCGGGTCCACGCGCACGTTCCAGCACCTGTGGGGCCAGGTCGGCGCGAACATCGCGAACTACCGGTCGTACCCGCGCATCGTCGGCGAGACCGGCGGCAAGGACTTCGTGCTCGCCCACCCGTCGGCCGACATCGACGTCCTGCGCACGGCGCTGGTGCGCGGCGCGTTCGAGTACCAGGGCCAGAAGTGCTCGGCCGCGTCCCGCGCCTACGTGCCGCGTTCGGTGTGGAACCGGGTCAAGGACGCGTTCCTGGCCGACGTCGAGTCGCTGACCCAGGGCGACGTCACCGACTTCTCCCACTTCCTCGGCGCCGTGATCGACAAGCGCTCGTTCGACAAGCTGTCCGGCGTGCTCGACCGCGCCCGGCAGGACGACACGCTGGAGATCGCGGCCGGCGGCACGGCCGACGACAGCGAGGGCTACTTCGTGCGCCCGACCGTGCTGCTGGGCTCCGACCCGGAGAACGCCGTGTTCTGCGAGGAGTACTTCGGCCCGGTGCTGTCCGTGCACGTGTTCGACGACGCCGACTACGAGACCGTGCTGCGCCAGCTCGAGAGCGTGTCGCCGTACGCGCTGACCGGGTCGATCATCGCCCGCGACCGGGCCGCGATCGCCCACGCGCAGCAGGAGCTGCGGTTCGCCGCGGGCAACTTCTACGTCAACGACAAGCCGACCGGCGCGGTCGTCGGGCAGCAGCCCTTCGGCGGCGGTCGGGCGTCGGGCACCAACGACAAGGCGGGCTCGGTGCACAACCTGCTCCGGTGGGTCAGCCCGCGGTCCATCAAGGAGACCTTCGCGGCTCCCACCTCGTACCACTACCCGCACCAGGGGTGACCATGCTCCGCTCGACCCTGCTCGCCGCGTCGAGATCCGGCGCCGTCCGCGGACTCGTCGAACGCACGCCGCTGACCCGGCCGGTCGTCAAGCGCTTCATCTCCGGCGACGACACGGCCGCGGCCGTCGCCACCACCGGCGAGGTGCTGGCCGACGGCCGGTACGTGACGCTGGACCACCTCGGCGAGGACACCCGCGACGCCGAGCAGGCGTCGGGGACCGTCGAGGCGTACGAGGTGCTGCTGCGCCGCCTCGCCGAGGTCGGGTACGCCGACCGCGCCGAGGTGTCGGTCAAGCTGTCGGCCGTCGGCCAGTTCCTGCCCAAGGACGGCGAGAAGATCGCGCTGGAGAACGCCCGGCGCATCTGCGTCGCGGCGGACGCGGCGGGCACCACGGTCACCCTGGACATGGAGGACCACACCACCACGGACTCGACGCTGGACATCCTGCGCGAGCTGCGGGTGGACTTCCCCCGGGTGGGCGCCGTGCTCCAGGCGTACCTCAAGCGCACCGAGCAGGACTGCCGCGACCTGGCGCACGCCGGGTCGCGGGTCCGGCTGTGCAAGGGCGCGTACAAGGAGCCCGCCGCGGTCGCGTTCCAGGACAAGACCGAGGTGGACCGGTCGTACGTGCGGTGCCTGAAGGTGCTCATGGCCGGCGCGGGCTACCCGATGGTGGCCTCGCACGACCCGCGCCTGATCGCCATCGCGCACGACCTGGCCGCGCACCGGGCGCCGGACACCTACGAGTACCAGATGCTGTTCGGCATCCGGCCCGAGGAGCAGCGCCGGCTGGCCGCCGAGGGCAACCGGATGCGCGTCTACGTCCCGTACGGCGACGAGTGGTACGGCTACTTCATGCGCCGGCTCGCCGAACGCCCGGCCAACGTGGCGTTCTTCCTGCGGGCGCTGATCACCCGGGGCTAGCCGGCCCACCCCGGGGCCGACTCACTCGGCGGGCCAGTCCCGCACGACCAACGCCTGCATCCGGGCGCGCGCCGACTCCTGGTCGGGGTGCGCCCGGATGACCGTCTCGGCGGCGTGCACCGCGTCCTCGAACCGGTCCCGCGAGGCGTTGGCCGCGCGCAGCACCATGACCGCCCGGTGCGCCACCTCCATGGCGCCGTCGAGCCGGCCGCCGTGCCGGGCGCACAGCCGGGCGTAGCAGGACAGCGCGTCGGCGTACCGGGGCTCGGTGGTCAACTCGTCGGCGGTGCGCATCCCGTGCCACAGCAGCACGGCCATCCGCGCGGCGGCCAGCCCCTCGGGTGTGGCGCCGCGCAGCATGGCCGTGCGCAGGACCGCCTCGGCGTAGGCCGGACCGTCGTCGAGTTCCCGACGCACGTCCACCTCCAGGTCGGCCAGTTCCGACGCCCGGCGCGGGTCGACCGGCACCAGTTCGACGGACTGGTCGCGCAACGCGTCGGCGAGGTCGGCGTTGAGCGCCTCGCGCGGGAAGTCCAACTCCCGCAACAGGTCCACGGCGTCCTCGGCGGCCAGGTAGCGGTCGGGTCCGGTCAGGACGGTCACCAGCTCCACCAGCGCGGCGGCCAGCGCCGGGCGGCCGGCCGGGTCCTCGGCGGCGAGCTTGCGGCGCAGCAGCACGACCTCGTCGGCGGCCTTGCGCGCCTCGTCCGACCGGTCCGCGCGCAGCAGCAGCACGGACGCGGCGGCGAGCGCCGACGCCAGCTCGGTCTCGAACACGCGCGGGTTCGCGTCGGCCAGCCGGCGCAGCACGCCGGACGCCTCCTCCAGCACCACGATCGCGTCGTCGGGCCGGCCGTGCTCGGCCAGCGCCGCGGCGATCGCGACCAGCGTGCGGGCGAACTCCGGTTCATAGCGCGGATCGGACTCGGCCGACGATCGCCAGTGCACCATCGCCAGGTGCGCGGCGTGCGTGGCGTCGCGGTCGCGGTCCAGGTCGAACAGCCGGATCGCCAGGTGGTGCGCCGCCTTGGCGAAGTCGATGCGGAACAGCGCGCCGTTGGCGTCGACCAGGTCCTCGTAGAGGTGCGCGGCCTCGTCGACGGCGTGCAGCGCGTCCTCCCGGCGGCCGGTGGCGGCGTAGCGGACGCCCACCTGCTCCAACGCGGCGGCCAGTCGGGGCAGGTAGTCGGGGTCGCCGTCGGTCAGGTCGCGGTAGATCTCGACGGCCTCCTCGGCGGTGGCCAGCGCGCGTCCGGTCGCCTTGACCGCGACCAGCCGCAGCCCCAGGTCGCCCAACGCGTCGGCGAGACCGCCCCGGTGCTCGGCCGGGTCGGCCTCGGCGAGTTCGCGGTAGAGCGCGACCTCCTCGGTCGCGGCCTCCAGCGCCTCCTCCTTGAGCGACGCGAGCGCGGCGCGGGCGCTGAGCATCCCGTACAGCTCGGCCAGTTCCGGTGTCTCGGCGGTGCGCGCGCCCTCGTGCAGCAGGGTGCGGGTGAGCATCGCGGGCAGCGGGTCGCGGTGGAAGCGCGGATCGTCGAACACGTGCCGGGCCACGGCCCGCGCGGGGGCGGGCGAGTCGGCGACCACGCGCAGGGCCGCGCTCGACGCCGTGGCCGCGAGCGCGGGTTCGGCGGTGAACAGCTCCTCGGCTCTTCGCAGCACGTGCGGCCACCGCCGGGCGGCGCGGGCCAGGGTCTCCAGCGCGGCGGGCGAGCGCTCCGGCGCGATCCGGTCGTCGAGCAGCGTCACGGCCAGCGCGTCCTCGGCCTGGCGGCGGGTCGCGGGCGGCATCGGGTCGACGCTGCCCAGCCAGCGGACCAGCTCGACCCGGTCGGTCTCGGCGCGGCCGTGCACGGCGGCGAGCGCGGCCAGGTGCAGGTCGTGGAACGTCTCGGCCGCGGGCGTCGGCGCGTCCGGCACCGGCAGGGCGAAGCGGTGCGCGAACCGCAGGCAGGCATCGGTGTACGACGCCTCGTGCTCGCGCGGACACGGAGTGAGTTCGAGGTCGGCCGTGTCGAAGCCCAGGTCCTCGGCGCGCTGCCGGATCGCCGACCACCACCAGCCCGCCGTGCGGGCCAGCAGGACCACGGCGCCGTCGGTGAACCTGGCCAGGAGGTCGTGCCAGGGCAGGAGATCCGCGTCGTCGAGCACGGTGACGTCGTCGAGGCGGGCGACCAGTCGGGTCTTGCCGACGCCCGCGCGACCGTGCAGCAGCATCAGGCGTCGCCCGCCGTGCTCGTCGCGCCAGCCGCGCAGGGCGGCCAGTTCCGCCGATCGACCGCGCAGGGGCACGACCTCGTGCCGCGGGTCGAGCAGTTGTCCCGGGGAAAACCGTTCCACGCGCACATAGTGCACGTTTGACCGTGCCACGAACGGGTGTCCCCGCCTGTTTTCCGCCCGGGACCGCCGGAACTGTCGGACCCCCGGAGCACAATCGGCCCCGTGCTCGTCGCCCTGGTACCCGGGACGGAGAACGCCGGCGCGTTCCGGACGCTCTCCGACGCCGGCGTGCCCGAGGGCGATCCGGTGTGGACGTCCGACCTGGCGGGTGCGGTCGCCGGGCTGGAACGGGAGCACTCGCCGCGGTGGGTGTGGGCGTCGACCGCGCGGGTGTACCCGGACCTGCTGGCGCGTGGCGTGCGGGTGGGGCGCTGCCACGACCTGGAGCACGCCGAGGGGTTGCTGCTGGCGTTCACGGGCCGGCACGCGCAGCCGCGCGGGCTGGGCGCGGCCGTGGCCCGGCTCGACGGTCTGCCCGTGCCCGCCGACCAGGGTCCGCCGCGCAAGGAGGCGCAACCGACCCTGTTCGAGCCGGAACCCGAACCGCTGCCCGGCGGGGTGTCCGGGATCGACGCGGTGGTGCGGGTGCACGCGGCGCAGCAGGCGGACCGGCACGCCGAGCGGTTGCGGCTGCTGACGGCGGCCGAGTCGGCGAGCGCGTTGACGGCGGCCGAGATGACGTTCCACGGGCTGCCGTGGCGTGCCGACGTGCACGTGGAGCTGCTGGAGCGGTTACTGGGTCCGCGCCCGGTGCCGGGTGCGCGGCCGGAGAAGCTCGCGGTGCTGGCGGACCGGATCACGGCGGCGTTCGGCGGGCGCGCGGTGAACCCGGACCACCCGCCGGGGGTGGTCCGGGCGTTCGCGCGCGAGGGCGTGGAGATCCCGTCGACCCGAGCGTGGGTGCTCAAGCAGGTCGACCACCCGGCCGTGGAGCCGTTGCTGGCGTACAAGGAGCTGTCCCGGCTGTGGGTGGCGCACGGCTGGTCCTGGCTGGACGCGTGGGTGTCGGACGGGCGGTTCCGGCCGGACTACGTGGTGGGCGGCGTGGTGTCCGGGCGGTGGGCGACGCGGGGCGGTGCGGCGTTGCAGATCCCGCGCGTGCTGCGGACGGCCGTGCGGGCGGATCCGGGCTGGAAGCTCGTGGCCGCCGACGCGGCGCAGCTCGAGCCGCGCGTGCTGGCGGCGTTGTCGGGCGACCGGCGCCTGGTGGAGGTGTCGGGCGCGGGCGACCTGTACACCGGGTTGGCGGTGGACGCGTTCGACGGCGACCGGGACCGGGCGAAGATCGCCATGCTGTCGGCGATGTACGGCGGCACGAGCGGCGAGGCCGGTCCGCTGCTGGCCGTGCTGCGCCGGCGTTTCCCCGAGGCCGTCGGCTACGTGGAGGCGGCGGCGCTGTCCGGCGAGCAGGGGCGTGCCGTGCGGTCGCGGTTGGGCCGGACGTCGCCGCCGCCGTCGGAGGCGTGGCGCGACGCGGTCGGCAACGCGGACGGGACCGAGGAGTCGGCGCGCAGGTCGCGTCGGGTGTCCCGGGAGTGGGGTCGCTTCACGCGCAACTTCGTCGTGCAGGCCAGCGCGGCGGATTGGACGGCGGTCCTGCTGGGCACCCTGCGGCGGCGGCTGCACGACGTGGCACCGGCGGCGCACCTGGTGTTCTTCCAGCACGACGAGGTCCTGGTCCACAGCCCGGAGGCCGACGCCGAGGCGGTGTGCCGACTGGTGACCGAGTCCGCCGCCGAGGCGACGGCGCTGGTGTTCGGCGACACCGGGGTCGTGTTCCCGATCGAGGCGACGGCGGTCGACGGCTACGCGGAGGCGAAATGAGCTACGCCGAGCGGCCGTTGGCGGGCTTCGCGTGCGCGTGGCACCGCACCACGACCACACCCGGTTCGAGCCTGGTCCTCCCCGACGGCCACACCGACGTCATCTACTCGACCGCCACCGGCGAGGTCTTCGTGGCGGGTCCGGACACCGTCGCCCAGGTGACGCCGACGTCCCCGGGAACCCTGTACGGCCTGCGCTTCCCGCCGGGGGTGGGGCCGGCGGCGTTCGGCGTGCCCGCGTCGGAACTGCTGAACCTACGCGTGCCGCTGGACCTCCTGTGGCCGGACGCGGAACGCCTGGCGGACGCACTGGGTCGGGCCGAGGACCCGGCCCTCGTCCTGGCCGCGGCGGCGACCCGCCGGTTGCGTGCGTCCCCACCGGACCCGTTGGTAGCGGCGATCGCGGCGGCCACCTCCGTGGCGGACCTGGTGGCGTCGACCGGGGTCGGTGAGCGCCAACTGCGCCGCCGCGCCGTGACCGCGTTCGGCTACCCGCCGAAGACGCTGCACCGCATCCTGCGCTTCCACCGGGCGGTACGACTCGCGTGGCAGGGCCGGCCGTTCGCCGAGATCGCGGCGACCGCCGGCTACGCCGACCAACCCCACCTGTCCAGGGAGGTCAGGGAGTTCGCGGGCGTGACGCTGGGCGGCCTGCTGCGTCAGACCCGACCGTAGGCGCGCAGGGTGGCCAGCGCGTCGACCGTCACGATGCCCCGCCACTCGAACTCGGTGATCGGCGTCCACACCGCCCAGGGAAAGGTCCAACCGCCGTCGTCCTGCCGCGCGGCGACCAGCCGATCGAGCGCGGCACCCATCTCCCCGTCGGAGAACCACTGCCGCGCGAGACAATCGGGCCGCGGCGCGTAATGGGTGGCGGTGTGCGTCTCCCCCACCGCGTACCCGTCGTGCACGGCACCGTCACCGAGATCCACCAGGCCCCGCTGCCGCACCAACTCCCCCAACCTCGCCGAAGCCACCCCGGCCCGGGGCCGGTCGGGAACGTGGTCGAGGAACCGGGCGCACGCGTTGACCTCGTACGGATGGGATTCGTCAAGCGCCTCGATGCGTTCCCAGCAGAATTCGGTGGCGAGGTCCAACCACCGACCACGCGCACCCACACGGTGGAAAAAGCTGGAGAGCAAAGCGGTCATCAACAGATCACCCTCCTCACCCACGACCCACCAGGGCGCACGAGGATGGTCGAGCGACGAGGGCAGCGCATTGGGCACCCCACCGTCACCGCAGGCAACAGAGGAGACAAACGCCAACGCCCCGTCGACAGCCCCCAGGTGACCGACATCGGCCAACAAACTCAGCGCGGTATAGGTGGGCAACGGCTGGCTGGAGGGCCCCCGCCCATCAGGCTCGAGCCCGTGGCCGAAACCCCCGTCGGGATTACGATAAACGGAAACCCCGTCCACGACGGCCCCCGCGTCACCCCCGAAGAACAACCATTGAAACCTCCGAACCTCCAAAACACGAGCACGAACCCACAGGAATTCCCAGGCATCTCCAATCACCTCCCGACCCTAACCCCGCCCGGCCCCCGAGGTCTTGAACAAATCGGCCACACCACCCGACGGCACCTCATCACCGACCCCGGAAGGAAAACGATCACCGGCCGTGCCCACACCGCGGAGCGTCCGTCATCGGGACCGAAGGTCCCCCGCGCTCGCGTCTTCACCTCCAGGACCTGCACCAACCCCTGCCCCGAGGTGCCGACCTGGACGAAGATGACCGAACGCCGTAACTCGATCGTGTCGTTATGCCATCATCGTGGCGCAGTCGTGACGGTCGAGGGGAGCAGCGCTGTGTACGAGGCGGACGGCGGTGGAGGCAAGGTCGACTTCGTGGCCGAGACGGTGACCGGCGGCGCCGGCGGCAGCTCGCTCGTCGGGTCCCAGACGAAGTTCAGCGTCGACCCCACCCAAGCGCACAAGTTGATCGACGGACTGAGGAAGGCGTTGGACAAGCTCACGCAGCTCGACGCCCACCGTGAACAACTTGAAACTACCAATGCCCCCGGCAAGGACATCTACAGCGGTTTCGCAGCCATGGCGATCCGCAAGGCGGCCGGAACCGATGTCGGCGGATACGCGTGGGCCAACGCGCAGGCACGTGCCGCGCTCACCAAGACGATCGAGAACATCGAGGCGGCATTGAAGCAGTACCAGGGCACGGAAGAGAACGCAGAGCAGGGACTGAAGGGCTGACTCACGTGAACCGGACGTTCAAGGTCGCACTCGCCGCAGGTGCAGCGACCGTCGCGCTCGCCGCGTGCACGAACTCTTCGACAGACGGCACCCCGACTCCCGCCACGAACGGCGTCGCCTCTCAGACGAAGTCGTCCTCCACCACGAGTGGAAAGCCCTCGAACGGCGACGACCTGAATATTTCTCGATTCGCGGACAAGCCCTGCGATCTCATCAAACCCGACCAGTTGACCGCCCTGGGAAATTTCCGGCCCGGAGAATCAAGCTCGGCCCCCCTGGGCCCAGGATGTTCCTGGTTCGGGGTGGACGCCTTGAAAGACACCACATTCTTCGTGACCCTTGTAACCAAGGGCGACAACCTGGAATCCATGGCGGAGAACGCCAAGTCCTTTCCGATCTTCAAAAGGACGACGATCGCGGGTCGCGAGGCGTACAGCGCCGATCGCACCGACGGCAAGGCATCGTGCAGCACCGCCGTGAGCACCTCGGCCAAGGACGCGATCTTCGTCCAGGGACGGCCGCCCGCCAACGGCACCGGGACCGCGGACAAGTCCTGCCAGGCATCGGAAAAGGTGGCGGCGATCGTCATCGGGAACTTGAAGGGGTGACGACCAGTGGCGCCTAACGGCTCCGGTGTGGATATGGACATGTCGGGGTTCGCGCTGATCACCATGGGGATCGGGGCGGACAAGATCTACGGGTGGTTCAAGGACGGGCGGGGGCCGGAGAGCACCACCGATCCCGGTTACGAGGCTTGGGGCACGATCGCTTCCGGGCACGGCGAGGTCGGCGATCTGATCAACCAGGCCGTCCGGGATTCGGGCGCTTCCTGGGAGGGCACGGCGGCCGACCAGGCACGTGCCAACACCACGCCGCTCGCCAGCTGGTCCGACACCGCCTCCGACAGCGCGCAGAAGGCGTCCTTCAGCACGGCCAAGATCAGCGGCTCGTTCCGGCACGCCCGCGACTCCGTGGAACAGCCCGTCGACGTTCCGGACAAGCCCTGGTACAACGACGCGGTCCCGTGGGACACCGACTACGACGACGCGGTCGACCAGAGCAAAGAGGTCAACAACCGCAACATGCAGGTGCTGAGCAGCTACGGCTCCGAGGCCAACAACGCCAGCTCCGAACTGCCGACCTTCCAGTCCCCCACCGAGGTCGGCGCCAACGTCGACCAGGACGACTCCAAGGTCGACAAGCCCAACGACTGGAACGGCCACGACTCCAGCGTCGGCACGGGCGACACCGGCACGGGACGCAACGGCAACAGCTCGACCGGCACGACGGGCACCTCGTGGTCCCCGCCCCCGACCCCCACCGGAACGGGCACGGGCACCGGAACGGGCACGGGGATCGACGGCGGCGGGTCCACGACCAACCCCAGCAACGACGGCGGTGACGGCACCCGTCGTCCCTGGACGCCCGACCCGACCCCGATCCCGCCGCCGAACGACCCGCGCAACCCCAACAACCCGAACCTGCCCGGCGGCTACGACCCGAGGCAGCCGTACGACCCGCGCAACCCCAACGACCCGCGCAACCCGAACAACCCCAACAACCGCCCGCCCGGCGTGCGGCCCCCCGGCACGGGCGGCCTCAACCCGCTCACGGGACGCGGTGGCGGTCCGGGCGGTGGCCCTGGCGGCGGACCCGGCGGGCTCGGCGGCCTGAAGGCACCCGGTCTCGGCGGCGGGCCCGGCGGCTTCGGCCCCGGCGCGGGCGGTCTGGGTCCCGGTGGCGCGGCGGGTTCGCTCTCGCCCGGCGACCGCTCCGGCGTCGGCGGCTTCGGCTCGAACGCGGGTGGCGGCGCCTACGGCGGTGCGGCCGGCGGTCGTGGCGCGG
The DNA here is from genome assembly GCF_014203755.1 of Saccharothrix violaceirubra. Taxonomy (NCBI): domain Bacteria; kingdom Bacillati; phylum Actinomycetota; class Actinomycetes; order Pseudonocardiales; family Pseudonocardiaceae; genus Saccharothrix; species Saccharothrix violaceirubra. Next base: position 5,822,200 of record NZ_JACHJS010000001.1, read on the forward strand.
CGGGTGCCGCGGGCATGGGCGGCATGGGCGGTGGCGCCGGACAGGGTCAGGGCGAGGAGGACAAGGAGCACAAGTCCGCGTCCTACCTCCAGGAGACCGAGGACATCTTCGGCGACGGCACCATGGTGGCCCCGCCCGTCATCGGCGAATAGCAGCAGGGAGAAAAAGTGCTCCGGACCAGGGTCGCGATCCCGGTCGTCGCGCTCTACAACGCTTGGCAGTCGGTCGGTCTCGGCTCGCCGCACAACGCGCTCGTGACGGCGGTCGAGTTCGACGAGGACCGCCTCGCCGAGGGTGACGTCGGCGGCCTCGCCGACCTCGCCCGTGACGGCTGGGCCGACCTGGAACGCCTCGGCCTCGCCCGGGGCCGCCAGGTGCACGCCGACCTCGCGCGGTCGCTGCGGCTGATCGCCGAGGCCGGCACGGAGTACTACGCCTTCTTCAACGCGGGCGAGGACGACACCCGCAGCGCCCTGGTCGTCCAGTCGGGCGACGACGCGCTGCGGGTCGTCCTGCGCCAGGACAAGCACTTCGTCGTCGAGCCGGTGCGTCCCGAGGACGCCGCGCAGTCGCTGGTCTCCGCGCTGCCCGAGGTCCGACCGGGACGGGGCGGCGTGATCTCGCTGCCCGAGGACGCGCTCAGCGGCAGGCAGCCGCGACGCGACGCGGACGAGGGCGGCGGGTCGTTCCTCCAGCAGAGCCGACCGACCGGCGGTCACACGCAGGAGACGCAACTGGTCCGCAAGCTGCTGGCCGAGCAGCGCACGGGCGGCGGTCAGCTCTACGCCGCCCGGCGCGACCGGCAGGGCCGCAAGCAGCGTTGCGCGACGCCGTTGACCTACTTCGACACGGTCACCGGCCGCTACCTGTCGGCGAAGACGCGCGGCGGCGACGGCACGCCGTGGATCACGGTGCAGCCGGCGGACTTCACCACGCTCCAGAACCGCCTGCGCCAGCTCGCCTGAGCGCGTCACGGGACAGTTCGGCCGGGCTGCGGTGGCCGGACAGCCCGAGCGTGAGGTCGAAGTCGGCGAGGAGGCCGCGCAGCACGTGGCGCACGCCCACCTGCCCGTCGTGCGCGAGGCCGTAGGCGAACGGCCGTCCGATCAGGACGGCCTTGGCACCGAGCGCGAGCGCCTTCACGACGTCCGCGCCGGTGCGCACGCCCGAGTCGAACAGCACCTCGACGTGGTCGCCGACCGCGTCGGCGATGTCGGGCAGCACGTCCAGGGACGCGACCGCGCCGTCGACCTGGCGTCCGCCGTGGTTGGACACGACGATGCCGGACACGCCGGCGTCCACGGCCTTGCGCGCGTCGTCGACGTGCTGGATTCCTTTGAGGACGATCGGGCCGTCCCAGTGCTCGCGCAGGAAGTCCAGTCGGTCCCACGACCGGTCGGTGCCGGTGAACAGCCGCACCCACCGGGAGATCGCCACCGGCAGGTCGTCCTCGGGCGCGCGGTCGAGGCCGGCGCGGAACGCCGGGTCGGAGAACGGGATCGCGGTGCCGACACCGCGCAGGAACGGCAGGTAGGCGCGGTCGAGGTCGTGTGGTCGCCACGCCAACGTCCACGCGTCCAGCGTGACCACGAGCACGCCGTACCCCGCCGCGCGGGCCCGGGACAGCAGGCTCACGCACACGTCCGGGTCGTCGGGCCAGTAGAGCTGGAACCACCGCGCACCGTCACCGGCCGCCTCGGCGACCTCCTCGATCGTGTGGGACGCGGCCGTGGACAGCACGAACGGCACGCCCAGTTCCGCGGCGGCCCGAGCCGTGGCCAACTCCCCGTCCGGGTGCAGGATCGACTGCACCCCGATCGGGGCGAGCAGCACGGGCGCGGGCATCTCGGTGCCCAGCACGGTCACGCCGAGGTGGCGCGTGGTGGCGTCGGTGAGCATCCGCGGCACGATCCGCCAGTCGTCGAACGCCGCCCGGTTGGCCCGGTCGGTGGCGCCCGACCCGGCCGCACCCGCCACGTACCAGTAGGGCCCCGGTCCCAGGAGTTCCCTGGCCGACGCCGCCAGCCCCGCCGGGTCGGTGGTGAACGGCGGCACGACGCCCGAGAGACCCTGGAGGTAGATCTCGCTCTGGTACGCGGCGAACTCCGTCATCGGTCACCCTCCGGCTAGATCACCTGGTCATGCTCACCCAGGGCCGCACACGCCGCAAGCTGCTGGTCCACCTCCGCGCGGACCCGGACGAGGTCCAGGCCGCGCGGGTCGAGGCGGAGCAGGCCCAGCAGCAGGTGACCGGTGCCGATGCGGTCGAACGCCTCGGCCCTGGCGTGCGACAGGACGGTCTGCGCGGCGGCCGACAGGGGACGCGCGAGCAGGGTCCGCCACTCGCGGACGACCGCCTCCACCGACAGCCCGTCGGTGGGGCGGCGGGCTTCGGGCAGCGACGCGCCGATGTCCAGGCGCACCTGTTCGAGGTCGACGCCCAGACTGACCAACGTCCGGTAGGCGGACCCCTCGCCTTCGGCGAGCAGGCCGAGCCAGAGGTGTCCCAGCTCGACCTCCGCACCGCCGTGGTCGCGCGCGGAGGTCAGCGCGAACGCCAAGGCGGTGGTCAACCGCGACGAGAAACGCTCGTCCCACTGCAACTGCATGCCCCCACTCTGCTCTACCCGGTCGAACCGCGCGGCAGCAGCCAGGCCAGTCTCCTCGACCGGAGGACGGCCGGCGGTCCGATCACGGCCAGGAGCAGCACGTATCCGGCCACGAACGGGGCCACCCGCGAGTCGAGCCCGGCGGCCACGGCCATGGCGGCGAGCACGAGCGAGAACTCGCCCCGGGTCAGCACGGTCAGCCCGATGTCCACGGCCTGCTGCCGGTCGTACGAGTGCAGCCGCGCGGCGACCAGCCCGGCGCCGAGGTTGAGCACGATCGTGACGACGACGGCGGCGAGGATCGGCAGCCACACCGTGCCCACGGCGCCGAGGTCGATGCTCAACCCGAAGATGAAGAAGAACAGCGCTCCGAACGCGTCGCGCAACGGCAGCACGAGCTTGTGCACCCGCTTGGCCACGCCGGACCCGCCGAGCACGGTGCCGACCATGAACGCGCCGATCGCGTCGGACACGCCCAGTTCGTGCGCCACGGCCGCGCCGGTCACCGCCACGCCGACGAAGCACACCACCAGCAGTTCGTCGTCGGCGGAGGAGAAGAACCGGGTCACGATCCGGCCGCCCCACCGGGCGATCGAGCCGAGGACCAGCAGGAACGCGAACGCCTTGCCGAAGTCCAGCAGCGCCTGGACGCCGGACGTGCCGCCGAGCACGGGCTGGAGCACGGCCAGGTACAGCGCCAGGAACACGTCCTCGATCACGATGATCCCCATGACCAGCCGTGATTCCGGGTCGCGCAGGCGGTTCGCCTCGACCAGGAGCTTGGTCACGATCGCCGAGGACGAGATCCCGATGGCGCCCGCGATCACCAGTGCTTCGCGCGTGCCCCAGTCCAACGCGAACCCGAACGCGAGCCCGCCACCGATGTTGAGCACGAGGTAGGCGCCGCCCGCCAGTGCCAGCCGTCGACCGCCGGACACCAGGTCGTCCAGGGAGAACTCGAGTCCGAGGTAGAACAGCAGGAACACCAGGCCGAGACCGGCGAGCACGCCCATCTCCCCCGGGTCGTCGACCAGAGCGATGCCGGGGGTGTTGGGCCCGAACACGATGCCCGCGACCATGAACAGCGGGATGGTGGGCAGTCCGATGCGGACGCCGGCGCGGGCGATGACGCCGGCGGCCAGGAACGCGCCGCCGACGGCGAGCAGGGCGTGACCGGTGCTCATCGGCGGCTCCCCAGGGCGATGGCGACGGGCGCGGCGGTGACCACGGTGGACACCGTGCCCGCGATCAGGCCCACGAGCAGGGCGGTGGCGAAGTCGGCCAGCGACCCGTCACCGAGGACCAGCAGGGCGGCGAGGACGAAGAGCACGCCGATGCCCGTGTTCACGGTGCGCGGCACGGTCTGCAACACCGCCGTGCCGACCACGGACGCGTAGGTCCGCCCCTTCCCGGCGGGCCGGGTCAGTTCGCGCACCCGGTCGAACACCACCACCGAGTCGTTGACCGAGTACCCGATCACGGTGAGCAGCGCGGCCAGGAACACGCCGTCGGCGGTCTTGCCCAACCACGCGAACACGCCGAGCAGCACGACCACGTCGGACACGAGCGCGGCGACCGTGGCCACGCCGAGCCGCCAGTCGAACCGCACGGCCAGGTACGCCAACTGCGCCAGGACCGCGATCAGCAACGCGATCACCGCGTCCCGCCGCAGTTCCGAGCCGAGGCTCGGTCCGATCAGCTCGTCGCGGACCTGCTCGGCGCCGCCACTGGCCCGCGCCACCACGTCGTCGACACGGGCCGCGGCGGCTTCGTCGACCGGCCCGAGTCGCACGGACACCCCGTCGTCGCCGGACGCGGCCACGACCGCGTCGCCGAAGCCCGCCTCGGCCAGGCCGGTCCGCACGGCGCCGACGTCGACGCGGGTCACGGTGTAGTCGAGCATCCGCCCGCCGGTGAACTCCACGCCGAGGTCGAGTCCGCGCACCACGAGCCCGCCCAGCGCGATCACGACGACGGCCGCCGCGACCACGAGCCAGTGCGAAGGCCGGCGGTACAGCTCGATGCCGCGCGCGGTCAGCCACGTGCGCACCCGGCCCAACGAGTGCAGGCCGCTCCACGCGGGCTTGCGCTCCAGCACCGGCATGATCAACGTAAGCAGTACCCGCGTGAGCACCAACGCGCTGAACAACGACGCCAGCACGCCGATCGACAGCGTCACGCCGAAGCCCTTGACCGGTCCGACCGCGAGCCAGAACAGCAGGCCGGCCGCGAGCAGCGTGGTGATGTTGGAGTCGGCGACCGCGCTCACCGCGCCCTTGAAGCCCTGGTCGACCGAACGCCCGAGCCGTCGACGACGGGCGAACTCCTCCCTGGCCCGTTCGAACACCAGCACGTTCGCGTCCACGGCCATGCCGATGGCCAGCACGAACCCGGCCAGGCCGGGCAGGGTCAGAGTCGCGCCGATCAGCAGCAGCGCCGCGTAGGACACGGCCGCGTACCCGGCCAGGGCCAGAACCGCGACGAGTCCGGCCAGCCGGTAGGCGAACACCAGGAACGCGCCGGTGAGCAGGACGCCGATCACGGCCGCGCGGCTCGACGCCTCGATCGCCTCGGCACCGAGCGTCGGGCCGACGGTCCGCTGCTCGACGACCTCGACCGGCACGGGCAGCGCGCCGGAGCGGATGACCAGGGCGAGTTCGGCGGCCTCGGCCTGCCCGAACCGGCCGGTGATCCGGGTCGAGTCGCCGATCATGCCGGTGCCGCAGCCCACCGACGGGTCGACCTGGGGTGCGGAGACCACCTTGTCGTCGAGCACGAACGCGACCCGCCGACGTGGATCGCCGGGCTGGTGGCAGGCGGCGGCACCGGTCACCTGCTGCCACTGGCCGGGCGCGTCGCCCTGGAAGTCCACGCCGACCTGGCGGCCGACGCCGTCGGGGTTGGGCGACTCGCGGGCGTCCTTGATCCCGTCGCCGGTCAGCACGGCCTCGCCCAGTGCCACGCCGTCGCCCTCGGGCGTGGGCACGTCGCCCGGCCCGGTCACCGGGCGGACGGTGAGCTGGGCGGTGCGGCCGAGGACGGCGATCGCCTCGGCCGGGTCCTGCACGCCGGGCAGTTCGACGACGATCCGGTGGTCGCCGGACCGGGCGAGCACGGGTTCGGCCACGCCGAGTTCGTCGACGCGTCTGCGCAACACCTCCAGGGCCCGGTCGGTGGCGTCGGACGAGGCTTCGGTAGGTGTTTCGAGCACGAGTCGGGTGCCGCCACGCAGGTCTAGGCCCAGGCGTGGCGTGCTGGTCAGAAGCAGGAAGGCGGACGCGGCGAGCACGCCCAGGGACAGCAGTCCCCGGACGACGAGTTCTCGCCGCGCGGAAGAGCGCGGCATGGTGAAGGGACCCTCCGGTCAGAAGGACGGGCGTGGTGTCAGGAACCGGAGGTCGGGGGTGGTGCGCGATCGCCGAAGGTGGACCGCGCGGCCTCGTCGGGCGCGGCGTGGGCGGGGTCGACGACGTCCGCGCGCACCGGCCGGTCGGGCGTGACGTGGACCGGGGGGTGGACGCCGTCGAGCGGCCGGCCGAGGTCGGGGTGCCGCTGCTGGAGGGGGTGGGCGGTGGTCCGGGTCGTGGTGCCCGGCACGTGCGCGACCTCGACGGCCGCGGAGACGCCGACCGCGTCGACGTGGGCGGTGGCGGCGGTTCCGGGCACGACGAAAGTCGCGATCAGCACCACGATCGCGAGCAGTGCGCGCCAGGCCATCCAGCCTCCTTCCCGGACCAGTTTACCGGCCGAGCAGGACGACCACCCCGCCCGCGACCGCGCACAGCCACCCCACGACCAGCGGTTGCATGGTCGTGGCGCCCAGGAACAGGGCCGCGGCCCAGCCGGAGAACGCCGCGATCGAGATGCCCGCGGCGACCAGCGCGGCGAGCACGATGGGCCGCCGGCGCAGCAGCCTGACCAGCGCCCGGCGGCCGACGGCGCGTGCGCGCAACAACGTCAGCGCGGTCACCAGGAGCGCGGCCACCACGACCCCGACGGCGACCCAGGCCAGCGGCGGTGTCGGTCGGGGCAGGCCGGCGAGCAGCAGCAGCAGGCCGCCCGCGACGAGCAGCCCGGTGACGCGGGAGAGCACGGGCCACGCGCGCTTCTCGGCTTCGGCGAGCACGGCACCGGTCGGGACGGCCAGGCCGCGCCGCCGCCGCACGAGCGCGAGGTCGGCGTGCGCGCCCTGGTCGGCCGGGTCGAGGCGCACCGCCGCGTGGTAGGCCCGTTCGGCGGTCCCCCAATCGTGCACACGCGACGCGGCGTCACCAAGAACCTGGAAGGCCCGGGGCTGGGCCGGCGCCAGCCTGGTCGCCTCGCGGGCCGCGTCGAGCGCCTCCGGCCGACCCGACGCGGTGAGCACCTCGGCGAGCACGACCCGACACCGCCAGTCGTCCGGCGAACGGCCCACGCACGCACGGGCCGCGACCGCCGCCTCCGCGTGCCGGCCCAGGTCGCTCAGCGCCAGCGCGGCCAGCCGCTGGGCCCATGCCGGGTGGCCGCCGAGCGTGAGCGCACGGCGTGCGGCGGCCAGCGCGGAGTCGGCTTCGCCCACGTCCAGGTGGGCGGCGGCGAGCCGGCACCAGCCCTCGGCGTACTGCGGATCGCGGACGAGGGCGGGCCGCAGCAGGCCGATCGCCCGGCGGGCGTGCCCGCGTGCGGCGAGGTCGGCGGCACGAACCACGACGGCGTCGATCGAATCGGACATGACACCCTCCGTGCGGTAACCCGCGCACAGTGTGACAGCGCCCCGCCGGTCCGCCGGCCGAGCGCCGGACGACCATGATCAACGAAATGGTCACAATCACCTGAGAATTTGCCCGCTCTCACCCGCTCAGGTGACTAGCTGGGCACGGAGCGTGCGACGCTAGCGTCCGCTCGGACACGGGTCGTCCGACGTTTCGGCGTCATGACCGCCCGCCGGCCGCGTCGCACCACCGCGCACGCGTCCGGAATCGGGTCCGGGTACCGCGTCGACGCCGCCGGAGAGGTAGGGGTTCGTGGCCCAAAGCAAGGAATGGCAGATCTCCTGCCGCGACATCGCGTCCCGCCGCAGGGACATGACCGTGTTCGTCAGCCAGGGTCACGTGGTCGTGACCGTGCCGCCGGGCGAGGCGGCCGTGCTGACGCCGCTGGAAGTCGGCCGACTGCGGGCCGCGTTGCGCGACGCGGTGGTCACCGCGTCCGACGCGGCCGAGGTCTGACCGCACCCCTGCCGTGTCATGACGGTCCAGCGAACGGCCGAGCCACGCGTTGCCGCGGTGTCGAACCTGCGCGACGCGCGGTTGGCGCTCGACGAGGGTCGGCTCGGCGACGCGTTGGAGTACGCCGAGAAGGCCGTGTCCGCGTTCTCCTGGCTGGACGACGCCGAGGGTGTCGCGCACGGACTGCTCGTGCAGTCCGTCGCACTCGGCAAGCGCGGCCTGTTACCGGGCGCGCTCGACACCATCGACCGCATCCAGGTCATCGCCGCCGCCAACCGGCACCTCGGGCTGGAGGCGTGGTGCACCTACTCGCGGGCCGTCGTCGAACTGCGCCTGGACTCGCGTGAGCGGTCCATGCACTCGCTGGCACGGGCGCTCGGGCTCGCCGAGCTGACCGGCGACCCCGAACTGCTCGGCGCGATCCTGTACGAACAGGCGCGGGTCATGCGCGACCAGTACCACGAGCACTGCATGATCCGCGGCGAAACCGGCCGGTGCAGCCCGGACGGCGAACCGTGCCAGCGCAAACTCCGGCGGGCCGAGGCGTTGTGCGCGCAGGTGCGGGACAAGTGGAAGCAGCTCGACGAACCGGTCCGGTTGGCCCGACTCAACCTGCTGCTCGCGCACGTCCGGCTCGACCTCGGCGAGATCGACCGCGCGCAACGCTCGTGCCAGCGTGTCGACCGGTTGCTGGCCGGCGTGCACCGGCCCGTGCTGCACGCCGAACTGCTCATCGCACGCGCCCGCATCAGCGGTGCGCGCGACCGCGTGGCCGAGCAGATCGGCCAGCTCACCCGCGCCGCCGAACTGGCCATGACGTACCTGGCCCGCGAAGTGGCCGTACGCGCGCACGGCGACCTGAGCCTCGCGCACGAGCGTGCGGGCAACCTCGAACCGGCGCTGCGGCACGCCCGCGCCCAGTTGGACCAGTACCGGATCTGGGAGTTGCAGCAGGGACGGGACCTGTTGCGGATGCGTGAGCACGACCTGTCCGCCCGGCTGGTCGAGCAACTGGCCGACCGCCGGTTCGAACCACGCCGGGAGGATTCGGTCGCCCGGCCGCTGCGCACCCACCAGTTGCGGTCGAGCACCACCGCCGAGGAGATCAACCGGCGGATCGCCCGAGCGGTGCAGGCGGGGTTGACCCGGCGTGGGATCGAGGTGCTGCGGCGCGTGGCCAACGGCATGACCACGGGCGCGGTCGCCGAGGAACTCGGCCTGTCGCCCAAGACCGTGCAGAACCACCTGCAACGGGTCTACGCGACGATCGGGGTGCGCGACCGGGCGGGCGCCGCCGTCTGGTGGGTCGACCTGGATTCGCCGCTCGACTGAAGCGACCTACCGGTGTTCCGCTCGTTGGGTGTTCACAGACCACCGCCGACCCCGACCCGGGTGTTCTACCCACCGCAGTGCGGTGGAACTGGGCGGTGATGCGGAGGTCACCTGTGTGCCATGCTCCGGTCGGACGCTTCTCCCCGCGTCCCTGGCGAAGCGGCGGTGGCGCGATGCGGGTGGTCGACCGGTGCCCTCGCTCGCCCGGTGGCATACCGAGGCGAGGCTCACGATCACGGGCCGGCCCTCCGGGGCACCATGGACGTTCCTGGCACACAACCGAACGGAGCCCCAGCATGTCCTCCCTCTCCCCCCTGCGCAGGCTTATGGCCGTGCTGTCCGTCTGCGCGGCCTTCGGCGTCCTTGTCACCGTCCCCGCGAGCGCTGTGACGCACACCCGTAGCACGCAGTCCGAGGGTTATACGCCGCCTTACGTGCAGCCGTGACGCACCCGCTCCTCAAGGCCGGGTCGGACCCGGGATCGACCCGGCCTTGAGGCAGAGTGGGCAGGGTGAGCACACAGCCCCGCCTGCGCGCGCCCCGCAACCGGGTGAGCCGCCGGTCGATCACGCTCTGGACCCTGCACGCCGTGATCGGCTGGGTCGTCCTGCTCGTGCCGCAGGCCGTCGTCTGGATCTTCACGCGGACGACGTGGCAACTCGGCTTCGTGATCGGCACGCTCGTCGTCGGCATCGCGCACACCCTGGTCATGCCGCGCTGGCGGTACCGCGTGCACCGGTGGGAGACCACCGCCGAGGCGGTGTACACGCTGGCCGGCTGGTTCACCCAGGAATGGCGGGTCGCGCCGATCTCGCGCATCCAGACCGTGGACTCGAAACGCGGTCCCCTGCAACAGCTTCTCGGGTTGTCGACGGTCACCGTGACCACGGCGTCGGCCGCCGGGCCCGTGCACATCGAAGGCCTCGACCACGAGGATGCCGTCCGACTGGTCGACGAATTGACCGCGACGACCCAGGCCACGCCGGGTGACGCGACATGACCGACCCGAACCTGCCCGCCGCGCCGGAGTACCGCGAGGACGACGACCGGGCCGGGTGGCACCGGCTCGACGTCCGGATGCTGGTCGTCCGGCCGCTCAACGAACTGCTCGGCCTGATCCCGTTGCTGGTCGGCCTCCTGGTGCTGGGCAACGGCGACGTGTGGCGCACGGTCGTCAGCGGTGTGGTGATCGCGGCCGTGGTGCTGTTCGGCCTGCTGCACTGGCTGACCACCCGGTACCGGATCACCGACGAGCAGGTCGAACTGCGCACCGGGTTGCTGGTGCGCAAACGCCTGGCGGTGCCCAGGGACCGGATCAGGTCGGTCGACCTGACCGCCAAACCCGGTCACCGGCTCTTCGGCCTGTCCGCGATCAAGGTGGGCACCGGGCGTCAGGACAAGCCCGGCGAGGACGGCCTGACCCTGGACGCGGTGACCTCGGCGGAAGCCGAACGCCTGCGGCTGTTGTTGCTGGAACGCCGCGCCCCGGACACGACCGCCGACACCGCCGTCGCGGGCACCACTTTGTCCACTTTGGACAAGCGGTGGCTCCGCTTCGCCCCGCTGACCCTGTCCGGTCTGGTGGCGGTCGGCGCCCTGGCCGGCGTGGTCTTCAACGCGGCGCGTGACGTCGACGTCGACCTGATGAAGCCGCTGACCGATGCCGCGATCCGCCTGGCCCACGAGCCGGCGACCACGTCGGTGCCGTTGATCGCGGGCGCGGTCGTGACCCTGTCGACGATCGGCTCGCTGGTGTTCTACGTCGTGCAGTACTGGAACTTCAGACTCACCCGTGAGCCGGATCGGACGATCCGCGTCCGCCGAGGACTCGTGACGACGCGATCGGTGTCGATCTCCGAGGACCGCCTGCGCGGCGTGGAGATCCGCGAGCCTTTGATGCTGCGGTGGGGCCGGGGCGCGAGAACGGCGGCGGTGACGACGGGCCTGGGCACCAAGGGCGCGAGCGACCTCCTGCTCCCCCCGGCACCGGCTCCCGAAGCCCACCGCGTCGCAGCGGAAGTGCTGAGGGCGGAGCGGTCGCCGACCGAAGCACCCCTGAGCCCACACCCCACCGCCGCACTGCGACGTCGGATGGTCCGCGCCCTCGTGCCACCGGTGATCCTGACCGGCGTCCTGGCCTGGTCGGCACCTTCGTGGACCTGGCAGGCGGCACTCGCGCTCACCGCCTTCTGCGCCTACCTGGGCTGGGACCGCTACCGCGCACTCGGACACGCACTGTCCGACGGATACCTGGTCACCCGCTCCGGTTCGCTGCTGCGGGAAACGGCCGCCCTGCACCAGAGCGGCGTCATCGGCTGGCGGATCAGACGCTCGTACTTCCAACGACGAGCGGGCCTGGCAACGATTTCCGCGACCACGGCAGCCGGAGACGGCGAGTACCACGTGGTGGACGTGGCGGAACGAGACGGCTTGACCTTCGCCGCCACAGCGGTCCCGGACCTCCTGCGCCCGTTCCTGATCGAGGACGACCAGAACGACCAGGCCACGCCCGAATAGCCGGACCCAAGACCACCCACCCAAGACACCCCCGGATGGCCCCACCCCGAACAGCCCGACGCCCGAACGCACAACTCACGGTGCCCGAACGCACATTTCGCAGTGCCTGAACGCACAACTCGCGGTGTTTCAGGGTGTCCGAGTGGAGGACTCGCGCGTTCGCGGACGTGATGACCACCGGCAGCATGGTGGGCGACCCACGACGGAACAGGCACGGGTGGGGTCCCCGTCCCCGTAGTCCCTCTCCGGCAGCCTGCCCAGCGGCGAGCGACCGCTTGAAAGCAAGAAGACCCAAGACCAGCGAACAGCGATACATCCCACCCGGCAAAAACCGACCGACCCGATGAGGCAGGCAACCCTTCGGGCCGGTCGGTCTCCCCGGAAACCGGGAAGCTCAGTGACGCTGACGAGAACGCCGACGGGACAGGGCAGTCACACCCACCCCCGCCAACCCGACCTGAAGAGCCAACTCGATCCAGTCGACCCCGTCGGTATCGGCCACTCCGAACGCCCCCGCGAGCAACGTGCCCGCCAAAGCCGCCCCGATACCGACCAGGATCGTCATGAGGGTCGAGATGTTCTGCCTGCCGGGGACGACCAACCGCCCCAGGCCACCCACGACCAAACCGATGATCAGGGCCGAGATGAGGCTGGTGATCTCCACGGTGCGTCCTTCCCTCGCGCTGTCCGTCCTCCTCAGCATCGCCGCCCGCGCCCGCCGCCGAATCAGGTTTCCCCCTGAGCACTCCCCTGATCCGGACCCTGAACACCGAGCAGGGCCGCACCCTGCCCGGACAGCACGCGTCCCGGCACGTCCGGATCGCAGCCGACCTTGGCCAACCGGGCGCGGATGGCCGACGCCGAGCGTTCGAGGCGCTTCGCGATCTCCCGCACCAGCCCGCCCGCGGCGGCGCCCGGATCGGCGGCGAGCCACGCGGCACGCAGCTCCTCGTCCCGCTCCGCGGTCCAGGGCTGGTTGGCGTTGGCCGGGCGGCGGGTTGTCGGCGGCGCGCCCAGCCTCGTCAACGCCTCCAGGACCTGGGCCAGGACCTTGCCGACCGGGCCGCCGCCGGACGCGGGCAGGCGCAGCACGCCCTCGGCCACGCGCGCGCCCGCCCGGTCGACCCCGGTCAGCTCGACCACCACGTCGGGATCGGCGGTCGCCAGCAGGCGGTACGTCGTCGGCCCGATGTCCAGTGTGCTTTCGTACTTCGCTGTCGTCATGGTGACGACGCTACGGTGGGGGTCCGACAGTTCCGGCCGGGAGCGGGCGGGGTGCTCCGGGAGTCACTCGAAGGTGTGGCAGAGCGGGCAGGTGGGCACGGTCGGGGCGCCGCCGGTCAGGTACGGACGCAGGTGCTCGGCGATCGAGCGGGCGAGTTGGGGCGGCACGGCGTTGCCGATCTGGCGGGCGATCTCGACCTTGGTGCCGCACCAGCGGAACTCGTCGGGGAAGGACTGGAGGCGGGCGGCCTCCAGGTGGGTGATCGGCCGGTCGACGCGGTGGCCGTGTTCGCCGGGTTCCCACTGCGGGTGCAGGTAGCGGCCCTTCTCCGGCTTGTAGAACTCGGTGCGCACGGTCAGCGACGGCTGGTCCCAGCGCAGGCGGCCCATCACGTCGGTGGTGCCGGTCTTCTTCTCCCGCCAGCAGCGCGGCATCAGCTCCACCGGCAGGTCGAACCGACCGCCGCCGGGCGGGATGTGCCGGTAGCGCCGCAGCGACAGCGGCGTGGGGTTGCGGCCGATGTGCAGGTCGGCGCTCTTGTACACGCCGGGGACACGGGTGCCGAGGAAGTCGGTCCCGGTGGCGGGCAGCGCGGTCGTGGCCGGGCGTTCGGGCAGGCCGTCGAGCACGGCGCGGACGGGGTGCCAGCGGTCGTGGGTGGGCGTGGGCAGCGGGATCGGGCCGATGCGGGAACCGATGACGATCGCGCGGCGGCGGCGCTGGGGCACGCCGAAGTCGGCGGCGTGCAGGATGCCGGCGCTGAGGTGGTAGCCGTCGATCTCGTCCTTGAGCAGGGCGAACTCGGACGAGGTGAGGAAGCGGTCCACGTTCTCGATCACGAACACCGACGGGTTCGCCCTGCGGACGAAGCGGAGGTACTCGCGCCACAGGGAGTTGCGGGGGTCGTCGATGTTGCGGGAGCCCAGGTTGGAGAAGCCCTGGCACGGAGGGCCGCCGACGATCACGTCCGCTTGTGGGATGTCCTTGTCGCGGATGGTGGCGATGTCGGTGTGGCGGATGTGGTCTTCGCCGAAGTTGGCCGCGTAGGTCGCCGCGGCGTGGTGGTTCCACTCGACGGCCAGGACCGGGGTGTAGCCGGCCTTGGCGAAACCGGAGGTCATGCCGCCGCAACCGGCGAACAGGTCGATCATCGACAGCACACTCGGCATGCTAGCCGTGGGACGTGTCGCTTGACGTCGAGGTCGGGTTTCCTGCTTTCAAGCGGTCGCTCGCCGCTGGGCAGGCCGCCAGAGAGGTTCCGTCGTGGGTCGTCTGCCATGCTGCCGGTGCTGCGCACAGGGTTCCGTGCGCGCGGGTAGCGGGGCTGGTCCCGAACGCGCGAGTCGTCCACTCGGACACCGCGAGTTGTGCGTTCAGACACCCTGAAATACGCACTCAGACACCGCGAGTTGTGCGTTCAGGCACTCTCGGCGGGTGGGCCTGGGGTGTGTCGGGTGGTCGGCGGTTTGCGGCGTTCACCGACCGCGGCCAGGACGCGGATGGCGGCTTCGGCCGGGTCCTCGTGTTCCCACACCCGCACGGCCAGCCAACCGGCCTCCTCCAGGACCCGGTCGGTGTTCAGGTCGCGGGACTGGTTGGTTTCGATCTTCTTGCGCCAGAACTCGCCGTTGCGCTTGGGCCACGTCCCGTGGGTCGGGCAGCCGTGCCAGAAGCAGCCGTCGACGAACACCGCGACCTTCGCCGGGCCGAAGACCACGTCGGCCTCGCGGCGTACGGCCTTCACAGGGCGGCGGTGGACGCGGTAGCGCAAGCCCAGCCGGTGCAGTTCGCGGCGCAGGGCCACCTCGATCCCGGTGTCGCGGGAGCGTTGCCTGCTCATCCTGGCGCGGACCTCGGCCGTGGTCTCCAGTTGCGGCACGTGTCCATGATCGCTCATGACGGGTACAGCACCTTCCTCAGCCTCCGGACCGCCCGGTCCAGGCCGGCCCGGTCGGGGACGGTCACGGCGCCGATGCGGTCGTGGGCGGTGATCTTCAAGTCCCCGAAGAAGAACGGGGGCATGGCGTGCACCAGCAACGCCTCCGCACGCCGCCGGCCGCCGCGCAGGTCGAGCACCAACCGCCCCACCCACGCGTCGACCTCGAACACCAGGTCCGCCAACGGGTGCACGCGGACGTCCAAGCCGTACCCGCGCAGGACCGCGAGCACGTACATGTCGGCGAGGAACGCCGTGTAGTCGGTGAGCACGCGTCGTCGCACGGCACGTGCGACCTCACGCGACCCGCCGGCCGCCAGTTCCCGCGCGGGCTCCCACAGCAGCGACCGTGCACGGTCGTCGACCCGGCAGAACTCGCGGAACCCCGGCCAGTCGGGTAATCGGCCCAGCACCTCGACGGCCCGGTGCGCGACGACGCCGGACGGCGCGCGCCAGGCGTCGACCTCGGGCACCGGGCACGGCGGGCCGGGGTCGGGTGCGCTACGGCACGCGGCCTCCGCCGCGTCGACGGCGATCCGGTGCACGACGTGCGCCACGTGGTCCATCAGGTACGGCATCACGATCTTGTCGTCGCCGTGCCGGCCGTTGAAGCGGTAGCGGGTCTCCTGCGTCACGTTGAACAGTCGGCGGACGTCGAGGGCGGTCACGGTCGTCATGCCGGGGAGGGTACGGACGGGGTCCGACGATTCTGGTCCGACAGGGCGGGGCAACGGATTCCCATCGAATGGGTAACCCGCGCGGACCGTTCTGCTCCAAGCGGGTGAACCTGGTACTCGAAGCGGTTTTCGGATGTTTTCATTCATCTTCGGGGACGTGCTTGCCGCAGGGCATTACCGGAAGTTTTGGAGACAGCAGTTGGACAGCTCCGGGAAAGATGGCCAATTACTGGACAGACTGGCCGACCAAGTGGTCGAACTCGCCGCACTTGCCGGTGAAGTCGCAGGTCAGCTACGTTGTGCCGCTGACGCGGTCGAGTCGGGTGTAACACCGCCGGACCCGCTCGCCGATAGGCTGGACGACTACCTCGAACGCCGCCGTTCGACGTTGTCGGCGGTCGCCTTCGAGACCGGCCGTGAAGTCCCGGCGGACTTTTCCGGTGCGCACGCGGAAATAAGCTCCGAGCGCAATCGGAGAACGGACCTCGAACGCGCCGCCCGTGATTCCGCGGTCGTCCGGCTGCGGGGCGAGGTCGCCGATCTGGACCGCATGATCGGCACCGCGACGCCCGCCGTGCGCGACCACCTGCGTGCCGCCCGCGACGCCGCCCTCGACCGCCTGACCGAGTTGGGCGTGCAGACGGAGGCGAAGGCGACCACAGGCCCACTGACGGACGACGGGACCCGAGCGCCGGCGGCGACGGGTCCGACGGACGCGGCAGCTCCCGGCACCGGAGCACCGGAAGCACTACCGGCCACGGCCGGAAACCTTGACGCGGAACCGGAGGCCGAGCCGACCGCGATCCGACCCGCGGAGCCGGAACCCGTCACCCACCACGAGAACGCGGACGACCTGGCCTTCCCCTGGGAGGTGGGCGACCCGCCCGCCGTCGTCCGACTCGTCCGCACCGGCGCGTTGGCCGAGGCGTACTGGCTCACCTCGTGCTCCGGCGAACCCGACCGGCGCACGGCCGCGCTGAAGTTCGCCACCGACGCCTTCTCCCACCAGGACGGCACGGCCGTGCTGACCACCCTCGGCCTCGCCCCCGACGACCTGGTCGACGACCACGACGCCGCGACCCTCGTCCTGGTCGCCCTGCTGCGGGCCGGGCTCGTCGCGGGCTGGGGGCACCAGACGTCGGGACGGCTGCGCCCGGCCGTCACGTTGCCCGCCGCCTGGGCCGAACTGCTCGACGCCGCGGTGGACGCCACCCGACGCGGCGTCCGCGTGGACCCCGTACTGGGCATGAAAGGCGTGGCCGTGGACGGCGACGCGGTCCGCGCCGAGATCGGCGCCAAGGCCCGCACGCTGCTGGCCGAACTCCCCCGCCGCAAGACGATCTACCAGCGCGCGTCCAAGGTGCTGCGCTGGTTCCTGCGCACCGACCAGCCGCTGCACGGCGCGCTCGTGGCCGTCACGGGCTGGGCGGCGGGCGAGGTCGACGCGGCCACGCTGTCCGCCGCGCTGGCGGCGGTGGCGGACCGGGACGCGTTGATCGACGCCGCCGACCTGGCCACCCGCGCGCCCAAGCAGCGGGACGCGATCATCGCCGACGCCCGCCGCATGCTCGTGCGCAACATCGACGAGGTGGTGGCGGTCGTCACCGAGGCCCTGCTGGTGGACGACCGGCTCGGGGTCGACGGCCGGACCTCCGAGGCCGAGGCGTCGCTGTCCAAGGCGTTCCAGGCCGTGGCGGACGTGCCCGTCCCCGACGGCGTGGCCGGTGCCGCCGTGGCCCTGTTGCGCCGCTGGCTCGACCGGCCCGCCGCGGTGCCCGCCGGGCCACCCGACGCGGACGTGCTCCTGCTCCTGCCCGACCTGCCGCGCACGACCGACGGCCGGCCCGACGCCGACGACCCGCGCACGCTGCCCCTGCTGGCCACGCTCGCCGGTCCGCTCGACCACGCCGCCGCCGGCACCGCCTACTTCGAACGCGGCGACCTGCGCCGGGCGGCCCGGCTGCTCGACCTGCTCGACGCCCGGGGCGAGCGGGTCGACCACCTGCGCACCGGACTGGAGCACTGGACCGAGGTGTGGACCGGTCGGCACGCGGCGGCCGTGCGCGCCGCCGCCGACCTGCTCGCCCGCGTCCGAACGCAGAACCTCCTGGAGGCCGACGAACGGCTGGTCAACAACCGCCTGCACGGCCTGGGCACCGTGTCCGACGGCCGTTTCGACGTCGCCCGCGCCGACCTCGCCGAGCTGACCGACGAGCTGCGCCGACGGGAGCACCGCCGCACCGAGGCCCTGCGCGCCGAGGTGCGCCGGGCCGAGCTGTCCGACGCCGACCGCACCCGGATCACCGGTCTGCTCGACGAGGGCGACTGCGTCACCGCCACGGAGTTCGTCGCGTTCGCGCGCGCCGGACGCCCGCTGCCCGACCACCTGCCCGAGGCGGTCGGCGATCTCCAGAACTTCGTGTCGCTACTGGGCAAGGGCGCCGAGGAGGGCCTGCCCCGACCCGAGTCGGCCAAGACCTGGGCCCGGCTCGCGGTCGGCGACAACGGCCTGCTCACGTCGGCCGAGACCGCGCTGGACGCGTGGGATTCGCTGTCGGTGGGCCGCAACTTCAGCGCCGACCGGTTCCAGGGCTCGGTGCGCACGGTCCTGCGCCTGCTCGGCCTGGTGTGCGAGGGCGGCACGAAGGAACGCGGTCCCCGCGGCGGCGTCCGCACGGTCCGCGTGCGGGCCCACCCCAACGACGGCTCGTACGTCGCCGAACTCGGGTCCGCCGCGACCGAGTACACCGTCGTCGTGCTCACCGAGGAGTCCCGGGGCCGGTCCGTCCTGGACGGTCTGGACGCGCTCACGTCCGGCCGCGCCAACGTCGTGCTCTGCCTGCACCCGCTGGACCTCGCGGCCCGCCGCGCGCTCGCCGCACGCGCCCGGCGGGGCACGCCGCACGCCATCGTGATCGACGCGTCCGTGGTCGGCTACGTGGCCGCGACCGCGCCGGGTTCGTGGCGCACCACGCAGCGGATCACGTTGCCGTGGGCGGCTTTCAACCCGTACCAGCCGTTCGTCGCCGGTCTCGTGCCGCCCGAGGTGTTCGTGGGCCGCGAGGAGGAGCTGTCGGAGGTCGTGGACCCCAACGGCGGTCTGTTCGTCTACGGCGGCCGGCAGCTGGGCAAGTCCGCGCTGCTGCACCGGGCGCGCAAGGACTTCGACGACGGCGAGGCGCACCACGCGATCTACCTGGACCTGAAGGGCCGGGGCGTGGGCGAGTCCGAACCGGCGGCGCGCATCTGGCGGGAGCTGACCATCGAGTTGAAGGCCCGGGGCGTGCTCGGCCAGCGGGTGTCCAACGACGCCGGCGCGTCGGTCGTGGTCGACCAGGTGCGGGCGTGGCTGCGGGTGAATCCGGCCCGGCGGATCCTGCTGCTGGCCGACGAGGCGGACGCGTTCCTCACCGCCGACTCGCGTGCCACGACGCAGTCCGGCGGCATCGCGTACTTCCCGAACGTGTTGCGGCTCAAGGACCTCATGGAGTCGACCGACCGCCGGTTCAAGGTCGTCTTCGCCGGTCTGCACCAGGTGCAGCGGTTCCGCGAGCTGCCCAACGTGCCCGTGGCGCACGGCGGCCCGGACATCCCGATCGGCCCGCTGCGCCCGGCCGACGCCCGCCGGCTGGTCGTCGAGCCCATGGCCGCGCTCGGCTACCAGTTCGAACGCCCCGAGCTGGTGTGGCGGCTGCTCGCCGCGACCAACTACCAGGCGAGCCTGGTGCAGATCTTCTGCGAGGAACTGGTCCGCACGCTCCAGTCCCGCGGCCTGGCCCCGACCACGCCGCCGACCTACGTCACCGAGGCGGACGTGGACGGGGTCGCCGCGAGCGACCTGGTGCGCGGTCGGATCGCCGAACGCCTGCGGATCACGATCAACCTGGAGGACCGGTACCGGGTGCTGGCCCTGGTGATCGCGTGCCGCAGCGTCGACGACGCGTTCGCCGTGGCCTACCCGGCGGACGAGCTGCTGCGCGGCGCGCGCGAGACGTGGCCCGCGGGCTTCGACCGGATGACGGTGTCCGAGGTCGGCGTGTACCTGGACGAGATGGTCGGCCTCGGCCTGCTGATCCGCTTGACGGACCCGGTGCGCTACGCGGTCCGCAGCCCGAACGTCGTCACCATGCTGGGCACGCGCGCGGAACTCGAACGCGAGCTGGCCGAGATGGACTTCGACATGCCCTACGAGTACAACCCCCGGGCCGCGCGCCGACTGCTGGAGGAGCACCAGGGCGCCGAGCTGCGCAGCCCGCTCACCGACGGCCGGTTGGCGGCGGTGACCACCGCGCACCACCTGGCCGTGATCACGGGCACGCGGGCGTTGGGCGTCGACCGCGTGCCGCAGGCCGTGCGCGACTACGCCGAGGTGCGCGGCAGCACGGTCACGAAGGTCGCGCCGGCGGGCGTGGTGGGGG
Organism: Saccharothrix violaceirubra; assembly: GCF_014203755.1. NCBI lineage: Bacteria > Bacillati > Actinomycetota > Actinomycetes > Pseudonocardiales > Pseudonocardiaceae > Saccharothrix > Saccharothrix violaceirubra. The sequence continues at coordinate 5,842,121 of NZ_JACHJS010000001.1, forward strand.
CGTTGACGACGATCTCCCGGCGCACCGAGCCCAGCGTGCTGGTCACCGACGTGACCGGGATCGACCGGGTCGAGGCCGAGCAGGTGGTGCGCCGGCTGGTCAAGCAGGTCGCCGTGCAGAACCTCGCCGTGGTCGTGCTCGCGCCGCCGGAACTGGCGACCGGGCTGGCGGAGCTCGCGGGCGCCGAGCCCGAGCACCCGCGGCGGTGGACGGTCGACACGATCCGGAGCTGGCCCGAGTGCCCGTTCGACGTGCCGCGCGCCCGCCAGGCACTGATCGACGCGACCGGCGGCTGGCCGGAGCTGGTCGAGGACGTCGTGCTGCGGGTGCGGCGTGGCGCCGCGCAGGCGCAGGCGTTGGCGCAGTGGGTGAAGCGCACCGCGCAGCCCGAGCAGGCCCGACGGCTGCTCGCGGAACGTGGTGTCGACGCCGCGCTGGTGCGCCGGCTCGGCGACTGGCACCGGTACGTCGAGCCCGGCGACCGGTTGTTCCCGGCGGACATCGCGGTCGCCGTGGGCGTCGACCTGGACACGGTCAACGCGCTCGTCGACGACCTCGACCTGATCGGCCTGCTCGACACCGGTCCGGACGGGATCGCGCTGGACCGGGTGGTGCACCGGTGCCTGCTCGCGACGTGAACCCGGCGGAACTGCCCGGCACCCGCGCGCACCTGGACCGGGTCTCGGCGGACCTGGACGCGGGCTTCACGTGCCTGTGGCTGGTGCCGGACGCGCTGGTCGCGTCCGGCACCGCCGAGGACCTGCTGTCCCGGCTCGCGGCCCGCTCCGACAGCGCCCGGGTCGACCCGCCGGGCGCCCTGGAACGCCGCGTCGTCGCCGCGCCGCCGCCCGACGCCGGCGAGCCGCCGGACTGGGCGGTCGGGCACCCGGCGTTCGAGGACCCGGTCGTCACGCCCGAACCCGTGCTGGTGCCCGCGATCCGACTGGTCGACCGGGTCTCCCGGGTGGTCGACGACGAGGGCTTCCCGCTGGCCGTCGTGTGCGCGTGGGAGGAGGACGACCCGGACGCGGTGGGCGCGCTGCTGTCCCGCATGTCGGCGGCGGGCGGCCCGGCACGGGCACTGGTCGCGGCCCGGCCGCGTGACGTCCGGTCCACCGCGCCCGACCCGCTCACCACCCGCACGCACTGGTGGTGGGGCGTGGTCGGGCGGCTGGACACGGCCGTGGCCGTCGCCGCGCACCGGCCGCCCGGTCCGGGCCTGCGCGACCTCGTGGCGCACGAGGTGCTCGTCGAGGTGGCCGGTCCGGACCTCGACCTGGCCGCGGACCTCGCGGTGGCGTGGGACGGCGAGCCGGAGTCGTTGGCGGACGTGGTCAAGGCCGTGGACGGCCCGCCCGTGCCGGACCGGCGGCGCGACGGCGCCCGACGTCCGCCCGCCGACCTGCTCGACGCGTGGGAGTGCGGCCTGGTCGACCTGTGGGAGGGCCGGGTCCGGGTCAGTCCGCGCGCGGTGGGCGACCGGCGCGAAGCCGTGCTGCGGTCGTTGGTGTGGCGGGCCCAGCACCGCGCGCTGACGCCCGTGCTCGACGTGGGCCGGGCCGAGGTCGAGGCGGTGTTCCGCACGCGGGCGTCCACCGCCGTGCTCGCCGAGGTCTCGCCCGATCCCCAGGCGGCGCTGGAACTGGGGCCCATGCACTGGGCCGCGACGACCGGCCGCCGCGTCACGCTGCCCGCCGCCGAGCGCGAACTGCTGTGCCGGCTGCGGGCCGCGCGCAACGCGCTGGCCCACCTCACCCCGTTGTCCGGCGCCGACCTCGACCGACTCGACGGGGTGTGGACGCGCTAGGCCGGTCCAGGTCCGCGCGGTCGGCCGCCGACCGGCCCGCGGACCACCCGGCCTCGCTGCGGATCGGCGTGGACCTGCTGACCGTGCGGGTGAACAGCGTGCGGTAGAGCGTGTCCACGGCGGTCTTGCGCGCGGCGAGCACGGGCAGCAGCCGGTCGTCGTCGGTCGCCGTGGCCGCCCGCAGCCTTTCGCCGACGCGGTGCGCGTAGGACAGCAGGAACGCCTTGCGGAAGTCGCCGCTGCGTTCCTCGTCGCCCTTGCGCGCGCCGTCGCCCGCCGCGACCATCGCCCGGGTCGCCTGCACGAGCAGCGACGCGGACATCAGCTCCACGATCTCCAGGTCGAGTTCCTCGCCGACCAGCGCGACGAAACCGGGGTTGCGGTAGACGACCGCACGCGACCGGTTGGCCTCCGCGACGACGTGCACGATGTGCGCCTTGCCGTCGAAGTACCGCTTGTCCAGCCACAAACGCCGGGACACCGTCGTCGGCTCCTCGGTCGGCATGCGCTCCAGGGCGTGCCGCGTGACGAGTTCCTGCGCCTTGGCCGACAACGCCTCGGCCTCGTCCGGGTACGGCGTCGACTCGGCCTTGGCCAGCAGCCCGCGCACCCGGTTGAGCACGCGCGGATCGACGCCGCGGTGGTCGAGGCCGACCAGGGGCGAGCCGGGCTTGGGCACGATCACCGGCAGCACCGGCAGGGCGCGCAGCACGCGCAGGATCGCGACGGTCGCGGCCAGGGCGTCGTCGAGGGTCTCGATGTGCCGGGACGCCCACTGGTCGACGTGCGGGCGGTCCGCGTCCCACCACACGTCGGCGCCGATGTCGGCCACCTGCCCGCGCCACACCGGGTGCAGCGCCTGGCCGGCGACGTCCCGGGCGACGGCGTCGACGAGCAGCGACCGGGCGCGCTCGTCCTCGTCGCGGCGCACCACCTCGTGCACGTCGTAGGGCAGCCAGCCGTGGTCCCACAGGTCGTGCAGGGCATCGGCGAGAACCCCGTGCACGGCGTCCTCCACTTCGGTCGCGGGCAGGTCGCCGGCGCGGGGCGGGCGTGCCTTGCGCGTGGCGGCGGCGTGCCGCAGCGCCTGGCTCAGGGGGTCCACGGTGCCCGATTCTCCCCGTTCGGGTGCACGGCGCGCGGACCGGCGTCGGACGTGCCAGCCTCGCGCGGTGAGCCGGAAGATCCAGTACCGCACACGGCGGCCGATCGCGGTCGCCGACCGTCCACAGGGGACTCCGCTGAGCCCGGCGCAGCGGCTGTTCGTCGACCGGTGCCGGGAGCTGCCGCAGCTCGCCGACCCGCTCGACGTCGAACTGACCGTGGGTGCGGCCGTGGCGGACCTGGACGTCGACGAGGAGTTCTGGGCCGGGGTCGTGGCGCACGTGGCGTCGTGGCCGAGCCGGCGCAACGTGGCGCTGCTGCGGGCGTTGGCCGTGCTGCTGACCGGTCGGCCGCGGGACTGGGCGGTCGAGGCGGCGGGACCGGTCGGGTCGACGTTGCGCGTCACCGGCGCGTGGACGTGCGACCGGTCGTTGGACGCGGGCTACCTGGTCCTGTTGTGCCGTTACGCGTTCAGCGCGCGGGAGCACGCGATGGTGTTCCTGATCGACGAGGTCGAGGGCGGGTTGGTGCGCGGCGCGTTCGTGACGCGTCAGGTCGAGGTGGCGCGCGAGCGGTTGGCCCGGCAGGCGCCGCTGGACGCGATCGGCGCCGAGGCGGCGCACTGGCTGCTGGCCAAGTCCTACGACCGGCTCGACCGCCGGCCCGACCTGCGCGTGGGAGACGACGTCCGCAGTACCCGGCTGCCGGCGAAACGACGTATCGCACTGGCTTTCGGGTGAATCCGTAATCGATTGGCCACGGACCGCAACACGGCGGTTTGCTCTACGGCACCCTGGAGTGGTCAGGGAAACAGCCGAGGGGGGCGTAATGCCGTACGGAACGGAGGCGGATACCAACGAACAGCGGTGGGGGTGACCCCGGCTTGACCGCGGTTCGAAAACCGTCGGGAGCCGCTGGGGGGACTGTGCACCGGCAACGGCGCACGTCGGCGGCGGTTGTGCGTTCCGTCACAGCAATGGGTTGAATACCGGATAAAGAAATCAGGCGGGTCACCGATTCCCGGTGACCCGCCTGATTTCCTGTGGTGCGCCGCCAGGGACTCGAACCCCGAACCCGCTGAGTAACACGTACCTCCCGGTGTCGTTGGCGAATGCTTGCCGTTAGCTGTTGCTGCCTGCGCGAATCGCGCTTGCAAACGTCCGATGGTGACTGTCGTTCGGCGTTGGTTGCCGTTGATTCGGTCGGGTTTTGGTAGGCGTCGCCTGAGGCGACCGTGGGACCACGGAACGGGCAGTCGGCGGCTTGGTTGGTCATGTCACCGACCTGCCCGGCTTGAACCCAAACAGAGGGGCTTCGCGTCATCCCGTCGACCTGGCGCAGCCCTGCCGCGCGAGCTGGGGGCCTGCGACCTTCCGTGTCAACAGCCATGTCCGGTGCCAGGCTCGCAGGTCCCCGGCTCGCGTGGTAGCCCTCGTGGAGGTCGACGGGATGACGCGTGCCCCGGTCCCCGCTGGGACGCGAGCCGCACAGCGGTTCCCGTCATCCTGTTGGCCTGCCCGTCCGGCGAGGACATGCTCTTGGTTTTGCGGCGACTGGCGGTGCCGCTGCCGCCTCCGGACGCCGGGCGGGCGTGGGTGCCGAAGGCGGGCCCCGCGCTCGACCGGGCGGCCGGAGATCGAGCGGCGAGCGGCGCCGGTAGGCGCCGCCTTGAACCAGTAGAGAAAATCCTCACCGTGGCCCGGACCATCCGCATAGGCGAGCAACGCGGGCAAGCACGGTCACTCCGGCGATCCGGTCTCGTCTAGCACCCACTGCGCGTATGCGGGGTTGCTGGCAAACACGGGTACGGCCAGGACACATGGCACGTCGTACGGGTGCTCTCGGTTGACCCGCTCGACGACAGCCGGAACGAGATCGGCTCTCGTGTGCAGTGCTACGCGGGCCTCCGTGTCCTCTTGGATCTCCCCATCCCACCGATAGACAGACCGAACGGGGGTGATGTGCTGGCCGCAAGCGACCAACCGATCCTCGACAAGCGAGCGAGTGAACCGAACAAGCCATTCGGCATCCGACGCCGTGATGATCACCTCGCAGATGTCGACGCTCATGCCTTGACCTCCCCCTGCTCCCGAAGTTCGTTGATCAGTGCAGTCGCTTCGGACTCAGACCGGGCCATCGCTGCCCAGCCGGTGACGATCGGGCCGTCGTAGCTGAGGCCGACCCACCTGCCGGTCATGCGTTGCCCGTGCTGGTGCAGGGCGAAGTACATGGTTCCCTTGGAACGCACGCCGCCCTCTGCCGCCACATACCAACCCATGAGCGCTTCGTTGTCCCAGAGTCGCATTTCGCCGCGCCACAAGTACCCACCCTTCTCGAACTCTTGGGTACCTCGCGTGGTAGCAACGATCTCTAGTTGGTCGCCGCGCTGAGTCATGTGGGCTTGATGCGGATTGATCACTTCCTGACCGTCGTTCCACGTCTGCCATACAGCCCACCAGTCGCCCGCCAGGTTCAAGCGGCGACTGTCACCACCGGCAAGTTCGTCGATCGTGATCCCGAGGGCATCTGCCACAGCCTTCGCGACGACCAGGTTCGGCTGAGCCTCGTTCGCCTCGTACCGCCGAATCTGTCGCTTGTCCACGCCTACAGCCGTCGCAAGATCAGCCTGCGACATCCCTAGTTCGGTTCGACGTTGACGGATGACCTCGAACATCTCCATACCTCTCATCTCAGCGGACCTACACGTCCGATGCAACGGACGCCGACGCCCCCGAGGGACAAATCAGTCCTTGACGGGGGACATTCACGTCCCCCATAGTAGAGGACGTCAAGGTCCTCAAGATGAGGACAAAAAGCCCGGCAGGGGGCGGCAACCCCCAACCGGGCTTAAGGGCTCGACGGGCAGTAACCCGGGAACCATGCGCAGAGCTTCGCGGCACGTGCGCTACTTCAGCGTACCGCGCATGAGGGTGCCTGTCGGGTCCCCCGACCCGAAGGGCTCGACATGACATTCGCTGAGCTTGCCGACGAACGGCCCTACCTGCGGGAGGTGGAGCCTCCGCGTTCGTTCCGGTTTTCCGACTCCAACCCGTTGACCTCGGACACCTACGCCCGGTCGGCGTTCCGGGACCTGCCCGCGTTCGTGGGCACGGTGGTGGAGAACCGCCTGGACCTGAGCGCGGACGAGTGGGACGCGCTGGTGGAGGACGGGGAGGTCTACGACTTCGTGGGCCCGGATGAGGTGTTCTGGGTGCGGCGGACCGCGTCGGGTTGGTGGTCGCGGCGCTGGCCGCATCCGGGGTGCGAGGTCGTGGACCTCGACGACCCCAGTGGGGCGGCGTGGGTCTGATGGCGGTCGTCGAGGTCGTCTGCGCGGGGTGCTCCGGGTCGGGGACGAGTGCCCGGTCGGTCACCGGTTGGTGTGGCGGGTGCGCTGGTCGTGGCCGCTACGAGGTGTTGGACCAAGCAGGCACGCGTGCCGTGGAGCGGGAGGAGACGGCGGCGTGGCTGGCGCGTCACGGGGCGGGGGTGGCGGTCTGATGGGCGTGTCCGCACTGGTCCCGCGTCTGTCCACTACAGACGAACGGTTGCGGAACTTCTTGCGTGCCAACGGGTACCGGTCGTGGCGGCGTCGGGTCGAGGCCGTGCACGGCTGCGCCAAGCCGGTGCGGCTGGCGGGGTCGACGCGGGTGGAGGACACCACGACCGGCACGGTGTTGGACGGGTTCGAGGGGTCCTTGCTGGTGCCGTGCGGCAACCGGCGGGAGTCGGTGTGCGAACCCTGCTCGGCCCGCTACGCCGCCGACACCTTCCACCTGGTCCGGTCCGGGCTGACCGGCGGCAAGGGCGTGCCCGGGACGGTGTCGGGGCACGTGCGGGTGTTCGCCACCCTCACCGCCCCGTCGTTCGGCGCGGTGCACAACCGGCCGCGTACCCGGTCGGGCAGGGCGCGGCGGTGCGGGTGCGGCGGGTTCCACCACGAGGCGGACACCCGGCTCGGGACGCCGTTGGACCCGACGGCCTACGACTACGTGGGCGCGGTGCTGTGGCAGGCGCATTCCACCGAGCTGTGGCGGCGGTTCACCATCACGGCGGCCCGGCACCTGGCCTCCGCGCTGGGACTGCGGGTCGGCGAACTGCGGAACCACCTGCGGGTGTCCTATGCCAAGGTCGCCGAGTACCAGCGGCGGGGCCTGGTCCACTTCCACGCCGTCATCCGCGTGGACGGACCCCACGGCCCCGACTCCCCGGCCCCGGCGGCGGTGACCGACGACCTGTTGTGCGCGGTGGTGCGTTCCGCGGCTGCCTCGGTCACGGTCGACACCGAGCACACCGACGACATCCCCGCGCGCACCCTGACGTGGGGGACGCAGATCGACGCCGAGCCCATCGCCGTGCACCAGGCCGGCGACCCCGCCGAACTCGTGCACGACCGGCGGGTGGCCGGCTACATCGCCAAGTACGCCACCAAGGGCACCGGGGCCACCTCCGGCGTCGACTCCCGCATCCGACGTGAGGCGGCCATCGACGACTTGGAGGTGTCCGGGCACCACAAGGCGATGATGCGCACCGCGTGGCGGCTGGGCGGGCTGGCCGCGTTCGCCTCGCTCAACCTGCGGCGGTGGGCGCACATGCTCGGCTTCCGGGGCCACTTCCTGACCAAGTCACGCCATTACTCGACCACCTTCACCGCGCTGCGGGCCGCCCGCGCCGAACACCGCCTGGCCGAACACCTCGACCGGCTCGGCGTCACCGACGGCTCGACCGTGCTGGTGGTCGGGGACTGGTCCATGACCGGCGTGGGCTACCGATCGGATGCCGAACGCGACCTGGCCGAAGGCATCGCCACCCGCAAACTCGCCCGACGAACCGGGAAGGAGGATTGATGGGCCGACCATCGCTACCGGTCGGCACGCACGGGAGGATCAAGGTCACCGCCAAGTCCAATGGCGGCTACGTGGCGCGTACGAAGTTCCGAGACTTCGACGGCGTGACGCGGCCGGTCGAGCGCACCGGGCAGACACGGACCTCTGCGACGAACGCCCTGATGGAGGCGCTTCGGGACCGGACCTCGGCTGCGGGTGGGCTGGTCACCGCCGACACCAAGTTCCGGGACGTGGCGGACCTCTGGCTGGAAGATGTCCGGTCCTCTGTGGACGCTGGCGAGATGTCGCCCAACTCGTTGGACCTGTACGAGCGCCAGTTGCGCAACTACGTCCGTCCGGCGCTGGGCGAGCTGTCGATCCGGGAGGTCAACACCCCGCGCGTTGACGCGCTGCTGCGTGGTGTGCGGAAGCGGCGGGGCGCCTCGACCACCAAGACGGTTCGTAGCGTCGTCTCCGGGATCATGGGCCTGGCCGCCCGACACGGTGCCACGTCGGTCAACCCCACCCGCGAGACCAAGCGCATCACGGCCGACCGCAAGCGGTCCGTGCGCGCCCTGACGCGCGAGGAGAGACAGCGCTGGCTGGCACAGTTGGAGTCCGACCGCCAAGCGGTCAGGAAGGACCTGCCGGACCTCACCCGGTGGATGATGGCGACCGGTGTCCGGATCGGCGAGGCACTGGCCGTGTCCTGGGACGAAACCGACCTCGACGCGGGCACGGTCGACATCGACTGGACCATCGTGCGGGTGCGCGGTGTCGGCCTGCGTCGGATGCCGCCGAAGACGGAGAGTGGCGAACGCACCTTGCGGCTACCCCCGTTCGCGGTGGCGATGCTGCGGCGGCGTAGGCGGCTGGCAGCGCTCGACCGGGAAATCGGGCCGGGTACGGCGGTGCCGGTGTTTCCCGACGCTCTTGGCGGCTGGCGTGACCCAAACAACACTCGCCGTGATCTGCGCAGCGCTCGGGGGACGGAAGGCTTTGCCTGGGTCACCTCGCACGTGTTCCGGAAGACGTGCGCGACGATTCTCGATGAGGCGAAGCTCACTCCCCGGGAGATCGCTGACCAGCTCGGCCACTCGCGGCCGTCGATGACGCAGGACGTCTACCTCGGGCGGAAGGTCGTGAACCCGGCGACTGCGGAAGCGCTCGAACGGGAGCTGGGTACGTAGTCAACCGGCATAAAGGTAGGGTTTCGGTCGGCGCCGCTCATTAACGCAAAAACCCCCAGGCCATTGACCTGGGGGGTTTGTGCGCCGCCAGGGACTCGAACCCCGAACCCGCTGATTAAGAGTCAGCTGCTCTGCCAGTTGAGCTAGCGGCGCGCGGACTGTCTTGCGCTGTCCGACGTGAAGAACATTAGCACAGCGGTCGACACGGTTCCCAATCGCCTGGTCAGCGGGGGTGACCCTGGCCCGCCCAGGGGGAACTTCGCGTGGGTAACGATCCGGCATCCAGGGCAACACCGTCAACCTTTCAGGCGTCACCTTGTCAGGGGACACCGAGAACCCCTGTAGGCAGGCACGCTCGGTGTACCGGGCGACTATGGGGAGGCAGGACATGTCGGGTCGGCGGGGGATGCGCGGTGCGTGGGGTGCCGTGGCGTTGGGACTGGTCACGGCCCTGGTCACGGCCTGTTCGTCGGGGGCGGCGGACAACGCGGGCAGCGAGCCGACGGTGGCCGGCGAGACGGCCGCCTCGCCGGAGTCCAAGCCGGTGTCGTTGAGCGTCGGCCCGGCCGACGCGGCGGTGGACGTGCAGCCCGGCATCCCGGTCGTCGCGACCGCGACCGACGGCAAGATCACGCAGGTCACGCTGACCAACGCCGACGGCAAGGCGGTCGCGGGGGCGGTCGGCCCCGACGGTCTCCAGTGGACGAACACCGAGCCGCTCGGCTACGGCAAGGCCTACACGCTCGCCGTGACCGGACAGGGCACGGACGGTAAGCAGATCACCCGGACGTCGTCCTTCACCACAGTGACGCCGCGCACGCAGACGTTCCTGTCGATGAACCCGATGGACGGCACGACCGTCGGCATCGGACAGCCGCTGGCGTTCTACTTCGACGAGCCGATCACCGACCGCGCCGCCGCCGAGGCGATGATCTCGATCAGCACCGAGCCCAAGGTCGACGGCGCGTTCTACTGGTTCGACGAGAAGGAAGTGCACTGGCGCCCGCAGAACTTCTGGGCGGCCGGCACGAAGATCACCGTCGACGCGAAGGTCTACGGCAAGCACCTGGGCAACGGCGTGTACGGCCAGGAAGACCGGCACGTCACCACGACCATCGGCGACGCCGTGGTCCACGAGGCCGACGGCCAGACCCACCAGGTCACCACGAAGATCAACGGCCAGGTCGCGCGCACGATGCCCACGTCGATGGGCAACGCCGCCAACACCACGCCGACGGGCACGTACGTGCTCATGGAGAAGCACGACCACATGGTCATGGACTCCCGCACCTACGGCCTGGCGCTGGACGCCGGTGGCTACGTCACCCCGGTCGACTGGGCGACCCGCATGTCCAACAGCGGCATCTTCTTCCACAGCGCACCGTGGTCCATCGGGGACCAGGGCAACCGCAACGTGAGCCACGGCTGCCTGAACCTGTCCCCGGAGAACGCGAAGTGGGTCTTCGACCTCTCCAAGCCCGGCGACGTGGTGATCGTGACCAACTCCGGCGGCCCGGCCCTGGAGGCGTGGGACGGCTTCGGCGACTGGCAGATCCCGTGGGACGTGTGGTCGAAGGGCAACCGCTAGAGATCCGTGACGCGGCCCGCCGCCACTTCAAGGCGGCGGGTCGTGCGCACGGCTTCCAGCATGCGGCGGTCGTGCGTCACGAGCAGCAGAGTGCCGTTGTAGGAGTCCAAAGCGGACTCCAACTGCTCGATCGCGGGCAGGTCCAGGTGGTTCGTCGGTTCGTCCAGGACGAGCAGGTTCACGCCCCGGGCCTGGAGCAGGGCCAACGCGGCACGGGTGCGCTCGCCCGGTGACAGGGACGCGGCCGGGCGCAGGACGTGGTCGGCCTTGAGGCCGAACTTCGCCAGCAGGGTGCGGACGTCGGCCGGCGCCAGGTCGGGCACGGCCGCGCAGAACGCGTCGACCAACGCCTCCCCGCCCAGGAACAGGCCGCGGGCCTGGTCGATCTCGCCGACCACCACGCCCGGCCCCAGCGACGCCGTGCCCGCCGCCGGCTCCACGCGCCCCAGCAGCGCGGCCAGCAGGGTGGACTTGCCCGAACCGTTCGCGCCGGTGATCGCGACCCGGTCCGCCCAGTCGACCTGGAGGTCGACCGGTCCGAGCGTGAACGTGCCGCGCTCCACCACCACCGACCGCAGGACCGCCACCACCGCGCCGGACCGGGGCGCGGCGGCGATCTCCATCCGCAGCTCCCACTCCTTGCGCGGCTCGTCGACGACCTCCAGGCGTTCGATCAGCCGCTCGGTCTGCCGGGCTTTGGCCGCCTGCTTCTCGGTGGACTCGGTGCGGAACTTGCGACCCACCTTGTCGTTGTCGGGCGCCTTGCGGCGGGCGTTCTTCACGCCCTTCTCCATCCACGCGCGTTGCGTACGGGCGCGGTCCTCCAACGACGACCTGGTCGACGCGTACTCCTCGTACTCCTCGCGGGCGTGCCGACGGGCCACCTCGCGCTCCTCCAGGTACGACTCGTACCCGCCGCCGTACGTGCGCACCTGGTTCTGCGCCAGGTCGAGTTCGACGACGCGGGTCACGGTGCGGGCCAGGAACTCGCGGTCGTGCGACACCACGACCGCGCCCGCGCGCAACCCGGCCACGAACCGCTCCAGCCGGGCCAGGCCGTCGAGGTCCAGGTCGTTGGTCGGCTCGTCGAGCAGGAACACGTCGTACCGGCTCAGCAGCAACGACGCCAGGCCCGCGCGGGCCGCCTGGCCGCCGGACAGCGACGTCATCGCCTGGTCGAGGTTCACCGTCAGGCCCAGGTCCGCGGCGACCTCGTCGGCCCGCTCGGTCAGGTCCGCGCCGCCCAGCGCGAGCCAGCGCTCCAACGCCTCCGAGTAGCCCTCGTCCCGCCCCTCCGCCAACAACGCGGTCGTGCGGTCCAGTTCCGCCTGCGCCGCCGCCACGCCCGTGCGCCGGGCCAGGAAGTCGCGCACGCTCTCGCCCGGTCGGCGCTCGGGTTCCTGCGGCAGGTGGCCGACGGTCGCGGTGGTCGGCGAGAGCCGGATCACACCGGATTCGGCGGGCAGCAGGCCCGCGAGCGTGCGCAGCAGCGTGGACTTCCCGGCGCCGTTCACGCCGACCAGCCCGACCACGTCGCCGGGCGCGACGACGAGGTCCAGGTCGCTGAACAGGACGCGATCGCCGTGGCCCGCGGCGAGACCCTTGGCGACGAGTGTGGCGCTCAACAGAACTCCTGTGCCAGAAAAGGAAAAACGCCCCCCGACCGGCCGGTCAGGGGGCGCTTTCCTCGGGGTGAGTGACGGGACTTGAACCCGCGACACCTGGGATCACAACCCAGTGCTCTACCGACTGAGCTACACCCACCAAGGTCGGTCGACCCGACGGGTGAAGCATACCCTGCCCTACCGCCCGGTCCGAAATCGACCCTGTTTTGCCTCGTCGGCCGCGAGCAGTTCGGCGGCGACGGCCTGGGCCTGCTCGGAGGACGGGCCGGGCTGCGCCACGAACGCCGTCCGCCGGTAGTAGGCCAGCTCCCGGATGGACTCCCGGATGTCGGCCAGCGCCCGGTGCGCCAGGCCCTTGCCCGGCTGCGCGTAGTAGATCCGCGGGTACCAGCGCCGGCACAGCTCCTTGATCGACGACACGTCGACCATCCGGTAGTGCAGGTGCGCGTCCAGCTCCGGCATGTCCCGCGCGATGAACCCGCGGTCGGTGGCGATCGAGTTGCCCGCGAGCGGCGCGGTGCGCGGTTCGGGGACCCATTCCCGGACGTACGCGAGCACCTGCGCCTCGGCTTCGGCCAGCGTCACGGTCGAGCGCCGGACCTCGTCGGTGAGCCCGGACTTGGCGTGCATCTGGACGACGACCTCGGGCATGGAGGCGAGGGCCTCGTCGTCGGCGTGGATCACCACGTCGACGCCCTCGCCGAGGATGTTCAACTCCGCGTCGGTCACCAACGCCGCGATCTCGATCAGGGCGTCCTTGCCCAGTTCCAGCCCGGTCATCTCGCAGTCGATCCACACCAAGCGATCCATCACCCGCGCGAGCCTAGTCGTCGGGTGGTCGGATGCCGTCGCCGCTTCGGGTGGCGATTTCACCGGATCACCGTCACGCCTTCGCCAGATCACCGACCACCGGGGCCTGCGCGGACCGGCGTACCACCCGCATCGACAGGAAGGCGGCGACGATGCTCAGCACCCCGGCCACGTACCAAGCGGGCGTGTAGGCGCCGAAGTGGTCACGCGTGAGACCCGCCGCCGTGGCCGCGAACGCCGCGCCGAGCTGGTGTGCCGCGAACACCCAGCCGAACACCACCGGCGCCGACAGGCCGAACACCTGGCGGCACAGCGCCACGGTGGGCGGCACGGTCGCGACCCAGTCCAGCCCGTAGAACACGATGAACACCAGCATGCTCGGGTGCACGGAGTCGTGGAACAGCTGCGGCAGCAGGAGCAGGGACACGCCGCGCAACGCGTAGTACACGGCCAGCAGCACCCGCGAGTCGACGCGGTCGGTCAGCCACCCCGACAACACCGTGCCCACGATGTCGAACACGCCCACCAGCGCGAGCAGCCCGGCGGCCGTCGTCGTCGGCATGCCGTGGTCGTGCGCGGCCGGGATGAAGTGCGTGCCGACCAGGCCGTTGGTCGTGACACCGCAGATCGCGAACCCGGCGGCCAGGTACCAGAACGGCCCGGTGCGGGCGGCCGAGGTCAACGCGGTCACGGCCCGCCGCGCGGCACCGGTCGACACCGGCCGCGGCACGACCTCGTCGCCGCCGTAGGGCGGCACGCCCAGGTCGGCCGGGTGCTCGCGGAGGAACAGCAGCACCAGCGGCACGACGGCCAGCGCGCTCGCCGACACCAGCAGGGCCGCCGACCGCCAGCCCGAGTCCTCGGCCAGCGACGTCATCACCGGCAGGAACACCAACTGCCCGGTCGCGCCGCCCGCCGTGAGCACGCCGGTCACCAGACCCCGGTGCCGCACGAACCAGCGGCCGGTGATCGTGGCCACGAACGCCAGCGCCATCGACCCGGTGCCCAGGCCGACCAGCACGCCCCACAGCAGCACGAGCTGCCAGCTCGCGGTCATGAACACGGTGAGCCCGCTGCCCACCGACACCAGGGTCAACGCGACCGACACCACCCGCCGCACGCCGAACCGCTCCATCAGCGCCGCCGCGAACGGCGCGGTGAGGCCGAACAGCAGCAGGTTCACCGACACCGCGAGCCCGATCGTGCCCGTCGACCACCCGAACTCCGCGCGCAGCGGATCGATCAACGCACCCGGCGTGGCGCGGAAGCCCGCGGCGCCGATCAGCGCCACGAAGGCGACGGCCGCGACCGCCCAAGCCCAGTTCTGCCTGTTCTTCGTCACGGCGTCAGCGTGCGGCACGGCGGCGTTCGGCGTAAGTGGCCGGACGGCCATCCTGTGCAAAAATCCGGCCATGCATGAGGTGGCCGTCATCGCCCTTGACCACGTCGTCGCCTTCGACCTGGGTACCGTTCCGCAGATCCTCAACGCCGCCCGGGTGAGCGACGAAGAACGGCTCTACCGGGTCAGGGTGTGCACGCGCGGTGGACGACCGGTGCGCAGCTCGTCGGGCATCACGGTCACCCCCGACCACGACCTCGGCCTGGTCGGCCACGCCGACACCGTCGTGGTCGCGGGCATGCACGCCAACGCGCCGCTGCTGGAGGACGGCGTGCTCGCCGACGACGTGCGCGAGGCCCTGGTGTCCGCCCACGCCCGCGGCGCCCGCGTGATGTCCATCTGCACGGGCGCGTTCGCCCTCGCCGCGGCCGGTCTGCTCGACGGGCTGCGCGCGACCACGCACTGGATGTACACCGACGCGTTCCGCCGCCTGTTCCCGCGCGTCGACCTGGACCCGGACGTGCTGTTCGTGGACGAGGGCCGGGTGCTCACCTCGGCGGGCGTCGGCGCGGGCGTCGACCTGTGCCTGCACCTGGTGCGCCGGGACCACGGCAGCGAGGCCGCGAACCGGGCCGCGCGGCGGTGCGTCGTGCCGCCGTGGCGGCCGGGCGGGCAGTCGCAGTTCATCGAACGGCCGGTGCCGCACGAGACCGACACGTCCACCGCCGTAGCCCGGGAGTGGGCGTTGGCGCACCTGGACGAGCCTGTGGACCTGCGCGAGTTGGCGTCGCGGGCGCGGATGAGCGTGCGTACGTTCACTCGGCGTTTTCGTGAGGAGACCGGGGTGAGTCCGGGGCAGTGGCTGGCCCGGCAGCGGGTCGAACGGGCCCGCCACCTGCTGGAGACGACGGATCTGGCGGTGGACCAGGTGGCTCGGCATGCCGGGTTCGGTACGGGGGCGGCGTTGCGGCAGCGGATGACCGCGAGCCTGGGCGTGTCGCCCAGCACCTACCGGACGACTTTCCGCTCTGTGGGGTAGCCGTCGCGACCCCGAACGCGCGAGTTATGCGTTCAGACACTGCGAAATGTGCACTCGGGTACCGGTTGTCGCCCGCCTATCGATTCGATCATGAACCGTGTTCACCGTCGGCGGACGTGCGCAACTACAGTCGTCGGCGTGTGGGTGCTGCACGGGGTGTGCACCGCCGGGGGGCGGTTGGGGTTCTGGGCCGAGGATTCGCGACTGCCCGCGCGGACGGGTGCGCGGCTGCCCGCACGGCCGGTGCCCCACCCTTTCGCGGTCACCGCGGCGGATCTGATCGCCGCCCGCACACGAGCCGACGACCCGGACCCGACGACTGCCGAACCCGGCGGTCCGCATCCGGACGAGGTGGTCCTGCGACTGCCGTCCGTCGGGACCGGCCCTGCGGCGTCACCGGAACTCGTCCGGGAACCTGTGGGCGGCGGCACGTCCGGCCGGGGAGCGCTCCGGTGGCGGGAGTGGGTCGTCCCCGTCGTCCCGGTCGACGGCTTTCCGCTGCCCGGCTGCCGGCTCGGCGCGTCCGGGCGGTACCTCCTCGAGATCCTGGACTTCGGGGCCGATCTCGTCCGAAGAGGACGGGTGGTGCCCGTCGTCGACCGGACCGAAGCCGCCACCCGCTGGCGTGCGGTGCTGTCCGGAGTGGACGCGGCGCGGGCCGCCGCTCTGCGGGCGGGGATGCCGCCGTCGTTCCGCGCCGGCGGCGGCGCGGACCTGTTCCGGGTCGCGCTCGACGCCATCGTCGACCGGGAAGCGCGGAAAGCGTTGGGGGAACTAAAGAATTCCTCCTCCCACGTCGTGGACGCGTGGGTCGCGGCGGCCGGTGCCGGTGACGGGCGGTTCGCCGCCGAGCGCGGCGCGGTCGTCGAACTCCGGGAGCGGCTGCGACGGTGGGGCGCGGACGGGTTCGCGGAAAAGCCGGTCCGGCTGTGCTTCCGGCTTGTGGCGCCGCTTCAAGGGGCCGCGCACGAGGAGGGCTGGCGGCTGGAGTTCCTGCTCCAGGCCGTGGCCGAGCCCAGCGTGCTGGTGCCCGCCCGGGACGTCTGGCAGCGCGGCGACGCCGTCCTGCGACGCTGGGTCCCCCGGCCCGAGGAGGTCCTGCTCGCCGATCTCGGCCGGGCCGTCCGGCTGTACCCCGGACTCGACCGGGCGCTCGCGGCCAAGCGGCCGGCGCGGCTGAAACTCGACGTCGACGGCGCGTACGACTTCCTCTCCCGGGCCGCTCTGCTCGCCCAGGCCGGGTTCGGCGTCCTGGTCCCCTCCTGGTGGCGGCAGCCCCGGCGGCTGGGGTTGACGCTCACGGCCGCGCCGCGCGGTGCCGCCGGGATCGTGGCGACCGAGAGCGAACTCGGGCACCGGGCGATCGTCGACTTCCGGTGGGACCTCTCGCTCGGCGACGAAAAGCTCACCCAGGCCGAACTGATGTCGTTGGCCAAGGCCAAGGCGCCGCTCGTGCGCGTGCGCGGGCAGTGGGTGCACGTCGACCGCAAGCGGCTCGCCGCCGGGATGGCGTTCCTCGAACGGGGGGCCGGCGGCGAGATGCCCGCCGCCCAGGTGCTGTTCCAGCACGACCGCGAGGCCGCGCTCCCCCTGCCGCTCAACGGCGTGGTCGGCCGGGGCTGGCTGGCCGACCTGCTCGCACCCGACGCCGAGCACCGGCTCGAACCCGTGCCCACGCCGCCCGGCCTCACCGCGACGCTGCGCCCCTACCAGCGGCGCGGCCTGGCGTGGCTGGTGTTCCTCGACCGGCTCGGGCTCGGCGCCTGCCTCGCCGACGACATGGGGCTGGGCAAGACCGTCCAGCTCCTGGCCCTCGAGGCGGTCAACCGGCAGGACGGCAAGAGGCCGCCCACCCTGCTCGTGTGCCCGATGTCCGTGGTCGGCAACTGGCGGCGCGAGGCCGAGAAGTTCGTCCCCCACCTGGACGTCCACGTGCACCACGGCGCCGACCGGGACCCCGTGCGACTGCTCGGGGAGCACGACCTCGTCATCACCACCTACGCCACGGTCACCCGGGACGCCGCCGAACTCGCCGCGATCACCTGGGACCGGGTGGTGGTCGACGAGGCCCAGAACGTCAAGAACAGCGCCACCCGCCAGGCCAGGGCGATCCGGGCCCTGCCCGCCCGCCACCGGATCGCGCTCACCGGCACGCCCGTGGAGAACCGGCTCGCCGAGCTGTGGTCCGTGCTCGACTTCGTCAACCCCGGCATGCTCGGGCCCCTGACGACGTTCCGCGCCCGCTACGGCGTCCCCATCGAACGCCACCGCGACGCCGAGGCCGCGGTGCGGCTGCGCCGGGCCACCGGGCCGCTCGTGCTGCGGCGCCTCAAAAGCGACCCCCGGGTCATCGGCGACCTGCCCGAGAAGATCGAGACCACGCAGTCGTGCACGCTCACCGCCGAGCAGGCTTCGCTCTACCAGGCGGTGGTCGAGGACATGTTCGCGCGCATCTCCGAGATCCAGGGCGTCAAGCGCAAGGGCCTGGTGCTGGCCACGATGACGCGCCTCAAGCAGGCGTGCAACCACCCGGCCCACCTGCTCGGCGACGGCTCGCCGGTGCCCGGCCGGTCCGGGAAGGTCGACCGGCTGGAGGAGATCCTCGACGAGGCGTTCGCGGACGGCGACAAGGTGCTGTGCTTCACCCAGTTCACCGCGTTCGGCTCGCTGCTGGTGCCGCACCTGGCCGCCCGCTTCGACGTCGACGTCCCGTTCCTGCACGGCGGCACGTCGCGGCGCGACCGGGACGCGATGGTGCGGCGGTTCCAGTCCGAGGACGGGCCGGGTGTGCTGCTGCTGTCGCTCAAGGCGGGTGGCACGGGCGTCAACCTGACCGCCGCCAACCACGTCGTCCACCTCGACCGGTGGTGGAACCCGGCCGTCGAGGACCAGGCGACCGACCGGGCGTTCCGGATCGGGCAGGACCGGCACGTGCAGGTCCACAAGTTCGTGTGCGTGGGCACGTTGGAGGAGCGCGTGGACCGGATGATCGAGGACAAGCGCGGCCTGTCGCGGCTGGCCGTCGGCGCCGGCGAGGACTGGCTCACGGAACTGTCCACCGAACGGCTGCGCGAGGTGTTCGCCCTGACCCCGGAGGCCGTCGGTGGCTGAATCCCCGGACGCGGGCATCTGGTCGCGGCGGTTCCTGGCCGCGCTGGCGGCGTTCGGCATGGGCGACCGGCTCAAGCGCGGTCGCCCGCTGGTGCGCGGCGGCCAGGTGATGAACCTGTCGATCTCCACGAGCGTGGTGGTCGCGCTGGTCACCGGTGCCGGTCCGACGCCGGACCGGGCGCGGGTCGGCGTGCGGCGGTTCGCGGACGAGGACTGGCGGCGGGTCGAGCACGCGTTCGCCGACCGGGCCGTGTTCACCGCTCGGCTGCTCGCCGGCGACCTGCCCGCCGAGGCCGACGAGGTGTTCGAGGGGCTCGGGCTGTCGCTGTTCCCGCGCGGTGCCCGTGAGCTGTCGATGGACTGCACGTGCGACGACTGGCACATGCCGTGCGCGCACGTGGCCGCCGCGTGCCTGACGCTGGCCGACTCGTTCGACGCCGACCCGTTCGGCGTGCTGGCCTGGCGCGGCCGGTCCCGGGAGGCCCTGCTCGACCGGCTGCGGGAGCTGCGCGCCCCGATCCCACCCGTCGAGAAGGTCCCCGAACCCGTGGCGGACACGGACCTGGTCGACTTCTGGGTGCGTCCGGACACCGCGCCGGTCCCGGCCGCCGAGGACCTCGGCGACGTCCGGCCGGACGCCCTGCTCGACCAGTTGGGCCCGCTGGCGGTACGCGGGCGGTCGGTCACCGCGGCCCTGCGCCCGCTCTACGAGGCGTTCACCCGGCGGTAGCGGACCGCCGTCAACCGGCTGCCGTCTTGACTGGTGCCGGCACGGGGTGTTTCGTCGGTCCTTCGAACCGCTGTGCTCGGCGAACGAGAGAGTTGGCGACGCGATGACGGCGTCCACGGCACTGCGCGCGCTGCGCGAGGCGCTCGTGCTGGAACACCTGGAGTCGGAGAACGAGCGCGAGTTCGACACCGCGTTGGGCGTCTTCGACCACCCGCGCTGCGAGATCGTCGCGACCGGCGAGGTCTTCGACGGCACCGACGAGGTCGCCGGCTACTACGCGCGGTTGGGCCTGGTCTGCGCCGACCGGCGAAGCACGCTGATCGAACTGCACCACGCGGACGACGCGGTGATCGTCGAGGTCGAACTGGCGGGCACGCACCTGCCGTCGCTGCGCGCGTTCCGGGCGCGGATGACCGCGTTCTTCGTCTTCGACGGCGCCCGGCTGGTCGGCAAGCGGGTCTACGGCGGTGCCCAGGGCACCGAACCCGCCCTCACGTGAAACGGGCCGCCATCCCCGCGAGCGGTGATGGCGGCCCGTCGGCCCCGGATCATGCCGATCCGGTTACAAGTCAGACCGGTCGGACCGCCTGTGCCTGCGGGCCCTTCTGGCCCTGGCCGATCTCGAACTCCACCCGCTGGTTCTCTTCCAGGGTGCGGTAGCCGTTGGTCTGGATCTCCGAGTAGTGCACGAACACGTCGGCGCCACCGTTGTCCGGGGAGATGAAGCCGAAGCCCTTCTCCGCGTTGAACCACTTGACGGTGCCCTGAACTGCCATCTTGCTACTTCTCCTCTAACAGGTGCCGGATCGCGCTTGCGACCACCGGGTCAGCTAGGGCGGCTTACCACCTGGAGGAGGTTCGACGCCCGCAACTTCCATTCCGCGAGCGTGGTGGATCACGAACACAGAAAGGTACGACCGAAGACAGTGAACCACGTCGGACGCCCGGCAGTCGAGCGCCCTTCCGAGGCGAGTCCGACTGCTACCGTGGACGGCACCTCGATCACAGGGAGGTACGGCCATGTCGGAGCCGGTGCCGGAGGCCATCGCCGCCGCGGTCGCCTCGCGCGGGGTGTCCCGGCTGTACGAGCTGGTCCGGGCGCGGTTCTCCGGCGATGCCGCGGCCACCGCCGCGCTGACCGCCGCCGAACCGGCCGACGTGGGTTCGCCGCAGGTCAGGACGTTGAGCGTGCTGTTGACGCAGGCGGAACGGGCCGACCCGGAGTTCGGTCGCGAGCTGCGCCGGGAGTTCGAGCGCGCGACGTCCGGGACGACCTGGACCGTGCGGAACCGGGTGTCCGGGGTGGCCACGAACTCGGTGCAGGCGGGCCACGTCGAGGGCGGGATCAACTTCCACTAGCCCCCGGTGGAGTGAAGATGGACGGGTGTACCCGCTTCACCTGCCCCAGTCGCGACTGCTGTTCTTCTTCGCCGGGCTCGTCCTCGCGTTCGTGTTCATCCGGATCAGCGTCCGGCTGATCCGCGCGGGTGTCCGGTGGTGGCCCGGCAACTTCACCCCCGGCGGGACGCACATTCACCACGTCGTGTTCGGGACCGTGCTGCTGGTGCTCGGCGCGGTCACCGGCATCGCGGCGCCCGACGACCTGCACGAGCTGCGGGTGTCCGCCGCCGCGCTGCTCGGGGTCGGCACGGCGCTGGTGCTCGACGAGTTCGCCCTGCTGCTGCACCTGCGCGACGTGTACTGGTCCAAGGACGGCCGGTTGTCGGTGGACGCGGTGTTCCTGGCGATCGGGCTCACCGGCCTGCTGTTGCTGGGCGCCCGGCCGCTGGGCTACGACGAGCTGTACGGCGAGGGCGTGGGTGTGCGGATCGCGGTGGTGCTGGTCAACCTGGGGTTCGCGATCGTCGCGCTGCTCAAGGGCAAGGTGTGGACCGGCCTGCTCGGCCTGCTGGTGCCCGTGCTGCCGGAGATCGGCGCGTTGCGCCTGGCCCGGCCGGGGTCGCCGTGGGCGCGGTGGCGGTACGCGGAGGGCTCGCGCAAGCTGCGGCTGGCCTACCGGCGCGAGGCCCGCGTCCGCCAACCCCTCATCCGGGTGAAGATCCGCGTGCAGGAGTTCATCTCCGGGCGGCACGACGACTGACGCGGGACGTCCTTCAGTTGACGAGGATGCCCATCTGCTCGCAGATCGGGGCGACCTCGCCGGCGCACAGCTCGGCGGGCTTGACCACGTTCTCGGTCACGACGAGCTGGCGCACGTTGTCCCGGGTGATCAGGTCGGCGCCCAGCAGCACCGACTTCACGTCCCGCCGGGCGACCAGGTCGCGGGTGTTGCCGGTGGCCAGGTCGTCCGCGCCGGTGACGTCGCCCTTGGCCAGGGTGATCGCCAGGCGGGCGGCGGCGTTGGCCTCGTCGCGGATCGGCTTGTAGATCGTCACGCACTGCTCGCCCAGCAGCAGCGCCCGCAGGCCGGGCAGCGTGGCGTCCTGGCCGGTCACGGCCACCTTCTTGGCCAGGCCGCGCTCGCGGAGCACGTCGATCACGCCGCCCGCGAGGTCGTCGTTGGCCGCGACCACGCCGTCGACCTTGCCGTTGTTGGCGTCGAGGATCTGCTCGAACGACGTGCTCCCGAGCCCGGCGTCCCACTTCTCGATGGCCTGGCTCCGCACGAGCTTGAGCGTGCCGTCGTCGTAGAGCGGGCCGAGGCGGCGGCGCTGGCCGTCGGCGATCAGCGTGGCGCTGTTGTCGGTCGGCGAGCCCTGGATCTCGATGATCTGCGCGTTGCGCTTGGTGCCCAGGCAGCCGAGCAGTCCCTCGGCCTGGAGTTCGCCGATGTTGAGGTTGTCGAACGAGACGTAGTAGTCGGCTTGGCCGCCGAGGCTGATCCGGTCGTAGTTGATCACGGTGATGCCCGCGGACTTGGCCTTGCGCTCGATGTTCGCGCCGCCCTCGGTGGTCAGCGGCGTGATCATCAGGACCTTGACCTTCTTCTCGATCATGCGGTCGGCGATGGCCGAGAACTTGGCCTCGTCACCCTCCGCGTTCTCGATCACCGGTTCGATGCCGGCGAACTCGAAGGCCTGCTCCAGCATCGGGCGGTCCTGGGACTCCCACCGCGCGGTCGGCGAGTTGTCCGGCAGGATCACGCCGACCAACGGCGTCGCCGGGGCCGACTGCTCCGCGCCCGAGCCGCACGCGGTGGCGAGCAGGACGAGCAGGCAACCGACCACCGCTGTGCGCATGCGTCCCATTCGCCATCCCCTTGCGCGGCAACGCGCCGCCGACCGCCGAATTTCGGAAACGGAATTCCATCCCCACGCAGGTGCCTGCGTCAAGGCGTAGTGACGCGATGGTGCCGAGTGGTTCACACCAATCCACCGCCAAGCCTTCCATCGACATCGAAGACGCAGGTAGAAGCGTTACCCTATTGTGGAAAATCACTCTGGGCCAGTGATCCACCACGGATGGTACTTCCGACTAAAGGGTCTGCCCGATCTTGGGAATATGTGCCACGGTGGCCGCGACCGAGCAGGTCGGAGGGCAGAGGAGACAGGCGTGAGAACAGGCAGGACCGTGCCGGCCGCCCTGGCGGTGGCCGCGGCACTGGTGGTCGCGACGGGGCAGCCCGCCCTGGCCGTGGAGCGGACCGACTACACCGTCCTGGTCGAGGACGGCGCGAGTCGGGACGCCGCCGTGGCCGCCATCGCCGCCGCGGGCGGCGAGGTCACCCGCGAGAACAAGGCCGTGGGACTACTCACCGTGACGGCCCCCAAGACCGGATTCGCCCAACGGGTGAGTGCGTCCGACGCCGTACTCGGCGCGGCGGCAGTCCGCCCGCTCGGCAGCGCCGCACCCGGCCGGGGCAAGAGCAACCGGGACATGCGCGTCGTCGAACGCGAGAACGAGGCCACCGCCGGCGTCCCCGGCACGGCCGCGAAGAAGAAGCCCTCCCCCACCCCGGCCGCCGGCCTCGACCCGCTCGACGACAAGCTCTGGGGCCTCAAGCTCGTCCGCTCCGACCTCGCCCGCGACCGCCAGCCCGGCGACAAGCGCGTCTCGGTCGGCATCCTGGACACCGGCATCGACGGCTCCCACCCGGACATCGCGCCCAACTTCGACAAGGCCCGGTCCCGCAACTTCACCGTCGACCTGCCCACCGACGAGGCGGGCAACGAGGTCGACGGCCCCTGCGAGTTCCGCGGCTGCGTCGACCCGGCCGACTGGGACGACGACGGCCACGGCACCCACGTCGCGGGCACGATCGGCGCGGCGGCCAACGGGTTCGGCGTCTCGGGCGTCGCGCCCGGCGTCACGCTGGTCAACATCCGCGGCGGCCAGGACTCGGGCTACTTCTTCCTCCAGCCCGTCGTCGACGCGCTCACCTACGGCGCCGACATCGGCCTCGACGTGATCAACATGTCGTTCTACGTCGACCCCTGGTACTACAACTGCGCCGCCAACCCGGCCGACAGCCCCGAGGCGCAGCTCACCCAGCGCACCGCCATCGCGGCCGTGACGCGGGCGATCAACTACGCGCACCGCAAGGGCGTCACGCTCGTCGCGGCCGGCGGCAACAACCACGAGGACCTCGGCAACCCGCGTCCCGACGCGACCAGCCCGAACTTCCCGACCGGCGCCGCCTACCCGCGCACGATCGACAACAAGTCGTGCGTGCACCTGCCCACCGAGTCCGACCACGTCCTCGCGATCTCCTCGCTCGGACCGTCCGGTCTCAAGGCCGACTACTCCAACTACGGCACCGAGCAGACCGACCTGTCCGCGCCCGGCGGCTACTTCCGCGACTACTTCGGCACGGACCGGTACCGCACCAACGAGAACTCGATCCGCTCGACCTACCCGCGCAACGTCGCCCTCGCGGCGGGCGCGATCGATGCCGCCGGGAACGTCACCCCGGCCGGCGAGGCGGCGGGCGTGGCGAAGTACTGCCAGGGCGCCACGTGCGGCTACTACCAGTACCTCCAGGGCACGTCGATGGCCGCGCCGCACGCGTCCGGCGTCGCCGCCCTGGTCGTCAGCCAGTACGGCCGCAAGGACCGCGCACACCCGGGCACGCTCACGCTCGACCCGGACAAGGTGGCGAAGGTCCTGGTCAAGACCGCGACGCAGCGGCCTTGCCCGACGCCACGCACGGTGTCGTACGAGAACGTCGGCCGCTCGCCGGAGTTCACCGCGACCTGTGTCGGCGACACCCGGTTCAACGGCTTCTACGGTCACGGCATCGTCGACGCGTTCGGCGCCGTGACGCGCGGCGGCGACTTCCTGTAGTGGTGGTGGGTGACGGCCGGCGGGGCGCGACCCGCCGGCCGTCACCTCAGCCCAGGGCCTGCCAGTCGAGCACGGGCGCGGCCAGGTCGCGGATCGCGGCGAGCAGCCCGAGCCGGGCCGCGCGCACCGCCGGGTCCTCGGCCATCACGAGCACCTCCTCGAAGAAGGCGTCGATCGGCGCGGCCAGCGACGAGGTCGCCGCGACGAACGCGGCCAGACCCACCACACCCTTCGGCACGGCCGCGAACGCCGCGTGCAATGCCACCTCGGCGGGCTCGGTCAGCGCGGTCGGGTCGTAGGACGCGGCCGTCCCCTCGGGCACGATCCGCCGCACCCGGCCGAACGCGGCGGCCGACACCTCGAACGCCGGGTCGTCGACCAGCGCCGTCAGGTCCACCAGCACCTCGTCCGCCAAGGCCGGCGCGTCCGCGTGCACCAGCACGGCCCGCACGAGCTTGTGGTCGTGGCCCGCGTCCAGCAGTTGCTGCTCGTACCGTCGCACGGCGAACTCGCGGGCCGTCTCCACCGCGTCGGCCACGTCCAGGTTCGCGGCGGCCAGCGTCAACGCCCGGGTCAGCGTGATCTCCCGCAGGGCCGGGAACGCCCGCAGCACGCTCACCGCGCCCAACGCCGCCCGCCGCAGCCCGAACGGGTCCGAGCTGCCGGTCGGGTTCGCGCCGATGCCGAACAGCCCGGCCAGCAGGTCGAACCGGTCCGCCAGCGACAGCAGCGCGCCGACCTCCGACGACGGCAGGTCGTCGCCCGCCGACCGGGGCAGTTCCATGTCGTACAGGGCCTGCGCGACGGCCTCGGTCTCGCCCGCGCGCACCGCGTACTCGCGGGCCATGAACCCGGCCAGGCTGGACAGCTCGACCACCATCTGCGAGCCGAGGTCGAACTTGGCCAGTCCCCCGGCCCGCGAGAGCGTCGGGTCGGCCACGCCCACGACGTCGGCCAGGCGTGCGGCCAGCGCGGCGATCCGGTCGGCCCGGTCGGCCATCGACCCCAGCTTGTCGGCGAACGTGAGCTTCTCCAGGTTCGCCTTCATCGCCTCCAGCGGCGTGCGCAGGTCGGCCCGCCAGAAGAACGCGGCGTCCTCGTACCGGGCGCGCAGCACGGCCTCGTTGCCCGTGCGGACCAGGTCCTCGTCCACGTTCCCGTTGGCCACCGCCACGAAGTACGGCAGCAGCGTGCCGTCCGCGGCGCGCACGGGCAGGTAGCGCTGGTGCTTGCGCATCACCGTGGTGAGGATCTGCGCGGGCAGGTCCAGGTAGGACGGGTCGAACGAGCCGAGGATCGGCGTCGGCCACTCGACCAGGTTCACGACCTCGTCCAGCACGCCGGTCAGGTCGACGACGCCGCCGACGGACGCGGCCAGTTCCGTCGCCCGGTCCACGATCGCCCGCCGGCGGGCGTCCGCCGAGACCGTGACGCCGTGGCCCGCGAGGAACTCCGGGTAGCCGTCGGCACCCGCCACGGCCACCACCGGCTCGTCGGCCGTGCGGTGCACTCGCGTGACCGACCCGGACGCCAACGCCGACACCGCGACCGGCACCGGCGTCGTGCCCAGCAGCGCGAGCAGCCACCGGACCGGCCGGCTGAACGACAGCGCGGGGTCGTTCCAGCGCATGTTCTTCTCGGCCCGCAGACCGGTCACGACCTCGGCCAGCAGACCGCTGAGCACCGCCACGGCGCCGCGTCCGACCACGGTCTTCGTCACGGCCACGTGCTCGACGCCGTTCTCGACCACGCGCCCGAGGTCGGCCGCGTCCACGCCCTGGCCGCGCGCGAAGCCCTGCGCGGCCTTCGTCGGCGTGCCCGAGTCGTCGAACGCCGCCGAGACGCGCGGACCGCGCGC
The DNA here is from genome assembly GCF_014203755.1 of Saccharothrix violaceirubra. Lineage (NCBI taxonomy): Bacteria > Bacillati > Actinomycetota > Actinomycetes > Pseudonocardiales > Pseudonocardiaceae > Saccharothrix > Saccharothrix violaceirubra. Next base: position 5,868,392 of record NZ_JACHJS010000001.1, read on the forward strand.
GGTGCGCTCGGTGTCGGTCTCGCGCGGCGCGACGTCCGCGACCAGCACGACGATCCGGCGTGGCGTGGCGTGCACCTCGACGTCGCCGTGCGCGAGCCGGGTGGCGGCGAGCTTGTCCGCCACGGCGGCGCGCACGGCGTCCGCGGTGCGGATCACCTCGGCGGGCGGCAGTTCCTCGGTGCCGATCTCGAACAGCAGCGTGGCGGGCGCGTCGACGGTCGCGAACTCCGCCGGCGGTTCGGGCGCGGCCGGCACCTCGGCGATGCCCAGCGGGTGGCCGAGTTCCGCGCGCCGGTCCGCCCACAGCTTGGCGACCTCGCGGGCCAGGCCGCGCATGCGGCCGAACGCGCGGGCGCGTTCGGTGGTGCTGATCGCCCCGCGCGCGTCGAGCACGTTGAACGCGTGCGAGCACTTGAGCACGTAGTTGTGCGCGGGCACGGGCAGTCGCGCGTCGAGCATCCGCCGGGCCTCGGCCGCGTACTCCTCGAACAGCCGCCGGTTGGCCTCCACGTCGGCGTCGTCGAGGTAGTAGCGGCTCATCTCGTACTCGGACTGGCCGAACGCCTCGCCGTAGGAGATGCCGGGCGCGTACGCGATGTCCTTGAAGTGCGAGACGCCCTGGAGCGCCATCATGATCCGCTCGATGCCGTAGGTGATCTCCACCGACACCGGGTCCAGCGACAGGCCGCCCGCCTGCTGGAAGTACGTGAACTGGGTGATCTCCAGGCCGTCGAGCCACACCTCCCAGCCCAGGCCCCACGCGCCGAGCGCGGGCGAGGCCCAGTTGTCCTCGACGAACCGCACGTCGTGCGCGCGCACGTCGATGCCCAGCGCGGCGAGGCTGCCCAGGTACAGCTCCTGCGGATCGCCCGGATCGGGCTTGAGGACCACCTGGAACTGGGTATGCGTCTGGAGCCGGTTCGGGTTCTCGCCGTACCGGGCGTCGTCGGGCCGCACGCTCGGCTCCACGTAGGAGACCCGCCATGGCTCGGGACCGAGCACGCGCAGGACCGTGGCGGGGTTGAGCGTGCCCGCGCCGACCTCGGTGTTGTAGGGCTGGACGACGACGCACCCGCGTTCGGTCCAGTACCGGGTCAACGCCAGCAGGGCGTCCTGCATCGTGAGCACGGGACGACAGTGTACGAAGCGCGTGACGACGCGCTCACCATCGGGCTACACGCCTGGTCGGACCCGGTGGCCAGGCGGTATCACGTCTTCTTCGACAACGGTTGTGCGACGCTGTGCGCAACCCTGGTCGAGCCCGGGACGTCAACCAGGGCGTAACCCCGGGACGAGGGAGGAGACCGAGTGGACGACCGGCCGCCGTGGCAGCAGAGCGGGCCCCCGGGGGACCGCGGCCGACCGGTTCCCCCGCGCGGCCCCGTGCCCGGTCGGGGTGAACCGCCGCGCCGCCGACAGCCGCGCACACCCCAACCCGATCCCCACCAGAACGACCCACGTCGCGAGCCGCCGCGCCGGGAGACTCCCGCCGACCGGCGCCGCGACCTCGCGGGCGGACGTCCGCGCCCCGACGCGCCGCGTCGGGAACCCCAGCGCCGACCTCGCCCGGAAGAGCCCGCGCCGCGCCGGCCACGTGCCGACGAACCCCGTCGCGCCGACTCGCCGCAGCGTGGTTTCCGCTCGGAGGAGCCGCAGCGGCGCCCTCGTACCGACGACCAGCGCCGCTCACGCGCGTCCGCCGACGAACCCCGCCGTTCCCGTCCCGCCGCCGACGAACCCCGCAGGTCGCGCGGCGAGGCCCCGGCGGCCGGTGCCCGTCGCCCGGCCGGGCAGCGGTCGACGACCCGTTCCTCGACTTCGACGCGGCGCAAGGCGCCGACGTCGACGCCCAAGCCCGGTTCGCTGGTCGGGCGGTCGATCGCGGTCGCCTGCTCGCTGGCCGTGCTGATCGGCACCGGCTACGGCTGGAAGAACCTCAACGCGCTGACCGAGAACCTGTCGACCCGCGACGTGATCAGCGCCGAGGGCGGCGGCGAGCGGCCGGCCGACGGCTCGGTCGACATCCTCATGGTCGGCATGGACAGCCGCACGGACGCCAAGGGCAACCCGCTGCCGCAGAACGTCCTCGACGAACTGCACGCGGGCGACGAGTCCGCGGGCGGGCTCAACACGGACACGTTGATCCTCATGCACGTGCCCAACGACGGCGGCAAGGCCGTCGCCGTGTCGTTCCCGCGCGACTCGTACGTGAAGATCGCGGGCGGCTACGGCCGGCATAAGATCAACTCGGCGTACGGCTACGCGAAGAACGACGCGCTGGAGAAGCTCCAGGACGAGGTCGCCGACCCCGCCGCGCGCGAGGTCCAGTCCAACCAGGCCGGCGCCAAGAACCTGATCAAGACCATCGAGGACCTGACCGGCGTCACGATCGACCACTACGCCGAGATCAACCTGGTCGGCTTCTACGACATCACCAAGGCCGTCGGCGGCGTCGACGTGTGCCTCAACCAGGCCACGCAGGACGATTTCTCCGGCGCCGACTTCAAGGCCGGCCCGCAGAAGATCCAGGGCCGCGAGGCGCTCGCGTTCGTCCGCCAGCGGCACGGCCTGCTGCGCGGCGACCTCGACCGGATCGTGCGCCAGCAGGTCTTCATGGCGGGTCTGGCCAAACAGGTGCTGTCCGCCGGCACGCTGTCGGATCCCGGCAAGCTCAGCGACCTGATCGGCGCGCTGACCAAGTCCATCGTGCTGGACAAGGACTGGGACGTGCTCCAGTTCGCCACCCGCATGAAGGACCTGACCGGCGGCAACCTCAAGTTCGAGACCATCCCGACCGGCGACCCCGAGCTGGAGACGCCCGAGGACGGCCAGGCGATCGAGATCGACGAGGGCGACGTGCGCCGGTTCGTGAAGGGCCTGAACGCCGACCCGAACGCGCCCGCGCCCACCGGGCAGACCGTCGACCCCGCCACCGTGACCGTCGAGGTGCGCAACGCGTCGGGCACGCCGGGCCTGGCCGCCCGCGTGCTCGAGGTGCTCGTGGCGAAGAAGTTCGTCGACGGCGGCGCCGACAACGCGGACGAGGGCATGAGCCGGTCCGTCGTCCGGTACGGCAAGGGCGGCGAGGCGGGCGCGGCGGCCGTGGCCGAGGAACTGGGCGGCCTGGCGACCGAGGAGGACCCGGCCATCCCGGCCGGTCGCGCACGGGTGTTCGTGGGCAGCGACTACGCCGGACCGGGCAGCCAGAACCTGCGCGGCACGCCGCTGGTCGGCCTCGACGGCGCGCACCGGCGGCAGGAGACCGGACAGCCGCCGATCACGGCGGGCGGCGTCGTCTGCGTGAACTAGGTCCTTGGGGGAACGGATGCGGTTGTTCCGGAAGGTGCGCTGGAAACGCGTGCTGCTGGTGGCGGGCCTGGTCGCGTTGATCGGGACCGTGCCCTACGCGTGGGTGCTGATCTCCAGCGCGCCGTACCGGTTCAAGGCCGAGGACGTGCCGGAGACGCCCGTCGCGCTGGTGCTCGGCGCCGGACTGCGCGACGGGCGCCCGACGCCGTTCCTGGCCGGGCGGCTGGACGTGGCCGCCGACCTGTTCCGCCGGGGCAAGGTCAAGGTGCTGCTGGTCAGCGGCGACAACAGCACCGTCGACTACGACGAGCCCGGCGCGATGCGGCGGTACCTGGTCGAGCACGGCGTGCCGGAGCGGTTCATCGTGGCCGACTACGCGGGCCTGGACACGTGGGACTCGTGCACTCGCGCCAAGCGGATCTTCGGCGTGGACCGGCTGACGGTCGTCTCGCAGGTCACGCACCTGCCCCGGGCCGTGACGCTGTGCCGCCGGGCCGGGGTCGACGCGTACGGCGTCGGGCACGAGACGTGGGACGACTACCGGGGCACGACCGTGCAGCAGTACGTCCGGGAGTCCGTCGCCGCGTACAAGGCGCTCTGGGAGGGCGTGGTGGTCCGTCGCGACCCGAAGTTCCTCGGACCGCAGGAGCCCGGGGTGATCCAGGCGCTCGATGCCTGAAGACCCACCGTGAGTGTGCCTCGGTTCACCCGATCGGGCGTTAATCGGGTCAAGTCGCGTAAGCGAGGGGCAAGTCGGACTTTCCATCTCCGTGGGATCTGTCGAGGTCCCCGGGGACTGGGAGGACTTGACGGTGCAGATCGACACTGCGGAGTACCAGCGCGTGCTCGGTGATGAACTCCGCGGTCTCCGCAAGCAGCGCGGCTGGACGCGCAAGGAACTCAACCGCCGGTTGCAGAGCGACATCTCGCTCCAGACGCTCGCGACCTACGAGCTGGGCACCCGGCAGTGCTCGGTCGTGCGGCTGGCCGAGATCTGCCTGGCGCTCGGCGTGCCCGCGCACCAGGTGCTGGCCCGCGTGCACGAGCGCGTGTTCGGCGACGCGCCCACCGGCCACCTGGCGGTGGACCTGACCGCCGTGATCGCGGACGACCGGCCGCAACTGCTGCCGCTGCGGCGGTGGGCGCAGGGCAGGCTCACGCAGCTCCCGCCGCACCGGACCGCCGAGGTCCACCTCGACCAGCCGGCGCTGGAGTACATGGCGCAGCTGTGCGGGATGGAGACCGCCGACCTGATCAAGACCCTGCGGGACCTGGACGGCCGGCCGCACCGGTAGCATCGCGGCATCCCTGTCGCTACGGATGCGGGAAGACGCTTGCCGAACACTCCTGGTACGGACCCTGGTCGCCTGCCGCTGCGCACCGCCGCCGCCGTGCGTCTGGGCAACATCAGCTCGAAGCTGTCGCAGAAGATGGGCCTGGGCGCCGGCGGCATGATCGGTGGCCGCGTCGCGCTCAAACTCGACCCACAGGCGTTGGCGCACCTGACGTCCGGGCGTGAGGTCGCGCTCGTGACCGGCACCAACGGCAAGACCACCAGCACGATGATGCTCAGCCGCGCGGTGTCGTTCCTGGGCGAGGTCGCGACCAACCACGGCGGCGCGAACATGCCCGACGGGCACGTGACCGCGTTGTCCAAGCAGCCCGACGCGCCGTACGCGGTGCTGGAGGTCGACGAGGGGTACTTCCCCGAGGTCGTACGCGCGGCGGCGCCGGCCGTGGCCGTGCTGCTGAACCTGTCGCGCGACCAGCTCGACCGCGTCGGTGAGGTGCGCACGATCGAGAAGTCGCTGCGGACCGCGTTGTCGACCGTGCGCGGCGTGGTCGTGGCCAACTGCGACGACATCATGGTGACCTCGGCGGCCCGCGACTGCGCGAACGTGGTGTGGGTGGCGACCGGCACGGGCTGGCACAACGACGCGGCGTCGTGCCCGCGCTGTGGCGACCCGATCCAGTGGCGCGGCGAGCACTGGAACTGCACGCACTGCGACCTGGCCCGGCCGCGGCCGAACTGGATCACCGGCGACGGTTTCCTGATCGGACCCCACGGCGAGAAGGTCCAGCTCGCGCTGCGCCTGCCCGGCAAGTTCAACCAGGCCAACGCGGTCATGGCCACGGCCGCCGCGGCGGCCCTGGGCGTGCCGGTCGAGGAGGCCGTGCAGCGCCTGCGCGGCGTGTCCAACGTGGCCGGCCGGTACCGGACGATCCAGCGCAGCGGCCACCGGGCGAGGCTGCTGCTGTCGAAGAACCCGGCCGGCTGGAGCGAGACGCTGACCGTGGTGCGCGAGGCCGACCACCCGGCCGTGCTCGTGATCAACGCGCACGAGGCCGACGGCCGCGACCTGTCGTGGCTGTGGGACGTGCCGTTCGAGAAGCTGCGCGGACGTCAGGTGATCGCGTCCGGCGAGCGGGCGACGGACCTGGCCGTGCGGCTGACGTACGCGGAGGTCGAGCACACGATCGTCCCGGACCCGCTCAAGGCCATCGACGCCCTGCCCACCGGGCCGGTCGAGGTGATCGCCAACTACACCGCTTTCCGCGATCTGAACGCGAGGTCAGCCGATGAGTGAGTCCACGGTCCGGGTCGCCCTCGTGCTGCCGGACCTGCTGGGCACGTACGGCGACTTCGGCAACGCCGTCGTGCTCGAGCGGAGGATGGCGTGGCGCGGCATCCCCGCCGAGATCGTCACGGTCAACTTCGGACAGCCCGTGCCGTCGTCGTGCGACATCTACGTCGTCGGCGGCGGCGAGGACACCGCGCAGACCCTGGCCGTGCGGCACCTGCGCGAACACCCCGGCCTCCAGCAGGCGGCGGCACGCGGTGCCGTGGTGCTCGGCATCTGCGCCGGCATCCAGATCTTCGGCGAGTCGTTCACCAGGGCGGACAACGTCACCCATCCCGGCCTGGGACTGCTGGACTCGACGTCGCACGCGGGCGGCAGCAGGGCCATCGGCGAAGTCGTCGCGACCCCGGCGGACGGCCTGTTCGAGGGCTTCCTGACCGGCTTCGAGAACCACCAGGGCAGAACCACCCTCGGCCCGTCCGCAAGGCCGTTGGCCCACGTGAAGGTCGGCACCGGCAACGACGGCAAGGTGGAAGGCGCCGTACAGGGCAGGATCGTGTGCACGTACCTGCACGGCCCGGTACTCCCCCGCAACCCGGCACTGGCGGACCTGCTGATCGAGTGGGCCACCGGAACCAAGCCAAGCCCCTTGGACCTGCCCGCCGTGACCCGACTGCGCACCGAACGCGCCAAGGCCGCCGGAGTAGGCGCCGGCGCATAAGCGCACAAGTCAGGGGTCGGAAACTTTCACAGACAGACACCCGGTCCCGTAGTCGGGCACGACCACACAACTCCCGACTACGGGCCACACAGCACCGCAGCCACCCACCGCCAAGCCGCAGAACGCAGCGCACCCACCACAACGGCAGCAGCCGGAGGCGGAAGCCCCTGGGTGCCCTTTCCGGCGGTCTGCCCGAGCGGCGAGCCGACACACCCGTCTTTCGGCGCCCCAACCCGCCGCACCACCACACACCGCCCGCACGCACAACTCGCGGTGTCCGAGCACATAACTCGCGCGAGCACGACCCCACCTCCGCGCGAACACACGTCTCGCACTGCCCGAGTGCGTACTTCAGGGTGCCTGAGCGCGTATTTCAGGGTGTCTGAGTGGAGGACTCGCGCGGTGGCCGGGGCAGAGCGAGGGGCAGGACGCGAAGCGCGCCCCTGAGGGGTGAACATTCGACACGAAAGGACGTCGCAGCGCGCATTCCCGGGCGAAAGCAGACAGATTCTGCTTTTCGCCACGAAGTATCGGGAGGCGTTCCACCATGCCCGCGATGGCCATCACCGCGAACTACCACCGTTCCGGAGACGACTGGGCCGTGTCGGTGAACCACGGGACGACCACGCTGGAAGCCGTGGCCCCGGGTCTGATCGCCGCCCGCGTGCAGGCCGACCAACTCGTCGACGAGATCGCGAACGGCCGCAAGGACCGCGCCGTCGTCCACCTCCTCGACGGCGACGCACTGGCCTTCTCGGTCGCGTACCTGCACCTGCGGCACGGTCTCGCGCTGCCCGGTTGAGCAACCGCGGTTGAGCCGGTCGGTGCACTACCGACCGGTATGTAACCGAGCACCCGTCATGACCCGCGCAGAGCGGTCCCGCCCCTTCCGGACGGGCCTAGGATGTCCCGCCAAAGAAGACGGGAGCAGACATGGCCACACCGGTGTACGACGGGGCGGCACGGTCGCCGCAGCGAGGCAGACCCAGGGACGCGAGCCGGGACGACGCGCTGCGCCAAGCGGCGTTGGAAGTCATGGCGGACGTCGGGTACCGGGCGTTGACGATGGACGCCGTGGCGGCACGGGCACGTGCCGGCAAGGCGACGATCTACCGGCGTTGGGAATCCAAGCTCGATCTGGTCATCGACACCTGCACGCAGCTCGCGCAACGCAACCTCACCGAGCCGGACACGGGGTCGCTCGGGGGCGACCTGCGGGAGTTCCTGAGCACGTTCGCGGGGTTCCTGTCCGGTCCGATCGGCAAGGCCGCGCAGGCGCTGGTCGGCGAACTGCCGCACGAGCCCGAGCTGGCGACGGCGTTCCGGGACACGTTCCTCATCGCGCAGCGCGACGTGCTGCGCGGCATCCTCGACCGCGCCGCCGAGCGCGGCGAGCTGAAACCCGACGCGCCGCGCGGCACGGTGGTCGAACTCGCCGGCGCGGCGCTGATCTACCGGCTGATGCTGACCGGCGAGGCGTTGGACGGCGCCTTCGTCGACCGCATGGTCGACCAGGTGCTGCTGCCCCTCGTCGGCAAGGGGCAGTAGCACCGGCCGGTCAGCGGAAGAGCTTGCGCACCAGGGCGAAGCCGACGACGGCACCCACGACGATCAGCGTGTACTTGATCTTCGGTTCGGCCAGTTTCGCGCGCAGGCCCGCCTTGCCGGACTCCACGAGGCGCTGGGGGTCGGCACGGGTGCCCAACTCGTCCAACGTCGCGGCCAGCGCGTCGCGTGCCTGCTCTATCTCACGCTGGATGGTGTCGGGATCGCGAGCCACATCTCCTCCTAGCAGCGGTCTGCCCACAACCGTAGTTGACCTGTCCGATCGACGTCGGCCGACATGGCGGACACCGGTTTCCGCACCGGTGCCGGGCACCCGGTCCCCGCCGCGGGTGTCCCTCCGGAACTGTCCGCGCACGACTGCCGATAAGCTCGCGGCCGAGGGGTCGTAGCCCAATTGGCAGAGGCACACGGTTTAGGTCCGTGCCAGTGAGAGTTCGAGTCTCTCCGGCCCCACTCCGGTCGACGAAGCGGGTGTCCGGGCGGTCCGCCGCCCGGACACCCGCGGCTCACTCGAGATAGCGCAGGACTTCCAGCATCGACTGCGGGTCCACGGACGCCGGGTCGGGTTCCACGCACGCGGCCAAGCGCTCGCGCAGGGCCGCCGCGTCCACGCCGGTGCCGATGAGGACCAGTTCGGTGCGCCCCGGCGGCGCGGGCGCGAACCTCAGGAACGCGCCGACGGTGTGCACGCTCAACCGCCGCCGGTGGCCGGGCACCTCGAACGCCACGTACCCCTTGATCCGGTACAGCCCGGCGGGCCGGTCGTCGAGGAACGCCATGAGCCGGGTCGGGTTCATCCCGCCGGCGGTGAACTCCACGCTCTCGTACGCGTGGTGCGCGTGCTCGCCCTCATCCGCCAGGTCGTCGAACGAGAGCTGGCCGTGCGTCACGCGCGGGCGCCGGTCGAACAGCAGGGCCGGGTCGATCCGCCCGTGGTCGACGGCGACCGCGGGCACCCCCGGCTTGAGCGCGGAGATCCGGGCCAGCGCCGGCCCGACGTCGGGCACGCGGTCGACCTTGTTGAGCACCACCAGATCGGCGACCGGCACGTGCCGGCGCAGGTCGTCGGGGAACTCGGCCGCGTCGACCAGCAGCACGAGGCCGCCGTAGCGCAGGCGCGGGTTCTCCGACGCGAGCACCATGCGCACCATGGCGGCGGGTTCGGCCAGGCCGCTGGCCTCGATCACGATCACGTCCACCCGCGAGTCGAGCCGGGCGAGCATGTCGTCCAGCCCGCTCACGTCGACCGCGCAGCACAGGCACCCGTTGCTCAGCGACGCCAGGGAGTCGACCTGCCCGGCCACGCTCATCGCGTCGATGCCGATGCTGCCGAAGTCGTTGACCACCACGCCGATCCGCGTGCCGCGACTCGCGGTGAGCAGGTGGTTGAGCAGCGTGGTCTTGCCCGCGCCCAGGAATCCGGCTACGACGACGACCGGCACGCGTTCCACGGCCGCCGATGCTAGCGGTTTACCCGGTACCGCCCGCGGAAACCCTGGTCCATGCGGGAATTCCGGTTTTCCACACCCCGTCGTGGGGTCGTCATCATGGTCCGCCGCGGTCGTCCGTTCGTAGTTTCGTGACCATGGACGTCACCTGGGTCATCGACCTGATGGACGGTTTCGGCGCACCGGGCGCCGGCCTCGCCATCGCCTTGGAAAACCTCTTCCCACCGCTGCCGAGCGAGCTGTTCCTGCCGTTGGCCGGGTTCACCGCGAGCAAGGGCGGCATGAGCCTGCTCGCCGCGATCGTGTGGACCACGGTCGGTTCGGTCGCCGGTGCGCTGGCGCTCTACTGGCTCGGCGCGCTGCTGGGCCGCGACCGGATGCGGGCGATCGCGCGGAAGATGCCGTTGGTGAGCGTGGACGACGTGGACCGGACCGAGGAGTGGTTCCTCAAGCACGGCAAGGCGACCGTGTTCTTCGGCCGGATGGTGCCGCTCTTCCGCAGTCTCATCTCGATCCCGGCGGGTGTGGAACGCATGTCGCTGCCGGTCTTCCTGGCGTTGACCGCGGCGGGCAGCGCGATCTGGAACACCGCGCTGATCCTGGCCGGCTACCTGCTCGGCGAGCAGTGGAACCTGGTCGAGAAGTACATGGACGTGGTGTCGAAGGCCGTGCTCGGCCTCGTGCTGCTGGCCATCGTGCTGTTCGTGGTGACCCGCCTGCGGAAGAAGTCTCAGGCGCGCAGGTAGCGCAGGACGGCGAGGACGCGTCGGCTGTAGCCGTCCTCGGCGGTCAGCCCGAGCTTGTCGAAGATCGACGCGATGTGCTTCTCGACGGCGCTGCGCGACACGTGCAGGCGTGCGGCGATCGAGTAGTTCGTGTGCCCCTCGGCCATGTGCGCCAACACTTCCCGCTCACGGGGGCTGAGCACGTCCAACGGGTGCGAGGTGCGGGCCAGCAGGCGGCGCACCACCTCCGGGTCGAACGCGACGCCGCCCGTGCCGACGCGGCGCAACGCGTCGAGGAACTCCTCGACCTGCACGACCCGGTCCTTGAGCAGGTAGCCGACGCCGTCGGTGTGGTCGGTGAGCAGGTCGACGGCGTACCGGCGTTCCACGTACTGCGACAGGACCAGCACACCGGTGTCCGGGAACCGCCGGCGGATCTCCAACGCGGCCTTCACGCCCTCGTCGGAGTTCGTCGGCGGCATCCGCACGTCGGTCACGACCACGTCGGGCCGCAACGCCGCCACGGCGTCGAGCAGCGCGTCCGCGTCGCCCACTGCGGCGACGACCTCGTGGTCCTCCTCGGCCAGCAGCCGCACCAGGCCCTCGCGCAGCAACGTCGAGTCCTCGGCCAGGATCACGCGCACGGGATCGCCGCCACGACCGCCGTGGGACCGCCCTCGGGGCTGGTCACGCCGAACGTCCCGTCGAGCGCGAGCACCCGCCGCGACAGGCCGGACAGCCCGCCGCCGGCCGGGTCCGCCCCGCCGATCCCGTCGTCCTCGACCAGTACGCGCACCACGTCGTCCTCCCGCGTGACGTCCACCTTGATCATGGTCGCACCGGAGTGCTTGACCGCGTTCGTGACCGCCTCGCTGACGAGGAAGTACACCGCCGTCTCCACGGGGGTGATCGTCGCCGTGGGCGGGCAGGACAGCTCCACCGGGATCGCGGACCGGTCGGCGACCGTGGCCAGCGCCTCGGCCAGGCCCAACGCGTCCAACGCGGCCGGGAACACCCGCCAGGCCACGGCACGCAGGTCGTCGAGCACCTCACGGGCCTCTTCGTGCGCCTGCGCGACGAGTTCGTCGGCCCGCTCGGGGTGGCGTCGCGCCCGGCCGAGCAGCATGCCCAGGGCCACGAGCCGCTGCTGGACGCCGTCGTGCAGGTCGCGTTCGATGCGACGGCGTTCGGCGTCGACGGCGGCCACGATGCCCGCGCGGCTCGCGGCCAGCTCGCCGACGCGTTCGCGCAACACCTCGGCCTCGCCGCGGCCGAGCAGCCGGCGGGCCGCGGCGGCGTCGAGCCGGGCCACACCCGCGATGCCCTGCGACTCGATGTAGAGCAGGACCAGGCCGACGAAGCCGGTCCAGACCAGCTCCAGCGGGTCGACCTCGCCGCTCAGCAGCCGGTAGGCCACGACCGGCACGTAGTAGAGCCCGTAGCACAGCCAGACCACGACGAACCCGCCGAGCAGGCCGACCGCCGCGTGGACGAGCAGGTAGCGGGCCGCCCGGCCGGGACCGGGTTCGCCGCTCTCGACGCCGAGGAACCTCGCCAGTCGACGACGTTCCAACACGACCATGCGGGTGGCCGCACGGGGCGACGCCGCGGCGACCAGGCCGGGCAGCGCCGTACCGAAACCGAGCAGCAGTCCGACGACCGTCCTGACCCACCTGCCCACGGCACCGACCCTAGACGAATCCCGTGCCGGTCGAAGGGTGCCTGCGCCGACCCGACCGACGGACGAGGCTCGTACGCCGGGAGCGCCGCCCGTACCCGTCGAACGCCGGACCGCAGTGGTGCGGCCGTCCACCGGGCGCTCCCGGTGGACCGGCCGCGAACACTTCCAGTCGAACCCGTTCGTGCTATTGGCTTGACCCCGGGGCAGGCCCAGGATCTCTAGCCGTGGCAAAAATCGCCGTTATTGGTGCAGGTCAGGCCGGGTTGGTCCTCTCAGCGGCACTGCTGCGGGCCGGCTGGCAGGTGTCCCTGTACTCCGACCGGACCGCCGAGGACCACCTGGCCGACCGGGGCCGCCCGACCGCATGCCTCTTCGGGGACCAGGTGGAGTACGAAGCCGAACTGGGGCTGCCGACCTGGTCGCAGGCGTCCCCCTTCACCCGCATCCACCTCGATCTCTACACACCCGCCGGACCGGTCGCGTTCTCCGTCGACGCACCGCTGGACAAGCCGGCGCTGGCCGTGGACCAGCGGCTGAAGTTCTCGTCCGGGCTGGCGGAACTGGCCGCGCGCGGCGCCGAGGTCGTGATCGGCGCGGTCTCCCTGGAGGACCTCGACGACCTGGCCGCGAGCCACGACCTCGTCGTGGTCACGGTGGGGCACAAGGCTTTCCAGGGCCTGTTCCCGCGTGACGACGCCCGGTCGACGCACACCGAACCGCAGCGCAAGCTGTTCATGGTCAACGTGGCCGGCTACGACCTGGACGCGCACCCCGTGCACCGCCAGGGCGTGTTCTCGTTCCTGCCCGGCACGGTCGAGGTGTTCTGGATCCCCTTCTGGGACAAGGACGTCGGCGAGTCGCGGTCGATCGTGGTCGAGATCACGCCGGGCGGCAAGGCGGACCGGTTCGACGACGTGACGACCGCCGACGAGGGTCTGGCGGTGTTCAAGGAGGTCGTGGCCGAACTGCTGCCCGGCGAACTGCCGTTCGTCGCGCCGACGCGGGCGACGAGCCCGGTGACGTTCATCAAGGGCGCGATCGTGCCGGTCGTCCGCCACCCGGTGGCCGAACTGCCGTCGGGTCGGCACGTGCTCGGACTCGGCGACGCCGTGGTGCTCAACGACCCGTTGTCGGGCCAGGGCGCCAACAACGCGACCCGCATGGCGAAGTTCTTCGCCGAACGCCTCACGGCCCACGACGGCGCGATCACCGCGCCGTGGCTGCGGGAGCAGTTCGACGCGTTCTGGGAGAAGGGCCGCTACGCCACCGAGTTCACCAACGGCCTGCTGGCGCCGTTGCGCGACCACCAGAAGAACGTGCTGCTGGCCGCGTCGCACGACGAGGAGATCGGTGCGCGGCTGTGGAGCGGGTTCAACGACCCGTCGTCGCTGTTCCCGTGGTTCTTCGACGAGACCGAGGCGCACCGGTACCTCGCGGAGCGGCAGGTCGGCCGCGGCACGTTGCTGCGCTACAAGCTGGGCGTCGCGGCGAGGGTGATCGGCGGCCGGCTCAGCCGACGGTCGTGACGGCCGGTTCCCGCACTCGGGTCTGTCGACGATCGCGATCAGGCACCGCGGTCGTCGGCGGGCCCGGCCGGCCGTCGAATCCCGCGCACCCCGGTCCCGGTCGGCCGGTCAGGCCCGGCTCGTGGTGGTGACCAGGCCGGTCCGACCCCGCACCCCGAGCACCACCCGTGATCCGTGCCCACCCGCTCGACTCGCCACGGCGACCGGTTCAGCCGACCGGCGCGGTCAAAGCGGCTCTGATCTCCCGTACCGCCGCCCGCCCCGCGCGGGTGGCGCCCACGGTGCTCGCGGACGGCCCGTAGCCGACGAGGTGGACCCGGGGATCGGCGACGACCCGGGTCCCGTCGAGCCGGATGCCGCCGCCGGGCTCGCGCAGCCGCAACGGTGCCAGGTGGTCGAGCGCGGCGCGGAACCCGGTGGCCCACAGGATCGCGTCGACGCGTTCCTCGGTGCCGTCGGCCCACACCACGCCGGACTCGGTGATCCGCTCGAACATCGGCCGGCGCGCGAGCACCCCGGACGCCAGCGCCGTGCGCACCGCCGGGGTGAGCGACAGCCCGGTCACGTGGACCACGCTGCGCGGCGGCAGACCCGCCTTGACGCGTTCCTCCACCAGTGCCACGGCCGCACGGCCGATCTCGGGCGTGAACGGTTCTTCGCGGAACACCGGCTCGCGCCGGGTGACCCACAGCGGTTCCGCGACCGTCGCGATCTCCAGCAGCTGCTGCACCGCCGACGTGCCACCGCCGACCACGACGACCTTCCGGCCCGCGAACTCCGCCGGCCCGGCGTACTCGGACGCGTGGAGCTGCCGGCCCCGGAACGACTCCGCGCCGGGGTAGTGCGGCACGAACGGACGGGTCCACGTGCCGGTGGCGTTGACCAGGAACCGGGTCGGCACGACGCCCTGGTCCGTCACCACCTCAAGCCCCTCGCCCGCGTCCCGCACCTCGGACACGCGCACCGGTCGGCGCACGCGCAGGGAGTCGCGGCGTTCGAACCCGGCGAAGTACGCGGGCAGCACGTCCCGCGCCGGCGCGTCCGGGTCGGGCGTCGCGAACGGCATGCCGGGCAGGTCGTGGATGCCGTGCACGGTGGCCATGCGCAACGACGGCCAGCGGTGCCGCCACGCGCCGCCCGGACCGTCCTCGGCGTCGAGCACCACGTACTCCAGCCCCGAGCGGTGCAGGAAGTAGGCGGTGGACAACCCCGCCTGACCCGCGCCGACGACCACGACGTCCATACCGGGCAGAACGTCCGCGCCCGCCGCCGGCCTTCCCGGATGTGAGCGACCGGACGTCCGGGGAAGGTCGGACGACCGCACGGCGTTGAGCCGGACATGACCCGACTCGGCGAGATCCCGCTGTCCGTGCTCGACCTGGCCCCGATCACGGCGGGCACCGACGCCCGGACCGCGCTGCGCAACACCCGTGAGCTGGCACAGCACGCCGAGGCGTTGGGCTACACCCGGTTCTGGCTCGCCGAGCACCACACCATGCCGGGCATCGCGAGCAGCTCGCCCGCGATCCTGATCGGCCACGTCGCCGACGCGACCGAGAAGATCCGGGTCGGTTCGGGCGGCGTGATGCTGCCCAACCACCCGCCGCTGGTGGTGGCCGAGCAGTTCGGCACGCTCTCCGCGCTGCACCCCGACCGCATCGACCTGGGCATCGGCCGCGCGCCCGGCACCGACCAGCGCACCGCGCAGGCGTTGCGCCGCACGTCCGGTCCGCTGTCGGCGGACGACTTCCCCCGCCAACTCCAGGAGCTGCGCGGCTACTTCGCGGGCACCGAGCAGCTCGACGCCGTGCCCGCCGCCGGGTACGGGCCGCCGGTGTGGCTGCTCGGGTCGAGCACGTACAGCGCGCAGGTCGCGGGACTGCTCGGCCTGCCGTTCGCGTTCGCGCACCACTTCAGCTCGGAGCAGACGCTGCCGGCACTGACCGCGTACCGGGAGCGGTTCCAGCCGTCGGAGGTGCTGGAACGGCCGTACGCGCTGGTGTGCGCGGCGGTGATCGCGGCCGACACCGACGAGCAAGCGCTGCGGATCGCGCAGCCGTCGGCGCTGGCGTTCCTGCGCCTGCGTTCGGGGCGGCCCGGCCGGCTGCCGACCGTCGAGGAGGCGGCCGAGTACCCGTACACCGACCTGGAGCGGCTGTTCGTCGAGGACCGGCTCGGCAGTCAGATCATCGGCGGGCCCGAGACCGTGCGCGCGGGCGTCCGGGAGCTGTTGGACCGCACCGATGCGGACGAGTTGATGGTCACGACGATGGTGCCCGAGCAAAGCGACCGGCTGCGCTCTTACGAGCTTCTCGCCCACATGGCGGGCGAACGTTCACAGTTGTCCACCAATGGTTCATCCGAACGAGTGAAGAGCGGTGTAGAGGTGTAGCGCCGGGCCGTGAGCGCGCGATGATCGGTAGTGAGCGCGCACGCCCCCCGACGCGCTCCCCTCTTCCGGGCGGCGAGCCGCCCGATCCGGGACGGCCGCCGCCGCGACCCGCGTGGGCGGCGCCCGCTGTGGCGCCGCCCACGCGGGAGGCGCTCCGTCATCACGGCTTGGCCACAGGCCGGCACCAGGTGCGCGTCAAGGACGCCCTTCCGCCCCCGGCGTCTCCCCCGCACCGTCATGGTGGTCCACAGGAGTACGTCGAGCCCACCGCCGGGGCGGGAAGGGGAGGTTCGTGAAGTTCGCCGGACTGGCCGTCGGCGGTTGCCTGGTCCTGATCCTGGCGGGGTGTGCGAACCGTCCGGAGAACCCGGCCGACGACGGGCGGACGACGGTGTCGGCACCCGCCGAGGCCGGAGCGCCCGACACGACGTTCGCCGCGTTCGGCGGCCAGCGCGTGTGGGCCAATGGCCTGTCGGTGACGGTGTCGCAGCCCCGGTCGCTGGAACCGAGCGACGCCTCGTTCCCGACCACGCCGCGCCTGGCCGTGTTCACCGTGACGCTGGCCAACGGCACCGACGCCGCCTACCGCACCAGCCAGCTCGCCGTGCACGCCGTGGTCAACGGCGTCCCCGTGGCCGAGGTGCGCGACACGCTCCAGGGCCTCAACGGGATCGCCTCCGCGGTAGCCGAGGTCGCACCGGGCGGCGACGCCACGTTGACCCTGGCCTACGCCGTGCCCGAGGACGCCGTGCGGTTGCAGCTCGTGGTCGAGCCCAACGGCACCGGCAAGGAGCCGAGCGCGACGTTCGAGGGTCCGGCCTGACCTGTAGCGTCTCGACCATGACCAATCGCCTCGCACCCGGCGACCCGGCACCGGCGTTCACGCTGCCCAACAGCGAGGGAAAACCCGTGTCCCTGGCGGACTACCGGGGCCGTTCCGTCGTCGTGTACTTCTACCCCGCCGCCGCCACGCCCGGCTGCACCAAGCAGGCGTGCGACTTCCGCGACAACCTCGCGGTCCTGGCCGAGGCCGGGTACGACGTCCTGGGCGTCTCGCCGGACAAGCCGGAGAAGCTCGCGAAGTTCGTGGCCGCCGAGGGGCTGACGTTCCCGCTGCTGTCGGACGTCGACAAGACCGTGCTGACCGAGTGGGGCGCGTTCGGCGAGAAGCAGAACTACGGGCGCACCGTGCAGGGCGTGATCCGCTCGACGTTCCTCGTGGGTCCCGAGGGCGAGATCGTCAAGGCGCTGTACAACGTCCGCGCGACCGGCCACGTGGCCAAGCTGATCCGCGAACTCCCGGCCTGAGACCACGACGGCCGCGTCGGGGTCCCGACGCGGCCGTTCCCGTCACAGACTCCGCAGGTGCGGCACGAGCAGCCGCAGCGCCCGACCGCGGTGGGACAGGGCGTCCTTCTCCCCCGGCTCCAGCTCGGCCGCCGACACGTCGTGGCCCTCGGGGCGGAAGATCGGGTCGTACCCGAAGCCGTTCACGCCGCGCGGCGCGCGCAGGATCGTGCCGGGCCACTCGCCCCGCACGACGACCTCGACGCCCTCGGCGACCAGCGCCGCCGTGCACACGAACGCGGCGCCGCGCCGGTCGTCCGGCACATCGCGCAACTGGCCCAGCACCAGGTCCAGGTTGGCCCGGTCGTCGCCGTGCCGACCGGACCAGCGCGCGGACAGCACGCCCGGCATGCCGTTGAGCGCGTCGACCGCGATGCCCGAGTCGTCGGCCACCGACGGCAGCCCGGTCGCGGCGAACGCGTCCCGCGCCTTGGCCAGCGCGTTGCCCTCGAACGTCGGATCGGTCTCGGGTGCCTCGGGGAACTCCGGCACGTCCGCGAGGCCGAGCACCTCGACGCCGGTCAACTCCTCGGCCAGCACGATGCGGCGCAGTTCGCCCAGCTTCTTGGCGTTGCGGGAGGCGAGCAGGAGCTTCACCGGCGCTTCCCCTTCGGCTCGGGCAGCACACCGGGGTACGGCGCGGCCAGCGCCTCGGCCTGGAGGCGGTTGAGTTCCGCGCAGCCCGCGAGTGCCACGTCGAGCATGCGGTCCAGGGTCGAGCGGGCGAACGTGGCGCCCTCGCCCGTGCCCTGGATCTCGATCAGGGTACCCGCGTCGGTGGCCACCACGTTCATGTCGACCTCGGCCCGCGAGTCCTCCTCGTAGGGCAGGTCGAGTCGCACCCGGCCGTCGACCACGCCGACCGACACCGCCGACACCGCGCACGACAACGGCTGCGGGTCGGCCAGCCGGCCGGCCGCGCCCAGCCACGTGACCGCGTCGGCCAGCGCCACGTACGCGCCGGTGATCGCGGCGGTCCGCGTGCCGCCGTCGGCCTGGATCACGTCGCAGTCGATCACGATCGTGTTCTCGCCCAGCGCGGCCAGGTCGATGCACGCGCGCAGCGATCGCCCGATCAGGCGGCTGATCTCGTGGGTGCGCCCGCCGACCCGGCCCTTGACGGACTCGCGATCACCACGCGTGTGGGTGGCGGAAGGCAGCATGGCGTACTCGGCCGTCACCCAGCCGAGGCCCGATCCGGACCTCCACCGGGGGACACCCTCGGTCACGCTCGCCGCGCACAGCACCCGGGTGTTGCCGAACTCGATCAACACGGACCCCGCCGGCCACTGCTGGTAACCCCGCGTGATCCTGATGTCGCGCAGTACGTCGTCGTTCCTGCCATCGGTCCTCAGCACGGCACTACCCTAAGGCGCTGAACCCGTGGACATCCCACCGGCGTAGGGAGAGGCATGGCACTCGCGGACGACCTGGTGAAGATCTCCGGAATCCCGGCCCACCCGCTCCTGGTCCACGCGGTCGTGGTGCTCCTGCCCCTGGCCTGCCTGGCCGCCGCGGCCATCGCCGTCCGACCGGTGTGGCGCCGGCGGTACGCGTGGCCGGTACTCGGGTTGACGCTGGTCGGGGTCGCCGCCGTGCCGGTCGCGCAGGAGACCGGGGAGCAACTGTACGAAGGGCGGTTCGACCGGCTGGGCAACCCGCTGATCGACCACCACGCCTCCCTGGGCAACGACCTGCTGCCGTTCGCGCTCGGGTTCGGCGTGGCCGTGGTCGCGCTGCTGATCGCCGGTCGGCTGGCCGACCGCGAGCACGCGGCGGCGGAGGACGGCGGCGGGAAGGACGACGGCGGTACGACGACGGTGACCCGCACGTGGCGGCGGATCGCGGTGGTGATCGCGGTCGTGGTGGTCGCGTCCGGCGCGGCGGCGGTCGTGCAGACCGTGCGCATCGGGGACAGCGGGTCCCGTGCGGTGTGGGAGGGCGTCGGCGGCTGAGGTGCCGGGATCCGCGAGGTGCGGCGGCCTGGTGCGGACGCCGAAGGGCTCGACGACTCGGAGACCGGGCCGCGCAGGCTAGGGCAGGTGCAGCGAAGCGTCGACTGGCGAGTGCAGTGCGCGCGAGACCGTGCACAGCTTCTCCACGGCCCGGTGCACGGCGGCGGCCAGCGCCTGCCGCTGCTCGTCGTCCAACACCGACACGTCGTAGTCCAAGGTCACCGGAACCGACGTCAGGTCACCGGAACCGCCCGGCCGCACGTCGTCCGCGCGGGCCGAGATGCCGCCGTCGACCCGCCGGGTGACCAGCGACTCGGCCGTGATCACCGCGCACCCGGCCGCGGCGGCGAGCAGGAGTTCGACCGGGGAGAACGCGTCCGCGGCGTCCCTGCGGCCGATCCTGACCCGCGCGCCGCGGCCGTTCGTGGCCTCGAACTCGTGCTCACCGACGCGTTGGACCTCGACGTTCGCCACGCCGCCGACGTTAGTCGATCCGGTCGGCGGTCTCCTTGGCCAGCCGA
The DNA here is from genome assembly GCF_014203755.1 of Saccharothrix violaceirubra. Taxonomy (NCBI): domain Bacteria; kingdom Bacillati; phylum Actinomycetota; class Actinomycetes; order Pseudonocardiales; family Pseudonocardiaceae; genus Saccharothrix; species Saccharothrix violaceirubra. Next base: position 5,888,165 of record NZ_JACHJS010000001.1, read on the forward strand.
CGCACGTACGCGATGTCCCCGCAGTCGTCGTCGAGCCGCTCCTGGCGCACCTCGACGAACCGGCGGCCCAACTCGGCCCGCCGGTCGTCGGCCACCTCGGAGCGGGCGTCGTTGAGGATGGTCCGCTCCTCCTCGTCCACGTGGTGGTTCAGCGCCTCCACCAACTCCTCGAGTTTGTCCTCCCACTCCTCGGAAGCCGTGTCCCCGACCTCCAGCAGGGCGAGCAGCGCCTGATGCCCCTCGGCGTGCTCCTCGGCACCGTGGTCGACCTCGTCGTCGTCGACCTTCTTGTAGCGCTTGAGCGCCGGGTACACCTCGGACTCCTCGGCCTCGGCGTGCGCGACCAGCAGCGCGGACAACTCCCCCAGCAGCGTCGTGCGGTCCGCGGAGCGGTCCCGCAGACCGCGGAACAGCTCCTCGAACCTGCGGTGGTCGGCCAGGATGAGATCTACGACGTCAGTGGACATGCGGCCGGACTACCCCCGGCCCGGCTCAGCCAATCCGGTAGCTCTTGCCCCGCGCGGCGGGCTCGACGGGACCGTCGAACTCCTCACGCGCCTCGGCCAGGACCACCCGGGCGTCGGTCCACGGCGCCACGTGGGTGAGCAGCAGTCGTCCCACGCCCGCCGCCGCCGCGAGCCGGCCCGCCTGCCGTCCGGACATGTGCAGGTCCGCGGGTCTGTCCTCGGCGTGCTCCCACGTCGCCTCGGACAGCAACACGTCCACACCGTCGGCCAACTCGTGCAACGCCTCGCACGGACCGGTGTCGCCGGTATAGGCCAGCGAGGCCTCCGGCGTGGTGATCCGGAACCCGTAGGCCTCGCACGGGTGGGCCACGCGTCTGGACGTGACCTCGAACGGGCCGATGCGGACCGTGCCGCCGTCGGACACCGCGTGGAACCGGTAGATGTCGGTCAGGTCGGTCCGGGCCAGTTCCTCGGCGCTTTCCGCGTACGCCCGCGCGAACCGGTCGGGCGACTCGCCCGGCCCGTACACCGGCAGCGGCCTGGTCGTCGGGTCGTACGGCGGATCGGGGTGGTAGCGGCGCAACACCGTCAAGCCGGAGAAGTCGCCGCAGTGGTCGGGGTGCAGGTGGGAGAACAGCACCGCGCCCAGGGCGAACGGATCGCGGTGGGCCTGCAACGCGGCGAGCACACCGCTGCCGAAGTCGACGGCCAGGGAAAAGCCGTCGGCTTCAACCAGGTACCCGGAAGACGGGGCATCAGGCCCCGGCAGGCTGCCCGAGCAGCCGAGGATGGTCAACAGCACCCGTGGAGCGTGCCGGCTCACGTGTAGGCGTGAAAGGACTGTGTTTCCAAGCCGGGGAGGAAGCGCCTGGCCAGGCGCGCGAACTGTTCGGCCGGTCCGGTGGCGGTGAACCGCTGATCGGGGGCGCCCTCGCGGAACAGGTCGCGCTCGGTGAGCACCCGGACCACGTCCTTGACCGTTTCCTCCGCACTCGACACCAGGGTGACCGAGTCGCCCATCACGATCTGGAGCACGCCCGTGAGCAGCGGGTAGTGGGTGCAGCCGAGGACGAGCGTGTCCACCTCCGCGCGCTGCAACGGCTCCAGGTAGGCCTGCGCCAGACCGAGCACCTGGCGACCGGACGTGACGCCGCGTTCCACGAAGTCCACGAAGCGCGGACAGGCCGCGGCCGTCACCGTGATGTCCTTCGCGACCTCGAACGCGTCCTGGTAGGCGCCGGACGTGATCGTGCCCTTCGTGCCGATCACGCCGACCCGGCCGGAGCGGGTGGTCGCGATGGCCCGGCGCACGGCCGGGAGGATCACCTCGACCACCGGGATGTCGTAGCGCTCGCGGGCGTCGCGCAGGCAGGCTGACGACGCGGTGTTGCACGCGATCACCAGCATCTTGACGCCGTCCTCGACGAGGCGGTCGCCGATCTCCAACGCGTGCTTGCGGGCCTGGGCGATGGGCAGCGGGCCGTACGGACCGTTCGCGGTGTCGCCGACGTAGCGCAGGCGTTCGGCGGGCAACTGGTCCATGATCGCGCGGGCGACCGTGAGACCGCCCACCCCGGAGTCGAAGATCCCGATCGGCGCGTCGGCGTTCACGGGGTGTTCCCGAAGACGTTCACGGCGGCGTTCCCAGGGGTGTCGACGGGGGCGTTCACGGGGCGACCTCAGCCCGCGAATCGCGGGCCACTCCCCACGCGGCGAGCACGCCGCCGAGTGCGCCGAACAGGTGGCCTTCCCAGGAAACACCCGGTTGGCCGGGCAGCACGCCCCACAGGGCCGCGCCGTAGAGGGCGAACACCACGACGGCCACCGCGATCTGCGCGGCACTGCGGGCGAACAGGGCGCGCACCAGCAGGAAGGTCAGGTAACCGAAGATCAGCACGGACGCGCCGATGTGGCTCGCGTACGCGCCGAACAACCACACGCCGAGACCGCCGGTCAGCCAGATCACGACCGTGACCTGGAAGAACTGCTTGAGCCCGCCCGAGCAGGCGAGGAAGCCGAGGAGGAGCAGCGGCACCGCGTTGCCGGTCAGGTGCGCCCAACCGGCGTGCAGCAGCGGGTACCAGAGGATGTTGTCCCACTGGGAGAAGTCGCGGGGGATCACGCCGTCGTCGTCGAGTGCGCCGCCGAGCGCGGTGTCGATCGCCTCGATGACGTAGAGCAGTCCGACGAAGCTCGACACGACGAGCGCCGCCGACAACGGGCGGGGCGGGAAGATCCGGCGTACGGCGTTCACGGAATCCAGGCTACGCGGCAGGTCGGGGCACATAGGCTGACGCCGTGTCGATCGAAGTGGCCGTGCCCGCGGGGGCCGGACGAAGTGGCTGTCCGGTGTGGGACGCGACCAGCGCGACGCTGCTGTGGGTGCGCGGGCACGAGGTGCACCGGTACTCGCCGGGCGGTGCCGACGCGGTGCTGGAGTTGCCGCAGCCGGTGGGTGCGGCGTTGCCCCGGCGGCGGGGGCTGGTGCTCAACCTGCGCGACGGTGTGGCGTTGATCGACGAGGACGGCGCCAAGACGTGGCTCGTGTACTGGGCGCGTGAGGGGTATGCCGCCGTCGGTGCCGGGGTGGATCCCGCCGGGCGGTTGTTGGCGGGGACGGCTCGGGGGGACGACGGGTGGTTGGCCCGGGTGCTGCCCAACGGGGACGCGAAGGTGCTGGTGGGCGGGGTGGGGGTGACCGGGTTCGATTGGGATCCGGGGTATTCGCGGTTGTTCGTGGGGTCTTCTCGTGGGGTGGACGTGTACGGGTACGACGTCTCTTCGGGGGATGTGGGTGAAAGGCGGTCGTTCCTGGAGGTGGGGGTGACCGGGGTGGCGGTGGAAGCGGGGTTCGTGTGGGTGGGGGTGGGGAGTTCGGTGCGGCGGTATACGTCCGGCGGGGTTCTCGATCTTGTGGTGGAGGTGCCGGGGGAGGTCGGGGGGTGTCAGTTCGGTGGGCGTGATCTCACTGATCTGTACGTGACCGCCGGGGGTGGGGTGTTCGTGGTGCCCGGTGCCGGGGTGGGTCGGGTGGGTGGGGTGTTCGCGGGCTGAGGTGCTTGGCGGGTGGCTGTCGTACCCCGCCCCATACGACCTGCCGGTGCAAACGCGCGAGTTACGCGTTCAGACACCGCGAAATGTGCGTTCAGACACCGCGAAATGTGCGTTCGGGCCACGTGAGTCGGGTGTATGGCTGCACGGTGCGGGGCTGGAGGGCGGTGGCCCGGCCATCTTCTTGGCCGGGCCATCCGGTGTCAGGCCCAGAGGTGGCCGTCCAGGCGTTCGGCCGCCTCGTCGAGGGTGCCGGCGTAGGCACCGGTCGACAGGTACTTCCAGCCGGCGTCCGCGACCACGAACGCCACGTCTGCCGGTTCGTTCCTGGTCACGGCCTTTTCCGCCGCGGCCAGTGCCGCGTGCAGGATCGCGCCCGTCGAGATGCCGGCGAAGATGCCCTCCACCTCGAGGAGTTGGCGGGTCCGGCGCAGGGCGTCGTACGAGCCGACCGAGTACCGGCCGGTGAGCACGGTCTCGTCGTACAGCTCCGGCACGAAGCCCTCGTCGAGGTTGCGCAGGCCGTAGACCAGCTCCCCGTAACGCGGTTCGGCCGCGATGATCTGCACGTCGGGCTTCTGCTCACGCAGGTAGCGGCCGGTGCCGACGAGCGTGCCGGTGGTGCCCAGGCCCGCCACGAAGTGCGTGATCGTCGGCAGGTCCTTGAGCAGCTCGGGGCCGGTGCCGTGGTAGTGCGCGCCCGCGTTGGCGGGGTTGCCGTACTGGTAGAGCATGACCCAGTCGGGGTTCTGCTCGGCCAGTTCCTTGGCGCGGGCGACCGCCTGGTTGGAGCCGCCGGCGGCCGGTGAGAACACGATCCGCGCGCCGTACGCCTGGAGCAGCTGCTTGCGCTCGGTCGACGTGTTCTCCGGCATCACGCACACCAGGCCGTAGCCCTTGAGCTTCGCGGCCATGGCCAGGGCGATGCCGGTGTTGCCCGACGTCGGCTCCAGGATGGTGCAGCCGGGCGTGAGCACGCCCGACCGCTCGGCTTCCTCGATCATCATCAGGACCGGGCGGTCCTTGATCGAGCCGGTGGGGTTGCGGTCCTCCAGCTTCGCCCACAGCCGGACGTCCTTCGACGGCGACAGCCGGGGCAGGCCGACCAGCGGCGTGCCGCCGACCGCGTCGAGCAGGGACTCGTACCGGGTCACGGGTGATCAGCCGCCCGCGACGGCCGGCAGGATCGTCACGGTGTCGCCGTCCTTGACCTCGGCGCCGAGTCCGCCCGCGAAGCGCACGTCCTCGTCGTTGACGTAGACGTTGACGAACCGGTGCAGCGAACCATCCTTGACCAGGCGGGCCTTGAGACCGCCGTGGTTGGTCTCCAGGTCGTCGATGACCTGCTCCAGGGTCGCGCCGGACGCCTCGACGGACTTCTGACCGCCGGTGTGCGTGCGCAGGATCGTGGGGATGGAGACGGTGATGGCCATGCGGGAACCTCCGAGGAGCGTTGGTTGACTTGCCGACGAGACCGCAGCGCTCAGGGACAGTCGGGCGTGTCGTCGGCGCCCGTGTGGGCGAACATGTAGGACTCGACGATCTCGACCGGCTCCTCGGTGACGACGCCGTCCACGATCCGGTAGGAGCGAAGCTCGTGCCGCTCGGGGTCCCGGGTGGAGATCAGGACGTAGTGCGCCTGCGGCTCGCTCGCGTAGGACACGTCGGTCCGCGACGGGTACGCCTCGGTCGCGGTGTGCGAGTGGTAGACGACGATCGTCTCTTCGTCGTTGGCGGTCATCTCGCGGTGGACGCGCAGCTGTTCCATCGAGTCGAACCGGTAGAACGTGGGCGAGCGCTCGGCATTGTCCATCTCGACGAACCGCTCGGGCCGGTCGGAGCCCTCGGGGCCCGCGATGACCCCGCACGCCTCGTCGGGGTGGTCCCTCCGGGCATGGGCCACCATCGCGTCGACGAGGTCACGGCGGATCACCAGCACGGCCCCATCCTACGTGGTGGGGGAAGCCGTCCCGGTGTGTGAGAACCCGCACTGCCCTTTGTCCCGGACAGCGGGAATAGTCGTCGCGGAAGCAAAGTCGGGAGCGAAGCGGGGAGCAGCCCTCGGCGGGCGGGGGGACCTCAGGCCGTGACGGCCTCGATCAACGTGTCCTGCACCCAGGTCAGCCAGTGGTACACGCCGAGGTGGGGCGAGCGCGGATCTTCGGGAGGCAGCTCGTCGGGCATGTCCTCCTGCACGTCCAGTGCCGTGCCCAACGCCAACCGCACGTCGTTCAACGCCGACAGCCACGCGTCGGCCTGCTCCAGCGACAACCGGATCTCCCCGCCCTGGGGCGGGCAGGTCTCCAGGACGACCGAGGCCACGCCGGTCTTCGCGTCCAGCAGCGCCGGCTCGTGCAACGACCGCAGCGCGGCCGACGAGTCCACTTCGGCCGGATCGGGGGAATCCGGGTCCAGCCGGTGGAAGTCGGGCAGCAGTCTGCCCAGGATCGGGTCGTCCGGCGCGGTCGACGGGCCGGTGCGGATGCCGGTCAGCTCGGACAGCTCGTCGCGCGGCGCCTCCTCGGAGCGGGCCAGCAGCATGTCCTGGATCTGGCTCACGAGGCCGCGCACGACCGCCGCCTCCTGCCGGTCGAGGTCGCAGAGCACGACGTCGCCGGACCGCTTCCACCGGTTCACGACGAACGCTGCATCGTCGCCCAGAGGCCGGCCGCGTGCAGCTTGGCCACGTCGCCCTCCACCTTGTCCTTGCTCCCCGAGGACACGATGGCCCGACCCTTGTGGTGGACGTCCAGCATCAGCTTGGTCGCCTGGTCCTTGCTGTACCCGAACAGCTTCTGGAACACGTACGTCACGTAGCCCATCAGGTTCACCGGGTCGTTCCACACCAGTGTCTGCCACGGCTTGTCCTCGGCGCCGAGTTCCGCGCCGACCGCGTCAGCCTGTGTCCACTCCTGCTCGACGGGCGTGGTCATACCGCCAATGGTGTCATGTTCCGGGCCGTGGCGGATGCCATAGGTCCCCTCACCCGGTCGTGAACATAGGCTCTGTGGTCATGTCGACCTCAACGGCGCTGCTGACCGACCACTACGAGCTGACGATGCTCGCCGCCGCGCTACGGGACGGTACCGCCGATCGGCCCTGCGTGTTCGAGGTCTTCGCCCGTCGGCTGCCCGAGGGTCGCCGGTACGGGGTGGTCGCCGGAACGGGTCGCGTGCTCGACGCGATCGAGTCGTTCCGGTTCGGCGAGGCGGAGCTGGAGTTGTTGCGGCGCACGGCCGTGGTCGACGACGCGACGCTGGAGTGGCTGGCGGCCTACGAGTTCACCGGCGACGTGGACGGCTACCCCGAGGGGGAGCTGTACTTCCCGGGTTCGCCGATCCTGTCGGTACGGGCGCCGTTCGGCGTCGGCGTCGTGCTGGAGACGCTGGTGCTGTCGATCCTCAACCACGACAGCGCGATCGCGTCCGCCGCCGCCCGGATGGTGGGCGCGGCCAACGGTCGCCGCATGATCGAGATGGGCTCGCGGCGCACCCACGAGGAGGCGGCGACGGCGTCCGCGCGGGCCGCATACCTGGCCGGGTTCACGGCGACGTCGAACCTGGAGGCCGCACGCCGCTTCGGCATCCCGACGACCGGCACCTGCGCGCACGCGTTCACGCTGCTGCACGACGACGAGGAGTCGGCGTTCCGCGGCCAGGTCGAGGCGCTGGGCGTGGGCACCACGCTGCTGGTCGACACCTACGACATCACCAAGGGCATCGACACCGCGATCGCCGTGGCGGGCCCGGGTCTGGGCGGGGTGCGGATCGACTCGGGCGACCTGGGCGTGCTCGCCCGGCAGGCCCGCGACCAGCTCGACTCGCTGGGCGCGAAGGACACCCGGATCGTCGTGTCCGGCGACCTGGACGAGTACTCGATCGCGGCGTTGCGCGCGGAGCCGGTCGACGCGTACGGCGTCGGCACGTCGCTCGTCACGGGCTCGGGCGCACCGACCGCGGGCATGGTCTACAAGCTGGTCGATGTGGACGGCCGTCCGGTGGCCAAGCGCAGTTCGCACAAGGAGTCCCGGGGCGGGCGCAAGAGCGCGTTGCGCCGGCACAAGGACACCGGCACGGCGTTGGAGGAGATCGTCTTCCCGGTCGACGACCGGCCGGAGGCCGCCGAGCACGACCGCGAGCTGCCCGTGCCCCTGGTGCGCGGCGGTCGCCGGGTCGAGGGGCTGGACACGTTGGCGCAGAGCCGGGAACGGCTGCGCGCGGCCCTGGTCAGCGTGCCGTGGGAGGGCTTGAAGCTGTCGCGGGGCGAGCCCGCGATCCCGACGACGTTCCGGTGAGGGAGTCATGACCAAGGCACTGATCGTGGTCGACGTGCAGAACGACTTCTGCGAGGGCGGATCGCTCGCGGTCACGGGCGGCGCGGCCGTCGCGGCGGCGATCTCCGCGCACGTGGCGGCGGGCGGGTACGACCACGTCGTGGCGACGCGGGACTACCACGTCGACCCGGGCGACCACTTCAGCGAGAACCCCGACTACGTCGACTCGTGGCCGGTGCACTGCGTGGCCGGGTCGGCGGGCGCGTCGTTCCACCCGGAGTTCGACGTGACGCCGGTCGAGGCGGTGTTCTCCAAGGGCGCCTACGCGGCGGCGTACTCGGGTTTCGAGGGCGCGTCCGGCGCGGGTGAGGCGTTGACCGACTGGCTGCGCGCGCACGGCGTCGACGAGGTGGACGTCGTGGGCATCGCGACGGACCACTGCGTGCGGGCCACGGCGGTGGACGCGGCCCGCGCGGGCTTCGCGACGCGGGTGCTGCTGGACCTGACGGCGGGTGTCGCGCGGACGACCGTGGACACCGCGCTGGAGACGTTGGGCGCGGCGGGCGTGGTGCTGGAGGGCACGCCCAGGGTCGGCTGACCGAGGTGGTGCGGGGGCCGGTGCGCGGCCGGCCCCCGCCCCCGGTCACGTCACGGCGTCGGCGAGCAGGCCACGTGGCCGAGCACCACGTCGCCCGTGATGCCCGACGCCGGGGTGAAGCGGATGTGCAGCAGGTTCATGTCCAGGCTGCCGTCGTTGGGGTTGGGCAGCGTGATCTCGCTGAACGTCGCGGTCGCCAGCACCGTCGTCCCGCGCTTGATCGGCAGCACGTAGTTCGCCGGGATCTGCGCCGGCAGACCCGTGAACCCGGACAGGCCGCTGATCGACCAGCCGGCCGTGGTGCCGCCCTGGGTGGCCGAGCACGTGGACCGCCAGGACCCGACCTTGAGCCGGGGTCCGCTCTCGGACACCAGCGCGGACAGCTCGAAGAGCGTGCCGTTGGCCTCGGACCTGGTGCTGGTGGTCTCCTCTTCGGGGTCGACGACCGTGGTGGTGCAGGTGGAGTACCCCGGGCCGAACTTGACGCCGGTGTCGGACTTGCCGATGGTCGACCGGTACGTGGTGCCGTCCACCGCGCACTGCGCGAGGTCCGCGATGTACGACGTGTCGCCGTCCTCGACGAAGTTCGCCGCGCCGACCGACGCGATGCCCGGCGGGTTGTCCGCGAGCGCGGGCGTCGCCGTGGCGAGCAGTCCGGTGACGAGGGCCGCGGCGACGACCGCGGCACGTCGATGCGCTCGGTTGTGGTTCATGGTTTCTACGACCTTTCGGAAATCGCCCCCTGCCGCGAATCATCGAACGCCGGAACCGCTCCGCTAACACCTCAAACAAAATGTCACCCAAAGGGGAATAATGCGCACCCGTTGGTGATCAACGTGACGGAATGCAATCAATACGGCCCACAGGACGACGAAACAGATTCGCCTTCGACGGCCACACCGACCAGTCGTTCCAACGCTTTCCGCACACGCGACGCCGCCGCACCATCCCCGAAGGGATTGCGCCCACGGGGAAGCCGCAACCGGGAGTCGAGCACCCAGGCGGCCTCGGCCACGATCCGGTGAGTGTCGGTGCCCACCAGCCAGGCACAGCCCGCGTCCACGGCACACATTCGCTCGGTCGTGTCCCGCAGCACGAGCACGGGCACGCCGAAGGACGGTGCCTCCTCCTGGATGCCACCCGAATCGGTGAGCACGACCGCGGCCCGACGCAATGTGCGCACGAGATCGGGGTAGTCCAGGGGTTCGGTGACCACTATCCGGTCATGGCCGCCGAGCACGTCCCGCACAGTGGAGCGCACGGCGGGATTCGGGTGGGCGGGCACGAGCACGTGCACGTCCGCGTACCGGTCGGCGATCGCCCGCACGGCCGCGAGCACGCGTTCCAGCGGCACGCCCCACGACTCGCGCCGGTGCACGGTGACCAGCACGAGCCTGCCGCCGCGCGCGTCGAGCACCCGTTCCAGCGCGGCCAGGTCGGGGTCGCGGGCGGGCAGGTCGGCGGCGGACACCCGTTCCACCGCGTCGACGACCGTGTTGCCGGTGACCGTGATCCGGCTGTCCGGCAACGCCTCGCCGAGCAGCGCCGAGGCCGCGTCGGCGGTGGGCGCGAGGTGCAGCGCGGCGATCCGGGCGATCATCTGCCGCGTGCCCTCCTCGGGGAACGGCCCGGCCAGGTCGCCGGTGCGCAGCCCGGCTTCGAGGTGCGCCACGGGTACGCCGCGCCAGAACGCGGCCAACGCGCCGCCCAGCGCGGTGGTCGTGTCGCCCTGCACGACCACGGCCGCCGGGTCGCGTTCGCCGAACAGGTCGTCGAGCCGCACGACCAGCCCGCCGAGCAGTTCGGCCTGGCTGCCCAGGTGCCGGGGCACGCGCACGACCACGTCGGGCGCGAGGCCGAACGCGTCGAGCGCCTGCTCGACCATGCCCACGTGCTGTCCACTGTGGACGATCACGGGCCGCAGCACCGGGTGGTCGGCGAGCGCCAGGGCCACCGGTGCGATCTTCACCGCCTCGGGCCGGGTGCCCGCGAGCAGGAGGACTTCCTTCACCAGCTTGCTCCTCTCGGGCGGGGCGGGACCCGGCGCGCGCCGGGTCCCGCCGCGCTACTCGCCGTGGTCGACCCGCCGGGTGCGGGCGGCGTGCAGCAGGAACGCACCCGCCACGAGCAACGCCACCCCGAGGACGACCCACCACGTCACGCCCGCACCGGTCGCGGCGAGGGCGCTGACGCCCGTGCCGGCCGCGATTCCGCTCCCGGGGACCTTGTACACGTCAGACCGCCTCTGCGCGGCGCGGCCGGAGCGTGATCAACGCGGCCGGCACGGCGAACAGCGCGAGCATGCCCAGGCCCAGCCACAGCCCCGTGCCGGAGGCCATCGGGATGGGCAGCGCGGCCGGACCGCAGGTCGCGGACGAGATCACGACATCGCCGGTGCCGAGGGCGCCGAGCACATCGGCGAGCAGGGTCAGGTGCAGGGCGTTGACGGTGAGGCTGCCGTCGGTGTTCGTGACCTGCTCGTTGAGCACGAGCTTGCCGACCACCACGTTGAGGACCTTGACGTCGATCGTGGTGTTGGGCGCGGCGTTCGCGTCGACCGGGCCGAGGGAACCGAGGTCGACGTCGGTGAGCGTGGACTTGCCGGTGATGCCCTGCTGGGTGGCCGTGCACTCGGCCGCGATCACCGACGCCGTCACGTCGCCGACGACCGGGCCCAGGACGCCGACCTCGGCGTCGACGGTGCTCGCGCTCGCGGTCACCGCCCCGCTCTGGTCGTCCCGGGACGCCGACGCGGTGACCACGCCGGTTCTCAGCACACCCGGTTGGTCGACCGACGCGACCGACGCGCTGGTCGGCCCGTCGGAGTCCGCGACGGCCAGCGGTCCGACCTGCACCGCGGCCTGGCCGAGCAGGGTGACGGCGACGTCGACGCCGAAGGCCGACGCGTCGCCGGGCGAGGCGGAAGCGGGGGTCGCGCCGACGAGCAGCGCCACGACGGCGGCCAGTCCGGCGACGCCGGTCCGACGGGTCATTCGCACACGCATGGAGTTCCTTTCCGAACAAGGTTGTCGAGCCGAATGCCCCTATCGGCGTTCCTTCGGTCGGATTAAAGGTTGCTGCCCGTAAAGGGGGACGGGCGCCACCCGGACCGCGCAGTCGGCCCGACACACGGGCACACACGGTGGATTCATCGCTCGAAAATGGGGTCATTTGTCACCCGTTCCGGCAGTACTGATCCCGAGGCCTGGCGCCGATGTCCCCTGTCGTAGCCCTATCGGGCGGCCCTCGGTCGTATGAAAGGAATCCTTTCGTGGCGTTTGCCGTGCCTCGTACCGCCCATCTCAACCGGGTGGTCGTCGTCGCCCTGACCGTGGTCGCCACCGGACTGGTGCTCGCGCACCGTGCCTATCGGACGGTCGAGATCTCCCTGTCCGGCCTGCTGCTCGACGCGCTGAGCGGGTACGGCGTCGAGGTCGTCGCCGACCGGCAGACCGTCTACTTCGGACTGGGCTCGGACACGCCGCTGGGCCTGCGGATGACCCCCGAGTGCACGTCGGCGTTCCTGGTCGTGCCGCTGCTGGTCATCGGCGCGGTGATGACCGCGCTGCGGCCCCGGATCACCCGCCGCGTGCTGATCGCGCTGGGTGTCGCCGCGACGGCCGTCGTCGTGGTGAACCAGCTGCGGGTGCTGACCCTGGTCGGCCTGGTCGACTGGCTCGGCGTCGACCGGGGGTACCACTGGGGGCATACGCTGCTCGGCTCGATGGTCAGCGTGTTCGGCGGCGCGGCGGCGCTCGTGGCGTTCGTGTGGCTGGCGACCCGGCGGTGAACCTCGACGTCGTCCTGGGCTTCACCCAGGCCCTCGCGTTGACGATGAGCGTCGCGTTCGTGACGTACGTGCTGCTCATCGTCGTGCCGTACCTGCGCCGCACGCCCGCGCCCACCGGGCGGGCGGCGGCGTTCGAGTGGCACTTCATGGTGCCGTGCCGCGACGAGGCGGCCGTGATCGGCGACACCATTCGCTACCTGCGCACGACGTTCGCCATCGCGCACGTGTGGGTCATCGACGACGACTCCGACGACGCGACCGTGGGCGTGGTGCGCTCGTTCCGCGCGGACAAGCACGTCCACCTCGTGCGCCGGTACCGACCGCTGGCCCGCACCGGCAAGGGCGACGCGCTCAACGACGCGTACCGCACGCTCAAGCAGTGGATGGGCCGGCACGCCGACCTCGACCGCGCGGTGATCGTCGTGGTGGACGCCGACGGCCGGCCCGCGCCGAACTGCCTGGACGTGTGCGCCGCCGACCACCTGTTCGGCGATCCCGGCGTCGGCGCCGTGCAGGTGGACGTGCGGATGGTCAACACCGGCGTGCGGCAGGCGGGTGTGACGTCGTGGCGCAGTCGGTTCGGCGCGTTCCTGGTGCGCATGCAGGACCTGGAGTTCCGCACGGCCATCGCCGCGATCCAGCTCTCGCGCGGTGTCACGGGCACGATCTCCATGGGCGGCAACGGGCAGTTCACCCGGCTGTCCGCGTTGGACACCATCGCGGGGCATGCGGGGCAGCCGTGGCGCGGGTCGCTGCTGGAGGACTTCGAACTCGGCGTGCACCTGCTCACCGCGGGCTGGCGCACCGGGTTCACCCTGGACACCCACGTGCACCAGGAAGGGCTCTACAGCCTGCGCCGGTTCCTGGCGCAACGGACGCGCTGGGGCCAGGGCACGATGCAGTGCATGCGCTACATCAAGCGCATCTGGGACTCGCCGCACCTGTCCACGCTCGGCGCCGCCGAGATGCTCTACTACCTGGCCCAGCCGTGGATGCAGCTACTCGGCACCCTGATCTACCCGATCCCGATGCTGCTGCTGGCGCACCGGTTCGTGGTCGACCCCGGCGAGGTGTGGGGGTGGTTCACCGGCGGCGCGTGGGTGCTGTTCACCGTCTACGGACTGTTCGGGCTGCTGCCGTTCGTGCTGTGGGGGCCGGTCTACCGGGCGCGGTGCGAACCGGGGACCGGGTTCGTACGCGCCCTGGCGTACGGGTTCGGGTACGCGCTGTACATCTACACCTTCTACATCACGTCGTGGCGCGCGGTGACCAGGTTGGTACGTGGCCGCAACGGCTGGACGAAGACCAGGCGCAACACCGAGCGGGTCGTCGGCAAGGTGGCCCTCGACCACTGATGCTGTCGGTGCCGGGCGGTACGGTCTCGGGTCGTGCCCGCCATCACCCTGCCCGACACCGCCACCCTGCTCGCCGTCGCCGTCGAGGCGGTGGGCGGCGCCGAACGCACGGGCCAGGTGGAGATGGCCAGGGCCGTCGAGCGGGCCATCCACACCGGCGAGCACCTGGCCGTGCAGGCGGGCACCGGCACCGGCAAGTCGCTGGCGTACCTGGTGCCGGCGTTGCGGCACGCGATCGCCGAGGAGTCGACCGTGGTCATCTCGACCGCGACCATCGCCCTCCAGCGCCAGCTCGTGGACCGCGACCTGCCCCGCCTGGCCAAGGCGTTGAAGCAGGTGCTGGGCCGCGAACCCCGATTCGCGATCCTCAAGGGCCGCCGCAACTACCTGTGCATGCACCGGCTGCACTCGGGTGCGCCCGAGGAGCCGGAGGAGGCGGGCCTGTTCGACCCGTTCGCCGTGTCCCGCATGGGCCGCGAGGTGAAGCGGCTGCACGAGTGGTCGTCCGACACGGAGACCGGCGACCGCGACGAACTCGTGCCGGGTGTGACCGAGCAGGCGTGGAAGCAGGTCTCGGTGACCGCCCGCGAATGCCTGGGCGTGGCCAAGTGCCCGATCGGCGTCGACTGCTTCGCCGAACGCGCCCGCGCCGAGGCCGGCCGGGCCGACGTCGTGGTGACCAACCACGCCATGCTCGCCGTGGACGCCCTGGAGGGCTACCAGGTCCTGCCCGACCACGACGTGGTCGTGATCGACGAGGCGCACGACCTGGTCGACCGGATCACCTCGGTGGCGACCGAGGAGCTGAGCGGCACGCTCGTCTCGACGGCGGCCAGGCGCTGCGGACGCCTGATCGACCAGGACGTGGCCGACCGCCTGGCCGAGGCGGGCGACGGGTTGGCGATGCTGCTGGAGGACATGCCCGCCGGTCGGCTCGACGCCCTGCCGAAGGCGCTGGCCGGCGCGTTGGCCGCGACCAGGGACGCCGCCCACGCCTGCATCTCGTCGCTGGGACCGGAACGCAAGGAGGACGTGGACGGCGCCACGTCCCGCAAACTCGCCCGTTCCCTGCTGGACGACGTGCACGACTGCGCGGTCCGCATGCTGGAGGCGTTCGACGAGGACCACGACGTGGTGTGGGTGTCGGGCGACTTCGCCGACCGGGGCCGGGCACCGTCGCTGCGGGTGGCGCCCCTGGGCGTGGGCGGTCTGCTAGGGGAACGGCTGTTCGGCAAGCGGACGACGATCTTGACCTCCGCGACGCTGACGTTGGGCGGCACGTTCGACACGTTGGCCCGGCAGTGGGGGCTCCCGGCCACGTCGACGGCGGTCGCCACCCAGGGGATGGCGACGGCCAAGGAGGCCCCGTCCGACCTGACCCCGGTGCGGTGGACCGGGTTGGACGTCGGGTCCCCGTTCGAACACGGCAGCAGCGGCATCCTCTACGTGGCCCGCCACCTGCCCGCACCGGGCCGCGACGGCCTGCCCCCGGCCTATCTCGACGAGTTGGAGGGCCTGGTCAACGCCGCCGGCGGCCGGACGCTCGGCCTGTTCTCGTCCATGCGGGCGGCCAAAGCGGCGGCCGAGGCACTGCGGTCCAGGCTGGAGTACCCGGTGCTGTGCCAGGGCGACGACTCGACGGGACAGTTGGTCAAGCGCTTCGCCGAGGACACCCGCACATGCCTGTTCGGCACCTTGTCGCTGTGGCAGGGCGTGGACGTGCCGGGCCCGGCGCTGCAACTGGTGGTGATGGACCGCATCCCGTTTCCCCGCCCGGACGACCCGTTGGCGTCGGCCCGGCAGAAAGCGGTGGAATCCCGCGGCGGCAACGGCTTCCTGACCGTGGCCGCGACCCACGCCGCCCTGCTGCTCGCCCAGGGAGCCGGCCGCCTGCTCAGGTCCATGAGCGACAAGGGCGTGGTGGCCATTCTCGACCCGCGCCTGGCGACGGCCAGGTACGGCGGCTTCCTGCGCGCGTCCCTGCCACCGTTCTGGACGACCTACGACCCCGAAATCGTACGGGCCGCACTGAAGCGCCTGGACGCCACCGGCAAGTGAACGACGCGATGCTGGTCGTGATGAGCGGTGCGCCCGGAGCGGGGAAGAGCGCGATCGCGAGGGGCATCGGACGGACACTGGGCGCCCCGGTGATCAGCGTCGATCCCGTCGAGGCAGCACTGTGGCGGGCCGGGATCGACCGGACCCAGCCGACGGGCCTCGCCGCCTACACGGTGGTGGAAGCGGTGGCCGAAGAAGTGCTGACCGGCGGGCTGCCGGTCGTGGTGGACGCCGTCAACGCGGTGGAACCCGCGAGGGCCATGTGGCAGGACCTGGGCGCCAGGCACGGAATCCGGGTCGAACCGGTGAAGGTGGTGTGCTCGGACCCGGGCGTCCACCGCCGCCGACTGGAACACCGGAGCCGCGGCATCGTCGGCTTCCCGGAACCGACGTGGGAGGACGTGCTCGCGCTGGAGTACGAGCCGTGGGACGTGTTCACCGTGGACACGGTCCGCCCGCTCGACGAGTGCGTCGAGCAGGCGGTGCGCCACCTCAGAGCAGGGCCGCGACCGTAGCCGTCCCCGGAGCCACCTCGGTGAACCCCGCATCCCGCACGACCACCGGATCAGGCCCCGCCACCAGGAGATCCCAGTCCGCAGGGGACGGCGTCCGCACCGCGGTCCGGAACTCCACCGCCGCCCACTCCTTCAACTCCGCGGCGGACAACCGCGGCGCCAGGATCATGGTCGCGTGCCCCACCTGGGCCGCCGCCTTGCCCGCCGTCATCTCCACCCTCGGGTTCACCCAGAGCACCCGCGCACCTTCCGGCACCGGACCGGGAGTATCGGGAGGCAGATCGCTCCCCGCCACCTGGAGTCGCGACAGCTCCTTGGGCAACTCGGTCACCGGACCGGGCACGAAGGCCCGCACCGACGCCGTCCCCACGGTGATCGTCACACCGGGCAACTCCTGCACAGCCGCCCAATGCGCACCCCGAGCCCGCCGCGACACCTTGCGGATGCGGCCCCTGATCCACGCCTCCAGGGCCGGGTGCCACTCGCCATCCACCGCGGCACGGTCGTCCAGGCACACGGCGATCGCGGCAGCGGCAGCGGCCTCCAGCACGTCCGTCCGCGACGGCGGGTCGGCGCGTTCGATGCGCAGCACCATGGGCATGGCACGCACGACGTCGCTCTCGGTGGAGTAGTCGCGGCGGGCGATGAGGTCGAGCAGGTCGGTCACAGGCGGGTCAGCTCCAGTCCGTCGGCGGCGTCGGCGGCCTCCACCTCGGCCCGGGTGACGCCGAGAACGAACAGGATCGCGTCCAGGTAGGGGTGTGACAAGGCGGTATCCGCGACCTCCCGCAATGCGGGCTTCGCGTTGAACGCGATGCCCAACCCGGCCGCGCCCAGCATGTCGATGTCGTTGGCGCCGTCGCCCACGGCCACGGTCTGCGCCAGCGGGATGCCCTGCCGCTCGGCGAACCGGCGCAACGCCACGGCCTTGCCCGGCCGGTCCACGATGTCGCCCAGCACCCGCCCGGTGAGCCTGCCGTCGACGACCTCCAGCTCGTTGGCCGCGCAGAAGTCCAGGCCCAGGTCGTCGACCAGCCCGGCGATGACCCGGGTGAACCCGCCGGACACCACACCGCACTTGAAGCCCAGCCGCTTGAGGGTGCGCACGGTCGTGCGCGCGCCGGCCGTCAGCTCCAACGACCCGGCGACCTCGTCCAGCACCTTCTCGTCAAGCCCTTCGAGCAGTGCCACGCGCCGCCGCAGCGACTCGGCGAAGTCCAGCTCGCCCCGCATCGCCGCGTCGGTGATCTCCTTGACCTGCGGCTCGCAGCCCACGTGCGCGGCCAGCATCTCGATGACCTCGCCCTGGATCAGGGTCGAGTCGACGTCGAACACCACCAGCCGCTTGGCCCGCCGGGTCAGGCCCGCCCGCTCCACGGCGATGTCCAGGCCGCCGCGCACCGACACCTCGGCCAACGCCTCGCGCAGCTGCGCGTCGGCGACCGCGGTGTCGTCCGCTACGGAGACCCGCAGCTCGAGGCCGGTGACCGGGTAGTCGGCGACGCCGCGGATCGCGTCGATGTTCACGCCCAACGCGGCCAGCCGGCGTGCCACCCCGGTGAACGCCCGCGCGGTCACCGGCCGCCCGAGCAGGATCAGCACGTGGCTGGACTCCAGCCGCGCGGTGCGCTTCGAGTCGGCCCCGATCTCCACCTCGACGTGCATGGACACCGTCGCCATGGCCTGCTCGACGTTCTCCTGGAGCCCCTCGGGGTCGTGCTCGGCGGACACGAGCACGCCGAGCACCAGTCGGCCCCGGATGACGACCTGCTCGACGTCGAGCACGTCGACGCCGTGCCGGGTGAGGACCGCGAACAGCACCGAGGACACGCCGGGCTTGTCCGGTCCGGTGACCGTGATCAAAACGGGGATCGCCACTTCGTCGGCTCCTTTGCCCGAAACAGCGACGAGCCCCGCCGACACGGGAGTCGGGCGGGGCTCGTCGTCGAACCTTGCTCAGGCTACTTGTGGTCGCCCTCGGTCTTCTCCGAAGCTGTGCCCGATTGCACAGCGTGAGCCGCCGCCTCGAACGGCGTCGAGTGCGCCTGCTCGTGCGGGATGGCCTTGCCGGTGAACGTCACGTGCGCCTCGGCGTGGATGCGCTCGATCATGTGCGGGTAGTGCAGCTCGAACGCCGGCCGGGCGGAGCGGATGCGGGGCAGTTCGGTGAAGTTGTGCCGCGGCGGCGGGCACGAGGTGGCCCACTCCAGCGAGTTGCCGAAGCCCCACGGGTCGTCCACGTGCACGGTCTCGCCGTAGCGGTAGGACTTGAACACGTTCCAGATGAACGGCAGCGTGGACGCGCCGAGCACGTACGCGCCGATGGTCGAGATCGTGTTCAGCGTGGTGAAGCCGTCGGACGGCAGGTAGTCGGCGTACCGGCGGGGCATGCCCTCGTTGCCCAGCCAGTGCTGGACGAGGAACGTGCCGTGGAAGCCGAGGAACGTGGTCCAGAAGTGCAGCTTGCCCAGCGGCTCGTCGAGCATCCGGCCGGTGATCTTCGGAAACCAGAAGTAGATGCCGGCGAACGTGGCGAACACGATCGTGCCGTAGAGCACGTAGTGGAAGTGCGCGACCACGAAGTACGTGTCCGACACGTGGAAGTCGATGGCCGGTGCCGCGAGCAGCACGCCGGACAGACCGCCGAAGAGGAACGTCACGATGAAGCCCAGGCTGAACAGCATGGGCGTCTCGAAGGTGAGCTGCCCCTTCCACATCGTGCCGATCCAGTTGAAGAACTTGATGCCGGTCGGCACGGCGATCAGGAACGTCATGAACGCGAAGAACGGCAGAAGCACCGCACCGGTGGCGTACATGTGGTGCGCCCACACGGCCACGGACAGCGCCGCGATGCCCAGCGTCGCGTAGACCAGGCCGTTGTAGCCGAAGATCGGCTTGCGGCTGAACACCGGGAAGATCTCGGACACGATGCCGAAGAACGGCAGCGCGACGATGTAGACCTCGGGGTGGCCGAAGAACCAGAACAGGTGCTGCCAGAGGATCACGCCGCCGTTGGCCGGGTCGAACACGTGCGCGCCGAGGTGTCGGTCGGCGAGCAGGCCGAACAGGGCCGCGGTGAGGATCGGGAACGCCAGCAGCACGAGCACCGAGGTCACCAGGATGTTCCAGGTGAAGATCGGCATGCGGAACATGGTCATGCCGGGCGCGCGCAGGCAGACCACCGTGGTGATCATGTTGACCGCGCCGAGGATGGTGCCCAGACCACCGACCGCCAGGCCCGCGATCCACAGGTCGGCACCGACGCCGGGCGAGTGGATGGCGTTGGACAGCGGGGTGTAGGCGAACCAGCCGAAGTCGGCCGCACCACCGGGGGTGAGGAACCCGCTCAGCGTGATCAGACCGCCGAACAGGTACAGCCAGTAGCTGAACGCGTTCAGGCGGGGGAACGCCACGTCGGGCGAGCCGATCTGGAGCGGCAGCACGAAGTTGGCGAAGCCGAACACGATCGGGGTCGCGTAGAGCAGCAGCATCACCGTGCCGTGCATGGTGAAGAGCTGGTTGAACTGCTCCTGGCTGAGGAACTGCATGCCCGGACGGGCCAGCTCGGTCCGCATCAACATGGCCATCGCGCCGCCGACCATGAAGAAGGCGAACGAGGTGACCAGGTAGAGGATGCCGATCTGCTTGTGGTCCGTGGTGCGGAACATCCGCAGCAGGAACGAACCCTTGACCGCCTGGCGAGTCCCGAAGGGCCGCGTTGCGATCGGCTGCGGGGCTACGGCCGTCACTCCTGCCTCCTGCGCTGTGGTGGTGCTGGCGTCGCCGGAGGCGCGCCCCGGCTCATCGGATCGTAGACCGGGCGGTCGGGGGCGGCTCGGCCGGCCCGACCGCCGGATCATGCGAGGTAGCCCAGGTCACAACCGGTCCGGGGCACGCACGACCGCCGGTCACACCGTCACCGGGCGTCTCGACCGGGAATCGTCCGAACAGCCGTCGACCTGCGAGGGACATCCGCGCTGGTCCGACAACAGTGGACGATCACACGCCGGGATACCCCTACCTCGCGGTCACGCCTTGTCGACCAGGTCGCGGGACTTCACCACCGCGCCGACGTGGTGACGGAAATCGGCGACTTCGGGAATCGACTCGTGCCCGGCGCCCGCGTGGACCAGGCCGCGCAAACCCTCCGTGAGCCGGCTGGACTTGATCGTGCTCGCGCCGGCCACCGCGTCGATTCCGACTGAAACCGCCTGCGACGGATCGCCCGCTTTCATGGCCACCAAAGCGAAATCGATCTGCGCCAAGGTGCGTGAGCGCGCGTAGGCTTGACCATAGCCGTCCATCGCGATGGACAGCCTGTCCTGCGCTTCCGCCACGAACCGACCATGCGAAGCAAGGCCGATGAATACTTGCCCGACGGTGGCGGCATGCTCCGCGACATCATAATACGAGATCGCCGGCGGGTTCGTCGGGAAGTCAGAATCGGCAAATTCCCGATCGGCGACATCGATCGCCGAGACCGCTTCCGCCGTCCGACCCAGACGCGCCAGGGCGTGAGCGCGAAGGGCCGACAACATCGCACGTTCCGTCGCCACCAGGCGATCGGATCGGACCAAGGCCAGTTCGACCCGGGTCAGGCTGTTCTCGTAATCACCCAGCGCGAACTCCTGCCGTGCCATATCGGACAGGACGGCGGCACGCAAATGCCAATCGCCGGCCTCCTCGGCGCAGGACAGCGCGAACCGGAAGGTTCGACGCGCGTCATCGTGGGCACAGGCGTCGAACGCCATGAAAGCAGTGGTGTGCGCGAACCGGCACAATGCCGAGAAAAGTTCGGTCTTGACCCGCGGACCCGCGGCGCAGTTCAGCAGTTCGGCGGAGTTCCGGAGTTGTGCCACAGCGGCGTGACGCGCGACGTTCCCGCCGTGCAGGTGCTGCCAGTCGGTGATGAATTTGTCGGAGTCGAGGATCACTTGCACATGATCCATGCCGAGTACGCGCGGCACGGGGGCGGCCCCGATCGAATTCACCAATTCCGCCAGGGGAACGGCCGCTGTCGCGCCCATTATCTTGAGCATGTCACGCCGGTCCACGCGGTCCCCTTCCCCGATCACCACCGGAGCTTCGAGGTTCGCACCCCGATGCACCGGGGATACCGACTCAAGGCTACCACCAAGGAATGATGAAGTCATTGTTTCGCCGTTGATCACAGCAGGCGAAACAACGCCACCGATTACTTTTTCACGACGATAACGCTGCTCGACCTTGGCCCGTTCCCGTAGCCCGACCAGAACTCCGCCGGCATTCAAACCGACGTCGAGGGCACGCACCGGTTCAGCCGACGGAAGATCTCTCTGCGGTCGTTCGGCACGCGACACGTACTGCCGCGTGTAGCCGATGATCTTCGCAAGTTGCGGTTGACTGAGGCAGGCTTCCGCTCGCAGTCGCCTTATCTCCTCGGACAGCAGGACCGCCGCATCGACCAGCCGATCATCCGGCGGATCGATGCCATGCCCCTAGTTCGGCGGTTCCTGGCCGCCCTTGGCGACGCCCGTCATCTCGACTCCCTTGATCACGAAGGCGGCACAACCGGCTGCCTGATGCTCCGCGGGTCAGCGGACGCAGCCTTTGCCTACCGGGCATCCTGCCATCGCACACAGGTGGGACGCGCCCCGATCGACCTCGATACCCACGTCCAATCCTTGCGCGTACGGATCGCCCGACCGGTGCACCTCCATCAGGATGGGCGCCGCCGGCGGAGACTCGGCGCGAACACGGTCGATCAAGGCATCCACTTCGTCCACTGTGGATACAGTGCCCGGGGTGTCGCCGTGCTCGTACAGGTAGTGCACGTCCAGGGAACCCACTTCGAGATCCCACCCCACTCCCGCTCGAATCCGTCAGGACCATTGACCGTCATCGCGTAGCCAGGCGGGACAACCGCTCAGCGTCGCCCGGCAGGCGTCCTCAGCGGTTTTCAACGCAGCGACACCATCCTCGATCAACACTCTGTGATCATATTGCGACGGCCAGTCATCCCTACTCCGCCCCCACGACGTGCACTGTCGCGGAAACCCGCAGTTCACGATGGCTGCGGGTGCGCGTGGACGTGGTGCGAGTGGCGCCGCCGAATCCGATTGCGTGTCCCGGGACGATCGTCACGTGACGAACGCACTGCGTGCCGCGCTGTCGGCCGCCCGGTCCGCGGGTCTGCCCACCGACGATCCGATCGTGCTCAAGAACGGCAGCAACCTGCTGGTCCACCTGCGACCGGCGCCGGTGGTGGCCCGGGTGGGTACGCGGACGGCGTTCGTGCGCGGCGACGTGACCGGCCACTTCGGTCGGGCCGACGCGATCTCGCGGTACCTGGCGGCCCGGGGCGTGCCGGTCGTGGTGCCGGCCGACGTGCCGGGGCCGGTGCGGCAGGACGGGTTCGTGGTCGCGTTCGCGTCCCATGTGGTCCACACGCCGTGGGAGGCAAACGAGGCGTCGTTCGCGGCCCTCCTGCGCGAGCTGCACGCCGAACTCGTCGACTACCCCGGCGACCTGCCCGAACGCGGCCCGCTCGACGACCTGGACGCCACGCTGGACCTGCTCGGGCGGCCCGCCGCGCTGGTCGCCGAACGCGACGACCTGGTGGCGCGGTGGCCGTCGTCGCCCGTGCGCCCGCTGCACGGCGACGCGCACGCCCGCAACGTCCTGGCCACGACGGACGGTCCGGTGTGGAACGACTTCGAGGACGCGTGGCGCGGCCCGGCCGGGTGGGACGTGGCGTGCGCGCACCTGTCCCCCGCCCTGTTCCCGGACGAGGACGTGGCGTTCTGGCGGGCGCTGCGCGACCTGTTCGGCCGCTGCTGGGTCGCGTCCGGCGAGCTGTACCGGCCCTGATGGCACGATCGCGCACATGACCGATCTGGACGCGTGGTGGGACGAGGCCGTCGCGGTGCTCGGTGGCACGGTGGACGCGGGTGACCTGGCCGAACGCTATGCCGAGCCGCACCGGGGCTACCACAATGCCGATCACGTGCGGGCCGTCGTCCGGGACGTGCTCGACCTCGCGGCCGACCGCTCACGCGAAGAACGGGCCGTGCTGGTCCTGGCCGCGTTGGCGCACGACGTGGTCTACGACGGTGTGCCCGGTCAGGACGAACGCCGCAGCGCCGAGTGGGTCCGCGCACGCCTGGACGTGCCCGAGCGCGACCGGGTCGCGGAGATCGTCCTGGCCACGGTCGACCACCGGGCCGACGACGACCTGACCACGCTGCTGCTCGACGCCGACCTGGCCGTGCTGGGCGGGGACACCGAGAGCTACGAGCGCTACCGCCGGGCGGTGCGGGCCGAGTACGCGCACGTCACGGACGAGGCGTGGCGCGAAGGACGGGCGAAGGTGCTGGAGTCGCTGCTGGGCCGCGATCCGCTCTACCGGTCGGACCGGGCACGCGCCCGCTGGGAGGCGCGCGCCCGGGTCAACCTGGCGAAGGAACTCAGCGACCTGCGGTGATCTCGTCGAAGGTCGGGAACGACTTGGCGATCTCGCTGCCGGTGAAGTTGCCGATCCAGCCGTCGTCGTCGTGGAAGAAGCGGATCGACACGTAGTCCGGGCGGGTGCCCATGTCGAACCAGTGCGTGGTGTTCTCGGGCACGCTGAGCAGGTCGCCCGCCTCGCACAGCACGGCGTACACGCGGTCGCCCACGTGCAGGTAGAACACGCCCGAGCCACGCGCGAAGAACCGGTCCTCGTCGTCGTCGTGGGTGTGCTCGGCCAGGAACTTCAGCCGGGCCGCCGCGGCCGTCGACAGCCACCCGGGGTCGTCGGAGGGCGTCATCTCCATGGCGTCGACCAGGACGTAGCCCTCGGTCTCGGTGACCCGCGCGACCTGGTCGGCGTACGCCTCC
This sequence comes from Saccharothrix violaceirubra, assembly GCF_014203755.1. Lineage (NCBI taxonomy): Bacteria > Bacillati > Actinomycetota > Actinomycetes > Pseudonocardiales > Pseudonocardiaceae > Saccharothrix > Saccharothrix violaceirubra. Next base: position 5,912,129 of record NZ_JACHJS010000001.1, read on the forward strand.
AGAGCGTTCTCCCTGGTCACGCCGGGCAGCACGGGCCACTGCTCGAACCGGACGCCGAGCGCTTCCAGCTCGGCGGCGATCTCGTCCGGGTCCTCGGTGCGGACCACCACGGTGGCCGGGTCGGTGTCCGGCCACACGGTCAGCAGGGTCATCGGTCCCTCCTCGTCTCGACCTTGAAGCGCAACAGCCATTCCAGGCACTCCAGGCGGTGGCGGGCGTGGTGCAGGTCGTCGCCCCACACGTACACGCCGTGCCGGGCCACGATCAGCGCCGGCACGTCCGCGCGGTGGCCCTCTTCGAACGCGTCCCCGAGCACCTTCATGTCCTGCGAGTTCGGCACGACCGGGATCACCACGACGTCGTCGTGCGCGGCCCGGCCGAAGCCCTTGAGCATCTCCAGGTCGCGCAGCTCGACCCCGCCGGGCCAGTGCTCGGCCGCGACCACGGGCGCCAAAGCGTGCACGTGGACGACGGCTCCCGCACCGGTCACGGCCGCGATCCGGCCGTGCAACCCGGCCTCGGCGGACGGCACGCGGACCGGGTCGTCGGTGCGGCCCTCGGCGTCGATCTCCACGACGTCGGCCGGGCCGAGTTCGCCCTTGTCCTTGCCGCTGATCGTGACGGCGAGCCGCAGCGGGTCGCGGGAGAGCACGACGGACAGGTTGCCGGACGTGCCGCGCATCCAGCCCATCGCGGTGTAGCGGGCGCACTCGGCGGCGAGCGCCGCACCGGGGGTCACAGGGCGGCCACCGTCCGGTGCGGGGAGAAGTCGGCCTCGCCGTAGGGCTCGCCGGGCCGGGCCACGCCGACGGTCTGCCAGCCCGCTGCCGCGGCGGCGTGGAGTTCGGCGGGCACGTCCGAGTAGAACGTGACGTCGGACGAGCCCAGCACGGCCGAGATCGCGTGGTAGGAGTCGGCCTCGCGCTTGGGACCGGCGTTGACCGTGTCGAAGTGGTGCTCGAACAGGCCGCGCAGGTCGCCGTCGGTGGTGTGGCCGAAGAACGCGACCTGCCCGGCGACCGAGCCGGACGAGAACACGGCGAGCTTCACGCCGTCCTCGTGCCACTTGCGCAGCGTGGGCACGACGTCGGGGAAGAACTCGGCCACCAGGTCGCCGACCGCGTAGCCGCGCTGCCAGATCAGGCCCTGGAGGGTCTTGAGCGGCGTGACCTTCCGGTCGGCGTCCATCCAGCCGTGCAGGACGGCGACCAGCTCGTCCGTGCCGCCGGTGACGCCGGACAGCTCGCGGACCTGCGCGACGGCCTCGGCCACGACCGGGTCGGACGCGTGCTCGTCGATCCACGGGCCCAGGCGCGGGCGCGCGTAGTCGTACAGCACGACCAGCACCTGGTCGGTGGCGCTGAGCGTGCCCTCGATGTCGAGCACGACCCACTCAGTCATGTGTTCCCTCTTGGTAGTAGTCGGCGAGGCGGTCGGGGGCGAAGGCACCCCGGTCGGTGACGACGTCGGTCACGAAGCGCGGCGGCGTCACGTCGAACGCCGGGTAGTGGCCGCGCACCCGGTCGGTCGCGGTGCGCCGGCCCAGGGTGTGCAGCACCTCCTCGCCGGGGCGGTACTCGATCGGCACGTCGGCGGCGGTCGGCGCGAGCCGGTCCGGCGCCTGCACCATGGCCAGGAAGGGCACGTCGAACGCGGACGCGGCGACCGCGAGCCCGAGCGTGCCGACCTTGTTCACCACGTGCCCGTCCATGGTGACCCGGTCGGCGGCGGTGAGCAGCACGTCGACCTCGCCCGCCGCGAGCACGGACGCGCCCATGCCGTCGGTGATCAGCGTGGTGTCCACGCCCATCTCGGCCAGGGTCTCGGCGGTGAGCCGGGCGCCCTGGAGGTAGGGCCGGGTCTCGGTGCAGAAGAACCGCAACCGCTTGCCCTGGGCGTGCGCGGCGGCCACGGTCTCGGTCAGGTACAGGTCGGCCCAGCAGTGCGTGAGCACGGCGGCGTCGTCGGGCAGGCGTTCGGCGGTGTGCACGCCCAACGCCCGGCTGCGCGCCCGGTACCGCTCGTCCCCGGCGTGCGCGCCGGCCAGCGCGCCCGCCACCGGGTCGTCGGACGCGGCCACGTGCTCCAGCACGATCGCGACGGCTTTGCGCAGCGCGTTGTTGGTGCGCCGGGTGTCGATCAGCAGCTCGCCGGCGGCCCGGAGGTACCCGTGCGGGTCGGGCGTGCCGACGGCCTCGCGCGCGGCGAGGACCATGCCCCACAGCGTGGCGAAGTACGGGCCGGACGACTGCGTGACCATGTCCTCGATGGCCTTGGCCACCTCGGCGACCGTGCCGCAGCGCACCCATTCGCGGGTGAACGGGAAGTCGCGCCGGTCGAGGATGTGCACGCCGTCGGGTTCGAGCCGGACGCTGCGGGCCAGCACGGGTTCCATCAGCTGTACCCGGTGAACGGTGCGGCCTCGCCGGTCAGGTAGTGGGCGCCCAGCTCGCGGGCCTTGTAGGCGACCGGGTCGTGCAGGGTGAGCGTGCGGGCGTTGCGCCAGAACCGGTCGAAGGCGTAGCGGCCGGCGGTGGCACGGGCGCCGCACAGCTCGAACACCTTCGAGGTGGTGTGGTTGGCGACCCGGGTGGAGAAGACCTTGGCCGCGGTGATCCCGGCGGCGACCTCGGCCCGGACCTCGGCGGTCAGGTCGGCACCGCGGTCGCTCGCGTCGCGCAGCAGGTCGGACGCGCGGTCGACGAGCGCACCGGCGGCCTGCGTGTCGGCGACCAGCTCGCCGTAGGTGGCGAGGATGTACGGGTCGGCGGTCGCGGTGTCGACGCCGCTGAGGAACCACGGCCGGGTGGTCGCGCGGGTGTAGTGCGCGGCCTCGGCCAGCGCGCCCTCGGCGAGGGCGACGTGCACCTGCGACAGCACGAGCTGGAACCCGATGGCGGCCAGCGACAGGCGCGGGGTGTTGGCGTCCTGCCCGCCGAGCACCTGCTCCTCGGGCACGAACACGCGGTCGAACACCACGCCGCCGCTGGCGGTGAGCCGTTGGCCGATGTTGTCCCAGTCGCCCGCGTAGGTGATGCCCTCGGCGCGGGCGTCGAGCGTGAACGTGAGCTTGCCTCCGGTGTCCGTGCGGGTCGCGCTGACCACGAGCCGGTCCGCGACGGCCGCGCCGGTGGCGAACGTCTTGCGGCCCGAGACCGTGTAGCCGCCGCCGACCGGTTCCAGGTCCAGCGCGGTGTCGAGCGGGTTGCTGACGCCCGCCCAAAAAAGGTCGTCCCCGGCGTCGAACGCCGGGTTGTCGAACAGGCCCGAGCGCCACACCTGGAGGTAGTGGTACCCGAGCAGGTGACCGACGTTGGCGTCGGCGGCGGCTATCACGCGCGTCACGGCCTGCTGCGTGTCCCAGTCGGCGATGGTCAACACGCCGGACTGCTTCAGCGCGGCCACCTCGGCGACGGGTTCGGCGCCGAGCCGGTCCCGTTGCGCCGCGTCCACCCGGAGGGCGGTGGCCACCTCCTCGGCGACGGACACCCACTTCCGCCGGTCGCTCGTCATCCAGGCTCCTCCACTCGTCGTGCCAGCTCAGGCGAGGGTAGTCGGCGCGGCAGGCGGCGGGCTGAGCGTTCCGCCACATGGGCCGGTCGGGCGCGACTCGAAACCGCGCCCGGTCGTTTACCGTGTGCGAGCCACCACCCCGGACAGGAGTTCGACGAGATGGACCCGGCACCCAGACCGCACGCGGGCGGCACCACGACGCTGACGCCGGCCGCACCCGGCCGCCTCCGCCGGGGCGGGACGCCGCACCTGGTCCAGGCCCAGCGGCTGGTGGACTACCTGTCGCTGCCGGTGTGCCCGCCCGGCAACAACGTCTACAAGGAGCCCGACCAGCCGAACGTGGTGGTCTGGGGCTCGCCGGACGACGCGGCGACGTGGATCAACCGCAGCCAGTGCGCCTCGTTCCAGACGGCCGTGCTCAAGCGGGCGCACCGCTGGGCGACGTCGGCCTTCTTCACCGCGCACTTCGGGATGGCCAGCCCGTTCGCCCGCGACTACCGGGCGGTGTTCGCGGAGGACGACGTGCCGCGCTTCCGCCGCGTGCACCGGGTGGCGGACCTTCGACCGGGTGATCTGATCGCCATCGACTACCGCAACGAGCAGGACACCAACACCGGCCACATCGTGATGGTCCGGCGGACGCGCGGCGTCTACGTGGCGCCGGTGGCGAGCCTGAACTTCCCGGGCGAGGTCCAGTACGCGGTGGAGATCGTGGACTGCACGTCCGAGCCGCACGGGCAGGTCGGCGTCGGCAACTACGCGGCGTACCCGGACAGCCGGCTCGTCGGCCGGCGCCGCGGCGAGGGCGCCGGCTACGGGCACATGATGTTCTACGCGGACGAGCGCACGGGCATGTTCACCCGTTACCGGTGGAGCGTGAACACGGCGTCGGCCGGGGCCCACCCGATGGACCGCCGGCCGATCGCCGCGGCGCGCGTCGGCTGAGGCGCGACGTCGGGACCGGATCGGCCCCGACGTCGCGGCCCGGTGTCAGGCCGGTGCCCAGAGGGCCCGCGCGTTCGGCGGCTCCCAGCCCGGCAGCGACATGTGCTGCTGGAGGCACTTGTACGTGGTGCCGTTGTAGGTCACCTTGTCCTCCGCCGCGTACGAGGTGTACGCGGCCCACGCCGTCGGCGGCCGGGGGCTCGTCGTGGTCGGTCCGCCGTCCCACGGGACCTGGGTCGAGCGGTAGAACTGGATGCCCATGAAGTTCCAGCGCGCGCCCTGGGCGCCGAGACGGGCCTTGAAGGCGTTCCAGTCGTGCGTGGACCACGGGGACCAGCCGAGTTCGGCGATCGCGGGCAGGCGCGGGAACACCATGTAGTCGATGTGCTCGGGCTTGACGATCGTCTCCGTCCACAGTGGAGCTTCGACGCCGAGCACCGACGACTCCTGCACGCCGCTCACGTGGGTGCCGGGATTCCAGTTGTAGGCGTCCTGCACCTCGATCATGCCCGCCCAGCTCAGGCCCAGCGGGGTGGACGAGTTGTACTTCATGTCCAGGTACGCCTTGTTGGCGGGCGACATCAGGATCTTGTTACCGCGCGCGGCGGCGGCCTGGACGACCGCGTTGGACGTCGTGGTGCCCCAGTACTGCGGGACGACCGTGGTGTCCTTCGTGGTCTTCACGAACTCGTGCCAACCGAAGATCTTCTTGCCGTACTTGCCGACGAGCGGCAGGACCTTGTCCATGAAGGTCTGGTAGTCGCGGTCGGACGTGGCGTTGGCCTCGTCGCCGCCGATGTGCAGGTACGGGCCGGGGGTGATCTCGGCCAGTTCCCGGATCACGTCCTCGACGAACTTGTAGGTGACGTCCTTGGAGATGCACAGCGAGCTGTAGCCGACCTCGATGTCGGTACGCAGCGGCGGTGCGGTGCCGTTGCAGTTCAGCTCCGCGTACGACGACAGCGCGGCGTTGGTGTGGCCGGGCAGGTCGATCTCGGGGATGACGGTGATCTGCCGGGCCGCCGCGTAGGCGACGATGTCCTTGTACTCGTCCTTGGTGAAGAAGCCGCCGGGGCCGCCGCCGACCTGCGTGCTGCCGCCGTGCGTGGTCAGCCGGGGCCAGCTGTCGACCACGATCCGCCAGCCCTGGTCGTCGGACAGGTGCAGGTGGAAGAAATTGATCTTGTAGAGGGCGAGCTGGTCGAGGTAGCGCTTCACCGTCGCGACCGGGTGGAAGTGCCGCGCCACGTCGAGCATCGCGCCCCGGTACGGGAAGCGCGGGTAGTCGCTGATCTTCGCGCCGGGCACGGTCCACGGGCCGGGCGTCTGCCACCGGTACTCGACCTTGGCCGGGAGCAGCTGGCGCAGGGTCTGCGCGCCGCTCATGAAGCCCGCGTTGGTCGAAGCGCGGATCGTGACGCTCGTCGTGCTTGTGATCAACTCGTAGCCCTGGTCGTTCCCGGGCGCCGAGGCGTTCTGCAGGATGATCCCGTCCGGCGGTGTCGGGTTCTCCACGACGTCGAGCGGGAAGCCGGTCGACGGGCGCAGGACGCCGGCCAGGTAGTCGCCGACGGCACGGGCGCCGGGGGCGACGTAGATCTTCGTGGACATCGTGATCGTGTAGGCGGCGTCCGGCACGGCCTGCACGGAGACCGGCACCGGCACGATGCTCTTGAGCGGTTCGGCCGCCGCCGAACCGACGCCCTCCGATCCGGCGTTCCAGACGATGGTCCCTGCGACCACCGCCAAGAGGACGGCGAGGACCCTCGCCGTCCTGCTACGGAGTTTCACCGTTGTCCTCCTCGGGGCAGGCGGCGGCCGTCGGGCACCCCACCATCGGACCCGGGCGACCCGACTGTCAACGGGTCTGGACCAATCGCCGCTACAGCGGCACCCGTGCCAGTTCGCCCCGGGACGCGACGCCGAGTTTCGGGTACGCCTTGTAGAGGTGGTAGCCGACCGTGCGCGGGCTGAGGAACAGCCGGTCGGCGATGTCCCGGTTGCTCAACCCCGCGGCGGCGAGCCGGACGACCTGGAGTTCCTGCGGTGTCAACGCGCCCACCGGGTCCGGGCCGGGCGCCGGGCGGCTCTCCCCCGTCGCCCGCAGTTCCTGTCGTGCGCGTTCGGCCCAGGGCGTGGCGCCGAGTCGTTCGAAGGTCTCCGCCGCCGACCGCAGCGGGACCCGCGACTCGACCCGTCGGCGTTCGCGGCGCAACCACTCGCCGTACAGGAGTTCCGTGCGCGCCCGCTCGAACGGACGAGCGGGCGACCGGTGCCGGTCGCGGGCGGCCAGGTAGTACCGCTCCTCGTCGGTGACCAGCGCCCGGCACCGGTCCGCGACCGCCAGCGCCCAGTCGTGCCCGGTCCCGTCGGCCCACTCGGCGTACCAGTCCGCCGCCCGCTTGGCCTGCCCGACCTCGCCGACCCGGACCGCCGCCTCGACCAGGTCCGGCAGGCTGCCGATCGCGTAGAGCCGGGCGGCCCCGACGTCGGCCAGCCGTTCGAGCACGGCCTCCGGCCGGCCGAGCCCGAGGTCGAGCAACGCCGACGCGCACATCGCCCGCACGGCCGTCGGCGGCCCGCCGGTCCCGCCCAGCGCGCCCACCAGCTCCGCGACCCGACGCTCGTCGCCCGCCAGCGCGGCCTGCTCGGCGAGCACGCACGACAGGAAACCGACGCTGAACCCCTGGCCGATGTCGGCCGCGATGCGCAACCCCTCCTCGGCGGTCTCCCGCGCCTCCCTCGGCTGCCCCAGGTTCAGGCGTGCCCGCGCCAGGTAGGCCAACGCCCGGGGCAGCGGTCCCAGCGCGCCGCTCGCCCTGGCCCGGCGTTCCACGGTCGCGGCGTGGTCGTACGCGGCCCGGTCGTCGCCGAGCACGAGGTGCCACCACGCCCTCGTCACGTCCTCGCGCGGATCGGCGACCAGCTCGCGCATCGCGGCCAGCGTGTCGGGGACGTCGCACTCGTCGAGGCCGATCGCCGCCCGGGCCAGCGCTTTCACGCGGTGCGCGCCGGGCAGGCCCGAAGCCTGCTCGGCGAAGCCGCGCACGGCCGTGAAGTCCCGTGCGGTCCATGCGTTCTGCGTGGCCGTGAAGAGCAGTTCGGACGCCAGGTCCGGGTCTCCGGTCGCGGCGCAGTGCGCGGCCTTGCCCAGGATCGTGGCGGCCTCGGCCGACTCGCCGCGCTCGCCCGCGAGCGTGGCCCACACCCGCGCGACCTTGGCGTACTCCAACGGGTCGCGCAGCAGGTCGGCCGCCGAGTCGGCCAGCGCCGAGGCCCGGTCGAAGTGGCCCGCCTCCACGGCCGCCGCCGCGGCGAGCGTGAGCCGTCGGCCGCGGGTCTTCGGGTCCGGCGTCAACTCGGCGGCCCGGTGGTAGGCGGCCAGGACCGCGCTGGAGCCGCCGCGTTTGCGGGCGGTCTCCGCGAGCCGTTCCAACGCGCGGGCCACGTCCTCGTCGGGCGAGGTGGTCGCGGCGGCGAGGTGCCAGGTGCGCCGGGTCTCGTCGGCGACCACGCCCGCCAACGCCCGGTGCGCGTCGATCCGCCCGACCAGGGACGCGCCCCGGTAGGCGGCGGTGCGCACGAGCGGGTGGCGGAACGCGATGCGCCCGTCGTCGGACCGCAGGAGTTGGCGCTGTTCGGCCGGTTCCAGGTCGGCCACGGACGCGCCGAGCCGTTCGGCCGCCGGGAACACCACACCCGGGTCGCCGGTGTCGTCGGCCGCCGCGACGAGCAGCAGGGTGCGCGTCCGCTCGGGCAGCGCCGCGATCCGGTCGGCGAACATCCGCCGCACGCGGCTGTGCGCGGGCAGCGTGGCCGGCGGGTGGGCGGGTCCGGCGGTCAGGTGCCCTTCCCGTTGCGCGGCGGGCAGTTCGAGCAGGGCCAGCGGGTTGCCGGCGGCCTCGCGGGCGATGCGCTCGCGCACGTGGCGCGGCAGGTCGGCCGCGTGCTCGGCCAGCAGCGCGAACGCGTCGTCGTCGGACAACGCGGTCAGCCGCAGCTCGGGCACGCCGGGCGCGGGGAACGGCGGCGCGTGCAGGTCGCGGGCGGCGAACACCACGGCCACGGACTCGGCGCGCAGCCGGCGGGCCGCGAACAGCAGCGCGAACGCCGACCCCTGGTCGAGCCAGTGCGCGTCGTCGACCAGGCACAGCACCGGTTGCCGCTCGGCGAGTTCGGCGAGCAGGGCCAACAGCGCGACGCCGACGTGGTAGGGGTCGGTGTCGCCGCACTCGCCGTCGCCCAGCACGATCCGCAACGTCGCCGCCTGGCGCGGCGGCAACACGTCGATCCCGTCCGACACGCAGCGCAGGAGCAGGCTCAGCCCGGCGTAGGGCACGACCGACTCGGACTCGATCGCGGTACCCCGCAGCACCCGGAAGCCCTCGGCGTCCACGGCGCCCAGCAGCGCCGACTTGCCGATGCCGGCCTCGCCGCGCACGACGAGCACCCCGCTGTTCCCGTCCCGGGCCGAGTCGAGGACCCCGCCTAAAACCGCCGACTCGGCGGCACGCCCGTGCAGCACAACCCCCACCCACCCGACTCGTCGAGCCGCAGCCGTCACGTCCTCAAGCGCGTTTCGGCCCGCCGCTATTCCGCCGGCCCCGGCACCAGGACCACCTTGCCCACGACCGTCCGCTCCTCGACGGCCTCGTGCGCCGACCCCGCCCGGGACAGCGGGAACACCCGCACGACCGGGCGCAGCCGGCCCGCCGCCACGGCCGCCAGCGCCCGTGCCTCCCCCGTCCGCACGCTGCCCCGGCGCACCGCCGCCACGGTGAGACCCCGGCCGACTATGTCCACAGTGGACAGAAGCGTCGGTGTCCCCGAGGACGCGCCGGACAGCACCACCCGGCCGCCGCACAGCAGTTCCACGGCGGTACGGCCGAGCACCCCGCCCACGCCGTCCACCACGACGTCGACCTCGCGCCCGCACAGCGCCGCCCGCACCCGGTCGGCCCAGTCCGGGTGCCGGTGGTCGACCGCGACGGCCGCACCCGCCCGCAGCACGGCCGACCGCTTGTCCGCGTGCCCGACCACGCCGACGACGTGCGCGCCGACCCCGGCCGCGCCCTGCACCACCAGGTGCCCCACGGCGCCCGCCGCACCCGTGACCAGGACGACGTCGTCGGGTTCGGGCGCGGCGGCGTCGAGCGCCGCCAGCGCGGCGGCTCCGGCGCCGACGGCCGCGACCGCCGCCGGGAACCCGACACCGTCGGGCACCCGGTGCACGGCCGCCGCCTCCCGTACCACCAACGACGCGTACCCGCCGCCGACCAGGCCCAGCCGCGTCACGACCCGCACGCCCAGCCAGTCGGCGGGCACGCCCGGACCGACCGCGTCGACCCGGCCCGCGACCTCGCCGCCGGGCACGTACGGCAGCGGCACCCGGTCCGCGTCGCCCCGCCGCAGCGCGGTGTCGACCGGGTGCACGCCCGCCGCCTCCACCGCGATCCGCACCCGCCCCGGGCCGGGCCTCGGGTCGGGCACCTCCTCGAAGCGCAGCCGTTCGGGCCCGCCGAACGCGTGCAGCCGGACCGCGCGCACGTCAGACCTCGTACGGCCGCCGGGCGCGGGCGTCCTTGAGCGCGTCGGCCCACCAGACGACCCGGTCCAGCAGCACCTTCGCCGCGCCGCCGACGGCCTCGGCCTCGTGCGGCTCGCCGTGCTCGTCGAACCGCTCCCAGCCGCTGTGGAAGCTCACCTGGTCGCGCACGGGCACGGCGTGCACCTCGACGAAGACCTGCCGCAACTGCTCCACCGCGCGCAGCCCGCCGCCGACGCCGCCGTAGGACACGAACCCGACCGGCTTGGCCGACCACTCCGCGTAGTACCAGTCGATCGCGGTCTTCAGCGCCGCCGGGAAGCTGTGGTTGTACTCGGGGGTGACGACCACGAACGCGTCGGCGGCGGCCAGGCGCGGGCGCACCGCCTCGACGGCCGCGGCCACGGCGGGCGCGGGCTGCTCCCCGTAGGCGGGCAGCGCGTCCGGCAGGCGCACGTCGGCCAGGTCGAGCACGTCGTGCTCGATGTCGTCGCGCAGTCCGACCTGGCGCGCGAACCAGTCGCGGACGACCGGCGCGAACCGGCCGTCCCGCGTGCTGCCGATCACGGTCACGAGCTTCACCACGGTGTTCCTCCCTCGGTTCGAGGACACCGACGCTACGAACCGGACGACCGGACCGGCATCAGTCACGTGACCGGTCGGGCGACCAGTGCACGCCGTACGCGAGCCCGTCGACCAGGCCCGTGAACTCCACGAGCACCTCGTGCGCGCCGTTGAGCGACAGCTCGCGGCCCACCGGGCGCCCGGCGCGGACCACGTCCCGCGACACCCCGTCGTGCCGCCACACACCGCCGGGTAAGCGCTCCGGGTCGAACCGGACCAGCAGCGTGAAGTAGCGGCACAGCCGGTGCGGCACGTACACCAGCCGCGACCGGTCGGGCGGCACCCGCCGCATCAGGCCGTAGGTGTGCCGCTCGCCCTTCTCCAGCGTGCGCGGCAGGGCCAGCCCGTCCGGGGTGAGCCGCCCGCCGAACACCACCTCGACGTCCGCTTTGGGCACGTCGACCACGTCCAGCCCCGAGCGGGTGGCCACCACGGTCCGCCGCTCCAGGGCGTGTGGCCGCGGCACGTCCAGCCGCAGCACGACGTCGAGCACGTCCACGTACCACGCCCGACCGCCGTCGCCCCGGTCGGCCGCGGCCTCCGGTCCGCGCGCGGCGCGTTCGGCCATGCGCCGGTAGGCGTCGTCCATCCGGCGCCGGACCGTGCGCTCGTCGAAGCGGAACTCCTCGGCAAGGAAGGCCATCCGGCGCCGCAGGTTGGCGTCGGGCCTGCCGGGCGGCACGTTCAGCGTGACCCGGGCGATCACCTCGCGGTCGGCGGGCAACCCCGCCATGAGACCGTCGAGGTAGTCGAACAGCTTGCGCCGCAACACCTCGCCGTGATCGGCCGGTGTGGCGAACAGCACCGCGAACTCCGGTGCGACCCGGGCGTCCACGTCGTCGGCGACCAGCCCGCGGCCCTTGCGCAGCCTCTCCAGCGCGTCGAGCACCACCGTCCGCACGTCCCTCACCGCGCACCACCTCCGACCGGCCAGGGTAGCGACAGTCCACTATGGACTAATCGCGCCTGTGGTCGATGGTCCGCCAGCGCTCGCGCAGGGCCGTGACGTGCGCCTCCACCTCGTCGGCGACCGCGTCGCGGGTCCACCGCTGCCGGCGGAAGGCGGCCTCGCCGACCAGCGCCGCCGCGCCGCCGACCAGGACCGCGGTGACCGGGGCGAACCGGGACGCGGTGACGACCCCCACCGTCCACGCAACGCACACCGCCGTCCACACCGGGTGGTCGGCGAGCGCCCACACGACCCGGCGGCGACGGCTGTCCCTTCGCAACAGCCGGACGCCGAGCGTCAGGCCCAGCAACGCCTTGCGGCAGCGCAACCTCGACGTCAAGGGTAGGCGGCGGTCGTGGCCCTCGTGGCCGGCGAGGTGGCGTTCCAGTCGGGCCAGGTCCTGGCGCAGGGCGACCGGTGCGACCGGTGTCGAGAGCCGCCGGGGCCACAACCGCTCGCGTTCCTCGTGCCGGAGCCGGTCACGGCGCAGGGACAGGGTCATGTGGATCACCGCGAACAGGACGATGCCCGCCATGACGAGTACTCCCACCGGCTCCACCCCGTCGGCGAAGACCTCGGCCGCGCAGAGGCCGAGGAAGCCGAGCACGAACGGCACCCCGACGCGGGTGTAGTACTCGGTGGGCGTCATGGGTTGCAACAGCGATTCGGCCGCACGGATTCGCTTGCGCCCCAACAGGACCACGACCGACACCAGCGCCACGGCCAGGGAGACGAGCAGCAACGTGCCGACCAGCGTCGCGTCGACCGGCAGCAGCAGACCGCCCAGGCCCGCGAGGGCGCCGACAGCCGCGAGCCAGGCCCGCGCGTCGGGCGCCGAAGTGCCGGTGCGCTCGGCGTGCGCCTGGGCGAACCCGGTGTCGACCAGCAGGGTCAGTTCCTCGGCCAACGCGTCGGCGTCCGCACGCGGGTCCGACGAGCGGACCCGCCGCGCCTGGGCCAGCGCGAACTTGCGCAGCCCGCCCGACAACCTGCCCTCGTGCGGCAGCACCGCGTCGTCGACGAGCACCGGGATCACGAGCTTGCCCCGGGCCAGCGCGGTCTCCAACTCCCAGCGGACCCAGTCCTTGCCGGTCTTGGCGTCCAGGTCCGCGAGCCAGTCCTCGTGCACCAGGGCGAGGACGACCTGGGACCGGTCGAGCCCCCGGCGCAGGTCGTCGGGGTAGGCGGCACCGGCGTCGATGGATTCGCGGTCCAGGTAGACGTTGCCGACGCCGAAGATCTCCCGCAACCGCTCCCGCAGCACCAACGCCACCGCGGTGGTGGCGGGCGTGGTCCGGTAGTTGATGAAAATCCCGCCCATGCCGCCGGACCGTAGCGGAAGCAAACCCGCGAGTCGTGCACTCGGACACCGCGAGTCGTGCACTCGGACACCGCGAGTCGTGCGCTCAGACACCGCGAGTCGTGCACTCGGACACCGCGAGTCGTGCGCTCAGACACCGCGAGTCGTGCGCTCAGACACCGCGAGTCGTGCACTCGGACACCGCGAGTCGTGCACTCGGACACCGCGAGTCGTGCACTCAGACACCCGGAACACACGTTCGGGCACCCCCGACCGGGGGTGCCCGAGTTTCCGTGCCCTGCCGCTCAGCCCACCACACCCGCCAGGCGGGCCGAGGAGGTGCCGATCCCGGTCGGACCGCGCAACACCGACGCGGGCACCTCCGACCCGAAGTGCCGCTCCAGGTCCTCCGGGTGGTACCGGTGGACGTTCTCGTGCCAGTGGAGGATGCCCGCCATCCAGTCCGCCAACTCGTCGGCGTGCTTGGTCAACGCCGCCCGCGCCTCCGCGCCCAACTCGAACTCCTCGAACAGGGCCGGCAGTTCGTGCTCGACCGAGTGCGCGTACTGGCGCAGCCGGGCGTTGGCCAGGTCCGTGGTCACGGCGTACGCGCGCGCCAGGTCGACGTCGAGGAAGTTCCGCACGACCAGCACCATGTTGTGGACCTCGCCCTCGTACTGGATCTCCTTGCGGTACGAGTAGAGGTCGTTGAGCATCGTGGCGTAGTCGATGGCCGAGTTCTCGATGTTGCGCATGGCCCGCGTCCGGTAGATCTCCGGCGGCACGAGGTGGCCGTGGCCCAGCCGCGCCAGGCTCATCGTCAGGTCGGAGCCGAACGTGGCCCGGCGCATCTCCACGTAGTCCACGGGGTCGGGCACCCGGTTCTCGTGCTGGTTCTTCAGCTCCCACAGCCAGCTGTCCAACATCACGGCCACGGCGTCGTGCAGCTGCGCCCGGTTGGCCTCGGCCATGTCGGCGGTCGCCCGCCGCCACACGTCGGCGAAGCCGCGTTCGATCGGCAGGACCGGCTCGGGGGCGGCGCCCTGGACCGGCATCATCTCCTTGAGCCGCGCGGTCAACGCCTTGGCCGCGGCCATGTCCGGCGTGCGGCCGAAGACGCGCGGGTAGTAGTCGTCGCCGTAGGTGCCGATCGTCAGCCACAGCGCGGAGATCTCCAGCTCCTCCGGCGTGGCGTCCGGGTCGATGCCGGCCGAGCAGAGGGCGAAGTCGTAGTCGCGCAGCTTGGCCTCGGTCCACACCTGCGGGGTGTCGTCGAGCAGGCCCATCTCCCGCGACCACGCCACGCTGAACTCCAGCGCGTGCTGCCAGTGCGGGCTCACGTTCAGCGGGTAGGGCATCCCCAGGCGGGGTCGGTCCATCGGCGGCACCGGCTGGAACAACGGGTGCGCGAACGAACGCAGGCGCTGCGGCGCGGTGGCGAGCAGCGCGCGGACACCCGACGTGCCCAGGCCGTTCGGTCCGGCGAGCACGGGCGTCGGGCCGGTCGCCAGCCCCTTGTTCATGTAGCGGCTGGACCGCGCGTGCCACTCGTGGCCGCCGGACTGCCAGTCCTGGAGGCCCTTCACGTACGCCAGCACGGCCAGGCGCCCGGCCGGGTCGACGGCGTGCTCGTCGAGCACGGCGGGCACCTCGGTCACGGCGGTGTGCTCGAACTGGTGCAGGCGCGAGGTGAGCAGGTCGTTGACGACCTCCGCGGCCTGCTGGGTCGGGATGTCCAGGAACTTCTCCAGGACCAGCACGCCGTTGCTCAGCTCGCCCTCGTCGAGCACCTCGCGCTCGTAGGAGAACAGGTCGTTGCGCAGGTGCACGGCGTCGGCGAACGTGTCCCGCAGCACGCCCAGCGGCCGGGTGCCGGCCACGCTCGCGGGCACCTCCATGCCGGTGACGTGCTCGACCAGGTTGGCCGACCAGGGGGCGCCGCCGACCTTGCGGCGCATCTCGATGTACTCGACCGGGTTGGACAGGCGGCCCTCGGAGATGTTGAGCAGTTCCCACATCGACTCGTCGAGCAGGTGCTCGGTGTTGAGCGCGAACCGCCGCCGCCAGTCCGGCGAGTGCACCGGCACCGTGCGGCGCCACAGGTCGGCCAGGCCCTTCTCGACCGGGTTGGTCGGCTCCTCGGTGATCACGCCGTCGACGGGCATGAACAGCGGCAGTCGGGCGAGGTAGGCCTTGGCGCCCTTGACGTCCGGGTTGCGCTTGAACAGCTCGACGAAGTGGTCGTCGAAGTAGAAGACCCAGACGTACCAGTCGGTCACGAGGTCGAGGTCGTCCGCCGAGGCGTCCGGGTGGGTGTACGCGCACAACAGCGCGTAGTCGTGCGAGTCGAGGTCCTCGTCGGTCCAGATGACGGTGCCGTGCTGGGGCACGTCGATGAAGTCCATCTCGTGCGCCCACGCCTTGGTGTGCGCCCTGGCGCGGTCGAGGTTCGGGTTCAGCCGCGCCGGGTAGGGCATGTAGAACTCCGGCAACTGGAACGGCTGCATCGGCGGGGACCCTCTCTGCTGCGCGGGTGTGCTCGCGCCACGCAACCAGGGTCCGCCGCGCGAGGCCAAGGTCGGCGCCGGTGATCCACGCGTTCGAGGGGACACGTCCACTCCTGCGGCGCACTCGTGCGGACGGAGTTCGCGCGCTGTCGATCGACCACCGCCGGATCAGGCGGCACAGTCCAGCCGAACGGGCGAGTCGACGCACCTGCCCGTGCACCAGAATCGACGCGGCGACCGGCGGCGGGTGGTCACGCGAACGGCACAACCACCCATGATCACCCGAATGGGCAGCGTCCCAACCACCCCGATCGGGTCAGTCCCGAGGTTAGGCTGGCCTTATGACCGACACCCTGCTCGCCGGCCGGGACCTGGTCCTCGCACACCACGGGACGGCCGTCGTCCACGGTGTGTCGCTCGACCTGCGCGCGGGCACGGTCACCGCGCTGGTCGGCCCCAACGGCTCGGGCAAGTCGACGCTGCTGCGGTCGCTGGCCCGCCTGCACCGGCCCGCCGACGGCGCGGTGCACGTCGACGGCGCGCACGCGGAGTCGTTGTCCGGCAAGGAGTTCGCCCGCGCCGTCACCCTGCTCACCCAGCAGCGGCCGACGCCGGCGGGCGTGTCCGTGCGCGACGTCGTCGGCTACGGCCGCCACCCCTACCGCGCCGGGTGGCGGGGCGTGGACGTCGACGGCGTCCGGGCGGTCGAGCGGGCCATGGCGCTGTGCGGTGTCACGGCCATGGCCGGGCGGGGCGTCGACGAGCTGTCCGGCGGGGAGCTGCAACGCGTGTGGCTCGCGTCGTGCCTGGCCCAGCACACCTCCGTGCTGCTGCTCGACGAACCGACCAACCACCTCGACCTGCGCTACCAGGTCGAGGTGCTCGACGTGGTCCGCGACCTGGCCGACGAGGGCGTGGCGATCGGCGTGGTGCTGCACGACCTCGACCACGCGGCCCTGGTCGCCGACCACGTCGTGCTGCTCAGGGAAGGCCGGGCGCTCGCCACCGGCACACCGGCCGAGGTGCTCACCGAGGCCCACCTGACCGACGCGTACGGCGTGACCGTGCGCGTGACGCACGACCCGGAGACCGGCGCTCCGCACTGCCGCCCGGTCGGCCGGCACGCACCACGTTCCTGATCACCGACCCACGAGGGAGGAACCGGACGGATGCGCATCGCCGCCATCGTCGCGGGCGCGGCACTACTGCTGACCGCCTGCGGCACGACGGAGGACACCACGACGCCCACCGGCGCGGCCGGGGACGCGCCGGTCACCGTGACCGACAGCCGCGGCAAGGAGGTCCGGCTCGACGCGCCCGCCAAGCGGGTCGTCGCGCTCGAATGGGCCGAGGCCGAGATGGTCGTGTCGCTGGGCGTCACGCCGGTCGGCGTCGCGGACACCAAGGGCTACCGCACGTGGGACACGGCCGCACCGCTGGGCGACGAGGTCGAGGACGTCGGCAAGCGCAACGAGCCCAGCGTCGACTCGATCGTGGCGCTGGACCCGGACGTGGTCGTGATGGCCGCCGGACGCGAGGCCACGCTGGCACCGCGGCTGGAGAAGTACGTGCCCGTCGTGGTGACCAAGGCCAGTGACGCGAGCCGCAACCTCGACCGGCTGCGCGAGGACTTCACGCTCGTCGCGAAAACCCTGGGCAAGACCGCCGAGGCCGACCGGATACTGTCCGAAATGGACGGCAAGCTCGACGGCGCCACCACGGCCTTGAAAGCCAAGGCGGGCACGCCGTTCCTCATGGCCGACGGCTGGCTCAAGGGCAGCACCGTCGACATCCGACCGTTCGGCAAGGGCTCGCTCGTGTCCGACATCGCCGAACGTCTCGGGCTGCGCAACGCGTGGACCGGCCAGGTGGACGCGCGGTGGGGCCTGGGCCAGACCGACGTCGAAGGCCTGACGGCGGTGACCGACCCGGCCACCGTCCTGTTCTACAGCGCGTCCGAGGACGACGTGTTCACCACGGGCCTGGCGCAGAACCCGGTGTGGCAGCGGCTGCCCTTCGTGAGCAGTGGCAAGGTGTACAAGTTCAAGCCCGGAACGTGGACGTTCGGCGGGCCGAGGTCCGCGGTGGCCGTGGCCGACCAGATCGTGGCGGCGCTGGCGAAGTGAGCGCACGCACCGCCGCCGTCGCCACGGCCGGCACGGCGGCGGTCGTCGTGCTCGCCGCCGTGCACCTGACCCAGGGCACGGCGGACACGGACGTGCTGTCCGCGCTGTTCGGCGACGCGCGCTCCGCCGCCGTGCTCGCCGGGTCACGGGTGCCACGCCTGCTCACCGCCGTGCTGTTGGGCGTGGCGCTCGGCGTGGCCGGTGCGGGCATGCGATCGGTGGCGCGCAACCCGTTGGCCGCGCCGGACACGCTCGCCGTCAACGCGGGCGCGCACCTGTCCGTCGTGACCGTCTCGGTGCTGGGCCTGGCGCTGCCCACCCTGGTCGACGGGTTGGCGGCGTTCGCGGGCGGGCTCGCGGCGGCGGTCGTCGTGCTGGGCCTGGCGGGCGGCGGGGCGGCGGGTCCGCGCCTGGTGCTGGTGGGTTCCGCGGTGGCGCTGGCGCTCCAGTCGCTGACGATCCTGCTGCTGTTGCTGTTCGAGGAGGAGACGAGCGGGCTGTTCGCGTGGGGCAGCGGGTCGTTGACCGTGGCCGACCTCGACGCCACCGCCCGGATGACGCCGGTCGTGGTGCTGAGCCTGGTGGCGCTGCTGCTGATGGCGCGGTCGCTGGACGTGCTGGCGCTGGGCGACGACCAGGCGGCCGTGCTGGGGCTGCGGGTGCGGCGGACGCGGATGGGCGCGGTGCTGCTGACCGTGGCGGCCACGGCCGCCGCCGTGACCGTGGCCGGGCCGGTCGGGTTCGTCGGCCTGTGCGCGCCGGTGATCACCGGGTTGCTGGTGCCACGCGCGCGACACCTGGCGTTCCTGCCGCTGTCCGGCCTGGTCGGTGCGGTGGTCGTGCTGGGCGCGGACGTCGGGCTGCGCGCGACCCTGGGATCGGCCAGGGCGCTGGCCGTGCCGACCGGCGTGGTGACGACCGTGCTCGGCGCGGTGGTGCTGGTGTGGTTGGCCCGCCGCGGGCGCTCCGGCGGTACGCCCGCACGGGCCCCCGTCGGCCGGGTGGCGGTGGCCGGGTCACGCCGCCGACTCGTGCTCGTCGGGGTGGCGTTGGGCGTGCTGCTGGTGGTCGTGCCGGTGGTCGGGATGCTGCTGGGCGACCGGTCGGTACTGCTCGGCGACCTGGCGAACTGGGTGCGCGGGCGGACGGGGACCGCGTTGACGTTCGTGCTCGACCAGCGACTGCCCCGCGTGCTGGCGGCCGTGGCGGCGGGCGCGGGACTGGCCGTGTCGGGCTGCGGAATCCAGTCGGTGAGCCGCAACCCGCTGGCCGAACCGGGACTGCTGGGCATCACGGCCGGTGCCGGACTGGGTGCGATCGCGTTGATCACGTGGGTGCCGATGGCGTCCGCGTGGGCCGTGGCCGGTGTCGCGGGGGCGGGCGCGGTCCTGGCGTTCGCGCTGGTCTACGGCCTGGCTTGGCGGTCGGGCCTGGAGTCGGACCGGCTGGTGGTCATCGGCATCGCGGTGTGGTCGGGCGGGTCGGGCCTGATCACGCTGCTGATCGTGACGTCGGACCCGTGGAACTCGGCCAAGGCGCTGACGTGGCTGTCCGGTTCGACCTATGGGCGCACCTTCGAGCAGGTGCTGCCGACGCTCGCGGCGTTGGTGCTCCTCCTGCCCGTGCTGTGGCTGCGGCACCGTGAACTCGACCTGCACTGCCTGGACGACGACACGCCGCGCGTGCTGGGCGTGCGGGTGGAGCGTTCACGGCTCGTGGTGCTGGCCGCGTCGGGCGCGCTGGCGGCGACGGCCGTGTCCGCGATCGGGGTGGTCGGCTTCGTCGGCCTGGTGGCGCCGCACCTGGCCCGTTCCCTGGTGGGCGGCCGGCACGCCCGCGTGCTGCCGGTCGCGGCGGCGCTGGGCGCGGTGCTGGTCGGCGCGGCCGACACGTTGGGCCGCACGGTGATCGCACCGGCCCAGATCCCGGCCGGTCTGGTGATCGCACTGCTGGGCACGCCGTACTTCGTCGTGGTGCTGTGGCGCACCCGATAGTCCACAGTAGACCTTCTTTCCCGGTAAAGACTTCCGGACATCAGGACGACAGGAACCACGTAGGGGCTTACGATCCGCCCCACCCCGATGGCATGCTCGACGGCGACGACGCCCGAGTTCGTTCCGGGACAAGGAAAGTCCCGGTCCACAGCGGACGCATCCCCCGTGCCCGGAGGCGGCGCATGCACGTCCTGATCGCACCCGACTCGTACAAAGGCAGCATCCCGGCCCACGACGCGGCAACGGCACTGGCCCGAGGCTGGTCCCGCACCCGGCCCCGGGACACCGTGGCGCGGCTCCCGGTCGCGGACGGCAGCGACGGCACGGTGGACGTCCTGGCCAGGGCGGTACCGGGGGCGATCCGCGTACCCGTGCCCGACGTGACCGGCCCGGACGGCAGACCCCTGGACGCCGAGTGGCTGCACCTCCCGGACGGCACGGCCGTGGTGGAGTTGGCCAGGGTGGGCGGCCTACCCCTGACCGCCGAACCGGACCCGTTGGGCGCGCACACGATCGGCCTGGGCGAACTGATGGCGGCGGCGTTGGCGGAGTCACCCAGCCGTCTGGTCGTGGCCGTAGGCGACGCAGCGGCAACAGACGGCGGCACCGGCGCCTTACGCGCACTGGGAGCACGTTTTCTCGACGCCTTCGGCACGGAATTGCCACCGGGCGCGGCACACCTGACCCGCCTGCACCGCGTGGAACTGGACGACCTGCCGGAATTCCCCCGGATAGACGTGCTCGTGGACGTGGACCACACGCTGAAGGAAGCCCCCACCACCGGAAACCACGCGACACCCCACGAAGCGAAACTCCTGTCCACCGCCCTGACCCGCCTGGCGGAAGCACTCCCCCACCCCCAGATCCCGGGCACCGGCGCGGCAGGCGGCACGGCATACGGACTGGCAGCCGCTCTGGACGCACGACTCACGCCGGGAGCGGACTTCGTGGGCACCCTGCTGGACCTGCCCGCCCACCTGGCCCAAGCCGACCTGGTGATCACCGGCGAAGGCGCCTACGACGCCACGTCACAACGAGGCAAGGCCGTAGGCCACATCCTCACCCTCGCCCGGACGACCCCGAAGGCCCTGGTGGCAGGCCGCCTGGACATCCCCCCACCCCCGGTACCGACCGTAACCCTCGTCTCGTTGGCGACCAGACGCGCAGCCGCCTTCACCCACCCGGTACCCCACCTGCACACCGCAGCCGCGATCCTCGCCCGCACCCTCCACCCCTGACCGACCCAGGCGCACGCTTCAGAGCCCCGAACGCATATTTCGCGGTGCCCGAACGCACAACTCGCGGTGCCTGAACGCATAACTCGCGCGTTCGGGAACGCAAAGCCGCCGAA
The DNA here is from genome assembly GCF_014203755.1 of Saccharothrix violaceirubra. NCBI lineage: Bacteria > Bacillati > Actinomycetota > Actinomycetes > Pseudonocardiales > Pseudonocardiaceae > Saccharothrix > Saccharothrix violaceirubra. The sequence continues at coordinate 5,932,983 of NZ_JACHJS010000001.1, forward strand.
ACACCGCACAAAGCTTGAAATCGCAAGCAAACAAAGGTGACCGACACTCCTGTTTGCCTCCGGCACCCACCCGGCACCACACTGCGTACCCGAGCACGAGCAACACAGTGGACACGGCGATGGACAACTTGTGGTCACTACCCGGACAGGGCCGAAAAGTCCGACCCCTCCCCACCCCCGGGCCACTAATCTGCGAGTCCGAACGCAGCGAGTCCAAGCCGCGAGCCGGCCAGGGAGAACCCCGGTGAAGTCCACGCTCAGCATCGTCGCCCTGCTCTTACTCCTGGCACCGGCGCCCGCCAAAGCCGACGTGCCCAATCCCGCGTGGCCCTCCCGCTGCCCCCTCAAACTCGGCCTCCTGATCGACCAGTCGTACTCGATGTCGTCGAGGTTCGTCGAAGTCCGCGAAGCCGCGTCCAACGTCATCGACGCCCTGCGCGACAAGAAGTCCGAGATCACGATCATCGGCTTCGGCGGCGTCGCGACCACGATCGACAGCGCCGTGGACGTCTCGGACGACGACGACCGCCGCGCGCTCAAGGAGACCGTCAAGCGCATCGACACCGGCGACAGCGGCGAGGGCACCAACTGGGAGGCCGCGCTGACCGACATCGCCCCGCTGGACCTCGACGTGGCGGTGGTGATCACCGACGGCCAACCGAACACCGCCGCGGGCGGCGACACCACCGACCCGGTCGCCGCGGCGGTGGTGGCGGCGGACCGCCTCAAGGCCGACGGCACCCGCCTGGTCGGCATCGGCATCGACCTGCCCCCGGAGGGCGCCGTCAACCTGGCCGCGATCACCGGCCCGGTACCGGGCCAGGACTACTACGCCGACGACACGGTCACGCTCCTGCGCCGCCTCTACGACATCGTGGCCAACTCGTGCGGCGTCCCGATCGACGCCCTGCCCCGGCCGGAACCCGCGACGTTCCCCTGGCGCGAGGTGCTGCTCGGCGCGGGCGCCCTGCTGCTCCTGCTCGGCCTGGTCGCGTTCGGCCTGCACCGCAAGCGCCGCGCACCGGTCACGGTCACGCCGACCCGCCGCAAGACCAGGATCGAGACCCCGACGATCGAACACGGCACGGTGGCCGAACGACTCCGCACGCAGGCCGCCGAGGAACAGACACGACGCGACCAGGCAGCACGGGACCAGGCAGACGCGAAACAGGCACACGAACAACAACCGACACCCGACCAGACCCAGCGGGACCAGGTGGCGGAACAGCCCGGACACGAGGCCGTCCGTCAAGAAGACACCGGGCGCCCACAGCGACGCTCGATGTCGATCGACTTCCTGAACCGTGAACCACCGACGAAAAAGGACAACCCATGACCCGTCGCCCTGTTCTCGGCATCGACCTGGGAACGACCTACTCCTGCGTCGCGTCGCTGGACGAGAACCAGCGGGTGTCGGTCCTGCCCAACCAGGAGAACGAGCTGACCACCCCCTCGGTGGTCTTCTTCGAGGAGTCCGGCAACGTCACGGTCGGCAAGTTCGCCAAGAACGAGCTGAGGAGCGAGCCCGGCCGCGTCGTCTCGCTGATCAAGCGGCACATGGGCGAGGACGGCTACACCGTCGACATCGACGGCAAGCGGTTCTTCCCCCAGCAGGTCTCGGCGATCATCCTCAAGCAGGTCGTCGAGGACGCGTTGGGCGTGCTCGGCGTCGACCCGCCCGCCGACGGCCCCATGGCCGACGTGGTGATCACCGTGCCCGCGTACTTCGGTGCGGCCGAACGCCAGGCCACGCGCGACGCGGGCGAGATGGCCGGCCTCGAAGTCCTCAACATCATCAACGAGCCCACGGCGGCGGCCATCGCCTACGGCCTGACCTCCGCCACCGCCACCGAGCGCAGCGTCCTCGTCTACGACCTGGGCGGCGGCACGTTCGACGTCACGATCATCAAGGTCTCGAAGGACGAGATCCGCGTCGTCGCCACCGGCGGCAACCACCAGCTCGGCGGCGCCGACTGGGACACCCGCGTGGTGGAGCTGATCTGCGAGAAGTTCACCGAGCAGCACGCCGGTTCGGACCCGCGCACGGACCTCGACGCGTCGGGCACGATCGAACTGCTCGCCGAGGAGGCGAAGAAGGCGCTGTCCCGGCGTGACGCCTACCCGACGACGGTCACCGCGAACGGCGAGCGCGCCAAGATCGAGCTGACCCGCGCCGAGTACGAGTCCGCGACCGCCGACCTGATCGGCAACACGCTGGACTTCACGCGCGACGTGCTGGGCAAGGCCCGGGAGAAGGGCGTCGACCACATCGACGACCTGCTGCTGGTCGGCGGCATGTCGCACTCGCCCGCGGTGAAGGAGGCGCTGGTCCGCGAGTTCCCGGACCTGCCCACGCCGCAGCTCGCGGACCCGGACCAGATCGTGGCCAAGGGCGCGGCCCTGTTCGCGGCCAGTTCGGTGGCCGAGAAGGACGGGTCCGGGAGCGACGGGTCCGGCACCTCGTCCCCGCGCGGCCTGCCCGGCGGCACCGCGCTGCCCAAGATCGTCAACGTCACGTCCAAGGGTTACGGCATCGCCGTGGTCCGCGACCCGAAGAAGCCCGACGGCGACCTGGTCGTGGCGTGGCTGATCCACCCCAACGACGAGATCCCGGCCCGGCCCAGCGACGTGTTCCGGACCGTCTCGGACAACCAGACCGGGGTCGACGTCGCGGTGTACGAGTCCACGACGGACGTCCTGAGCGAGGAGCTGTACGACAACCTGGAGCTGGTCAAGGGCACGCTGAAGGACATCCCCCGCGCGCCCGCCGGCCAGCCGTTCGACGTGTCGTTCAACCTGGAGGCGGACGGCATCCTGCACGTCAAGGCGGTCGCGTCCAACGGCCGCGAGCTGAAGCTGGAGGCCAAGATCAGCGGCCTGGTGCCGGAGGAGGTCAAGCGGGCACCGCTGCCGGCGATCCAGCGGTGACCGGCCAGTTCGACACCGCCCGGTTCATCGACGAGGTCCTCAAACCGATCCAGGACGGGTGGCGCCCGGACGAGGACCTGTTCCGGGTGTACCTGTTGCGCACCGACGTGACCGACGACCGGACGATCTCGGCCGCCCTGGAGGAGGTCGCCCGGCAGCTCACCAAGCAGCAGTACCGGATGTTCCGGCGGGCGACCGAGATCCTGCGCGGCCTCCAGAAGACCGGCGGCGAGGTGTTGCTGGACCCGGCCCGCCGGGAGAAGCACCGCAAGCAGGTCGAGGCCGCGCGCGGCCGACTGGCGAGCACGGTGAAGCTGCGGCTCAACGGCGCGCCCGCGCTGCCACCCGCCGAGGTGGCCGCGCAGGCGCGCACGCTCAAGGTGCCGCGCAGCGCGATCCTGGCCGCGTTGCGCGACGCGCGCGGCGACGTCCGCGAGCCCGCCGAGCTGCCGCCGACCGCCGAACCCCGCCAGTGGGCGGAGGCACGCGGGCATCTCACCCAGCTCCGGCAGTCCTCGCTGTGGGACTACGTGACCGACCTGGGCGGCGTGGACACGACCGTCGCGCACCTGTCCGCCCGGCGCGAGAAGCTGCGGGTGGCGCGCAACGCGGACAGCGCGGCGGAGACCACGCTGCTGCAGCTGATCAGGGGCTGGATCGAGAACGGCGGCCTGGCGCCCGTGCTGCGGTACGAGCTGCTGACCGACCTGGCGGACCGGTCCGCGTACGGCTACGACGAGGCGCTGAGCGCGGCCAAGGCCGCGTCCGGACGGCTGCGGAAGGTCGGCGTCACCGCCGATCCGGCGGCGATCGCGTACGCGGTGTGGTGCGGTCGCGCGTTCACCGCCGCCGAGCCGACGCCGAGCTGGCAGGAGCCCTACCAGCAGGCCATCGGCGAGCTGCGGCTGCGGGCCGCGCTCACCGTGTTGCGGCAGCAGCCGAACCTGCCGGAGACCTGGGTCGCCCAGCGCACGGAGCTGGAGGGCCGGCTCGCCGCGCTGGACGCCGAACTCGAACGCTGCGAGGCGTTGGAGCGCGCGGACGTCGAGGCGGCCGTCACCGGCTACCTCAAGGTGCGCCAGGAGCTGGTCGACGACCGGATCGACGCGGCGCTGGAGCGCTGCCGGCCCGCGCCGCCCGCGTCCGCCACCGCCACCATCCACAATGGACAGATCACGGTCGCGTGGCCGCCGAGCCCGGCCAGGGCGGGCCGGATCACCTACCGGGTGTCGCGCGCGGGCACCGTGCTCGACGAGGGCGGCGGCCGGGAGTACACCGACCGGGAGCCGCCGTCGGGCACGCCGCTGGTCTACGCCGTGCACGCGTTGCGCGACGGCACGCCGTCCGCCGAACCCGCGCGCACGGCACCGGTCGTGGTCCTCGGCGAGGTGCTCGACCTGGACGTGCGCGGCGGACCCGACGCGGTCACCGGCCGCTGGCGGCTGCCGCCGGGCGCGGCCGGCGCCGAGGTCACCCGGTCCGGCCGACCGGTCGCCGACGCGCACTCGACCACGTTCACCGATCCGGACCTCCCACCCGGCCGCACCGAGGACTACCTGGTCCGCGTCCGGTACCGGCTGCCGGACGGCACGATCGCGCTCAGCACCGGCCTGCACCGCTCGGCGAGCCGCCAGGAGACGCCGGTCGCGGTGACCGACCTGTCCGCCCGGTTCGAGGACCGCGACCTGGTCGCGGAGTGGACGCCGCCGCCGCGCGGCGAGGTCGAGGTCCTCGAACTGCCCGACGGCCGCACGCCGCCGGAGCCCGACGTGGTCCCGGTCGACCGCGCCCGCCGGTACGGCACCGTGATCCCGGCGCGCGGCGCCTCCGGACGCGGCCGGTTGCGCGCCACGCTGTCGTCGGTGGGCCGCCGCCAGGTGCTGCTGCCGATCACGGTGCTGGGCGAACTGGCCGCGATCGGCACGGCGTTCACCCTGGACGCCCGGCAGAGCCCGGTGTCCGGGCTGCGCGCCGACCGGCTCGGCACGGCCGTGCAGCTGACCTGGGAGTGGCCGCCCGGGTCGACGTCGGCCCGCGTGGTGTGGCGTCCGGGCGTGAAGCCCACCGGGCCCGAGGACCCGAAGGCGTCCGCCGTGGACCTGACCCGGGTGTCCTACGACGGTCGGGGGTTCTCCGTGACCGTGCCGGAGGGCGACCACTGGTTCGGCGTGTGCACGTCGGTGTCCACCGACGACGTGCGCGCGTTCGGGCCGCTGTCGCTGACCCGCGAGAGCACGGTCGGCACGGTGTCGTACCAGGTCGTGCCCGGTCCCTGGTACGCGCGCAAGCGTCGGAAGCTGATCGTCGGGGGCACGGTCCCGGTCGTGCTCGTGGCCCGGTCCGGCGTGCGCCCGATGAACCCCTCCGACGGCGAGGTGCTCGTCCGCGCCGAGAGCGGCGGCAGCACGGAGTTCGAGGTGCCCGCCGGCCTGCGCCGCCCGGTGCACCTGCGCGCGTTCTCCCGGGACGACCGGGTCGTCCTGGTGCCCACGCGTCCCGACCAGCTCATCGTGCGAGGAGCGTGATGGCCACCATCAACTGTCCGTACTGCTGGACGCCGCACCGCCGGGGCGACCTGCACCTGCGGTGCGGCGAGCGCTGCGGCGCGGACCGGGGCACGACGTTCCCGGAACGGCAGGCCAAGAAGGGCCGCTGCCCGCACGGCAACCTGCCCGCCACCCGCCGGGTGTGCCCGGACTGCGGCAAGGACCTGCTGCGTGAGTACGTCGACAGCGGCGGGCGCAACATCGCGGTGATCGGCTCGTCGGACTCGGGCAAGAGCACGTGGGTCGGCGTGCTGGTGCACGAGTTCCAGCGCGGCCAGGTGCACCAGCGGTTCGACGGCATGTCGCTGGACCTGCTCGGCGAGTCCTCGCGCGACCGCTACCGCGACCACTTCGCCGTGCCGCTGTTCGAGCAGGGCCGCCCGGTCGACAGCACCCGGTCGGCACTGGTCGTCACGCCCGAGCCGCTGATCTTCAGCCTGCGCTTCCGACAGGCCCGGCGGTTCGGCGGCACCGGCGTCGCGCCCGTCGTGACCGTCTTCTACGACACCGCGGGCGAGGACGTGGCCCGCGCGCAGCGGATGGACGAGCTGATCAGCTACCTGGACGCGGCCGAGGGTGTGATCCTGCTGCTCGACCCGCTCCAGATGCCGCGCGTGCGCGAACTCGTCGGCACCAACCACGAGAAGACCAAGTACACCGAGCAGCTCCACGTGGTGAACCGGCTCGGCGAACTGCTGCGGGAACGCCGCAAGGGCTCGGCGGGCAAGAAGCTCAAGACCCCGCTGGCGATCGCGTTGACCAAGGTCGACCTGCTGCGCGAGATGTTCGGCCCGGAGTCGCCGCTGCGCCGCCCGTCCGGGCACGACGGCGTGTACGACGAGGCCGACGGGCTCGACGTGCACGAGGAGGTCCGCGGCTGGCTGGACCAGTGGTACGACCCCGCGTTCGACCGCACGATCGCCAACACGTTCCAGCACTACCGGTACTTCGGCCTGAGCGCGCTGGGCGCGCCGCCGGTCAGCGGCACCGAGCTGTCCCGCTCCGGAGTGCACCCCTACCGCCTGGAGGACCCGATGCTGTGGCTGCTCGCCAGGTTCGGGGCGATCAAGATGAAGGGCAAGCGATGACGGTCCGCCAACTGCATTACACGTCCTGCGAGGACGGTCTGGAAGGTATCCAGGGATTCCAGGTCAGCGCGATGACGCCGGGCGTGCCCAAGCCGTTGTCGGAACTGGCCGTGCGGGCGAGCGTCTACGAGGCCGGGCCGAGCTTCGTGGCCCGGCTGCGCGACGGCGACCTCGACGAGTTCCCGGTCGCGTTCGGCTACGTGCCGCAGGGCCGGTCGGGCGTGCTGTTCCAGAGCCGGTACGCGGGCGCGGACTTCACCGGCCGCCTGGGCAACTACTTCGCGCACGCCCTGCTGGTCGACGACGTGGCGGCGGAACTCGGCGACGTGCTGCCGATCGACCTGTGGCGTTCCCCGGCGTGGGTGCACGGCCGCCTGGACGGGACGTCGCTGCCGGAACTGACCGGCCTGCCCGCCGGCACGGCCGTGACCCCGGACCGCGTGCGCGCGCTCGTCACGGCCGGCGGCACCGGCAACCTCGAACGCGTCCTCGGTGCGGTGCAACGACTTCTCGCCGCCGGACGTGGCCGGCTCGTGCTCGTGGTGCGCGACGACGAGACGGCCGCGCGGTGGCTGGCGGCGGCCTGCCGGTCGCTGCCGCGCGAGCTGGGCCTGCGGATCTCGTTCGTCACCTACACCTCGCGGCCCGAGGAGGCGCCGGTCCTGGTCTGCGGCACGACGCCGGACGTGCGGCTGCCCGCGTACGGCGACTTCACGACGGTCTCCCTGCTCGAACCGGCACCGCGCGACCCCGACGGCACCCGCTACGCCTCGGCGTTGGCCCAGCTCTGGGAGCGCGACCAGGTCGACACCGCGCTCGCGCTGGCCGCGCAGGCGAGTCCCGCGTTGACCGCGCCCGAGCTGGACGCGTTCGCCGTGCTGCTGGAACTCGCGCTCGACCTGGCCGCCGCCGCACCGCCGGACGAGTCCACGCTGCTCACCGCGTTGCGGCTGGGCGTGGACCGGATGCCCCGCGGGCTGCCCGCGGCGGCCTGGCAGCGGGTCGCCGACCAGGTGCTCGACGCGGGCGGGCCCCAGGACGTCGCCGCGTGGGCGGAACTGCTGCGGGCCGCGCACGGCAACGGCGAACCCGTGCCGTCGACCCTGTACGGCACGTACTTCGTGGCCTCGCTCACCGCACCGCAGCGGCACTGGCAGCCCACCCTGGCCCAGGCCGACCTCACGGACGTCGCCGAGAACGTGGTGCTGCCCGCGCTGCTCGACGGCCGCTCCCCCGCGTTGGTCGAACGGCTCGTCGACCACCGCGACCTGGTCCGGTTCACCGCCGACGCGCTCGACCGGCGCCTGGCCGACCAGCGGGAGACCCGGCACCTGGCCACCACGCTCAAGCCCGAGGTCGTCCGGCTGCTGGTCGCCAACAGCCGGTCGGGTCGCGTCCGGCTGCTCGCCGACCTGGTGCTGGCGCGCAGCGGCGAACTCGACCCGGTCAAGGTGATGGCCGAGGCGACCCGGTTCGACTCCGTGGAGTGGCAGCACCTGGGGCCGGTGCTGTGGCCGCAGGACCCGTCCACCGAGGAGTCGGTGCGGCTGCTGCGGGACGTGCCCACGCGCGTGCTGGTCGAGAGCCGGCTCGGCCAGCGGATCGTGGCGCGGGCGTTGGAACACTCGGCGCGGCCGGACCTCAAGCCCGAGGAGGGCCGGCTGATCGAGGAGGTGCTGCGCTCGCCCGTCGCCGCCGACCTGGGCGAACGCGACCAGGCCGGACTCAACGCCGCCCGCCGGATCGCCCACTTCGCCACCGCGAAACCCGGTCGCGGCGCGGCGCGCGAAGTGCTGACCGCGTTGGACGACCTGTCCGGTCTGACGCCCGAGCAGTCCGACCGGCTGCGGACCGCGCTCGCCGGGTACGTGCTGCGCGCCGACGCGGGACCGCACCTGGAACTGCTGGGCGACGTGCTCGCGCTGCACGCGCGGCCGTTCCTGCCCGCGTACCGCAACGCCGTGCGCGAAGAGCTGGCCAAGGCGCCGTACCAGAAGGTCGCCGAGGCGATCGTGGTGTGGTGGGGGCTGGAGCAGGAGCACGTCCGGCGCACGCTCGTCGACGAGACGTTGCCGCTGGCGTTGCGCCGACGTCGGCGCCGCTACCTGGACAAGGTCGGCGGCCAGCTCCAGGTGACGGCCAAGCGGCTCGGGGTCGACCCGCCCCGGCCGAGCTGGCCCGGCTGGTGGCAGAACTGGCGGGCGCGCAAGGAGAAGCGCGGCTTCTTCGGCTTCGCCTTCGACCTGTTGCGCGGCAAGAAGGAGAAGTAGTCGTGCACCCCATCGTCTTCCTGTTCTTACTGGCGCTGCTGTGCTTCGTGGGCCCCTACGCGCTCAGCGCCATCCTCCTGGCGGGCGGCGCGACCGCCGTCGTCATCGGCGTGGTCGAGTACGGCACGGCCGTGTTCGCCGGGTTCACCCCGTACGGGGCGATCAAGCACCTGAAGATCACGCCGCCGGAGGAGAGCGACTCCGGCCCGGACCCCGCGTACCGCAGCTACTACGCCGGCCCCGTGCTGCTGGACTACCAGCAGGTGCTCGGCCACACGTTCACGCGGGTGTGGGCACGCGTCGTGGCGGGCAAACCCGACGAGTACGGCAACGTGTCCCGGTCCCAGGTCGACCGCGTGTGGCGGTGGTCCAAGACCACCGCGACGCCGAAGATGCTGGCGTGGCCCGCCGCCGCCGCCGCGACCGTCGGGCTCGTGCTCGGCGTGTGCACGGCGATCGCGTTCGTCACCGTCACGTCGCTGATCTTCCTGGCGTTCCTGATCGTCCTCGTCGTCGGCGCGCTGATCACGGCCGGCGTGTCGCGCGTGCTGGAACTGGGCCTGCTGTTCCTGCGCGGCATCACCATCGAGTGCCCGACGTGCCACGACAAGGTGACCCGGCCGATCTACCGCTGCCCGGAGTGCGGCGCGGCGCACCGCAAACTGGTGCCGGGCCGGACCGGGGTGCTGCACCGGACGTGCCGCTGCCAGGAACGGCTGCCCACGCTGCTGGCGTTGGGCAAGGCGAACCTGCGCGCCCAGTGCGCCCAAGGCCACCCGTTGCCGCTCAAGGGACTCCAGGCACCGACCGCGCACATCCCGGTGATCGCCGGACCGCAGGCGGGCAAGTCGGTGTTCATGCACAGCGCGGTGTCCCGGCTGATGCAGCGCGGCGGCGGGTTCGAGTTCGCCGACGAGCGGGCCAAGGACGAGTTCGAGACCAACGTGCAGCTCAAGGTGCACCTGGACCCCTCGTCGGCGCGCAAGACCGTGATCGCCCGGCCGCGCGCGTACAACGTGTACGTCGGCGCGCAGGGCAGCCGGTCGCGCCGGTTGCTGTACCTGTACGACGCGGCGGGCGAGCTGCTGGTCAACGTGGACGGGCTCGCCGACTCGCAGTTCCTCGCCCACACCAAGGGGGTCGTGTTCATCGTCGACCCGTTCTCCATGCGCCAGGTGCGCTCGGGCACGGACCGGTCGACGCTGGGCCGGGTCAAGGCGTCCAACGAGGCGCCGGGCGAGGTGCTGGGCCGGTTCGTCGAGGCGTTGCGGGAACGCGGGGTGCGCAAACGCGGCAACCGCATCGACCTGCCGGTGGCCGTGGTGCTGACCAAGACCGACGGCCTGCGCGGGCCGACCGACGCGGGCCACCCGTACCGCGCCATGGGCAGCCGGTCGCGCGAGGCACGGGACACGGCCGTGCGCACGTGGTTGGAGGAGGTCGGGCAGGGCGACCTGACGTCCTCCCTGGACAACAACTTCACGACGGTGTCGTACTTCGCGGTGAGCTACGAGGACGCGGTCACGGTCGCCGAGCACGAGTCGGTCGTGAACGACGACCCGGCCGTGCCGCTGCTGTGGCTGCTCGACCGGAAGGCGGTGTGATGACCGACGAGATCCCCAGGTCGATCGCGACCGGGCGGCGGGTGGCGCTGGTGCTGCTCGTCGTCGCCATGGTCGTCACGGTCCTGCTGGCGGTGGTGCTGATCGCCGCCGACGTCACGAAGCCGGTGGAGGTGTGAACTTGCGGACGAGGACCTCGGCGAACCGGACGACGCGGGCGTCCACCCGGTACCCGGGCTTGCGCACGGCCGCGACCAGGCCGTCGAGCGCGGCGTCGTCGGTCGGCGTGGTGCCCACGGCACGCTGCTCGTGCCGGTCGAACGCGGTGCCCTCGGCGGCGGTGAACTCCTCGACGCCTTGGCGGTCGAGCAGCAGCGTCACGTCCTCCACGACCTCCTCGCACAGGCGGGCCTGCGCCGGGTCCTTGTCGGCGAGCGCCGTGCCGCGGGCCCGCCAGTCGTCGGCGAGCTTGACCAGCTCGCGCAGGGCCGGTTGCAGGACGCGTTGCGCCTCGGCGTTGCGCAGGCGTTCGTTCTCCGCGTGCAGCCGGTCCATGACGCCGTTGAGGAACCGGTTCTGCTCGTGCAGTCCGGCGAGTTCGTCCTTGATTTCGCCGAGTGCCTTCCCGATGATGTCGTCCACAAATCGAGAATAGGCCGGCACCCGGATCGGTACAAGAATTTTCTCCAGGGAGTCGACATTCGGTCGACCCCGATTCCGGCATTCATTGCGAGGGGAGCGGGAAATGCCCGGCGCATTCGTGAACTACCGCAGCGGACCGCACGCCGAGGCGGTCGCCGCGATCGCGGAGTCGTTGCGCCGGCATTTCGGCGCCGACCGGGTGTTCGTGGACCACCAGATGCGCAAGGGCAGCCGGTACCCCGACGAGCTGCGTGCCGCGCTGCGGGACGCGGAGGTCGTGGTCGCGGTCGTGCACCAGGACTGGGTCGCCCGGTTCGGCAACGAGGTCGACTGGGTCCTGTGGGAGCTGAGAGAGGCCCTGGACCTGGGCATACCCGTCGTCCCGGTGCTGCTGGGCGACACGCCGCCGCCGACCAGCGCGGAACTCCCGGCGGAGATCGGGGAGTTCGCCCACCGCCAGGCGAGCCGGTTGCGCGCCGTGTCGCTCACCGAGGACATGGCGTCGTTGCTGCACGAACTGGAAAAGCACATCACCCAGCCGATCGCCGTGCGGGAACGACCGGAACCGAAACGGGTGGCGTTCTGGCCGCGCGTCCTGGGGTGGACGGTGGGAACGGCCGCCTATCCGGCGCTCATCGCCGTGTTGCTGGGCGCGGAGGCGATCAATTTCGCCACGGCCGCGTTGTCCTCGACCTTCATCCTGGCGGTCTCCCTGCTGGCGCACGTGGCCCAACTGCTGACCGTCCGCCAGAACACGAGACTGGAACGCCGACTCGGCGTGCTGCCGGTGCGCGCCTATGTGCGCAAGATCTGGTTCTACCCGCTCGTGGCGATGGTGGTCCTCCTGGCGATGATGGCCGACAACCTCCCGCTCACCGGCGTGTGGTGGTTCGCCGTCGTGGGCCTGATCGCCCTGGGCCTGTGGTTCTACGGGCAGCGCCTGTTCGACGCCCGCGACGAGAAGGAGAAGGAGTGGCCGCCGACCCCGTCGCTGGAGCCGTACCTGTACCGGCGCGCGGCGGCGCACCTGCACGAGCGGCTGACCACGTGGCCGGAGTGGCGGTGGCCGCGGTCGCGCCTGCACCAGGGCGAGGCCGTGGCGGTCTACCTCGACCTCACCGAGACGAAACTGGCCCTGGAGTCCCGGACGAGGATCCGGCTGGGCGCGTGGCTGCGCCAGGAGCGGTGCGGCTTCTCCCGCGCCCACCTGGGGTGGGGGGCGGGCATCGTGGCGATGTACGTCGTGGCCGCACTGGTCCTGCGGCCGGAGCAGCTCGTCCGTGACGACGGGACCCTGCCGACGCGGGCGCAACTCGTGGTGCTGACCCTGTTCTTCGGCGTGGCGGCACTGGTCGCCGCGGCCCTCACCTTCGTGACGCTCCTCGTCGAGGTCCGGATCGGCCGCAAGAGCGACCGGCTGCTCGTGGCGGAACTGGAGGAGTGGCAGTCCCTCCTCGGCCCCTTGGTCTTCGTGCGCCCGGAGGACACCCGCGCGTTCAGGTCGACATGACAATTGGCTCAACCCCAAGGCGAACCACTTGATGTCAGAGTGACACTAACTTAGCCTGACAGTCATGACCGCCCTGACCGCAGACGTCGTGCTGTTCACCAGACGACGCGGAGTCCTGTCCGTGCTCACGATCACCCGGGGCAAGCCGCCGTACGAGGGCGCCCTGGCCCTGCCCGGCGGCTTCGTGGAACAGGACGAGCGCCCCTTGGAGGCCGCGGTCCGGGAACTGGCCGAGGAGACCGGCCTGCACCTGCCGAAGTCCCGCCTGCGCCGCGTCGGCAGCTACGACACCCCCGGCCGCGACCCCCGGGGTGCGGTGGCAAGCACCGCGTTCCACGCCTACGTCATCGGCGCACCCGACGTCCGCGGCGGAAGCGACGCCGCCACCGCCACCTGGACCCCGTTGGCGACCCTGCTGTCCCCCACGACCCCCACGGCCTTCGACCACCGCCGGATCGTGCGGGACGCCGTTCACCGTCGGTTCGGCCGAGCGAAGGCGCTCCCGTGCCGCGCGATCCGAGGCCACCGACCCGCGCAGGGCGGCCTCCGCCCCCGCTGAGCGACACGGCCACGGACCTTCCCACACCGGACGAAGGCGCCTGAAATTTTAGCCCGTTCGGGCACAATATCGATCGAATAGGAGGATTTCTCATCCGCCATTCGGTTGACAGCACCCCGCAAGAAGTACACCCGAAGGCCGTAGAACACCATTCCGAACACCAGTCATGATCAACGAGCGGATCGGCTCGAATGCGCCGATCAATGTCATGACGACGCATCGCCGCCACGGCGGCGATGCGGCACGAATCCGCATTGTGCGTTCTCATTTCGCGACGTTGGGTGACCACGACGCCGAGTACCGCACGGCCGCGTGTCGTTCATCCGGGGTTTCGTGTTGCCACGCCGTATGGGCTACGGTCGCCGCCGCGCGACGACCACTCTCAACGGTGCGCACGACTCGGACGAGGGATCTCATCCACATGCATCAGGTAGTAGGCCAATATGGCGCAGCACGCTGTCTCGCCACGTTCCCGATCGCTTCGAATCGATCGCGATCTGTAGCGCCATGAGGCGCTCGCGCGATACCTCGCGGGGGCGACACCACGGATCGCGGAAAACCCAGGCGGCGCCACCCGTGTCACGGTATCGGCCGAACGGGGGAACGGTTCCGATCATGTCGAACGACGGGGACCTGGCACCACCGAATCCGACCGCCGAGAACTCGGTCGACACCTTGTTCGCCTACCGGACGACCTTCGGTCGACATCTGGCCGGATTGCGCGAAGGACGCGGTTACTCCGAGGACGACGCGGCGAAACTGATCGGCATCGCCCCGGAAACCCTGCGACAGTACGAGAAGGCCGAACGCCGGCCGTCCATGCTCCGCCTGCTCCGACTGGCCCGGATCTACGACACGCCACCGCTCGTGATACTCGAAGACGTGGCACGCGCGGTCCGGCCGCCGCCCGACCCGACCCGGGCCTACACGGTCGAGGCGCTCCTCTTCTTCACCGGCGTCACCCCGGAACAGGTGGCCCCCGACCGGTTCCCGAGCACCGGGAGATCCGACCCGCCCGAAGGCACGCCGTCGCCGGGCCCGGCGGACGAGCCGCTCGGCGAGGCCGTCAAGTACCTGCGCAACGACGACCCGCTCCGGGTCAGGGGCGGCCTGCTCCTGCGGAAGGAGTACGAGGACGGCGCGACCATCCGCGAACTGGGCCTGCGGCACAAACTCTCGTTCGGCACCATCCGGACGCTGCTCGTCGAGGCCGGCACGCGGTTCCGCGCCCGCGGCAACCCCCGCCCCGGTGGCACTTGACGTGCGACACAATCCGGTGAGCACGCCGCCGGCGGCCCGCGCGGACCGTACGGTCGGACCACAGGAACGCGTCGACTCGGGGGTGGGACGTGACCGGTGCTGACGCACGCGAACCGGCCGGGCGGCCGACGAAGGTGCGCAACGACCTCTCGGGCGGTGTCGTCGGTGCCAGCGTCCAGAGCGGTTCGATCGAGGGCGGCGTCCACGTCCACCTCGACCGGGACGGCGTGGTCCCGGTGCCCCGCCAGCTGCCCGCCCCGCCGGCCTGGTTCACCGGACGCGACCGCGAACTCGACCGGTTGGAGGAGGTCCGGCGCCGGCGTGACCCGGACCGGCCGACGGTGGTGGTGCTGACCGGGCCCGGCGGGGTCGGCAAGACCGCCCTGTCGTTGCGCTGGGCCAACTCCCTGGCACCGCACTACGCCGACGGGCAGTTGTTCGTCGACCTCAACGGGTTCAGCGACGACACACCCACCGACCCCGGCGAGGCGGCCAGCTCGTTCCTCCGCGCCTTGGGCGTGCCGGCGACGGCGGTCCCGGCGCACTTGGCCGAGCAGACCGCCCTCTACCGGACGGTGACGGCTGACCGGTCGCTGATCGTGGTGCTGGACAACGCCTTGTCCGCCGCACAGGTCAAGGTGCTCGTGCCATCGTCGCCCGCCGGCCTGGTGGTGGTCACCAGTCGCAGCAAGCTCACCGGGCTGCTCGGCGAGGGTGCGCACATCGTCGAGGTGGGCCCGCTGGCGCCCTCGTCCGCGTTCACGCTGCTCGCCCGCAGCGTCGGCGAGGACCGGGTCACCCGGGAACGCGACCGCGCCGAGGAACTGGTCTCCCTGTGCGGAGGTCTGCCGATCGCGGTCCGGGTCGCGGCGGCCCGGCTCCTGGTGCGGTCGCGCTGGTCGGTCGGCCGGGTGCACGACGAACTCGTCGACGAGCAGTCCCGGCTGAACCGGCTGTCCCCCGACGGCGAACTGTCCGTGCGGGCCACCTTCGACCTGTCCTACCGCATGCTCGAACCCCGTGCCGCCACGCTGTACCGCCGGTTGAGCCTGCACCCGCACGGCGACTTCGGACCGGAGGTCGCCTCGTCCGTGCTCGACGACGGGCAGGACACCGAACCGCTGCTGGACGCGCTGCTGGACGCGAGCCTGATCGAGGAACGCGCCGAGAACCGCTATGTCCTGCACGACCTGCTGCGCCTACACGCCCGACACCGGCTGGACGAGGACGAGCCGCCCGGCGAACCCGGACGGGTGCTGCGCCGGATCGCCGAGTGGTACCTCGCGACCGCGATGCGGGCCGACAAGCTGCTCACCCCGCACCGCCGCCGGCTGCCCTACGGATTCGCCACGCCGGCCCCGTCGGTCCGTTCCTTCGCCGACCGGGCGGAGGCGCTGGAGTGGTTGGAGGACGAGCGGGTCAACCTGATGGCGGCCGGACGCATCGCCCTGGAGCACGACCTCGCCGAGCTCTCCTGGCACCTGTCGGACGTGCTGTGGCCGTTGTTCCTCCTGCGCAAGCACCACCGGGACCGGCTCGAAGCCGACCGGCGCGGTGTCGTCGCGGCACGCCGGTGGGGCAACACGTTCGCCGAGGCGGACATGCTCAGGAGGCTGGGACGCGCCTTGACGACGGCTCGCGACCACCACGAGGCCGAACGCTGTCTGGACAGGGCGATCGACTTGTGGCGCGGACTGGACGACGACCACGGCGTGAGCACCACTCGCGAACTCCTCGGCCTGCTCTACCGTGACACCGGACGGCTCGACGAGGCGCACGACCAGTTCACGGCGGTCGTCGAGGCGAGCGAGGCGCTCGACGCGCCCCGCCCCGTCGGCTTGGCGCTGATCAACCTCGCCCTGGTCCTGATCGACCTGGGCCGCGCGGCCGACGCCCTACCGCACCTGGACCGCGCGGCACGGCTGTTCGCCACGCTCGACCCGCCGGACCCGTACAACGCCGCGCGGGTGACGGTCACGTCGGCGGCGGCACAACTCGGCGCGGGCGATCCCGTCACCGCGTCGGACACGGCCCGGAAAGCCTCGGCGCAAATGGACGCCCTCGGTTCGGTGCCGGGTCTCGCCGAGGCACACCGCGTCCTCGGCGAAGCGGTTCTGCGGACCGGGGGTCCCGCGGCGGCGCACGACCACCTCGCCGCCGCGGAACGGCTGTTCCGGTCAATCGGTTCGGTCGCGGCCGACGCCGTCCGCGAGCGGTTGGACGCGCTCGGCCCGACCGGCTGACGCCCGGCCGGCGGCCCAGGCGGCGTAGTACTCCGACAGCAGTCCCGGCCGTTCGTCGGCGACGCGCACGCTCCGGTCGGCGGCGACCAGCGCGACCCGGCGGCGCGGGAGGTCGACGGCGACCAGCGACAGCCCCGGCAGCCGGGCGAACGCCGCCGCGGCCCAGGCGACACCGGACTCCACCGTGTCCGCCGTCGTGCGCAGCACGTCGGCGAGCAGGACGGGCCGTGCCCGGACATCGATGTCGTCGTCGACGACGACCACCACGGGTTCGAGACTCAAGACCGGTACCACCTCGGTGGGACGGGAACGGGGGCCGGCGCGCGATGGGCGCCGGGCTCGGCGAGGCCGAGTATCCCGTACAGCGACCGGCGCAGGGTGACGGTGGCCAGACCCGGACGCGACGTCAGCGCGGCCCGGATCTCCGCCCCGAAACCGGGATCCGCCGCCGCGTCCCGCAACTGGTCGACCACCGGCACGTCGGACCGCAGCCGTCGCGCGACCGCGCCCAACCTCGCCTGCGGGCTGTTCTCGACGATGCTCAGCCGGGCGGGCGGTTCCACCCTCAGCACGGTCCGGCCGAGCGCGGCGGCGTAGGCCGTGGTCGAGCCGTGGTCGCCGATCACGTGGTCGGCCGCCACGATCGCGGCCCGCCAGTCGACGTCGGGAGCCAGCAACAGCAGTCCGGCCTCGACGCAGTCGGACAGCCACGCCCTGACCTGTCGTGGGCCGTGCCCGAACCAGACGGCCGGGTGCACCAGCGTCGCGACCCGGAACCGGGACGGCGGCAGCTCGTCGAGCAACCTCGGGATGAGGTCGAAGTGCATCCCGAACAGCGAACCGCTCCCCCAGGTGGATGCGAGCACGACGAGTTCGCGGTCGTCCACGCCCAACGCGGCGCGGTACGCGTCCCGGAAAGGCTCGCTCGCGACCAACCGGTCGTAGGAGAGGTCCCCGACGACCTCGGCGACGTCGACCGCCTCCGGGCACTGGTCGCGCAGCACGTCGAGTTGGTCGTCGTGCGAGAGCGCGACCAGCCGGGCGACGGGTTCGCCGTCACGCACCAGTCGCTGCCGGTCCAGCCCGTACACCTGCGTCCCGCCCGTCGCGGTCGGGAAGCCCTTGGCGTACCCGGCGCCGTGCGGCATCAGCACCAGCGGCGCGTGCACCCGGTGGACCGAACCGTAGGCCGCGGCCAGTGCGAGCCGGAACGGTTCCCGGATCGCCTGCTCCCACGGCAGCACGACGCCGCCGGCTGCCCGGAACAGTTCTTCGACACCGCCGCCGAAGACGTCCGGCGCCCGCGTGAACGCGATTTGTATCCGCCGATCCGACTCGATCAGCGCCAGTGCGTCGAACAAATGTTCACAGCTCGCCGCGGTGTGCCCCACCACCAACACGTCGTGCAGGCCGCGTCTTGTCACCCAGCGCTGCGCGTCGCGGCCGACGGGCACCTCTCCCCACTCCGAAGTTCCCACTCTCCCCCGCCTCTTTCCATATCAAGAGGAAACCGACTTCGAAAGCAAGCATCCGGGTGGTGCCGTCAACCGGCCTGCAATCCGGCTGCAGAAACACGCCTGAACGACGGCAGCGGGCGTTACCCTGGCGGCACGGGAAGAAACGAAACGGGCCGAGTGCGCGTACGCGTGGGGCACCCGGTACCACCGAGGGGGTGGCGCTGGTGGAGTTCACGATCCTGGGACTGACATCGTTGCGGATCGGCGTGATCCGTCACCATCTAGGGGCTCGGAAGCAAAGGGCGCTGCTGGCCCTGCTGCTGCTGCACGCCAAGCGCTCCGTACCGGTGGAGACCATGATCGGAATTCTGTGGCCCGATCATGACCCGGACCGGCACCGGGGCAATCTCCAGTCGTTGGTGAGCCGGATTCGAAGAGTGCTCGGCAATGCGGGCGTCGACTTCGCCCTGTCGAATGAGGGCGACGCCTACCGACTCGACCTCGACCTGCGACTGGTCGACTACCACCGCTTCCTGAAAATGGCGGATTCCGGTCGGGCGGAAGCAGCCGCCGGCAATCACCCGGAAGCGAAGCGGGTGCTGACCGAGGCGATCGGGCTGTGGCGCGGACGCCCGCTGGCGGACCTGCCCGGGGAATGGGCCGCAAAACGGCGGGACTTCATGGAGGAGAACGACCTGCTCCATGCGTACCACGCATTGTTCCAAACCGGGATCCACCTGCGCGAGTACGCGGAGGTGCTGCGGGAGCTGCGACCACTGCTGGATCGGCACCCTTACGACGACGCGCTCGCCGGGCTCTGGATGACCGCGCTCGACGGCCTGGGCGACCGCCACGCGGCGATCGCGTTCTACTCGCAGTTCCGCCGGCGATTAACCGGCGAGTTCGGCACGGACCCGTCCACCGAACTCGACCGGCTCCACCAACGGCTGCTGACCAAGTACACCGTCGACCCGGGACCGACGTCGCGGCCCGCACCCGACACGCGCACCTACCGCTTTCCCCGTGAGGTCTCCGCGTTCGCGGGCCGGTCGGCGCAACTCGACCGGCTCGACTCGTTCCTCGCGGCATCGCACGCGCCGCAGGGCATGCCGCTGGTCACGCTGCACGGCATGCCCGGCGTCGGCAAGACCGAATTGGCCGTCCACTGGGCACATCGGCGGCGGGCCGACTTCCCGGACGGCATGGTGCTGTTGGACATGGGCGGTCACGGCGGCGGCGAGCCGGTGACCCCGGACAACGCGATCTCGTTGCTGCTGGGCCGCCTGGGCATCCCGCCGCACCGGATACCCGCCGAACCCGACCGCCGGGCGGCCGTGCTCGGCCGGGTGCTCGCCGACCGTCGGACCCTGCTCGTGCTGGACAACGTGCGCGACGCCGGCCAGGTCCGTCCGCTGCTGGATTCGACCTCGGCCGCGTTCATGTTGCTGACCAGCCGGGACCGGCTGCGTTCCCTGGCGATAAGGGACGGTGCGCACACCGTCGCGGTCCCCGAGCTGACCACCGACGAGAGCCTCGACCTGCTCCGCTCGACCATCAAGGACGAACGGTCGCCGCGCGACGACGCGGGCCTGCTGGAACTGGCACGCCTGTGCGGCGGCCTGCCGCTGGCGCTGAAGATCACCGGCAGGCACGTCGCGGACCGTCCCCGCGAGACACCGGGACAGCTCGCCGACCAACTCAAGGCCCATCGCGATCTCCTGTTCCGGCACGAGGACGACGAGTCGATCAGCCTGCGCTCCGTGTTCTCCTGGTCCTACCAGGCGCTGTCGACCGACACCGCGCGCGTGTTCCGCACGCTCGGTCTCCTGCCCGGAACGCGACTGGGCAGCGAGGCCGTCGCCGCGCTCACCGGGCTGACGTCGACGGTCGCCACCAAACACCTCGACGCGCTGGCACACGTGAACCTCCTCGACCACGACGTCGTCGACCGCTACCGGATGCACGACCTGCTGCACGACTACGCCGCGACGTGCGCCGCGGAGACCGACCCGGACGAGGAGCGGAACGTCGCCGTCGAGCGCCTGTTGACCTGGTACGCCGTCACCTGCTCGGCGGTCAGCCGGCAGTTGTCGCCGCAGAGCCCACCCGTACCGGAACTGCCGGACGTGGGGGTGTCCCCGTTGTCGTTCGCATCGGACCAGGCGGCGATGGAGTGGTGCGCGCAGGAACGGGCGAACCTGGTGGCCGCGACGAAGCTGGCTTCCGCCAACGGTTTCCACGACCAGGCGTGGCGCATCCCGGCGGGCGTGCAGGAGGTGTTCGAGCGCTCGGGCTACCACGACGACCTGCTCGCGAGCCACGAGTGGGCCCTGGAGTCGGCCCACGCCGTCGGTGACGTCGAAGCCCGCCTGGGCACGCTGAACAACCTGGGCGTCATGTACCTCAACGTCCAGCGCCTGGACGACGCGCTCCGACACCTGCGACAGGGTTTGGACCTCGCGCGGTCGTGGGGCCACGAGGAAGGCGAGGCGGTCTGTCTGCACAACGTGGGTCGAGCCCACTTCGGACGTGGAGAGATCGACGTCGCACTTGAGTACTACCGACAGGCCCTGGCGATCAACAAGCGACTCGGCGGCGGCGAGGGCGAGGCGTTCGGCCACCACGGGATCGGCTTGGCTCACCTCAGCCTGGGCAACCTGGCCGAGGCCAAAGCGAACTTCGCCGAGGCGCTGCGCCTGCGCGTGGAGATCAACCACGTGCGCGGCCAGGGCACGACCCTGACCGCGCTGGCCGAACTCCACCACGACAACGGCGAACTGGACGAGGCCCTCGACTACTGCCGCCGCGCGTTGGACGCACATCGGGAGTCCGGCGACCGCAAGGAGACTTGCCACGCGCTGGCTGTCCTCGCCAGGATCGAGTTCGACCTCGGTGACTTCCGCGGCGCGTACGAGCGGGCAAGCCACGCGGCCGAGCTGGCCCATGAGCTCAACGACGTGCACACGCAAGCGCGGTCACTACACCTGTTGGGACACATAGACATCGCTTCGGGTCGGACACGACACGCGGTGATACGCTGGCAGCAGGCCCTCTCCCTCTACACTTCGATCGACGCTCCCGAGCGCCTTGCCGTACAGGAGCACCTGGAAGCCCTCCACTACGACGGTTTGGCCTGAACCCCCATCAGCGGGTTTCTCGCGTCGGTCCGCTCCGCACCGACGCGAAAGTCCGACCCGGTGCCCCGGCCGAGGGGCGCAATGATCGAATCATCTACGATGCCATCTATGATCAACGTTTTGTTGTCGTTCGCGCAGTCCGCTTTCGACCTCTGCTGGATGCGCTATTTTTGATCGCCGCCGTGGCCACGAACGCCCAGCCGATACCGAGGACTCCGGACCGGAACAGGCTTTGGTCGGCGTCGTCGACCAAAGCCCGCAGCCGACGACTCAGGCACACCGCTCGCCCGGCACCTGCCACCGCACGCCGTAGGCCAGGCCCGGCTTGAGCAGGCGGAATCGCATGCGGAACTCGCCCGCACCATCCACCGGATGCCGGTCGCCACTGCGATCCCGATCCGTGCCACGCACCGTCCACACGTGGGACGGTGCGTGCGGACCGAAGCGCCCCCGCAGTTCCAGCAGATCGCAGGGCTGCCGCGGCACGTACACCAGTCCCGGCTGCCCGACGCCCAACGCCTTCGGCCGGAAGCGGATCGAGAAGTCGTGGCACTCGCCGGCCGCGAGCGGCGCGGGCATGGCCAGGACCGGGCCTGCGCGGTCGACCAGGGTGCCGCCGTACAGCACGTGCATGTCGGGAGCCGACCGGACGGCCGGGAACGGTGACACGAGCGCCAGTTCGCGCAGGCCGTCCCGCTCGGCGACGATCCGGTGCCGCTCGATCACCTCGGGGCGAGACCGGTCCAGCACGAGCACGGCGTGCAGCTCGGTGGTGCGCCACCCGTCCGACCCGACGACCGGACGCTCCGGCGGCTCGGTGGCCAGCTCGGCGAGGTGGTTGATCGCCTCGTCGACCCGGCGTCGGATCGTGCGCGGATCACGGTCCATCCGGACCGCCGTCCAGTGCACCCGGTCCTGGTAGAGGGGAAACCGCGCCTCCTGGTCGATCGCGAACGCCGCGAGCGTGGCCGCGCGCAGGTCGGCAGGCAGCATCCCGGCCAACTCGACGAGCCGGTCCGACACCTTCCGGCGGATGACGCGCGGCTCGTCGTCGTCGGTCACGCCGCACGTCGCCCGCAGGGTCGGGCCCACCCGCTCCCCGATCCGACCGGCCAGTACGCCGCGCCCCTTGCGGAGCGACTTCAGCTCCCGGACCAGGTCCGTGTACGCGTTCATCAACCCACCCTCGCCGTTCTCCACGATCTCGCGCGGTGCAGCGTGCGATCGGCCCGTGGACCGGAAGTGGACGCATCGTGGATGTCCTAGACGTGGTCGGCCCGCAACGCCGACGACGCCACCGACACCGACAACGCGGTCCGAAGGAGGATGCCGTCCTGCCCGACGAAGGCGCGGGACGTGCCGATCCGGTCGAGGGTGTCGAGGTCGACGGCGCCCAGGCCGAAGGCGAACACGGCGGGGTGCGGCGGCCAGCCGGGGTCCACCAGGGCCGCGAACGCCTCCGCCCAGGTCGCCGAGTCGGTCGGGCGGCAGTCGGAGACGAGGAAGACGACCGGCCGCCGGACCCGGTGGCGTGCCTTCAGCCTCGGTGCCACCGCACGATCCGGCTCTGATCCGCGCAGACACTGCGCTCAGTCGTCCTCGCCCACCTCTTCATCGACCACCTCGGCGCCGTTCCACACGAACCGGGCGGTGGTGACGGCGTCGTCGTCGCCACCGCTGATCAGCTGGTGGATCGCGATGCCGTCCAACTCGCGGTAGGTGCACCACTCGTGGTCGGAGGTGAGGACCAGGTCGAGGTCCAGCGCCGACAGCAGTTCGAACACCTGGCCGCGGTTGACGGTGTCGACACCGACGAAGACCTCGTCCAGCAGGATGACCCGAGGCGCTCCGGTGACGGCCTGGTAGTGGGCGGCCACGGCGGCGAACAACGGCAGGTGCAGCGCGATCGCCTTCTCCCCACCCGACAGCGCGCCGTGGAGCTTCTTGGTCAGGGGCTGCCAGCCCGTCCCGTTCATGCGGTCGACCTTCACCACGAACCTGTGCCAGGCCGTGTAGTCGAACACCTGCCCCAACTGCTGTTCCCAGTTGGTGGCCGTCTCGTCGCCCTTGGCCTGCCCGACCCGGTCGCGGAAGAACCGGTGCAGCGACTCGCGGTCCTCCTCGGTCAACCGCACGGGGTCCTTGAGCAGGAGGTCACGAGCCGCTTTCGTGCCCGGTGGAAGCTCGGGCGAGACCTCCCACACCAGCCGAACCGCCACCTTGGAAGCGGTGCGCACGCGCTCCAAGCGGGCGTTCATGCCGTCGACCAGGTCGTGCGCCTGCCGTATCCGGGCGGCGAGGTGGCGGCGGGTGTCCCCGGTGAGGGTCCGGTCGAACAGCTCGCGCTCCTGCGCGGTGATGTCCTGCCTGCTGCGTTCCGCGTCGGACCGCAGCAGGTCCGACAGGGCCGAAGCGCCGATCCTCACCCCGTCCACCATCGCGGAGAAGATCTGGACGTCCTCGTCGGAGTCGAGTTCGAGGTCGGCCCGACCACCCAAAATCTCGCGGGAGGCGTGCACCTCCTCCGCCAACCGGTGTGCGGCATCGCCAAGGTTCTTCGGCGAGTGCGCCAACGCCGGCCACGCGGCCGCGACCGACCGCGCGGCGTCGAGCGCTGCCCGGACACCACTCGACGCCGTCAGCACCCGTCCGAACGCGGACAGGTCGTCCAGACCGCTGTCGGCGGGCAGGCTGCCGTCCGCCAGGTGTCGGAACCGCACCGCGGCCTGGTCGCGTACCTCGGTGGCGCGGTCGCGGTCACGCGCGTCGGTGGCCCGCCGGTTGGTGAGTTCTCCCAGGCGCTGCGCCAGGGTGCCGATCTCCTTCTGATTGGCACTCGCCTCCCGCCTCGTCGAGTCCAGCCGCTCGCGCAGCACGGCGAGTTCGTCCAACACCTGTCGGTAGTCGAAGCCGATGGCGCCTTCCACGGCGTCCAGCTCGCTGTCGAGTCCTCGGCCCACGGCTTCGGCGTCGTCGGCCTCGTCCTCGCGCTGTTCGGCGACGTGCCGGGACCGCTGAGCCTGCTCGGCGGTCCGGTCCGCTTCCCGGCGTGCCGCGAGCAGAGCGGTGTGCTCGTCGATCCAGGCATCGGACGCGGTCCGGAAGGCGGCCACGGCGGCCACGACCGCGGTGAGCGCTTCCCGTTCGGCGGGCAGGCCGTGTTCGGCTGCCGTCGTGGTCAGCGCACGCAGGGCGCGGTCCACGCGCTGCTCGCTCTTCGCGAGGCCATCCAGTGATCGCCGAACCACACCGTCGGCGCTGTAGACCAGCGAATCCGCTCTGGTCAGGGCTTCCAGTGCCGCGTTCGCACCGGTGTGGTCGGGCCGAGCGTGCCGGTCGGCCTCGACGTCGGACCTGCGTTCGGCCAGGGACCGCAAGGCGGCCGTATGCGTCCCGATCAGTCCTTCCTGGACGGCGATCCGCTCACGAAGTCCGGTCAACCGGCGCTGCCGGGCCCGTTGTCTGGCGAGCGCGCCGATGTGCGAAGTCTCGTCCTTGCGCCAAGTGCCACGCAGATTGCCGATGCGCCAACCGCCGTCGGCTCCGATGGCGACCGGGTGGACTTCGGGCAGGTCCTCCCCGTAGGCCACCCCGCCGAGCAGTCGGGCGACGACGTCCGCGGCGACAGGCGGGTCGACCTCGGGCACGAGGACGTCGGCGAGGGAGCGACCCGGCGCGGGCGGCACGGCGCCGGGCTCGGCGAACGTGTCGTGCCCGACGACCGCGCCGTCGTGGCCGACCCAGGCGTCCAGGAGCCCGGACGCCTGGAGCGCGGCCTCCACCGACGCGCGGACGTCGTCGGGCACCGCGTCGGTGAACCGGACCAGGCGCCACAGCGGTGCGCCGGTCATGGCCTGCCGGTCGGCGGTTCGCGTGTGCGGCGGCTGGGGAGGCAGGTCCTCCTCGGTCAGCAGCAGCCGGACCTCGTCGCGCAGCGCATCCCGATCGCGCTCGGCTGCCGCCAACGCCGTCCCGACCAGGGTCTCTTCCCGGGTGATGGTGTTCAGCACCCGGCTCGCAGCGGAATCGATCTTGGTCAGCATCGCGGTCTCCGACGCCGCGAGGTCGGCCAGTGCCTCGGGGTCGGCGAAGGTCAGCTCACGACAGCCCGCCGCCCACACCAGGACGGCGGCGCGGAGTTCCGCGAGCGCGGACTCGCGCCGGACGGCGGACTCGGCCCGCCGTTCGGTGGCCTCAGCCAGGGCTTCCCGTGCCTCGTCGAGCGCACGTTCCGCGTCCTGCCTGCTGTTGACCGCGACCTCGTGCTCGTTGAGAGCGGCGCGCACGGCCTCGACCTGCTCGGCACGTGCCTGGACCGCGGCGCGCAGGAGAGCCCGCGCGCGTGAAGGTTCGGCGAGGACGCGGGCGATCTCGGCGTGCACCGAGGCGAGACCGACGCGGGCGGCGGCGGTCGAGGCACCATCGGCCAGCGCTCCCGCGGCCGCGGCCCGTGCCTGCGCGTGCCGGGCAGCGGTGTCGGCCGCTTCCGCGTCGGTCCGCGCGACCTGGCGGTGACGGGCCGCGTCGGTACGCCTCTTCCCGGCGGTCGCACGAGCCTCGCGAACGCGGGTCCGCAACCGGTCGAGCTGTTCGCCCTTCCGGTACGCCTCGCTGCCGGTCAGGCCCTGGATTCGCCCGTCGGTCTCGACGATGCGGTGCTCCAGCAGCTCGCCGCGTTCTTCGGCCTCTTCTTTGTGCCGCACGGCGCGGCGGTGCTCGTCTTCCGAGAGTTTCGCGGCGTCCGCCAGGTTGCCCAGCTCCGTGGTGGCAGAGATCAGCTTCGCCGCCGCGGCACGCAGCACACGCTGCGCATACGCGCGTTGCCTGGTCTTGAGGTGCTGCGCGACCTCCACTTCCGCGTCGAGGCGTTTGAGCTGCTCGCGCTGCCGGTCCAAGCGCTCGAAGCCCTCCGCGAGGTCGCTGATCTCCGCCTCGCCCAGCGGCGGCAGCGCCTTGGACAACAACGCGGACAGCAGCCCGGGGTCGAGCCGCTGCGAGAGTTTCGGCGTGCGGAGCTGGAGCAGGGCCGTGATGAGCGCGTCGTAGCGCTGCTCGCTCAAGCCGGGGAACAGGGTCGAGCGCACGGCCGCCCGATAATCGGCCGCGTTCTGGTGGAGCGCGCCCAGGTCGCCGAGCGCCGCTTCCAAAGCCTTGCTGGTGAGGGGAGCGTTGTTCGGGTCGGTGAGGTCGAGGCCACCCGGTACGCCGATGCGCTGCCCTGTGGTGAAGTAATCCGGGTGCACCGCGGTGGTGTGCCTGGTCGCGGCGAGCCGCGCGCCGCATGAGAACCACCTGTCCGGCGAGCCGTCAACGCCGGGGAAGCGGAACTCCAGCCACACGTACCCGACCCTCGTGGTGCCGGTCGCCCCTTCTCCCATCAGGTTCCAGTGCATGGTCCGCTCGGAGGTGCCGAACGTGGAGAGCCGGTTGGCGCGCAGGTTGGCGTCGAACAGGAACGGCAGGAGCAGCTCCAACGCCTTCGACTTGCCGGTGCCGTTGGGGCCACGCAGCAACAACCGTCCTTTGTGGAACCTGAAGACCTCGTCGTAGTAGCGCCACACGTTCAGGATCCCGGCGCGTTCGGGCACCCACCTGGCCACCGCCTCCGGCGTGGCACCGCTCTCCGCGCGTGGCAGCCCGGTCACCGTCACGACTCGTCCTCGACGTCGTCGGTGCTCGTCCGGCTCACCGCGTAGCGGGTGGCGACGGGCCGGGCACGCACCACACCGCTGTCGAGCCGGACGAGGCCGAACGCCTTGAGCACGTCCACCGCGTCGGCGACCAGCCGAGTGGCACCGTCCTCGCCGCGGTAGCCCTTGGCCCACTTCGGGAAGCGGCCCAGCAGTGCGTCGGCCTCGGTGCGCAACTGCTCGACGGCGACCGGTCCGGGCGCGGACGTGATCACGTCGAGCAGCAGCAGGGCGGCGATCTTGGCGTTGCCGGAGTCGTCGGGGAACCGATTGTCCGTGGCCACGCCGTCCGGGTCGATCAACATGACGCCTTCGGCCCGTTCCTCCACCAGCAACCCGGCCTGGTCGGCGGCCCGGCGCAGGAGCTGCCCGCCGGTCGGTGACGACAGGTAGGCCAGTTCCGCGGGCGTCAGGTCGTCGCGGTGCACGACCGGGTCGTCGACCAGCTTGCGGAACACCGAGTGCCGCAGCCACAGGTTGCGCTGGACCTCGGAGGCCGGTTCGTCGGTGTCGCCGTACCGCCGCTCGCGGGACAACCGCGTCAGCAGCTCGGTGAAACGCAACGGCACCTCGTCGGCCGGGACCGCTACCTGCGACGCACCGACCGGGCTCACCAGCAGGCGCATGAGCAGCGTCGCGTCCACCCGGTAGAGGACTTTCGCGTCGGCGGAGTCCACGAACGACTCCGTGGCGCCGTCCACGACGTCGACCGCGCCGACCGACTCCAGCAGCCGCAGCGCGTCGACGAAAGCCATCCGCTCGGCGCGGCTGGACGTGTCGAACGGCGGCAGCACCGGGTCCACGGCCGACGCCTGGACGACGCGGTCCGCCAACAACCCGACCGTGGTCACCGGCACCCCCAGCAACTCGGCGGCCACTACGCACAGCAGGGTGTACCGGCGGCGGTCGAACGGCGCCCGCCCCGTGCGGTGCCGTCGTGCCGGGCGAGTCGGGTCGTCGGCGACCCGGACCTTGGCCAACCGCGCGTACCCCAGGCGGGGCTCGACGACCAGCGACCACCCGCAGTAGTAGTCGAACCACTTCTCGACGGGTTCGCGCCGCCTGCGCACGAGGTCGAAGGCCTCCGGTGCGGTCCTCGCCCCGATCAGCGGCGTCGCCAGCAGCAAGCGGATGGCCCGCGCCACCTCCTCGCGCTCCGCGATGACCAGTTGGTTCGCCAGGTTGCTCATCCGGTCGTCGCCGCCCCTTCGGCAGGTCCCCGGGGTCGTCGTGCCGCCCGGCCACCCGGCGTGCGGATCTCGATGTCGTAGTCCGGGCCGGTGAACACACCGCGCGGAGTCCTGAGCACCGCCTGCTCGTGCTGCGCCCCCGGCGGCCTCAACAGGATCTCCACCCGCCCGTCGCCCGTGGTGGCCCGGTGGACGCCGTGCCGGTCCGGCGTCGCGGCCAGGGCCCGTCCGAGCAGGTCGAGCAGCCGTTCGAGCACCTCGTGGTCCAACCTCCCGAACCGCGACAACCTCGTGCCACCGGCGGTGTCCAACCGGTCCCACGCGGCCTTCAGCGCGGCCCGCTCCGCACGAGCCGACTCGGCGCGCGCCGCTTTGACCGCGGCCACGTCGCGCACCCGCCCGGTGCGGGTGAACCGCTCGGTCCGCCCCGCGCTGCGCAGCAACGCCGACACCTGCACCGGTGGCGCGTCGACCCACCGGGCCGACGACACCACGAGTTCCGGGTCGGGGTGCGCGAGGTGCGCGTGCCGGGCCGAGCCGAGCCCGAAGGCGGTCGACCACAGCAGGTGCAGGTCCTCCTCGGTCGGTGCGACCGCGAACCAGCGCGCCAGCTCGCGGAAGTCCGCCGCCGCACTGGTCGACCTGCGCCTGGACTCGGTGATCCGGTCGAGCACCTGCAACAACGCGATGATCGCGCGCCTGGCGACCACGAACAGCTGCTGGACCCGGGGCGTGCCGCCGTCGACCGGCAGGAACCACGCGCGCAGCCCCTCCCACCTGGCCCGGCGCAGTTCCAGCCACGCCACCGCCGGATCACCACCCGACGTGGGCGGGAGTTCGGCGCCCACCAGCGCGCGGTGGCGCAAGAGGACCACTCCCCGGTCCTCGACCAGCCCGACCCGGTTGGCGATCGCGTGCGCCCGCTGCTCCAGGTTCGTGGTGAACTCCTGGAGGTACGCCACGGTCGCCGACTTGACCTCGCGGAACGTCTCCTGGTCGGGCCCCTCCGCCCGCAACAGGCGCTGCAACTCGCCGTTGAACTGCTTCGTGTTGCCCCGCAACGCCTCCAGGTGTCCCTCCAGCTCGACCAGCGTGCTGAAGATCCGGCGATCCGGCACACCGGGATCGCCCAGTTGCGCGACCAGCTCACCGAGCCGGTCCGCGATCGCGTCGAGCACCGCCGTCTGGAGCGCGCCCGTCGAGGCCAGTACGCCCATCGCGTGCACCACGCCGGCCAGGGCGGCTTCGCCGCGTTTGGTCAAGGAGTACTGAAGGTTGCGCCGCTCGTACTCGTCGGCGGTCCGGTAGTCCTCGGCGTGGTTCTGGGTGATGTCGAGCAGCCGCCAGTCGCGCAGGCTCCCCAGTGCCGCGGTCAGGTCCTTGTCGTCCAGCGGGTCGAGCCGGCCCAGCGAGCGGAGCCTGCCCCGCACGTCGTCCAGCCCCAGAGCGGTCTCCAACCGCTCGTTGGCCTCACCGAACGCGTGCAGGATCGCCACGTACAACTCGGCTCGCTCGCCCGTGGTGAACCGGAACATCTCCGGCGGCACGCGCATGGCCTCCAACAGCACCCTCCTCCCACCGGTCGAGCACGCTACGGCAGACCACCGACATCCCGTCCGCGATCGTCGAGTTCGTCCAAGAGCCGCGCGGTGACCCGTTCCTCCGGAACCGCCGATCCGTGCTCGCGCATCGCACCCGCCAGCCCACCGTCCCACGGTGCCTCGGTGACCCGTCCCACCGAGGTGCCGACGCGTGCGCCGCCCAGCGCGGACAGGTAGTCGTCGGCGGCCATGCGCCACGGCACCGCGCCGGTGCGCGCCATCACGTGCGCGGCGATCCGCACGCCCTCGCCGTCGAAGTCCCCGTGGTAGCGCAGCGTCGCCCCGGCCGTGCTCAGACCACGCAGGAGCACGATCACCGCACTGTTGGGCCAGCCCGACGTGCACACCACCGGCGGGCACGAAACGCCGAAGCGGACCACCGCCACCGCGAGCACGCTCGGGTTCTCGAACACCCACACGTCCTCGGGTGTCCCGACGAACGAGGTCGCCCGGACCTGCGCCAGGGTCAGGGCCGCGACGTGCCCCGCGTCGGCGCACACGCGCAGCACCCCGCCCCCGACACCGCCCAACCGCAGGCCGGCGACCAGAACGACCGGGGACAACTCGTCCTCGACCACGCCGGCGCGCTCCCACAGCGCCCGCCGCTCCTGCGCGTCTCCCGGCGGGTCGACGCCGTACAGCACCGCCAGCGCCCGCAGGACCAACCCGGCGCACCGCGTTCCCTCGTCCAGGGCGTGCGGATCGCCGAGGACGGACTCCGCCAGCACCGGCAGCGGCACACCCGTGGCGGGCAACGCGGCGACGACCCGCAGGGCCCGGTCGAGCGCATCCCGGGTGCGCTCGACCGACCCACCGACGAGCCCGGCCCGCCGGACGGCGCCCGCCCACTCCAGCAACGCCGGTTGAGCGACCACCACGGGGTGCCGGGTCACCCACTCCCACAACTCGGTCCGCGCCGCCCCGGCAAGCGCCCGCCGCGTGGCCCGGTCTTCCAGCGGTCCCGACAAGACCGCGACCACGTCGCGCACGCCCGCCCCCACCGACGAGATCAACAACTCGTCGAGCGCGGCCACCGACACCGTCGTGTACTCACCCGGCAGGCGCTCGTCCCCCAGCAGATCGGCCACGGCCGCCCGCTGCTCCTCGTCGAGGGGACCGACCTTCACCCGGCTGACCGGGCGTCCGGACGACAACCGGTCGTGCACGGCCCGCCACAGGGGTCGCAGGGCAGCGGAGTCGAGCCCGTTCAACGAACGCACGACCACACCCTGTCAGAGCCCGGCTCCGCGGACCCCGGCCGGGAGGACGTACCCCAACTTGAGCAGTGCCTTGCGGAACTTCGGCTCCTGGTCCGGCCGGACGGCGAGGTGGCGGTCACCGATCGGGCGGCACAGCCCGCGCAAGGCACGGTCACGGGTGATCAACGTGGCGAGTGCCGGATCGAGGCACTCGATGACACGGACATGCCCGAAATCGGTCAGCCGCGAACCCCGCCGCTCGACATCCGCGACCAGCGTGCGCACCGCGTCGGGCAGCTCATGCCCGGTCCGCGCAACGAGGAATTCGACGAACTCACCGAGGTCGCGACCGTTGTCGAGCGCCGTGAGCAGGCCGGCCGCCGACACCGTCCAGACCCGGTCGGCGGTCTGCTCCGCGTAGGCGGACAGGACGAGCCGGTCCGCGGCACCGATGTCACCCATCGCGACGACGTCGAGGTTGGGCAGCACCTTCAGCGGCCGGGCCCCGGCGGTCGTGGGCTCGGGCGGCTGGTAGGCGTCGGTCAGACCGAGGGCGTAAGCGCCCAGCGCGGTGAGCCTGATCGCCACGAGCCCGTCGTAGCGGCTCAACGCGTCCAGGTCGTCACCACCCCAGTTGTCGACGTAGTCGTCACGCGCACCACGCGGGTCGACGTAGTCGAGGTCGATCAACCCGAGCGTGCCCGCGTACTCGAACAACACGGCCAGGGTGTAGCGACCTTCGAGGAGTTCCCAGTCGTGGTGCCCGTCGTAGCCGAGGCTGCCGTACTCCGGGTCGACCAGGTAGAGCTTCCACACCGCCCTGTCGTTGCGGGCGATGGTGGGACTCATGTTGCCGCGCCGCATGGCGGTGAACAGGAAGTCCACGTCGACCCATTTGTCCGGCGGGCAGCCGGCCAACGCCGCGGCGACCGCCTGTCGCCGGGTCTTGGCCGCGGTGAGCACGTTGCGGGCCTGCTGGCCCTTGATCTGCTCGACCCGGCTGAACTCGTCGATCACCGCGTGGGTGAGCCAGCGCCGCCACAGGTCCCGAATGACCTCGGCGGACGGCTTCCCGAGCGCCGCACGCCCTTTCGGGGTCAACCGGAGGCAAGTGCCGTCAAGTGTCGCCAGCCCACCGGCCTGGAGCAACAACGGCCACGCGAACGCCGCGATGGGCTCGTCGTCGTAGAAGTCACCGCCCACCAGGTGCGCGCCGACGGTCCGCACGGTCGCGGCGGACGGACGCCTGGTCTTGTCGCTGCACTTCACCTTCTGCGCCGCGCACAGTTCGAGCACTGCACGCAGGTTGGCCAGGGCTTCCTCCTCGGTGAACCGCACCTGCTCCGGTGAGGAGTCCATCGAATTCACGTCCCCCTTGCCCAACGGCGGTAGGCGTCGATCCACTGCGCGCCTTCCACCGGTGTGTCGGGCAGCGGCAGTTCCAGGACGGGAATCCGCTGCTTCGACCTACCACGCACGCAGACAGCCACGATCTGCTCGTCATCGGTCAGGTCCACACCCGTCACGATCACGTCCACGCCCAGCACCACCGTCCGGAACGGCACGGCGAGGTACTCCTCGATCATGGTGTGGAATGCCGTGACGCATTCGCTGTCGTTGTAACAGTCGACAGTCGCCTCCGCGATCAGCGCGTCCAACGCAATCCGATTCGATCGGCTCACGCCACGAGGTTCCCACACTCGATGACGGGACTTCCCCGGCCACGCGGCACGTGGTGACCGCGAGCGCCGGCATCTTCACCGCCACGCCTTCCGCCGACCACCTGTGGAGGCGACGACCGCGGCGGACCGCGCTCCGCGCCGCACCTGTCGTCGTACTGCTGTTCATATGCCCTCCTCCCAGGGCCGCAGCGTCGATTACGGTGTCACCGAACTCGAAGTCGAACTCGGCGGTGCGGGCAAGGTCGCCTGCGTGGTCACCTCCGGCGCTGACTGTGGCGGACAGACCCACGCAGACCAGGCCCTCGACGTCGACATGGCCGCGCAGGCGACGCACCAGGCAGGCGATCTCGGTGCCCAACGCGCCCTGGTAGGTGTGCACCTCATCCAAGATCAAGTGCCGCAGCGCACCGTCCCCGAACAGCTTGCGGTCGTCGCGCCGGGTAAGCAGGTACTCGAGCATGGAGTAGTTGGTCAGCAGGATGTCCGGCGGAGCATCCTGCATCGCGTCCCGCACGTTTGCGGGGTTCCCCCGGTGTAAACCCCATGGCGCAGGCCGAGTTGCTCACAGGCTGCCTTGACACGATCCTCTTGATCGTTGACCAGGGCGTTCATCGGGTACAGCGCGATCGCTTTCACACCGCGGCGATGCCGGTTGGCGAAGGCGTGCGCGACGATTGGGATCAAGAACGCTTCTGTCTTGCCGGAGCCCGTCCCGGTAGCGACCAGCGTGTTCGATCCGGCGTGGATGCGGGTGATCGCGGCGACCTGATGGGCGAACAGCCGCTCCACCCGAGGGACCGCCTCGCAGACCTGTGTTGCCGATCACGCTACGAAGCAGGTTCATGTCACCAGAGTGACGACTTCGCCTGACAGCGAACTTCCGCTCTGCCATCATCGCCTACCGGGCATGAGCGAGGGGGGCGCGGGAGGCATGGCCAAAGACGTCGGCATCTTGGCCGAGACGGACGAACGCATCAGCTTCGGAGCCGAGACGGTCGGCGAGGTAGCGGGAGGCGTCGCCAGCGGCGTCTTGTCCACCATCACTGGACCTGTGGAGTCGCCTCGAAGCCTACGCCCGCCATGTGCTGTCACACGTTCTCGTCCATGACGACGGCTGGGCCAAGATCGCCGAGCCCGACTCGGCCGACTCGTTCGTCATGGCCGTGCGGGCGGTCACGCTGATCGCCGACCACAGGTTCAGCGCCGATGGCGACCATGGCTGGGTCGCGGGCTGGCTGCGCTGTATCGCCGACATGGTGATTTCCTCGTGAGGAGGGCTTGATGACCGATCCCCACCGGATGATCGAAGATTACGAGAGCCACACGTCGGCCCTCCTGGAGCGGGCTGAGGAAGCCAAAGCCAGGATCGCCGAGCTGACCGGTTCCGCCACCAGCTCCGATGGTGCGGTGAGCGTGAGCGTCAGCGCGGGCGGCGCCTTGGTGAGCCTGTCGTTCGGTTCGAAGGCCGATGACATGCCGAAGGAACGCCTGGCCGCGCTGGTGGTGTCCACGGCAAAGCGCGCCCAGGCGCAGGCCGTCGGCCGGATCGCCACGATCATGGCTCCGGTGGTCGGCGACAACAGCGACGCGATGCGTTTCGTCCAGGAGCAGATCCCACCGATCGACGTCTCCGACGAGCACACCGGCGAGCCACAGCCACAGTTCGTGGTGAATGAGGAACAACAGGACGCGGCGGCGACCCGGCAGACGCCGGCCGCTCGGCCGGTGCGTCGTCCGGTCAAGGACGACGACACCGATTACGACCAACGCGGCGTGTTCAAGAAGGACGGTGGTTGGTGATGTCCGGCGGGTACCAGGTCGATCTCGCGGTGCTCGAAGCGCACGAGCGCGAGTTCAAGGCGCTCATCGCGGGACTCCCGGAGGCGGCGGACGCGGCGTCCGACTACGTCGGCAACGTGCAGGCGTGGGGCGTCGTCGGCCAGTTCTTCGCGCTGGTGATGAAGAATTGGACGGACGACGCGAGCGAGTACGTCGGCACGGTCAAGCAAGCAGGTGACGCGGTGGTGGAGCGTTTCGCCGGCATGCGCCAGACCTACGCGGACCAGGAAGAGGCAATGGCGCAGGCGTTCGGGAAGCTGCGTGAAGGCCTGGGCGGAGCCAAGCCGTGAGCGACGAGGGACCGAAGAACATCACGGAACTGAACCCGCTCAACGCGACCGAAGGGTTCAAGACCGACGACCTCGCCGGGTTCTCCAACTTCGACAGCCCGACCCAGGCGTGGGACGCCTCCGGCATTTTCGGCAGCGCCGCCAACACGATCTATGACGGGGTCAAGGGCGACTGGGGCGCCGTCGCCGGTGATCTCGCCGGGGTCGGCATGGACCTGCTCGGGTTCGTGACCAACCCGCTGGGCAGCCTGCTATCCGCAGGCATCGGCTGGCTCATCGAGCACATCGGGTTCCTCAAGGAAGGTCTCGACCTGCTCGCGGGCGACCCGGACGCCGTGACCGCGATGGCGACGACGTGGAGCAACATCGCCAAGCGCATGCGGGAGACCTCCGAGAAGTACTCCGACACCCTCGACACGCTGAGCGGCTCACAGGGCGCAGCGATCGACGGCTACCGCAAGGCCGTGCAGGACTTCTCCAACGTGGTCTCGGGCGGCGCCGGCCACGCCACCTCCGCCGCCCAGGCCATGACCGTGGCCGCGTCGGCCGTCGGCATTGTGCGCGGCGCGGTCCGTGACGCCATCGCGACGTTCGTGTCCAACGCAATCATCAAGTTCGCCGCGGCGACCGCACTGGCACCGGTCACGTTCGGCGCGTCCCAGGCGGCGTTCATCGCCGATACCGTCGCGCAGGGCGCGATCACGGCAGGCAAGAACGCCAAGAAGATCCGCAAGGTCGTCAAGCAGCTCGAAAAGGTCGCCGACGACGCCAAGAACTCGCGGAACATGCTCAAGGGCACGACCAGGAACCTCGAGAAGACGGTCACGAACTACAACCGCGACGCCGCGAAGCACGCCAACCAGGCGCTGAACATGGTGAAGAAGGCGCAGGCGGGCAAGCTCGACGCGGGTGACGCCAAGCGGTTGGAGGCGCTCGGCGAGCAGGGCGAGAAGCTGAAAGGCGACAAGAAGGACGCGATCGACTCGCTGGCAGGCACGCGCAACGACAACCTCCGCGAGCGCATGGGCACCGGTGACCCCCGGCTGGACAACGCCGGTGACATGCTCGAACGAGAGATTTCCCTCGGGCCTGGCCGGCCGGAGGTCGGTCTCCCGAACTGTCCCAAGGTCCTCGGCAACGCGGCGGTCCAGGAGTGGAGCGACCAGACCCACCGCGAGGCCGACGCCCAGGTCAAACAGGACGTGAAGGACGAAGCCTGGCGGACGTACTGGGAGGAGCAGCGCGAGAACGCGGGGACGCCCGACCGGTTCCAGCGCATGGAGGGCGACCTGTGATCGAGGCGCTCGCGCGCAGGATGGCCGGAGTGGTCCTGGTCACCCTCGGCGCGACCGTACCGGTCGTCGCCTACACACGCCTTGACGCGTGGGACGCCGAACTCGCGGGCCGCGCCGACCCGTCCCCGACCGGGCTGGTCGACATGCTGCTGGGCGGTATCGGCATCGTGTTGATCATCGGCGCCGGACTGTGGTGGCATCGGCGCCGCACGACGATGTGGCCGATCTGGGCCCGCTGGGCGGCAATCCCAGGCCTGTTCCTCGCGGTCTTCACCTGCCTTTCCATCGCGGAGAAGCGAAACGCGCCGGTCGCGCTCGCGATCGGCGTGGGGTTGATCGTGGCCTGCTGGGCGTTGAGCGAGGCGGTAAGGCTCGTCATGACCCGCCCCGTCACGGACGGGTTGATCGCGTCGAGACTCGAGATCCCGTTCCGCGTCAGGGTTCTCAAGGCGCGGTTGTGCGTTCGGCACGACAGACTTGTGCTGGACAGCCTGACCTCACAGCGGAAGCGGTCACGTGACGCGATCGCGGTGCCGTGGCAGGCGCTTCGGTCCATCGAGCTGGTCGACGTCGAACAGGAGACGGTCTGCCGGGTGCTGGTGTTCTCCGGTCTGCCGGAGGCGAACGCACGTGAGTTCGACGTGACTCCCGGTCCCGCGCTGCACATCGTCGGCACCGCACGCGAACTGCTCGTGCCGGTCACGAACGAGGTCGGACGTGCCGTTCTGCGTGCGGTCGAGGCTCGATCAGCCGACATGGAAGTCGACGAGGGCGAACTCGCCGAGGACGAGTGGCGGCGGAAGAGCGGTGTCCGGACGACCAACGCGCTCACCCGCGCCCAGCGCCGCGCCGGCGTCCACTACCGCACCGACTATCGACCGTACCGTCTGATCCCCGTGGCGGGCTTCCTTCTGATGCCTCTCTTCGCCTTGTTCGGCATGACGCTGTCACTGGCCACGGGATCGAAGAAGCAGCAGGAACAGTTCTACGTCGTGGACGGGGTCGTGAGCCCCTGGAACGTCGCGATCCTCGCTGTCGCCTCCATCGGGTTCCTGTACGTCCTGTACCGCTTGGTAGGCAAAAGCTTCCTGAGCTTCATGGAGGGGCAGAACTACATCGAGGCCTACCCCGAACCGCCTGCCCGAGCGAAGACCGGAACCGTACCGGGCTCCGGCAAGCGCAACAGGAAGCGATGACCTGGATCGAGCCCCACGAAAGTGTCACCCCGATAGCGCGGCCATTCGCTGATCGGCCAGCCAAGCGATGGCAGACCGACCCATTTGGCGCGCGCCAAGGATAGTCTCGACGGTGTTGGCGGAGTCCGGTCGTCGGAAACGTTCAGCCGCTCCACATCTGCCGATGGGCTAATTGGTCTCGTCCTCCGCCACCAGTTCCGCCTGCTGGAGGATCAGGTCGGTTGCCGACGCCTCCTTGTCGGGCGGATAGCCATGCTTGAGCAGGAGGCGTTTGATCCTCGTGCGGAGCTTCGCCCGCACCGTCTCCTTCACGTTCCAGTCCGTCTTTGCATCCTCGCGGACGATGGCTGTCAGCTCATGGGCAATGGCGCGCATGGTCTCGTCCTGCATCGCGATGCGAGCCGACTCGTTGGAGGTCAGGGCGTCGTAGAAGGCCAGTTCACTGTCGGTGAGCCCGATTTTTTCCCCGCGCTCCTTCTGCACCTTGATCGCCTGCGCGATTGCGACAATCTCGGCCATCACCTGTGCGGCATCAATGGTGCGGTTCTGGTATCGGTTCATTGACTGGGCGAGCATCTCCGAGAACTTCCGCCTCACCACGACATTGCTTTTTCCGATCACCTTGACCTCGTTCTCGATGAGACGGCGGACGGCCTCCAACCTCGCATTTTTTAGGTCGGCCGTTTCGAACCGCCGCCGAAACTCGTCGTCGATGATCGAGATGTCCGGGACATCAATACCGGCTTCGGCAAACAGGTCGATGACACCGCTGCCCGACACATGCTCGGATACGATCTGCCTGATAGCAGTGTCGAGTGCCGCGTCGGATTCGCTGCGGCGAGAATCGGTCTCCAGTTTCGCGATCTGGCCCCGGACAGCGTCGAAAAATGCGACGTCCTCGACGACCGCCTTGGCCTCATCCGAGGTGGGTACGAGCGAATACAGCTTCTTCAGGCGGCTGGAATGGGCCATGAACCGCTTCTTCACGCTCGGCTGCCCGTCGCTGGCGTCCTCGAACTCCCCCGGGTCAGAGTCGCTGGCACCGTCGTCGGTGCGGTCAGTTTCCAGCAAGTGGTCCAGCACCGCGGTAACCGCGTAGAGCCACGCCTTCTGCCCGCCGTCGCCGAGGATCGTCACCCAGTCCACGCCGTGCAGCAGGTCGCTACAAACCGAGTGCTCGACCAGCATCTCCGGGATAGCCGCTTGCCGAACGTCCGCGCCGATGACCCGGTCGGCTTTGTCCCGCTGGGTGTAGGTGGTGAGGGCCTCGTGGAGGTCGTTGGCGATGCCGATGTAGTCGACGACGAGCCCGGATGGCTTGTCCTTGAAGGTGCGGTTGACGCGAGTGATGGCCTGCATCAACCCAGCCGAGCGCATCGGCTTGTCCACGTACATGGTGTGCATCGGCGGTGAGTCGAACCCGGTCAGCCACATGTCCCGGACGATCACGATCTCCAGCGGGTCATCGGGATCGCAGGCGCGTGCCTTCATCTCGCGGCGCTGCTGCTTATTGCGGATGTGCGGCTGGAAGCGGGCAGGATCGGTCGCGTCACCTGTGATGACGACCTTGATCGCGCCAGTCTCGTCGTCTTCGGTATGCCACTTCGGGCGGAGCTTGACGACCTCGTCGTACAGGTCCACGGCGATCCGACGCGACATCGTGACGATTATGCATTTGCCCGCGAGCACACCCTGCCGTGCTTCCCAGTGCGTGACGATGTCGGTGGCAAGCTCACTAATCCGCTTCTTCGACCCGACGATCGCCTCGACACGCGCCCATTTCGTCTTCAGCCGCTCCGCGATCTCCTCCTCCGAGCCAACGGTCGCGTCATCGAACTCATCGTCGATCAGGTTGCGGGCATCCTCCGGCAGTTCAACCCTGGCCAGGCGCGGCTCATAAAACACCTTGACCGTCACGCCATCAGCAATGGCCTGCGTCATGTCGTACACGTCGATGTACTCGCCGAAGATCTCCGCCGTCGAACGGTCCTTCTCATCAATCGGCGTGCCAGTGAACCCGATGAACGACGCGTTCGGCAGCGCGTCCCGCACATTGCGTGCGAACCCGTCGATGAGGTCGTAGTTGGTGCGGTGCGCCTCATCAACCATCACCACGACGTTGAGCCGCTCCGATAGAGTCGGGAACTTCCGGCCCGCCTCCCGGTCTCCCTTGGTGAGCCCGAACTTCTGGATCGTGGTGAAGACGATACCTCCGGACTCCCGACCATCCAGCAGCGCTTTCAGATGGTCCCGTGATTCAGCTTGCACCGGGGATTCTGGCAACGGCGAACCGGGCTTCGACGAGGCGAACGTATCGTCGTACAGCTGGTCATCAAGGTCATTGCGGTCGGTCAACACCACGACGGTCGGGTTTTCCATCGCCGGGTGCGACATCACCAAGCCTGCGTAGAACGCCATCTCCAAAGACTTCCCGGAACCTTGCGTATGCCACACCACCCCAGCACGTCCGTCGCCCTCGACAGCCTCAACGGTCTGGCTGACCGCCTTCTTCACTGCCCAGTACTGGTGGTATTTCGCTACCGCCTTGCGGGTCTTCTCTCCCTCGCCGAACGTCGCGACGAAGTGGCGGCACAGGTCGAAAAACACGTCAAGCCGGAACATGCCCCTCGTCAGCACCTCGACCTGCGGCATCTTTAACCCATCACCATCACGAGGGTCCCGGATGTGCCCATCGATAGTTTTCCAAGCCGCCCAGTGGTTCCATGGCGCGCTGAATGACCCCGCCAAAGCCTCCACCCCGTCAGAAACGACCGCCACCTGGTTCCACTTGAACACATCCGAAATCTGGGACCGGTAGGTCTGCGTCTGCTGATACGCTCCACTGACCTTCGCGTACGCCTTGCCCGTACGCTTCAACTCAAACAGCGCCAGCGGCAGCCCGTTCACAAATAGCAGAATGTCCGGCCGCCGCGTCTTCTTCGCGCCTTGGATCGAGAACTGATTAACTGCGACCAGGTCGTTGCCAGCCGGGTCATCCCAGTCGATCAACCACGCCCGGGCAGCCCTGGCGTTGCCGTCAGCATCGCGGTACTCCACCGGCACGCCGTGGATCAGAAATCGGTACGCCCGCCAATTCTCCGACTCGACCGCAGGCGACTCAGCCCGCCTCACCATCGCCACCACATCCGCCACCGCGTCCGGCGGCAGATCAGGATTCAGCCGGACGACCGCGTCCCGCAGACGACCCTCCAAGATCGTGTCTCGGTAGTCCGAGCGCTCCGCCTTCGGCTCTCCCGGCGCTATGTTGGGGCCGTACACATGCCTCCAGCCCAACTCCCCAAGCAGCTCCAGAACCCAGTGCTCCAAGTCATCCTCAGTCGGCGTCAACACTGGCGTTGCCCCCTAGATTTCTTTAGCCCGCACCCGGCCAGACATCAGCAGCGGCAACAGCTCGTCACGAGTTTTGGTTAAGACCACAACTTCCTCATCCAGTGCCGAAATGATCGAGTCCATCGTTGATAGCGCACTTTCGAGCGAATCGTCATCGATCCACGGAACAGAGAGGGCCGCCATCCCAGCTTTGTTAATTGCAGCGAACACCGTGCCGGTTCCCAGATGGATATCCCACAGAGCGGTATCCGCTTGGAGGGCCTGAAACAAGGTTGCTTGCCGACCAACCGCCCGAAGACCGCCTACACCGCGCCCCAGCGCGGTCTTCTCAGTCGCGATGTTCAGCTCGCCGACAGGTGCCCTGACGGCCACAAGAATGTCACCTCGGTCTGCCAGACGAGTTGGCTTTGTGGTCCATATCCTCCGGCTTGGAAAGCGCCAACCGAAATCCCGGACGCCCTGGTAGAAGGCCACACCTTCGCCGTCTTCGTTGTATGTATCGCCTGGGGGTGACTGACCCATGGTGATGGTCGCAACTTCTTCCAAGCGGCGGCGTTGAACGCCATCCCATCCACGCCGGAACGAGGCGAGTTGGGCTTCCGCAAGCCCCGCCATGAGTTTCCGGTTCGTCTCGATCAGGTCGTCGAGCGCACCGAGAACTGAGGCAATGCGGCGCTGTTCATCGAGGAGTGGCAACCAAATCCGGCAGGCTTGAATGCGATCGGGCGCCGTATGAAGAATCTTCGAACCTGAGGCCGACAAGTAGAGTTGACGATTGAGATCGTTGGTCTTGAAGATGTAATAGGCAAAGCGCTCGTCAAGACGAGTGTCGTCAACCTCAATGCGACCAATTCGCTGGTTGTGCAAATAAAGGCGACCATCATCCGGCACCACCATCGGGTAGCCCAAAATCTCGCCGTCGGCTGTTTGGCATGTCATTGCGACCAAAAGATCGCCCGCGCCCAGCCGGAACTTCCTTGGATACTCCGCGACGTACGCCTGAACCCGCTCAGGTTCGAAGCGACTAGAGCGATCCCTTGCAAAGTCTCCAATTCGGATAAGCCGAGGTTCGCTGTCGAGCTCGGCGTCCTTACATCCCTTGCTCGGAAACGCCCAACCGTGATAAACGTTCAGAACCTCCCCCAGCCGCACGTCACTCATCGCTCACGACCAGCGAGCCAAGCGCAGTGAGGACCGCAGCCTGGAGTTCTTCGCGTTTCTTGAAGCCCTCGCGAATCTCGTCATTGAACCTGGCGATCTTCTCGTCGAGGGGCTCACCATCGCCTTCGACTTCTTCGCTACCGACGTAGCGACCTGGTGTGAGGATGTAGGAGTGCTCGGCGATCTCTGCGGTCCTGACTACGCGACAGAATCCCGGGATGTCTTCATAGGGTTGGTCGCTGCTGGCGTCGGTGCCGCGCCAGGCGTGGTAGCTGTCGGCGATCTTGAGGATTTCGTCGGTGTTGAAGGCCCGAAGGGTTCGGGCCTCCAT
Organism: Saccharothrix violaceirubra; assembly: GCF_014203755.1. Lineage (NCBI taxonomy): Bacteria > Bacillati > Actinomycetota > Actinomycetes > Pseudonocardiales > Pseudonocardiaceae > Saccharothrix > Saccharothrix violaceirubra. Next base: position 5,975,010 of record NZ_JACHJS010000001.1, read on the forward strand.
GAAGCCAATCTTGCGGGCGTCAATGAAGAGAGTCTCGCCCTTACGTGACCTGGTGGCCGCCCCATTGGGGATGCCTGCCTTGTTCTTAGTAAGGAACCAAAGGCACACCGGAATCTGGGTACCGAAGAAGAGTTGTGACGGAAGGGCAACGATGCACTCGACGAGGTCGGCCTCGACGAGCTTCTTTCTGATCTCGCCCTCGCCGGATTGTTGGCTCGACAATGATCCGTTGGCTAGGACGGTCGCCATGGTCCCAGTCGGCGCCAAGTGGTGGAGCATGTGTTGGATCCAGCCGTAGTTGGCGTTGCCGTCTGGAGGTGTGCCGTACCGCCAGCGCACGTCGTTCTCCAGCCTGGTACCGCGCCAGCCGTCCTGGTTGAACGGCGGATTGGCGATCACGAAGTCCGCGCGCAGGTCGGGGTGCTGGTCGTTGTGGAAGGAGTCGCCCCACTCCGCGCCGAGGTTGGCATCGATGCCACGCAGGGCGAGGTTCATCTTCGCTAGGCGCCAGGTGGTCGGCACCGATTCCTGTCCGAAGACGGAGATGTCGTTGCGCACGCCGCCGTGGGCGCGGACGAACTTGTCGGCTTGGACAAACATGCCGCCGGAGCCACAAGCGGGGTCGAAAACGCGACCGTGGTAGGGCTGGAGCATCTCCACAAGGAGCTGGACCACCGAGCGCGGCGTGTAGTATTGGCCGCCGCGCTTGCCCTCGCCCCCGGCGAAGCGGCCGAGGAAGTACTCATAGACGCGACCGAGCACGTCGAGCCCCTTGTGTTCCTCGGCCGCCAGGTCGGCGCGAGAGAACACGTCGATAAGCCCGCCGAGCATCTCCGGGGTGAGTTCCTGTCGGGTGTAGTTCTTTGGCAGCACGCCACGCAACGTCGGGTTCTCCCGTTCGATCGCCGCCATCGCCCCGTCGATCCTGGCACCGATGTTCGTCTGCTTGCCCGCCTTACGCAGGTCCTGCCAGCGGTGACCGTCAGGAACCCAGAACACACCCTCGGCGGTGTACTCGTCCCGATCTTCAAGCACTGATTGCTTCGCAGTCTCGTTGGGCATGAAGTAGTCCGAGTCCGGGTCGTTGACCAGCCCGGTCAGCTCCTCCTGACGAGCGGTGAACGTGTCCGAAACGTACTTCAGGAAGATGAGACCGAGCACGGGGTGCTTGTACTCGGCGGCATCCATGGACGAGCGCAACGCTGTCGCCGAATCCCAGAGGACCTCCTCCAGGCTCTTGTCCTGCTTCGCCTTCGTCCTCGGCGGCACCGGCACTCTCCCTTACCTGCTCTGTCACGCTAGTCGACTCACAGTAGCGTCAGAGCCTAGTACTCCAGTTGTAGATCGTGATGTTCGCGGTTCATCGGCCGATTGTCGCTGGTAGTGGGCCTGCTGGGCACGGTATTGGTGGCGCCTACGCCATAGTGACCAGCGCAGGACGTGCAGGATGTCGGTAGCCCGCGCGACCACGAGCGTGTTGTAGAGGTGCCGGATTTCGGCGAGTGTCAACGGATCAGCCCTGTGGGTGTGGGTCTGGCGTGGGCGGTGACCGTCACGATCGCGAGGAAGGCATGGGCCAGCAACACGAGCGTTGTCCGCCGAGATCCGGCGCACCGGGATGCCCTTCTTCTCGGCGTGCGCGGCGAGCCGTTCGAGGTTGGCGTAGACGGCGCGTGGCTCCCAGCCCGTGTCGGCGAACAGGCGACGCCGAAGGGTGAGATCTTCCCTTCACACGCCAGGAGCAGGACCGTGGTGCTCCGCACTCTGGCGTCCAGAGACAGCAGTCGCAACGCGGGCCCGGGATCGGGTGCCGCCGGGTTTGTCGCGGTCATGCCGCTGCCACCTCCTGCCCGGTCTGGGACCGGTGGTCGGTGTTCAGGAGTTCGGCGAGGTCGTCGAGCAGCAGGGCCACCGCGTGGGCGGCCTGCTGGGGAACCACGCCGTTGCCCAGCGCTCGCAACTGCGCGGTGCGAGGCAGCGGAAGGTCGGTGTCCCACCCGGCGGGCAGGCCCATGAGGTGCTCGACGAAGGCGGGCGCGAGCACCGGCCGGCCGTGGTTGCCGGGCCCGGCCGCCGGTGAGTCGGTTGGTGCGGGCGGTCAGCGGCGTCTTTGACTACGGAGTCGTATCGGTCGAGCTGTTTCCCTGCTTCTCGCACCACGTCTTGGGAGCACGTGGTGGATGTCGACTGTCGAACGCGCGGCCGCCGCCGGGGCCCGGCAGCGTTGTCGTGCGCGGCGATCACCGTCTTCCCGCGAACAGCACGAGCAACCGCCTCCTGAGGAGGTGTGGGTCGGTAGCTCAACCAGGCGGCGGGGACGGGGACAGCATCTGGCGCAGGATGGCGTAGCAGCGAGAGGCTAACCGCGGGTTCGGGCACCAGACGTCCACTGACGACCCCACCAGACCATCCTGGGTCATTGCACCAGCACCGAACATGGACGGCGGGTACGACGACCACGAAGTTCTTTGGCAGATCCGCCCGGCCGGTTTACCGCGACCTGGAGCATACGGCTGACAACATTTCGTCCAGAGCGACCGTCTGCTCCAGATTTGCTCCAGACAGGCCGCCGCAGTCCACAGTGGACCCGAAAGCAAGATCGCCCGCCACCTGCATTACCGCAGGTCAGCGGGCGATTCGTATGCGGTATTCGATTGTGGAGCTGAGGGGACTCGAACCCCTGACCCTCACACTGCCAGTGTGATGCGCTACCAGCTGCGCCACAGCCCCGTGCTCACACGTCGCGTTCGAGGACTTCTGTTCCCGGCGTTCCGTGTGGCAATACCGTACAACATCACGCCCCAGGGAGCGAAATCGGGGGTGCCCGATCGGCGTTCCCGCACGTCAGGGCCTACTTCACGAGGTTGCCCAGCCAGTCTCCGTCGAGGCTGACGACCTGCCCGTCTTTCGCCACGGTCGGCGTGCCCTTGAAGTACGGCAGGGCCCTCGTAGTGTCCATCTCGGTCTGGGTGACGGCGTCGTACTTGCCGCCCTCGACGCACTGCTTGAACGTGTCGCCCGTGATGCCGAGATCGGTGCCGAGCTTCACGAGGCGTTCCTTCGTGTACCCCGGACCGCCCTCCTCGGGCTGGGTGCGGAACAGCGATTCGTGGAACTCCCAGAACTTGTTCTCGTCGACCGCGCACAGCGCCGCGTTGGCCGCGTCCTTCGAGTACCCCTCGGGGCTGGAGAACTTCACCAGCAGCGGCAGGACGTGGTAGCGGACGCGCAGGGTGCCGGCCTCGATCTCGGTCTTGATGCGCTCCCCGTACTCCTTCTTGAACCGGCCGCACACCGGGCACAGGAAGTCCTCGTACACGTCGATCGTCACCTTCGCGGACTCCGGTCCGACGACGACCACGCCGGCGTCGCGCGCGATCGGCGCGGAGATCCCGCTGATCCCGTCGGCGGTGGGACCCTCGTCGGACGACGAACTCTTCGACCAGATGACGCCGACGATCACCACCAGCGCGAGCACGACGACGACCGCGATGCCGAGCACCACCTTGTTCCGGTCGCCCCCGGAACGGGCGGCGACCACCGCACGGGTCGCCTGCTTCTTCTTCCGCGCGCTGCGTTCCGCCCCACCCACGTCAGGATCCCTTCTGGAAAAGCCGCGTCCCGCAGGCTATCGGGAGATGCTGAGTGGAACCTGAGTGGTACTACCGGGAGCCGACCGGCTCGGCGTCGGGCGCCTTCGACCGCACGCGTGGCAACGTCTCGGGCGCGAACAGCCACACGGCCGTCGCCACGACCATCGTCGCCCCGGTCAACCCGAACGCGTACTGGTACGACAGGTGGTCCACCAGGAAACCCGACAGCAGCGGTCCGACGATGGCGCCGCAGTCGGCGACCATCTGGAACGCCGCGAGCACCGGCCCACCCTTCGCGTCGGGTCCGATGACGTCCGCGACCACGGCGTTCTGCGGCGGGTTGAGCAGTCCCGCGCCGATGCCCGCGACCGCAGACGCGATCATGAACGCGGGCACGGACTCGGTGAACCCGAGCCAGATCGTGCCCACCGCGGACACCACGAGCCCCGCGATCGCCAGTGGTTTACGCCCGATCGTGTCGGACAGCCGCCCGGACACCATCAGCACGGCCGCGTTGCCCACGGCGAACACCGACAGCGAGATCCCGGCCAGGCCCGGCGACCCGTGCAGCGCCTCGACCACGAACAGCGGCACGAGCGAGATCCGCACGCCGAACACCGCCCACCCGTTGGCGAAGCTGGACACCAGCGCCGCCCGGAAGGCCCCCGAGTTCCACGCCTGCCGCACGGTCAGCGTCGGCGCCGCGTCCGGGCTCACGGCCGCCAACGTCGACCGCCGCAGGAACCACCACACGACGAACGCGGCCAGGACGAGCGTCACGGCGTACACCACGAACGGCACCCGGATCGAGAACCCGACCAGGGCCGCGCCGACGATCGGTCCGGCGATGTTGCCCAGCAGGAACCCGGTGGCCCACAGCCCGGACGCCCGGCCGCGCATCGACGGCGGCGTGATCCGGATGAGCAGGCCGACGGCCGAGACCGTGAACATCGTGGACCCGATGCCGGCCAGCGACCGGAACACCAGCAGCTGCCAGTATGCGGTGGCGAAGCCGCACGCGGCAGTGCCGGCCGCCACGATGAGGATGCCCGCGACGTAGGTGCGGGGTTCGCCGATCCGGCTGACCAGACGTCCGCTCATCGGCGCGAACAGCAGCCTGACCAGCGCGAACGCACTCACCACCGCGGACACGGCGGTGGTCCCGACGTCGAAGCTCTTGGCGTAGGAGGGCAGGACGGGCGCCACGATCCCGAAGCCGACGGCGATGATGAAGCTGGCCGCGACCAGCACCCACACCTCGCCGGGCAACCGGGGCTCCGACGCGTCTTTCCCCGGCACAGCGCCCCTCCCTCTCCGTTAGCTGTGCGAAGGATATGCATAAAGACAACTAAATTCCCAGGGCCGGCACACTGCTTCTTCGTGGACCTGCCCGATCTGCCCATCCGCGCCGCGCTGCCTGAGATCAAGCGCACGTTGGACGCCCACGGCACGGCGGTCCTCGTGGCGCCGCCGGGCACGGGCAAGACCACCCTCGTCCCCTTGGCCCTGGCGGGACGCGTGGTCGTGGCCGAACCACGTCGCATCGCCGCCCGTGCCGCCGCCGCGCGCATGGCGGCGCTGCTGGGCGAACCGGTCGGCCGCACCGTCGGCTACGCGGTGCGCGGCGACCGGAAGACCTCGAAGGACACCCGGATCGAGGTCGTCACGTCCGGCCTGCTCGTCCGCCGACTGCACCGCGACCCGGAGCTGCCCGGCGTCGACACCGTCCTGCTCGACGAGTGCCACGAACGACACCTGGACGCCGACCTCCTGCTCACCCTGCTGCTGGACGCCCGCGCCGCGCTGCGCCCGGACCTGCACGTCCTGGCCACGTCCGCGACCGTGGCCGCCGACCGCCTCGCGACCATCCTGGACGCCCCGGTCCTGACCGTGACGGCACGCACGTTCCCGGTCGGGATCACCCACGTCGCACCGGCCAGGGGCGAGCGCGTCGAGACCACCGCGGTCCGCGCGATCCGCCGCGCACTGTCCGAAGTGGACGGCGACGTGCTGGCGTTCCTGCCCGGTGTCGGCGAGATCGCCCGGACCGCGGCCCTGCTCGCCGACGTGGACGTGGTCCCGCTGCACGGACGCCTGTCGTCACGCGACCAGGACGCCGCGCTGCGGCCGGGCCCGCGACGGCGCGTCGTGCTGGCCACGTCGATCGCCGAGTCGAGCCTGACCGTGCCCGGCGTCCGGGCCGTGGTCGACGCGGGCCGGTCGCGCGTTCCCCGCACGGACCACCGTCGCGGGCTGTCGGGCCTGACCACGGTCCGGGTGAGCGCGGCCGTGGCGGAACAACGAGCGGGCCGCGCGGGCCGCGAAGCACCGGGGCACGCGTACCGCTGCTGGCCGGAGCACGAACACGGCACCCTGCCCCGCTACCCCGAGCCCGAGATCCGCACCGCCGACCTGACCCGCCTGGCCTTGGAGCTGGCGTGCTGGGGAACGCCCGACGGCACGACGCTGACCTGGTGGGACCCACCGCCGCAAGGCGCACTGGAAGCGGCACGCACCACCCTGCGGGCGTTGGGCGCACTCGACGCCGAAGGCAACGCCACCTCACGCGGCCACCGCCTGCTCGACCTGGGCCTGCACCCGAGGCTGGCCCGGGCACTGCTGGACGGCGCACCTGTCACCGGAACCCGCACGGCGGCCCAGGTCGTGGCCGTGCTCGACGCCGACCGGACCACGAGGGTCGAACTGGACCCCCGCGACGCCGACCCGAAGGAAGTCCGCCGCCTCTCGTCGTTGATCCCGACCGAAGCGGCCACAACCGACGACCCGGCGTTCGTCGTGGCCCTGGCCCACCCCGAACGCCTGGCCCGTAGACGCTCGCCCGGCTCCTCCGTCTACCTGATGGCGAGCGGAACGGCCGCCGAACTCCCGCCGGGAACGACACTCGCCGACGCCGAGTGGCTGGCGGTCGCCGTGGCGGACCGGGAGCCGGGACGCACCAACGGCCGGATCCGCCTGGCCGCCCGCGCGGACGAGACGCTGGCCCTGACCGCCGCACCGACCCTGATCAGGGAGGAGGACGACATCCGCTGGGACGGCGACGTGGTCGCGGACCGCGTCCGCTACCTGGGCGCGATCCCGTTGGGCAGAAAACCCCTGAACTCACCCGAGGCGACCCGCCGGGCACTACTCCTGGGCCTCAAAGCGGAAGGGCTCGCCCTTCTCCACTGGACCCAGGACGCCACCCGCCTACGCGAAAGGATGGCGTTCCTGCACCAAACCCTGGGCGCACCTTGGCCCCCGGTGGACGACGAGGCACTGCTGCCTTACGTGGACACGTCCACCGCACGCCGCAAATCCGACCTGGCCAGAATCCACGCCGCGAACGTGCTCCAAGCCGCACTCCCCTGGCCCGAGGCGACCCGCCTGGACACCCTGGCCCCGGACAGCCTGGAAGTCCCGTCGGGCTCCAGAATCAAGATCGACTACTCGACCGGAGACCCATTCCTGGCCGTCAAGGTCCAGGAAGCCTTCGGCTGGACCGAAACCCCGAAACTGGCGGACAACCGCGTCCCGCTGGTGCTGCACCTACTCTCCCCCGCAGGCCGCCCGACCGCCGTGACAGCGGACCTGACGTCGTTCTGGAAAACCGGCTACCCCCAGGTCAGATCCGAACTCCGCGGCCGCTATCCCAAACACCGTTGGCCCGAGGACCCCACGACCGCCCCACCGGCCCGCCGCTGATCCGGCACGTTACGAAACAAGAGTATTGGGGTCACCAACCAGTGTCACGCGCCTGACCAGCTACAACGCCGTATGTGTGGGCAAACCGGTACAGTTTTCGCACCTGGTGCAGTGGATTTGCGGACGGGACGTACCCGCAGCCCCCTGGTGACGACCAGTCGGGCCTTTGTCTTTTCGGCTCCCGTGACTCCACGGAGACGACTTACTCGGCAAGGCACTCGCGGCCCTCGAACGGCACGAAGCCGAGAATGCCGTGCTCCACCACGGATTCGGGGTACCCGTAGCCGTGCTGGTTCGGGCGATCAGGTCGAACGCCGTCGCCAGGACATCTGGTGGCCATGGCTGGATGGGCCACGTCAACTTGGCTCTTCACCATGCGCTCGCCGAGATCCGGAGTCTTGGACGACGGGTCGATCGGGCTGTCCGACCTCGACTGGCGACCGTCGCCGACGGTCCAGGCGATCGAGGCCAAGTCCGGTATCGCCCACCAGGCACCGTGTCACCACTGCGGCGAACCCAGGATCAACCTCGTCCAGCCGATAGGCAGACCTCGCGGTTTCTGCTCGAACGCCTGCCGCCAAGCGCCGACGGAACAGGCCCGATCCCGACCACAGCCACTCCCGACTCACCGGTACCCGGCACTGATCGCCCGAAACGACGGAAGCGGCTCCCCAAGGCGGGGAGCCGCTTCCGACACCGTCCTTGCTCGGCGTGGTCCTCGCGGACCGCGGTCCGAACAGGGCGGCGCTGGTGGAGGTGCCGGGAATCGAACCCGGGTCCTCTGCCGGCTCATCAAGGCTTCTCCGTGCGCAGTCCGCTACGCCTCTACTCGACCCCGGTGATCACGCGGACAAGTCACCGTGACGGGCCCAGCCACTGTGGGTGTCCCCCTCGCTCCCCGTGGCCGGGGGCGGAGGTGAGTCTCCTTGCTGATGCCGGACTCCGGGGCGGAGACGCCCCCGGGCCGACAGCGTCAGCTCCTCGCTCAGGCGGCGAGGGCGAACGCGCGCTGGTCGTTGGACTCGGCGCTTATTGGTTTGCGATGACGCTTACGGTGGTCTCTCGCCTGCACCGGCACGCTTCCCTTGAATCGACGCACAAAGTCGAAACCGTTCACCCCCTGGTCTGGGTACCTCTCCGGCACATCATAACGCCCCGCGCGGCCGACATCATTCCCAATAAGGTGGTAGGGCTGTCCCCACCCCCCGGACGCCGGTTGACCTGATGGTTCACCAGGCCCGGAGCGGCGATGCTGGTCGGGGACACCAGCGGAAGCGGGGAGAAGATGACGACTGCTCGGACCGGACCGGACATCGCTCGGATCAGCGGGTACTTCCTGCTCAACCTGGTGAGCGGGATCTTCTGGTTCAGCCTGCTCACGTCGCTGCTGGCCACGAGCATGGGGTTGCTCGTGGTCTGGATCGGCTTCCCGCTGCTGGCCCTGACCCTGATGCTGGCCCGCACAGCGGCCGGCGTCGAACGGGCGTGGCTGCGGCCGACGCTCGGCATCGCGATCGAATCCCCGTACCGGCCGATCCCGGAGGGGTCGGTGATCGTGCGGACGCGCGCCATGATGACGGACCCGGCGACGTGGCGCGACCTGCTCTACTGGGTGGTCATGCTGCCCCTGGGCATCATCGAGTTCGCCCTGGTGGTGGCCCTGTGGCCGGCGGTGCTCTCGCTCGTCACGTTCCCCGTCTACCAGCAGTGGCTGCCCGGCAACCTGGAGATCACGCTCGGCGCGGACGTCTACACGATCGACTCGTTCGGCGAGGCCGTCCCGGTCAGCGTGGTCGGCATCGTGCTCGGCATCCTGCTGCTGCCGCTGCTGCGCGGCCTGGCCCGCGGGCACGCCGCGCTGGCCAAGTCGCTGCTCGGCCCGTCGCGCAACGAGAAGCTGGTCGCCGAGACCGAACGCCTGTCCGCCAGCCGCGCCCGGGGCGTCGAGGCCGCCGAGGCGGAACGCCGGCGCATCGAACGCGACCTGCACGACGGCGCGCAGCAACGCCTGGTCGCCGTCGCCATGGGCCTGGGCCGGGCGCGCGGCAAGATGGAGAGCGACCCCGACGCCGCCGCCGCGTTGATCGCCGAGGCGCACGCGGACGCCAAGCTCGCCATCTCCGAGCTGCGCGACCTGGCCCGGGGCATCTACCCGTCCGTGCTCGGCGACCGCGGCCTCGACGCGGCCCTGTCGTCGCTGGCCGCGAAGTGCCCGATCCCGGTCACCGTGTCGGTCGAGGTCGACCCGCGCCCGCCGACGGCGGTGGAGAGCACGGCGTACTTCACGGTCGCCGAGTCGCTGACCAACATCGCCAAGCACTCGGGCGCCACGCAGGCCGACGTGAAGGTCACGCGCACCGAGAACTCCGTGGTCGTCGAGGTGACCGACAACGGTCACGGCGGCGCGGAGGTCCGTCAGGGTGGAGGGCTCGCGGGGCTCGCGGACCGGGCTGCGACCATTGACGGCGTTGTCGTCGTGGTAAGCCCGGTCGGGGGGCCGACCGTGATCCGGACGGAGTTGCCGTGCGCGTGGTGATCGCGGAGGACTCGGTCCTCCTGCGGGTGGGTGTCGAACGCCTGCTCGCCGATGAGGGGATCGAGACCGTCGCGGCGGTCGAGGACGGGGAGGCGCTGCTCGCGGCCGTCGACGAGCACCGCCCCGACCTGGCCCTGGTGGACGTCCGCATGCCGCCGACGTTCACCGACGAGGGCCTGCGGGCGGCGATCGAGGCCCGCAGGCGCCACCCCGATCTGACCGTGCTCGTGCTCTCCCAGTACGTGGAGGAGCGCTACGCGGTCGAACTGCTCGCGGGCGGTGCGAACGGCGTCGGCTACCTGCTCAAGGAGCGGGTGGCCGACGTCGCCGAGTTCGTGGCCGCGGTCCGCCGGGTCGCCGACGGCGGCACGAGCATCGACCACGAGGTCATCACGCAGCTGATGGTGCGCAGCAAGCGGAACCCGGTCGACTCGCTGACCCAGCGGGAACGCGAGGTGCTGGGACTGATGGCCCAGGGCCTGTCGAACACGGCCATCGCCGCGTCGCTGGTGGTGTCCGACGGCGCCGTGGAGAAGCACGTCGGCAACATCTTCGCCAAGCTCGGCCTGGAGCCCAGCACGTCCGAGCACCGCCGCGTCCGGGCGGTGCTCGCCTACCTCAACCTGACCTAGTACCGGCCCTTCAACGCCCGGCCGTGCGCCTTGCGGATCTCCCGGTCGGCGTCCTTCTTGGCCAGGTCCTGGCGCTTGTCGTACGCCTTCTTGCCGCGGGCGAGCGCCAGTTCGACCTTGACGTACCCGTCCTTGAAGTACATCTGGAGCGGGATCAGCGACAGACCGCTCTCCTTGGTCTTGCCGATCAGCCGCTCGATCTCCTGGCGGTGCAGCAGCAGCTTGCGCTTGCGCCGCACCTCGTGATTGGTCCACGTGCCCGCGACGTACTCCGGGATGTGCAGGGCGTGCAGCCAGATCTCGCCGTCGTCGACCTGGCCGAAGGCGTCCACAAGGGACGCCCGGCCCATCCGCAGGCTCTTCACCTCGGTGCCGACGAGCACGACACCGGCTTCGTAGGTGTCGAGGATGGTGTAGTCGTGCCGAGCCTTGCGGTTCGACGCGATCACCTTCTGACCGCGCTCCTTGACCATGCGAGCAACCTTACGTCAGCGCGCCACCGGTTATAGGCGGACGTAGAGACGCAGCGTGACGTAGCCGGTCAGCGCCGAGATCACGACCGCGACCCCGAGCAGGATCGGCGAGATGATCAGGATGTCCAGCTGGCCGATGGCGGGCAGGATGCCGGACGTGAACAGGTCGCCGAAGACCCGGTCCAGGGCCGTGACCTTGAACGCCATCAGCGCCAGCACGCCGGTGATCGCACCGATGATGCCCGCGACCACCGCCTCGATGAGGAACGGCAGCTGCGTGTACCACCGCGTCGCGCCCACCAGGCGCATGATCCCGACCTCGGTGCGCCGGGTGAACGCGGACACCTGGATGGTGTTGGAGATCAGCAGCAGGGCGGCCAGCGCCTGGAACGCGGCCAGCGCCAGCGCACCGTCCCGCAGGCCGTTGAGCACGTCGAACAGCCGTGCCATCAGCTCGCTCTGGTCCTTGACCGACTTGACACCGGCCTTGCCGGAGAACGCCTGCACGATCACCTCGGACCGCTCGGCCTCGACCAGGCTCACCCGGAACATGGCCGGGATCGCCTCGGGCCGGGCCAGCTTCACCAGCTCCGGCTGCGCCTCGAACATCTCCTTGAACCGCTCGTAGCCCCGCTCGCGGTTCTCGTAGACGACCGTCTTGACGCCGGACGTGCCCTCCAGGTCCTTGCGCAGACCGGCGCACGGGTCCTGGGCGCAGTCCTTGTCGTTCGCGCTGATGTCGTTGGTCAGCAGGACCGACACCTCGAGCTTGCCCTGGTAGTTGTCCTGCATCTTGTCGACCATCCGGACGACGAGCAGGCCCAGACCGAGCAGGAAGAGGGAGATCGCGGTCGTGAGGATCATCGCGATGGTCATCGTGACGTTCCGGCGCAGACCGGTCACGACCTCGCTGAACACGAAGCTGCTACGCATCGGGGAAGGCGTTCCTCAGGTTCCGGGGAAAGGGTGTCTCGGCGGGCTCAGCGGCCCACGCCGTACACGCCGCGCGCGTCGTCGCGGATGATCCGGCCGTGGTCGAGTTCGACGACACGGCGGCGCATCGAGTCGACGATCGAGTGGTCGTGCGTGGCCATCAGCACGGTCGTGCCGGTGCGGTTGATCCGCTCCAGCAGCAGCATGATGTCCTGGCTGGTGTCGGGGTCCAGGTTTCCGGTCGGCTCGTCGGCGAGCAGCACCAGCGGCCGGTTCACGAACGCGCGCGCGATGGCCACGCGCTGCTGCTCGCCGCCGGACAGCTCGTGCGGCATGCGGTCCGCCTTGCCGTCGAGGCCGACGAGCTGGAGCACCTCCGGCACGACCTTGACGATGGTGTTGCGCGGCTTGCCGATGACCTCCAGCGCGAACGCCACGTTCTCGGCGACCGTCTTGGCGGTCAGCAGCCGGAAGTCCTGGAAGACGCAGCCGATCGACTGCCGCAGGCGGGGGACCCGACGGCGGGACATCTTGGCGACGTCGAAGTTCGAGACGTAGACACGGCCCTTGGTCGGCACCTCCTCGCGGAGGAGCAGCCGCAGGAACGTGGACTTGCCGGACCCCGAAGGTCCGATCAGGAACACGAACTCACCCTTGCCCAACTCGACGGAGACGTTGTCGAGGGCCGGGCGCGCGGAGCTCTTGTAGACCTTGGACACGTGTTCGAGACGAATCACGAGGCCGGAGTGTACTCGTGAGCCCGCGTCCACCTCCGGCTCGCCCGCCCTTCGGCGGCGAGCCGGAGACTTGACCGATCAGGTGATCAGGCCGTCTGACGGCGCTTGCGCCACCGGATGCCGGCCTCGAGGAAGTCGTCGATCTCGCCGTCGAGCACCGCGGACGGGTTGCCGACCTCGTGCTCGGTGCGCAGGTCCTTGACCATCTGGTAGGGGTGCAGCACATAGGAGCGCATCTGGTTGCCCCAGCTCGAACCGGAGTCCTTGAGGGCGTCCATCTTGGCCTGCTCCTCCTGGCGCTGCCGTTCGAGCAGCTTGGCCTGGAGGACGGCCATCGCGGTGGCCTTGTTCTGGAGCTGGCTGCGCTCGTTCTGGCAGGACACCACGATTCCCGTCGGGATGTGCGTGATGCGCACGGCCGAGTCGGTCGTGTTGACGCCCTGTCCACCCGGACCGGACGAGCGGTACACGTCGACGCGCAGTTCCTTCTCGTCGATGTCGACGTGGTCGGACTGCTCGACGACGGGCACGACCTCGACGCCGGCGAACGACGTCTGCCGGCGGCCCTGGTTGTCGAACGGCGAGATGCGCACGAGCCGGTGGGTCCCCTGCTCGACGCTGAGCGTGCCGTACGCGTAGGGCGCGGTGACGCGGAACGTCGCGGACTTGATACCCGCCTCTTCCGCATAGGACGTGTCGAACACGTCGACGGAGTAGTTGTGGCGCTCGGCCCAACGCGAGTACATGCGCAGCAGCATCTCGGCGAAGTCGGCCGCGTCGACGCCGCCGGCCTCGGCGCGGACGGTCACCAGCGCGTCCCGCTCGTCGTACTCGCCGGACAGGAGCGTGCGGACCTCCAGCGAGGAGATCTCCTCGCGGAGCTTGGCCCGTTCGACGTCGGCCTCGGCCGCACTGCCCTCGTCGCCCTCGTCCTCGGCCAGCTCGTAGAGCACACCGAGGTCGTCGAGCCGGTCGCGCAGCGCGACGACCCGGCGCAGCTCGCCCTGCTTGTGGGACAGCTGGCTGGTGACGCGCTGCGCCTTCTCCTGGTCGTCCCACAGGTCGGGGCGGGCGGCCTGCTGCTCCAACTCCGCGACCTGGGCACGCAGCGCGTCGAGGTCCATGACCGCCTCGATGCTCGCGAGCGTGGCGGAGAGGTCCTTGATGTCTGCTTCGACGTCCAAGTTCACGGCAGAAGATTACGCCGGCACCGGCCGCCGAGTGCGACCGGTGGGCGAGCTTCAGGCCGACGGAATGGCGTCCAGCAGCTTCAGCACGGCCTTCGCGTGGGCGAGACCGAACTCGGCGACGGCCTTGGAGTAGGCGTCCTCGGCGGTCTTGACCGCGGTCTTGGCGGCTTCCTGGTCGGCGCCGTACCGGGCCCGCGCGGCGTCCACGAGACCCTGGCGCTGCTTGGCGGTCAGGGACCCGGCGTGCACCAGGCGCAGGATCAGCGGGCTGCGCAGGTGGTCCGGGCCGGGCTCGGTGAGCAGCCAGTTCTTGAACGCCTTCTTGCCGGCGGCGGTCAGCACGTACTGCTGACTCGACCGCGGCCCCTGCTTGCCGAGGCGCAGCAGGCCGGCGTCCGCCAACGCGGGCAGCTCGCGGTAGACCTGGCTGCGGGTGACGCTGAAGAACGCACCGAAGCGCTCTCCGGCCTCCGCCACGAGCTGGCCACCGGTCTTGGGTCCGTCGTGCAGCAGTCCGAGCAGGGCCGCCGCCGTCGCATTCAGGTCCGACACGACGTCAACGGTGCCATCAGAACGCCCGGCTGTCCACAATGGTCAGCCGTTCTGTCCACAGTGGCTGATCACGGGCTAACGACATTGAGCCAAGCGGAGCAACGGGAAGCTCCGCTGCGTGACGACGTGCCGATCGACGCCACGCGTTCGGCCGCTTGACCTCGTCGGTCCACGCCACCTGGAAAACCTTGGCGGACAAGAGGTTCGCTCATACCTGTCACCCGAATGGCAGCATGTCCATAACCGCGCGCACCGATGCAACCGTTTCGGCGCCGGAACCGGTAGCACAACCCGGTGATGTGTCCGCCGGACTCTGGCACACACGTCCCGTGGTGGGACCATTACCTGGGGCAACCCCTCTGCCCCCTGAGGTCGTGGAGGTGCGCGTGGGCATCAAGTGGATGGACTCGAAGGTCGTGAAGAGCGCCCGTGCACTGGCCGGGCGCATCCCGGAACAGGGCGCCAAGGACGAGTGCATGGTGTGCGGCAAACCGATCCGCCGACACCGCACCGTCACGGGCGAGGGCCGCGTCTGCTCCCTCACCTGCGCCCAGTACTGGGCGGAAAACATGTCGTGAGTGTCGCGAACGCGAAAGCGGCCCCTCTCCTGGGAGAGGGGCCGCTTTCGGCTTTGTAGCGGGGACAGGATTTGAACCTGCGACCTCTGGGTTATGAGCCCAGCGAGCTACCGAGCTGCTCCACCCCGCGTCGACATGTAGAACTCTACACCACCGTCAAACCCCATTTCCACCACCCCCCATTTCCACACTCTCCGCAGGTCAGACCCCCTTCCCGCGCGAGTCCTCCACTCAGGCACCCCGAACCACGCACTCGGACACCACGAGATACCCGCCCAGGCACCACGAGATACGCGCTCGGGACACCCGCACATGCGAAAAGGCCCGGTCCGAGTTTCCTCGGACCGGGCCTTTTCGGCTTTGTAGCGGGGACAGGATTTGAACCTGCGACCTCTGGGTTATGAGCCCAGCGAGCTACCGAGCTGCTCCACCCCGCGTCGGTAATGATGACTCTACGCGGAAGACCGCCCGGAGTGCAAATCGGGTGGCCCGGACGTGTCCAGGGCCACCCGATCAGCCGGCTAGTTCGTCGGTGTCGGCGAAGGCGCGACCGAGGACTGGGGCGTCTGGGTCGCCGCCGCCGCACTCGCGGCCTCGAACTTCTTCGTCGCCACGTCCAGGTCCTTGTACGCCTGGCCGAGGGCGGCGAAGTCACCGCTGCTCTGGGCCGCCTTGATGGCGTTCAGGGCGGTCTGGATGTCCTTCACGGCCTGTTGCAGCTCGGTGCTCTGCCCGGTGCCGTTCGGCGGCGGGGTCGTCGAGGTCGGCGGGGTCGTCGTCGACGGCGGCTGGTTGCCGTTGCCCGGGTCGGGCACCTGGGACGACGCACCCGAGAGGACCTGTTCCAGCGCGGCGCTCAGGGTGGGCGCGTAGCCGACCTTGTCGCCGAAGCTGACCAGGACCTTCGAGAGCTGCGGGAACGACGTGTTCTGACTGGCCCGTTCGATGTAGACCGGTTCGACGTAGAGCAGGCCGCCGCCGACCGGGAGGGTCAGCAGGTTCCCGTAGACGACCTTCGTCTTCTGCTGGGTGAGCAGGTTCAGCTCCGAGGACACCTGGGCCGAGGTGAGGAACTGGGTCTGGATCTGCTGGGGACCCTTCGCCTCGTTGTTCAGGGTCAGGACGCTGATCTTGCCGTAGTTGTCCGGGTCGGACCGCACCGTCACGTAGGACGCCATGAACTCGCGGTTCTGCCGGACCAGCGAACTGGTCAACTGGAAGCTGACCTTCTTCACGTCACCCGTCGGATCGCCCGCCAGCACGTAGAACGGGGGCTGCTGGTCGCCCGGCGCCTTGCTGTTGGTCTGCTGCGCCGCCTCCACCGTCGTCGGGTTGTCGACGGTCGGGTCCGACGGGACGTCCCAGAACGACACGCCGGAGAAGAACTGGCTCGGGTCGTCCACGTGGTACTGCGACAGCATCTCCCGCTGGACCTTGAACAGGTCCTCGGGGTAGCGCAGGTGCTCGCGCAGCGACGGCGACATCTCCGAGCCCGGCTTGACCGTGTCCGGGAAGACGCCCATCCACGCCTTGAGCACCGGGTCCTTCTCGTCCATCGCGTACAGCTTCACCGTGCCGTCGTAGGCGTCCACAGTGGCCTTGACCGAGTTGCGGATGTACGCGATCTGCCGGTCCGGCTGCGCCGCCACGCCCTTGAGCGAGTCGCTGGTGACCTCGCCGAGCGAGGTCTTGCGCGCATACGGGTACTCGTCGAGCGTGGTGTACCCGTCCACGATCCAGGTGATCCGGCCGTCGACGACCGCCGGGTACGGATCGCCGTCCACGGTCAGCCACGGCGCCACCGCCGACACGCGGTCGCGCGGGTTGCGGTTGAAGATGATCCGCGAGTCGTCGCCGATGGCCGAGTTGAACAGGATGTTGCGCTGGCTGTAGGCGGCGGCGAAGACGAGCTTGTTGAACAGGCCGCCGATGCGGACGCCGCCCTTGCCGTCGTAGGTGAACGACGACTCGTCGGTGTCGTACTCGCCCGGCGCACCGGTACCCCGGCCGCCGACGATGGCGTAGTCGTTCGCGGAGCCGAGTTCGCCGAAGTAGATGCGCGGCTGCTTGACGCCGAACGGCCCCTCCTTGAGGTTGGCGTTCTGGTCGATCTCGGCGACCTCGAACACCGGGTAGCCGCCGCCGTCGCCCGAGCCCGCGGGCGTGTTGACCTTGCTGGCCTCGGCGAACACCATGCCGTTGCCGTGCGTGTAGATCAGGTGCTGGTTGATCCAGTCGCTCTGGCCCTGCGGGATGCCGGCGGTGCGCAGCTCGCGCACGGCGACGATGTAGTCCTGGAGCTGACCGTCCACTTTGTACCGGTCGACGTCGAGCTTCTCCGGGAACGCGTAGAACGGCCGCAGCTGCTGGAACTGGGTGAACGTCTTGGCGACCACGGCCGGGTCGAGCAGCCGGATGTTGCCCAGCGTCGCCTGGTCGCTCTTGAGTTCCTCCAGCGACACGTTCTGCTTGCCCTCGTACGGCTTCGTCTCGACGACGTCGTCGGTGACCCCGTACGCCTCCTTGGTCGCCTTGATGTTGCGCGAGATCGACTCGGCCTCTTTGTTGATCGCGTTCGGCTTGACCGAGAACTGCTCGAGCACCGCCGGCCACGCGGCGCCGACCAGGATGCTCGACAGCACCAGCAGCACGGTGGCGATCGCGGGGAGCTGGAGGTTGCGCAGCACGGCGCCCGCGAAGAACGCGATCGCGCAGAACACCGCGATGAACAGCAGGATCAGCTTGGCCGGCAGCACCGCGTTGATGTCGGTGTAGCTCGCGCCGCCGAATTTCTCGTGCTCGGCGAACAGCAGCTGGTAGCGGTCGAAGAAGTAGGCAATCGCCTTGAGCAGCACGAACAGGCCGGCGACCACGGACAGGTGGGTGCGCGCCGGCCCCGAGAGCTGACCGCCGCGACCGGCCAGCCGGATGCCGCCGAACAGGTAGTGCGCGACCACCGCGCCGACGAACGAGATGGCCGTGGCGATGAACAGCCACCCCAGCAGCCACGTGTAGAACGGCAGCTTGAACGCGTAGAAGCCGATGTCGTGGCCGAACTGGGCGTCGACCTGGCCGAAGTCGACGGCGTTGAGGAAGAGCTGGAACTCCTGCCAGTGGCCCTGCGCCGACGTGCCCGCGATGACGCCGACGAGCACCGGCAGGCCGATGGCGAACAGCCGCATCCGCCGGGTCACGGCCGCGCGGTAGCGGGCGATCGGGTCGTCCGGACCGGACACCGGCACGAACACCGGCCGGGTCCGGTAGGCGATGACCAGGTTGAGCGCGGCCAGGCCACCGACCAGCAGACCGACGGCGAAGAACAACCCGAACCGGGTCGCCAGCACCGTTCCGTACACGCTGCGGAAGCCGACCTCGCCGAACCACAGCCAGTTGACGTAGGTGCCGAGCAGCCTGGAACCGGTGATCAGACCGACCAGGAGCACCGCACCGACGATGAGCAGAATCCGGCTTCGACGGGACAGCCGAGGCAGTCCGACCGGGGGCCGTGTGGCCACTGGGCACGCTCCTGGATCGCGGGTGGTGGCGTTGTACGTTCTGTCCAACTCTAGAGAGGTCGGCCAGGGTTCCCCGTTCGGTTGCCCGTTTGGAGTGGATGCGACGATGACGCCGTGCCGGCCAGTGAGGAGCAGCCCGTGGTTTTGCCCGCCGTCGCCCGCGAGGTCGAGGAGTTCGTCTCCACCGCCGGGTGGAACCAGGCCCCCCAGCTGTTCGCGCTGGTCCCCACCGCGGAGCTGCTCGCCCGACAGCCCGAGCTGGCCGGTCAGCTCGACCCGGCGGCCTCGCCGCTGACGCCGATCGCCCAGGAGTCGCTGCCCGACGACGAACTCGACAAGGCGCTGGCGGGCATCGTGTGGCCGGACGTGGTCACCGGGTGCGCGTTGGCGCAGGAGATCGTCGTCCTGCCGCCGGACGCCGAGGAGTCGCTGTCGGCCGACCTCGGCGACGCGGAGGCCCGCCGGATCGCCGCCGAGCACCCGCGACGGCGCGAGGCACGGCTGGTCGCGGCCGTACTGCGCGACGGCACGGTGTCGTGCGTGCTGCGGTTGCGCGGCGGGGTCGAGGCGCCCGACGAGGTCGTCGAGCACCCCGAACTGGCGCCGAACCTGACCGACGCGCTGCTGGCGACGTTCCAGCCGTAGGTCAGCAGCCGGGCGCGTCGCCGCCCGCGTCGATCGACTCGAGGGATTTCACCGCGTCGTCGATCTTCTCGACCTTGACCAGGCGCAGGCCCTCGGGCGCGTGCTGGCGGGCCTCGTCGCAGTTGCCCGCCGGCACCAGGAACACGGTGGCGCCGCCTTCGCGGGCGGCGACCATCTTGAACGGGATGCCGCCGATGCGGCCGACCTCGCCCTTGTCGTTGATCTCGCCGGTGCCCGCGACCGAGTTGCCGCCGTTGAGCTCGCCGGGCGTCAGTTTGTCCACGATGGACAGCGCGAACATCAGGCCGGCCGACGGGCCGCCGACGTCGTCGAGACTGATCTTGATCTCGAACGGCACGTCGGCGCGCTCGACCGGCAGCACGCCGAGGAAGCCGTTCGCGCGGTCGTCGTCGGGCTTGCCGAGCGTGACCCGGGTGGACTTCTTCTCGCCGCCGCGCTCGAAGACGACCTCGACCTCGTCGCCGGGCTTGGTGGTGGACAGCGCGGTGCGCACGTCCTCGGCGACGGCCACGGTCCGGCCGTTGACGCCGAGCAGCCGGTCGTTGGGCTCGATCGAGGCCTCGGCGGCACTGCCCTTGGTGACCTCGGCGACGACGACCTTCATCGGGTACTTGAGGTAGCGCAGCGCGGCCACCTCGGCGCTGGTCTGCGAATCCTGGAACGCCTTCGTGTTCTCGTCGCGCACCTTCTGCTCGGACTCGCCGGGCCGGAAGAACTCCTCGCGCGGCGCGAGCGCGTACCGGCCGCTGACCCACAG
This sequence comes from Saccharothrix violaceirubra, assembly GCF_014203755.1. Classification (NCBI taxonomy): domain Bacteria; kingdom Bacillati; phylum Actinomycetota; class Actinomycetes; order Pseudonocardiales; family Pseudonocardiaceae; genus Saccharothrix; species Saccharothrix violaceirubra. The sequence goes on from NZ_JACHJS010000001.1 coordinate 5,994,874, forward strand.
GCCGAGCGCGCCGAACAACGACACGTCGTCGGTGAGCTGCACCGTCGTCATGGTCAGGTGCCCCTTGGTCGGGAACGTCTCCTGGCCCTCGATGTGCACGACGTCGGTGTCGCCGACCTGCCCGAGCGTGTCGTAGGTCGGGCCCGGACCGAGCGCGACGTAGGGCACCCGGGCGAACCCGCCCAGCAGGCCGAGCACGAGCACCGAGAAAAGACTGATCACCAACGTCCAGGTGCGCCTGGTCAGGCCGCGACGCGGCGGCGGCGTCGGTACCGGTGGCTGCTCGACGGCCGTCTCGGTGCGCTCTGTCACGGTCCACAGCGTACGACCATGGCCGCACGCCCTCCGCGAACCGGTACCGCGTGCCCGCACCCGTCCGCGTACCGTGGTGGTATGAGCGACCTGCCCTTCGGGTTCGGCCCGCAGGACCCCGACGACGACCGCCGCAAGGGCGACGACCAGAGCGGCGCCAACCCGTTCGACTTCGGCCAGCTGGGCGCGATGCTCAGCCAGCTCGGCGCGATGTTCAGCAACGCGGGTTCGTCGGCGGGACCGGTCAACTACGACCTCGCCAAGCAGATCGCGTTGCAGCAGCTGTCGGACTCCGGCCCGACGATCGGGTTCGGCCCGGACCAGGGTTCGGCGGTCACCGACGCGGTGCACCTGGCCGAGATGTGGCTCGACCCGGTGACCTCGCTGCCCGCGGGCAGCCGCACGACCCAGACCTGGACCGCGCGCGACTGGGTCGAGCGCACGCTGCCGACGTGGCAGCGGCTGTGCGACCCGGTCGCCCGGCGCGTGTCGGGTGCGTGGGTCGACGCGATGCCCGCCGAGGCGAAGGAGGCCGCGGGCCCGCTGCTGTCGATGCTGGGCCAGATGGGCGGCATGGCGTTCGGCTCGCAGTTGGGCGGCGCGCTCGCCCAGCTCGGCTCCGAGGTGCTGACCTCGACCGAGGTCGGGCTGCCGCTGGGCCCCGAGGGCACGGCCGCGCTGCTGCCGGCCAACATCGAGAAGTTCACCGAGGGCCTGGAGCGACCGGCGAGCGAGGTGCTCGTCTTCCTGGCCGCGCGCGAGGCCGCGCACCAGCGGCTGTTCAGCCACGTGCCGTGGCTGCGGCAGCGGCTGCTGGACACCGTGGAGGCGTTCGCGCAGGGCATCACGGTCGACACGTCGGCGTTGGAGCAGCTCGCGGGCCAGGTCGACCCGGCGAACCCGGCGTCGATCGAGGAGGCCATGAAGTCGGGCATGCTCGAACCGAAGACCACGCCCGAGCAGCAGGCCGCGCTCGCCCGGCTGGAGACGCTGTTGGCACTGGTCGAGGGCTGGGTCGACGTGGTGGTGGCGGACGCGGTCGGCGAGCGGCTGCCGGGCGCCGAGGCGTTGCGGGAGACGCTGCGCCGGCGGCGGGCCTCGGGCGGTCCGGCCGAGCAGACGTTCGCCACGCTGGTCGGGCTGGAGCTGCGGCCCCGGCGGCACCGGGCGGCGGCGGCGCTGTGGAAGCTGCTCGGCGACAAGCACGGGATCGAGCAGCGCGAGAGCGTCTGGGAGCACCCGGACCTGGTGCCCGGTTCCGAGGACCTGGACGACCCGTTGGAGTTCGTGGAGCGGTTCGGCAGTACCCGGGCGGCGTTGGAGGACCCGATCGCCGAGCTGGAGCGGACGCTCAAGGAAGAACGCGACGAGTAGGCGTCAGTCCTCCTCGGTGATGCCCAGGCCCGCCGCGGCGGACAGGCCTTCCAGGTAGCCGATGGCCCGTTCGGCCTTCGGGTACCGGTGCACCAGCGCCCAGAAGTCCTTGCCGTGGCCGGGCACGCGCAGGTGCGCCAGTTCGTGCACGAGGACGTAGTCGAGGACCCACGCGGGCACGTCGCGCAAACGTTCGCTGATCCGGATCGTGCCCTCGCTGGGCGTGCACGACGCCCACCTCGTGCGCATCGGGGGCACCCACCGCACGCTGCGCGGCTCCACACCGTCGAGGTAGCGGGCGGACAGGTCCTCGCACCGCGCGAGCAGGGCCGCGTCGGAGGTGCGCGTGGGCGAGCGGCGCCGGGTCTCGCTGTGCTGGAGGCGGCTGAGCATCTCGGCGACCCAGTGCTTCTCCTCGGTCTTGGTCATACGCGCGGGAAGCAGGACGACCACCTTGTCGCCTTCGCGGTACGCGCTCACCATGCGGCGCCGTCGTGCGCTGCGCCGCACCTCCACGTGCGGTTCGGGCATGGCGTTCACGGTAAAGGCAGGCACCGACAATCCGCGGCGTCCAAGCGGCGGTGCGTCCGCTCACCACCCGGTGGATTGGGCCGAACGGCGGCTGGACACGCGGGGCCACACGTGCAAGCGCGGAGGCGGGTGCGGAGGTAGCGTGCTGCGCAGCCAACGAGTGTGGCGCAGATCGCTCCGCACTCTCGATGCGAGGAGGAAGCCGTGGCCGAGACCTACAACGGCTACTGCGTCAAATGCCGGGAGAAGCGGGACTTCCCGGGCGAGATCCACGAGAGCAACAACCGCAGGATGGCGAAGGGCAAGTGCCCGGTCTGCGGCACCACGGTGACCCGCATCCTCGGCAAGGCGAAGGTGTGACCTCCGGGGGTTGGCACGCGTCGCCGTGTCAACCCCCTCGACCCGCCCTGTGGACAACTCCGGGGTCGGTCGTCCGACAAGTGGCAGGCGGTGCGGCGCTTCGGCAGGCTGCGCGCCGTGGACCTACCCGACCGCCCCCGGGCACTGCCCGGGTTGCCGCTGCTCAAACGGCATCGTGACGTCGTCCAGATCGGGGTCGACGGCCGCCACGCCGTGATCGTCGAACAACTGCCGCCTCCGCTGGTCGAGGCGCTGCTCGGTCTCCGCGGCCGGCACACGCTGGCCGAACTGCGCGCACGACTCCCCCACCACGCCGACGACCTCGTCGGCGTGCTGCGCGGCCTGGTCGAAGCCGGTCTCGTGGACGAGACCGTGCCGCAGGACGGGCGGTTGACCGCCGAGACGACCGCGTGGGCGTTGCGTACCCGCAGGTCGGCACGCCATGTACCCGAAGCGCGGGCGAAGCGGTGCGTGGCGGTCCGGGGTGACGGGCGGCTGGCCGTCGCGGTCGCCGCCCAGCTCGCGGCGGCGGGCGTCGGGTTCGTGCGGGTCCGGGCGGAGGGCCGCGTGGGGGCCGAGGACACCGGGTGCGGCTACCTGGACGCGGACGTCGGCCGACCGCGTGCCGAGGCCGCCGCCGACGCGGTGCGCCGGGCGCGCGAGACCGTGCGGCGCGGCTCGGGCGCACCCGATCTGGTGATCTTGACCGACGCGCTGGCGTACGGCCCCGAGGTGGCGTGGCCGTTGATGAAGGCCCGGACGCCGCACCTCGTGGTCCGCGCCCGCGAAGGGCTCGGCGTGGTCGGTCCGCTCGTCGTGCCCGGCCGGTCGAGCTGCCTGCGGTGCGCCGACCTGCACAAAGGCGACGTGGACGACGGGTGGCCGATGATCGCGGCCCAGCTCGCGGACCTGCCGCAGCACGCGGACCTGGCGACGACCACGGCGACCGCCGGGTGCGCCGTGGCGCAGGCGTTGCAGGCGCTGGACCACGGCGACGCCGCGATCGCCCGGCCGCCGACGTGGGACGCGACGCTGGAGGTCGACGCGTTCGCCGGGTCGGTGCTGCACCGGATCGCGCCGGTGCACCCGCGCTGCGATTGTCGTTCGCTCGCCTGAAGCCGCCCTCAGGAACCGCTGTGTAGGTTCTTCCCAGGAGGCGTCGGGTCGGGGGGAGGATCATCGGGTGAGCGAGATCCCGCGCAAGGCCGTCCAACGCACCGCCAAGCTGGCCGGCATCCCGCTCGGGGTGGCCGGCCGCGTCGTCGGGGGCTGGGGGAAGCGGCTGGCCGGGCGCAGTTCCGAGGAGGTCAACGCCGAGGTCTCGGCGAAGACGGCCGAGCAGGTGTTCGCCGTGCTGGGGCAGCTCAAGGGCGGCGCGATGAAGTTCGGCCAGGCGCTGTCGGTGTTCGAGGCGGCGGTGCCCGACGAGCTGGCCGAGCCCTACCGGGAGGCGTTGACCAAGCTCCAGACCGCCGCTCCCCCGATGCCCGGCCGGACCGTGCACCGGGTGCTGACCGAGCAGCTCGGGTCGGCGTGGCGATCCCGGTTCGAGTCGTTCTCCGACGAGCCGTCCGCGTCCGCGTCGATCGGCCAGGTGCACCGGGCGGTGTGGCACGACGGGCGCGACGTCGCGGTGAAGGTGCAGTACCCGGGCGCGGACGAGGCGTTGCAGTCGGATCTGAAGCAACTGCTGCGGTTCAGCCGGCTGCTCCAGGCGATCATGCCCGGCACCGAGGTCAGACCGCTGCTGGAGGAACTGCGCGACCGGTACCTGGAGGAGTTGGACTACCGGACCGAAGCGGACAACCAGCGGGTGTTCGCCAAGGCGTTCCACGGTGACGCGAACGTGGTGGTGCCGCGCGTGGTGGCCAGTTCGCCCAAGGTCATGGTGACCGAGTGGACCGAGGGCGTGCCGCTGTCGACGATCATCCGTTCGGGGTCCGTGGAGGACCGTGACCACGCCGGGCGGTTGCTGTCGGAGTTCCACTTCTCGGCGCCGTCGCGGTCGGGGTTGCTGCACGCGGACCCGCACCCGGGCAACTTCATGCTCGGCGCCGACGGGCGGCTGCGGGTGCTCGACTTCGGGGCCGTGGCCCGGCTGCCGGAGGGGTTGCCGCGCACGTTGGGGCTGATGACGCGGATCGCGTTGGACGGGCGGTCGTCGGATCTGGTCGACCTGCTGCGGTCGGAGCACTTCATCCGACCAGGCACGGAGTTGCATGCCGAGGACGTGCTCGCGTACCTGGCGCCGTTCGTGGAGCCGTTGCGCACGGAGAGGTTCCACTTCACCCGCAAGTGGCTCCAGAAGCAGGCCGAACGAGTGGGTGACCTGCGCAGTCCGGATTCGCAGACCGGGCGGTCGCTCAACCTGCCACCGCAGTACCTGCTCATCCACCGGGTGACCCTGGGCGCGACCGGCATCCTGTGCCAGCTCGACGCGACCGTGCCCGCGCGGGCGATCGTGTCGCGGTGGCAGCCGGGCTTCGCGGACTGAGTTGTCCACAGGGGGTCGAGTTGTCCACAGTTTCAGAACACGTGGTGGCCACCCGACCGTCCACTCGGCACGATCGACTCCATGGACATCCGAACCACGACCGCCCTGCTGGCGGCAGGCGTGACCAGGTACATGCTCGATCTCCGCTGCCGTCCCGGCGGGCCGTGGCAGCGACTGCTGCCCGGCGTGGTGCTCCTGGCGGGCGGCCCGCCGACGCGTGACCAGTTGGTGCGCGCGGCTTTGCTGTACGTGGGCGTGGGTGCGGCGCTCACCGGGGTCGACGCCCTCCGCGTCCACGGCTTGGACCTGCCACCACCCGACCGCGTGCACGTGCTGCAACCCGCGGGTCGCCGTCGCGCGGGCAACCACCGGGTGCTGGTCGAACGCACCACGCGTTTACCTCTTGCCACGGTGGCATGCCCTGTCCGCGCCGCCGTGGACGCCGCCCGCCACGACCCGGACCCCCTGCACCAGCACTACCTGCTGGCCAAGGTGGTCGACGCGGGCCTGGCCACGGTCACCGAACTACGCACAGAACTGGAGGCCGGCCCCAGACGAGGCACAGCCGTCCCCCGAGCAGCCCTACGCTCCCTGTCGACCCGCCCCGACCTCCGAGCCATGACCCGCTGACAACCCGAATCCCTTTGCCCTTCTCGTAGCCCCTGAGCAGAAAGGAGTGTTCGCCGGGTTCGACGTGGCCGACGCATTCGGATCGAAGTCATGGTCCACAGGCGTCACCGGATTTGGTGGCATCGCCGGATCGCTGATCGGGTCAGCCCCAGGGCAGGTCCCGTTTTGCCGTGGGTGCCGGTTTGCGCTGCCCTGCCCTCGACGCACGGACGGCACGACCGACGACCAGTGGTTACGGGTAGTTCCCGGTCCGGACACGGGCACAGTGCGGACACCACGCCGTAGACCTGAACGCGACCGGAGAACGACCGCACGACAGACCACCGCACGACGGCGAACCTGAGCCGCGGAGGCGGTTCGACAAGCTCGCCACGCACAGACCCGCTGCCGGTCGTAGTCGATCAACCGTGTCGATCGGGGCGTCGCCGGTGATGGGTAGGCCGTGCATCCGACCACCGGAGTCCGCCTGCCTGGCGGCGAGGCCACCCGGACCGTCACTGTTCTCGACACCACCGCGGCGGACACCACGCTGCCACGCAGTGTCGACAGCCTGAAAACCGTTCTCCAGCAACGCGAACAAGTCGCCGCCGAAGTAGAGGAGACAGTCGATGCCCACCCTCTTGCCGGGTACCGACCCGATGGACGCTGTCCGGAAGTGTCGGTGTCGATCATGAGGCAACCGCCCCGTCGGGGCAGGGCAGGTTCCTGCCGCGGAACCGGTCCACCACAAGGCAGGTCTGCCACGCCACCAGTCCCACCGGCCCGGACCACGACCAGATCGGGGAGCCGGTCGTCCACACCGGCACACCCCGAACAACACGATGCGCGACCGCTCCGTCAACGGATCCGGTCGGCGGTCGAACGGGCATCACCCACCTGAAGAACCGAAGGATCCCCGCCGCCATCCACACCGCCACCACGCTCGGGCACCACTGACCCGGCACTCCTTCCCGGTAACGGGGCGACCGCCGGTGCGGGCCTGCCCGCTCGGTACTGCCGCGTGGGAGGCGGCCGATCCCGCTCGTCCACCGCCACGCACTGAGCTTTCATCCTGTGGTCTCGTAGTTCTGTAGGACGTGGATGGCTTTGGCGATGGATCCGGCTTGGCGCAGGGCGGCGAGGGTGTTCCGGATGCGGGCCGCGGCGGTGTCGTGGGTGCTGCCGGGGCAGATCGCCCGACACTCACGGGACGTCGCCGTCGGGTGAGGCGACGACCTGCGGGTTCATGCCGTGGATCTTGTGTTTGCCGGAGTGGAAGGGCCGGTCGGCGGCGATCCGGTCCATCGGGATCGGGGTGCCGTCGACAATCGGGTGGGCGTGGCCTTGGCGCATGGCCACACTCAACGCCGCACGCGGCTTCGGGGCCGCCGCGCGAGCGGCCCGACGGTCTCGTCGACGTAGCACCGGCAGGTCGTGGTCGACACCTCGGACCCGGCGCCGACCTCGACGAACGGCTCGCCCTCACGCGGACGGACGAGCACCGGCCCGGATCGGGCTTGCGTCACACCGGGCCCGATTCCTTCCGGCGGGCACGGATCAGGCCGGACACGAAGGTCGGGGTCTGATGTGACAACGGCAGCGCGGCGCGATGGAACAGCCCGGGCGAACGGAACATCCTGGTCGACGCCACTGCCACCAGGGGCTTCGCCGCATCCAGGCAACGCCGCGCCGACCGCCGTCAACAAGTGATCAGCACAAACCCCTGCCCATCAACACGTCCAGACGAGGATGAGATGGACTCCCTGTCGTTGTCAGGAGGTGGTCACCAGTAGTCCGCGGGCAGCTTGCCCTCGATGTCGCGCACATGGGTCCGCGCGCACTCGTGGCACAACCACCGCTCGACACCGTCTTCCCGTTCCCGCACCCAGGCCAGTGACAGCACCGGGTCGGTGACCGAGGCTCGGGTCCGACCGCAGCGGGAACAGGCGTCGGTCATGGTTTGCGGCCGGTGTGGACGGTGTTCGCCGCCAGGAGGAACACGTCGTCCCGGGTGCCCGCGTACGCGGGGTCGGTCGGGTCGAGCAGGCGCTTGAGCGCGTCGCGGTCGGACGGGTGGAGGTTGGTCGCCGCCACGTCGGCCACCCAGCCCAGGCGTTCGACCACCCACTCGCGCAGGGCGGGTGTCGGCGGTGCGGGGAGGTCGACCAGGTAGCTGAACGCGGTCACATCGGCCAGGCCGGCATCCCTCAGCACGACGTTCCAGCCCACGGGCAGGCGGACGGCTCCGGGCAGGGACTCCTTCATCCGCACGAACCACGCGGCGTGGGCGGCGGCAAGGCGGTCCTGGAGGCCGGGCTCGCCGACGCCGACGTCCCACGGCAGGCAGCGGGCTTCCAACCCGCCCTCGCCGAGGGCGAGCAGGCCGCCGGGTGCCAGGGCGTCGGCCAGGTCGGCGACGATCCGGCGCTCGTCGGGCAGGTGGTGCACGACGTAGTGGGCCCAGACCAGGTGCGCGCCACCCGCCAGGTCGGCGAGGCGTTCCGCGGCGAGGTCGGCGAGCACCGGACGGACCTGGACCACCGGCTTCGGCGAGTCGGTCTCGTACGCGGCGGCGGTGCGGGCGACCGTGGCGGCGGCGTCGAGCAGCTCGGGGACGGCGTCGACCAGGACCACGGTCCCGCCGCCCCGGGCGGCGAGCGCTTCGACGAGTGCGACGCTCATCCCGCCGGTGCCGGAGCCGACGTCGACGACGGTCGGGTGGTCGGGCAGTCCGTCGACCAGGCGCAGCGCGACCTCGCGCAGGCGGTCGGCGACCAGCGCGTCACCCCGGCGCATGCCGGCGAGGCGGGCGGTCCAGTCGATTCCGTCGTGCGTGTGAGCGGCCACCGGATCACGGTACCGACGACGCGCCCGACCCTCCCCTCGGAGCGGCGGCCACCGCCCGCGACGCGCGGAACTTCACCCGTATCCCCGACCCGAAACCGTGATCGGGACGGAGTCGGCCGTCGGTCCCGGTTCGGGGGTCGGGTCCGCCGACCCCCGGTCCGGCAGGGCGCCGCCTGCTGCGGGACAACGGTTTCAGGCGGTGCGCCCGAAGGACGACCAGGGCGGCCCGAACGACGACCAGGGCAGACCGGACACGCCGGTCTGCCCTGGGTCGACCAAGTCGACGATCAGAGTGCGCGGGACTTCGACTGGGCCCGGCGGTGGGCCCAGGCCGCCAGTCGCTGCCACCTGCGGGCGACGACGAGGCGGTGGGCCAGGCGATCGTGCCTGGCGAGTATCTCCGCTTCGTGCATTCGGGATCTGGCCAGGTTTTCTTCGAGCAACATGGGGTTACCTCGCGGGTCGAGTTCGATGATCATGGCTTCGTCTGCGGTGGATCGGTACGCGGTCACGCGGCGGCCTCCTGGTTCTTGGCCCCCCGGACGACGGTCGCGGCGGGTGCCGCGGGAACAACGGGTGCGGCGTCCTTGCGGGGGCGCCCACGGGGACGCTTCCGCGCGATCACCGCGCCACGCTCGAAGATCTCGCCACCCCAGACCCCCCAGGGCTCGTGCCGGGCGATGGCACCCGCCAGGCACTCCGCGATCACCGGGCAGGAGACGCAGAACTTCTTGGCCTCCTCCAACTCGGCGGGCGCGTCGGCGAACCACAGGTCGGGGTTGTTGGTGCGGCAAGGCAGTTCCAGGCCGGCGTCCGGCGCGGTGTCGATCAAGGAAGCGACACCCGCCCCGGTCAGGTCCGGCTCGGTGGTGGACAACGCCCCGGCTATCGGGACGGTCGCGGTCAACATCAGAAAGGCTCCTGTCACAGGTACTGCGATGGGGTTTGTGGTCGTGCGGAAAGAGCTGGAAAGGGCTGGAAACACACGAAGGCCGCGGATCCGATTACGGGTCCGCGGCCTTCGTGAGCTGGTGGCCTGACTACATGGGTGTCAGGTACTTCGCTCGTGCGCGGACGGCGCAACGTTGCTCGGTGCGACGGTCAGTGCGTACCGCACCGCCGCCGTCGTCTGGATCTGCTCAACTCGCTTGCCACCCCAAGTGGTGGCACGGCGATCGCGGGCAGACTTCTCCCCCGCGACGCGAGCGACGCCGGACAGCAGGACGCCACCGAGCATCGGATGACCCGGCTGTACGAATGGCATGAGAGTCTTCACCGGGGTCACCTCCTCAGGGCGGTCTCGTCGCGAACGTGCTCTATCGAATCCCCAGCGGGCGCTCCGCGCCCGGCCTCAGCAGGTTATGACTCCGCGTGCGGCGCGTGCAACCGCTTTTTCGGCAAAACCTGTCGATCGGGTGCTTTTTCAGCGTTTGCCCTGGACAAGGGCCAGGACATCGGCACCGAAGCGGTCCAGCTTGGCCGCGCCGATGCCGGCGATCGTGACGAGCCCGGCGACGTCCTCGGGACGCTGCTCGGCGATGGCCACGAGCGTGGCGTCGGTGAAGACGACGTACGCGGGCACCTTCAACTCCTTGGCCCGCCCGGCACGCCACGAACGCAGGCGGGTGAGCAGGTCCTCGTCCACGTCCGACGGGCACGTGACGCACCGACCGAGCTTCACCCCGCGGGTGTCGGTCAACTGCGAGTCGCAGATCCGGCACCGCGGCCGGGGCCTGCGCTGGGCCGGCTCACGACGGGCGACGAGCGCGGCCGGGTGGTCCTCGGGGACCAGCCCGTGCAGGAACCGGCTGCGGCGGCGGTAGCGGCGCCCGCCCGGCGCGCGGGCCAACGCCCACGACAGCCACAGGTGCTCGCGGGCCCGGGTCACACCGACGTAGAGCAGTCGGCGTTCCTCCTCGATCGCGGCCTCGTCGCCGTCGGCGTGCAGGATCGGCACGGTCCCCTCGACCAGGCCGACCAGGAAGACCGCGTCCCACTCGAGGCCCTTGGCCGCGTGCAGGGACGCGAGCGTCACGCCCTCGACGGTCGGCGGGTGCTGGGCCTCGGCGCGCAGGTCCAGTTCGACGACGAACGCGGGCAGGTCGGCGGACTCGACGGTGGCCGCGAACTCCTCGGCCAACTCGACCAGCGCCAGCAGCGACTCCCACGTCTGCCGGGCCGCGCCGCCGGTCGGCGGCTCGTCGGTCAGGCCGAGCGGCGCGAGGACCTGCCGGACGACGTCGGGCAGCCCGCCGTCCGGTGCGCCCGCACCACGCAGTGCGAGCACCGCACGCCGCACCTCGGCCCGCTGGAAGAACCGCTCGCCGCCGCGCACCTGGTACGGGATGCCGAGCTCGGCCAACGCCTGCTCGAACAGCTCCGACTGGGCGTTGACCCGGTAGAGCACGGCGATCTCGCTGGCCGCCACGCCCGCGTCGAGCAGGGCCTTCGCCCGCTGCGCGACGGCGGCGGCCTCGACCGACTCGTCGTCGAACTCGGTGAACGCGGGCTCGGGACCGTCCGGGCGCTGCCCGACCAGCCGCAGCCGCGACCCGGCGGGCCGGCCGCGCGCGAACCTGAGCACGTTGTTCGCCAGACCCACGACCTGCGGCGTCGACCGGTAGTCGCGTTCGAGCCTGACCACGGTCGCGTCCGGGAAGCGGCGCGGGAAGTCCAGCAGCGGACGCGGCGAGGCGCCCGCGAACGAGTAGATGGTCTGGCTCGCGTCCCCGACCACGGTCAGGTCGTCACGCGGACCCAGCCACGCGTCGAGCACACGCTGCTGCAACGGCGTGACGTCCTGGTACTCGTCGACGACGAAGCACCGGTAGCGGTCGCGGAACTCCTCGGCGACCTCACCGTGCTCCTCCAGCGCGGCGGCCGTGTGCAGGAGCAGGTCGTCGAAGTCGAGCAGGCACGCGTCGTTCTTGAGCTGCTCGTAGGTCTGGTAGACGCGCACGACCTGGTCGGCGGGCGCGGGCGTGTCGCGGTGCGCGCGCTCGGCCGCGAGCGGGTACGACTCGGGCGCGATCAGGGACGCCTTGGACCACTCGATCTCGCCCGCGAGGTCGCGCAGCGAATCCGACTCGGTGGACAGGCCGACCCGGTTGGCGGCCTGCGCGACCAGGCGCAGCTTGTTGCCGTCGATCAACTGCCAGTGCGGACCGCCCACGACGCGCGGCCAGAAGTAGCGGAGCTGGCGCAGCGCGGCGGCGTGGAACGTGCGGGCCTGCGCGCCGTGCACGCCCAGCGCGCGCAGCCGGGTGCGCATCTCGCCGGCGGCACGCGCGGTGAACGTGACGGCGAGGACCTGGCCCGCGGCGACGTGCCCGCGGACGACGAGGTGGGCGATGCGGTGCGTGATCGTGCGGGTCTTGCCCGTGCCCGCACCGGCCAGGACGCAGACCGGTCCCCGCGGCGCCTCGACGGCGGCACGCTGTTCGGGGTCCAGTCCGTCCGGCATGCGGCCCATCCTCGCATTGGGACGAGGCGGCGGGGTGAAGGGGCGACCCGGCGAGCCGTATCCTGGTGGGTATGGCTGGTAAGCAGGACAAGGCGGCTGCCAAGGAAGCGGCGAAGGCCCGGCGCGCGGCTTCGAAGGCGAGGCGCTCGCAGATCTTCGAGGCGTTCAAGATGCAGCGCCGCGAGGACAAGGCGCTCGTGCCGCTCATGCTGCTGTGCCTGCTGGGCACCGCCGCGGTCGCCTTCCTCGTCGGTCTGATCTGGGACATGCAGTGGGTGCTGCTGCCGCTGGGCCTGGCGGTCGGCGCGCTGCTGGCGGTGATCCTGTTCGGTCGCCGGGTCCAGCGCAACGTGTTCGCGAAGGCCGAGGGGCAGACCGGCGCGGCGGCGTGGGCGCTGGACAACCTGCGCGGCCGGTGGCGGGTGACCCAGGCGGTCGCCGGGACGACCAGCGGCGACATGGTGCACCGGGTGATCGGCCGGCCCGGCGTCATCCTCGTCGCCGAGGGCGCACCGCACCGGGTCAAGGCGCTGCTCGCGCAGGAGAAGAAGCGGGTGGCCCGGGTGATCGGCGAGACGCCCATCTACGACGTGATCGTGGGCAACGAGGAGGGGCAGATCCCGCTCCGGCGGTTGCAGGGGCACCTGATGAAGCTGCCGCGCAACATCACCAACCCGCAGGTGGACTCGTTGGAGAACCGGCTGAACGCGCTGGCCAACCGGGGCGGGGCGGCGTTGCCCAAGGGGCCGTTGCCGCAGGGTGCGAAGATGCGGAACGTGCAGCGCGCGATGCGCAAGCGCTGAGGTTCGGATTTCGCGAAGGCCCCGCCCACCGGCGGGGCCTTCGTCGTGTCCGGGGTCCGACTCGCCGGCATGGGGTGCGGAGCGTCGGCGGCGGGGTCCGGTGGGCGTCCGAGTGCGTATTTCAGGGTGTCCGAACGCGTGTTTCGGGGTGCCTGAGCGTGTATTTCGGGGTGTCCGAGTGGAGGACTCGCGAAAGGCCGAAGGCCGGGCGCCCCGCGGGGTGCCCGGCCTTCGTGGTGAAGCTCGATCACACGTCGTAGTACAGGTGGAACTCGTACGGGTTCGGGCGCAGGCGCAGGGGGTCGATCTCCTGCTCGCGCTTGTACGTGATCCACGTGTCGATCACGTCGGGGGTGAAGACGCCACCCTCCAGGAGGAACTCGTGGTCGGACTCGAGGCTGTCGAGCACCGCGTCCAGGGTGGCCGGGACCTGCTTGACGCCGCGAGCCTCCTCGGGGGGCAGCTCGTAGAGGTCCTTGTCGACCGGGGCCGGCGGCTCGATCTTGTTCTTCACGCCGTCGAGGCCCGCCATCACCATGGCCGAGAACGCCAGGTACGGGTTGCCCGACGAGTCGGGGCAGCGGAACTCGATGCGCTTGGCCTTCGGGTTGTCGCCGGTGATCGGGATGCGCACGCACGCCGAGCGGTTGCGCTGGGAGTAGACCAGCGACACCGGGGCCTCGTAGCCCGGGACCAGGCGGTGGTAGCTGTTCACGGTCGGGTTCGTGAACGCGAGCAGCGACGGGGCGTGGTGCAGGATGCCGCCGATGTAGTGGCGTGCCATGTCGGACAGGCCCGCGTAGCCGGCCTCGTCGTGGAACAGCGGCACGCCGTCCTTCCACAGCGACTGGTGGGTGTGCATGCCCGAGCCGTTGTCGCCGAACAGGGGCTTGGGCATGAAGGTGACGGACTTGCCCGCCTGCCACGCCGTGTTCTTGATGATGTACTTGAACAGCATCACGTCGTCGGCCGAGTGCAGCAACGTGTTGAACTTGTAGTTGATCTCGGCCTGGCCGCCGGTGCCGACCTCGTGGTGGGCACGCTCGATCGTGAAGCCGCTGTCCTGGAGGTTCAGCGTCATCTTGTCGCGCAGGTCGGCGTAGTGGTCGGTCGGCGTGACCGGGAAGTAGCCGCCCTTGTACTTGACCTTGTAGCCCCGGTTGCCGCCCTCTTCCTCACGGCCGGTGTTCCACGCGCCGGAGATCGCGTCGATCTCGTAGAAGGAGGCGTTGGGCTGGGTGTCGAAGCGGATCGAGTCGAAGATGTAGAACTCGGCCTCGGCACCGAAGTACGCGGTGTCCGCGATGCCCGACTCGGCGATGTACTGCTCGGCCTTGCGCGCGATGTTGCGCGGGTCGCGGCTGTACGCCTCGCGGGTGAACGGGTCGTGCACGAAGAAGTTGATGTTCAGCGTCTTCTCGATCCGGAACGGGTCGAGGCGCGCGGTGTACAGGTCGGGCAGCAGCAGCATGTCCGACTCGTGGATCGACTGGAAACCGCGCACGGACGAGCCGTCGAACGCGAGGCCCTCCTCGATGGCGTCGGCGTCGAACGCGGCGGCCGGGAGCGTGAAGTGCTGCATCACGCCGGGCAGGTCGCTGAAGCGGACGTCGATGAACTTCACGCCCTCGTCGGAGATGAACTTCAGGACCTCGTCGGGATTCTTGAACACCCTCGTCGACTCCTCTGCTGCGGTGGGGCGTGTATCGCCGCCGCGCTTCGGGCGCGGCCGTTCCGTCGTCGGTGACGCTATGGGCGCGGTGTTGCCCGGCAGTCACCCTCGTGTTTCGCCAGTGTTAACGGGGCCCGTGTGCCGGGCAACACGACCTCGCGTCCCTCACCCAACGACACGGGCTTACGCTGGTGGGGTGAGCAAGTGGACCGGTTCGTGGCTGTCGGGACCGCGCGCGGCGCTGGAGCCGGGCGCCGACTCGAACGACGGGACCGCACAGCGCTGGAAGGGCGAGCGCCTCGGTCTGCCCAAGGACGGTCCGGGTTCGGTCGCCTCGACCGGGCGCCGGGCGTTCGCGATCATCGTGGACTTCGCGCTCGCCGCCGGTGTCGCCGGGCTGTTCACCTACCCCGACCTGCCGCGCAACTGGAGCCTGCTCGCCTGGTTCGCCATCACGACGGTCGCGGTCGCGTTCTTCGGCTTCACGCCCGGTCACGCGCTGTTCGGCCTGCGTGTGGCCCGGATCGACGGCGTGGCGCTGGTGGGCGTGCCGCGGGCGGCACTGCGCACCGCGTTGATCTTCCCGATCATCCCGGCCGTGGTGTGGGACGCCGACGGCCGCTGCCTGCACGACAAGGCGGCGCGCACGGTCGTCATCCGCGTCCGTTAGCGCGGGATCACCACGTCGTCGACGGTGAGCGAACCGCCGGTCGGCGCGAGCTGGCCGAGGATGCCCGCGAAGGTGATGTCCAGGGTCTTCGCCGCGGCGGACGGTCGCCCCTCGAAGTCGAACCGGCCGGTGATCGTGCCGCTCTTGGGGATGCTCGCCGGCCACTGGCTGGTCGACACGGACGCGCCGTAGGTGCCGCCGGCGTCGTCGACCGCGGACACGGTCGCGACCGGCAGTTCCATCCTGGCCGCGCTCGCGTTGACCGCGACGGCGTGCACGCTCAGTCGACCGTCCTGGTAGTCGACCCTGGTCACCTCCACCGTGAGCAGGCCGCGCGACCGCTTCCACGAGCCGATCGCGACTCTGGCCTCCTCTGCGGCCTCCTCGGTGACGCGTGGCGGCGGCGTGGTCGTCACGTCGGACGCGCTGTCCGCGATCGGCGCGACCGGCGGCGACGTGGTCGGCCGCAGGTCGAGGCTGAACGCGCCGATGCCCACGACGCCGGACACCACGCCCTGCACGACGGCGAGCAGCACGAGCACGCCCGCGGCGGCCAGGGCGATCTTCGGCCCCGCGTGTCGCTTCCTGCGGTGGGAGTGCGGCATGGTGTCCTTCGTCCGGGTTCTCGAACGGGTGACGGCGGCCAGTCTGCAAAGCAGAGCCCCGCTCGTCAACGTTCGCGGCGCACGGGCTGCCCATGACCCGTCCGTGGCCTCGGGTTAGGGTCGCGCCGTGTCTGAAGACCTCGCTCCCACCGCCCAGGTGCTGTCCACCGTCGTGTACGACTCCGCCGCCGAGGCGATCGAGGCGATCGCCGCCGCCGACACGCTCGGCCTCGGCATCAAGGTCGCGAACCGGCTCGTCCCCGAGGAGGAGTCCGAGGACCTCGTCGAGGAGTGGGTCGTGGAGATCCTCACCGCCGTCCCCACCGTCGACGAGAGCTGACCGGCCCGACGGTGTGACGGGCCGGTCCCGTCACACCGTCAGCACGACCTTGCCCCGCACGTGCCCGCCTTCGAGCAGGCGTTGCGCGTCGGCCGCCCGCTCCAGTGGGAACGTCCGCTGCACCTCGACCCGCAGCGCGCCCGCGTCGACCTGCCCGGCCAGCCACCGCAGGTCCTCGGCCACGGGCTTGGCGTAGGCGTACACGCCGCCGAGCGCCGCCACATTGGCGTCCACAATGGACACGATGCGACCGGGTTCGCGGGTCAGCGCCACCGAGTCCTCGACGGCCGGCCCGCCGACGCAGTCGAACGACACGTCGACCCGCCCGTCGCCGCCGACCGCCTCGGCCACGTTGTCGACCAGCGCGTCGCCGTAGGCGACCGGCTCGGCACCCAGCGAGCGCAGGAAGTCGTGGTTGCGCGGCGAAGCCGTGCCGACCACGCGCGCCGCGCCGAGCGCCTGGGCGATCTGCACGGCCAGATGTCCGACACCGCCCGCCGCCGCGTGCACGAGCACGGTGTCGCCGGCCGACACACGGACCTTCCGCAGCGCCTGCACGGCGGTCAACCCGGCCAGCGCCAGGCCGCCCGCCTCGACGAATGACAGCGACTCCGGTTTGTGCGCGAGGCCGCGTTCGTGCGCCGCGACGAGTTCCGCGTACGTGCCGTGCTGGACGTGGTCTTTGCGCTGGTAGCCGAACACCTCGTCGCCGACCGCGAAACCGTCGACCGCCGAACCCACCGCGCGGACGACGCCGGCGACGTCCCAGCCGGGCACGAGCGGGAAGTGGTGTGGCAGCGCGCCCGCCGCGAGGCCTTGGCGCACCAGCCGGTCCACCGGGTTCACGCCCGCCGCCCGGACCTCGACCAGCACCTGGTCGAAGGAGATCGGCGGGTCGGGCAGTTCCCGGTACTCCAGGACGTCGACGTCCCCGAATTCGTTCTGCGCGATCGCTTTCACGATCCCAGTGTTCACGAACCGGTGAGGGTTCGCCGGATGGTCACCCAGTGTCCACAATGGACCTACGAGCCGTAGAAGATCCGTTCGACGACGGCACGGGCCCGACGCGTGGTGCGGCGGTAGGAGTCGAGGAACTCGCCCGGCTCCTCGTCACCGTGCCCCATGGCCGCCGCGACGGCGGTCAGGTCACGACCCGACGAGGGCAGCTGGTCGTTGGGCTTGCCCCGCACCAGCATCACCGCGTTGCGGGCACGGGTGGCGAGCGTCCACGCGTCGAGCAGCGCGGTCGCGTCGTCGTCCTCGATCAGCCCCGCCTCGCCCGCCGCGCGCAGGCCGCGCACGGTCGACGGCGTGCGCAACGCGGACACCTCGCCGGCGTGCTGGAGTTGCAGCAACTGCACGGTCCATTCCACGTCGGCGAGCCCGCCGCGACCGAGCTTGGTGTGGGTCGACGGGTCCGCGCCGCGCGGCAGGCGTTCGGCCTCGACCCGCGCCTTGATCCGGCGGATCTCCCGCACCGCCGCCGCGTCGAGCCCCGCCGCGGGGTACCGGATCGGCGCGATCATCTCCACGAACCGCGCGCCCAGCTTCTCGTCGCCGCCGACGACCCTGGCCCGCAGCAACGCCTGCGCCTCCCACAGCTCCGACCACTGCGCGTAGTACGCCCGGTACGACTCGAAAGTCCGCACGAGCGGACCCTGGCGGCCCTCGGGACGCAGGTCGGCGTCGACCTGGAGCGCCGGGTCCTGGCTCGGCGCGCTGAGCAGGCGGCGCACGCGTTCGACGACCGAGTTCGCGTACTTCACCGCCTCCTGGTCGGTCGCGCCGTCGACCGCCTCGCACACGAACATCACGTCGGCGTCCGAGCCGTAGCCGAGTTCGCGTCCGCCGAGCCGGCCCATGCCGATCACCGCGATCCGGGCCGGCGCCGGACCCGCGGCGCGGACCACGGCGTCGAGCGCGGACTGGAGGACCGCGACCCACACCTGCGACAGCGACACGCACACGTCCCGCGTGCCGGCCAGGCCGAGCAGGTCGGCCGACGCCACCCGCAGCAGTTCCTGGCGGCGCAGCGACCGGGCGGCGGTGACCGCCCGGTCGAGGTCGTTGTAGCGGGACACGGTGCTGCGCAGGGGATTGCCGATGGTCATCGGGTCGAACCCGGTCAACGCGGACGTGTCCGCCAGCACCCGCAGCACCTCGGGCGCGCGCACGAGCAGGTCCGGCACGAGCCGGGACGTGCCCAGCAGCGTGGCGAGCCGCTCCACGACCAGGCCCTCGTCCCGCAGCAGCCGCAGGTACCAGGGCGTCTCGGCCAACGCCTCGGACACGCGCCGGTACGCGAGCAGTCCGCCGTCCGGATCGGGCGTGGTGGCGAACAGGTCGAGCAGCACGGGCAGCAGCGCGCCCTGGATACGGGCCCGCCGGGACACGCCGCGGGTCAACGCCTCGATGTGCTTGAGCGCGCCGTCGGGCGCGGCGTAGCCCAACGCGGACAGCCGGAGCGCGGCCTCGGCCGTGGTCAGCCGCAACGCCTCGGTCGGCACGTTCGCCACGGCCTGGAGCAACGGCCGGTAGAACAGCTTCTCGTGCAGTCGGCGGACCTGGTTGGCGCGCTTGCGGAACTCGCCCAGCAGCACCCTGGCCTCGGACTGGCCGCCCTCGCCGGTGAAACCGACCGAGCGGGCGAGCCAACGCAGGCCCGCCGCGTCGTCGTCGGCCGGGAACAGGTGCGTGCGCAGCAGCCGTTGGAGCTGCAACCGGTGTTCGAGCGTGCGCAGGAACCGGTACGCGCGCCCGAAGTCGGCCGCGTCCGCGCGCCCGACGTACCCGCCGCGCCCCAACGCGGCCAACGCCTGGGTCGTGGCCTGGATGCGCAGCGTCTCGTCGCCGCGGCCGTGCACCAGTTGCAGGAGCTGCACGGCGAACTCCACGTCGCGCAGGCCGCCCCGGCCCAGCTTCAGCTCCCGGTCGGCCAGGCCCGCCGGTACGTGCTCCTCGACGCGCCGGCGCATCGCCTGCACGTCCGGCACGAAGTTCTCGCGTTCGGCGGCGGTCCAGACCATCGGCCGGACCACCTCCAGGTAGTCCCGGCCGAGCCGCTCGTCGCCGACCACCGGCCTGGCCTTGAGCAGCGCCTGGAACTCCCACGTCCGGGCCCACCGCTGGTAGTACGACGCGTGGCCGTCGAGCGTGCGCACGAGCGCGCCCGCCTTGCCCTCGGGCCGCAACGCCGCGTCGACCTCGAAGCACGCCTGACCCGCGACCTGCATCATCGTGCCCGCCACCCGCGTGGCCACGCCCAGGTCGCCCTCGCCGACGAACACCACGTCGACGTCGCTGACGTAGTTCAGCTCGCGCGCGCCGCACTTGCCCATGGCGATCACCGCCAACCGGCACTCGTCGGACTTGGCCACCTGGCGCCGGGCCACGTCCAGCGCGGCGTCGAGCGCGGCGACGGCCAGGTCCGACAGCAGGCCCGCCACGTGGTCGTAGTCGACGTAGGGCAGGTCCGGTTCGACCACGTGCGCCAGGTCCTCGGCCGCGATCCGGCACAGGGCCGCGCGGTAGGCCAGGCGCAACGCGCGCACCGCGTCCGCACCGGAGCGGTCGGCGACGGCGGGCAGCAGGTCGAACGAGGACACCGGCTCGGGGTCGACCAGCGACCGCCACAGGTCCGGGTTGCCGACCAGCAGGTCGGACAGCGCGGTCGACGAACCCAGCACCGCGAGCAGGCGTCCACGCAGCACGACGTCGGCGCGCAACACGGCGTCGAGCGCGGGCCAGTCGACGGCTTCCCGCAGGCGGTCGACCCCGCGCAGCGCGAGGTCCGGGTCCGGGCAACGGGACAGCGCGACCAGCACGGGTTCGCTGCCCTCGGTCGGCCGGTCGAGCCACCAGCCGGCCGCGCGGAGGTGGTCGACGGTGCGCGCCTCGGTCAAGCCGAACCGCGCGGGCGACATCGTGGGACGGACTGACTCGGTCATCGCGACCACCGTAGACCCGTCACCCGAACGGGTAGAACGTCAGCGGGCCACGATCAAGTAGACCCCGAAGCCGACGACCGCGAAACACCCGGCGAAGCACACCGACGCCAACGCCGTCGCGCCACCACGCGAGTCGCGCGCCGACCACACCCGCAGGCCCGCCGAGAACAGCACCACGATGCCCAGCACCACGGCCAGGCTCACGCCGAACACCGTGCCCAGGGCCGACCAGTCGATCTTCACAGCACCACCTTGTGCGGCTCGGCCTGCGCGGCGAGCTCGTCGACGACGTGCTCGGGCCGTACCGGTTCACGCCGGGACATCAGCCAGATGACCAGCGACACCGCGATACCCACGGCGGCGACCGCGACCACGCCCGCCGTGCCCAGCGACGCGACCTTGCCCGCCAGCGCCCCGACGAGACCGGCGGCCGGCAGCGTGAACAGCCAGGCCAACGCCATCCGACCGGCCACGCCCCACCGCACCCCGTCGAGCCGGCGGCCCAGGCCCGAGCCCATGATGCCGCCCGACGCGACGTGCGTCGTCGACAGCGCGAAGCCCAGGTGCGACGACGCCATGATCACGGTCGCCGCGCTGGTCTGCGCCGCGAATCCCTGCGGCGCCTCGATCGTGGTCAGGCCCTTGCCCAGCGTGTGCGTGATCCGCCAGCCGCCCAGGTAGGTGCCGAGCGCGATGGCCACGGCCGCGCTCAGGATCACCCACAGCGGCGGTTCCGAACCCGGCGCCAACGTGCCCGCCGTGATCAGGGTCAGGGTGATGATGCCCATGGTCTTCTGGGCGTCGTTCGTGCCGTGCGCCAACGACATCAGCGCGGCCGAGGCGATCTGCCCGGTCTTGAACCCACGGTCTCGCACCTTCTCGTCGGTGCGCCGCGACAGCCGGTAGGTGAGCACGGTCGCGAGCAGCGCCACGATGCCCGCGACGAGCGGCGCGGCCACCGACGGGACCACGACCTTGTCGACGACCTTCGCGAAGTGCACTGCGTCCGCGCCGGACGCGATCCAGGTCGCGCCGATCAACCCGCCGAACAGGGCGTGCGAGGAACTCGACGGCAGGCCGACGTACCACGTGACCAGGTTCCACAGGATCGCGCCGACCAGACCGCCGAACACGATCGCGGGGGTGATGCGCGCGTCGTCGACGATCCCACCGGAGATGGTCTTGGCGACCTCCACCGACAGCAGGGCGCCGACGAGGTTCAACACGGCCGAGAACGCGACCGCCGTGCGGGGCCGCAGCGCACCGGTCGCGATGGACGTGGCCATCGAATTCGCCGTGTCGTGGAAGCCGTTGGTGAAGTCGAATGCCAAAGCCGTGACGACCACGACGATGACGAGGAGCGAGGCGTCCACGCTGAGTCCTCCGGCTGAACAGGACAGTCCGGGGTGAACGCTACCTGGCCGTCAGGTGAACACCGAATCAACCGAGATTCGTCACACCAGGGGAAGTTCACGCCTCGACGTGATAGCGCCCGACGCGAACCGGACGAAACGCTCGACGAACGGACGCCACACCTCTTCGATGTCCTCGTGACCGCGCGCGAGGCGTTCGGGGTCGAACCGGGAGGGCGGCACGGAGGCGGCCAGACCGGGCGACCGCACGACCCAGTCGAGCACGATGTCCGCGGTCGTCTCGATGTGGAACTGGAGCCCGTACGCCGCCGGGCCGACCCGGAACGCCTGGTTCGCGTAGGCGGGCGAGGACGCGAGCAGTTCGGCCGTCGGCGGCAGCAGTGCGATCTCGTCCTGGTGGAACTGGAGCACGTCCGGTGTCCAGGGCAGTTCGGCGAACAGGACGTCGTCCTTGGCCACGTCCCGCTTCGCCACGAGCCCCAGGCCGATCTCGGAACCGTTCACACCGCGCCGGACCTGCCCGCCGGTCGCGACCGCGAGCAGTTGCGCGCCCAGGCAGACGGCCAGGACCGGGACCCGCTTGGCCACCGCGTGCGAGAGCAGTCGGCGGAGGTCGGCCAGCCACGGGAACGCGACGTCGTCGAGCGCGCCCATGACCCCGCCCAGGCACACCAGCGCCCGGTAGCCGTCGAGCGTGTCCGGCACCGGGTCGCCGGCGTAGGGCCGCAGCACCACCGGGTCGGCGCCGGCGTCGGCCAGCCAGTCACCGAGGCGGGCGGGCGGGTCGGTCTCGTCGGGCTGCACCACGAGTACGCGCGTCACCCGCAAGAGGGTAGATCAGCAGTCGCAGGCAATCCCGTGGCCGGTGCCCTCCGTGGGATGGCCCGCCGCGTGCCAGGCCGTGATGCCGCCGGCGAGCCGCTTGACCCGGAAGCCGAGCCGGGCAAGCTTGAGGGCGCCCTTCGTGGCGGCGTTGCACTCGGAACTCTCGCAGTAGCAGACGTAGACGAGGTCGCGGTCCCAGTCCGCGGTCGTGGTCTCGTCCATCTCCCAGTGCGGGAGGTTGATCGCGCCGGGGATGCGCAGCCGGGCGAACGCCTCGGGGCGGCGCGTCTCCACGAGCCGGAAGCCCGCGGCGGTCCCGTCGGCCAGGTCGCGGACGACGTCGTCCGGGTCGGCTTCGAAGGCGAGTTCGGCGGCGAAGAACGCCGCGGCGGCGGCCGGGTCGGCGGCGGGGTGGACATGGCTCAATCGTGCGTCGTGGCAGGTCGGCGGCACCATGTGGAAGCCAAGGCGTCCGGGCGGGTCGACTTACGATTCCACGGTGGAACTGGACGATGTCGACTGGAAGCTGCTGGAGATCCTCCAGACCGACGGGCGGATCACGTTCACGGAGTTGGCACGCCGCGTGTCGCTGTCGGCGCCGGCCACGACGGAACGGGTGCGCCGGCTGGAGCAGGCGGGCGTGCTCACCGGGTACGTGGCGGTCGTCGACCACCGGCGGTTGGGGCTGCCGATCGAGGCGATCGTCCGGGTGCGGGTGCGCAGCCTCGACACGCCCCGGTTCCGCGAGCGGGTGGTGCCCCTGGCGCAGGTCCGGGATGCCGACCACGTGACCGGTGACGACTGCTGGCTGCTGCGCGTGGTGTGCCGCTCGACGCAGGAGTTGGAGGAGTTCGTCGAGCACGCCCAACGCTTCGGGGACACGACGACGTCGCTCGTGTTCTCGTCGCCGGTCCGCACTCGCCCGGTGACGCGGGAGACCTCCGACGGTATCGTTTTTCGATAACATCGAAAAACGATATGCAAGGGGGAGGCATGTCGCCACAGGGTGATGTCGCGGTGCGGAGGTTCACCGACGTCGTGCGGTTCGGCTGGGCTGTGACGGTGACCGGCGCGCTCTTGGGCTTGGCGGTCGCGGTCGGGGTCTGGTTCCAGGACAGGTTGTGCTTCGGCACCACACAGGGCGCGGCACTGGTCCGGGCCGGCACGACAACGACGCACATCGCCGCGAACGAGGTCTCGCTGTGCTTACCGGATCCGACCGGGGTCGACCGGCTGTTCGGGTCGCTGGTGTGGGCGCCGACGCTGATCGCCTACGCGGTCACGTTCCACCTGCTCCTGCGCACGACCGAACGTGCGCTGCGCGAAGGTCCGCACTCGCATGCCACGGCCCGTGGACTGCGGACGTTCGGGTGGTGGCTGCTGCTCGGACCACTGGCGGTGTCCGCGGTGGAGTTCGGCTCGGTCCTGGCCTTGGTCCGGTCGGCGGTGGGCGAACTCGGACCGGTTTCACTGCGCGACTGGCACGTGCCGTGGTGGGCGGTCGTCACGGGTTTGGGAATCGTCGTGCTGGCGGGGATCATGCGTACCGGTGCGGAGATGAGACTCGACCTCGAAGGAACCGTGTGACGATCCGGGTTCACCTCGACCGGCTGCTGGTCGAGCGGGGGATGACGTTGACCGAGTTGGCCGACCGGGTCGGCGTGACGGTGGTGAACCTCTCGGTGCTCAAGAACGGGCGGGCCAGGGCGATCCGGTTCAGCACGCTCACCGCCCTGTGCCGGGAGCTGGACTGCCAGCCGGGCGACCTGCTCAGCGACTCGGGCGAGTAGTTCGGCTCCGTTGCCCTTGAACGCAAAAAGCCCTGTGGGGTCGGACGATTTATCGTCCGACCCCACAGGGAAAGAATGTTCGGCGGCGTCCTACTCTCCCACACCCTCACGAATGCAGTACCATCGGCGCTGGAAGGCTTAACTACCGGGTTCGGAATGGGACCGGGTGTTCCCCAACCGCAATGACCACCGAAACACTATGAAGATAACCAACCGACCACACCCGACACTCCCAGCCGACCCTCACAAGTCGACCAGAACCCGCCGGGGGCCTGGTTTCGGTTCCTTCAGAACCGCACAGTGGATGCGTAACATCTTCATGACAAGTCCTCGGCCTATTAGTACCGGTCAACTCCAGCCGTTACCGACCTTCCATCTCCGGCCTATCAACCCAGTCGTCTACTGGGGGCCTTAACCCACAAAGGGGTGGGACACCTCATCTAGGAACGAGCTTCCCGCTTAGATGCCTTCAGCGGTTATCCCTTCCGAACGTAGCCAACCAGCCATGCCCCTGGCGGGACAACTGGCACACCAGAGGTCCGTCCGTCCCGGTCCTCTCGTACTAGGGACAGCCTTCCGCAAGTATCCTACGCGCGCGGCGGATAGGGACCGAACTGTCTCACGACGTTCTAAACCCAGCTCGCGTACCGCTTTAATGGGCGAACAGCCCAACCCTTGGGACCTACTCCAGCCCCAGGATGCGACGAGCCGACATCGAGGTGCCAAACCATGCCGTCGATATGGACTCTTGGGCAAGATCAGCCTGTTATCCCCGGGGTACCTTTTATCCGTTGAGCGACCACGCTTCCACAAGCCATGGCCGGATCACTAGTTCCGACTTTCGTCCCTGCTCGACCCGTCGGTCTCACAGTCAAGCCCCCTTGTGCACTTGCACTCGACACCTGATTGCCAACCAGGCTGAGGGAACCTTTGAGCGCCTCCGTTACCCTTTGGGAGGCAACCGCCCCAGTTAAACTACCCACCAGGCACTGTCCCTGATCCGGATCACGGACCGAGGTTAGACATCCAGTACGACCAGAGTGGTATTTCAACGACGACTCCACAACCACTGGCGTGGCCGCTTCACAGTCTCCCACCTATCCTACACAAGCCGAACCGAACACCAATACCAAGCTATAGTAAAGGTCCCGGGGTCTTTCCGTCCTGCCGCGCGTAACGAGCATCTTTACTCGTAATGCAATTTCGCCGGGCCTGCGGTCGAGACAGTCGAGAAGTCGTTACGCCATTCGTGCAGGTCGGAACTTACCCGACAAGGAATTTCGCTACCTTAGGATGGTTATAGTTACCACCGCCGTTTACTGGCGCTTAAGTTCTCAGCTTCGCCACAAAGTGACTGACCGGTCCCCTTAACGTTCCAGCACCGGGCAGGCGTCAGTCCGTATACATCGTCTTGCGACTTCGCACGGACCTGTGTTTTTAGTAAACAGTCGCTTCTCGCTGGTCTCTGCGGCCGGAAGATCCTAGCCCGCAAGGGGCTTCAAATCCCCCGGCCCCCCTTCTCCCGAAGTTACGGGGGCATTTTGCCGAGTTCCTTGACCACAGTTCACCCGATCGCCTCGGTATTCTCTACCTGACCACCTGTGTCGGTTTGGGGTACGGGCCGCATGAACACTCACTAGAGGCTTTTCTCGACAGCATGGGATCACTCTACTTCGCCTCAATCGGCTACGCATCACGTCTCAGCCTGTATGACGTGCGGATTTGCCTACACGTCGGCCTACACGCTTACACCAGTACTACCACTCACTGGCGGAGCTACCCTCCTGCGTCACCCCATCGCTTGACTACTACAAGTTCAGGTCCCGCGCTCCACGTCACACCATCACCCGAAGGATCAGGCGCGGGCTTCGGGCGGTTAGTATCACAAGGTTCGCCATGGGCGCGTTCACACGGGTACGGGAATATCAACCCGTTGTCCATCGACTACGCCTGTCGGCCTCGCCTTAGGTCCCGACTTACCCTGGGCGGATTAGCCTGGCCCAGGAACCCTTGGTCATCCGGCGGACGAGTTTCCCACTCGTCTTTCGCTACTCATGCCTGCATTCTCACTCGCACAGCGTCCACACCTGGATCACTCCGGCGCTTCACCCGCTGCACGACGCTCCCCTACCCATCCACGCTGATGCGTGAATGACACGGCTTCGGCGGTGTGCTTGAGCCCCGCTACATTGTCGGCGCAGGACCACTTGACCAGTGAGCTATTACGCACTCTTTAAAGGGTGGCTGCTTCTAAGCCAACCTCCTGGTTGTCTGGGCGACCCCACATCCTTTCCCACTGAGCACACACTTAGGGGCCTTAGCCGGCGTTCTGGGCTGTTTCCCTCTCGACTACGAAGCTTATCCCCCGCAGTCTCACTGCCGCGCTCTCACGTACCGGCATTCGGAGTTTGGTTGATTTCGGTAAGCTTGTGGGCCCCCTAGACCATCCAGTGCTCTACCTCCGGCACGAAACACACGACGCTGCACCTAAATGCATTTCGGGGAGAACCAGCTATCACGGAGTTTGATTGGCCTTTCACCCCTAACCACAGCTCATCCCCCAGGTTTTCAACCCTGGTGGGTTCGGGCCTCCACGCGGTCTTACCCACGCTTCACCCTGGCCATGGCTAGATCACTCCGCTTCGGGTCTAGACCACGCGACTATCACGCCCTCTTCGGACTCGCTTTCGCTACGGCTACCCCACACGGGTTAACCTCGCCACGCAGCACTAACTCGCAGGCTCATTCTTCAAAAGGCACGCCGTCACCCCGAAAGGCTCCGACGGATTGTAGGCACACGGTTTCAGGTACTATTTCACTCCCCTCCCGGGGTACTTTTCACCTTTCCCTCACGGTACTAGTCCGCTATCGGTCACCAGGGAGTATTC
The DNA here is from genome assembly GCF_014203755.1 of Saccharothrix violaceirubra. Classification (NCBI taxonomy): domain Bacteria; kingdom Bacillati; phylum Actinomycetota; class Actinomycetes; order Pseudonocardiales; family Pseudonocardiaceae; genus Saccharothrix; species Saccharothrix violaceirubra. The sequence goes on from NZ_JACHJS010000001.1 coordinate 6,021,777, forward strand.
AGGCTTAGCGGGTGGTCCCGCCAGATTCACAGCAAATTCCACGAGCTCGCTGCTACTTGGGAACACCACAAGGAGACACCGGGTTTTCGCGTACGGGGCTGTCACCCGCTACGGCCACGCTTTCCAGACGCGTTCCGCTAACCACAGTGCTTTCTGACTCCTTGCCAGTCCGGCAGAACTGACCAGTGGGTCCCACGACCCCGTACACGCAACCCCTGCCGGGTATCACACGAATACGGTTTAGCCTCTTCCGCTTTCGCTCGCCACTACTCACGGAATCACGGTTGTTTTCTCTTCCTGCGGGTACTGAGATGTTTCACTTCCCCGCGTTCCCTCCACACGCCCTATGTGTTCAGACGTGGGTGACCCCACATGACTGGGGCCGGGTTTCCCCATTCGGAAATCCTTGGATCTCAGCTCGGTTGACAACTCCCCAAGGCTTATCGCAGTCTCCTACGTCCTTCATCGGCTCCTGGTGCCAAGGCATCCACCGTATGCCCTTAATAACTTGCCACAAAGATGCTCGCATCCACTGTGCAGTTCTCAAAGAACAAACCAGACACCAGCCCACCAACGTCAACGCCTACCCGCACACCCCCGAAGAGGCACACCAGCGGTTCGAAGACCGGACCGGTCGGTCACTGAAAGACACTCGCGTGTTCTCTCAGACACCCAACAGCGCACCGAACAGAAACCCTCGACCCTCTGATCACCTTTCCACGCTCCGGAGAGCAGTACTCACTGACCAGACAACCGAAAACCCCGCATTAGCCAGCATCCACAAAATTGAGCCCCACCCGACGATCATCCGCCGCCGGCGTGGCCTCCACCACGACCCTCCGAAAAGGACCGCGGTGCAGATGCTCCTTAGAAAGGAGGTGATCCAGCCGCACCTTCCGGTACGGCTACCTTGTTACGACTTCGTCCCAATCGCCAGTCCCACCTTCGACCGCTCCCCCCCTTACGGGTTGGGCCACGGGCTTCGGGTGTTACCGACTTTCGTGACGTGACGGGCGGTGTGTACAAGGCCCGGGAACGTATTCACCGCAGCGTTGCTGATCTGCGATTACTAGCGACTCCGACTTCACGGGGTCGAGTTGCAGACCCCGATCCGAACTGAGACCGGCTTTAAGGGATTCGCTCCACCTCACGGCTTAGCAGCCCTCTGTACCGGCCATTGTAGCATGTGTGAAGCCCTGGACATAAGGGGCATGATGACTTGACGTCATCCCCACCTTCCTCCGAGTTGACCCCGGCAGTCTCCCATGAGTCCCCGCCACTACGCGCTGGCAACATGGAACGAGGGTTGCGCTCGTTGCGGGACTTAACCCAACATCTCACGACACGAGCTGACGACAGCCATGCACCACCTGTACACCAGTCCGAAGAGGCCACCATCTCTGGCAGTTTCCGGTGCATGTCAAGCCCAGGTAAGGTTCTTCGCGTTGCATCGAATTAATCCACATGCTCCGCCGCTTGTGCGGGCCCCCGTCAATTCCTTTGAGTTTTAGCCTTGCGGCCGTACTCCCCAGGCGGGGTGCTTAATGCGTTAGCTGCGGCACGGAGGACGTGGAAGCCCCCCACACCTAGCACCCACCGTTTACGGCGTGGACTACCAGGGTATCTAATCCTGTTCGCTCCCCACGCTTTCGCTCCTCAGCGTCAGTATCGGCCCAGAGACCCGCCTTCGCCACCGGTGTTCCTCCTGATATCTGCGCATTTCACCGCTACACCAGGAATTCCAGTCTCCCCTGCCGAACTCAAGTCTGCCCGTATCGACCGCAGGCTCCACGTTAAGCGTGAAGTTTTCACGGCCGACGCGACAAACCGCCTACGAGCTCTTTACGCCCAATAATTCCGGACAACGCTCGCACCCTACGTATTACCGCGGCTGCTGGCACGTAGTTAGCCGGTGCTTCTTCTGCAGGTACCGTCAGTCACCCTTCGTCCCTGCTGAAAGAGGTTTACAACCCGAAGGCCGTCATCCCCCACGCGGCGTCGCTGCATCAGGCTTCCGCCCATTGTGCAATATTCCCCACTGCTGCCTCCCGTAGGAGTCTGGGCCGTGTCTCAGTCCCAGTGTGGCCGGTCACCCTCTCAGGCCGGCTACCCGTCGTCGCCTTGGTAGGCCACTACCCCACCAACAAGCTGATAGGCCGCGGGTCCATCCCGTACCGCCGGAACTTTCCACCCCACGACATGCGTCGCGGAGTCGTATCCGGTATTAGACCCGGTTTCCCAGGCTTATCCCGAAGTACAGGGCAGGTTACCCACGTGTTACTCACCCGTTCGCCGCTCGTGTACCCCGAAGGGCCTTACCGCTCGACTTGCATGTGTTAAGCACGCCGCCAGCGTTCGTCCTGAGCCAGGATCAAACTCTCCAATAATGAACGAGTTGATCGCTCGAACGATGCTGACCCACGGACCGGAATATGGTCCGCGTTTGACAGTCAGTCGTCCAGTATTCGATCTCAAAGGAATACCTCTTGACGAGGTATATCAGTTTACTGGCTATTCGGCACGCTGTTGAGTTCTCAAAGAACACGCGCTCACCATCGTGTCCCGCGTCTTACCGCGGTTCATTCCGGGGCTGTGTCGAAAGCTTAGCTCGTTCGTTTTCGCGGTGTCAAATCGGCCGTTTCGGCTTCTTCGCTCCGCGACAAACCCGCTTCGCATTCATTTGGCTTGTGATTCCCCCGAGCCGAGGCAGCCGCAGTGGACCGCTTATTCGATCTCGGGAGTGACGCCGAGCAACTCTACCCGGCCCGATTCGCGGTGTCAACCGCTCGTTCCGGGGGTTTCGCTGGCGACGAGGGAAAAGTTACCCACGGCCTGAGACGAAGTCAAATCGCCTGGTCAGCGGGCTGCCGAGCGATCACGTCCACCTGCGGACCAGGCGGTTTGGGCGCCACGGGCCGGGGTCGCAGCCACAGCGTGATCGAACGGAGACCTTCCATCGCCGCCACGATCTGCTCGGCCGGCGCGGGTTCCCGCGTCGCCACGGGCACCAGGTCGTAACCCCACACCCGGAACTCCTTGAGGACCGTGACCGGATCGTCGCCGATCGACTCCGTCGCCGTCGCCGAGAACTCCAGGAACACGTGGGGCCGGTCACGGCGCAACAGCCGGACCAGACCGGCCAACGCGCGGTGCCCGCGTCCCGGCGCGTCGACCCGCACCACGGACAGCTTCCGGCCGGCCAGCTCGGGCACGGCCTCCAACTCCTTGTCCAGGCGCGTGGACCGGACGGTGTCCGCGCCCTCGGGCGCGTCCGACGGCAGAGGTGCCACCGACACGCCGCCGGTCAGTGACGGCGACGCGGCCAGCACACCGGTGCTCTCCCACGCCGCCGCGTCCACCAGCACGAGCCGTTGGGCGATGCGCTCCGGCAGGTTCACGGTCACGTTGTGCCGCAGCAGCTCGCACGACGACGGGCACGGCTCCACCGCCACCACGGCACCGGTCGGGCCGAGCCGGTCGAGCATGCGCACGGTCTGGTAGCCCACGTACGCGCCGACGTCCACGAAGATGCCCTCGGGGTCCACCAGCGAGTCGATCAGCTCCGACAGCTCCGGTTCCCACACCCCGTTGCTGGACAGCAGCGGCAGCATGAACGCGTCGTCGGCGGGCAGCCGGAGCAGGCCGACGTCGGTCAGCACGAGCGAACTGCGCACGGTCGGCGCCGACGTGGCGTGCCGCTCGTGCTCGCGCACCACGACCCGGCGCAACGCGTCCGCCGTGAGCTGCGCCTGGCCGGCCGCCCGGATGCCGACGTCCATCCGGGAATCGCGGTCGCGCAGCACGTCGACCACCTTCGACTCCAGCGAGTCGATCCGGTCCAGCGTGCGTTCCAACGCGACGGCCAGCTTGTCGATCCGCTGGGCCAGCGCGTCGCCCTGCTTGGCGCGCTTGGCCGCCTCGGCGACCACGGCGTCCTCGGCGTCGCGCAGCCGACGGCCCTGCCCGGCCATGTCCGCGCGGACCCGGACCACGCCGTCGTCCAGGCCCAGGACCTGGTCGGCGAGGCGGGCCGCGTGCTCGGCGTGGTGCTCGACCTCGTTGCGCAGCACTTCGAGTTCGCCGATGCCGATGCCGGTGGTGACCTCGTCCTGCCGGCGCACCACCTCGGACACGGTCCGCTCGACACCGTCCACAAGGGACGAAAGCACGTCGCGCATGTGGTTGTCGTAGTGGTCGAGCAGGCGCAACACGACCTTGCGCAACTGCGGCGCCATGGGCGTACGGCTGGCCTTGCCCACGTCGGGCTGGCGCAGCAACGCGTGCTTGGCCGACTGGAGTGGACGCAGCGGGTCGGTGGCGGGCGTGGGCTTCTGCGCGGCACGACGGGCACGCCACGCGCGATAGGCGTGCTCGACGCGGTCACGCATGAGGTCGGAGCTGTGCGCGAGCGTGCGCGTACGCCGGAGGCGGTCGCGGCCTTCGGCACCGATGCGGCGGGCGGTGTCCAGATCGTCGGCCAGCACGCGCAGCAGCTTCACGGCAGCCTGCACGTCCGGCTCGCCGCCCTGGCGGCACGGCACGAACACCGCCGACGACTGGTCGAACAGCTCGGCGACGGCACCGTGCCGGGCGACCAGCACGGGCACGCCCAGCGCGGCGACCCCGGCCAGCCGGAAGGCGATCCGGTCGTCGGCGCCCTTGCGGTGCACCGAGATCAGGCAGTCGGCGTGCGGGTCGACGTCCTCGACCAGCGTGATGCGCGGGTCGGCGGCCGTGGCCAGGCGCAGGCGCTCGGCGGCCTCGGGGTGGTCGTCGGCACCGGACACGGCGATGCGCAACGCGACGTCGGCACGGTCGGTGAACGCGGCCAGGAACGCGGACACGGCGCCGAGCACGTTGCCCGCCCGGTCCACGGCGTGGTCGGCGACGGCGGCGAACACCAGGCCCTCGTGCCCGTCGGGCGCGGGCGCGTCGACCTCGGGCGCGGGCAGCGGCAGCACGCGGACGGCCGGGCCGCCGGTGCGTTCGACATCGGCCTTCGTGGTCTCGGACGGCACCCACAGCTCGTCGGCCCGCGTGCTCGCGGCGGCGTCGAACCGGAAGTCGACGACGAACCGGTCCGCGGGCACGGGCGCGTCGTCCAGGCGCACCACGACCGGGTAGCCGTCGCCGGTGGGCAGGCCGGAGGCACGGGCGACGTCGCGGACCACGTCGGCGACCGGGCCGGTGCCCTGGATCGTGACGCCGAGCTGGTCGAGCAGCGCGGGCGCGTCGGCGACCGGGCCGGGCACGGCCGGGATCGGCAGGCGGGCCGCGGCGACGCCGACCGTGGCGCACCACTCGCGGAACCCGGTGAGGTCGGCGCCGAACGGGTCGGGGAACTGCGCGCGCAGCGCCGGGTCGTCGTGCCACACGGCCGCGGCCCAGCGCGTGCCGCGCGGGTGGACGTCGTCGGGTTCGCACGCCCACGCCACGAACGCCAGGCCCTGGTCCGGGCCGAAGGCGGCCGGCGGGGTGGTGCGCGGCGCGTCGGACGGGACCTCGCCCGCGTGCTCGGGGGCGAACGCCGAACGCGGGTCGCGGCGGGCGATCTCGCGGTAGCCGGCGCGCAGCCGGTCCGGCAGGCGGGTGCCGTCGGCGAGCTGCCCGAAGCCGTAGCGGACCCGCTGGGGCGTGTGGCCGCCGCGGACGAGTTCGGCGCGGTAGGCCGTGCACAGGTCGGCGAGCACCGGGTGCTCGGAGAGCAGGATGCGCGGCCGGTCGGCGAACTCGGCGGACAGCAGCCACGGGCGCTGCGGGTCGAAGCCCGCGAAGTGGACCGTGCGCAGGGGTTCGCCGAGCACGGTGATCGTGCCGTCGTCGAGGCGGTGCAGGGCGCGCTGGCCCGCGTTCCACGCGGACAGGCCGAGGGTGGCGTCGCGCAGCACGTGCACGTTGACCTGGGCGGGCGCGGTGTCGAGCACGGCCTTGGTCGCGTCGGGCGTGCGGCGGAGCTGGTCGGACAGCGTGCGCAGGAACACCTCGGCGCCGGGCGCGACCACCAGGAAGCCGGGGTCGAACACACCGGTGTCGAGCAGTTCGGACTGGGTGGGGCGCAGGTCGTCGTCGGGCAGCGGGCGCAGCGAGCGCGGCAGGAGCACGAGCGTGCCCCGGCGCACGGCGTCGAGCACGACTTCGGTCAGCGGGGACAGGACGTGCACCCACGGGTCCAGGTACAGCACGGGCACGCCCTGGCCCAGGAGCTGTTCGAGCAGCTTGGGCCGCAGCAGGCCGCAGAGCTGGTCGGCGGTGCACCCGGTGGCCAGCTCCGCGAGTTCCTCCGGTGTCACGCCCAGGTCGGCCGGTGTGACCAGGCCGGGGCCGGAGTTCTCCGGCAGGGCGTCCACGACCAGGGCCAGGAACCGGCCCTCGGGGTGGTTGGCCAGGAACGAGCCGGACAGCGCCTTCACGGCGGGCAACTGCGCGGCGGTCGCCACGGTGCACGCGATCAGGGCCGGCCGGGCTTCCGCCTTCGCGGGAACCTCGGTCACGGTGTGCAAACCTAGCTTCTCCGAGTGCCCGGTGTGGACCACCCGCACGGGTTGTTCCCTCACAGGACCGGCAGCAGGGTGCGGAGTTCGTACGGGGTGACGCTGCGCCGGTACGCGTCCCACTCGGTGCGCTTGTTGCGCAGGAAGAAGTCGTAGACGTGCTCGCCGAGCGCCTCGGGCAGCAGTTCGGAGTTCTCCATCTCCGACAGCGCCTCGCCGAGGTTCTGCGGCAGGTTCGCGTACCCGGCCGCCCGGCGTTCGCGGTCGGTCAACGACCAGACGTCGTCCTCGGCGGGCGGCGGCAGTTCGTAGCCCTTCTCGATGCCCTTGAGCCCGGCCGCGAGGATCACCGCGTACGCGAGGTACGGGTTGCACGCCGAGTCCAGCGAGCGGATCTCCACGCGGCGTGACGCCGACTTGCCCGGCGAGTACATGGGCACGCGCACCAGCGCGGAGCGGTTGGCGTGACCCCAGCACACGGCCGTGGGCGCCTCGCCGCCGACGATCAGCCGCTTGTAGGAGTTGACCCACTGGTTGGTGACGCCGGAGATCTCGCGGGCGTGCTTGAGCAGGCCGGCGACGAACATCTTGCCCGTGTCGGAGAGCTGGTAGGGGTCTTCCGCGTCGTAGAACGCGTTGCGGTCGCCCTCGAACAGGCTCACGTGCGTGTGCATGCCGGAGCCGGGCTGGTCGGTGAACGGCTTGGGCATGAACGAGGCGCGCACGCCCTGCGTGATCGCGACCTCCTTCACCACGTACCGGAACGTCATCACGTTGTCGGCCATGGTCAGCGCGTCGGCGTAGCGCAGGTCGATCTCCTGCTGGCCGGGTGCGCCCTCGTGGTGGCTGAACTCGACCGAGATGCCCATCGCCTCCAGCGCCTCGATGGCGTGGCGGCGGAAGTGGGTCGCGGTCTCGTGGCTGGTCTGGTCGAAGAAGCCGCCGTTGTCCGCCGGGATCGGCGCGCTGCCGTCGTCGGGCAGGTTCTTGAGCAGGAAGAACTCGATCTCGGGGTGCACGTAGCAGGTGAAGCCCGCCTCGCTGGCCCGCGCCAGGGTCCGCCGCAGGACGTGCCGGGGGTCGGCCCACGACGGCGACCCGTCCGGCATCGCGATGTCGCAGAACATCCGCGCCGAGTACAGGCTCTTGTCCGGCGTCTGCCAGGGCAGGACCTGGAACGTCGACGGGTCGGGCTTGGCCACCATGTCCGACTCGTACACCCGGGCGAAGCCCTCGATCGCGGAGCCGTCGAAGCCGATGCCCTCGCTGAAGGCGCCCTCCAGTTCGGCCGGCGCCACCGCGACGGACTTCAGGAAGCCCAGCACGTCGGTGAACCAGAGCCGGACGAAGCGGATGTCGCGTTCCTCGAGGGTGCGGAGCACGAACTCCTGCTGGCGGTTCATGGCACGAAGCCTAGGTAAAGCCGGCCGGAACCGCGCCGGCGACCTCGTCACTCGACCGTGACCCGCAGGTCGACGCTCTACGATTCGGCCCATGATCCCCCGTCGTGCGTTCCTCGGGTCGCTCGTGCTCGCGTTGGTCGTCGGCTGCTCCTCGGCCGCCGACGGTCCGGCCGGCGCCGAAGTGCTGACCAAGGCCGCCGAGTCGATGAAGGCGGTCACCGGCGCGCACTTCGTGCTCAAGGTCGACGGCACGCTGCCGGGCGTGGGCGTGCAGGCCGCCGAGGGCGACCTCGGCGCGGACGGGCAGTCGTCCGGGCACGCGCGCGTGGAGCAGTTCGGGCAGCTCGTCGAGGTCGACTACGTGCTCGTGGCCAAGGACCTGTACATCAAGGGCGCGACCGGCGGGTTCACCAAGGTGCCCGCCGCGCTGGCCGGGTCGGTGTACGACCCGAGCGCGATCCTGTCGCCGGACAAGGGCGTGGCGAAGGTGCTGTCGAGCGCCCGCGACCCGAAGACGGTGTCGTCGTCCGGCGGGACGCACGTCGTGGAGGCGACCGTGCCGCGCGACGTGGTCGCCGGGCTGGTGCCGGGCATCGCCGAGGACGTGGCCGGGTCGTTCTCGGTCAAGGACGACAAGCTGGTGAAGGCCGTGTTCACGGTCTCCGGCGGTGCCAAGGCCACGATCGAGCTGTCCGACTTCGGCAAGACCGTCACGGTCGAGCGCCCGGCGTGAGGTCCCGGCGGCTCGCGGTCGGCGCGGGCGCGGGCGCGGTCCTGCTCGGCGCGCTCGACGCGTACGTGGTGGTCGGCGTCCTGATCGACATGGTGCGCGACCTGGGCATCCCGGTGAACCACCTGGAGCGGGCCACGCCCGTGGTGACCGGGTACCTGCTCGGCTACGTGGCCGGGATGCCGCTGCTGGGGCGGCTGTCGGACCGGTTCGGGCGGCGGGTCGTGCTGCACGTCGGGCTGCTCGGGTTCGCGCTCGGGTCCGTAGTGACGGCGTTGGCGCCGGGACTCGAAGTGCTGGTCGTGGGGCGTGTGGTGCAGGGGCTGGCGGGCGGTGCGCTGCTGCCCGTGACGATGGCCCTGGTCGCCGACCTGTGGGAGGAGCGGCGGCGGGCCGCGGCGCTGGGTGTCGTGGGCGCGGCGCAGGAGTTGGGCAGCGTGCTGGGGACGCTGTACGGCGTCGGGGTCGCGGGGCTGTTCAACGCGTGGGCGTTCTTCTCCGCGTTGGAGCCGCAGTCGTGGCGGTGGGTGTTCTGGGTGAACCTGCCGTTGGCGCTGATCGCGTCGGTGGTCGTGCAGGTGAGCGTGCCGGGCGGTGGTGGGCGGCGGGTCCGGCTCGACCTCGTCGGGGGCGGGTTGCTGGCGGCGTCGCTGGCCCTGCTGGTGGTGGGGTTGTACAACCCCGATCCCGAGCATTCGGTGTTGCCGTCGTGGGGGCCTTACGTGCTCTTGGCGGGTGTTGCGGTGTTCGGGGCGTTCCTGTGGTGGGAGCGGCGGGCTTCCGTCCGGCTGCTGGACCCCGTCGGCGTGGCGTTCCGGCCGTTCGTGGCCTGCCTGGCGGTGTCGTTCGCGGCCGGGGCGGCGTTGTTGGTGACGTTGGTCGACGTCGAGCTGTTCGCGCAGACGGTGCTGCTCGAGTCGGCCGGGGACGCGGTGCTGGTGTTGGCGCGGTTCCTGATCGCGTTGCCGGTCGGTGCCGTGCTCGGCGGGTGGGTGGCGTCGCGGGTCGGCGACCGGTGGCCGGCGGTCGTGGGGCTGCTGGTGGCGTGTGGTGCGTACGTGCTGATCGCGCGGTGGCCGGCGGACGTGGCGTCCGGGGTCGTGGACCGGGACCTGGCGATCGCGGGGTTCGGGCTGGGACTGGTGATCGCGCCGGTGTCGGCGGCCGTGCTGCGGGTCGTGCCGGCGGCCGAGCACGGGGTGGCGTCGGCGTTCGTCGTGGTGGCGCGGATGACCGGGATGCTCGTCGGGGTGGCCGGCGTGACGGCGTGGGGGTTGCACCGGTTCCGGGAGCTGACCGCCGGGTTGGCGACGCCGTTGCCGTTCGGGGTGGCCGAGGCCGAGTTCAAGGCCCAGGTCGAGGTGTACCGGCGGCAGCTGACCGAGGCGTTGCTGACCGAGTACCACGAGATGTTCCTGATCACGGCCGGGATCTGCCTGGTCGGGGCGGTGCTGGCGCTGGGCCTGCCGGGCCGTTCGCGCGAGTCCTCCACTCAAGCACCCTGAAATACGCACTGGGGCACCCCCGATCGGGGTGCCCCAAGTGCAGGTTTCGCGGTGCCTGAACGTACAACTCGCGGTGTCTGAACGTATAACTCGCGGGGTCAGCCCTCGCGCCAGCCGTTGGTGATCGGCAGGCGGCGGTCGCGGCCGAACGCCTTGAACGAGATCTTGGTGCCCGGCGGGTACTGGCGGCGCTTGTACTCGGCCTTGTCGACCATGCGCAGGACACGGTCGATGAGGTCGTGGTGGAAACCGGCCGCGATGAGGTCCTGGTAGCCCTTGTCGCCCTCCACGTAGTCGTCGAGGACGGCGTCGAGGAGTTCGTAGTCGGGCAGCGAGTCCGTGTCGACCTGGCCCGGACGCAGCTCTGCCGACGGCGGCTTGCTGATCGAGTTCTCCGGGATCGGGGGCTGCTCCCCCAGCTTCTCCGCCTCGGCGTTGCGCCAGCGGGCCAGGTCCCAGACCAGCGTCTTGAGCACGTCCTTGATCGGGGCGAAGCCGCCGACCGCGTCGCCGTAGATCGTCGAGTAGCCGACCGCCAGCTCGGTCTTGTTGCCGGTCGCCAGGACCAGGTGCCCGTGCTGGTTGGACAGGCCCATCAGCGTCACGCCGCGGCAGCGCGCCTGGACGTTCTCCTCGGCCAGACCGGTCAGGCCGAGCTGGTCCACGAACACCTCGACCATGGCCGCGATGGGCTGGACCTCGTAGTGCAGGCCCGTGCGCAGGGCCATGTCCTCGGCGTCGGACTTCGAGTGGTCCGACGAGTAGACCGACGGCATCGAGACGCCGTACACGTGGCCGGCGCCCAGGGCGTCGACGGCCAGCGACGCGACCACCGCGCTGTCGATGCCGCCCGACAACCCCAGCACCACCGAGCGGAAGCCGTTCTTGTGCACGTAGTCCCGCAGGCCCGTGACCAGGGCGTGCCACACCTCGGCCTCGTCGGACAGCGGCTCGGCGGTCGGCGGCACGGGCAGGTGCTCGTACGCGGGGACCGGTGCGTCCGAGATCGTCTTGCGGGTCACGGTGAACCCGCCGACCTCACCCGACGCGCGCGCCGCGCCGCCGGGCAGGTCCAGGTCCAGCACGGTCAGGTGCTCCACGAACTGCGGCGCGCGGGTGACCGGCACGCCCGCGGCCGTGACGACCATCGTGTCGCCGTCGAAGACCAGCTCGTCCTGGCCGCCGACCAGGTTCACGTATGCCAGCGGAGCGCCCGCCTCGGCCGCGCGGCGGGCCACGAGCGGCAGCCGGGCGTCGTCCTTCTTGCGCTCGTACGGCGACGCGTTGGGCGACACGACCAGGTCCACGCCCGCCTCGCCCAGGGCCGCGATCGGGCCGCCGTCCTGCCAGAGGTCCTCGCAGATGACCATGCCGACGTCGACGCCGTGCAGCCGCACGATCTCCAGCGCGTCGCCGCGCACGAAGTAGCGGCGCTCGTCGAACACGCCGTAGTTGGGCAGGTGGTGCTTGTACTGCCGGGCCACGACGGCGCCCTCGTGCAGCACGGCGGCGGCGTTGCGCACGCCCCGCTCGTCGCGGTCGAGGTAGCCGACGAACACGGCGATCCCGCCGAGCCCGGCATCCGCCAACCGGGTGGCCAGGGCCGTCAGGGCCGCGCGGGACGCCTCGGCGAACGACTCGCGCAGGGCGAGGTCCTCGACCGGGTAGCCGGTGAGGGCCATCTCGGGGAAGACGACCAGGTGCGCACCGGACTCGACCGCCTTCCGGGTCCAGTCGACGACCAGGTCCGCGTTGCCGGACAGGTCGCCGACGCAGGCGTTGACCTGGGCGAGGGCGAGTCGGAGCGAAGGCATGGGGACATCTTCGCTCACGCCACGGGCAGGTGGTGCCGGTTGTGTCCGGCCCGTCACACCTACGATCTGGAGGGTGCGCCGTTTGCTGCTGCTGACTTTGGCCGTCCCGTTCCTCGCGTCGTGCACGGTCGTCGTGGCCGGCGCACCGTCACCGGGGGTGAAGTTCGAGAAGAACGCCCCGTCCGCCGCGCCACCCGGGCTGGAGCGGTTCTACAGCCAACAGCTCGGCTGGGAGGACTGCGGGCCCTACGCCACGACCGCCACGGCCCAGTCGCAGTTCAAGAACCGCAAGAGCCTGGAGTGCACCCGCATCGAGGTGCCGCTGGACTACGCCAAGCCCGACGGCAAGGTGATCAAGCTCGGGCTGCTGCGGCAGAAGGCGTCCGGCGAGCGGATCGGGTCGCTGATCCTCAACCCGGGCGGTCCGGGCGCGTCCGGCATGGAGGCCGCCGCGAGCCTGTCCACGAGCGTGCGCCGCACGCCGGTCAGCGAGCACTTCGACCTGGTCGGGTTCGACCCGCGCGGCGTCGGCGCCAGCGAACCGGCGGTGAAGTGCCTCAGCGACACCGAGCGCGACACCGACCGGCTCGACAACGACGTGGACACCTCGTCCGCCGGCATCGCGCAGACCGAGGCCGAGAACAAGGCGTTCGCCGACAAGTGCGCGGCCAAGATGGGCGCGGACGTGCTGGCCAACCTGGGTACGCGCGACGTCGTGAAGGACCTGGACGTCATGCGGTCCGTGCTCGGCGACACCAAGCTGACCTACCTCGGCTACTCGTACGGCACGGCCATCGGCACCGCGTACGCCGAGGCGTTCCCGGACAACGTCCGGGCGCTCGTGCTCGACGGCGCGGTGGACCCCACGCAGACCGAGGCCGAGTCGCTGGTCGCCCAGGGCGCCGGTTTCCAGAAGGCGTTCGAGGAGTTCGCCGCGTGGTGCGCGCGCCGTGACGACTGCGCGTTGGGCAAGGACGTGGCGTCGGCGAGCAAGACCTTCCGCGAACTGACCCTGCCGCTGGTGCAGAACCCGATCGCGGTGGGCGACCGCAAGCTGTCCTACGGCGACGCGATCACCGGCGCGATCCAGGCGATGTACTCCAACGACCTGTGGACGCCGTTGAACACCGGACTCGCCGAGTTGCGCGGCGGCAAGGGCGACATGCTGTTGACGTTGGCCGACGCGTACTTCGGTCGGGACGAGGACGGTCGCTATTCGTCGATCACCGATGCCTTCACCGCGATCAAGTGCGTCGACGAACCGCGGTTGACCGACCGGACCGTGCTCGACGACATCGCGCGCAAGTACAAGGCCGCGGCGCCGTTCCTCGACGACGGCAACCCGGCGGTGGGCGCGCTGGACGCGTGCGCGTTCTGGCCGGTGCCGCCGACCGTGACGCCGCACCCGCCGTCGGTCAAGGGCCTGCCGCCGGTGCTGGTGATCTCCACGACCGGCGACCCGGCGACGCCGTACGACGCGGGCGTGAACCTGGCGCAGGCGTTGGGCGGCTCGCTGCTGACGTTCGAGGGCAACCAGCACACGGTGTACCTGCAGGGGAACAGCTGCGTCGACCCGATCGGGCACGCCTACCTGGTGGACCTGACGCTGCCGGACAAGGGAAAACGCTGCTCGTAGACGTGCGGCCGGCCCGGTCCGCGCGGTGGACCGGGCCGGTGTCGGGCAGGGCGATGGGACGGGTTCCGGCCCCGCGGCCGGGCCGGGCTTCGACGCCGGCCGCGTCGTGGACGCGGCCGGTCGCCCGCGGGCTAGAACCGATCGGCCTTGGCGGCGGCCAGGAACGCGGCAAGGCCTTCAGGACCGATTTCGAGCACCGGCCCGTCCAGGTTCTTCGAGTCCCGGACGGCGGTGAGCCCGGACCTCAGCTCGACGCACTGGCCGCCGCTGTTGCCGCTGCGGCTGCTCTTGCGCCACACCGCCGTTTCGTGGTGCCCGATCATGTCAGTCACACCTCCGCTGGTGTTCACAGTTGCCCGGCGACAGTAGCGAGTAGCGCCACCGACGCCGTGGGCGAGAGTGCGACCCCCATTAGTTCCCGAAATGCGGTCTCATATTTCGCAACGCGTAATGGCTCGTCGACGAACAACCCGTCGGTGAGCGTTTCGACGTACACCATTCGGCGCCGTCCTTGCGGAGGGGTGAGAATTGTGAACGGCAGGCCGGAGCCCGCGTGAGCACCCAAACTCGTGGGAATCACCCGTATGGTGATCTCCGGCCGGCGGGCGAGCCGGCGCAGGTGTGCGAGTTGTTCGGCCATGACCACCGGACCGCCGACCTGGCCCCGCACCACGGCCTCGGGAACGGCAAGTGTCAACGCGGGCGCATCACTCGATTCGAGCAGTGTCTGACGGGCCATCCGGGCGTCGACGAGCCGCTCGACCTCCTCGGGCCGGAACGCGGAGTTCGTCGACAGGACGGCCCGCGCGTACGCCTCGGTCTGCACGAGGCCGTGCAGCAGCTCGGGCAGGTACGCCTCGATCTTGACCGCGGTCTCCTCGGTGGTGAAGAACTTCTTCAGCCGGTCCGGGATGACGCTGCCCCAGGGCGTGCGGGGCCGTCGGCGTTTGGCCTCCGCGGCGAGGTGTTCGACGTCGGCCCGTTCGTCGCCGGTCACGCCGTACAGGTCGAGGACGACCTTCAATTCGGCGGCGCGGATGGCCACGTCACCGCGCTCGATCGTGCCGATCTTCCCCTCGCTGCACCCGAGTTCGTCCGCCGCGGCCTTGCGCGGCAGCCCGGCGTGCAGCCGGAACCTCTCCAGCGCGGCGCCCAGCTGCAACTTGTAGCTCGTCGGGTTCTGCTCTCGCACCATGCCCAGCTCTCCTCGGTAGATCGCGCAACAGTCTGCACGATCACCGGGTCGGAGTACGGCATTCCCACGCTGCGTGTGAAACAAATATTGCCGTCAAGATTTGACGTCAATATTCAGACGACCGATTCAACGGCTTTCCAGCCCCGGGAGCAGCGGCGCACCGTCCGTCGGATCAGCCGCCGATCGGTGCGCTCCAGCTCGCGAGCAACCGGAGACGTTCCTGTGTCGGCGAGCCGACCGGCGCCGTGTAGACGCAGAGGGCCAGGTCCGGTTCGCCGGGCAGCCGGAAGGTCTCGTAGTCCAGGTCCAGGTCGCCGACGACCGGGTGGCGCAGCAGCTTGGTGCCGTGCGTCTTCTCCAGCACCGCGTGCCTGGCCCACAGCTCCCGGAACGTCGCGTCCTTCACCGACAGCTCCCCCACCAGCGCGGCCAGCAGCGGGTCGTCGGGGTGGCGGCCCGCGTCCAGCCGCAGGAAGGCGACCTGGTCGGCCGCGACCGTGTCCCACTCGCGGTAGAACGACCGCGCGTCGGGGTCCAGGAACGTGTGCCGCGCCGAGTCGCGCATCTCCGGCGCGGCGTCGTCGAACCCGTACAGCGCGCCCGCCAGCGAGTTCCACGCCAGCACCTCGGTGCGGCGGCCGAGCACGAACGCGGGCACGTCGGCCATCGACTCCAGCAGGCGCAGCACGCCGGTCCGCACGCGCCGCGGGGCGGACCGCCGCGACCGGGCGGGCCGGACCAGGTTGCGCAGGTGCGCGCGTTCGGTCTCGTCCAGCCGCAACACGCGGGAGACCGCGTCGAGCACCGCGTCCGACACCGCGGGCGTGCGGCCCTGCTCCAACCGCATGTAGTAGTCCACGCTCACGCCCGCGAGCAACGCCAACTCCTCGCGGCGCAGCCCCGGTACGCGCCGCCGCCCACCGCCCGGCAGACCGACGTCGTCCGGCCGCACCCGGGCCCGCCTGCTGCGGAGGAACTCGCCCAGATCGTGGTTCACCGGGCCAGTATGGCCCGGCCGGCACCGCCGATCCTGGTCCTGCGGGACCCCGGTAACCGCCGTGCCCGGGAAGATCGGACACAGGAAAGTCGGACACAGGTAGGCCAGGCACAGGAAGACCGGGGCCTGGGACCGCGACCGTCCCGGCGGCACGGTTGTCCCATGACCTACGACCTCACCGACCGCACCGCGGTCGTCACCGGTGCCTCCAGCGGCATCGGCGCCGAGACCGCCCGCACCCTGGCCCGCGCCGGAGCCCGGGTCGCCCTGCTCGCCCGGCGTGCCGAACGGGTCGCCGAGCTGGCCGACGAGATCACCGCCGAGGGCGGGCAGGCGGTCGCCGTGGCCGCCGACGTCACCGACGACCTGGCCGTCGCCGTCGACCGCGTGCACGACGCGTTCGGCCGCGTGGACCTCGTGGTGGCCAACGCCGGCGTGATGCTGCCCAACCCGATCGCCGACGGCCGCGTCGACCAGTGGCGGCGGATGCTCGACACCAACGTGCTCGGCCTGCTGGCCACGGTCCGCGCGTTCACCGACGACCTGGTCGCGGCCGGCGCCGAAGGCCGCCGGTCCGACCTCGTCACGGTGTCGTCGATCGGCTCCTACCTGGTGCTGCCCGACTACGCGGTCTACTGCGCCACCAAGGCCGCCGTGACGCACCTGGCGGCCAACCTGCGCACCGAGTTCGGGCCGCGCGGCGTGCGCGTGACCAACGTCGAGCCCGGCCTGGTCGAGACCGAACTCGGCGACCACATGGACAACCCGCGCATCAAGGCGGACCTGGCCGCGTGGCGCGAGGCGGCACCGCCGCTGTCGCCGGTCGCGATCGCCGACGTGATCGCGTACACGACCAGCCGGTGCCGGGAGTTCAACGTGCGCCAGGTGGTCGTGCTGCCCACGGCCCAGGTCTGAGCCCGGGACGGGGCTAGGACGGCCGCACGAACGGGAACAGCACGGTCTGCCGGATCGACGTGCCGGTCAACATCATCAGCACCCGGTCCACGCCCATGCCCAGGCCGCCGGTGGGCGGCATGCCATGCTCCAACGCGAGGAGGAAGTCCTCGTCGAGTTCCATCGCCTCGACGTCGCCGCCGGCCGCCTTGAGCGACTGGGCCTCGAGGCGGCCACGCTGCTCGACCGGGTCGGTCAGCTCGGAGTAGGCGGTGCCGATCTCCGCGCCGAACGCGACCAGGTCCCAGCGTTCGGCCAGGCGCGGGTCGACCCGGTGCCGGCGGGTCAGCGGCGACACGGACGTGGGGAAGTCGGTGTAGAAGGTCGGTCCGACGGTCGCGGGTTCCACCAGCGCGTCGTACGCCTCCTGCACCAGCGCGCCGTGGTCGGCGTCCTCGTCGGCCGCGACGCCCCGGTCGGCGAGCAGGGCGCGCAGCCGGTCGACCGGGGTGTCCGGCGTGACCTCGACGCCCAACGCGCCGGAGACGGCCGAGTACACCGGGACCACCGGCCAGTCCCCCGAGATGTCGACCTCGACCCCGTCGCCGCGCACGGCCACCTGGCGGCCGTGCGCGGCGACGGCGGCGTGCTGCACGAGTTCGCGCATCAGGTCCAGCATCACCCGGTAGTCCGCGTACGCCTGGTACGCCTCCAGCATCGTGAACTCGGGGTTGTGCGTGGCGTCCGCGCCCTCGTTGCGGAAGTTGCGGTTCAGCTCGAAGACCCGGTCGACGCCCGCCACGCACAGCCGTTTGAGGTACAGCTCGGGCGCGATGCGCAGGAACATGCGCGTGTCGTAGGCGTTGATGTGCGTCACGAACGGACGGGCGTTCGCGCCGCCGTGCACGGCCTGGAGCATCGGCGTCTCGACCTCCAGGTACTCGCGGTCGTGCAGGAAGTCCCGGATCGCGCGCACCACGTCGCTGCGCAGCCGCAGCATCCGCGCCGAGTCCCGGTTCACGACCAGGTCCAGGTAGCGCTTGCGGACGCGGGCCTCGGGGTCGGCGAAGCCCTTGTGCCCGTCCGGCAGCGGGTGCAGGCACTTGGCGGTCACCGTCCACTCGTCGACCAGCACGGACAGCTCGCCGCGCCGCGACCGCACGACCTCGCCCGAGGCGCCCACGTGGTCGCCGAGGTCGACGCCGTACTTCCACAGGGCCAGGTCGGGCAGGCGGCCCGCGTCGAGCATGAGCTGGATCTCGCCGGTGGAGTCGCGCAGGCGGGCGAAGCACAGGCCGCCGAGTTCACGGGACGCCACGACGCGGCCGGCGACGTGGACGTGGTCGCCGAACCGCTCGCGGGCCCGCGCGAGGGAGACGTCGCGCGGGAAGCCCACCGGGTACGGGTCGACCCCGGCCGCCCGCAGCCGGTCGAGCTTGGCCAGCCGCACCCGCACCTGCTCGGGCCGGCGCACCGGCTTGGCCTCGACCTTCGCCGCGTCGATCGCGGCCACCGCGGCGACGAAGTCCGCGCCCGCGCGCTCGTAGCGCAACGCCCGGCCCGAACCGCGCTTGAGCAACGACCGCAGGCTCGGCACGAACCCCTCGGCGACACCCGCCGCGATCCCGGTCCGGACGAGGTTGCGCGTCCGGCCGAAGCACAGGTAGCGCGGCTGCCAGTGCGGGTCGTACTTGGCGTTGGACCGGTACAGCGACTCCAGCTGGAAGAACCGGGACGCCACGCCCAGCACGCGCCGCCACGCGCGCAGCACGGGTCCGGCGCCGATCCGGTCGCCCTCCTCGAACACCGCGCGGAACATGGCGAAGTTGAGCGAGATCCGCTGCACGCCCAGCCGCCCGGACGCCGCGACCAGTCCGTTGACCATGAACTCGTTGAGGCCGTTCTCGGCCGTGCGGTCGCGGCGCATCAGGTCCAGCGACACGCCCCGGCGTCCCCACGGCACGAACGACAGCAGGCCGCGCAGCTCGCCGCCGGCGTCGTAGGCCTCGACCATCACGCACCGGCCGTCGCTCGGGTCGCCCAGCCGCCCCAACGCCATGGAGAAGCCGCGTTCGGTCTCCGTGCCGCGCCACCGCCGGGCCAGCTCCAGGATCGCGGCCATCCCGTCGGGCGGGATCTCGGCGTGCCGCCGGACGCGCACGGTGTACCCGGCGCGCTCCACCCGGCTCACCGCCTGGCGGACCGACCGGTGCTGCGGGCCGGACAGGCTGAACCCGCGCACGTCCAGCACGGCCTCGTCGCCGATCTCCAGCGCTTTCAAGCCCGCCCTGGTGTAGACCCGCGCGCCGCGCTCCCCGGCGCCGAGCACGGCGGGCAGCCACCCGTAACGGCGCGTCTCGGCCAGCCACGCCTCGACGGCGTGCGGCCACGCGTCCTCGTCGCCGATCGGGTCGCCGCCGGCCAGGGCCGTGCCCGCGAACACCCGGTAGGTGAGCGCCGCACGTCCGTTGGGCGCGAACACCACGCTCTTGTCGCGCCGCGTGCCGAAGTAGCCCAGCGAGTCCTGCTCGCCGTGCTCGGCGAGCAGGCGGCGCACGGCCAGCTCCTGCTCGTCGTCGACGAGCAGGCTCGACCGCTCGCCCCGGAAGAAGACGTAGAGCGCGACGATGGCCACGACCGTGCCCGCCAACCCGAGCACCACGCTCAGCCACTGCGGGCCGGTGCCCACACCGGCGCGTTCCAGCGGCAGCACCTCGCCGACGACCTGGTTGGCCGCCCACACGAACTTCTCGCCCGTGCCCTGGAGCGTGCCCGGGAAGACGCAGGTCAGACCCCAGCCCGCCGGGATCCACGCGAGCAGGCCCAGCACGAACACGGCCAGCGCCCGCCGCCACGCGCCGGGCGCGAGCTTGGCCGGGAACGCGTCCCGGGACAGCCACAGCACCACGATGAACGACGACAGGCAGACCAGGCCCGCGATCTCCGCCACGACGGCCTCGCCGAACACCGGGTCGGCCGGGTCGGCCAGCGTCTCCGCAGGGGCGACCACCAACAGCGCGCCGAGCAGGAGCACCAGGCCAAGGCCCAACGACTCGAACAGCAGCAGCGTCAGGAACGCGGCCCGCTTGCGGCGGCGCAACGCGGCGCCGAGCACGAGCAGCACCAGCACGATGAACAGGTTCGCGTCCACCGGCAGGCCCAGCACGAAGCCGCCGAGGAAGATGGCGTCCGACAGCGGACCCTCGTCGGACACCAGCAGCACCAACGACGCCAGGGCCGCGAGCTGCACCACGGTGGCGGCGGCACCCGCCACCCGCCACTTCCACCCGGCGACCGCCACGAACACACTCCCACCCAAGACCGTCGCCGGAAGGGCCCGACGTGACCACCATGATCTCCTCACCGGCCGGCCGGGTGCACGTCCGGGCGACGGGCCGGGCGGACGGTCCGGTCGTGGTCCTCAGCTCGGGCCTGGGCGGCGCGTGGTTCGACTGGGACGCCACGGCCGCGCTGCTCGCGCCGCACGCACGCGTGCTGGTGTTCGACCGGCCGGGCACCGGCGGCAGCGGACCGGCGCTCGCGCCCGCCTCGCTGGAGCGCGAGGTGGCCGTGCTGGACGCGGTGCTCGCGGACGTGCCCGAGGCGGTGCTCGTCGGCCACTCGATGGCGACGCTGCACGTCGAGGCGTGGACCCGGCTGCGCCCGGACCGGGTGCGCGGGCTCGTGCTGGTCGAGCCCGACCCCGAGGTGCCGGGCGCGGGTCGGCCGTTCGACGTGTCGGCGGTCGTGGCCCGGTGGCTGCTGCGGCTGGGCGCGCAGCGGTTCATCGCCCGCCACGGCGTCCGGTTGCGCCGCCGGGCGGTGGCGTCCTCGACGCTGGGCCGGCGCGACCCGGCGCCCGCGGAGCTGGTCCGGGAGGTCTACGGGCGGCCGACGCTCGCCGGGGCCGTGCTGGACGAACTGGCCTCCTACCCCGACCAGGTGGCGTCGGTCGACCGGCTGCGCCCGGCTCGGCCGTTGCCCGAGGTGCCGTTCACGGTGTTGAGCGCGGGACGCGTACCGACGGCGCACCGGCTGCTCGCGGGCCTGGTGCCGTGGGGCGAGGCGGTCGCCGTGCCCGGCAGCCGCCACCTGATGCCGGTCGACCGGCCCGATGCCGTGGCTTCAGCGGTGTCGCGTTCCCTGTGAAGTGACTCGCAACCCCGACGCGGGTCGACGGCATCGGTGTCACGCTGGACGGGTAACCGTGCAACACAGCCCGGAGACCCGCGACGGCGCGGGCTTCGAGGAGGGACGGTCGACGATGACCTCATCAGCCGAGGTGGCTGCGCCCTACGGCGGCGGCGCGGATCGCCCGCTCAAGCGGGTCCGCGTGCACCACCTGCGCGAGCTGAAGCAACGCGGTGAGCCGTGGCCCATGCTCACCTCCTACGACATGTACACCGCCGCGCTCTTCGACGAGGCGGGCATCCCGGTCCTGCTGGTCGGCGACTCGGCGTCGAACAACGTCTACGGCAACGAGACCTCCCTGCCGGTGACCGTGGACGAGCTGATCCCGCTGGTCCGGGCCGTGACGCGGGCGACGAAGCACGCCCTGGTCGTCGCGGACCTGCCGTTCGGGTCGTACCAGGTCTCGGTGGAGCAGGCGGTCGCCACGGCCGTCCGGTTCATGAAGGAAGGCCAGGCGCACGCGGTCAAGCTGGAGGGCGGGCGCCACTTCGCGCCGCACATCCGGGCGATCGTGGCGGCGGGCATCCCGGTCATGGCGCACATCGGGTTCACGCCGCAGAGCGAGCACCAGCTCGGCGGTTACCGGGTGCAGGGCCGCGACGCGGCGTTCGACGACGTGGTCGCGGACGCGCTCGCGGTGCAGGAGGCCGGCGCGTTCGCCGTGGTGCTGGAGATGGTGACCGCCGAGGTCGCCAAGCGGATCACGCACGACCTGGAGATCCCCACGGTCGGCATCGGCGCGGGCCCGGACACCGACGCCCAGGTGCTGGTGTGGCAGGACATGATGGGGTTGAACCGGGGCAAGGGGCCGCGGTTCGTCAAGCGGTACGCGGACCTCGCGGGCGTCATGTCCGCGGCGGCGCGCGAGTTCGCCGCCGAGGTGCGGGGGCACGCGTTCCCGGGTCCCGAGCACACGTTCCACTAGCCGGGTGATGCGGCGGTAGCCGGACGAAGGGTGTTCGGGATCCGTGATCCGGACACCCTCCCACCGCTCCGACGCGACCACCCCGAGCGGCAGCCCGCTCGGGCGGACCGCCGACGTGACCCGAGACGCGACCACGAGCCCGCCCGGCCTGCCGATCATCGCCGATCAGGGTCCCGTGGACCGATTCCGCGGCCCGCCGGGCGCATCACCCGACGACCGGCCTACGCGTCGCCCGTCCCGGCCAAGGCCGAGCCCAGGCTGTCCCGGGCTTCGACCAGTGCCGGGCCGTACCAGGTGAGGTGCCGCCCGTTCACGTGGACGGGCCGCTGTCGCGGGAAGAACCGCGGTCCGTCCTCGGGCGTGAACACGTACGGCTCGTCGGGCAGGACGACCAGGTCGGCCTCGACGGCGGCGAGTTCGTCCCGGTCCGGCCGGGGGTAGCGATCGGGGTGGCCGGCGAACGCGTTGACCACCCCCAGTCGGCGCAGCACGTCGCCCGCGAACGTGTCCCGGCCCAGCACCACCCACGGTTTGCGCCACACCGGCACGATCGCGGTGGCACGCGGCGGCGGGACGTCGCGCCACAGGTCCTCGGCGGCGGTCAGCCACGCCGGTTCCTCGTCCCACACCGTGCCGAACAGGCGGCGCAAAGACGCGAGCGCGGCGGGCACGGTGGCGGGCGCCGCGGTCACCCACACCGGGATGCCGTCGGCACGCAGGGCGGCCACGTCCTCGGGCCGGTTCTCCTCGCTGTTGGCGATCACCAGGTCGGGGCGCAGCGCCCGGACCCGGTCCACCTTCGGGTACTTCGAGCCGCCGACGCGGACGACGTCGAGGTCGGCGGGGTGCGTGCAGTAGTCGGTGGCGCCGACCAGGCCGTGCCCGGCGACGGCCTCGGTGAGGGACGGGACCAGGCTGACCACGCGGGTCGGCCGCGTCGGCAGCACGACGGGCGCGTCGAGGTCGTCGACGGGGATCACGCCTCGAACCCGATCTTGCGGCGGACCGGGTCGGCGACCGTGAGCCGCACCCGCACCCGGCCGCCCTCGGGCAGGTCGCGGCCGACGCACCGGCCGACGACCGGCGGGTCGGCGACGAACACGTCCGCGCCGTTCTTCTCCGCGCGCAGCACGACCGCGTCGAACTCCTGCCCGATCCGGTCGGCCAGCACCCACGCCTCGACCTGGTCCACGCACGCCCGGTCGACCTTGGCGGCCACCGAGTCCGAGGCGCCCATGAGACCGGGCAGCAGCGGCAACGCCCGGCGCAGCCAGGCCGGCACCTCCTCCCCCGCGGTCACGGCCAGGCACACCTCCGTGGCGAACCGGTCCACCAAGCGCCGCAAGGGAGCCGTGACGTGCGCGTACGGCGCGGCCACCCCGGCGTGCGTGGTCACCGGCGGCAGGTCGCCGTCGAACGCGGTGTACCCGGCGCCGCGCAGCAGCCGGGTCGCGTCGGTGAACAGCGCGAGCGACTCGGGCCGGGCCGGGTCGAGTCCGGCGAGGAAGCGGGCGGGCGAGGCGCCGTCGGGCCACGGGATGCGCAGCGCCGCCGCGTCGCGCTTCAGGGTCTCGACGGCGGTCGGTTCGGCGTCGGGCAGCGTGCGCAGGACGCCGATCCGGGCGTCGAGCATGATCCGGGCGGCGGCCATCCCGGTCAGCAGCGAGATCTCCGCGTTCCAGGCCTCGACCTCGACGCGCGGGCGTACGACCAGCTTCCAGTCGCCGGCGCCGTTCGGCGCGATCTCCTGCTCGGGCAACTGGAGTTCGACCGCGCCGCGTTCCAGCGCGCGTTCCCGCCGCAGTCGACCGAACGCCTCCAGCGCGGCCAGCGACGGGTGCACGGGTCCGCGCGCGACCTGCGCGTAGTCGAACTGCTCCCGTGAACGCACGATCGCGCGGCGCACCACGGTGCTCCGGGGTTCGCCGTCGGTGTCGCAGTCGAACGTCCACAGCACGGCGGGCCGGGTCCGGCCGGGCAGCAGGCTCGCCGCGCCCTCGCTGAGGACCTCCGGGTGCAGCGGCACGTTGCCGTCGGGCAGGTAGTGGGTCTGGCCCCGGCGGCGGACCTCCTGGTCCAGCGCGCCTTCCGGGCGGACGAACAGGCCGAGGTCGGCGATCGCGTAGTGCACGCGGAAGCCGGACGGCGTGCGTTCCAGGCACACGGCCTGGTCGAGGTCGCGCGAACCGGGCGGGTCGATGGTGACCAGCTCCAGGTCGGTGGCGTCGTGCCGGGGCCCGGGGGCGGTGTGCCGGGCCTGTTCGGCCTCGTCGCGCACCGCCTCCGGGAATCCCGTCGGCAGCCCGAACCCGGTACGGATGCCGGTGAAGTCCAGGTCGGTCGCACCCGTGCGGATCACCATGGAGGCCACGTCCCGCACCCTAACCCGGCTCAGGTGCCGCGGTTCCACTCCTTGTCGCGCTTGTCCTCGGATTCGGTGCGCCGCCGCGCCAGTTCGAGCGCGTCGCGCGCGGTGGCCTCGTCCGGGTACGGGCCCATGCGGTCGCCGCCCCGGCACCCGACACCGCGTTCCGCCTTGCCGTGCGTCAGGCAGTAGTACCAAGCGTTCTCGTCCGACATGGGACCAGACTTCCATGCGCGAACGCGCATGTCATGCGGGCCAGGACGGCGGGGCCTGGACCTGTAACGGGCCGGACGGCGGGAACTGGGGCTGCGGGAACCCGTTGGGCGGCGTGCGCTGCGTGGCGTTGGCGTAGGCGGCCGGGATCGGGTCGAGCACCGACACCAGCGCGGTCTGCCCGTCGGGGTTCTCGATGCGCTTGCCCGCGCGGTCGCGGTAGACCAGGTCGCCGTCGCCGTCGATCTCCATGATCACGCCGACCTCGGCGAGCTGGTCCTCGTCCAGGTCGACCAGGCGCTCCACCCGGGACGGCACGACCCGGTACACCGGCCAGCCCAGGTGCGCGTAGGTCCGGTGGAACTCGGCCAGCAGGTGCGTCATCTGCTGCTGCCACGCCAGGGGCATGGACTCGACCAGGTTGCGCGGCAGCACGGCGTAGGTCTGGTCCACGCCCGGCGGGCGCGTGTTCAGGTAGTCGCGGGCCGGTGTCCCGGACGCGGGCGGGCCGACGGGCCGCTGGACCGGGTCTGGGGTGTACATGCCCGCCTCCTCACACGCCCGGCCGGACGGCCAGCGGCATCAGCTCGTAATAGTCCCAGTTGATCTTGCTGATCTTCACGACGTCACCGGTCTGGGGCGCGTGGATGTACTGGTCGTTGCCCAGGTACATGCCCACGTGGTGCACGGTGACCGGGTTGGCCGGGTTGGTCGCCCAGAAGATCAGGTCGCCGGCCTTGGCCTCGCGCACCGGCAGGTGGGCGCCGCCGGACATGTACTGGTCGTTGGCCACGCGCGGGATCTTCACGCCCGCCGCGCCGAACGCCTTGACCAGGATGCCCGAGCAGTCCCACGCGTCCGGCCCGTTGCCGCCCCACAGGTACGGCTCGCCCAGCTGCTGCCGGGTGAACTCGATCGCGGTCGACGCCGCGCCCGAGGCGACCAGGAAGTTCCCGGCCGACGCGCCGCAGCCCGCCGGGTCGGGCACGTCGCCGAGTTCGCCGATCATGAACGCGGCCATGGCCTCCCACCGGTGGTAGCGGTCGGGGTAGGCCGAGCGCTCCACGTCCTGCGCCGAGTCGCCGGGCCGCTGGTCCTCCCAGCCCGGCACGTTCAGCAGCACGGCGTAGAACTTGCGGATCGCGTAGTCGGGATCGGTGACCTGCTGGGGCGTGCCCCAGCCCATCGACGGGCGCATCTGGAAGATGCCCAGCGAGTCGCGGTCGCCGTAGTCGAGGCTGCGCAGCCCGGACTCGGTCATGCCCGCCTGGATGGCGATCTGCCACGCCAGCGGGGGCAGCTTCAGCTCCTGGCCGATCGAGATGATCATGCCGACGGTCTTGCGCTGCTCGCCGGACAGCCGACTCGCGTCGCCGCGCCCGCGTTCCTCGCCGCCGCCTTCCCAGGGGCCGATGGACGCGTTGCAGCCGACGCTGCGGATGTTCATGCCCTCGACCGGTGTCGACCCGCTGACGGCGGTCTGGACTCCGTTCACGACCGCGACGGCGATCACCACGACGACCGCGGTCACCGCCAGGACGATCTTCAGCATCTCAGCCCACCTTGTCGTACCTGTGCACGCGCCAACCCTCGGGGCGCTTCACCACGGTCAGCAGAAGCTTGCCGCTCTCCAGCGGGACTTCGAACTCCACCGAATCGGTGAACGACTTCGTCGACTTGACCACACCTTTGATCACGGTCGGTGCGTTCGCCGGGTCGATGGAGGCCAACTGGGGGAAGAACTCGGTCGAGGTGTAGCTCTCCAGCCCCTTCAACCACGCCTCCTTGGTCGTGCCCGGCTTGAACGACACGAACGCCTCGGCCCAGTTCTCGGCCACGATCTGGGCCTCGGGCGCGACCGCCGCGGTCGGCGGCGCGGACGTCGGACTCGCGGCCTTGGTCGGCGGCGGGGTCGTGGTCGCGCCGCTCGCGGGCAGCACGCCGACCTGGCCGGCGCCCGTCGTCGGCGGCGCGGACGTCGTGCCGGCCGCGGTCGTCTTCGACTCGATCGCGTTGGGCACGACGACGCTCACGACCGCGATCAGCACGGCGAACCCGATGATCGTCACCGCGAGGTGGCGGGGCGAGCGCAGCGGCCAGCCCCACAGTCGGCGGTAGACCGCGGCCCGGCCGCGGTTGGTCCTGATCGGCATCAGCTGTCCCTGACTTCGAGCCCGCGCGACGGTCGGTAGATCACGTGCACCTGGCGGCCCGCGACGACCTCCGTCTCCGCGCGCCGGGGTCCGGGCAGGACCGGGCCGTCCGCGGCGAGCCGCTGGTGGCCGTTCGACACCCGGCTCGGCACGAGCACGGCGTCGTCCTGGCGGTCCCAGCCCCGGTCGACCACGGGCGGCGTGTCCACCACGCGCGACCGGGTCGCGGCGGGCAGGGCAGCCTGGCCGCCGCCCGAGGGCAGCGCGGCCTGGCGTGGCCGGCCGTCGAGTTCGCCGCGCACGGCAGGGGGCCGCCGGTCGAGGCGCTGGGCCGTGGCGACGACCGGTCCCGAGGACACCGGCCCGGACGCCTCCGGGCGCACCCGGCCATCCCGACGCGGCGCCTCGGGCGAATCGGGGTCGGTGTCGCGGACCTGGTCCCAGAACTCGTCCTGGGGCGTGGGCCCGGCGTCCTTCTTGCGCCGCAACCGGGACAGCAGGCCGCCGCGCATCGGCAGGGCGCTGCTGGCGCCGCCGACCGACATCTCGACCATCTGCCACATCCGCCGCAGCGGCTTGCCGATCATGAAGCAGACCACGGTGAGCATGAGCGCGAGCAGCGTGCGGGTCAGCAGCGACAGGCCCGTGGCGTTGAAGATCGCCTGGAGCAGCAACGCGTGCGTGCCCGCGAGCACGGCCAGGACCAGGACGTTGAACACGGTCACGGCCGCCGCCCGGCCGACCTTGCGCAGCAGGTCGTGGTGGATCAGCGCGACCAGGCCGATGAGCGGGCCGGCGAGCGTGAGGACGCGCAGCAGCAACTGGGCCAGCAGCACGGCCGCCTTGGCGAAGAGCTGGAACAGCGAGAACGCCACGGCCTGCAACAACGCCAGGAACCCGGCGCCCGTCCGGCCGCCGTCGGCACCGGTGAAGGCACCCCGGGCCGAACCGAGTTCCTTCTCCAGCGCCTTGTAGTCGTTCTTCTTGGCCTCCATCGCGGCCTGGTCGCCGTCCTTGTGGTCGGCCAGTTCCTGCACCGACCACGCCTGGTCGGCGAGCAGGCGGGACCCGAACTGGGCGGCCTGCGGTGCCTCGGGTGAGCCGAACACGCCGCGCAGCCAGCTCTGGTAGACCACGGAGTCGTGCAGCCGGGACGGCAGGATGTCGAGCTTGTCCTTGCCCTCCTCGACGTCGATGAACCCGGCCTGGATCTCGGAGGTGCGGGTCACCAGCGTCGAGTCGAGCAGGTTGTAGAACTGGGGCAGCGCCAACGTCGAGGTCGCCAGCCACATC
This sequence comes from Saccharothrix violaceirubra, assembly GCF_014203755.1. NCBI lineage: Bacteria > Bacillati > Actinomycetota > Actinomycetes > Pseudonocardiales > Pseudonocardiaceae > Saccharothrix > Saccharothrix violaceirubra. The sequence continues at coordinate 6,049,582 of NZ_JACHJS010000001.1, forward strand.
GCGGCCAACGCCCACATGCCGCGTTTGCTGATCGCGGCCAGGTCGCCGCTCCAGATCTGGCGGAACATCAGCATCGCCAGGACCAGCGCGACCAGGCCGAACCAGCGCAGGTAGACGTTGTCGTAGACCTTCTGCACCCCGGCCTTCACCGCGTCGTCCAGCGGCTGGAGCAGACCCTGGCCGACGACCGTGTAGTGCAACGCGTTCGTGGCGCCGACGATGTTCTTGCCGACGTTGAACAGCTCGTTGCCCATCCACGTGTCGATCACCGCGGCGGTGTCCGGCAGTTTGAGGCAGTCCGGCTGGTAGGCGTGCCAGACCATGCCCGCGTACCCGTAGACCAGGTACGGGCTGTCCTTGACACCGTTGCCGATCGACGGGTCGATCGCGCCGACCATGCCCGAACCCGGGCGCTCCGGGTTGGGCGCGTCCCCGCAGCCGACCGCGTTCGCCGCCGGTGCGCCGAGCACGGCCTGCAACGCCAGGATCGACACCACGCCCGCCAACGCGGGCCAGCGGCGTACCCCCTTACGGGCCGGGAAACGGCGACGCAGCCACACCAGCGCGACCACGACGGCCGCGATCGACAACAGCGTCATGCCGCACCTTCCCGGCCGTTGCGGCGGTTTCCTCCCTCGCCGTGCGCCGAGTCGACGAGTTCGTCGGTCAGGCCGACCTCGAGGTCGGCGGCCAACTCGTCGTCGATGTCGTCGGCGTAGTCCTCCGCGTACGCGAACGGGTCCTGCGGTGGCGAGCTGACCTCGACCTCGGTCTGCGCGCCGCTCTCGCGCAGCGCGTCCGGTGTCGTGTCCAGCGCGTTGCGCAGGTGTTCCAGGTGCGGCCCGGAGAAGTCGATGCGGATGCGCTCCACGCCGCCCGCGCCGTCGCCGAAGATGAACTGGCGCGGTGCCCGGTCGCGTTCGACGTTGGTGCGCACGCCGCCGGGCCGCCGGCCCAGCGAGGCGACCACCTGCTCGTAGCCCGCGCCGACCGGGACTTTCAGCAGGCGCAACGCGTCCGCCTGCGCCTGGTCGTCGTCGAGGCGGCCGACGAACACCGAGTCGAGCAGCGCAACGAAGCCCTGGATCTTGAGGAAGTCCGCCGGGATCTGCGAGGACAGCAGGACGCGGACGTTCCACTTGCGGGAGTCGCGGGCGAACCGGTTCATCAGCACGCGACCCGTGGGCACCTCGGACAGGAAGAACGCCTCGTCGATCCAGACGCCCTTGCGCAGGTCCTTGGGCCGCTCGTAGATCGACCGCTGGGTCAGCCACGCGGCCAGGTTAAGCATCTCCACGCCCAACGCCTCGGCGTCGGTCCAGTGCTCGCGGCCCACGCCGTCCTTGGGCAGGTTCAGGCCCGCCATGGTCAGCACGGTCAGCCGGTCGTCGCGCTGCTCGTTGTACGGGTCGGCGTCCTCTTCGGGGATGAGCAGCGACATGCGCTCGCGCATCTCGTCGAGGAAGTCCGCCACCACGACCGCGTGCTCGTGGTGCTCGGACGCGTCCCGCCGCAGCGCCTCGAACACCTGGCCGGGGTGGGCGTCGGGCCGGCCGCCGACCGTGCGGACCGCGCGCAGCAGCACGATCCGGGTCTGCGGCAGGCGGGCCACCTCGTAGGGCAGCAGACCGGTGAGCACGTCGAGCACCAGGCGGCGGCGGGTCGCGGCGGCCAGTGCGCGCTCGCGGCGCCAGGCGCGTTCCGCGTCCTCCTCGTCGACGAAGTGCTCCAACTGCGGCTCGGCCACGACCCGGTACGGGTTGAGGATGCCGGGCTGGGCGTTGAGCAGGTTGATCGGCCGCGCGTACGGCTTGAGCTCGGGCAGTTCGCACAGCGCGGCCAGCGGACCGGACGGGTCGAGCAGCGTCCAGTGCGCGCCGGCCCGCAGCGTCTTGTAGACGATGCCGCCGCCGAGGAACGACTTGCCCGCGCCCAGACCCGCGACCATCGCGGTCAGGCCCGAGGCGTCCCGGAGTTCCTGTGCCATCCACGGGTCCCAGGCCACCGGGCGCCGGGTCGCGGTCACGGTCTCGCCGAGCAGGATGCCGCGGCGGTCGCCCACCTCGGCGGTCGCGGTGGGTACCGCGGAGGCCGCCCACAGGACGGAGCCGCGCCGCAGGTAGGCCGAGGACGACAGGGCCTCGCCGGGGATGAACTCGCGGGCGATCGCGTACTGCGCCTCGGGGTGCTCGATGGCGACCTTGGGCTTGTAGAGGTCCAGCAACGCCTGCGCGAGCCGCAACGCCTCGCGTTCGGTCGGCCCGGAAACCGCCAACCGCCACCAGGAACGCACGCGTGTGCCCAACGCGGTGAAGCCCGACGTCATCTCGTCGTCGATCTCCAGCACGCGGCCCGCCTGGCGGGCCAACGACTGCGGCGGTTCGAGTTCGTGCTCGTCGGTGTAGTGGCGGACCTGCGAGCGCACCTTGTTCATCTGGCGCTGGAGTTCGCCCGAGACCTCCTCGGGCCGGCGCACGTAGATCCGGGCCGACCACTCCACGGCCGCCGGCAGCCGGTCCGCGCGCTGCACCCACGGGTCGTCGACCTCGGGGATCTGCAGGCCGTGCATGAGACCCACGGTCAGCACGGCGACGTGCCGCCGGACGCCCGCGTTCGAGCCGGTCCGGCCGCGCACGGTCACGGTCGGCGAGTACGGCTCCTGGTGGAAGTCGGCCGCGTCGGTGAACGACGCCAGGTCCTCGGGCTCCCACGGCGCCCCGGGCACCGCGGGCAGGTTGCGCGGCGCGGGCAGGCCCAGCGAGCACGACCGGTGCATCAGCCAGGACATCTCCTCGGCCGTCGCGGGCCGGCCTTCGAGCCCGGCCGAGCCGATCACCTGGTCGAGGTGGTCGACCTCGGACTCGATGGCGACGAGTTCGGCGTCCACCGCGTCCGGGAAGACCTTGCGCAGCACGGGGGCCGCGCGTTCGACCGCGCGGTCCATCATGTTGCGGGTCTGCACCTGGACGCCGAGGTAGACCTCCTTCTCGGCCATCGACCGGCCCATGAGCTGCTGCTGCTCGCCGACCATGTAGTCGTCGAACGACAGCGTCCCGTGGGTGTCGGGCAGCCGGCGCACGGCGTTGTGCACGTGCGCCTCGGCCCACATCCGGATCGGGTACGGCCGGGTCGTGACGCGCAGGTGCATCCAGCGGCCCTGGAGTTCGGCGTACTGGCCCGCGATCGCCGCGATCAGGTCCTGGCGCTGCGAGTCCGAGCGGAACGACCAGCGCTGCGGCGCCAGCCGGTACCAGGCGTAGACCTCCTGGCCGGTGCGCAGCAGATGGCCGTCGATGCTGCGGGCGGCGATCGACGGCGTGTAGCTGGGCACCGACTGCTCACCGGGCAGGCGGCGTCCGCGCTTGCTGTAGGCGCTGCGGTCGTTGCTCGCGGCGGCGGCGTGCTGGGCGACGTGCGCTGCGGACCGACGGTCACGGTCTCGCCGGCGTCCGAACACCGCGAACCTCCTTCTTACGGCGGTCTGACTGCCTGGGGGTCTGTGCTCGGGTGGCGCTCGCGGCGCGTTTCGCCCCCTTTTTCCTCTGCTGCTTGGGTTGTCTGCGCGGGCGTTCGGCGGTGACGCGCAGCCGGGCGGCACTGGACGCGCCGCCCCGGCCGGAGGTGACCTCGCGCGGCGCGGTCAGTTCCCGCCCCCACATCGTCAGCACGGCGGACAGCGGGCGCTCGTGGCTGATGCGCGCGCAGATGAACCGGGTGAGGATGAGGGTCGCGACGAACGCCCAGGCCGTGCTGAAGAAGCCGAATCCGATGCCCATCTGCCGTTCGACGGTCATGACCAGCAGGAACACCGCGATGCCGACACCCCACGCGACATAGCGCGCACGCCAGGGGAAAGTCGCCTTCGGCGGGCCGAGCCACACGGCGTCGACCCGGTAGACCTCGTCGTCGGTGCGCACCCGCAAGGGGTCACCCGCCGGTGAACAGGCCGGCGATCCACGAGCCGATGTTGGCACCCGCGTTCGTGGTCACGGCCAATCCGATGATCGCCAGCGCGATGATCACGCCGCCCAGCCGGCGCATGACGCCGGCGTTGTCGCCCTTGCCGCCGCCGAGCCAGAGCAGGAGCAGCGCGACGGTGAGCAGCAGCAGCGGCACGAGGTTGTCGAGTATCCACTGGCGCACCCCTGTTGTGCCCGGAGTCGTCTGCTGGGCGAGCGTTGCCAGGGTCAAGGCGGTCATCTCGTACTCCTGAGTACGCGGGACTTCACCGGGCGGTCGGAGGGGGGTCCGTCCAGGTGGTGCGCTGTCGAGTAGAACACGTCTCCGTCACAAGCTGTATCGGTCGGCGAGCGGTCGGTAGATCAAGTGCCGTTCCCCCCGAACAAGATTACGTCTAATCTGGCCATGGACATCATGGTTCGAGGTGAGCCGGTGGTGAACCGGCGACGCCGGATTCTCCCGATTGCCAGATCAGTTCACCCGACTGCGACAAGGTCGGTCACGCACCGTGTGTTGAACTGTCCGCCCCCTGTCCGATCGCCAGCCCCTGATGACCCGTTCGGTCCGGACGGCTGCTCCGAACGGTCCGCCCCGGAGCCACTCGCCGAGGAGTGCAGAACGATGGCCCAGTCGCCCGAAGCCGCGCCCGAGCCGGTCTCCGCAGTGAACGAGATCACCGTCGCCGTCACCGTTTCGGGCGAAGATCAGGCTACCGGGGAGGCGTCGGCCGGCGGGCGGCGGGTGCAGCGGACGGTCAACTTCGACCAGGACGTCCTGGACCGGGCCAGAGCCGCGGCGACCTACCTCGCGGCGTACGAACCGACCGCGGGCGTGCGCAGCCTGGCGGACATCGTGAACCCCGCCGTCGCCGCGTACGTGGCCGAGCTGGAGCGGCGCTTCAACGGCGGCGAGGGCTTCCGCCCGGTCTTCCGCATGCCGCCGGGCCGGCCCTCCCGCCGGACGTGAACGGGTCCCTTCCACACCCCCAGGGAGCGGAAGGGACCCGACGATCACGCGGTCAGCTCGTGCCGGAGATCCGCCACCACCCGACGGTGGGCAGCGTGTCCGGGCCGACCGGACCCTTGCCCCAGAAGTAGTCGTCGAAGTTCGCGATCCACGACGACCCGATCGGGCCCATGGTCGACCACACGACCGACGACGGCTGGGTGTCGATCGACGCCTGCGCCCACGCGGCCCGCACCTTCAACGGCTTGTTCCACCACAGGAACGGCGTCCGCAGCAGGTAGTTGCCGAACTTGCGGCCGTGCGTGGACGTGTGCACGACCCCGCTGTCGAAGCCGTTGATCTGGTGCAGGCCCTGGAACGCCTTGCCCCACCGCGCGGCCCAGCTCTTGCCCGCCCACGTCGACCGCAGCACGCCCGGCGCGTACAGGCTCAGCCACTCCAGGTCCCGGTTGCCCCAGCGGGCCTCGGTGTTGGCCAGGAACGAGTCGCTCTGCGCGCTGCACCCGGCGAACGACAACCCGGTGGGCGACCCGCGGCCGGTCCAGTAGGTCAGGTCCACGTCGTCGACGTAGAGCTGGTCCCAGCCGTACGGGAAGGCCGGGTCCTTGAAGTCCCGCTCCCACGCGTTGGTGTCGCGCCACTTGAACTGCACCGGGATGCCCCGGCCGGTGAACTCCGCGTCGAACCGGTTGTTGTTGAGGTTGGTCAGCGGCAGGCCCGCGCACCAGCCCGTACCCTCGTCGCCCACGTCCACGCGCGGGATCGACGCCGTGCCGAACGACGCCTCGCGGGGCGGCGGGGTCGGGTCGGGCTGGGGCAGGGACGCGGACGGGTTCGCGGGCACGGTGACCGCCTGCGCGGACGGCGTGTCGGCGACCTCGGCCAGGCACCGCACGGACGGCTCCAGCCGGTCGACCTTCTCGTCCAGCGCGGGCGAGTCGTACACGTACGACACCCCGGAAAGCCGCGTGTCCGCACCGAGGACCTTGAGGCACCGCTCGCGGGCGCCCGCCTGGTCGAGCACGGGCACGCTGCCGACCTTGACCAGTTCCCGCGTGCTGTAGGTCAGCGCGGAGACCGCGCCGGAGCCGTCGAACGCGATCCGGATCTTGGCGCCCGCGCCCTCGAGCGGCACGCCGTCGACGCTGAGCGCGAACGACACCGCGGTGTCCAGCGGCGCCGACACGACCGCCTTCCCGTCGGCGTCCACGACTTCCAGGGTGGTCTGCCGCGCGGTGGGCGTGGCGCCGGCGGGCAGCAGGCCGACGCCGCGCAGGGTCTCGGCGGCCTTCTTGATCGCGTCGGCCTCGCCGATCGCACGCAGCCGCTTGATCGCGTCGAGGTCGAGTTTCGTGCCGGTGGTGGCCTGCCCCTCCTCGTCGGCCTGGCCGGTGCCCGCGTCGAGACCGGGGACCCGGAGATAGGTCGCCTCGTCCGCGAACGACACCGAGCCGTCCTCGGCGCGGTGCACGGACTTCAGGCCGAACGCGCGCTGGAGCGCGGTGGCCTGGTCGGCGGTGAGCCCGGTGGAGCGCACCGCGTAGACGGGCAACTCGGCCGCCGCGGCGGCGCCGGGGGCACCGCCGATCACGGTGGCGCCCAGGAGACCCGTGACGGCGAGCCAGGTTCCGGCTCGTCTGCTGGTCGACATGCCTGCCTCCCTCTGCCGACCGCGGCGCAGGGTGCCCGCGGTCCGCGAGGAGGACTCGGCGGCGTGCGGCGGTGATACCGGGCCGGGTGGACTCCACTCGAACGGCGCCACTTGTGTAACGCGGACCCGCCGCACTGGATTTATAGGCGGACTATTGGGTCCGCACGCACGAAGTGACGTGCGCCATTCCACGCGGGATGGCTTCGGGTGGTGTTCGGCGAGCCGAAGGCGGGGCGGACGAGTCGGCTGGTAAGCCGGATTCTGTTCACGGGCGCCTCGCGGCGGTCCCGATCGGCGACCATCCATCTCGGCCTGCCGTCGCCGGCAGGCTCGTGCGGCCTACCCGCAGGCTCGGGCGGGCAGCCCTCGAACGCCTGCGCAGGTGCCCGGGGGCACCCTCTTGGCCTTGCTCCGGGTGGGGTTTACCTAGCCACCCCTGTCACCAGGGGTGCTGGTGGTCTCTTACACCACCGTTTCACCCTTACCCCGGCTCGAAAGCCGAGGCGGTCTGTTCTCTGTGGCACTGTCCCGAGGGTCGCCCCTGGTTGCCGTTGACAACCACCCTGCCCTGTGGAGTCCGGACTTTCCTCGGCGACGGAGGTGAATCCGTCGACGCGGTCGCCCTGCCGACTCGTCCGCGGGCGTCAGGATAGCCGGGCACGTCCCAGGACGTGGAACCAGGTGGGCGAAACCTTGTCGTGATGTGGACGCGACTGCTCTACTCGAACCATGGCAGGAATCGGGATTCTCACCCGACGGCGCTATGTCGACTTCGGTCGGACCGACGCCGCGATCTGTTCCCGCTGACCACTTTTACCTCGCACCCCGAACCTTTTTCGAGGAAGGTGTCAGTTCGTCATGTCCACCATTCTGACGATTTCCGGCAGCCCGTCACCGGTGTCGCGCACCGGGATCGTCGCCGCGCACGTCGACGACCTGTTGCGGGCCGCGGGGTACGGGGTGACCACGCTCGACGTGCGGCAGTTGCCGACGCTGTCGCTGCTCACCGAAGACCTCCAGGACCCCGAGATCGCCGACGCGGTCGCCGCCGTGCTGCGCGCGGACGGGATCGTGGTGGCCAGCCCCGTCTACCGCGCGGCCTACAGCGGCCTGGTGAAGGCCCTGCTCGACCTGCTGCCCAAGAAGGCGTTGCGGGGACGGGTGATCCTGCCCCTGGCGACCGGCGGCAGCCAGGGCTTCCTGGTGGCGATGGACTACGCGCTCAACCCGCTGCTGGCGGGCAAGGGCGCGGACAACGTGCTGCGCGGCGAGTTCGTGCTCGACCAGGACATCGTGGGCGACGTGATCGCGCCGACCGCCGCCGACTCGCTGCGCACGGCGGTCGACCGGTTCGTGACGTCCGTCGAGCTGGCCCGCGACAAGCGCCGCCGCATGCACCTGCGCCCGGCCGTCTGACCGCTCAGACCAGGTGCGACGTGTCGTTCACGGACCGGACCGACGCGAAGCCGTCCGGGTAGAACTCCACGACCGACACCGACGCCAGGTCCAGGTGCAGCCGGTAGAGCAGCGTCGGACCGACATCCAGCCCGAGGCGCAGCAGCTGCTTGATGGGGCTGACGTGGCTGACCAGCACCACGTCCCGGCCGGCCCACCGGTCGAGCACGCGGTCGAGCAGCCGGCCGACCCGCACGAGCACCTCGTCGAAACTCTCGCCGCCGGGTGCGGGCACGGACGAGTCGCCCAGCCAGCGCCGGTGCAGGTCCGGGTCACGGTCGGCGGCCTCGGCGAACGTGAGACCTTCCCACGTGCCGAAGTCGACCTCGACCAGGTCCTCGTCGACCACCACGTCCGCCGAGATCGCGCGGGCGGTGGTCAGCGCGCGGTCCAGCGGGGACGAGAGCACCACCGCGGGGAGCACGGCCGAGGTCACCCGCCGGCCGACCGCCGCCGCCTGCCGCCGGCCGACGTCGGTGAGCGCGGGGTTGCCCCGCCCGGAGTAGCGGCGTTCGACGGACAACGCGGTCTGCCCGTGGCGCACCAGGTACAGCCGGGTCGGCTCGCCGACGGCGCCCGACCACACGGCCGGTGGCGCGGTGACGTGCGCGGCGGTCCCGGTCGCCGCACCGGACGGCTCGATCCCGGCCTGCTCGTCCATCGCCCGGTTGGCCAGCTCGTCCGCGTCCCCGTTGCGGGCCCGCGGAATCCACTCGTAGGCCACGGTCGCGAACGCCCGTGCCACTTCGCGGGCCTGCGCCGCCAACGGCTTCATCGCCGGGTGCTTCACCTGCCAGCGACCGGACATCTGCTCGACCACGAGCTTGGAGTCCATCCGCACCAGGACGTCGTCCGCGCCGAGGTCGGCCGCCGCGCGCAGACCCGCGATCAGACCCTGGTACTCGGCGACGTTGTTGGTCGCCACGCCGATCCCGGCGTACCGCTCGGCGAGCACCGCACCGGACGCGGCATCCCGGACCAGCGCGCCGTAGCCCGCCGGTCCCGGGTTGCCGCGCGAGCCGCCGTCGGCCTCGACGACGACCTTCACCGGTCGCCCAGGCGCACCAGGATCGCGCCGCACTCCTCGCACCGCACGACCTCGTCGGCGGGCGCGTCCTTCAACGCGCTCAGCGCGCTGCGGTCCAGCTCGATCCGGCACGCGCCGCAACTGCGGGTCTGGAACACCGCGGCACCCACGCCCTTGTGCTCACGCACCCGGTCGTAGAGGGCCAGCAGCGGCTCGGGGAACACCCCGGCCACGATCTTGCGTTCCGCCGTGCGCTTGGCCTCGGTGGACTCCAGGTCCGCCAACGCGCTGTCCCGGCGGCGGGTCGCGTCCGACAGCGCCTCCTGCGCCTTGTCCAACTGCACGCGGGCGTGCTGCGCGTCCGCGTCGACCGCCTCGCGGCGTTCCATCAGTTCGAGCAGGTCGTCCTCGAGCGCCGAACGCCGGCGGCCGAGCGTGGCCAGCTCGTGTTCGAGGTCGGTGAGCTGCTTGGCGCCGACCGTGCCGCCCTGGAGGAGCTTGCGGTCGCGTTCCTCGCGTGCCCGGACCTGGTCGATCTCGGTCTCCTGGCGCTTGACCTCGCGGCCGAGGTCGCCCGCGGTGGTCTCGACGAGGGTCAGCGCGTCCTGCTTGGCCCGGACCAGCTTCTCCGCCTCGGCGATCTCCGCGAGTTCGGGCAGCGTGCGGCGGCGGTGCGTCACGCGCGCCAGCTCGGTGTCGACCTGCGCGAGGTCGAGCAGCTTGCGCTGCACGGCGGGATCGGCTTTCACTTCAGCGGTCCTCCAGTTCGGTTCGTCGCGCCGACGGTCCACGGGTCGGTCCGGCGTGCGGAGACGAGGACGTCGACCGTACCGCCGAGGCCGGTCGACACGATGTCGGCCGCCCGCGCGCACCACGGCCACTCCCCGGCCCAGTGCGCGACGTCGACCAGGGCCGGTCCACCCGCCGCGAGGTGCTCGGACACCGGGTGGTGGCGCAGGTCGGACGTGACGTACGCGTCCACGCCCGCACGCGTCGCCGCGCCGAGGTAACCGTCGCCCGCGCCGCCGCACACCGCCACGCGCTTCACGGGCCGCGCCGGGTCGCCGGCCGCGCGCACGCCCCACGCCGTCGCGGGCAGGGCGTCGGCGACCCGCTGGGCGAACACGGCCAGCGGCTCGGCCGAGGGCAGTTCGCCGACGCGGCCGATGCCCGTGGTGCCGGGCAGTCCGGGGATCTCGTTGAGGTCGAACGCGACCTCCTCGTACGGGTGGGCCGCGCGCAGGGCGGCCACGACGCGGGCGCGGGACCGCCGGTCGAGCACGGTCTCGATGCGGGTCTCGCGCACGTACTCCAGCTCGCCGACCGTGCCGATGGTCGGGTTCGCGCCGCCGACCGGCCGGAACTGCCCGGTGCCGTCGACGGTCCACGCGGTCTCGCGGTAGTCGCCCGCGCCGCCCGCACCCGCCGCGTGCAGGGCGGCCAGCACCTGCCGGGCGTGCTCGACCGGCACGTAGGTGGTGAGCACGTCGCGTTCGGGTTCGGGCGCGGGGGTCAGCGGGCCGGTCACGGTCAGGCCGAGGGCCGACGCGAGCGCGTCGGACACGCCGTCGTGCGCGGCGTCGGCGTTGGTGTGCGCGGTGTACAGCGCGATCCCGGACCGGATGAGCCGGTGCACGAGGGCGCCCTTGGGGTCGTCGGCGGGCACGCCCTTGACCCCGCGCAGCAGCAACGGGTGGTGCGCCACGAGCAGTTCGGCGCCCACCTCCACCGCTTCGTCCACAGTGGATTCGACCGGGTCGACGCAGAACAGCACGCGGCGCACGGGTTCCGCGCGGTCGCCGCACACCAGCCCGACCGCGTCCCAGGACTCGGCGGTGCCCGGCGGGTAGGCCGACTCCAGCACGGCGAGGACGTCGCCGATCGTGGTCACAGTTCCTCCAGCACGACTCGCAGCGCGTCGACGAACAGGGCGTTCTCGGCGGGTCCGCGCACGGCGACCCGCAGGTGATCGGCGGTCAGGCCGGGGAACGTGTCGCCACGCCGCACGGCGATCCCCTTGTCCCGCAAGGAGATCCGCACCCGTTCCCCGTGCGGCACGCGCAGCAGCACGAACGGCGCGCACGGTTCGACGACGGCGAACTCCCCCAGCGCCTCGTACGCCGCCCGCGTGTGCGCGACGGACTCGGCCGCCCACCGGACCGCCTCGGCGACGGCCGCCGGCGCGCAGCACGCCTCGACGGCCTCCAGCACGAGGGCACCGACCGGCCACTGTGGACGGTGCAGGTCGAGCCGGGCCAGCAGGTCGGTCGCGCCGAGGGCGTACCCGGCGCGCAGTCCGGCCAGCCCCCACGTCTTGGTCAGGCTGCGCAGCACCAGCAGGCCGGGCAGGTCGGCACCCGCCAGCGACTCCGGCTCGCCCGGCACCGTGTCCGCGAACGCCTCGTCGACCACCAGCACCCGTCCGGGCCTCGCCAGCGCGGCGACCACCTCGCGGGGGTGCAGCACGGACGTCGGGTTGGTCGGGTTGCCCAGCACCACGAGGTCGGCCTCGTCGGGCACCGCGTCGGGCCGCAGCCGGTAGCCGTCGGCGGCGGACAGGTGCACGCGGTGCACGGGCACGTCCGCGTCGCGCAACGCCACCTCGGGCTCGGTGAACGACGGGTGCACGACCGCCGCGAGGCGTGGCCGCAACACCGGCAGCAGCGCGAAGCCCTCGGCGGCGCCGTTGAGCACGAGCACCTCGTCGGGCCGGCGGCCGTGGCGGGCGGCGACGGCCTCGCGGGCGGCGGCGGTCGACGTCGGGTAGCGGCCCAGGTCGTCCAACGCGGCGGCGAGCCGGTCGCGCAGCCACGCGGGCGGGCGGGGCAGGCGGACGTTGACCGCGAAGTCGACCAGTCCGGGCGCGGCGTCGACGTCGCCGTGGTGGCGCAGCAGCGCGCGGTCGGCCGGATCGGTGCTGGTCATCGCCCGGAGTCTAGGGGGTCGGGTCCGGGCTTCCCGTCGCGGCGGCGCAGGTTCTCGTCCACGGCGTGCAGCAGGTCGATGCGGTCCTCGCGGCGGCGTTCCCGGTCCTCCTGCTCGCGGACCAGCGCGGCGATGTCGGCGGCCCGGTGGCCGACGGCCTCGGTGTGGAAGCCGTCCTCGAACCACCACCAGGCGCGGCGGCCCTGGCGGGCGACCAGCACGGGTTCCGTCTTGCGGCGTTCGTCCAGGTCGGCGTAGCCGGAGACGACCAGCGGCGGGCAGCCCGTGCCGAGGAAGAACACCCGGTCGCGGAAGGCGAACCCGCGCTCGACGGAGAACCCGGCGTTCGGGTCGGGGCGCAGTTCGACGCTGGGCGAGGCGGCGCCGATCTCGGCGAAGGCACCCGCCGCCGGCCGCGTGACCCGCACCAGCGACAGCCCGGCGACCGCGCAGACCGCCGCGATCGCCAACCACACGCCCGTCATGACACTCCCCACCTGGCAAAATCGCGAACCGTGCCCGACGTCGCATTCATCTGCACAGGCAACATCTGCCGCTCTCCCGTGGCCGCGATCATATTCCGCGAGCACCTGCGCCGGGCCGGCTTGGCCGACCTCGTCCGGGTGGACAGCGCGGGTACGGACGGGTGGCACGTCGGCGACCCGGCCGACCACCGCGCCGCCCGGTCGTTGGCCGACCGCGGCTACCCCACCGGGCACACGGCCGCACGGGTGGACCGGGCGCACCTCGACGCCGACCTGCTGGTCGCGCTGGATTCGGGGCACGCGCGGGCGTTGCGGAGGATGGTCGACGACCCGGACCGGGTGCGGCTGCTGCGGTCGTTCGACCCGGATGCCGACGGCGTGGACGTACCCGACCCGTACTACGGCGACCACCAGGGGTTCGAGGACGTGGTGGACATGGTGGAGGCCGCGGTGCCGGGCCTGTTGGCCTGGGTGCGCGAACGCCTGTAGTGCGGTTGTCCGGTGATCACGGCCAGGCCGCTCGCCCGGACCACCGGCCGAAACCGACCTGACCGGAGCCGGTCCGACCGGCCGCGGTCCCGAACCGGCCGCGACCGCCGGAGCCGAGAGTCCGCCCGGCGGTCACGAGCCGATGGCGGCCAGCCGGGAACCACCTGTGATCGCGGACCCTCCGTCCGGGCGCGGCCGGACGGTCCGCGATCACCCCGTCGACCCGTGGCCGGGTGCGGGTCACATCGGACCAGGGCTTACCGTGGTCGGTGTGCGGTTGAAGTTCCTCTTGCGCCCCGGATGGCTCGCGTTGACGCTGGCGGTCTGGGTGTTCGCGGCGGTCTGCTTCACCCTGCTCTCCCCCTGGCAGTTCGGCCGCGACGACGAGCGCCGGACGCAGAACGACGCCGTCACCTCGTCCGTGCGCACCGACCCCGTCCCGATCGCGACGGTCCTGGACCGGCCACCCGCCGAGGTCGAGTGGCACCGGGTCACGATGACCGGCCGCTACCTGCCCGAGGGGCAGGCCGTCGCCCGGCTGCGGACCGTGCAGGGCGAGGCCGCGTTCGAGGTCCTGACCCCGTTCGCCCTGGTGGACGGGCCGGTCGTGCTGGTCGACCGGGGTTACGTACGGCCGGTGAACGGCATGCGCGTGCCGACGCTCAAGGCCGTGCCCGACGGGCAGGTCACGCTCACCGCGTGGGTGCGCGCGGGCGAGACCGACGACCGCGACGCGTTCGACCAGGACGGCTACCGGCAGGTCTACGCGATCAACCCGGCCGTGGTCGGCCGGGCCGCCGGGCTGGACCTGCGGCCGGGCTACTTCCAACTGGCCGACGCCGCGCCGGGCGTCGAGGAGTCGCTGCCGCTGCCGAAGCTGGACGCCGGGCCGTTCTACTCGTACGCGCTCCAGTGGATCGCGTTCGGCACGATGGCCATCGGCGGGTGGCTGTACTTCACGATCCGCGAGATCAAGCCGGGCGGTGCGCTCAGCGAACCCCGCCCCAGGCGGAAGTCCGTCGCCGAACTGCTCGCCGAGGACGAGGCCGAGGCCGCGCGTACCCCCGCACCGCACTGACCGTCCAGGACAGCCTCAACCGCGCGAGTCATGCGTTCGGACACCGCGAAATGTGCGTTCGGACACCACGAAATGTGCTCTGCCGCACGGGTCCCGCCTCAACCAGAAGCCCGTCGCCGCCGCGGACGCACGAACGCCAACACCGCACCGACCACCGCCGCCGACGCACCGACCACCCGGGACAACTCCACCGCACGGGTCACGTGCCCGGCGTCGGGGTTGCGGCCGTGGCCGAGCACGGGCCGGTCCTCGGCGCCGTGCGCGTAGACCGTCCGCCCGCCGAGCCTGATCTCCAGCGCACCCGCGAACGCCGCCTCGACCTGGCCCGCGTTGGGACTGGGGTGCGCGGAGGCGTCCCGCCGCCACGTGGTCAACGCCTCGCCCGCCGAGCCGCCGACGACCGGCGCGCCCACGACCGTGAGCAGCGCGGCCAGCCGCGACGGCAGCAGGTTGGCCACGTCGTCGAGCCGGGCGGAGGCCCAGCCGAACCGGCGGTACCGGGCGTTGCGGTGGCCGACCATGGCGTCCAGCGTGTTGACCGCGCGGTAGCCGAGCAGACCGGGCACGCCCGCGACCGCACCCCAGAACAGCGGGGCGACGACGGCGTCCGAGGTGTTCTCGGCGACGGACTCGACCGTGGCCTTGGCGATCCCCATCGTGTCCAGCTTCGACGGTTCGCGCCCGCACAGGTGGGGCAGCCGGTCGCGGGCGGCGGCCAGGTCGCCGCCGTCGAGTTCGCGGCCCATCGCCGTGCCCTCCTCGGCCAACGACGCGCCGCCGAGCACGACCCACGTCGCGGCGGCCGTGGTCGCCACGCGCAGCAGCGGGTGCCGCCGACCCAGCCGTTCGGCCGCGACGCCGACCAGCACCGTGCCGCCGACCAGCACCGCCGTGTACACGGCACCGACGGCCCGGTCGTCACGGTGGATCTTGCGTTCCACAGCCGACGCGACCCGGCCGAACCCGGCGACCGGGTGGAACCTCCGGGGATCGCCGAACGCCGCGTCGGCGGCGACACCCAACAGCAACCCGACGGCACGCCCCACGCTCACGTCCGCACGGTAGCCCGCGACTGTCGGTGGTCGGCACTAGGGTGGCCCACCGTGGAACCGGCCCGCCTGAAGCTCTACGCCTACCTGGACGCGCGCGAGCACCAGCGCACGTACCTGGCGATCATGCGGCTGTTCACGTCCACGCTGCTGGCCGACCTGTCGGCGGGCGAGGTCGCCGGCGCGCTCGCGGGCGTGGAGCGCCGGGGCGGGGTCGAGCCGGGCGAGTCGCGGATCGAGAACGTGATCAACCGCCTGCGGCAGCTGGTCGACTGGGGCAACCTGGTGCAGGGCCGGCGCGAGGTGGTGGCGTCGAGCATCGCCGAGTTCCAGCACGGCAGCGTGCGCTACCAGGTGCACAAGCTGGCCGTGCGCGTGCAGCGGGACGTGGACGAGCTGCTGCGCGTGCCCGAGGGCGCCCGCGAGGTGTCGCGCGAGCTGCTGCCCGCCGTCGAACGCGGTCTCGGCGTGCTCGGCGAGTCCCTGTCGGCCGCGCTGGTCGACGGTTCGCGACGGCCGCGCGAACTCGTGGCCGAGCAGGTCACGACCCTGTTCCTCCAGCACGCCGAGCTGGCCGCCACGGTCCGCGACTTCTACGCCTACCTGGGCCAGGTCGTCACCCGCCACCACCTGGCGCCGGACGAGATCTCCGGGTTCCGCGACCTGCTGGTCGAGTACATCGGGATGGTCGTGGAGGACGTGCTGCGGCACACGCCCGCGATCGCCCGCGCGTTGGCCGGACTGGCCGCCGCGCGGTCCGAGCTGCTGCGCGTGCTCGGCACGGCCGGGCTGGACGGCCGGGTCGAGCGGGCCCGCGGCCGGTCGGCCGCCGACTGGCGCGAGCTGACCGACTGGTTCGTGGACCGGCCGGGTCGACCGAGCCAGGTCACGGCGTTGCGGGAGGCGACCGCACGGGCCATCGGGTCGCTGCTCGCGGGCGTGAAGCGGGCGACCTCGGGCGGCGCGCTGCTGCCCGGTCGCCGGGCCGAGCTGCTCAAGCTGGCCCGCTGGTTCGACGAGGCGACGCCGGACGGGGCGCACGCCCTGTACGCGGCGGCGTTCGGCCTGTACCCGGCCCGGCACCTGTCGCCGGCGCCCGAGCACGACAGCGACAACGAGCGCACGCGGTGGAGCGACGGCCCGGTCCAGGAGGTGTCGGTGAGCGTGCGCGGCCGGGGCGACCGGGGTGCGCGGGGCCGGCCGGCGCGCATCCTGGACGACCCGATGACCGAGCAGTCGCTGCTGGCGCAGGCCCGTGAGGCGGACGGCCGGCGGGCCGCGTCGGTCGCCGAGCTGCGGTCGGCGGCGCTGGCGCGGGACACGCTCTCGCCCGGTGCTCTGGGCGTGCTGTGCGAGCTGCTCACGTTGGCGATGGCCCAGCGCGACAGCGACCGCGACGCCGGGCACGCGGTCGACCCGGTGCGCGGCCTGCGCGTGACCGTGGCGCATTCGCCGGGCGTCCACACGAAGGTCCGCTCGGCGGGCGGGACGCTGACCCTGCACGACTCGACGGTGACGCTGGACTGACGTGGACGGACTTCCCGATCTCGACGCGCGCGACGTCGTGCGCTGCGCCCGCACGCTCCTGCGCCGGCCGTTGCTGCGCGCGGACGGCCCCGAGGGCGAACTGCTCTCCCTGGTGTACCGGCACCGCGTGGCGTTGACCGAACTCTTCGCCCGGCACCTGGGCTACCGGCTGGTGGTGGAACGCCGCTTCGCCCGGCTGCACAAGGCGGGTCCCGGCCACGACGGGACGCGCGGCGTCGCGGGCCTGTCGCCGCGCGGGTACGCGTACCTGGCGGTGACGTTGGCCGTGCTGACCGGGATCGGCCGGCAGGCGCTGCTGTCGCGGTTGGTCGCCGACATCCGGGCGGCGGCGGCCGAGGCGGGTGTCGGGGTGGTGGACGACATCGCGGACCGGCGTGCGCTCACGGCGGCGTTGCGGCACCTGGTGTCCCTCGGCGTGCTCAAGGAGACCGAGGGCTCGGTCGAGGTGGGCGCGGAGGCGTTGATCACGGTCGACACGGACCTGCTCGGGCAGCTCGTCACGGGTCCGGTGGCGGACGCGGAGAGCGCGGACGGGCTCGTGGAACTGGCGGCCCGGCCGGGTCCGCGCGGGGTCGAGCACGCGGTGCGCCGCCGACTGGTGGAGGACCCGGTCGTGCTGCACGCCGACCTGCCGGCCGAGGCGTCGGCGTGGCTGCGTGAGCACCAACGTCCGGAGTCCGCCCTGCTGGAGGCGGAATTCGGCCTGTACACGGAGTGCCGGGTCGAGGGCGTGCTGGCGGCCGACCCCGAGGAGTACCTGAGCGACCTGGCCTTCCCGGGCACGTCCACGGTCGCGCGGATGGCGTTGCTGGCGTTGCCGTGCCTGCTCGAAGGCGACGGCGGGCCGGACGGTCGCCACCCGGTCGACCGCACGCGGCTCGTGGAGGTGTGCGCCGGGTTGGTGCGCGACCACCCGACCGCGTGGTCGCGCAAGGTCGTGGCGGACCTGGACGAGCTGGCCGACGAGGTCATGGAGCTGTTGCGGCGCGTCGGGGTCGCGGTCGTCGGCCCCGACGGCGTGTCGCTCAACCCGGTCGCGCACCGGTGGCTGCCGGAGCCCGACGGCGTGCCCGGACCCGAAGCGGAGCGGCCGGTTCCCGAGGAACCGCACTGGTCGCTGTTCGACGAGGAGAACGTGTGAACAGGTGGCGGCTGCACCGCGGCGGCATCGTCAACATCTGGCAGTACGGCGAGCAGGTGTTCGACTTCTCCGGCGGACGCGCGATCTTCCAGGGCACGAACGGCTCGGGCAAGTCGCGCACGCTGGAACTGCTGCTGCCGCTGTGCCTGGACGGCGACCTGCGCCAGGTCGGGTCGAAGGGTTTCGACACGGTCAGCGTGCGCAGGCTGATGCTCGACGACCACGGCGGCGCCTCGACGAACCGCATCGGCTACGCGTGGGTGGAACTCACGCGCGGCACAGACGAGTACCTGACCTGCGGCATCGGCGTGAAGGCGTCCAAGACCTCGCAGGCGATCACGGACTCGTGGCGGTTCGTCACGTCCGAACGGATCGGCCACGACTTCTTCCTGGTCGCCGAGCAGACCCCGCTCGGACCGGCCCAGCTGCGCGACCTGCTCGGCGCGGACCGCGTGCTGGACGAGGCCGCGTTCCGGGAGAAGGTCGCCGAGGTGGTCTACGGCGTGCCGGTCGCGCGGTACGGCGACCTGCTGCACCTCCAGCGCACGCTGCGCAACCCGGACGTCGGACTGAAGGTGCTGGAAGGCCAGTTGGAGCAGATCCTGTCCGACGCGCTGCCACCGCTGGACCCGGCGTTGGTGGAGCGGCTGGCGACGTCGTTCGACGACCTGGAGTCGATCCGGGAGAACATCGCCCGACTGTCGTCGGCGGACACGGCGTTGAGCACGTTCCTGGAGACTTACTCGTCCTATGCGTTCGGCGGTCTGCGCACTGCGGCGGACCGCTCGGACGCGGCCGAGGCGGCCGTGCGCGACCTGGAAAAGGCGGCACGCGACCAGCGGAACTCGTTGGCGCACAAGGAAGCCGAAGCGGCGTCGGCAGAGCGTGAACAGGAACGGCTGGAGGCCGAGGAGCGCCAGGCCGAGGAGTCCGCGGACGCCTTGAAGCAGTTGCCCGCGTTCACCCGGCTCCAAGACCTGCGCACGCACGAGCGCCTGGTCGCGGAGAAGCGGTCGTCGGCCGTCGCGGCGCTGGAGGCGGCGAACCGGCAGCGCGGCGCCGAGGACGTCGCGGTCGACGGCGTGGCGCGGGCGCTCGGCCGGTTGGCCGACGACCTGACATCCGCGCACGGCTCGGCCGTGTCGCTGGGCGAGGAACTGGTCCGGATCGGACTGGACCCGACGCCCGTCACCGTCCCCGTACTGTCCACTGTGGACTTCTCGGTGCGCGAGGAGGAGGTGCGGGCCAAGCCGGACGCGGGCGCGCCACCCCTGACCGTGCGGCGGTCGGTGCCGCCCGAGGTCGACGTGCCGGACCTGGCCGGTCCGGGCGAGCGGGTGGCCGGGATCGCCGCGGCGGCACGCGGGCACGCGGCGTTGGCGACCGCGCTCGGCGAGCGTGCGGGTCGGGTGGACGAGGACGACCGCCGGGCTTCGAGCGCCGAACGGTCGGCGTCGGAGGCCCAGGACGCGGCCGTGGACGCCGCCGCCGAGCGCGACCGGGCGCAGGAGGACTACGTCGAGGCCGGTCGCGCCTGGTCGACCGCTGTCGGCACCTGGCTGACCACCGGCCCGGAGGTCCTCGACGCGGCGGTGCCCGACGCCGTCGACCTGGACGCGGCCCGGACGGTGACCGCCGGCGCACGCGACCGCGCCAGGCCGTTCACGGCCAAGGCCGGCGCGGAGGCCCACGCCTGTGCGGCCCGCTGCGCCGACCTGCGCGCGGCCGTGGACGCGGCGGACGCCGACCTGGCCGCGCTGCGCTCGGGCACGGAACGGACCCCCGAACGGACCCGGTTCATGTCGGCGGACCGCGACCCGTCGTCGGGAGCGCCCTTCTACCGGCTGGTCGACTTCCGGCCCGAGGTCGCCGAGTCCGACCGGGCCGGCGTCGAGGCGGCGTTGGAGGCGTGCGGGCTGCTCGACGCGTGGGTGACCGGCACGCCCGACCATGCCTGCGACGTGCTCGCCGTGCCCGGCCCGCCGGTGGAGTCCTCGCTGGCCGCGCTGCTCGTCCCGGCCGTCGAGCCGGGGTCGCCGGTCGACGAGGCCGTGGTCGCCGCGCTGCTCGCGTCGGTGTCGATCGACTCCGGCACGACCGCGGTGTCCACGTCCGGCCGGTGGAGCGCGGGCGTGCTGACCGGCGCGTGGCGCAAGGACGCGGCCGAGTTCCTGGGCGCGGGTGCCCGCGAATCGGCCCGCGAACGCCGGATCGCCGAACTGGAGGCCACGCTCGGACAGCTCCGGCTCGACCTGGGTGCCGCCGAGCGGGACGACGCCGCGGCCCGTGCCGCGGTCGTGGCCTGGGAGCGGCACCTGGACCGCTTCCCGGCCGACCGCGACCTGGCCGCGGGCCACGCGTTGGCCGACTCGGCACGCCGCGCCGCCGCCGACCGGGAACGCCGGGCGGCGGACGCCCGGGCCAAGGCCCGCACCCTCAGGGCGCACGCCGAAGCGACCCGGGCCGACCTGGAGCGCGACGCGGGCGACGCCGGGCTGCCGGCCGGCGCCGAGTCCCTGCGCCAGGCCGGGCACCGGGCGACCGGCGTGGCCGCCGACGCGGACCGCCTGGCGGACCTGCTCCGGCACCGTTGCGCCACGGCGATCGGCGACCTGGCCGAGGCGGCCGAACGCCACCGGGTGGCCGTGGCCGACCGTGCGGAGGCGGAGGCGACGGCCGACCGTCGGTGCGCGGACTACGCGTCGTCGGCGGCCACCGTCGCCGAACTGGTCGAGGCGGTGGGCGGCGAGGCCCAGGAGATCAACGACCAGCTCGCCAAGCTGGACACCAGGCGCCGCGAACTGCGTGCGGCCCTGGAGACCGAACGCAAACGCGGCGTGACCACGGCCGCGCAGGTCGGCCGGCTCAGCGAGAGCGTGGAGAACACCGACCGGCGCCTGGCCGCGGCCCGCGCGGACCGGGACCGGGCGGCGGCCCACTTCACCGACACGATCCACGCGCCGGGCGTGCTGATCGCGGCCCTGCCCGACGTCGAGGCGGACCCGGCCGCCGTCCGCGAGGCGTTGAAGACCGGACGCCGCGCCGCCGACGAGCCGAAGGTGCTCGCCAAGCTCCAGGAACTCCAGTCGACGCTGGCCGGCACGCACGAGATCGGGACGGGTCGGCACGCGGACCTGCTCACCGTGACCGTGACCGGCGAGGAAGGGCACCGGCCGGTGGCCGTCGCGGCGCAGCGGGTGACGACGCTGCTGGCGCGGCAACGGGGTTTCCTGGACGAGCAGTACCAGCGGATCTTCGCCGACTACCTGATCCGCGACCTGGCCGAGTGGCTGCGCGGGCAGATCGCCGTGGCGGAGGACCTGTGCGCCCGGATGAACGAGATCCTGGGCCGGGCGAAGTCGAGCCAGGGCGTGCACGTGAAGCTGGCGTGGAAGCCGTCCGCGAAACTGGACGACGCCACGCGCGAGGGCCTGGCCCTGGTGCGGACCCCGTACGCGGGCCGGGACCAGGACCAGGACGCCACGCTGCGCCGCGTCTTCACCGAGCGGATCGAGGCCGAACGCGACCGGCACGCGGGCGACTACGCCGACATCCTGTCCAGCGCCCTGGACTACCGCACCTGGCACCAGTTCACCGTGACCGTCGCCGACACCGGGCCCGACGGCAAGCCCCGCGAACGCCGCCTGCGCCAGCTGTCGTCGGGTGAGACGCGGCTGATCTCGTACGTGACCCTGTTCGCGGCGGCGGCGTCGTTCTACGACGCCGTGGGCGAGGAGGCGTCCCCGTTGCGGCTGGTGCTGCTGGACGAGGCGTTCGAACGGCTGGACGACCCCACGATCGCCAGGATGCTGGGGCTGCTCGTCGACCTGGACATGGACTGGCTGATCACGTGGCCCAGCGGCTGGGGCGTCTCGGACCGGATCCCGCGCATGCACATCTACGACATCCTCCGCCCCAAGTCGGGGCGGGGCGTGGCGTGCACGAAGACCACCTGGGACGGCGCCGCCCTGGACCGGGTCGACCCTTGATCCCTACGTGGCGAAGCGTTCGGTGTCCCAACGGTCGTGCGCCTCGAGGAGCTTGCGGCCGATCCGCCTGAGGTCCGCCACGTCCCGGTCCGTCAGCGCGGCCGTGAACTCCTCGGCGACGGCGGCCCGGTAGGCGGGCCCCGTGGTCGACTTGAGGAACGCCCGCCCCGACGGGGTGAGTTCCGCGTAGACGACCCGCCGGTTCTCCGGCAGTTGGACGCGGACCACCCACCCCCGGCCCACGAGTCGCTCGATCAGCCGCGTCACCCCCGACGGCGTCACGGCCAACAGCTCCGACAGGCCGGACATGGGCAACCGTCCACTCCGGTCGATGCGGTACAGCGCCTCGTGCTCGACCAGCGAGCACCCGATCTCCTCCATGCGGGCGCCCATGGCCGCCTTCACGGCATCCACGCCCTGCTGCGCGTACAGCCACGCCAGCAGCGCATCACTCGCCTCGAACACGTCACCACCCTACCAAACCAACTTGACAGCGGAACATTTCCACAGTCAACCTTTGCTCATGGAACTCACATTGGTCACCGGCGCGACCGGTACCCAGGGCGGCGCCGTCGCCCGCCTCCTGCTCGACCGCGGCCACCGCGTCCGCGCCCTCACCCGCACGCCGGACTCCCCCAGGGCGACGGAACTCCGGACACTGGGCGCCGAGGTCGTGCCCGGCGACTTCGACGACGACCGCTCGCTGGCCGAGGCCCTGCGCGGCGTCGACCGGCTCTTCGCCGTCACCACGCCGTTCGGCACCGACCTCGCCACCGAGACCCGCCAGGGCCTGGCGCTGCTCGACGCGGCGAAGCACGTCGAGCACATCGTCTTCACGTCCGCCTGCAACGCCGACCGCGACACCGGCATCCCGCACTTCGAGAGCAAACGCCCGATCGAGGACCGCCTGCGCGACCACACGGTCATCGGCCCGGCCGCGTTCATCCAGGACAAGTTCGACGACTGGACCCTTCAAGGCCTACGCGAGGGCTACGTCGGCATCCCCATGCCCGGCGACGTCCCGCTGTTCCTGATCGACGTCAAGGACATCGCGCAGGTCGCCGTCCTGGCCCTCGAACAGCCGGCCCGCTTCGCGGGCAAGCGGATCGACCTGGCCGGCGAGACCCTCACGCCCGAGCAGATGGCCGCCGTGCTCACCGAGGCACTCGGCAGGCCGATCCGGCACCACCGCACGCCCATCGCGGAGGTGGAACGCTTCTCCACCGACGTCGCCACGATGTTCCGCTACTTCTCCGAGGTCGGCCTGGAGGTCGACATCCCCGCGCTGCGGACCACGCTCCCGGAGGTCACGTGGCACCGCTACGCCGACTTCGTCGCCGCCCGCGACTGGAGTGATCTCTAGGCGAACGCCCAGGACTGGATCATCCGGTACGCGATCGACGCGCCCGGTGCCAGCAGCAGGTCGGGCACGCTGCCCGGCCGCTCGAACGCCTGCCGCACATCCGCGCGCGTGACCCACTTGGCCTGCGCGATCTCGCCGACCGCCGGCCGCAACGGCTCGTCCGGGTCGGCCACCGCCTCGAACCCGATCATCAACGACCGGGGGAACGGCCACGGCTGACTGCCCAGGTAGCGCACGTCGCGCACGGCGACGCCGACCTCCTCGAGGATCTCCCGGGCGACGCACGCCTCCAGGGACTCCCCGGCCTCGACGAACCCGGCCAGCACCGAGTACCGCCCGGCCGGCCAGCCCTCGCCGCGGGCCAGCAGCACGCGGTCCGCGCCGTCGTGCACCAGGCAGATCACGGCCGAGTCCGTGCGCGGGTACTCCTCGTGCCCGCACGCGCCGCAGATCCGGGCCCAGCCCGACTTCACCGCGTCCGACCCGGCACCGCACCGCGCGCAGAACCGCGCGGTGCGGTGCCAGTGGAACAACGCCACGGCGGTCGTGAACAGGCCCGCGCCCATGTCGTCGAGCAGGGCGCCGCACGACCTCAGGTCCAGCCACGTCGGCTCGGCACCCGCCGCCGGCCGGTCCCACACCCGGCCGGGCGCGAGGGCCTCGGTCGTGTCGTCGGCCCGCGGCACGGCCCAGTACGCCACGCCGTCCTGCTCGCCCAGGAACACGGCGTGCTCGTGCGGCACGTCGCCGTACCCGGTGGCCTCCCGGTGCACCAACCGCGACCCGCCGTCCGCGACGAGCGTGCGCCCACCCGCGTCGACCTCGATCACCCGGGCCTTCGGCCAGCCCTGCGCGAGCCGTTCCGCGTCACCGCGCAACGGCTCGGACCGGTCGACCGTGAACCGCGACAGCGCCGGCGACGCGACCAGGTCGAACGTCACGACAGCGCCACGCCGCCGAGCGCGCGCAGCCGGGGCGCCAGCACGTCGGCGTCGCCGACCACCACGCCGGTGAACGCGCTGGGCGCGAAGAACTCCAGCGCCACCTCGGCGACCTGCTCCACGGTCACCCCCGCGAGCCGCTCCGGGTGCCCGGTGAACCACTCGATGCCCAGGCCCAGCCCGGCGAGGTTCACCAGGAACGACGCCAGCCCGCCCTGCGACGACGTCGCCGTCAGCAGCGACCCGATCGCGTACCGACGGGCCGTGTCCACCTCGGCCTCGGTCGGCGAGACCAGGCTCAGCCGGCCCAACTCGTAGCGGGTCTCCAGCAGCGCCGCCGCCGTGACCTCGCTCGCGGTGTCCGCGTCGATCATCAGCGCGGCGCCGCCGGGCGTGAACTCCGGGTGCGACCGCGCGCTGTAGGTGTAGCCCTTGTCCTCGCGGATGTTCTCGACCAGCCGGGACGAGAAGAACCCGCCGAAGATCAGGTTCGCGATCTGCAACGCCGAGTAGCGCGGATCCGTGCGGTCCAGGCCGCGACCGGCCAGCCGGATCTGCGACTGCACGGCACCGGCCCGGTGCACGAACGCCACGTCGCCGCCCTCGACCGCCGGCAGCGGGCGCAGCGCCACGGCCTCGCCCTCGCCGGTCCACGACCCGAGCGCGCCGTCGACCGCGCGCACCGCGTCCGCCGGTTCGACGTCGCCGACGACGACCAGCACCGACCCGCGCGGCAGCACGGCCGCCGCGTGCAGCGCCACGACCTCGTCCCGGGTGACGACCTCGACCTCGTCCGCCTCGGGCATCTCCTTGGCGTACGGGTGGTCGCCGTACAGGTGCCGCTGCAAAGCCTCGCGCGCGATCACGTTGGGCTGCGACCGGGCCAGCCTGATGCGCTCGACGAGCCGGGCGCGTTCGCGTTCGACCTCGTCGGCCGGGTGGGTGGCGCCGGTGAGCACGTCCCGCAACACGTCGAGCAGCGTGTCGAAACCGGACACCAAAGCGTTGCCGGACAACGCCAGCCGCTCCGGGTCGACGACCGCGTCCAGCTCGCCGCCGACCAGGGCCAGCTCGGTGTCGATGTCCACGCGGGTGCGCGTGGCCGTGCCGGTCAGCACGGTGTTCGCCAGCACCTCGGCCCGCGCGGCGTGCGCCGAGCCGACGCTGGTGTCGGCCGGGTCGGCGAACGGGATGCGCAGCCGCAGCTCGACCACGGGCACCGACGAGCGGCGCACCGCGATCACCCGCAACCCGTTGTCCAGCACCGTGTCCACACTGGACAGATCGGCGGCGGCCCGCTGCTCGCCCAGCTCGGGGAGCGGACGCGGGCCGACCTCCGTGCGTCCGATCTCCTCGGCGCTCCGATGGGTCGTCACGGCGTTCACTCGGTACCTCCGTCGGCGGGCTTGACGATCAGGACGGCACGCGCGTCGGCGCGCAGTGCCTTGGCCGCGGCGGCCACCGCGTCGGCGGTGACGGCGGCCAGCTTCTCGGGCAGCTCGTAGAGCAGTTCCGCGCGGCCGAACAGCAGCTCGGCCGAGCCGAGGCCGAGCGTGCGGCTGGTGAGCCGGTCGTGCTCGCGGTGCATCGTGGACACCCAGCGGGCGGTCACCTTGGCCAGTTCGCGCTCGGTCGGACCGTGCTCGGCGAGCTTGAGCAGCTCCTCGTCGACGGCCGCGATCACGCGCTCGACCGGCACGTCCGGCGGGTGGATCGCGGTGACGCTGAACGTGTCCGGGTCGCGCGCCTCCAGCGGACCGAACAGACCGCAGCCCGCGCCGACGTCCACCACGATCGCGTCGCCGTGCACCAGGCGCTGCTGCAACCGCGACCCGTCGCCGTCGGTCAGCACGCCCGCGAGCACCAGGTACGCCAGGTACCCCTCCACCTCCGTCACCGGATCGGGGATGCGGTACCCCAGGGCGAGCGCGGGCATGGGCGCGAGCTTGTCCGTGTGCTCGGCCCGCCGCTCACCCTTCGGCGCGTCCTCCGCGAAGGACGGACGCGCCGGCACGGGCCGCGCGGGCACGTCGCCGAAGTGCTTGTCCACCAGCGACTTGGTGCGCTCGACGTCGAGGTCGCCGGCGACCGTCAGCACCGCGTTGCCCGGCGCGTAGTAGGCGTCGAAGAACGCCGCGCAGTCGTCGACGGTCGCGTTCTCCAGGTCCACGAAGTCGCCGTACCCGTTGTGCGCGTTGGGGAACGTCGTGAACAGCACCGGCGGCAGCAGGATCCAGGGGAACCCGCCGTAGGGCCGGTTGAGCACGTTGAGGCGGATCTCCTCCTTCACCACGTCGATCTGGTTGCGGAGGTTCTCCTCCGTGATCTTGGGCGCGCGCATGCGGTCCGCCTCGAGGAACAGCGCGCGCTCGAGGGCCGCGCTGGGCAGCACCTGGTAGTAGTCGGTGTAGTCGGGGTGCGTCGAGCCGTTGAACGTGCCGCCCGAGGACTGCACATGGCGGAAGTGCGCCAGCTTCTCCAAGCTCTCGCTGCCCTGGAACATCAGGTGTTCGAAGAGGTGCGCGAAACCCGTACGACCTTCGGGTTCGGAGCGGAACCCCACGTCGTAGTGCACGCTCACGCCTACGACGGGTGCGCTTGAATCAGGGGCGAGCACGACCCGCAGTCCGTTGGGGAGCGTGAACCTGTGCAGTTCCGGTAGCGCCATGGACGCAGCCTACGGGGTGGGACCGACAGCGGGGGCGCACCACGTTCACCCCTTGAGCGAACGCAGGTGCCCCGCCTGGGCGAGCACGCCGTCGACCGCGCCGAGGAACGCCGGGAACCGCCCCGCGAACCGCCGCAGGTCGGCGGTGCGCTCGGCTTCGCCGTACCAGTACAGGCCCGCCTGCTCGCCCGCGAACGCGCCGAGCCAGCGCTCGGCCTCGCCCAGCACGACGGCGTAGGGCAGCGATCGGGAGAACACCATCTCGCGGTCGGCCGCCGGCACGTCGGCGGGCGTGGCCGTGACGAGGTAGCCGCGCAGCCCCCGGACGTGTTCGAGCAGCACGCTGCCGCGCTTGGTGCGCGCGGGCATCCACCGCGCGCCGAGCGCCACCGCGACACCGGCCACGGCGACCAGCAGACCGAACAGCGCCGGACCGCCCGTCACCACGAACACGACGGCCGCCGCCAGACCCACCCCGCCGATGCCCAGGCCGACCCACCACCACAGGCTGCGCTCGGCGTCCGGGCGGCGGGCGAACCAGTTCTTGGCCACGACGTCCGCGTACAGCTCGTGCCGGACCGCCGACAGGTCGATCCGCCGGCCGCGCAACTCCGACAGCAGCACGGCGTCCGTCCCGGCGGGCAACACCGCGTCGTACACCGCGCGCTCGTAACCCGACAGCGAGGCGTCGGCCGGGTTGCGGCGGACGAACCGCCAGTCCAGCTCGCCGACCTCCTCGATCCACACGTAGTTGCGCACCGCCAGGTCGACCGCGGTCGCGGTCACGTCGACCACGTCCACGTGCTCGTCCACCACGGTGCCGACCTGGCCGGGCAGCACGCCGTCCGGCGAGGCGAACGCCACGTGCCCGTGCCCGTCGTCGACGAGCACCCGGACCGGGGCGACGTCGCCCGCCAACGCGCGCGCGTCGCGTCCGCGCAGGAACCAGAGCAGACCGACGCCGACCAGCAGGACCAGCGCCAGGGCGCCCAGGCCCAACCCCGTCGCCGGGGTGAGCGCGAACGCCGACGCCAACGTCGACGACTCCTCGACCCGGGCGTTCGGCGGGGCGGCGCCGTCCTGCAGGCCGATCGCGATGTCGACGCGTTCGCCCGCCGCCAGGCCGAACTCGGTGGCGCGCACGCCCCGCCCGTCGCCGAGTTCGGCCGACGAGCACGGCTGGGAGGTGCCGGGCGGACCGGCCAGGCAGTTGACCGACCTCGGCATGTCCGGCGTGATCACCGAGACCTTCACCGAGTCCAGGTCGGTGTTCCAGCCGGAAGCGGGCTGCCAGCGCAGCTCCAGCGCGTCGCCGATCTTGGCCACCGCGCCGACGACGCGGTAGGAGACGGTGGACGTGCCGCCGTCCAGGGCGAGCGAGAGCTGCTCGGCGTCGGCGGTGGCGGTGCCCCTGCCGTCGACCTTCGCGTCCGTGACGGTGAACACGCGGTCGCGGCCGTCACCGACCGCGATGCGCAACGGGACCGTCCGGCCGGCCGTCCGGCCCTCGGGCACGGCGACGACCTCGGTGACGGTCAGCGCGCCGTCGCGTTCGAGCTTGAGCCGCACGTCGACGGCCACCGTGCCGGGCAGACCGGGCGCCTCGCCGGTCGTGGGCTGCGCCGCGGCCGTGCCGCCGAACGCGAGGAGCGCCGCGACACACCCGAATGCCGCCACCCAGTTTTTCGACACGGCCGCGGAGGATAGCGGAGTTCGCCTAAGCTCCAACGCGGATTCGGGCAACCGCGGACATGGGGGATCACCAGCGATGACGCAACCACCGCAGCCGGGTGGCCGGCCGTCGCCACGGCCGGTCGGCCCGCCCCCGGTGCCCGCACCGCTGACGCCGCGGCCGACCCGGCCCTATCCGATGCCGCCGCCCCAGAACCAACCCGGGCCTTATCAACAACCCGGACCGTACCCGCAGCAACCGGGCGGCTACCCGCAGCAGCAGCCCGGTCCGTACGGACCACCGCAGCCCGGCTACCAGCAGCCGTGGCCGCAGATGCCGCCACGTGCGGTCATGCCCCCGCCCGTCCCCGCGCAGCAACCCGGCTGGGGGCAGCAGCCGCCGGGGTGGCCGCAGCAGTACCAGCCGTACCCGCCGTTGCGGCGCAAGAGCAACAGCGGCCCGATCGTCGCGGCGGTCATCGTCGGCGTCGTGGTCCTCGGCATCGCGGCGATCGGCGTGTTCGCCTCGCTCACCCGACACAAGACGACCGACGACGCGTCGTACTCCGGCTACTCCACGTACACGTACTCGGTGGCGCCGACCACGACCACGACGAACCGGACCACGACGCAGAGCACCACCAGACCATCCGCGACGACAAGACCGTCGCCGAGCACCACCGCCAAGGCCGGCCCCAAGGCGGTCGTCGCCCTGGGCGACAACCCCATCCACGGCAACGACCTCGGGGCGTTCGACATCGACGGGTGCGCGTTGCCGCCGATGGACTACTCGGTCGCCGGCCAGGAACGGTTCCTGCGCGCGGCGCTGCCGTGCATCGAGGCGATGTGGAAGCCGTCGTTCACCAAGGCGAACCTGCCCTACCAACCGGTCGAGCTGACCATGGTCACGTCGCAGGTCACCAACGCGTGCGGCACCGTCAGCCCGGACCGGACGGCCGTGTACTGCGAGGGCGGCATCTTCTGGACGCCACTGCACTACTCCGGCGAGACCGGCAACGCCAACCCCAACCACCCCGGCAAGTACCTGGGCCAGCTCGCCCACGAGTACGGGCACCACGTGCAGTGGCTGTCGGGCATCCTGCGCGCCGCGAGCCAGGCCCAGTACGACAAGGGCGGCTGGGACACCCCGGCCGGGCTGGAACTCAACCGCCGCAAGGAGTTGCAGGCCACCTGCTTCGGCGGCATGACGCTGGCGCCGCTGTCGCACGGCGCGATCCCGACCGACGTCATCCAGGTCGCGCTGACCGACGCGGGCAACCGCGGCGACTACCCGGTCTACCCGAACCGTGACCACGGTGCGCCGGAGCGTAATGCGGCGTGGGTCCAGCACGGGTACAAGAACAATTCCACGAGCGCGTGCAACACTTGGACCGCCAGCGCGGCCGATGTCAGCTAGTTGGAGGATCGTGCACACGCCCGAGCAGCCCAGGAACAACCCGATGGTGCTCGTCGGCGTGTTCTCGGCGGTGGTCCTCTTCGTGCTCGGCCTGGGCGCCGTGCAGGACATCCGCGTCCCGGACCCGATCCCCGGCCGGGCGGTCGCCGCGCCCGGTGGCGCGCTGCCCGCCGAGGCGCCGGGGCCGCGGCCCGTGCTCCGGCTCGGCGACCACCCGTTGCTGGTGAAGGCCGTAAGCCTGCCCGCGACCGCGTGCGCGTTGCCCGCGTTCGGGCTGTCGGACAAGGAACTGATCGCCTACTACACGGCCGGTGTCGCGTGCATGGACGAAGCGTGGCGGCCGGTGCTGGAGCAGGCGAACCTGCCGTTCGAACGGCCGACCCTCAACGCCACGCCGGAACTGGGCGGGTCGCCGTGCGGCGACGCGCCGGCCGAAGGCGAGGCCGTGGCGTACTACTGCGGGCGCAACCGCGCGATCTACATGCCGACCGGGCGGATGCGCGACAACGGCGGCGGCGACCGGCCGGGCACGCACCTGGCGACGTTGGCGCACGAGTACGGGCACCACGTTCAGGCGCTGTCGGGCATGCTGCGCGCGGCCGACTTCAAGATCGGCGCGGCGGGCGAGGAGACGCCCGCGGGCCTCGAGTGGTCGCGTCGCATCGAGTTGCAGGCCAACTGCTTCGCGGGGCTCTTCCTGTACGCGACCTCCGACGCCCTGGGGCCGGACCTGGCCCGTGAGGCGGCCGAGGACTTCCAGTACGCGGTCGAGGAGCCGGCGGAGAAGAACGCGCACGGCCTGCCGGACAACCAGGCGGAGTGGGCGATGAACGGGTTCGCGGCCGGCACGACCGGGTCGTGCAACACCTACACGGCGTCGGCGGCGGACGTCGCCTGAGGGCGGGTGCGCAGCAGGTGGGCGTAGAAGCCGCCCGCCGCGGCGCTCAGGCAGGTCAAGAGGATCCCCAGCGGTCCGCCGCCCTGACTCCGGACGGGGCCTGACATGGCCCTGCCGACCATGACGTCTCCGTCGGCGCCGGGGGGGACGGTCACGTCGAACACCTCGCCCACCGAATGCCCGCACCCGTCGAACCGCACGTCCCTGGGCTGCCCGCCGATCTCGACGCGGACCTTGTCGTAGGCGTCGGCGCCGCCGCAGGAGGCGGACTCGACCACGGTGGCGGCTGTCGTCGTGGTGCCTTCGGCGGCGTCGTCGCCGGGCAGGAAGACGACGAGCGCGATCACGACGGCGACGAACCCGACCACCGCCGCCGCGGGCACCTGGACCGACCCAAGCCGAACCGCCACGCGTGGATGGTGGCAGACGGGCCACCCCGTTGTCGCCGGCATCACGACCGTCGATGCCCCGGAACCGGTACCGGGAACGACCACAGTGGACACTCCGCGGATCACCCGATCGTGATCTTGCACCATTCGAACACCTGTTCGAAACTTGAGTCATGCCTCCACACCGGACACTCCGCCCGAAGCCCTACACACCCCCGTACTTCCGCCGGTCGACCTCCCGGACGGCCGCTCCCGACACCCTGCCCACCCGATGGTCCGCGTGCCCGGCCGACTGCCCGATCGCGCGCGCACTCGGCCTCCACGGCACACACCCGCCTGGCGCCCGCCTGCCACCTCCACGGCACACACCCGCCCGGCGCCCGCCTGCCACCTCCACGGCACCCGACCGCCGTCCCCGTGGCCCCCGCCTCGTCGGCTTCCACCACTTCGGTCCACGCCACCTCGACACCCGAGGCGGCCTCCCCCGACCCGACCCGATCCGCCGCCCTGTCCCCCTGACCACCACGCACGCCACAACCCGAACCACAGATCCCCGCACGGCCCCGACACCCGCTGCTCCCCGCCGGCCGCCCGGCCCCGCCGAACGGAGGTTCCGCCATGCACACGACAGCCCCTGCACACACGCCGGGCCGGACTTGGCCACCGCCCTGCCTCCGGTCCAGCCCGCGTCGAACCCACCGCATCCGCGATGCGCCGTCCGGACCGACGACCGGGCAGCCGGTCGGGTCGGCGACCCGGTGGTCTGGCCGGTCGCCGACGCGGCGACCGGCCAGGTGGCTGAGAACCGGCTGAAGACCCGGGCGACCTGGGCGGTGCGGGCCGGCCGGCACGCACAATGACCGGGTGTCGACTGCCGCCAGGGTTCTGGTCATCGAGGACGCCGAGGCCATCGGCGCCGCCGTCGGTTCCGCGCTGCGGGAGGCGGGCTACCAGGTCCAGCTCCGCGCCGACGGGCGGGAGCTGGAGTCCGACCTGGCGCGGTTCCGCCCGGATCTGGTCGTGCTCGACGTGATGCTGCCCGGCCGGGACGGGTTCGCGTTGCTGGAGGTAGTCCGGCGCACGACGGGCGCGGGGGTGGTCATGCTGACCGCGCGTGACGGGGTCGCGGACCGGCTGCGCGGCCTGGACCGGGGTGCCGACGACTACGTGGTCAAGCCCTTCGTGCTGGCGGAACTGGTGGCCCGGGTCAGCGCGGTGCTGCGCCGGCTCGGGCGGACCCCGTCGACGGTGCAGATCGGGGACCTCGTGGTCGACGCCGACTCGGCCGTGGTGCTGCGCGGCGACGCGCCCGTCGAGCTGACCGCGACCGAGCTGCGGCTGCTGCGCTACCTGGCCGTCCAACGCGGGCGGGTGGTCGGCAAGACGCAGATCCTCACGGCGGTGTGGGGCTACGAGGACTACGACCCGAACCTGGTCGAGGTCCACGTCAGCGCGTTGCGCCGCAAGCTGGAGGAGCACGGTCCCCGGCTGTTGCACACCGTGCGCGGGCTCGGCTACGTGCTCAGAGCGGAGGTCTCGTGAGCGTCCGACCCGGCCCCGAGGACCCGGACGAGGCCCCCGGCCTGCGCACGGTGTCGCTGCGGCGTCGGGTCACGCTGTCCGCGCTCGGCGTCCTCGCCGTGGTGCTGATCGGCGTGGTGCTGCTGGTGGACGCGTTGTTCACCGTGCAGTCCGGCCGCGACGTGGACGCGCTCCTCGCGGAACGCGGACGCGTGGCCCAGCAACTGGTCAAGCAGGGCAGGTTGGACGGGGAGGAGTTGGTCGCGCGGCTGGCGGGCCGGGGCATCCAGGTCCGGGTCGTGCTGCCGGACGGCACGGTCTACGGCGACCCGCCGACGGACAAGCGGATCGACAAGGTCTTCCCGGACGGCACGCGGGTCACGCTCTACGCCGACCAGGCCGTGCTCGCCGGACCGCAGGCCCGGTTGCGGCGGCTGCTGGTCGTGGTCGGACTCGGCGCGCTCGGTGTCGCGGCGGTCGCGCTGGTGCTCGTGATCCGGCGGGCGCTGGGGCCGTTGGACGCGATGACGACGCTGGCCAAGTCGATCGCCGGCGGGCACCGGGGCTACCGGCTCAACCCGGCGCGCACGGACAACGAACTGGGCCGTACCGCGGCGGCCTTCGACGACATGCTCGACTCGCTGGAGGGATCGGAGGAACGGACGAAGCGCTTCGTCGCGGACGCGGCGCACGAACTGCGCACCCCGATCGCGGGCGTGCAGGCCGTCGCCGAGGCCCTCGTGCAGGCCGGTGGCGCCGAGGAACGGGAGGAGTTGAACCTGTTGCTGGTACGCGAGGCACGCCGCGCCGGCCGACTGGTCGACGACCTGCTGTCGTTGGCCCGCATCGACGCCGGACTGGAACTGCACCGCGAACCCGTGGACCTGCTCGCGCTCGCCGAAGCGGAGGCGACCCGCACCCGCCTGGTCGCGCCCGAGTTCGACATCGCGGCCGAGGGCACGACGGCCTACGTCGACGGCGACCCGCAACGCCTGGCCCAGGTGCTGGTCAACCTGGCCGACAACGCCCGCCAGGCGACCGGCCACGGCGGCACGGTCCGGATCCGGGTGTCGACACCCGGCGCGTTCGCCCACCTGACCGTGTCCGACAACGGTCCGGGCGTCCCGCCCGACGACCGGGAACGCATCTTCGACCGCCTGGTGCGCCTGGACAAGGCCCGCGACCGCCGCTCCGGCGGCTCGGGCCTGGGCCTGTCCATCGCCCGAGGCGTGGTCCGCGCCCACGGCGGCGAACTCCTCTGCGCCACACCGGAATCCTCCGGTGCCACCTTCCTGGTCCGCCTGCCCCTCACCGACCACCCGACCAGACCGGACCGCCCTTCACCCGCCACCCACCCGATGCCGACCGACCACCCACCCCGGTCGGACCACCCAGGCCAGGCGGACCACCCACCTCGGGCAGGCCACCCACCTCGAACACCGCACCCCGGCTCGGCAGACCGCTCGGCTCCGATGGACCAACTACACGCGGACTCATCGCCCGGCCCGACTTCACACCGCTGACCACATCCCGGCGGCGATCACGAAGTCGACCGTCGGTCCGGCAGTCCGCATCGGGCCCATGGCCATCCCGCCGACCGGCGACCGGCGACCGGACCATCACTCACCACCGACCAGCCGACCTCCGACCACGACCAGCCAGCCCCACCGGACCAGTCGCCACACGACATCGGCGGCACCGGTTCGGTGGCGCCCCCGTCGGGGGGCGGTCGCCGCCTGTCGCCACACGACCTGGGGTGACACCGGTTCGGCGGCCCCTTCGGCGGTGCGCCGGGCTCAGTCGCCGTCGGGCGGGGTGACCTTCTTGACGTAGAGGAGCCGGTCACCGGCCTCCACCGCGTCGGCCTCGGCCGCGTCCACGCGGTACAGCTTCCCGCCGCGCACGACCCCCAGCACGATGTCGGGCAGGTGGCGGGGCGAGCCGCCGATCTCGGACGCCTCGACGTCGCGTTCGGCGATGGCCAAGCCCGCGTCCGGGGTGAGCAGGTCCTCGACCATCGCAACCACCGACGGGGTCGCGGTCGCCATGCCCAGCAGGCGACCGGCGGTCTCGCTGGACACCACCACCGAGTCGGCGCCGGACTGCCTCAGCAGGTGCTCGTTCTCGCGTTCCCGCACCGACGCGACGATCTGCGCCTTCTTCGCCAGCTCGCGCGCGGTCAACGTCACCAGCACCGCCGTGTCGTCCCGGTTGGCCGCGACGACGATCGCCCGCGCCCGGGGCGCACCGGCGACCTGGAGCACGTCGTTGCTGGTGCCCGACCCGTGCACGGTCACCAGGCCGATCGCGGACGCCGCGTCGAGCGATTCCTGGGAGGTGTCGACGACGACGATCGAACCGGGGTCGACACCGTCGCCCAGCAGCGCGCTGACGGCCGACCGCCCCTTCGTCCCGTACCCGACGACGACCACGTGGTCCCGCACCTTGGATCTCCACTTCTGGATGCGCAACGCCTGCCGGGAGCGCTCGGTGAGCACTTCGAGGGTGGTACCGACCAGCACGATCAGGAACAGCACCCGCAGCGGGGTGATGACGAGGACGTTCACCAGTCGCGCCGACGAGCTGGCCGGCGTGATGTCGCCGTAGCCGGTGGTCGACAGCGACACCGTGGCGTAGTAGATCGAGTCCAGCAACGACAGGCCGTCACCGTTGACGTCGCGGTACCCGTCGCGGTCGAGGTAGACGATCAGCACGGCGGCGCACAACGCGGCCAGCGCGCCGATCACGCGTTTCATGATCGCGCGGACCGGGCTCTGCACCGAGTCCGGCATCCTGATCACGCCGACCAGCGAGTGGCCGGGGCGCTCGCTCAGCGGCTCGCCCTGGGTGAACCGGCGGATCATGGCAACCTCTCGGCTAGGAGCCGCCACAGGTGTGCGGCGGCCTCGGCGCCGCGCCCGAGCTGTGACACGACGACACGCTCGTTCGGCGCGTGGATGCGATCATCCGGCAGGGTCGCACCCAGGTAGACGACCGGCACGCCGAGGCGTGCGCGCAACACCGCGGCCGGGCCCGAGCCGCCGGTGCGACTGAACCGCACAGGTTGGTCGAACGCGGTCTCCATGGCTTCGTGCAACGCCTTGACGGCCGGGTGCGCGACGTCCACCGCGTAAGGCGGCACACCGTCGCCCACGTCGACGACCTCGGCGTGCAGACCGGCCGGCGTGTGGGCCGCGACGAACCGGCGCAACGCCTCCGCGACGTGTTCGGGCCGCTGGTCGGGCACGAGCCGGAACGACAGCTTCACCGACGCCCGCGCGGGCACGATCGTCATGACGCCGGCGCCCGTGTACCCGCCGTGGAAGCCGTTGACCTCGGCGGTCGGGCGCACCCACACGCGTTCGAGCGTGGACCACCCCTCCTCGCCGGCCAGGCCGCGCGCACCGCCGGAGTTGGCCAGCCACGTGTCGTCGTCGAACGGCAGGGCCGCGTAGTCGGCGCGTTCGGCGGCGGTGGGCTCGACCACGTCGTCGTAGAAGCCTTCGATCCGCACCCGGCCCCGATCGTCGTGCAACGCGGCGACGAGCCGGGCCAGTCCGGTGACCGGGTTGGGCACGCTGCCGCCCGCACGTCCCGAGTGCACGTCGGACTGCCCGCCGACGAACGTGACCTCGGCCGCGTACACGCCACGCTGACCCGTGCACACGGTCGGGGCCTCGCGCGCGTAGACCGGTGTGTCGCTGAACACGACCAGGTCCGCGGCGAGGTCGGCGGCGTGGTCGTCGACCAACCGACCCAGGTTGGGCGAGCCGGTCTCCTCCTCGCCCTCGACCAGCAGCTTGATCGTCACGGCGGGCTGCCGCGCTCCGATCGCGGCGAGGTGGGCGCGCACGCCGAGCAGGTGCATCGCGACCTGGCCCTTGTCGTCGCTGGCACCGCGTCCGAACAGCTCGTCGCCGACGAGCGTCCCCGCGAACGGCGGGTGGTCCCACCGGTCGAGCGGCCCGGCGGGCTGGACGTCGTGGTGGGCGTAGACGAGCACGGTCGGCGCGTCCGGGTCGGCGGCCGGCAGGCAGGCGTACACGGCGGGCAGCGCGGGCCCCTCGTCCCACACCCGGACGTCGGGCCAACCGTCGGCACGCAGGGTGTCGGCCAGCAGGCGCGCGGAGGCGTCCATGTCGGCGCGGTGCGCCGGGTCGACCCCGACGGACGGGATCGCGAGCCAGTCGCGGAGGCGGGCGACGGTGTCGTCGAGGAACGCCGCGACCGCCTCCCGTTCGGGATTTTCCGGATCACCGGTCACGATGCGGGAGGATAACCCCGCGCACGCGGCACGGCGGTCGCCGTGCCATCGTGGATTCCATGGAACCGACTCGTCCCCGGACGTGGTCCGCGCTCGCGTTGGCCGGACTGCTCGGCACGGCGGGTGTCACGCACTTCGCGAAACCGAAGGCATATGACGCGATCGTGCCACGATCGCTGCCGGGCGAGCCGAGGACCTGGACCCGCCTGTCCGGCGTCGCGGAACTGGCGTTGGCGGTGACGGTGGCCGCACCCCGGACCCGGCGACTCGGCGGACTCCTCGCCGCCGGTTTCTTCGCGGCGATCTTCCCGGCAAACGTGAAAATGGCCAACGACCTTCGGAATGCCCCACCGCGGACCCGGGCCCTGGCGCTCGGCCGGCTGCCGCTCCAGGCGCCGCTGATCGTCTGGGCGCTGCGCGTCCGCCATGCCGCACCTTGATCACTCTCGGCGCAGGCGCGGCCACCGAGAGCGCCGGCAGGTCTGTTTTCGTCACCCCACGCGACTCTAGGATGCCCAGGTGCAACCGCTCCTCCACGCCGCGACAGCACTGGCCTGGCGCGGCGTCGTCGTCCCCGACGTCGCCGTCCTCGGCCACCGGGTGTCCGCCGTCGTGCGCGTGCACGCGGACGTGCACGCCTGGCGTGCCGTCAACGGCTGGCCGCCCCAGGCCGACCCGTCGTGGTTCCGCTCGTGGTTCGAGCCCGACGAGCACGACCGACTGCCCGTCCCGGCGGTCGAGCTGGCCGGGGTTCTCGTGGGCGAGTCGACCGTGGACCGCGCGTTGCAGTCGTGCGGCACGCTGATGACACTCGCGCCGTGCGCCGTGGTGCTGCCCGCCACGCCGGGGTCGAGTTCGTGGCCGTTGATCGAACTCGACTACTACGGCATCGGCGTCGTGGCGATCGACGAACCGGGGACGGCCGAACTGCTCGTTGCGCCGGAGGACCGGTCGACCGAGTTCGGCCCGTCGCTGTTCGGCCGCTGGCTGCTGGAGGTCCTGTACGACCGGGTCCTGCGGGAGGTCCCCGTCGAGGCCCGCGTGAACAGCCGGTCGAGCAGCTAGCTCAGGCCGGCACCGAGGCGAGCAACGCCCGCAACCCGTCCGCGTCGAGCAGGTCCGCGGGCCGCAGGGTGTGGTCCTGCCGCACGTAGTGGAACGCCGCCCGCACCTTCTCCACGGGCGTGCGCGACAAGGCCGCCCACGCCAACCGGTATGCCGCGAGCTGCACCGACAACGCGGGCAGCCGGTCCTCCTCGGGCACCGCACCGGTCTTCCAGTCGACGACGGTCCACCCGCCGTCGTCGTCGGCGAAGACGGCGTCCATCCGCCCCCGGACCGCGAACCCGTCGATCTCCGCCTCGAACGGCACCTCGACGTCGTGCGGGACCCGTTCGGCCCAGGAACTGCCCAGGAACGCCTCCTGGAGCCGGGCCAGGTCCGAGTCGGGCGCGGCACCGTCGTCCGCCGCGCCGGGCAGGTCGTCGATGTCGAACAGCCGTGCCGCGCCGAACCGCTGTTCGAGCCACGCGTGGAACGCCGTGCCGCGCCGCGCGAGCGGGTTGGGCGGGAACGGCAGCGGGCGGCGCAACCGCCGGGCGAGCAGGTCGGGGTCGACGGCCAACTCGACCAGTTGGCTGACCGACAGGTGTCCGGGCAGCACGACGCGTTCCCGCCGCACCGACGCCGCGGCCCGTTCGGCGAGCAGCACGTCGACGTCCCGCGCCCACCCTTCGGGGTCGGCCGGGTCCACCGGTTCTCTGCCGGGCTCCGCGTCCTCGACGGGCTCCGCGAGGCCGTCGGGCACGACCTCGGGCTCCGGCTCTTCGTGTTCCCCGTCCTCGGGCGGCGACCCCCAGTCGTCGAAGTCGGGTGCCGGCTCGTCGGGGAAGTCGGGTTCGTCCGGGAGCGGGATGTCGGCGTCGTCGGGTGGCGGTACGTCGGCGAAACCGGTCCCGTGGTCGGCCGGCTCGGGTGGTTCGGGCAACGGCACGTCGGGTTCCGCGTCATGACGATCCAAAGCGGACAGGACCAGGTTGGCGCCCTCGGTGACGGCGGCCCGGCGGTCGCCGAGCGGATCGGCGGGCCACGTCCCGGTCTTCGCCTGGGCCGAGAGGGGGTTGGACTCGTTCTCGACGGGTTCGTCGGACCACTCGACGACGTCGGCGGGCGGGTGTCCGGCCGCGCGGACCACGTCGTGCAGTTCGGTCAGGAACGCGGACGGCCCCTTGGGACGGTCGCCGGTGTCGGCCCACCAGTGGCCCGAGACCAGCAGCGTGTGCTCGGACCGGGTCAGGGCCACGTAGAACAGCCGGCGCTCCTCGACCAGTCGGCGCTGCTCGAACTCGTCCGCGTGCAGGTCGAGCGCCGCCGCGACCTCCTTGCGGTCGGCTCCGCCGGGAAGGCGCAGCCTGGGCAGGTCCTCGGCGTCACCGCGCAGGTCGGCGGGCAACTCGGCCACGGACTTGAGCCAGCACGAACTCTTCTTGCGCCCCGGGAACACGTCCTTGACCACGTGCGGCACGGCGACGATGTGCCACTCCAGGCCCTTCGCCGAGTGCATCGTGACGATCTGGACGCGGTTGTCGGCGACCTCGATCTCGCCCGGTTCCAGGCCGTCCTCGGCGTGTTCGGCCGTGTGCAGGTAGTCCAGCAGGGCGGGCAGGGTCGCGCTCGGGCTGGCGGCGGCGAAGTCCGCGACGACGTCGGCGAACGCGTCGAGGTGCGCGCGGCCGACGACGCCGGGCCGGGACAGGGCCTCGATGTCGAGCAGCAGCGTGCGTTCCACGTCGGCCACGAGTTCGGGCAGCGGCTGGTCGAGGCGTCGGCGCAACGCGGACAGCTCGGCGCCGAGGCGGCGGATCCGCCGGTAGCCCTCGGCCGAGTACGGGGTCGGGTCGCCCGGGTCGTCGAGCGCGTCGGCGAGTCCGGCCTGGTCGGCGTGCTCGCCGGGCAGTGCGTCGGCGATCACCGCCAGCGGGTCGTCGACGGCGGCCTGTCGGGTCGGTGCGCCGGCCAGGTCGCGGGCACGTTGCCACAGCGCGGCGAGGTCGACCGCCGCGACCCGCCAGCGCGAGCCGGTCAGCAGGCGGGCGGCGGCCGTGCCGGCGAGCGGGTTGACCAGCACGCGCAACGCGCTGACCAGGTCGCGCACCTCGGGTTCGTCGAGCAGGCCGCCGAGCCCGACGACCTCGACCGGCAGGCCGCGTGCGCGCAACGCGGCGGCGATCCGGGACATGTCGGCGCGGCGGCGGACGAGCACGGCCGCGGTCGGCGGCTCGTCGGACGTGTCGAGGTGCTCCTGCCAGGCTTGCGCGACCGTGTCGGCCACCCACTCGACCTCGTCGCGCACGGTCTCGAACAGGCCGAGCCGCACGTCGCCGGGTCCGGCGCCGGCGCGGGCGCGCAACTCGTCGACGTCGAGGCCCGACTCGCGCAGCGGCAGGGACACGGCGTTGGCCAGCGCCAGCACCTCGGGCGGGTTGCGGAAGCTGGTGAGCAGGCCGTACTTGCGGGCCGGCGGGAAGTCGGGCACGAACCGGGGCAGGTTGGCCGCGCTCGCGCCGCGCCAACCGTAGATCGCCTGGGCGGGGTCGCCGACCGCGGTCACCGCCATGGGTTCGCCGCGACCGAACAGGGCGCGCAGCAGGACGCGCTGCGCGTGCCCGGTGTCCTGGTACTCGTCGAGCAGCACGGCGCCGTAGCGTTCGCGTTCGCCCTGCGCGACCTCGGGGTGTTCCTCGGCGAGCCGGGCGGCCAGGGACATCTGGTCGGCGAAGTCCATGGCCGCTTCGCGCCGCTTGCGCGCCTGGTAGGCGTCGAGCAGCGGCAGCAACGCGACCCGCAGGCGTTGGGCGTTGATCACGGACTTCAGCGATTCGGGCAGCTTGTCGGCCTGGCGCGGGGCCTTGGGCGCGGACTCGATCATCGTGGTCAGCCAGTCGGCGTGCGTGCGCAGGCTCGCGTGGTCGACGAGGTGTTCGCCGAGTTCGCCGGCGAGGGCGAGCAGGTAGCCGGTGACGGTCGCGGGGACCTTGTCGGTGTCGAGGTCCTCGGCCCAGGACGTGACGACCCGGTGCGCGAGCTGCCAGGACGCGGTCTCGGTGAGCAGGCGCACGCCGGGTTCGACGGGCAGCCGCAGCCCGTGCTCGGCGACCAGGCGGCCGGCGTAGGCGTGGTAGGTGAGCACGACCGGTTCGGCGGTGAGCACGGCGGCCCGGCGTTCGCCGCTGGGGTCGAGCCGGTCGAGCAGTGGCGAGCCGGCCAGGCGGCGCAGGCGCAGGCGGACGCGGTCGGACAGCTGGCGGGCGGCTATGCGCGTGAAGGTCAGGCCCAGCACGCGGTCGGGCGTGACCAGTCCGTTGGCGACGAGGTAGACGACCCGGGCCGCCATGGTCTCGGTCTTGCCGGCGCCGGCGCCGGCGACGACGAGGGCGGGCGCGGCGGGTGCCGCCACGACGGCGGCCTGTTCGGGCGTGGGGCGGGGCAGGCCGAGGGCTTCGGCCACCTCGAACGGGCCGGCGAGGACCGCCTGACCGCCTGTCCGACCGACCTCACCCGGCACAACCACGTCGAGCATTCTCCGACTTCCCCGCCTGAACCTTCCGGCGCCCCGCGCAAGGCAGGACGATCCCCACCCGAACCGCCCGACCGAGGGAACGCACCGACCCGACCCGGCCACACCATGTGGCCACCACCCCGCAACCGCGGGACCCAGCAGTCCAACACCGGACCACCCCTGCGGGCAACCCGCAAAACAGCGGCCAACCCCACACCCATCCGGCCCAGCGGCCGGAAACCACTTCGGGTATCGCCAACCCACCCCAGCCACGCCGGCCACCCGACCACGACCGAAGAGACCCGAACCGAGCCGCCCGGGCGACACCGGACAGGATCAACCTGAACCGGACCAAGCCCGGCGGAACCGAGCAGCCAAAACAGAACCCGGCCGACCCGACCCGCTCGACCCAGTCCGCTTGGGTCAAGCCGCTCGATCCGAGTCTGTCCGATTGGCTCAGTCGACTCGGGTCCGCTCAGTTCGCCCAGCTCAAGCCAAGTCAAGTCGCCCAGGCCGAGTCGAGTCGGTTGGGGAGGTTCGGTCCGGCCGGTCGCCGAGGGGTGACCTGGCCGGGCTCACCTACTCGCGCCAGGCGAATCATCCACATCGGCCGGGCCTGGGCAGGGCACGTGGGCAGTGGTCGTCGGCCCGACGTCAGGTGGTCATTGGCTCACCTGGCGGCCGGATTCGTGCAGGGGGCAGGTGGTGCGGGCCGGGCAGCGGGAGCAGTCCGGGTTTTCCGTCGCCTGGTAGGCCGGGCCCACGCTGGAACCCGCCGCCGCCTGCACGGCTTCCAGCCACACGCGGACGCCCTGCTCGTCCAGGGGTTTCTGCGCCAACTCGGTGGCGCCGGTCTTCGCGTTCTCCTTCGCCACGTACAGCAGCCGGGCACCGCCCGGTTCGGTGGCCAGGCCCAGGTGGGTGAAGCCGCCCAACGCCGACGCGAGCTGGTACACGGCCAACTGCGGGTGCTGTTCGGCCTCCTTCCTGGTCACCGGCGACTTGCCCGTCTTCACGTCCACCACGACCGGACGGCCGTCGCGGTCGGTCTCCAGGCGGTCGACGCGGCCTCGCACGCGCAGCCAGGGGCCGCCCTCCTTGCGCGGGACCTCGACGGAGATCTCCTCCTCGACGGCCACCTGGGTGAGCTGGGCACGACTGCTCGCCAACCACGTCAGGAACGTGTCCAGCATGCGCTCGACCCGGATCCGCTCCCGGCGCGAGAACCAGGGCGCCCCGGCGTCGACGGCCGCCCAC
Organism: Saccharothrix violaceirubra; assembly: GCF_014203755.1. NCBI lineage: Bacteria > Bacillati > Actinomycetota > Actinomycetes > Pseudonocardiales > Pseudonocardiaceae > Saccharothrix > Saccharothrix violaceirubra. Next base: position 6,092,292 of record NZ_JACHJS010000001.1, read on the forward strand.
GCCTCGTCCAACTGCTCCCGCAACTGCTTCTCGTCCGCACCGGACGCGGCGGCCTGGGCCAACGCGTGCACGAGCGTGCCGGTGATCGACGCCAGTTCCGCCGGGTCCTGCCCCCCGTGACGTTCGACCACCCACCGCAACGGGCACTTCGCCAGCACCTCGACCGTCGACGGCGACACGCTGACCGTGTGCTCTTCAGTCCACAATGGACTCTCCGACGTCACGGAACCCAAGCCGTACCAGGAATCCGGGTGCGCGCCGGGCACACCCTCGGCCGCCAGCCTGGCCAACTGGGTCGCCGCCCGACCACGACGGTCCGCCGACTCGTCCGCCGAGCACACGACCCGCCGCAGCTCCCCCACCAACTCGGCCAGCACCAGGCCGCGTTCGGGCTTGAACGTCGGCCGCTCGCCCTCCTCGCCCGACAATTCCTCCAACTCGTCCAGGAATCGCGACGGCTGCTCGTCCTCACCCCGCACGGCGCTGACCAACAACGTCCGCCGCGCCCGCGACGCCGCCACCAACAGCAGCCGCCGCTCCTCGGCGAGCAGCGGCGCCACCGGCGACACGTGCTCCGCGTCGACACCGGACACCACGTCCACCATCCGCTCGACGCCGAGCAACGACCCGCGCAACCGCAGGTCCGGCCAACTCCCCTCCTGCACGCCCGGAACGGCGACGACCGTCCACTCGCGACCGGCCGCCGCGTGCGCGGTCAGCACGGTCACGGCCTCACCCGTCGGCGCGGCGGCGGCCAACGTGTCGCCGACGAACTGCTGTGCCGCGAGGTAGTCGGCGAACCCCTCGGCACTCGCGCCCGGCAGCCGGTCGACGTACTTCGCCGCCGACTCGAACAACCCCACGATCGCGTCCAGATCGCGGTCGGCCTGCATCCCGGACGTGCCGCGGCGGGCGGACTGCGCCACCCACCGCTGCTCCAACCCGGTGGCCTGCCACAGCTCCCACAACACCTGCTCGACGCTCAGCCCGTCCGCCATGGCCTTGCGCGCCCGCCGCAGCAGACCGGCGATCCGCCGCGCGGGCACCGCCTCGGCGGCCTCCAACGCGGCCAACCGGTCGCCCGACTCGATCACCTCGACCAGCAGCTCGCCGCTGGCCCGGTCACCGCCCGCCGCCAGGTCGAGCCGACGCAGGCCGCGCCGCAACCGCCGCAACGCCAACGGATCCGCGCCGCCCAACGCCGACGACAGCAGCATCGCCGCCGTGTCCTCGTCCAACGTGCCCGGCACGGCCGCACACCGCAGCAACGCCAGGAACGGCATCACGGCGGGCTGCTGCGCCAACGGCAACTCGTCCGCCGACACCGACACCGGCACGCCCGCCGCGAGCAGCGCGCGTTGCAGCACCGGCAGCGACCGGGTGGCCGACCGCGCCACCACCGCCATCCCCGACCACGGCACCTCGTCGATCAGGTGCGCGCGCCGCAACCGGTCGGCGACCCAGGCGGCCTCCTGGGCGGCCGACGCGAACAGCCGCACCTGCACCGCGCCCACCGCCGGCACGGGCGTCACGTCCCGCGTCGGCGAGACGCCGGGCAGCCGCCCCGCGACCCGCGCCACCGCGTCCCGGATCTCCGGCGCCATCCGGTACCCCCGCCGCAGCACGACCGTGGGCCCGTCGAAGGACGTCAGCACCGCCGGGTCCGCGCCCCGGAACGAGAACACCGCCTGATCGGGGTCGCCCGCCAGCACGAACTCCCGGGCCGCCGTGCCCAACGCCCGGACCAGCTCGTACTGCACGGGATCGAGGTGCTGCGCGTCGTCGACCAGCAGGTGGCGCACGCGGCGGCGTTCCGCGTCCAGCACGTCCGGCTCGGTCTCGAACGTCAGCAGCGCGCCGCCGACCAGCTCGGCCGCGTCGTAGGTCGGCGCGAGCCCCTGGCCCGCGCCGGACAGCAGGTTGACCTGCTCGTACTGCTGCCCGAACGACCCGGCCGCGGCCCATTCCGCCCGGCCGTGCACGCGGCCGAGTTCGAGCAGGTCCTCGGGCGCCAGGCCGCGTTCGGTCGCCCGGGACAGCAGGTCGCGCAGCTCGGCCGCGAAGCCGGGCAGGGTCAACGCCGGGCGCAGGCGGTCCGGCCAGTTCTCCGCGCCCATGGCCACGTCGCCGAGGAGCAGTTCGCGCACGACCGCGTCCTGCTCGGGACCGGCGAGCAGCCGCGGCGCCGGTTCACCCGCCAGCACGGCACGGGCGCGCAGCACCGCGAACGCGTACGAGTGCACGGTCCGCACCAGCGGTTCCTGTGTCGTGGGCAGGACGCCCGCCTCGCCCGGCCGGGCGAGCAGCCTGGTCAGCTCCGCACGCATCGCCACGGCCGCACGCCGGTTCGCGGTCAGCACCAGCACGTTCTCCGGGTGCACGCCCCGCCGCAGCACCCGGTCCGCCACCACCTCGGCGAGCAGCGTCGTCTTGCCCGTGCCCGGACCGCCCAGCACCCGCACCGGTCCGGACCCGTGGTCGAGCACGGCGCGTGCGGGCGTGTCCCAGTGGCGCTCCGGCCGCTCCTGCGGTGCCGGGCGCACCAGCAGGGGTGCTCGGTCGACTGCCATGGGCCGATCGAACCACGAGGGTCCGACAGCGCGAGCCGCACTCCACCCGTCGATCGAACACATGTACGCCTGTCGCCGGACAAGGCTGACCCGATCGAGCGACGGCCGGCAAGCTGTCGGGCGTGGAAGAGGAACTGCACGAACAGGTGCGCGAGATCGTCAAGTCCATCCCGGCGGGACGGGTCGCGACCTACGGGGACGTGGCGGACCTCGCCAAGGCGCCGTCGCCGCGGATGGTCGGCCAGGTGCTCAACGGCGACGGGCACGACCTGCCCTGGCACCGAGTGCTGCGCGCCAACGGGACCTGTGCGCCCCACATCGCCGAGGAGCAGTTGCAGCGGCTGCGCGCCGAGGGCGTGATCGACGACGGGGGCAAGGTCGACCTGCGCAAGTACCGCTGGGAGGAAGCGGTCAAGGACGAGGACGGGCCGCCGTCGCTGTTCTGAGCACTGCCCGAACGCGTGTTTCAGGGTGTCCGAACGCGTACTTCGGAGTGCCCGAGTGCGTGTTTCAGGGTGTCCGAGTGGAGGACTCGCGGGTCAGAGCAGGTCCAGGACGCGGGTGGCGGCGCGTTCGATCCCGGTCAGCGACCGCGTCGTCGACAGGGGGTGCAGGGCGTGCACGGCCAGCCGGAACAGGGTGGCGCGGAGCACGATCTGGGGCCAGTCGTCCAGGTGGGACCAGCGCTTGAGCAGGCCGGCGTCGGCACCGCCCCACGCCAACGAGTCGACCACGACGACCGCCGCGCCGTAAGGCGCCGGACGCCAGTAGGCCGTGAAGTCGATGATCGCCGGCGGCGCGTCGCCGGCGAACAGCACGTTGCCGAACAGGTCGCCGTGCACCACCTGGTTCTTCGCGGTGACGGGCTTGCGCCGGTCGGCCAGGAGTTCGAACAGCCGCCCGCCGAGTTCGGGCCGCAGGTCGGGCGTGTCGTCGCCCCACGCGGCACGGTCGGCCACGGCGAACACGTCGGTGCGGGCGTCGAGGAACCGGGGCCGGGGCAGGTCGGCGGTCGCCGTGTGCAGGCGGGTCGCCACGGCGGCGACCTCGTCGTGCCGGGGTTCGGCCCGGCCGGTCAGGTGCCTGGTCGCCGACCAGCCGCCGACGACGTAGCGGCCGTCGGTCGAGCGCAGGGGACGCGCGATGCGCAGGTTCTCGACCTCGAGCGTGTCGAGCGTTCTGGCCACCCAGGTGGCCTCGGCCGGATTGCCGGCGGGTCTGATCGCCGCGTCGCCACACCGCCACGCCGGTCCGCCGTCGATCGGCTCCGGCTCGGCGTCACGCTGGCCGAACGCGGCGCGCACGTGTGACGGAGGAGGGTCCGGGGGTGTGGTCACGCGCGCACGCTACCCAACCAAGGCTCCGGGGTGGTGGACCTTGAGGCGGCGTCGCGTGCGGTGCCCACATTCAGCGCAGTCCGCAATACTGCGGTTCCACTACGTCACCTGCGTCACACGGCGCCCGACGACCGGTGGTCGTCGGGCGCCCGGACACTCAGTACGTCGGCAGGCTCGTGTCGATCTGCCGCGCCCACGCCAGCACGCCGCCGCCCACGTGCACGGCGTCCTTGAAGCCGGCCGCGTGCAACGACGCCAACGCCTCGGCCGACCGCACACCGGACTTGCAGTGCAGCACGATCTGCTTGTCCTGCGGCAGCTCGGCGAACGCCTCGCCGGACAGGATGCGGTCCTTGGGGATCAGCACCGAGCCGGGGATGCGGACGATCTCGAACTCGTGCGGCTCGCGCACGTCGACCAGCAGGAAGTCGTCGCCCCGGTCCTGCTTGTCCTTCAGCTCCCGCGGGGTGATCGTGCTGTCCGCCGCCGCGCGCTGCGCCTCGTCGGACACCACGCCGCAGAACGCGTCGTAGTCGATCAGCCCGGTGATCTTCGGGCTGGCCGGGTCCTTGCGGATCTTGATGGTGCGGTACGACATCTCCAGGGCGTCGTACACCATCAGCCGGCCCAGCAGCGGGTCGCCGATGCCGGTCAGCAGCTTGATCGCCTCGGTCACCATGATCGAACCGATCGACGCGCACAGCACGCCCAGCACGCCGCCCTCGGCGCACGACGGGACCATGCCGGGCGGCGGCGGCTCGGGGTAGAGGTCGCGGTAGTTGAGGCCCTGGCCGTTCGGCGCGTCCTCCCAGAACACGCTGACCTGGCCCTCGAACCGGAAGATCGAGCCCCAGACGTACGGCTTGCCCAGCAGGACGGCCGCGTCGTTGACCAGGTACCGGGTGGCGAAGTTGTCCGTGCCGTCCAGGATCAGGTCGTAGTCGCGGAACACGTCGAGCGCGTTGGCCGACGTGAGCTGCTCCTGGTGCAGGTTCACGTGCACGAACGGGTTGATCTCGGCGACCGACTCCTTGGCCGACAGGGCCTTGGGCTTGCCGATGTCGGACTGGCCGTGGATGACCTGGCGCTGGAGGTTCGACTCGTCGACGACGTCGAAGTCGATCACGCCGAGCGTGCCCACACCCGCCGCCGCCAGGTAGAGCAGCGCCGGGCTGCCGAGGCCGCCGGCGCCGACGACCAGCACCTTCGCGTTCTTCAGCCGTTTCTGCCCGTCCACCCCGACGTCGGGGATGATCAGGTGGCGGCTGTAGCGGGCCACTTCTTCCTTGGTCAGCTCCGCTGCGGGTGCCACGAGCGGCGGAAGCGCCATCTGGTCCTCCTCGACGAGATATGTCCTACACAGACGGACAACACCAGACTGCTCCGATGTCTTCCGGAACGGAAAGTGATCCCACTACTTGGGCGCCACCGGGAAGGCGTTGGGCGTGCACACCTTGCCATCCGCCGGCACGGCGCCGCTGTTGGAGGCGTCGACCTGGTTGAGCTGGTGCACGTAGTCGTTGGCCACGCCGAACGTCTGCTGCATCATCACCGGCGCGGGCTGCCCGTTCTCCTTGCAGCCTTCGTGGTTGTTGCCCAACGCGTGCCCGACCTCGTGGTTGATCGCGTACTGCCGGTATGTCGAAAGGTCGTTGCTGAACGCCTTCGCGCCACGCACCCACCGCGCGACGTTCATCACGACGCGTTTGGTGGCCGGGTTCCAGCACGACGACTCGTACTGGATCTGGGTTCCGCACAGCCCGTGGGTCGTGCCGGTGGTGGTGAGGCTCACCACGAAATCGGCGTCGATCTCGTTGTCGACCCGCTGCATCGCGACGGTCCCGGTGCCGACCCAGCTGCGCGGGTCGGCGAGGAAGCTGTCCACGGTGCGGGCGAACGCGTCCCGGTCGCCGCCGTAGTCGGCCGGGTCGATCCCGTCCTCGATCGTGATCGCGTACCGGTAGAGCCGCCCCTGGCCGATCTGGCCGGTCGTGCCGAGGACCGTCCCCCACGTGCCCGCGCCCTGCTCGGAGAACCTGGGCCCCTCGGGCAGCACGGCGGTCGGGATGTCCACCAGGTCGACCTTGACCGGCGGCGTCTCGGTCGCGGCGGGCGGTCCGCTCGGCGGCGGCACGACCTGCGCCGAGGTCTCCGCGGCCGGCCGGTCGACCCGGCTCGGCACGGCGGTGTCGATCACCACCAGCGCGGTGAGCACGAGCAGCACGGGGATGGCGTACACCCGCCAGCCGTAGCTCTTGGCCAGGCGTTTGATCCCGGACGACGACTTGTCCCGCCGATCCGCGCCGGGCTGCCAGCACGCGGCCAGCGGCTCGGCGGCGGTGCGCCGCGTGCCGCGGCGGTAGCGATCCTCCGGGGGCGACGACCGGACGCCTTCGGAAGGCGTCGTGTCACGCCCACCCTGAGACGTCCGGTTCACGCGCACCAGCCTGCCACAGGCGTGCCACCGGAGCGGAGTCGAGCACCACGTTCAGGGGGTCTCACCAGGTACCCGCCGCGACGGCTTCCCACATCCCCAGCACCGCACGGGCTACCGTGACCGGTCGTTCCATCTGCGCCACGTGGCCTGTCCTGGGCAGCACGAGCAGGCGTGCGCGGGGCAGCAGGCGGGCCACCCGGGGTGCCTTGCGGACGCTGACGAGACGATCTTCCGTACCCCACACGACCAGCGTCGGAGCCGTGATCCGGGGCGCCAGCACCCACAGCGACCGGCGTCGGGGCGCGAGCCAGGCCCTGATCAGCTCGACGGTGCTGCGGCCCAGCGCGTGGCCGGCCCACGGCTGGGTCGACCGTTCGGCGTACTCGGCGTCACTCTGCGCGATCCGGTGGGCGGGCACGATGTCGGGCTCGGCGAAGCACAGCCGCAGCATCTGACGCGTGCGTTCGGCGGGTGTCACGAGGGCCAGCCGGGCCCGCAGGCGCGGGCCGACGACGGGCAGCATCGCGAACGGCAGCCGCGGGTCGGACACGCGGCGCAGGCTGGGCCGCAGGTCGGGGACGGCGGGCGAGATCAGGGTCAGGGTGCGGACCAGGTCGGGCCGGGTCGCGGCGACGATCATCGAGATCGCGCCGCCCATGGAGTTGCCGAGCAGGTGCACGGGGCCGGCGTCGAGGCCGGCCACGAACGAGGCCACCACGCGGGCGTGCGCGGCGAGGCTGAAGTCGTACCCGTCCACCGGCTCGGACCGGCCGAAGCCGGGCAGGTCGGGCGCGTGCCCGCGGACGTGCCCCGCGAGCTGGGCGGCCAGGTCGGTCCAGTTGGTCGCGGAGCCGCCGAGCCCGTGCACGTACACGGCGGTGGCGCCGTCGGGCCCCGGCGTGCGGCGCACGTGCACCAGGTGGCCGCCGACCACCAGGTGGTCGCCCGGCCAGGGCTGGATCGACGTGTCCAGGTGCGGCAGAGGTGTGGTGGACAGCGGCACATGGGTCAGTGGCGCTCTGCTCGCCTCCACGGTGTCGGTCATGGCACCAGGATGCCCGCCCGCGGACCGTGCCGAACGAGAAGCTTTCCCGCGACGCCGCTACCAGCGAGTAAGGTTGCGCGCGAACCGGGAGGGGCGACCCCTTCGCGGCACCGGTCGGCTGGAGGCACCATGACGGAGACGGCCCAGGGCGCGGTCGGGCACGGCGGCGCGGGACGCGGCGTCCGCCTACCCCGGACCGCACGACGCGCCCAGTTGCTCGCGGCGGCGCAGGACGTGTTCGTGAACAACGGCTACCACGCCGCCGCGATGGACGAGATCGCCGAGCGCGCGGGCGTCAGCAAGCCGGTGCTCTACCAGCACTTCCCCGGCAAGCTGGACCTGTACCTGGCGTTGCTGGAGTCGCACGTCGACGAGTTGGTGGACCGGGTGCGCGGCGCGTTGGCGTCCACCACGGACAACAAACTGCGCGTGCAGGCCGCGGTCGCCGCGTTCTACGACTTCGTGGACGGCGAGGGCCAGGCGTTCCGGATGGTCTTCGAGTCCGACCTGCGCGGCGAGCCCGCCGTGGCCAAGGCCGTCGAACGGGCGACCACCGACAGCGTGGACGCGATCACCGAAACGATCACCTCCGACGCCGGTCTCGACGAGGACCGGGCCCGGCTGCTCGCCGTGGGACTGGTGGGATTGTCGCAGGTCACGGCCCGTTCATGGCTGGCGGACGACCGCAGGCTCAGCAAGGAGGACGCGGTCGCGCTGATCTCCAACCTGGCCTGGCGCGGCATCGGCGGCGGCTTCCCACTTCACCCGAACGAACACTGAATCACCCCGCCCACGAACGTTACCCGGAGTAACGGTTACGTTTGGTAGCGTCACCCCATGGCGCGTACGGGCACGGACTCCCGCCGTGAGCGGTGGAAGGGTCACCGCGAGACGCGGCGGGCGGAGTTCGTCGAGGCCGCGATCCGCGCGGTGGCCCGGCTCGGACCCGACGTCGGCATGGACGACATCGCGGCCGAGGCGGGCGTGAGCAAGCCGGTGCTGTACCGGCACTTCACGGACAAGACCGACCTGTACCTCGCGGTCGGCCGGCGCGGCACGGCCATGCTGCTCGACCGGCTCGCACCCGCCCTGTCCCAGGACGGCCCGATCCGGGCCCGGCTGCGCACGATCGTCGACGGGTACCTGGCGGTCGTCGAGGAGCACCCGAACCTGTACCGGTTCGTGGTGCGCGGCCCGGTCGAGCGGGGCGCGGAGGAGGCGCTGGTGTCGGCGGCGCTGGCGCGCATCCTGGGCGACCACCTGCGCGCGGTCGGCGTCGCGGCCGACGGCACCGAACCCGTGGCGCACGCCCTGGTCGGCATGCTGCGCAACGCGGCCGACTGGTGGCTCGACCGCCGGTCGATGAGCCGGACGAGCCTGGCCGAGCACCTGACCGCGATCATCTGGCACGCGGTGGACGGCCTGCTGCGCGCCGCGGGCCTGGACGCCGACCCGGACGCGCGGGTGCCCGCCGTCCCGGCCTGATCGGCGGACCGGACGCGAACGCCGGCGACCGGGGTCACCCGGCCGAATCCGACGACAGCGGCACGACTCGCCCGCCGGCCCTCGGCCCCGGCGTGCCCGGCACCACCCGCCCACCGCTCTCGTCCACGCCGGATCGCCAATGGCGGACGGCCCGCTCGTCGGGCCAAGTCCGTCCGAAAGTGTGACCTGACAAGCCGAGGGCGGCACCCGTTCGGGTGCCGCCCTCGGCTCACGATCCCGCGAAAAGCCTCACTCCGTGGTGAAGCCGACCCGCCGGGCGTCGCTCGGGCCGATCTCCACGTACGCGATGCGCGCCGCCGGGATGACGAACCGGGCGCCCTTCTGGTCGACCAGCGTGAGCTGGCCGCTGCCGCTCTTCAGCGCGTCCGCGACCTGCGCCTCGACCTCGTCGGGGGTGAGTCCGCTGGACACCTGGAGCTCCCGCGGGCTGTCCGCGATACCGACCCTGACCTCCACGCTGACCTCCGTGCGCGCCTTGACCGACACCGGATTCGACGGTGTTCGAACGACTACCCGGTCAACCCTAGCCGAGCCCGAGGGCGGTCATGCGCCGCGTGTGGCTCTGCTGGAGGCGGCGGAAGAGGGCGGCGATGCCGGCCAGGTCCCCGGAACCGCGCACGATCAACTCGGCGAGCCCGTCGCGTTCCGCCACCACGTACTGGGCCTGCGTCAACGCCTCGCCCAGCAGCCGGCGACCCCACAACGTGAGCCGGTCGCGCAACGTCGGGTCGACCTCGCACGCGGCGCGGACTTCGCGCTCGGCGAACGCCGAGTGCCCGCTGTCCGCGAGCACCTCCAGCACCAGCGACCGGGTCGGCTCGGCCAGCCACTCGGCGACCTCGCGGTAGAAGTCCGCCGCGAGCCCGTCGCCGACGTACGCCTTCACGAGCGACTCCAGCCACGACTTCGGCGCGGTCGACGTGTGGAACGCGTCGAAACCCGCCACGAACGGGTTCATCGCCTCCTCGACCGTGTGGCCGCGGTCGGCCAGGTACCGCTCGATCGCCCCGTAGTGACCGATCTCGGCGGCGGCCATCCGGGCGAGCGCGGCACGGCCGGACAGCGTCGGCGCGGACCGCGCGTCCTCGGCCATCCGCTCGAAAGCCGACAGCTCGCCGTACGCCAGCGCGCCGAGCAGGTCGACCACGCCCTCCGCAACCGGGTCCGACGCCCCGGGCCGACCTGCGTTCGAGTCGTTCATGACGACCGAGCCTAGACGGGTGGTGCCGGCCACACCCCGGGCACGCCGCCGAAGCGCGTGGTCCGGCGTTCCACCCCGATCGGCCTAGTCGCCGGGTAGACTCGCACCTCGACGCCCGGCGCGGCGCGGCCCACCCCGGGGCCCGCAGCGGTGCCGACGGCTGACCTACGGCGGCACCGTGCCGCCCGGAGAGGGTGCGCGCACACTCCTCGCCGGCCCCTCCCGCGCCACAGCCCGGCCCGCCCCCGGCCGAGCGGCGGACGACGCGGTCGAGCGGCCCGTACAGGCCGTGCGTGCGCGCTGTACGAGAGAGGCGATCACCCTGACCGCGACGAACGAAGACACAGACCATCTGGACCCGGTCGCACTGGAGCACAGCGAACTCGGCGTGCCGGACGTGGACACGTCGCACCCGCTGACCGCGAACGCCCCGGTCCAGACCGACTCCCCGACGTTCGCGGAACTCGGCGTCCGCGCGGAGATCGTCCGCGCCCTCGGCGAGGCCGGCATCGAACGCGCCTTCGCCATCCAGGAGCTCACCCTGCCGCTCGCGCTCGCGGGCGACGACGTGATCGGCCAGGCCCGCACCGGCACCGGCAAGACGCTGGGCTTCGGCGTGCCGCTGCTCCAGCGCATCATCACGCCGGGCGACGGCACTCCGCAGGCGCTCGTCGTCGTGCCGACCCGCGAGCTGTGCCTCCAGGTGACCCACGACCTGACCGACGCTTCCAGGCACCTGGACGTGCGCGTCCTGGCGATCTACGGCGGCCGGCCGTACGAGCCGCAGATCGCCGCGTTGCGCAAGGGCGTGGACGTGGTCGTCGGCACGCCCGGCCGCCTGCTCGACCTGGCCGAACAGCGCCACCTGGTGCTGGGCAAGGTGCGCGGGCTGGTGCTGGACGAGGCCGACGAGATGCTCGATCTGGGCTTCCTGCCCGACATCGAGCGCATCCTGCGCATGGTGCCCGACGAACGGCAGACGATGCTGTTCTCCGCGACCATGCCCGGCCCGATCATCACGCTGGCCCGCACGTTCCTCAACCAGCCGACGCACGTGCGCGCCGAGGAGAACGACGCGGGCGCGGTGCACGAGCGCACCGAGCAGTTCGTCTACCGCGCGCACGCGCTGGACAAGACCGAGCTGCTGGCCCGCGTGCTCCAGGCCCGCGAGCGTGGCCTGTCCATGATCTTCACGCGGACCAAGCGGACCGCGCAGAAGGTCGCGGACGAGCTGGTGGAACGCGGTTTCGCGGCGGCGGCCGTGCACGGCGACCTGGGGCAGGGCGCACGTGAGCAGGCGCTGCGGGCGTTCCGCGCGGGCAAGGTGGACGTGCTGGTCGCCACCGACGTCGCCGCACGCGGCATCGACGTCGAAGGCGTCACGCACGTGGTCAACTACCAGTGCCCGGAGGACGAGAAGACCTACGTGCACCGGATCGGCCGCACGGGTCGCGCCGGGCGCACGGGCGTCGCGGTCACACTGGTGGACTGGGACGACACCCCGCGCTGGAAGTCGATCAGCGACGCCCTGGGCCTGGACCGGCCCGAGCCCGTCGAGACGTACTCCACCTCCGACCACCTGTTCGCGGAGCTGGGCATCCCGGCCGGGTCGACCGGACGCCTGCCGCTGGGCCTGCGCACCCGGGCCGGGCTGGACGCCGAGCCCGAGGAGAAGATCAAGGGCGCCAAGCGGTCGCGGCGCCGGCGCGGTGGCGGCTCGGACGAGTCCGCCCCGGCCGGTGAGGCCGTGAAGAGGCCCGCCAAGGCCGAGGGCGACGAGTCGTCGGCCGGCCGGACGCGTCGACGGCGGCGGACCCGGGGCGGGGCCGCCGGGAACGACACCGCCGAGAACACCGCCGAGAACACGACCGGGGCCGTCGCCGTCGAGGCGGGGTCCGGCGACGCGGCACCGTCGGCGGAAGGCCGTACCCGGCGGCGTCGGCGGCGGCGTTCCGGTACGGAGTCCGGCGGTGCGCCGGCCGAGGGTTCGGCGGACTGACCTGGTCGAGGCCGGCCGCCCCCTGATCGCCCGCGGCCGGCGGACACTTCCGCGGCCGGACCGCCCGGGTCCGGCCGTAGCGGTCGGACGGACCTGGAATCCGGTGGTACCGGACCGGCCCCCGGCTGTGCAGACTGGCTCCTCACACGGATCTCGGTCCGGGTAGTGCAGCATGGACGACCACGGATCAAGTCTGAACACCAGGAGCCGGGCAGTGGGTCAGCCGGAGCAGGCGGAGTCGAACGACGTCGTGCGGGTCGTGTCGGAGGAGGACGTGCTCGAACCGGACGCTCTCGGGTCCGACGACGAGCACCACCCCGAGGCCACGCCCCGCACGTGGCGGCGTGGCGGCGACTTCGCCGCGGTCGCGCTGATCGTGGTCGCGGTCGTGGTCGCGTCCCTGGTGCTGTACTCGACCAGCGACGCGGTCGACACCACGTCCCAGGTCGGCCCGAGCCAGGCCACCCCGCTCATCCCGGTCACGTCGTTGCCGCCGACGCTCGCCGAGGCGTGGCGCGCGTCCAGCGGCGCGACCCCGCTGCCGGTGGCCGCCGACGGTGTCGTGGTGACCGGTGACGGCGGTGAGGTCGTGGGTCACGACGCGCTGACCGGCGAGGTGCGCTGGCGTTACGCGCGCGACCGGCAACTGTGCACGGTGTCGCTCACGTGGGGCAAGGTCATCGCGGCCCACACCAAGGGCACCAACTGCTCGGAGATCACCACGCTCGAACTCGCCTCGGGTCAGCGCGGGCCACAGCGCAACGGCGACGCCGAGACCGGCACCCGACTGCTGGCCGAGGGCTCGCACGTGGTGACCACCGGCGAGACGTACATGGAGGTCTACCGGCGCGAGGACCTCGTCCGCGCGTTGGAGTACGGCAAGCTGCGCGCGATCGTGAACCCGGGCAAGCAGCCCCGGGTGGGGTGCACCTACGGCTCGTTCGCGGTGGTCGGCGGCAAGGTCGCGTTGATCGAGCGGTGCCCGCACCAGGACCCGGCCGACCGGTTGACCGTGCTCAAGCCGAACCCGGAGAAGTCCGACGAGCCGCAGGTGCTCAGCTCGACCGTGGTCGGCGGCACCGGTGCGCGGGTGATCGCGGTCAGCCCGACCAGGGTCGCCGTGGCGCTGCCCGGGAGGCTGGAGATCTACGACGCGGAGACCGGCGGGCTGTTGTCCGAGGTCCCGGTCGAGGTGACGGCGGACGAGCTGGCGGGCGACCCGCCGGGTCGCGTGGCGTCGACGTACACGAGCACGGCGAACGTCTACTGGTTCACCGGTTCGAAGACGATCGCCCTGGCGGGCGGCGACCTGACCCCGTTGTGGACCAAGGAGGGCACGATCGGGCCGGGCACGACGCTCGCCGGCCGGGTCCTACTGCCGGTCCGCGACGGCCTGCTGGTGGTCGGCCAGACCACCGGCGCGGAGGAGGCCCGCTACCGGCTGGACCGGGGCGGCTTCACCGGCACCGTGGAGATGGCCACCGAGGGACCGGTCGTGCTGGAGCAGCGCGGCGACACCCTGGTCGCCCTGCGCTGACCCCGCGAGTCCTCCACTCGGACACCCCGAAACACGCACTCGGACACCCCGACCGCGCGAGTTCTGCGTTCAGGCACCACGAGTCGGGCCTCCCCCGCTCGACCGGCCCGGCCCGAGGTTTCGTGACGGTGATACGGGAGTCCGTCGGCTCGGTCACGGGCGGGGCGCGGGGGTGTCGGGCAGACTCGGGGGTGTGTACACGCAGCTGAGTCCCCATCGTGCGCAACGGGTCGACCTGCCCGGACGGCACGGGACGATCGCGGCGTTGCGCGCCGCGGCCTCGGGTCGTGATCTCGGTGCCACCGTGTTGCTGCTGCCCGGTTTCACCGGGTCCAAAGAGGACTTCGCGCCGCTGGTGGACCCGATCGCCGACGCCGGGTTCGAGGTGGTCGCGGTCGACCTGCCCGGCCAGTACGAGTCAGCCGGTTCCCGACTGGAAGGCGACTACCTGCCCGAACGACTGGGTGCGGACCTCGTCGACGTCGTGGGCAAGCTCGCCGCCGAAGGCCGCCGGGTGCTGCTGGTCGGCCACTCCTACGGCGGGATGGTGGCCCGGGGCGCGGTGCTCGCCGGTGCGCCGACGGCCGGGGTCACGCTGATGTCCACCGGCCCGGAGGCGTTGCCGCCGGGCGATCGCCGGGACGCGTTGGACCTGGGCGAGACCGTGTTGCGGGCGCAGGGGATCGAGGAGTCCCAACGGCTCAACGAGGTCCGGCAGGCCATGAACCCGCGCTGGGCGTCGCTGCCCGAAGAACTCCGCGACTTCTACCGGACCAGGTTCCTGCGGTCCTCCACCGCCGGTCTGCTCGGGATGGGCACCGGATTGCGCTCCGAACCCGACCTGGTGGCCAAGCTGTCCCGCAAGCTGCGCACGTCCTGCGTCCCGTGCCTGGTCGTCTGCGGCGAGCACGACGACGCGTGGTCGCCCGCGAGCCAACGGGACATGGCCGAACGCCTGGACGCCGACTTCGCCGTCCTGCCCGGCGTGGGCCACTCCCCCGGCACCGAGGCGCCGGACGCCCTCCTGGCCACCCTGCTGCCGACCTGGCGGGCCTGGCTGCGCCCCTAGGCGTACCAGAAGAACCAGAGCACGAGCGCGGCCGACACCAGCACGACGACCGTGCACCACGGCACCACGCGGCCGGTCCGCCGGTCGGCCAGCACCTGGGCGACCACGGCGACCACGGCCGCCAGCACGTGGCACAGCACCGATGACAGGCCCGGTCCGGGCAGGTCGTGCACGCCCGCGTACACCTGCACGGCCCCCACCGCCAGGGCGAGGAGCACGACCCCGGCCGTCACGACGCCGCCGACACCGCGCCACACCCGCGCGAGCCGCGTCTCCGGCTTGCGGATCTCCACTGTCGTCACAGGTCTCCCTTACCCACCACGGCGCGACATCCACCCCCGCGGACGCCGGGAGACTCTTCCGTGCTTTCCCCGCCGGAACAAGCCCCCGGTACCAACGACGCGCGACCCGCCCCGAGGGTTGGCCTCACGGCGCGAGCGACGCCCACGGTTCCAGCTCGGGCGACGCGGCCCGCCCCTCGGGGCAGGACCGGCGGAAGTCGCACCACGTGCACTGGTTGCCGGTGCGCGGCGGGAACAGGATCTCCGGGTCGCCGCCGGCGGCCAGCGTGTCCGAGGCCAGACCCAGTTCGTCCGCCGCCTCCTCGGCCCGGCCCAGGTGCCGCCCGAGGCTCTCCTCGGTGTGCTCCCACACCGCGACCGTGCCGGACGGCAGGTGGTGCAACTCGACCCGGCGGCAGGGTTTGCGCAACGTGCGCCGCGCGGCCAACGCGTAGAGCGCCAACGCCTGCGAGCCACGCGCGTCGTCCGCGCTCAACGCGTGCCGCCCGGTCTTGTAGTCCACGATCACGAGTTCGCCGTCGCGCAGGTCGATGCGGTCGACCCGCCCCTCGGCCACGATCTTCGCCGTCGGCGTGGACACCCACCGCTCGATGCCGACCGGTTCGATCGACGTGTCGATCCCGGCGACGTAGTCGTGCACCCAGCCCACGGCCCGCTCGCGGTACTCGGCGGCCTGGTCTGCGTCGCGGAACCCCTCGCTCTTCCACTGCCGGTGCAGCAGCGACACGGCGCGGTCCGGATCGCGTTGGGCGGCGGGCAGGTCGAAGAGCCCCTTCAACGCGTTGTGCACCACCGCACCCAACGTGTTGTGCGCCCAGGCACCGCCGCGCGGCGGTGCTGGGCGGTCGAGGTAGGCCATGCGGAACCGACGTGGGCAGTCCGCCCACGTGGCGAGTTTGGCGGGCGTGACCCGCACCAGTTTCTTCGGCATGGCCCCGAAGTCGAACCCGAGCTGCTCCGGCACGGCGCACACGGTACCGAGCGGGGCCGACAAGATCGCGAACCCGGCGGCTCACGCCCCGCCGACCAGCACCTCCACGCCGGTCGCCCGCTCGACGAGCGCGTCGAGCACGTCGGGGTCGGTGGTCTCGGCGCCGATCCGGACGGTCTTGTTGGTGCCGTGGTAGTCGCTGGACCCCGTGGTCAGCAGGTCGAGTTCCTTGGCCAGGCCGCGCAGCCGGTCGCGGGTGTCCGGGTCGTGGTCGGGGTGGTCGACCTCGACGCCGGCCAGTCCTTCGGCCGCGAGCGAGGCCACGACGTCCGCGGAGACGATCGGCCCGCGCGAGGCGGCGAACGGGTGGGCCAGGACGCACACGCCACCCGCCTCCCGGATCATCGCGATGGCCCGTTCGACGGGGGTGTCGGTACGCGGAACGAGGTAGCGACCGTCGTTGAGGTGGCGGGCGAACGCCTCGTCGACCGAGGCGACGACACCGGCCTTGATCAACGCCATGGCCAGGTGCGGACGTCCGGCCGGCGCGTCCGGCGGCAGGCCGGCCATGAGTTCGTCGGGGTCGACGGGGAAGCCGTCCGCCGCCATGCGCTCGGCCATCCGGCGCAGGCGTTTCCGTCGTTCGAGCCGCAACCGCTGCTGCTCTTCGGCCAGCGCGGGCGAAGTGGGGTCGAACAGATAGGCGAGCAGGTGCACGGTCACGCGTCGGCCGGTGCCGTCGTCGGACGCGCAGGACAGTTCGGCACCCCGCACGAGACGCAGGCCGGGCGGCAGCGCGGCGGCGGCCTGCGCCCACCCGGCGGACGTGTCGTGGTCGGTGATCGCCACCGCGGACAGGCCGTGGGCCGCGGCGGCGGCGACCAGGCCGGCCGGGGTGTCGGTGCCGTCGGACTCGGTCGAGTGGGTGTGCAGGTCGATGACCACCCGCCCAGTCTTGCCCACGGCGACTACCGCCGTGTCACGGCACCATCTTCTTGCCGCGCGCCGCGCGCTGCGCCTTGATCATCGAGAACCGCTCGGCCTGGGCCTTCTTGTCGCCGAAGGTCAGCTCGGAGATCGCGTCGTAGACCTCTTCGGGCGCGGGCAGGTACTCGATCCGGTTGAGCGCCTGGATCTGACCGGCCGACTCGACGACCAGGGTGCCGAAGCCGAACATGCGCCCGAGCACGGTGCGCTCGTAGGTCAGGTCCGTGACCTTGCTGATCGGCATCATCGCGACCTTGGTCTCGAAGACGCCCGAGGAGATCATGAACCGTTTGTCCGTCACCACGATCCGCTCGACCCACCACTCGATGACGTAGTACGCCAACCGGAGCAGCACGAGCAGCGCGCCGTACCAGAGGATGTTCTGGACGAAGCCCAGGTTCTCCGGCAGCAGGTACGAGATCATCATCGCACCCGCGAGGAGAGCCATCGCCTCCAACACGTCGAAGAGCACGTAGCTCCAGTGCCTGCGGACGCGGATGACCCGGCGTTCCGTCGGCAGGAGGTACTCGTCGGGGTCTCTTGGCGCGAACATCGTTACGACCTCCGGCGGGGCGGGGAGGGAGCCGGGCGACTCAGAACAATTGTTTCACGAAGGTGATGAGCGCCTCAGCCGCCGAGCGGAGGGTCCCGAGCACGTTGTGCACCAGCTGAGCCGCCTGCTGCGGCTCCGCGATGAGGAAGAACAGGACCAAGCCGACCCCGGCGAAGGTGAGAATCTTCTTCAGATTCACGGTGATCAACCCCGTTCGCTACCGCACCCGTGTGGCGCCAGTGAAAACCGTTGTACCGCACTCGGCGGCACGTTGGGAGTTTTGTACCGCACTTGGGTCAGCGGCTTGCACCACCATTCGGGATTGACTACGCAACGTCACCATAACGCCGAGCGACGACCGCCGAATCCGCCCTGCCGGTGACGCGGAACGCGACACGACCGGGCGACCGCTGCCCGTTCGGCGAGCGAATCGCCCAGGTGAGGGACCGTGGTCGGCCTCGGGTGGTGGAGTCGGCGCCGGCAGGACCGGTCGTGCGACCCCGGTCCACCGAATCGAGGCGGGATCGGGACTGTCCGTGACCGTCGGCGACCGGATCGACGACGTCGGAGCACCGACCGCGAAGGGCGTCCGAGCCGGCCACGACCATGCCTGCCAGGTGCGATCCGGCACGTTGCAACCTCATGGCGACCCGATGCGGGTACACCGCCCCGACGATGCGATCTTGGCCACAGTATCGCTGAGTGACGAACAATGTGAGTCCTGCTCACACAGGCGTCCGCCGGTCGGGTACGCCTGATCGTGGCTGGTCACGCCAGCCAGACGAGCCGCTGGCCGTGGGGTGCGGTCGTGGCCAGCGCCTGCGCCGAGACGACCTCCCCGTCCTCGACGCGGGCCAGGCCGAGCACGATCGGCTCGGGCCCCTCGGCGCCGGGCGCGAGGTCGGCCCGGCCGGGCAGCACGTGCTCGAGCGCGGCCGTGTACCGCTCGTGGCTCACCCACCACGCGGGCCGGTCCAGCGCACGCAGCGCGGCCACGAACTCCACGCCCGACACGTACTCCAGCACCATGCTCGTCACGACCACGAGCGGCAGGTCCGCCGGCACCAGCGCGGCGGCCTTCGCCAGGTCCGCGACGGCGTCCCCGGTCACCAGTTCCGGCCGGGACTTGCCCTGCACGCCCGCGGCGACGCCGAACAGCCGCAGCCGCTCGGGCTGGTCGGCCCACACGCACGCCTCCAGCCACGCGTACGTGTCCTCGTCCGACAGGTCGGCGGGCGCGACGTCGAGACCGATCTTCGCCCCGACCTTCACGGTCTTGGGCAGCTTGGGCAGCACGGCGCCGGGCGCGAGCTCCAACGCGCAGTGCAGGCCGAGCGCGGCCTTGGTCGGACCGGCGACGAGCTGGCCCGCCTGCTCGGTCTGGTAGCGGTAGTTGTACTGGTCGACGCCCAGCAGCAGACCCGCCGAACAGCCGACCTCCAGCAGTCCCAACGGCCCCTTGATCCGCGCCAGCGCCGGGTACAGCAGGGCGGCACGGCGTACCTCGTTGGTCTGCGTGGTGCGCGTGGAGATCAACGCGCGCATGCGGTCCGCGCGCTCCAGCACGAACGAGCGGAACAACGGCCACGTGCGCTCGTCCGCGCCGTAAGTACCGCCCAACGACGGGTAGTAGTCCGCCAACGGGTGCACCGGTTCGGCCTGCACCAACCGATGCGCGGCGGCGAGCAGCAACGTGGGGTGCGCGAACGGTTCCGGTGCGGCGGTGAGCAGACCGGCGACGTCGTCGTCGAGTGCCGCGTTAGCCGAAAGGTGTTCGTAGAGCGGCGAAACACCGGGCGCGTCGAGCCGGGCGAACCGGGACAGCCGGTCCCGCACCAGATCCAGGTCGGTCACGTCGCTCCTCACGTCCGCCGGTCCGGGTCGAACCCACCTGGGCGGGACGACCGTTCCCTCCTGTTTCTACCCGTGTCACGACGTGGACGACGCGCCGGAGGGCGGAATCCGCCTGGTGTGACGGGAAACGTCGGCGACCGGGACGACAGTGTGAACCCCGGAGGAGTACCCTCGGCAACCGGTCTGTGAGCGACTCCACCGCCACAGCCGTCGACCCGAGGAGGTGAGGGCAGCCGATGAGCAACGACCCCCACCCTGCGAGTACCCGGCGCGTCCTCATCGGAGGGTCGGCTTCGCGAGGCTAGATCCGCATTGCACCGGTCGGGGACACGCGCCGTACTTCCGTTCGCCATGCCCTCTCCACTCCAGCGACACCCTGCTTGGAGGACCCGTGCCCAACATGCCTTCGTTGAGCGGACTCGGCGGCCTGAGAGGCCGCCACCAGGACCGCCCCGCCGTGCCCATCCCCGTCCCGCTTTCGGCGTACGTGGTCGACTGCGGCGTGTACGTCGACGGCGCCCGTCTGCCCGGCCGCTGGTCCCACACCGAGGCCGTGAAAGAGGTCCGCAAGCGCGGCGACGGCTTCGTGTGGATCGGCCTGCACGAGCCGGACGAGGAACAGATCCAGGGCATCGCCGACACGTTCGGCCTGCACGCGCTGGCCGTCGAGGACGCGGTGCACGCGCACCAGCGGCCGAAGCTGGAGCGTTACGACAACACGTTGTTCATGGTCCTCAAGACCGTGCGGTACGTGCAGAACGCCTCGCCCGACACCGCGAACGAGATCGTGGAGAGCGGCGAGATCATGGTCTTCCTCGGCCGTGACTTCGTGGTCACGGTCCGGCACGGCAACCACTCCGGGCTCGCCGCCGTGCGCCGCGACCTGGAGGCCGACGTGGAACGGCTCAGGCTGGGCCCGGCGGCCGTGCTGCACACGATCGCCGACCACGTGGTCGACAACTACCTCGACGTCACCGACCACATCGAGGACGACCTCGACCAGATGGAGACGCTGGTCTTCGCACCGCGCAGCGGGGTCAGCGCGGACCAGATCTACCTGATGAAGCGCGAGGTGCTCGAACTGCGCCGCGCGGTGATGCCGTTGGCCGTCCCGCTGCGCCGGCTCGCCGAGGGGTACACGCCGCTGATCCCCGAGCAGGTGCGGTCGTACTTCCGCGACGTCGACGACCACCTCACCGAGGTGTCCGAGCGCGTGACCAACTTCGACGAGTTGCTGACCACGCTGGTCGACGCGGTGCTCGCCAAGATCACGCTCCAGCAGAACTCGGACATGCGCAAGATCTCGGCGTGGGTCGCGATCATCTCCGTGCCCACCATGGTCGTGGGCGTGTACGGCATGAACTTCGAGCACATGCCCGAGCTGAAGTGGAAGTTCGGCTACCCGGTCGTGATCGCGGTGATCCTGGTGTCCTGCCTGACGCTGTACCGAATATTCCGTCGGAACCGCTGGCTGTAGTCCACCGCCCACCCGATCCGACGGGACTCCCACCATGACGAGAATGCTCACCAACCTGCGGTTCTGGATCCTGACGTTCCTGATCGGCTGGCTGGCCACCGTGACGGTGCTGATCGCCACCGGGAACTAGATCTTCGGCAGGTCGTCGAACGTGGTGTTCACGTAGTCGGTGACCGCGTCGTGCACCTCGGACCACCGGGCCTCGCTGTCGAGGTCGGTCTCCACGAGGACGTCCACCCGCACCGTGACGCCGACGTTGCCCCGCTGGGCGCGGAACTGGAGCTGGCCGGGCCGGGCGGCCACCTGCGGGCCGTTGACGAAGCGGTGGCCGCGGTCGCGTAATCGCGTCACGTCCACGACTTCGCCCGCCTTGCGGTCGCCGTCCTGCTTGTGGCCGCGGTAGTCGGCGTAAGCCTCTTCGACGTCGGCGAAGAAGCGGACCTCGGTGTAGATCGTGGCCCCGGTGTAGCGGCCTTCGACGAGGTCGAGGTCGCAGCCCAGGTCCCCGCCGTCGCCCCGTACGCGCGGCGCCAGGTCGGCTTGGCCGAAGAGCGCCTCGAACGGCGTGTAGCGCAACTGGGCGCACCCCTCGTTCGCATCGGTGAACGAACGGAACACCGCGGGACCGTCGGTGGGCGCGGAGTTCGCCGACGGCACGCCGGTCGACGACCCCGGCCGCCGCTCGGACGAGCAGGCCATGACCGAGGCCACGACGAGCGACGCCGCGACCACTCTCCGCATGATCGCGATGCTAGTGATCCACAACGGGATTCCGACCGCCGAACAGCCGACCGCCGACGACTCCGGACATCCCACGCGAAATGGACCGGTCGCATGCCTGTACCGGACACGGGACGTTCCGTGTGAAGGCGTACGCCTTTCGCGTGCGACCGGACGGGACGCGATGCGGCGCGTGCCGGGACGCGGCCATCCCTAGTCCCAGGCGCGGACGTCCCACGTGAACGGGACGCCGTGCGGGGCGCCCGTGCCCAGGCGCAGCGACACCCCGGCGGGCCAGAGCTTGAGCAGCAACTCGTAGTGCTCGCCCGACCGGCGCGGTTCGTAGACCAGCAGGGCCAACGGCGCCATGGGCGTGGCCCGTGCGGCGGCACCGGCCAGCACCTCGCGGCCCATCGCCCGGTCGGCGGGCGAGACGTGGTGCCACACCAGCGAGTGCCACACCACGGTCAGCACGTCGCGCTCCGGCCGGGCCAACTGCTCGGCCAGCCACTCCGGTCCGGCCGCGCGGCTGACCGGCACCGGGTCGAGCAGGGCCAGTGCGAACGCGGCCTGGAGCCGTTCGTAGTGGTCGGCGCGGTCGCCGGGCACGGCCGCCGACAGGCTCAACCTTCCATCCACTGTGGACACGTCGACCGGGTTCGCGTCGCACCCGGCGCGGCGGACCAGGCGCAGGTTGCGGGTCACGTCCGCGTCGGGCCGGCCGCACCACCCGGCGTCGAGCGTGAACGGGCTGTGCCGGTCGCCGAGCAGGTCGTCGTCGACGCGGTAGGCGACCCGGTGCGGACGCAGGTTCAGCCCGCCGGACGCGCCGACCTCCAGCAGCCGCACCGGGAAGCCGGTCCGCCGGCCGGCCGCGTCGGCGGCCAGGTGGGTCGCGGTCTGCAGGCCCCCGAACAACGGCGAACTGCGGCCGGGTTCGTCGGTGGGCACGGCGGCGGACGCGATCACCGTGTGCAGGTCGTCGGCGTGCTCCTCCAGCACGGGCAGGGCGTCGGCCCAGAACGCGCCGGCGTCCAACCGGCCGCCGACCGTGGCGTAGTGGCCGGCCAACGCGGGCGCCCGGCCTTCGAGGACGAGCCGGTGCACGGCGGACGCGAACCGCCGGGCCGGTGCGCTGGCGGCGCGGTCGCACTCGGCGCCCGCCATGATCCGCGCGGTCACGCCGCCGCCGGCCAGGTCGTCGGCCGCCGACACCAGCAGGGCGCGGGTGAGCGGGCTCGACTCCCGGCAGGCGTCGGACGCGTCGAGGAACAGCTCGGCGAGCACCCCGGTGACGTTAGCCCGGATCCCCTTGTGCGGCACCGGGACGACCGGGCTTTTCACCCTTTCACCGAGGACGTGTCACCCGGCGCCCCGGCTCAGCGCTGACCCTCCGCCTTGGGCAGCGGCCGGGCCTGGTCCATGACGCGGTCGGCGTAGCTGTCGAGCAGGCGCGTGGCCACCTGCTGCGAGTAGCCCAGGATCACGGCCCACAGCAGCAGGGCCGCCTGGGACGCCACGCCGATCAGCCCGGTCGTCACGCCCGCGCCCAGCGCCAGGATGCCGACCACGGCCAGCGAGGCGCCCAGCAGGATCTTGATGGTCGCCTGGTAGCCGATCATCACGTACGGGGACAGGCTGGGCCGGCGGCGCAACAGCAGCACCACGGCCGACAGGACCGCGCCGAACGCGCCCAGCACCTGCACCAGCCACACGTCGGTGCCCGCCGCGTCCCGGCCGGACGGGCATACCGTGGGCAGGCGTTCCGAACCGACGCACGTCGGGATGAACCCCGGCTGGAGGAAGCCGATCAGCCCGATCAGCGTGTTCACCGCGAACAGCACGACGGACGCGGCGATCAGCTTGTTGCGCAACGCACGTGACCCGACGTGCGCGAAGTCGGACCGGTCGAACGCGGCGCGCAGGGCGTCCACCACGATCTCGCGCTCGACCGACAGCGGGAACTCGCCCGGCCGCAACTCGTCCAGCGCCACGCGGCGCGGGTCGTCGTCGTCCAGGTACTCGCCCACCCGGCCGCGCAGGCCGGGCAGCCGGCCGAGGAAGCCGTTGCCCGCCGCCACGACCGCGATCTCGGCCTCGTGCAGCGACCGCCACGCCCGTTCGATGTGCCAGCCCGACCACCAGGACGCCACCGTGCGCCACCGCGACTCCTCGCGGGTGAGCATGTCCTCCACGACGGCGGCCTCCTCGACCGCGACCTCGCGCCAGCGCGCGCTCTCCGGGTCGAGCGGGTCGAGCGGGTCGAGCGCGGACAGGTCCGCGCGGACGCGGTCCAACCGCGACTGGACCACCAACCGCCAGTCGGTCACCCTCGGTCTGCGCGTGGCCATACCCGATGGTGGCAGGCGGGTACGCCGGTACTGCGATCACCCGTCCGAGTGAGATCAGGCCGACTGGGACGGTTCGACCAGTTCACGCAGCCTCGGCGGCATGCGCTTCTCCAGCCCGAACGGCTCCAAATGCGCCTGGAGCACGCCGTCGAACGCGCGTTTGACCGACACCGCGTCCCACGCGTCACTCTCCAGCACCGGCTGCTTGAAGTACGGTTGGCCGATCAGGTGCAGTTGCCTCCCGTTGCACCGGACGATCTGGCCGGTGATGCCCTCGGCCGCGTCGCTGAGCAGGAACAGCACCAGCGGTGCCACCTTGCCCGGCGTCCGGTCGGCCGGGATGGCCCGCAGCGACCGCTCGGACTGCCACACCATGCGGGTGTGCGCGACCGGGCAGACCGCGTTGACCCGGATGCCGTCGGACTCCAGGTCCAACGCCCACGACAGGCTCAGGGACGCCACCGCGCCCTTCGTCGCCGAGTACGTGCCCAGCTTGCGCTGCCCGAAGAACGCGCCCGAGGACACGTTCACGATGGACCCGCCGCCGCCCTGGTCGCGCATGGCGCGCATGGCGGCCATGCCGGTGTAGATGACGCCGAGCAGGTTGACCTCGACGGTGGTCCGGATCTGCTCCGGGTCGTCGGCCCAGGGCACCGCCTCGTAGTTCAGGCCGGCGTTGTTGACCAGCCCGTCGATCCGGCCGAACTCGGCCACGCACGTGGCGACGATCTTCTCGGCCTGCGCCGGGTCGGCCACCGTGTGCGCGCTCGCCACGGCCTGGCCCCCGTACGCCCGGATGTGCTCGGCCACGCGTTCGGCCAGGTCGCCGTCCACGTCGTTGACCACGACGGACGCACCCGCCTGCGCCGCGTGCATCGCGTACGCCTCGCCGAGACCGCGGCCCGCGCCGGTGATCACGACGGCCTTGCCGTCCAGGTTCCCCATGTCGCGCTCTTTTCCGTGTCCCCCGGCCGCACGCCGAGGTCGCCCCGCCATGTCGACCAGGGTGCGGACGCGGTACGCGGTACGGCTCCACCGGTGCGGCGAACTGTCGGGTTGCTGCGCTGAATGGCCTGTGGAATTCGTCCCCGCCGATGGCCTTCGCTAATCAGTAACGCACCGTGACATGACACCCGTACAGCGGCTCCCGTGCAGGCCAAGCGTGCGACAAGGCCATGCGCCGAACGGGCGAGCGGGCCGTTCCGGTGGGAACGGCCCGCTCCGGTCACCGACCGTGGACTCAGCCCGCGTAGGTGAGGTTCGCCCCGGTCTTCGGGTCGAAGAGCTGCACGCGGTCCGGGTCGAACCAGACCCGCGCCTCCTGCCCCTCGGTCGCGGTGGACGCGGCGGACAGCCTGGTCACCAGGGCGACGTCGCTGCCGGGCACGTCGGCCGCGCCCGCGTCGGCCGCGAGTTCGGCGAGGTGGTCCGAGGTCGCCCGCTCGGGCAGGCCGAAGTAGGCGTACTTGTCCGAACCCATGGACTCCAGCACGTCCACGTGCCCGCTGAACGTGACGCCCCGGGCCGGGTCGTCGACCAGTCGGGCGTCCTCGAAGTGCTCCGGGCGCAGCCCGAGGATGACCTCGCGCGGCGCGTCGGCGCGTTCGAGCAGGCCGCGCACCCGGTCGGTGAGCGGGACGTCGCCCAGACCGGACCGCACGGCGCCGTCCTCGACCCTGGCCGGCACGAAGTTCATCGAGGGCGACCCGATGAACCCGGCGACGAACAGGTTGGCCGGGTGGTCGTAGAGGTGCTGCGGCGCGCCGATCTGCTGCACGGCACCGCCGCGCATCACCACGACCCGGTCGCCCAGCGTCATCGCCTCGGTCTGGTCGTGCGTCACGTAGACCGTGGTCGTGCCCAGGCGCTTCTGGAGCCGGGACACCGACGTGCGCATCTGCACGCGCAGCTTGGCGTCCAGATTGGACAGTGGCTCGTCCATGAGGAACGCCTTGGGGTTGCGCACGATCGCGCGGCCCATGGCCACCCGCTGGCGCTGACCGCCGGACAGGTTGGCGGGCTTGCGGTCGAGGTGGTCGACGAGGTCGAGGATCTCGGCCGCGTCCCGCACCTTCCGGTCGACGGTGGTGTCGTCGACCTTGGCCAGCCGCAACGGGAAGGCCATGTTCTCCTGCACCGTCATGTGCGGGTACAGCGCGTACGACTGGAACACCATGGCGATGTCGCGGTCCTTGGGCGCGCGCTCGTTGACGCGTTCCCCGCCGATGCGCAGCTCGCCGGACGTGATGTCCTCAAGGCCCGCGATCATGTTGAGGGTGGTGGACTTCCCGCAGCCGGAGGGTCCGACCAGGATGACGAACTCGCCGTCGGCGATCTCGATGTCCACGTCCCGCACGGCCACGGCGCCGTCGGGGTACCGCTTGGTCACCTTGTCGAGCACGATCTCGGCCATCACGTCACCCCTTCACCGCGCCGGAGGTGAGGCCGGCGACGATCCTGCGCTGGAAGAACAACACGAACAGCACGATCGGGATCGTGATGACCACCGCGGCGGCGGCGATCGACCCCGTCGGGTCCTCGAACTGCGAACTGCCGGTGAAGAACGACAGCGCCACCGGAACCGTGCGCGAACTCTCGGTCGAGGTCAGCGAGATCGCGAACAGGAAGTCGTTCCAGCAGAAGATGAACACCAGGATCGCCGTGGTGAACACGCCCGGCGCGGCCAGCGGCGCGATCACCCGGCGGAACGCCTGCCCCGGCGTGGCGCCGTCCATCTTGGCCGCCTTCTCCAGCTCCCACGGGATCTCCCGGAAGAACGCGGACAGCGTGTAGATGGCCAACGGCAGCGCGAACGTGATGTAAGGCAGGATCAGGCCGGGCCACGTGTCGAACAGGCCGAGCGTGCGCTCGATCTCGAACAGCGGCGACACCAGCGAGATCTGCGGGAACATCGACACCAGCAGGGACACGCCGACGAGCGCGCGTTTGCCGGGGAAGTCCAGCCGGGCGATCGCGTACGCGGCCATCGTGCCGAACACGACCGCGATCGCCGTGGCGATGAGCGCGATGCCGATCGAGTTCACCAGCGCGCGCACGAACTCCGCGGTGCCGAAGATCGACGAGTAGTTGTCCAGCGTCCACTCGCGCGGGATGAAGTTGCCGTCGCCCATCGTGGCGGTGGTCTTGAACGACAGCGACACGATCCACAGCACGGGGAACAACGCGTACGCCACGACCAGGACGTTGAGCACGGTCCAGCGGGCCTTGCGGGCGGGGGTCTGGGCCCCTCCGATGCCGGCCATCAACGCCTCCCCTCGCTGTCGCTGCCCGGCGCGGAGGTGCCGAACAGCTTGATGAAGACGAACGCGATCAGCGCGACGGCCAGGAAGATCAGCACGGACATGGTCGACCCGATGCCCAGGTTCAGGCCCTTGATCAGGTTGTTGTAGGTCACCATCGACACCGACGACGTGCCCTGCGAACCGGCGGTGAGCACGAACAGGTTGTCGAAGATCCGGAACGCGTCGAGCGTGCGGAACAGCAGCGCCACCAGGATCGCGGGCTTCATCACCGGCACGATGATCCGGGTGAACCGCTGCCACGCGGACGCGCCGTCCACCGCCGCGGCCTTGAGCAGGTCCTCGGGCACGAGCGCGAGACCGGCCATCAGCAGCAGTGCCATGAACGGCGTGGTCTTCCAGATCTCGGCCAGGATCACGGTCAGGATCGCCGGCACCTTCTCGGTGAGCACGGGGTCGCCGCCGGCGAGTTCGGCCAGGTAGCCGGTACCCGGCGTCCACGCGTACCGCCAGGAGAACGCGGCCACGACCGTGACGATGCCGTAGGGGATGAGCGTGGACGTGCGGACGATGCCCCGGCCCACCAGCGTGCGGTGCATGACCAGCGCGAGCGCCATGCCCAGCACGAGTTCGACCGCGACGGACACGACCGTGATCACGACCGTGATCCACAGCGCGTTCCACCAGTACGGGCTCGACAGCACGGTGACGTAGTTGTCCAGGCCGACGAACTCCGTGCGGTCGGGGAACTTCAGGTCGTAGCGCCGCAGCGACAGCCACACGGAGTAGACGATCGGCCAGCCGGCGACGGCGGCCATCACGAGGATCGCGGGCAGGCACAGCAGCAGGCCGAGGCGGCGTTCGGCCTTGCGGCCCGCGGAGAGCGCGCTCACGGCAGCACCCCCTTCGAGTCGAGCGCGTCCTGGAGTTCGGCCCGCATCCGGTCCCCCGTCGCCTTCGGGTCGATGTCCGCGGGCGGCGACAGGATCGTGGAGATCACCGTGGAGACGTTCTGGTACGCGGGGGTCACCGGTCGCGAGCCGGAGGACTTCAGGGCGTCGAGGATGGCGTCGCGCATCGGGTACGGCTTGGCCATGTCCGGGTCGTCGTAGACGGATTCGATGGTGGGCGGCACGCCGTCGTTGACGGCGGCGAACTTCTGGCTCTCCGCGTCACGCAGGCAGCGCACGGCGTCGAACGACTCCCGCGAGTGCTCGGTGAACGCGCTGACGGCGTAGTTGATGCCGCCGACGGTGACCTTCGCCGGACCGCCGTCGATCGACGGGTACGGCGCCCACTTGAAGTTGGCCGCGAAGTCGGGCTTCTTCTGCGCGGCGGCGTAGACGTAGGGCCAGTTGAGCATGAACGCGGCCTTGCCGCCCTCCATCGCCAGGCGCGACACGTCCTCCGTGGAACTGGCGAACGACGGGTCGACCACGGGCGACGTGGCGAACTTCTTCAGTACTTCCAAGGCTTTCACGGCACCGTCGTCGACGAGGGCCTTGGTGCCCGAGTCGTCGACGATCCTGCCGCCGGCGGAGTTGACGAGCGTGTTGTAGAGGACGACCAGCCCCTCGTACTGCTTGCCCTGCGCCTCGATCAGGCCGGGCTTGCCCTGCTCCTTGAGCTTCGTGCCCATCTCGATCATCTCGTCCCACGTCTCCGGCGGCGTGGGCACCAGATCGCTGCGGTACCAGAGGAGTTGGACGTTGGTGTTGTCCGGTGCGCCGTAGAGCTTCCCGTCGTAACGGGCGGTGTCCAGCGGCGTTTCCAGCGTGCCGTCCTCGACGGCGGTCTTGTCCGCGCCGGTGAACTCCTTGATCCACCCGGCTTCGGCCAGCTCGGCCGTCCACGTGACGTCGAGCGCGAGGACGTCCATCCCGGTGTCGCCGGCGGCGAGCCGGCGCACCAGCTGCTCCCGCTGGCCGTCGGCCTCCCGGGGCAGCTTGTGGTAGACGATCTCGTAGCCGTCCGCTTGGTCGTTGCAGCGGTCGACGATCTTCTGGAAGCTCTCCTGCGGGTACTTGTAGACGTTGACTGTGATCCGCCCGTCGTCCGAGCCACAGCCGGCCAGCCCGGCCGCCGCGATCACCGCGACGACACCCAGGACTGCCGGCCGACGTCGGTACGCGCCCCTCATCGGCCCCTCCCTCCTTCCGACGGCGAAGGAGCCAGACCGCGAACGCCCGGCACCTCGTCGTGCCACGCCGCGTGACGCAAGTCACCCGGTGGAACGAACGTAGGCCCGGTGATCAGGTGCCGCAACCACCGGAGCCCGGCCAGGCGTTACCCGGTGTGCGGAATCGCGAAACCTCAGTCCTTGCGCACGTCCGAGGGACGCATGGCCAGCTTGGCGAGCAGATCGCGGCCCCGTTCGGCCGAACGGGGCTGGCACAGGACGTCGTAGCGGCCCGCGACCAACTGCGACGCGGACTGGAAGTCCCGTTTGCCGCGCGTGGAGCCGTAGCCGACGGCCGCGAAGATCACGCCGAACGCGATGCCGGCCACCAGGCCCGCGATGATCGGCCCGATGCCCGCGCCGGGCGCGGAGTTGAACAGCGACAGCAGGATGCCGACGAAGAAGCCGAACCAGGCGCCGGACGCGGCACCCGTGCCGAGCACCCGGGCCCAGGTGAGCCGGCCGGTGACCCGCTCGACGAGCATGAGGTCGACGCCGACGATCGTCACCTCCTGGACCGGGAAGTCGCCGTCGGCGAGGAAGTCGACGGCGCGCTGGGCTTCCTCGTACGTGCCGTAGGAACCGATCGGCCACCCCGTCGGCGGCGTCGGCAGGCGCGGGGTCATCCCGGGCCGGGCGTTCTGGGGACCGGGCGAGAACGAACCAGTCACGTCGACCACCTCTCGCGGTGCTGATCACCCCATCCTGCCAACCCGGGGCGAACCACGCGAAACGGCCTGCCACGAGTGCGCCGGACCACACCGGAGGAGGGTGTCCTTCCGTACATTCCCGGTGTCCCAGCGTGTATTTCGAGGCGTCCGAACGCGCAATTCCGCGTGTCCGAGCGGAGGACTCGCGCGATTTCGCCACAGGAAGGTCACGAAGTTCCGGACGGCGTCCCGATATGTGCGAATCTCGGGTTATCCTGCGCACCCCGAAAGCTCAAGAGGGGAAAGCAGGCACATGTCCCAGTCCTACCCGCCTCCGCCGCCCGGTTACCACCCGACGCAGCCGCGGGGCACCAACAGCCTGGCGATCGCCGCGCTGATCTGCGCGTTCGTCTTCTCGCCGGTCGGCATCATCCTCGGCATCATCGCCAAGAAGCAGATCCGGCAGACCGGCGAGGAGGGCTCCGGCCTGGCCACGGCCGCCCTCGTGATCAGCATTTTCTTCACGGTGGTCGCGGTGATCGCGATCATTCTGTCGTTCGTGGTGTTCGCGGCGGCCGTGGACCAGATCAACGACCTGCCGAACTACGTCCCGACCACTTGATCCCGAGGATCAGGCCGCGACGATCTCCAGTTCGCCGCCGCAATGGCGGCACACGTCCGCGAAGACGTGGACGTCGGCAGCGCATCCCGGGCACGAGCGGATGCTGCGGCTGAGGAGGTCGTCGGCGGGCCGGCGGCGGAACAGTCGGCGGCCTAGTCGGATCACGCGGTGTCGGGCCATACCCGACACCATGCGCAGGTCCCACCCCGTGATCGCCAGTCCTGGGCGGTGTGACGTGGTGATGCTCACCGGCGGGGTCGACGCAGTGCGACCCCGCCGGTACCGGCAGTCAGGAGGACGGCGTCCAGACGTCCGCGCGCACCAGTCCCGCGGCCCGGCCCTTCGCCGAGATCACCAGCGCCATCTTGCGCGACGCCTCGTCGATCATCTCGTCGCCGAGCATCACCGCACCGCGCCGACCACCCGCCTCGGACGTGAAGTGCGCGTAGGCGTCCAGGATGTTCTCCGCGCGGTCGAAGTCCTCTTGGCGCGGGCTGAACACCTCGTTCGCCGCCTCGATCTGGCCGGGGTGCAGCACCCACTTGCCGTCGAAGCCCAGCGCGGCCGACCGGCCGGCCACCCGCCGGAACCCGGCCACGTCGCGGATCTGCAGGTACGGGCCGTCGATCGCCTGGAGGTCGTACGCCCGCGCGGCCATCAAGATCCGCATCAGGATGTAGTGGTAGGCGTCGCCGACGTCGTAGCCGGCCGGCTGCTCGCCCACCACCAGCGACTTCATGTTGATCGACGCCATGAGGTCCGCCGGGCCGAACACGATCGTCTCCAGGCGCGGCGACGAGGCGGCGATCGCGTCGACGTTCGTCAGCCCCAGGGCGTTCTCGATCTGCGCCTCGATGCCGATCCGGCCCACCTCGAGGCCCGTCGCCTTCTCGACCTGGGTGAGCAGCAGGTCGAGCGCCTGGACCTGCTGCGCCGTCTGCACCTTGGGCAGCAGCAGGCAGTCCACGTGCGCGCCCGCGCCCTCGACCACCTCGACGACGTCGCGGTAGGTCCACTCCGTGGTCCAGTCGTTGACCCGCACGACCCGGGTCCGCGCACCCCAGCCCCCCTCGTTGAGCGCCGCCACGATCGTCTTGCGCGCGTCGGCCTTGGCCAACGGGGCGCAGGCGTCCTCCAGGTCCAGGAAGACCATGTCGGCGGGCAGGGTGCGGGCCTTGTCGACCATCTTCCGGCTCGACCCCGGAACCGCGAGACACGAACGTCGGGGACGCTGCCGGTCGACCACTGGGGAACCTCCTCGATGTCGGCACGGAGCGTGGCACGGGTCACCGGCGTCCGCCATCGGCCTGAGTCGCGCCTCACACCACGCGTGGCAGGCTGGGACCGTGGAACTCGCACAGGTGCTGGACAACGCGCTGCGCAAAGCCGCCGCGCTGTGGGTCCGACCGGCCGGTCACCCGCCCCGGCTGGTCTGGGCGCTGTGGCGCGACGGCGCCGTGCACGTCGCGGTCGGCGGAACCGGGCAGGTCGTGCCCGGACTGGCCGATGGGGTGGACTGCACGCTCACCGTCCGCTCGCCCACGACCCACTCGCACCTGGTCGACGTCACCGCGACCGCGCGGCTGGTCGACCCCGACGACGACACGGCCGCCGCGCTGCGGTCGGCCCGGCTCAACGGCCGACCGGACTGGGATTCGGTCTACCGCTGGGACATCCCGTGATCACCGCACCGGCGGACTTCGCGGTCGACCTCGGCGCCGAGGCCCGGCGGTGGCGCGACACGCTGCCCGCCCTGGCGACGAGGTACTGCTCCCGCTGGGCGCTGACCCCCGACGGCGACCCGATGTTCGGCTACGTCGCGGCCGTCCTGCCCGTGCGCCGGGCCGACGGGCACCCGGCCGTCCTCAAACTCACCTGGCTCGACGAGGAGACCCGGTCCGAACCCCTCGCCCTGGCCACGTGGAACGGCGACGGGGCCGTTCTGCTGCTCGACCACGACGACGCGGACGGCGCACTGCTGCTGGAACGCCTCGACGCCGACCACTCGCTCGCGGACGAACCGATCGCCGCCGCCCTGGCCGTGATCGGCGGACTGGTCCGGCGGCTGACCGTGCCGGCGCCGGCCGGGCTGCGCCGCGTCGTGGTCGACGACCTGGCCGCGCGCAACCGGGAACTCGGCACGCCGGTGGAACCACGCGTCGTCGACCACGCGGCGGGCATGGGCCGTGAACTGGCCGCGTCCGCCGCACACCTGCTCGTCAACGAGGACCTGCACTACGGGAACGTGCTGCGGGCGAGCCGCGAACCGTGGCTCGTGATCGACCCCAAACCGCTGTCCGGCGACCCCGAGTACGGCGTGATCCCGCTGCTGTGGAACCGGCTCGCCGAACTCGACGGCGAACGCGGGCTGCGCGACCGGCGTGCCGCGGTCGTGGCCGCCGCCGGACTCGACCCCGACCGGACCCGCGCGTGGACGTACTACCGGGCCGTGGTGAACCACCTGTGGGCCGTCGAGGTCGGCGACCGGGCGTTCGCCGACCGGCTGGCCGCGATCACGCGGTCCACTGTGGAGCGGGCGGCATGACCGACCGGCGACGGCTAGCCTGATCACCGTGGTCGTCGTGAACCGGGTCTTCGCCGCTCAACTCGCCGGATTGCCCGTGTTCGGGCCGGACGGCGAATCCATCGGCAAGGTCCGCGACCTCGTCGTCGGACTGCGGATCGACCGGCAACCGCCGCGCGTCCTCGGACTGGTGCTCGAACTGGCCACCCGGCGTCGCATCTTCGTGCCCATGCTGCGCGTGACGACGATCGAGCCGAACGCCGTGAGCCTGGCCACCGGAACGGTCAGCCTGCGCCAGTTCCACCAGCGCGCCAACGAGGTCCTGGTCGTCGGCGAACTGCTCGACGCCCGCGTGCGCATGGACTCCGGCGCGCAGGCCGTCCTGGTCGACGCGGCCATGGAACCGACCCGCACCCGCGACTGGCGGATGACCCGCGTGGCCGTGCGCGAGCGCACCGGACGGCTCAGCCGGCGCGGACCCGTGCAGGTGCTGGCGTGGGAGGACCTGACCGGGCTGTCCATCACGGAACTCGCCGGGCAGCCGCAGGGCGCACAACACCTCGTGGCGCTCTTCGAGACCATGCGCGCGGCCGACGTCGCCCTGGCGTTGCACAGCCTGCCGTCCAAACGCCGGTACGAGGTCGCCGAAGCCCTGGACGACGAACGGCTCGCCGACGTCATCGAGGAGATGGCCGAGGAGGACCAGAAGGACCTCCTCGCCCACATGGACGAGGAACGCGCGGCCGACGTGCTCGAGGCGATGAACCCCGACGACGCCGCCGACCTGCTCGCCGAACTGCCCGAACCGGAAAAGGACCGGCTCCTGGACCTGATGGAGCCCGAGGAGTCCGCGCCGGTCAAGCGGTTGCTCAAGTACAGCTACGACACCGCCGGCGGTCTGATGACCCCCGAACCCGTCGTGCTCGCGCCCGACGCCACCGTGGCCGAGGCGTTGGCGCACGTGCGCAACCCCGACCTCACACCCGCACTGGCCAGTATGGTGTTCGTGTGCCGGTCGCCGACCGCGACGCCCACCGGCCGCTACCTCGGCTGCGTGCACATCCAGCGCCTGCTCCGCGAACCGCCGTCCGACCTGGTCGCGGGCGTGCTGGACACCGACATGGCGACTCTGTCGCCGACCGCGTCGCTGGGCGAGGTGACCCGCTACTTCGCCGCGTACAACCTGGTGTGCGGCCCCGTGGTCGACGAGGCCGAGCACCTGCTCGGCGCGGTGACCGTCGACGACGTCCTGGACCACCTGCTGCCGGACAACTGGCGGGAAACGGGGTTGACCAATGCCTGAGCTGCTGCCACGACGCAGACTCGACCAGCCGCGCCAACCGGCCCGGTTCCGGCTCTCCCTGGACCCGGAGGCGTTCGGCCGGTTCTCCGAACGGCTGGCCCGGTTCCTGGGCACCGGAAAGTTCCTGTTCTGGCAGACGCTGCTCGTGCTCGCGTGGATCACGCTGAACCTGGTCGCGGTCGAGTACTCGTGGGACCCGTACCCGTTCATCCTGCTGAACCTGGCGTTCTCCACGCAGGCCGCCTACGCCGCACCGCTGATCCTGCTGGCCCAGAACCGGCAGGACGACCGGGACCGGGTGTCGCTGGAGGAGGACCGGACGCGGGCCGCGCAGACCAAGGCCGACACCGAGTACCTGGCCCGGGAACTGGCCGCGTTGCGGCTGGCCGTCGGCGAGGTCGTGACCCGGGACTACCTGCGCAGCGAACTGGACCGCGTGCTGCGCAAGACCCGACGGCGTGCGCTCAAGGACTCCGAGGTGGGGTCCTAGGTCAGACCTGGCCCTCGTCGACGAGCTTGGCGCAGGACCGGCCGAAGCGCTCCAGCTCGGCGGCGTCGAACACGTCGCCGAAGTGGCGGGCCACGCCGGTCAGGTGCGTCCCGCCGGCGGTGCGCAGCCGGTCGACGCCCTGGGCGGTGAGGACCGCGACGACGCCCCGGCCGTCACCGTCGGCGCGTTCGCGCAGCACCAGGCCGGCGCGTTCGAGCCGGTCCACGAGACGGGTCACGCCGGAGCGCGACAGCAGGACCGCGTCGGCCAGTTCGGTCATCCGCAGTCGGTGCCGCGGCGCCTCGGCCAACTGGACGAGCACGTCGTAGGCCGCCAGGGACAGGCGCTGTTCGGCGATCAGCTCGGCCTCGAGGACCCGAGTGAGCCGCGCGTGGGCGCGGAGGAACGATCGCCACACCCCCAGCTCGGTTCGGGTGGGCAACCGGGCACTTCCGGTTTCCGGCACGGGCCACGATGTTACGGAAAGCACCCGGCCGACTCCCCTGCGGCCCCCGTCTTCCCGGGTCCGCGATCGCCGTAGCATGGGAGGTCGGAGCCCCATCCCGTTGATATTTAAGGCGATCCTGTGTTCCCTACTGCTGACGACGTGCGCAAGGCGCTGGCCGGCGTGCACGACCCCGAGATCAAGCGTCCGATCACCGAGTTGGGCATGGTGAAAGACGTCGTGGTCGGCAAGGACGGCGTCGTCGACGTCGCCGTCTACCTGACCGTCCAGGGGTGTCCGCTGCGGGACAAGATCACCGCGGACGTGACGGCGGCCGTCTCGGGACTGCCCGGCGTGACCGGCGTGCGGGTGGCGTTGGACGTGATGTCCGACGCGCAGCGGACCGACCTGCGCAAGATGCTGCGCGGCGGCGTGGACGAGCCCGTGATCCCGTTCGCGCAGCCCGGGTCGTTGACGCGGGTGTACTGCGTGGCGTCGGGCAAGGGCGGCGTCGGCAAGTCGAGCGTGACGGTCAACCTGGCGGTGGCGATGGCCGCGCGCGGGCTGTCGGTCGGCGTGGTGGACGCGGACATCTACGGGCACTCGATCCCGCGGATGCTGGGCACCGAGGCGCGGCCGACCCAGGTCGAGAAGATGATCATGCCGCCGCAGTCGCACGGCGTGAAGCTGATCTCGATCGGGATGTTCACGCCCGGCAACACGCCCGTGGTGTGGCGCGGACCCATGCTGCACCGGGCGTTGCAGCAGTTCCTGGCCGACGTGTTCTGGGGCGACCTGGACGTGCTGCTGCTGGACCTGCCGCCCGGTACCGGCGACGTGGCGATCTCCGTGGCGCAGCTCGTGCCCAACGCCGAGATCCTCGTGGTGACCACGCCGCAGCAGGCCGCCGCCGAGGTGGCGGAACGGGCCGGGTCGATCGCGTTGCAGACGCGGCAGCGGGTCGCGGGCGTGATCGAGAACATGTCGTACTACGAACTCCCCGACGGCACCCGGG